>NZ_JBSIUS010000001.1:0-1319148 GCF_053654635.1 Helicobacter sp. 23-1046 | reverse complement strand
TATTTCCCTATTACTCTTAGATAATATAAAGTATTTTCTGTAAGTTTATGAGAGAATCCTAGCGAAGCGCGCAAAGTGTAGCCATTGTTGAGAGCAGAGTTCCCACTTACTTCACCAAATTTATAACTCCCAGCAAAGAGATAATCATAGCCTAGAGCGTATTCAATAGTGAAGCCTGATTGTGTAGGGAGTGCGCCATTTAACTCTAAAGTTGCACTATTGAGTGCTCGCTCATAACCTTTATTTTTTGCAATGTTGTAGGCTTCTCCCCTATACCCTACACTAAGATACAATGGATAGTTTTGTGATAAGATATTCGCGCCAACGCTAGGGTGTATTTCTAACATAAATGCTCTGTCCCCAGAGACAAAGCTATATGGAGTATTGCCAATATCTAATTTACCCAATCCTAAAAGAATCTCTAAATCAACTCTAAAAGTTTGGGTATTTCCTATACCAAAACCCATATCGGCGTTGAGATAGCCACCATAGGTTTTGGTAGAGATTTCTTTATTAGGTGCAGAAAATCCGCCTAGCCCTAAACGCAAATGACAAGTTTTGCAAGAAAGGTCATCATCTTCATACACTGCTACAAAAACCGCAGGACTAATGGCTTGCATACTTCCAATGAAACAGAAAATAAACAAGAATAGTTTAAGGACGAGTGTTTGTAGTGTTTTTTTGTAGATTCTAAATGGGTGGGTGTAACGCCCACCGCAGAAGTTTTGGGTTACCATAGGTATCTATCTCCCAATCGTTCAAGTAGGTCGACACCAGCTACAATGGCTGCTACCATTCCCCAAAACTCACCTTGAGTTTCTTTAAGTTCCTCTTCGCTAAGCACAGCGATATTTAAATCGTTAGCTTTAACATTGTTTCCAAAGAGAAACTCTAACTCTTGGCTTTGTAAGCCACTTACACTTTGTTGAGTTCGCACTTCGCTCGCACTAAGCATTGAAGCACCAAGCATTGCTACAAAAGCTAATAAAAAAACTCTTTTCATTGTTACTCCTTTAAAATAAATTTATCTTAAGTAAAAAACTTAAGGTTAGCTAGGTAAAATTTAGAGTCAAATTTTAATATTTGCTCTTTCCCAAATCTCCAAAGATTCTACCACCAATGCCACCAGCTATAATGGCTACTATCGCTCCCCAAAACTCACCCTGAGTGTTTTTCAACTCTTCTTCGCTAAGCGTAGCGACATTTAAATCTTTCGCATCTGCATTCGCTCCAAAAAGCAATTCCATATCTTGTTTTTGCAAGCTTGTTGCAGGTTCTTGTGAGATTGTCTCACCTGCATTAAGTGAGCAGATTCCTAACGCCACTACTAAGAACGCTGAAAATACTGACTTGTTCATAATGAACTCCTTGTATTAAAATTTTGTGCCTGCCTTGTATGACAAAGCACGAGAGAAATTATAAACAGAAAGGTAAATAAAAAGCAAATGAAATCCATTACTAATTTTGTAAAAATATGTAAGTTTTTATATATTTAGTTCATTATATCAGTCTTTTTCTTCGCAAGAATCATTTGAAGAATGATAATGCCCACACCTAAGTCAATCATCACATCGGCGAAGTTAAAAATCGCCCACTCAAAGCCATAATGCCAATACACATAATCCACCACGCCATCACGGATAAATCTATCAAACACATTGCTTGCCCCTGCCCCAAATATAAGCCCAAAGGCGATAGAATGCTGTGCTAATAATCCTCCAAAAAGCGTAAAGGCAAAGAGCGCGACAAGCAAGAGCACTTGGATAAACTTCAACCACTCGCCAAGAAAGGCAAAGAGTGAGAACGCTACACCTGTGTTATACACGAGGGCGTTATACATTTGGGCGTTACCAAGTGTAAAAGCCTCGCACTCAAAGTTAAAACCCGCAATAAAGGCAAGTTTAATGGCTTGGTCAAGTGTGAAAACGACAAACGCAATCGTGGTAAGAATCACAAACTTTTTCATTCCAAGATTGTGGCTTGCGGATTTTATGCTTGCTATCACTTCTTTAAAGTCCATAATGTCTCTTAATAATTTAGGCGAGATTTTGAGAGAGGAGGGCTTTTAACTCGCTCATTTGTGCTTTTATGCTTTTGGCATTTTTGCCCTCGATTAAGATTCTTAGTTTATTTTCTGTGCCAGAGTAGCGCACGAGGTGGCGATTGCCTGATTGTGTGATAGAATCTAGGAGCGTTTGAAGCCCAGAGATTTGTTCTAATGGTGGCTTTTTGGACACGCTTAGATTACACATTTCGCTTGGATAGAGCTTAAAGGGATTAAGCGCGATATGTGAGGGTTTGCCTGTCTGCTTGAGATAGGCGAGCACTTGCAGGGCACTTACTAAGCCGTCCCCTGTCTTAGCATAATCGCTAAAAATGATATGCCCGCTATTCTCCCCGCCAAAGTTTAAGTTTTGCTTTTGTAATGATTCTATGACGAATTTATCGCCCACGCCACAGCGCACAAGCTCTATATCGTGCGAGCCCAAAAACTCCTCTAGCGCAAGATTACTCATCGTAGTGGCTACGATTTTATTGCCTTGCAAGGTGTTGTTTTGCTTTTGATAGAGTGCGAGCGCACCAAGTAGTTTATCGCCATTGACTACTTCGCCTTTATCATCAGCTACCACGAGCCTATCCGCATCGCCATCAAGCGCAAATCCAATATCTGCACGATGTTTTTGCACCTCTTCAGCGAGAATCTGCGGATACATCGCGCCGCATTGCTCGTTAATGTTATGCCCGTTTGGCTCATCGGCGATGACTATCACATCAGCTCCAAGCTCACTAAATATCGTAGGTGCGACTTTATACGCCGCACCATTAGCGCAATCACACACTATACGCATTCCCTTAAGGCTTAAATGTTTGGGAAAAGAGTTTTTGATATGCACGATGTAGCGACCGACTACATCATCTATGCGCTTTGAGCTCCCAATCTCTAAGCCACTTTTTAATGAGGAGTTGAGCAAATCATCGTTAAAATAGATTTTTTCAATCTCTTTTTCGGAATCTACATCAAGTTTAAATCCCAAATGGTTAAAAAATTTTATCCCATTATCTTCAAAGGGATTGTGGCTTGCAGAAATCATAATCCCCGCATCACAGCGCATATCTTGCGTGAGGAAAGCAACTGCGGGCGTAGGCATAGGACCAATTTGAATCACATCATAACCCACAGAAGTGAGGCTTGATACAAGTGCATTTTCTATCATATAACCACTACGGCGCGTGTCTTTGCCGACTAGAATCTTATTGCTCGTGCTTTGTGTGTTTTGGTGGAAGTAGATTCCCGCACTTTGTCCTAAGCGAATGACAGAGTTTGGTGTCAAAAATTTCCCCGCTTCTCCTCTCACGCCATCAGTGCCAAAAACCCTTGTATCTGCCTTTTTGCTCATACTCTCTCCTTAATGTGTTATAAATTTTACAAAATAAGAGGCGATTTAAACTTCATTTAATTGAAATTTTGGCACAATTTTGCCTTAAAATTTTTTATAAAAGGATTAAATTCAATGGCAAATCATAAATCTGCACAAAAACGCATCCGACAAACAAAGACAAGAACCGAGCGCAACCGCTATTACAAGACCAAGCTTAAAAATATGGTAAGAAGCCTAAGAGAGGCTATTGATAGCAAAGATGTCGCTAAGGCACAGGAGTTTTTTAAAACAGCGAACAAAGAAATCCATAAGCTCGTAAGCAAGGGAATTTTGAAAAAAAATACCGCTGCTAGAAAAGTTTCCCACCTCAATGCTGGCGTAAAAAAAATCGCTACAAAATAACGAGCATAAGATTTTCATTGCTTGGCGCAACTTATGCTCACACAAAAGCTCACGCCTATTATCGCTCGCTATGATGAGATTAGCACTCTTTTGCAAAGTCAAGAGGTGCTAAGCGACATTACTAGACTTAAAACTTTAAGCAAAGAGCAAAGCGACTTAGAGGAAATCGCCCAAAGCGCGAAACGCTACATTGAGATTTTGCACCAAATTGACGAAAACAAGGCACTTTTGGACGATAAAGAATTAGGCGAACTTGCCAAAGAGGAGCTAAAATCACTAGAAAGCACCAAAGAGCAACTAGAATCCCAAATCAAAATCCTCCTAATCCCAAAAGACCCAAATGGCAATAAAAATGTGTTTTTAGAAATCCGCGCAGGCACGGGAGGTGATGAAGCGGGAATCTTTGTGGGCGATTTGTTTAAAGCGTATTGTCGCTACGCGGATTTACGCAAATGGAAAGTCGAAATCATAAGCTCAAGCGAAAATAATGTCGGTGGCTACAAAGAAGTCATCGCGCTTATCAAGGGCGATGGCGTGTATTCGCGGCTTAAATTCGAGGGCGGGACGCACCGCGTCCAGCGCGTCCCAGAGACAGAATCGCAAGGGCGTATCCACACCTCCGCTGTAACGATTGCCATAATGCCCGAAGTCGATGATGTGGAGGTGAATATCAACCCAAATGACTTAAAAATCGATGTGTTTCGTAGTGGTGGGCACGGCGGGCAAAGTGTCAATACTACCGATTCAGCGGTGCGCGTTACGCATATCCCCACAGGCATTTCTGTCTCTATGCAAGATGAAAAATCCCAGCACAAAAACAAAGATAAGGCGTTGAAGATTTTAAAAGCGCGAATCTATGAAATGGAACTAGAAAACAAAGCAAAGGCGGAGGGCGCAAACCGCAAAGAGCAAGTGGGTAGTGGCGATAGGAGTGAGCGAATCCGCACTTATAACTACCCGCAAAACCGCCTAACCGACCATAGAATTAACCTTACTTTGTATAGTTTAGAAGAGATTATGCTCTCTGGCAATTTGGATTCTGTAATCGACCCGCTTATCACCCACGCCCAAAGCGAAGCAATGAGCGGAGAGTAAATGCCAACATTGAGATTTAGCAAGGAATGATAAATGACAAGAATGCTCGCATTGATGATTTTAGTATGTTTGGGGGTTTTGTTTAATTCCTGCTGGCACAAAGCCACTGCGACAAAAATGCAACAACCAAGCAGTGATTGGGAAGTAATAGAGCTCATTAAAAGCGTGAAGTTTGATGATAAACTTGCGGAGTTTGGCAAATGTGTCAAAAAAACGCCCAAAGGTTCATTACAAAAATGCGAAGCAATCGTTGAGAGTTTCGCACATTCTTGTGAGCGTGGAAGTGCTAAACATTGCGTGGTGGAAGCGGAGTTTTACCTTAGAGGTGCGATAAATGCAAATAAAGATATACACACCAAAGGCAAGGAAATTTTAGCCAAAAGCTGTGAGCGTGGATATGCTCCCGCGTGTGTATCGCTAGGAGAAGTGGAGGATAATAAGATAAAACATTGGCAGAGGGCTTGTGAGTTAGGGAGTTTCTTGGGCTGTGGGAATCTCGCACACGCATACCACACAGGCACACAAGGTGCGAAGCAAAATAGTGATAAGACAAAAATGTATGCTACATTGCACTTGCAAATCGCCGATAGAGACTGCAAGGCAGGCAAAAAGATAGCGTGCGAATGGCTAGAGCAAGCCTTTAGTGATGTAAAGCCATTGTTGGGCTTGCAACACTAGCCTAAGATTCTCTAAGTAACACACTTATATGACTTCTACACATATATCTTGCGCTGATGGATAGATGAGATAGCCTTTAATGGGATTGGTGCTGAGTGTCGCAAGAAAATCCATATATTTTTTTACTTGGGTGAAGTGCTCCTCTTTTGGTTCTTTAGAGCTTTTGTAATCAAGCACGATAATTTCTTTTTGTGTAAATATGAGCGCGTCAATGCGGTAGAATTCGTTTTGACACAAATAAGAAACCTCACTAAATACCGTGCCACTAGAGAGTATGGTTTGTAAATGTGGATTTGCTAATGCGCGCTCAAACTTGCCCTGCACGATTTGGCGCATATCTTGTGAGAGTGAGAATCCATAGAGGTTTTGCATAATGTGCCAAAGCGTTGGCAAATGCGTTTCTTTCATTCCAAAGTAATATTCAAAATAGCTATGCAAAGCCTTTCCAAACATTATGCTTGCGACATTAAATTCACTAGATTCTTTTTGGTTGCGGACAAAATTTTCTTGCCTGCCTAGATTTTGCAGTGCGATATATTGGCTTTCGTGCGATTGTTTTTGTGAGGTGTCTTTGCTTGAGAGTGTGCCGATTTGTGTGGGCGTTAGATTGAGTGTTTCGAGTTGAGAGCTTTTTTGCTTTTTGAGAATGCAAAGAGAGCTTTTAGCACGAGTAAGCGCGACATAAAGCACATTGATTGATTCGTTTCGTTTTGTTTGTTCATAAGATTCTAAGATTTGCTTGTAGTCCTCATCGACATTTTCTCGCCCATCAAACTTAAAATACATATCTTTAAGGGTAATACTCTCATATTGTGGGATAAATTTGTTTGTATCTCCCTTTTTTTTACCAAAGCCATCACACACAATCAAATGCTCAAATTCTAAGCCCTTTGATTTGTGGATAGTCATAATTTTTATGCCATTTAAGTGTTCTTTTGGTGCGGAGACTTCAAGTGATTGATATGAGGCTAAAAACTCCTCTATCTTGTCATATTCGCATACTTTCTCTAAGAATCTCGCGCTCATCGCACATCCAAGTGAAAAAGATTCTATCACTTCATACACATATTGCCCCATATTTCCCTTATACTCTGGCAAAGATACAGATTCCATAATGCCCTTGCCAAGCAATTTTGCGATATTTTTTGCATAGAAATTTTTGTGTTCTTGTTGTTGCGCGTCTTGGTATTTGAGTGCCTGTATGAGCACATTGCAAGGGAATACATCAAAAAAGTTTTTTGTGGTCTCAGCGATGATATTAAGAGAGGAATCTTGAGCTTTTAAAAAATCTTTTATACGCTCCACTTCATCATTTTTCCATACTAAAATGCTTATATCATCTTGATTTACACCATTTTCTAACAAGTAACAAAGCGTTTCATATACAGATTCTTCATCAAATTTTTCATATTCTTTGACACTTATAAATCCCTCTTTGCTCGATTGCGTGCTGGGAAGTTCTTGGGTGATATAGTGAGGATATTGTGGCGTAAAAACTTCATTGATATAATCAACAATGTTGCTTTTGGAGCGGTAATTTTTTTTCAAACTCTGTGTGATAAATGGTGCTTTTTGAATCGCATTAAACACTTCCACAAATGCCCCACGAAAGCTATAAATGCTTTGTTTTTCATCGCCCACTACAAACACACTTCGCTCATCAATTCTCCCCTTGCCAGAGAGAATCTCCTCAATAAGCGGGCGCAAGATTTCGTATTGGATAATGCTTGTATCTTGGAATTCATCAAGCAAAATGTGCATAATCCTCTCATCAAGACGAAAATAAAAAAAATCCCTATCAATGTTTGAGTGCAATAAATTATGCACTTTGCGTGTAATATCTTCGTGCGTGAGGATATTTTTTTGGCGTAAAAAGTCGTACTTAATACTACAAAACTTATCAATATAGGTATGTACTTGCGTAAATATAGCATTTTGTTTGATTTGATAATACACACATAAAAGCTTTTTGAGCGCGTTAAAGTCATTGGTAAGATGACTTAAATCAATTTTTTTCCAATAATTATAGTCGTTAGGATTTGCTTTTGCTAACCAAGTTTTGAGGGCTATATCCTCGATATGTTTGTAGTTTAGTGCGTTAATGCCAACTTGCTTGATATTTGGCTTTGTGGCAATTTCTTGGCGCAAATGCTCCATTATGGAATCTATGCTATTTTTCACTTCTTTTAGGTTTATTTTTTGCTCTGTTTGCCTTAATGCGTGCTTTTGCTCGCTAAATTTACTTACAAAACCTAAAAAATCCTCTATACGCATATCATTGACAGAGCAAAATTTTGCTATGCTTTTGCGCTCATTTTGGCTTAAGCATTGTGCAAATCGCTCATATAGAGCCATATTGTCATATTCGCTTATTTCAAAGGCATTGCTCACTCCAGCGTGCCAGCAAAACTTCTGTAAAATGCTATAAAAAAATGAATCAATGGTAGTGATTTTTGGGCGGGTTTGCATAAATTGAGTATAGATTCTCTTAATGTTGTGCTTGATAAATTCCTCATCTATGCCATTTGCTTGTAAAGATACAAAGGTATCGTTGCTCGTAAGTGTGCCGTGCAGAGAATCTGTGTAGAGATTTTTTAGATTTTTTTGGATTCTACTACGCATTTCATTAGAGGCTTTTTTGGTAAATGTCAGTGTGAGAATCTCCCACGCCTTCGCTCCCTTGCAGAGCAAATACACAAAGCGCAACGCTAGGCTAAAGGTTTTACCACTACCAGCCGAAGCCCTAAGCACAAGGTATTCATTGCGTATATCTGGTTGTGTATCTTGCGTGTTATTGTGCATTACTTAATCACAACTTCAAATTTCTCTAACAACGCGCAGGGTTGATAGCTTAGCTTAGCCTTTCTTAAGCCCTCTATGCCTAAATCTTCCTCCCGATTGACAAAACCACATTCAGCAAAGCAGTGCTCTAGGACTTGTTGATTGATTGCTTGATAGATGCCTCTAATTTGCGGATTTGCCTTTTCGATGTGCATAAGTGCGACTTTTTTGCCCTCCAAATCCCCGTGTAAAACCTCACCAAAGCTAAAGGCTTCTATATTGCCATTTACGCGGATTATCCCACCTTTTAATCCCAACTCATCATAGAATCTTAGTGCGTCATTTATGCCCAAATTCTCAAACTTTAACCCCTCTGTTTTGTTAGGATTTGCCTCAAACCACTTATCATTTACTTGCATAATTTCCTTTGCATTGTGTGTAGAAATCTCCTCAAACACAAAGTTTTTATGCTCTTGCAAGAAAAAGTTGAGATGATTTTTTTTCTTGTGATATTTTCTGCCACTTAGTGTGATAAGTTCAGGCACATTATAGACATAATCAAATCTATCTCTATTTTCTTGTGGCTGTATGCCAAACTCCGCGTGAATGTGCTTTGCTTGGGTAGCATTAAGTGCGTGGATTTCAAGCGCGAGGTTATTTTGTGCGTAGAATTCCTTGCACATCTTTAACGCGCCTTGCTTATCACCATCGCCTATGGGGTAGAAAATGTAGGGATTTTTGCCCTCATAGCGCGTTTGTATCACTAGGCAATCTTGCACCTGCGCGAAGCAAATATCCCTCGCATTACGCCAAATAAAGCAATTCGCAAAACTCATATCCGAAAGCACGAGGGAATCTCGCGCTAAATAATGGGTAAAAATATCTTTAGATTCTAAATCTATAGGTTGAAATGTAATCATTGTTACTCCTCAAAGTCATAGCTACACACATAACTTCCTAGCCATTTTAGCTCCTTAGTGCGTTTGGTAAAGAGGGCTTTGATATTTTCATCAAGGTAATGCCCCTTAAAGTCCAAATAAAATCCAAACGCAAAAATATCACTTTTAGAGCGGATAGGGCGTGAATCAATTTTAGTAATGTTAATGCCAAAGTGTTTAAAATCCTCGAGTAATCCAAGCAATGCGGCAGATTGTTTGTAGTTTTGTAAAGTTGCAAAAACAGAAGTTTTATCGCTTCCACTAGGATTATTGGTAAAATCACTTACCACCACAAAGCGCGTTTTGTTGTTGTTTGAATCTTCAATATTTTCAAACATAATGGGTAAGTTGTAGAGTTTTGCGGCTACTTTAGAGCAAATCGCGCCTGATTTGGAATCATTGCTAGCAAGTTGGGCAGCCTTAGCGGTGGAATCTACGGGGATTAGCTCTAAGTCATCAAGGTTGTGAGATTTGAGGAATTCATCGCATTGTCCAAAGGCAATATCTTTGGAATAAATCTTTGTAATCTCGCTTAAGTGCTCGCTTTTTGAAGCAAGACTATGATGAATGGGAATCACAATTTCAGCAATGATTTTAAGCTCACTGCACGCAAGATTATCAATAGTCGCGCCCACCATTCCATTGGTGTTGTTTTCGATAGGCACAACGCCATATTTTACACGCTTTTGCTCTAGGGCTTTAAAGACAGAGGAGATATTATTAAGCGCGATATATTCGCTCATCGCACCAAATCGCTCCTGTGCTGCTTGGTGTGTGTAGCTCCCAACAGGACCTAAAAATGCCACTTTTTCTGGGAGTTCTAAATTTCGTGCGATTCCAAAAATTTCTTGGAAAATTGCACCGATGGCTTTATCGTTTAGGAATTTTACTCCTTTTTTGTTTAATCGCTCTAAAATTGCTCTCTCTCGTTCAGGGCGATAAATCGCACTTCCACTTTTTTTCTTATGTTTGCCAATCTCATCGACCAAACCCATTCGCTTCTCTAGCAACAAAAGTATTTCATCATCGATACTATCAATTTGTGCCCTAAATTGCTCTAATAGTTTATCTTGCATTGGTATTCCTTTGGAGGAGTTCTAGCTCATCGGCGATAAGATTCTCAAATGTTTCTCTGTGTTTGATGACAAAACTCTTTCCCTCTTTTATGCCTATTTCTGCGGGCTTTAAGCGCGTGTTATAATTGCTTGACATTGAGTATCCATACGCCCCAGCATTCTCAAAGCTAAGCAAATCCCCAGAATCTAGCGATTCTATCTCAATGTCTTTTGCTAGAAAATCACTACTTTCACAAATCGCCCCGACAATATCGGCCTTGCAACCTTTGGAATCTTTTGGCCTAGATTGTGTGTCGCGCGCCTTTGCTATGATATTCACGCGATGATATGCGCCATAGAGGGTAGGGCGCATTAAGTCGTTCATCGCCGCATCAACGATAACAAAGCGTTTTTTGCCATTGTGTTTTTCATACAGCACCTTACTTAAGAGCACGCCACTTTTCCCAACGATATAGCGACCGGGCTCGCAAATAATAGTTACATCAAGTCCGCGCAAGATTCCCAAAATGCCCTGCGCGTAGTCATATAATGTGATTTCTTGCTCATCTTTGTAAGTGATACCAATGCCTCCACCAATATCAAAAAACTTAATATCAATCTTTAGCGCAAGCAGACTATGGAGAAGCTCGGTGATTTTTTTTGCGCCCTGTAAGATTGGCTCAAGTTCTAGGAGTTGCGAGCCAATATGAAAATGAATGCCTATCGGCTCTAGGTGTGGCGAATTTTTCGCCATAATATACATTTTTTTGGCATTTTGTATATCAACGCCAAATTTGTTCTCGTGCAATCCTGTGGAAATGTAAGGATGTGTTTTGGCATCAATGTTAGGATTTACACGCACCGAAATGCGCGCTATTTTGCCACAATCTTTAGCAATAGATTCTATACGCGAGAGTTCAGCCTCACTCTCCACATTGATAAATAAAATGTCATATTTGAGAGCTTCGCGCAAATCATCATCGCTTTTTCCCACGCCACTAAAAATAATCTTATATTTTTCCACTCCTGCCTTTAGGGCGCGTTTGACTTCACCAATGCTCACACAATCCGCACCACAACCAAGTTTTGCTAAGTGATTGATAATGCTAAGATTAGAGTTTGCCTTGAGCGCGTAGCAAATAAGTGATTTGCGCGCCTTAAAAGCCTCTTTAAACGCGCTAAATTGCGCTGAGATAGTATCAAAGTCATACACATATAATGGCGTGCCATATTCACGCGCGCAAGATTGTAAGGTCATCTTATCCATTTTTACTCTTTTTGTGTGCTAAATTAAAAGCATAATTTTAGCCTAAAAACTTTATGGCACGCTAACAAATTCTCGTAAAAATACAGCGTTTTTTGGCAAACCATTTTTGCTAAAACCATTGTATTTGTAAGTGATTATTGTGCCAATTTTGGGTGGATTCTCACGCATTGCTTCGCTAAAGCCCGTGCCTATTTTAAAGGTTATTGTGTATTTTTTTGGCTTTTGTTTAGAATCTAGGGCATTTGTATTAGCAAAAGGGCGCAAAGTGGCAATATCATCATTTTGGCTGATTTCTTGCTCGCAAATAAGCGCACCCATTTTACCCGCAAATTTTCCTTTTCCTTGCGTGTGTCCTATCACTCTGCATTCGGCGTCATTGTGAGGCTTTAGCTTAAAGGCATTTTTTGCCCTCCCGCTTTTATACCCTTTCTCATCAGGGCGTAATATTAACCCCTCGCCACCATTGCTTAGCACTTTGTCAAGCATTCTATCTAAAGTGCGTTGAAATTCTTTATCGCGAGATTCTAATGCGCTTTGCTCGATAAGCTCAATGTGTGGAGGCGTATGTTGCGTGATAAATGCCCGCACTTTGTCTAAGCGCTCGCTTAAGCGACATTGAGAATCTCGCTTAGATGATTTTTGTCCGCAGGTAGGCGCATCAAAGACTTTATACACTATATTTGCGTAATCTTCACATACAGGATTTGTGCGTGCGACAATGCTCGCTACTTCTTCAAACTTCCCATACCCAATCCACAACTCGCCATCAAGGGCAAATGGTGGAAAATTGCGTAAAAAGCACTCTGGGGCGTTGATAAGGTTGCCACGCTTTGTTCTTAACTCCCTGCCATTCCACACGCCACGCACGCCATCAAACTTTTCGCTTACGAAGTATGTCGCGTTAGTGAGATTGTCTTTTTTATACACGCTAAACTCCACCACCTCTGCGCTAAGGGCGAGAAAAAACCAAGCACAAAGGCACGCGATAACTCTACTCATCGTCCTTAGGTGGCGCGTCATTTGGGATTATATAGCCATTATTGATAATCCACCAGCTTAGAGCTTTTGCGCGTTGTAGATTATCAAAAATACCATTTGCTTCGGTTTTATCGCCACTACGCTCCACACCATCGCCCATATATTCCAGCTTGTAGCCATCATAGACAAATCTTTGATTAGCAATTATGCCAAAGCCAAACGCTTCATTGTGCTCTCTGCCTATGGTTGCTTTGTTTTGGAGCATTGCATCACCAAAGCTCGCGTATTTATAACCATTAGGCGCGACTAGCTCAATGATAGTAGGTGTTATATCAATGTGCGAGCCCACATTAGAGAGCGGTTTGGGATTGAGATTTGGCGCATAGACAATAAGCGGGACAGAGTGTGTGATTCTCGCGTTGGCAGATTTTTTAGGATATTCTCTATCATAATGGTCGCCTGTGATGATAAAAAGTGAGTTTGGCAGGTTTGAAGACATTTCACGAATAAATCTTCCAATGACTTTGTCTTGGTAATAAATATGTGCTAAAAGAGTTGGCGTGATATTTTTTTGTGTGATTTCTGGGTGAGAAGCGATAAAGGCTTGAATCTCTTTAGTAGGCACGCCAAAAGATTCCACAGGGGCATCATAAGGTGGGTGATTAGAAGTGGTCATAATCATATTAAAGGTCTTTTGCGTTGGGTTTGCCTTAGAATCTGCAAGCAATTTATCGCGCACAAAAGAAAATAAGTGGTGGTCAAAAGCACCCCAAGAATTGTCATAAGGCGATGAATACCCCTTGATTTTGGAGTTTTGGATAATATGCGTGTTATAAAAAATATCTCTAAAACCCTGCGTGGTTACATAACTATCAAGTTTTTGCCAAGTGCCCGAGCCACCATAAAAAAATGTCCCCCTATATCCCAAATCATCTAAAATCACTGCAGGAGCAGTTTTAAGTGGCTTTAGTCGTCCTGCCATTAGACTTAGTGGAATGTCAGTTTGGAGCAATCCACTGATTTGCACATCAAGGCTTGCGATAGTGTTGCCCGCGTTTTGTAAAAATATATCTGCTTTATATGCGCCATTGGCGATGAGTTCTTTAAGCTCACGGCTTAGCCCTAACTCATCAAACTCACTATCAAAGTGCCATTCGCTCATAGATTCCGCAACGATATAAAAAATGTGCTCTATCTTTGGCAAAGCGATATGAGAATCTAGCACAGCAGGGTCGTAATCTGGGTTATTTACACGATGAGATAAAAGCTCTAATAAGTCAATTTCTTGTTGGTTTGTATCGCTGGGAGGCGATTTTTGCAGGAGCTCGCTTTTGTATGTCGCAAACGCTATCGCACTTTGTGCTGGCGATTCATCTACATAATCATTAAAATGCGAATTGGCTATTTTTTTATAACCTTTATATACCAAATACAAATCTCGTAATGCTCCCGTGCTAGCCTTACGCAAAAAGGTATCACTAACGGGTAAAATCTCTTTGCCTAAAGATACACCCTTTAATCCAATCGTCCCATTGATACTAAAAAGTGTGGCAGGGATAAGAATCGCAAGCAAAACAATGGTCGTTTTGTTGCTCGTGTGGTGGTGCTGATGAAGCCTGCTGGTGGCACTTGGAGCGTAGATTTTATCAATCACTCCAAAAATCGCACCAAGTATGTAACACAGCACAGCACTTATAGCAAGCCAAGCAAGTGTTCTTAGCAAGACATTGTATTGCCCGCTTGCTATGGTGGCAAAAATCGCACTTCTATCATCAAAGACAAGCCCTAGTAAGTTTGCATTAAACACATCACCAAAGACCTGATAAAACGCGATATTAGCGACATTGACAAAACTTATAACAATCACACACGCAAACCCTAATATTTTGAGAATCTTGGCACAAAATTCCTTACGAACAAACACAACCCCCACGATGAAAAATATCACAGACACAACACCGATAATTTGTCCATCATAGCGCGCACCATTAAAAAACGCCTTTGTAATATCATCGCTATCATATTCTTGCCCAAGATAAAGGACAAACAACCCACGAAACGCAAAAAACACGACATACAAAAATGCCATAAATAACAGTGTTTTCCATAGTTTTATTTTAAAGTGTTCCAATGCAATACTCCAACATTTTTAAGTTTTTTAATTTTGAAATAAATCTCACAAGTTTATATAAAAGCATAAATGCCTAACATATCGGCATTTATAAAATTTATATTAGAGAAATTATGCAATTTTTCCATATTTTTTATTGTGATTATTATGGAGTTTTACAATTTTATAAATTTGTAAGCAAATTTTAAACAATACCTTGATAAGAGAACGAAATTTCCTATATAATCCAAGATTGTCAAGCAATTTGACAGAGATTTTTCAAGGAGAATAGAATGAACACAATAGTGAGTTACGCCCTTTGGGCAGTAGTGGCGGTTATTGGCGCGGCGTGTTTTGGCGTGCTAGCGTTACACACAGGCGAGAGTATCTCGGCGGTGTGGATAGTTGTAGCGGCAGTATGTATCTATGCGATAGGGTATAGATTCTACTCCAAATACATTGCGTATAAGGTTTTAGGTTTAGATGATAATCGTGCTACTCCAGCGGTGGTGAAAAATGACGGACGCGACTTTGTGCCGACAAACAAAATCGTGCTTTTTGGACACCATTTTGCGGCTATCGCAGGTGCAGGTCCTCTCGTAGGTCCAATCCTCGCCGCACAAATGGGATATTTGCCAAGTATGATTTGGATTGTTGTAGGCGTGGTGTTAGCGGGTGCGGTTCACGATTTCACCGTGCTTTTTGTCTCAATGCGCCGTAACGGAAAGTCTTTGGGCGAGATTATCAAGTTAGAGCTTGGTAATGGCGTGGGAAGCATTACAATGATTGGAATCTTAGGCATTATGATGTTAATTATTGCCATTTTGGCTCTTGTGGTTGTCAATGCCCTCGCAGAATCACCCTGGGGACTTTTTACTATTGCTATGACTATACCAATTGCCATTTATATGGGCTTGCATATGCGCTTTTTGCGTCCGGGCAAGATTGGTGAAGCGAGCATTATTGGCTTTACTTTGCTTATTTTGGCGTTGTATTTTGGACGCGATGTAGCAGCTGACCCGACTTTGGCAGAGATTTTTACGCTTAGTCCCGTCCAGCTTACTTATGTCATCATTGTGTATGGCTTTATTGCGGCGATTTTGCCTGTGTGGTTTTTACTCGCACCACGCGATTATTTAAGCACATTTTTAAAGATTGGTGTTATTGTGCTAATGGCACTTGGAATCTTATTTGTCGCCCCTGATGTGCAGTTTGCTAGCACTACGAAGTTTATCGATGGCACAGGTCCTGTGTTTAGCGGGCAACTCTTTCCATTTTTGTTTATTACCATTGCGTGTGGCGCGATAAGTGGATTCCACGCGCTTATCTCAAGCGGGACTACGCCAAAAATGCTCGAAAAGGAATCGCACGCTAGAGCGGTAGGCTATGGTTCAATGGTTATGGAATCTGCTGTGGCAGTTATGGCACTTGTGGCAGCGGTGATTCTCACTCCGGGATTATACTTTTCTATCAATGTAGCACCTGCTGGGCTTGGCACTGCGGGAGTGAAAGACATCGCTGAAGCTGCAGCTATCGCAGCGCAAACGATAAGTTCTTGGGGATTTGTCATCACACCTGAGGAGATTCTCGCAATGGCTGATGATATTGGCGAGAAGTCTATCCTTAGTAAGACAGGCGGTGCGCCGACTTTTGCTATTGGTTTGGCGAGCATTATCTCTCAAGTCCCATTGTTTAATCAAGGCTCTATGGCATTTTGGTATCACTTTGCGATTTTATTTGAAGCGTTGTTTATTTTGACTGCGGTTGATGCGGGCACTCGCGCTGGACGCTTTATGGTGCAAGATGTGCTCGGTAATGTGTATAAGCCTATTGGCAATATTCAATCGTTATTTTGGGGCGTTGTGGCGACATTTATTTGTGTGCTTGGCTGGGGGTATATCCTGTATCAAGGCGTTACAGACCCACAAGGTGGAGTAAAATCACTTTGGACACTCTTTGGTGTGTCAAACCAAATGCTTGCTGGAATGGCATTGCTCACGGTAATTACCGTGCTTTTCAAAATGGGGAAAGCAAAGCAAGCGTGGGTGGCGATTGTGCCTACGATATGGGTATTGGTAAGCACGCTTTATGCTGGTGTCTCAAAACTCCTCCCTGCAAATGGTGAGAAAATCCACGATTCGGTAAGCCACATTGCGCTATGGCAAAATAATGGAGCAAAGGCTGCACAAAAACTCGCCGAGATTACTGCAGAGAGCGACCCAGAAGTTATCGCTACACTTACACAAGAAGCGGAAAAACTTCAAACAATCGCAACAAATAACCTCATAAATGCGTGTTTGTGTGGATTGTTTATGTTTGTAACTTGCCTTGTGCTCGTGCAGTGCATTAGAATCTGCTTGCAATGTATAGGCGGGAAACCAACAATCCCACTTGCAGAAACTCCATATCTTAAAGCAAGTGATTATGAGGGCAAAATCCCCGCACACGGCTAAGTTGCAATGACAAAGCTTGAGCGTTTGAGAGCGTTTGGAGAGAGGGTTTATGCCCTCTATAAACGCTCTGATAGATTTTTGCATCTTTTGGTGGGAATGCCAAGCTATGACAAATATGTCGAGCATATGCGTTTGCACCACCCCGATAAGATTCCAAAAACACAAAAGGAATTCTTCAAAGAAGCATTGGAGAAAAAGTATGGAGCGGGGAGCGCAAAATGCTGATAGATAATGAGCGCAAGGTTTGCGTTAGACAAGATATATCAAGCATAAAAGGAATTTAAGGCAGTTTTGTATCTCCTTTCTTTTAAGATTTAAGTTAATAAAATTACACTACAATCCCGCCAAAACTAAAGATAAGATTAAGGCAAAATTATGCAATTAGCAAAAACAACAACAAGAGAATGGAACGAAGAATGTGCGGTCGTGGGCGTGTATAATGTCAAAAATGCAAGTCTGCTTAGCTATTACGCGCTTTTTGCAATGCAACACAGAGGGCAGGAAGCAAGCGGGATTGCCAGCTCAAATGGCACAAAAATCACCACCATTAAGGGAAATGGATTAGTTACGAAAGTTTTTACCCAACGCAAACTCGCCAAATTGGAGGGCAAATCAAGCATAGGACATAATCGCTATGCCACCGCTGGTGAAGATTCTCTTAATGACGCTCAGCCTATTTTTGCGCGTTATTCGCTTGGTGAAATGGCAATCGCGCACAATGGGAATCTTACCAATGCTAAAGAATTGCGTGAGGAGCTTACCAAAAATGGCGCGATTTTCCAAAGCCACCTTGATACAGAGAATCTTATTCACTTAATCGCTCGTTCAAACAAACAACACTTAGTAGATAGAATCATTGATGCGCTTCAACTTGTCGATGGTGCGTATTGTTTTATGTTTCTTTCACGCTCTAAAATGTTTGTCGTGCGTGATAGATATGGATTGCGCCCGCTTAGTCTAGGCAAAATAGAAAATGATGATGGTTCTGTGGGCTATATCGTGGCGAGTGAGACTTGCGCGTTTGATTTGATTGGAGCGAGTTTTGTGCGTGATATTAAAGCGGGCGAAATGCTTGTATTTGAGGGTGCGTATTCTCCGCTTGGCGACACACAGCCAAAGAGTATCCAAGTCTTTGCGCCAAAGGAATTGCCCTGTGTGTTTGAATATGTGTATTTTTCGCGCCCTGATAGTCAAGTGTATGGAAAAAATGTCTATGAAATCCGCAAAAATCTCGGCGCGCGTTTGGCAAAGGAATTTAAACTCAAAGCAGATATGGTAATCCCCGTGCCAGATTCTGGTGTGGCGGCGGCGTTAGGATACTCTAAGCAAAGTGGCATTGACTTTGAGCTAGGCATTATCCGTAATCACTATGTCGGGCGCACTTTCATCGAGCCTACGCAGTCATCGCGCGAGCTTAAAGTGCGCTTAAAGCTCAATCCAATCACAAGTATCATTAAGGGTAAAGATGTGGTTGTGATTGATGATTCTATCGTGCGTGGGACGACTAGCAAGCAAATCGTGCGTATCTTGCGCAAGGCTGGTGCGAGGAAAGTGTATATGCTTATTTCTTCTCCACCTACGATTAGTCCTTGTTATTATGGTGTGGATACGCCTGATACAGACCAGCTCATTTGTGCGAACAAAAGCATAGAGGAAGTGTGTGAGTATATCGGCGCGGATTTCCTAGGCTTTTTATCCATTGAGGGAATGTTACAGAGCATTGGCGGGGATATGAAGTTTTGCAAGGCGTGCTTTGATGGGAAATATGTCGATGAGTTTTTGCTCCACAAACAATCGCGTGAGCAAGCATAAACAACACAAATCAAACGCAGGAAGTTATCAGTGAAGACAATTCTAACCATTGGGCGATATTTCAAATCTCGCTTTGGCGAGCGCGTGCGTAAGATTCCCATTTCTTTGCAAGGATTTACTTGCCCTAATATCGATGGGACCGTGGCAAGCGGGGGGTGCATTTATTGTGATAATGAATCATTCTCGCCAAGTCTGGTAAAAATCGCCAAACGAAGCGAAGTAAAAATGAATTTTTCCCTCACGCATAATCCACTGCTTCAAAAGCAACTCGCGCAATTAAAAGAGCAGTTTTTGTGGCACGCGGAGTTCCATAAGCGCAAATTTGGAATCGCAAAGTATCTTATCTATTTTCAGTCTTTTACTAACACTTACGCGCCATTTGATACGCTTAAGGCATTGTATGATAGTGCGCTTGGATTCTCAAATGTGGTGGGGCTTAGCATTGGCACGCGCATAGATTGTGTGAGTGATGAGGTGCTTGGACTTTTAGGCGGGTATGTCAAGCAGGGCAAGGAAATCTGGCTTGAATATGGAATCCAATCGGTGCATAATGAGACACTCAAACTCACCAATCGCGGGCATAGCATTGAGGGCGCAAAGGAACTCTTTGAAAAGACGCGAAATGCGGGCGTGAAAGTGTGTGCGCATATCATTTATGGACTCCCAAAAGAGAGCAAGGAGATGATGCTCCACACATTAGAATCTGTGCTTAGTTGGGGGATTGATGGGATTAAAATCCACCCAATGTATGTGATGAGTGGCACGAAGCTCGCCCAAATGTATAAGGCTGGCGAATACGAGCCAATCAATCTGCACGATTATAGCGAGCTTATTATAGAGTCTTTAGAGCGTATGCCACAAAATGTCGTGGTGCAACGCGTGAGTGCTGGAGCGCACGAGGAGAGTTTGCTCGCGCCGAAGTGGTGCTTTGATAAAAATATCCAAATGCGCCATATTAGAGATGAGCTCCGCAAGCGCGACATTGAGTATTAGTCGCTTAAAATAATGCTATAATACACCACCTTGACTTTGTGGTGAGATTGTATTACAATCGCAACCTAATAATTTTACACAAAAGGATTTGGTGATGAAAAATAACTTAAAGCAGGGATTTGCTAGAAACTTAAAGTTTGCTGAAACAAACGCTGTTCTCTCTCTCTCTCTCTCTTAATAGAAAAATTTTCTCAACTATTGCGCTCCTGCGCGCTCTTGCGCGGACTTATATCACGCACATTTCCTCTCGCACGCATTCAACCCCAAAATCACGCTGATACGCAAGGTAGGACAATGAAAAAGTTGGTGCTAATATGCGGAATCTTGGCAGGTGTGCTAAGCGTGGGAATGAGTGCAATGAGTGAGGAGGAGTGGGAAAGAACTTATGATAATTGCAAAAATGGTGATAAAAGCGCGTGTCAAGCATTGATTGATAATGGTTTGCCAAGTGTGGAGCAGTGTAGTAGTGAGCTAGAGAAAGGAAAACCAATAGCCCAAGCAAAAAATAATTGTATTATTGCAGGATTGGCTTTATTTGGAGCAGAACCAGAAGCACATAAACCAAAACCAAACAAATATAACCTTACATATGCAAAAGATGCTATAAAATATTTTGAAAGTGGTTGCGACAAAGTAGGCAAAACGCAAGGAGCAGCTTGTAGTATACTGGCAGAACTTTATAGTATCGATAGTAGCGATAACATTGTGGTCAAGGACTACCACAAAGCAACCAAACTCTACAAAAAAGGCTGTGATTCGGGGTTTGGTCAATCGTGCCGTGGCCTAGGAGGAATGTATGAGGGAGGAAAAGGCGTGCGCCAAGACTACCACAAAGCACGCGAACTCTACAATAAAGCCTGTAATTTGGAAGATGCTTTAGCGTGCTATTTTATAGGATTACATTATTACTATGGGGTAAGTGGTGTAGAGGAAAATCGCTCTATCGCTAAGCAATACTACGGCGAGGCGTGTGATTTGGGCTATCAAAACGGGTGCGATGATTATAAAGCCCTCAATGAAGCGGGAGTGCAGTGATGGCACAAAATCAATACTTCTCTTTACAATACAATTCACAAGAAAATCTCTATGTTTTGTCTATCGATAATATTTCTAGCTTTAGCATAAGCGACATATACGAAGAATGCAATGACACAGAAGTCTTTTCTAAAGGTAAAAATGATGAAATCATCATACACAAACCTATAAAAATCAAATACAACAATAAGCGCAAAAATATCAAAATAGATTTTCAGCGTTGCATTTTTAAAAAGCGAGTATATTTCACCAACTGCGAGTTTAATGGCAATGTGTTTTTTAACCACGCTGTTTTTCACAATTATGCGGATTTTCACGAAAGTATTTTTAATGGCATAGTGTCGTTTTATAATGCTACTTTTAATTCTGCGCCAAATTTCTCTACTTGCGTGTTTGCCAATCTACAAGGGACAAATTTTATCAATGTCAAAATGGATAATATAGATTTTAAGGATATTGAAAATTTTGTAGAAAGATACAAGAAAGACAAATATTATGATGACAAATCAAAACAAGATAATGAATTTAAAATTCGCTATGCAAGCAATGCACGCGATTCATTTCGCACGATAAAAAATGTATTGATTGAAAATAATAACTTGCTAGACGCTTCAGCTTGGTATAAAATAGAACTCTATGCAAAAGAAATTGAGCTAAGATTGCCCAAACCACATTCAAAAGAAAATCCAAACAATGAGCGTAAAAATTATATTGATTTAATCCAACTTTGTTTTTATCGACACACTTCAGAGCACCACACGGATTTGCTAAAGATTCTCTCGTGGTTTATTATTTTGGTGGGGAGTTTTGCTACGGCGTTATTTTTTGAAAAAGATTTTTTCAATGAAAAAATATGGTGGAGTATCTTTTGGGGCATTTTAAGTGTGGCTTTATGTTTCTCAATTTTGTTTGAAAAAATCAAATTTTTTGGATTTTTTACACTGCTAAATCTTGTGCCTTGTGCGTGGCTATTAACTTGGAATCCAAAATATATCTTTGGCGTGGCAAATCTCTTTACTAACGATAAAAGTCAAAGCGATTGGTTTGCTAATTTGCTTATGTCAATTTATAGTATTTTCTTTATTCTTGTGATTTTCTCACTACAAAAAACCGCACGCAAAAATTCCATAATCCCAAACTAAAGGAACGACAATGAAAAAATATATTCCATATTTAGGATTTTTTGTAATCTTGCTATTAGTAGCATCATTCATTACCCCTATTGAAAGATATTTAAAAGTAATCTATCCAGAGTTTCCCTCTTTTCTAGTCAATGCTATACCACTTGCTGTAATGATGATATTAGTTGGTGGTTATCCATTGCTTTTATCCATTATTCAAGATAAAAAACAAAGGCGATTGCTTGATGTAAAAATTGTTATGGAATACTATTTCCCTAATGTTGATTGGAATTGGGATATTTTTGGTGGCTTTGGGCATACACAGCAAGAATCCGTAGTGCTTGGGGAATCTATTTCTGATTTTATTGAATTTGAAAGATGTTTCTTGGAGTATCGCACTTATTTGGAATATATGGTTTTACAAGAGCCACAAGATAAATTAGCTGGATTTAGATTTAAAAAAACTAAGCAAGAACTCCAACACGACAACAAAGTCAGACATTATGACAAAATCATAGTATCTGTAAGTGCTACTCCACAAGTAGAGTTTGAAAAATTGGGGGTTGATATGATGAATTTGCCAATGTTGTATGAATTGCAAGATTCTAACAAAGTTAGTGTAGTAAATTTTGAGGTTGTTTGCTGGTTTGATATAACTAATCATTTTGGTAGGGAATCTCGTAATAAGACTAGGGTAGATTCTATTCTTAAGGAGTATAAAAAGAAAATTAACAAAGGATGGCAAGCGATGAAAAATATACAATGCAAAGGCTGCAACGAATCTAAAGCGCAAAACGAGTTTTATCTCGTAGATGGCGGGCTTAAAATTGAGGGAATAGAAAATCTACGATTTGAGGTTTGCAAAGAGTGTATAGATAAGTATCAAAATTCATTAAAGAAAAATAAATATTTTGATTGGCAGTTTATCACTTGCTATTTTATAGCGCAAAACTCTGATTCTAGCAGTGATTTTACAATAGCAAGTGAAAATATAGACAGTGGTATGCCACAAGGTTCTACCACAATGGCAGTGCAAAATTTTCTAGCACTTTTTGGCAAACCAAATGGTTTATCAAATTTTTCTCAACAACATCAAAGAGTATTTCACGCCTTACACAATCCAAATGGGGAGAGCTTGAAAGACTTAGTAGAGACAATTATGGAAATTGACTATCAAATTTTTGCGCAATTCCAACAAAAACAAAGAGGAAAAGAATGAAAAAGCTAGTGTTAATATGTGGAGTCATAGTAAGTCTGCTAAGCGTGGGAATGGGTGCGATGAGTCAAAATGAGTGGGAAAGGGCTGTAGATGAATGCTTTTATCAAGACAATAAAAATGTGTGTCAAACATTGATTGATAATGGTTTAGCAAGCGTGGAGCAATGTGGTAAAGATAAGGGTAAAGGTAATTGTTATTTTATAGGTGCAGTTTATTATAAGGCAGGACATTATAGAGAGGCAATACCATACTTTGAGATAGTTATTGCTTTAGGGGATAATCGCGCGTATACAATGTTAGGATTTACTTACTATGAATTAAATGATTATTTTAATGCAAAGAAATATGATGAAATCGGGTGCAACAAAGTTAGCGATGCACAATCAGAGTCTTGCTATAACTTAGGGCTAATGTATTATGATGGTAAAGGTGTGCGACAAGACTACCACAAAGCACGCGAACTATGGAAAAAAGCCTGCGATATGAAAAAAGCTGGTGCGTGCAATAATCTAGGTGTGCTATATAACAGTGGACAAGGCGTGAAGCAAAATCTCTCTATGGCTAAGCAATACTTCGGCAAGGCATGTTATTTGGGCGTTCAAAGCGGGTGCGATAATTATAAAGCCCTCAATGAAGCGGGAGTGCAGTGATGGCAATTTTTCTCATAGATATACATATTAAAGAATTTGACTCGCAAGCAGATAGAAAAATCTCTCTTAAGTAGGCTTGTTGAGAAATTATAAAGGAGCAAAAATGAAAAAATTAGCGGTTAGAGTTGAAACTAACCAATCAAATAATTTATAAGCAAGGAATTGAGAAATGAATAAAACAATGGTATTTATAGAATTTGCATTGGTAATACTTGCTATTCAATTTGTAAAAATATTAGGTAAGGCGCGTCCAGAGATTTTGCTTATAACTTTAAGTTTTTTTGTAGGGTTTTTTATGTGTCGTATTTGCTGGTGGATTTGCTATGGTTTGTTTTTTGAATCTAAAAACAACAAGAAAGTTTTTATGTATATCTATTGTTTGCTTGGGGGTGGAATGTCTGTTAGTTGGAAATTTTCTAGCTTCACCCCCAAGTCCGAGAATTTTTTAAACGAATTAGCTATTTTGTGTTTATTTATTTTTGTGATGACATTTGTTGTATTTTTCTTTGTCAAATCTATTTTTAAGCCTTTGCCTGAGGAAATCTATCAAATAAAGAAAAACCTTATAGCTATTCGATTTTTTAAGGTTTTATTTATCGTTCTATTTTTGATAGAATTTATAGTGTTGGCTGTCCTTGTTTGTGTCTCTATTGCAAATTCTCGTTTTGAAGAAATACTATTAGGAATACCAATCTCATTTTGTTGCACTTCTCCCATATTCCTAATTCTTTGGGGTATAAGTTATATAGTCTTTGGCAGTGGAAATCCATTTTTTGTATTCAAATACGACCCATACAAGTTTTACAACCAAGAATCTCTTATGACACAGAGCAAGCACCTTAAGGAGTAGCAATGAAACGACATATTTTTGCATTTACAATAATGCTTTGCGCCACATTCACACCAAGTCTCGCGCAAATAAGCAATGAGGAATGGACGCGCTCCTATACACTCTGCACGGAGGATAGGCAAGCCAGAGCTTGTGTCTTGCTTATCAATGAGGGATTAGAGAGCGTGCAAGAATGCGAGAAGTCTTGCAATGATATAGGGCGCATATTCCACTATGCTGGATTGCGCAAGCAAGCCATAGAATATTACCTTAAAGCATGGCTAAATGGCAATGTATATGCTGTGCATAATATAGGGTTAATGCTCCACGAGGAGGGTGAGTTTAGCGAGGCGATGAAATATTACACTATTGCGTGTGATGAGGGCGTTATGCTCTCGTGTAATAATTTAGGAGTGCTTTTTCGCAATGGCTTGGGCGTGCCAAAAGATTTAGCAAAAGCACGAGGTTTTTATACTTTAGCGTGCGATAATAAAGAATCTACCGCGTGCTTTAATCTAGGGGCTATTTATGCCTTTGGCATAGGCACAAATATCAATATCCCTCTAGCGCGAAGTTATTTTGATAAAAGTTGCGATTTAGGATTCCATATCGCTTGTGAGATAAACGCCGATACTCTGCGCCCAGAGGATTTAAAGAAATTTAAGCAAGAGAGCGGGAGCGAACTACGCGGACTTGATATTTAATCAAATCCTAAAAAGTCATTTACCCCATAGATTGCATTTTCGCGCTTTTGTGCGGTGAGCCATTTGAGCGCAGCGATTGCCCCTTTAGCAAAGGTGAGACGACTTGTAGCGTTATGTGTGAGTTCGATATACTCGCCATCAAGATAGAATCCCACCGTATGCCTCCCAGCGACATCACCACCGCGTAGGCTCATCACACCGATTTCATCTTTGCTCCTTGCACCGATGTCTCCATCGCGCCCGCTTACACGCACTTTTTCTAGCTCTAGCCCACGCGCTTTGGCGCAAGATTGTGCGAGAGTGAGTGCTGTGCCACTTGGAGCGTCTTTTTTGTGGTGATGGTGGATTTCGACAATCTCAATATCGCTCTCACGCAGGCTACTTGCTACAAGTGCGGAAATCTTGCTTAAAATCGCCACGCCTCTACTCATATTGCTCGCGTATAAAATGGGAGCTTGCTCGCTTGCGCGTTGCATTAGCGCATTTGTTTGGGAATCTAACCCCGTGCTTCCAATTACCATAGGAATGCAAACTCGCATATCAACAGCTTGCTTTAATAACGCATAAGTCCCAGCATTTGAGCTAAAGTCAATCACACATTGGCAATTTTGCAAAAATTCACTAATGTCTTTTGCCACAGGGAGGTTTTGATTGTTAAGCGATTGGATTTCATCGCGTGCAAAGACACTGCTAATGTGCAAATCACACTCTTTAGCAATCTCCTCAATAAGGAGCTTACCAATGCGCCCACTCGCGCCAAAAATCCCAATGTGCTTCATCATATCTGCCATACGCAATCCTTATAAGAATCTAGGTGTATCAAGTTGTGAGGGAAATCGCCTTTAGATTCTAAAATCCAAAGGCATTAGCCTAATGCCCCTGTAAAAATGCTATGGCTTGTAGTGCCGCACACGCTCCATCGCCAGCCGCGCACACGACTTGCTTTGGTGCATTAGAGCGCACATCGCCCGCTGCAAAAAGTCCTTTGATATTTGTCCTCATCGTTATATCAACCTTAATGCTTCCATATTCATCAAGTTCGCATAGCATTGTGCCATCACCTTGATTGAGCACTTGAGTATTGACATCATAGCCCACAAAGATAAAAATGCCCGGCACGGGAAGTTCTGTTATCTCCTCAGTTTGAGTATTTTTGATTACCACAGAGGTTACGCCACTGCTATCGCCTTTGATTTCTTCAACGATTGCAGGCGTGATAAACTCGATTTTGTCATTTTCTTTGGCGTGTTTAATCGTTGTAGGCGCGGCGCGAAATTCATTGCGTCTATGCACGACATACACTTTTTTACAGATTCTAGCGAGATAGACAGCTTCTTCAAGTGCAGTATCGCCACCACCAAGCACAACAACTTCTTTATCTTTGTAAAAAAATCCATCACAAGTCGCACAAGTGCTCACGCCTCTGCCCCAAAATTCATTTTCGCCTTTGACGCCACTACGCTTGGGTCTCCCACCTGTAGCGAGAATCACGGCTTTTGATTGGAGAATGTCGCCATCGCCTTTGTAAATCTCAAAAATTTCACCATTCTTACTCACACGCATAACCTCATTCATATCGTGCTTAAGCCCAAAGCGAAAGCACTGCTCTTGCCAAGGCTCCATAAAGTCCATACCACTGACAATGTCTTTTACACCGGGATAGTTTTCTATTTCGCTTGAGCCTGTGATTTGCCCGCCGGGCATACCTTTCTCAAGCAAAACCACATCTTTAATACCTCCCCTCGTGGCGTATAGTCCCGCGCTTAGTCCAGCGGGACCACCACCAACAATCGCTAAATCAATCATAATGTATCCTTTAGTAAATATTTTATTGACTTTGCATTATAAATAAACCTTACAAATATATTGTTACATTGTGGGAGAAAAATATACAATTTATCGTTGCACAATCTTTAAAAACTTGCTTACAAAAAGCACGCAAAGACTCACAAGTAAAATATCAAAGACAACCACGCTTTGGGTGTGCATAGATTGAAACTCTGGCGATTGCGCATCGGGGGCAGATAGGATATAGGGCGTGTAATACAGCGCAAAAAGGAAAATCATAATAAGGCTAATGCCAGCACTTAGGACAATGACAATGCTTGAATTTCTTAACATTTTAGCAACTATAAATTCAAAGACAATAATGCCACCAGCAACGATGAAAAGCACAATGTTGAGATTCTCAAAGATTCTCCCCATAAGCACACCGCTTTGTTCTTTAGTGATTGGTAGGGTTAAAATTTCCCCTGCCCTAAATAGAGTAGGCGCACTAAAAATACACGCAATAATCGCACCCACACCTATCCCAAGCAGGAGCAAATAGAGAGAATCTAAAAATCTTACTATCTTTGTTGTATTGATTGCCATTAGATTCTCTTTATTTTATGCTTGTGAGCTTAATCTTGCTTGTTGCGGATATAAGTTGGCTCATCAAACCCATCTCTGTCAAATACGCGACCATTGCTTTTATCATACATAATGATTTCGCCATTTGCCACTCTTGTGGGATATGCGACAAAGCTCTCATCAGTCATTGGCAGATTCTTTACACTTTCTTTATCAACCGTGCTTAAGGCTACTTCATTCTCAAAGCCTGTGGCGAGGAATGTAACGCGCACATAATCTTTTTCAAAGTCCTCTTTCCAATAATTGCCAATTTTCATAAATGTGTTTTCTGTGCCTAGTGCGTTGATAAGCTCGCACGCTTCATTGAGCTGGCTCATAGAATAATCAGGGTGTGCTTCAAAGCACGCGATAATCCCTTGCGCGCCTTTGAGATTCTCGTGGCTAAGCATTTCAGAATCTATAGCTTTCTTTATGGCATCCATAGCAGCATTTGAGCCATAACCCTCGCCGATACTCATCATCGCCAAGCCTTTATTTTCCATTGCGGCGCGAATATCAGCAAAATCTACATTTTGGTCATTTTCACCATTTCCACCTAGGACGATGTTTGAGATTCCAAGCACGGCATTTGCTAAGACATCATTGACTTTTTCTTCAGCCTGTCTTTTAGAAGCGTCAGTGCCCAAAATACTCATTACGCGCTGGTTTGGGATTACGATGATACAATGAACTCTTGATTTAAGCTCTCTTAAGCCCTCTTCGGCTACTTTCTTGCGCCTATCTCCCTCAAAGTCAAATGGCTTGGTAACAATCGCTACGGTGAGTGTATCATTTTTATTTACAATATCAGCAATGATAGGAGATGCACCTGTGCCTGTGCCTCCGCCAAGCCCTGTGGAGATAAAGACCATATCATAACCGCGTAACACTTCAGCAATTTCTGTCGCGCTCTCTTCAGCAGCTGCAAGTCCTTTTTGCGGGTCAGCACCAGCCCCAAGTCCTTTGGTAAGTTTTTTGCCAAGCTGGATTTTTTCTCTTGCTCTGTTTTTAGATAAGTGCTGCATATCCGTATTAGCAGCAATAAGGGCGATTTCTTCGGGCAATTCTTCTTTTTTGGCAAGGTGATTTATCATATTGCTTCCACCGCCACCTACACCGATAGCAGCGATTCTAGCACCTAAAAAATCTCTATATTCTGTTTCATCAATCTCGCGAACTTTTACTTCATCCATTCCCATAATTATCTCCTTAAAATCAATTAAAACAAGCCCTTGAGCCAATCATAAAATCCACTAAATACCTTTTTAAAAGGATTTCCAACACCATTGGTTTTTGTTCGTTCTTGAATCTGTATATCCTTCACATCGCCTACTTCTGTGTCCTCATTTGGGAGGATAGATTCCACACTTTTGGTCGCGTAGGATTTGAGCATTTGTATTCTCCCCTTGCCACTTGACTCATAATTTGTAAATTTCCCAGCACTATGGAGCACGAGCCCGATAGCTGTCGCCATTTCTGGGCTTTGAATCTCGCTCTTGCCAATACCATCAATATCAGCAGGAACGCCAATTCTCACGGGGAGATTTCCAAATATTTTTAAATCATTGGCGTATTTTTGTAGATTCTTCAACTTCACAAATCCACCAGTGAGCACCACACCACGCAAATTTTCCCTTACTTGAGAGCTTTCAAGTAGGGCATTTATCGTTTCTAGTGTTTCTTTTACACGCGCTTGGATTATACCACAAATATGCTCCATATCTACGCTTTTTTGTTCAGAATCTCTAGTAGGGAATCCAAGTGCTTTCCCTTTATGCTCTTGACTAATAATCAAATCTCCATAATCTTTTTTTATTTGTTCTGCTGTTGGGATTTGAGCACCAAGTGCTTTTGCTAAGTCTAAAGTAATGTGGTTTGAGCCTACTCCAAGATAGTCGTTATGAGCCATTGAAAGCCCACTATGCACCATAATATCAGAAATTTCCCCACCAATATCGATACACGCGACACCCCATTGTTTCTCTTCGGGGGTAAGCACAGCAATAGATGAGGCATAGGAGCTAAGGATAATGTTTTTGATTTCAATTCCGCAGTTGTGAATGACTTTTTTTAGGTTTTCTAATCCCTCTTTTTTTGCCGAGACAATGTGTGTGTAGCATTCCAGCCTATTTGCTGATAGTCCCATTGGGTCATCAGATGGTATTTTATAATCATCAACTTGGAATCTGTATGGCAAGATGTGAATCGCCTCAAGTTTGCTTTCGCGTTTGCGGACAGAGTCCTTTATCACGCGTTCAATATCATTGAATTTAACTTCGCCATCAGAGACATTGACAATTCCTGAGTAATTTTCCCCAGAAGCATAAGCCCCAGAAATACAAATAGTGGCTTGTGGTAATTCTTCTACCCCAGCCATTCGCTTCGCTTCATCAACGGTCGCTTTGATAGAGTGGCTTGCTTGCTCAATATTGCTGATAACGCCCTTTATGACGCCTAAAGAACTGCGTCTTGCCATACCGATTATACGAGGCACGCCAAGATTTATCTCTGCAATAAGCACGCAAATTTTACTTGAGCCAATATCAATAGCTAAAATAATAGGGGCTTGCATATATGTCCTTTCATTGTATTTGCTTTCATAAGTTTGCTACTCAAAGTTAAAAAACACTTGCGGTTTGTATTTTTCGTTGATATAGGATTCTAAAACAGAACCAAAAATCTCTTGATTGAAATACTCCGTGCCTACTCTATCGGCAAATTGCGGGTTTTTTGTAGTATCCAAGCGTTGCTCTAAGATTCTATAAAGCACACCAAATTCGCCCATATTGACAAAGCCGCTTTTTTGCTGGTTGGAAAAAATTTCACTTAAAATTTCACTCAAAAGGTTAAGTTGTTCTAATTTAAACCCTGCCTTTTGTAGATTCTGCACTTGGGTTTGACTTAGAGAATCCATACCAAGAGAGTAAAATCCCACATCAACACCTTTGAAATTTTCCACTTGTTTTTGCCCCTCTTGTTTGAGTGCTTCTTCTTGTTTTTGGTGCATTAGTTCAGCTTTTGCCTCATTTTTTACTATATTAAATTCTTTTGGTTTGGGCTTGGATTTCTCTCGTAGTTTTAAAAGCACAAATCCATAACTTTGCTCTATGGGCTTTAGCACTTGCCCGTTGCTCGCAGATTCTAAAGCCTCAATGCCCTCTGCGCTTAGCGTAATGCCATTACCAATATTTGTGTCTTTAATCACAATGTTAGAGCCCTCAAGCTCCATATTTGGCTTAAGGTTTGATTGCATTACACTTCCGCTTATCTCTTCATTACTAAATGGCGTATAAGCGCGATTTGCCGCGCGCAAAGCCTTTTGTCTAGGCAAGCTACTTGCAATTTCTTGCCGTATAGAATCAAGCAATGCACTATTTTCTCCCTCACCTTTAAGCTGTCGTTTATACTCCTCGTTTGCTTCCTCATCGATTTCTTCTTGTGTGATTGTTTGCTCGCTTGTGAGAAATTTCATAAATTCAATGTTATAAAGCGTTTCTGTTTGCCATTTATCCTTATGAGATTCCCAATATTGCTTTATTTGCTCCTCGCTAAGGCTAACCGAAGGTTTTGTAAGCACCTTTAATTCAAGTTTATCTTGGATATGCAGTGGAAACTCAAGGCTTAGAGATTCTAGTGCGCTTGCTTTTGGCACACTAGCATTAAGTGCATCATAAAGCTTTCTCACCAATATATCATCGCTAAGCTGTTTTTCATATTCCTCTGTGCGCCAGCCACTTTTTGTAACCAAATCTATGTAAGTGGCTTTGTCAAATACTCCATTGACTTGGAAATCTGGGGTTTGCTGGAGGTTTTGCAAAACCTCCTCATCATTTACTTGCAAGCCCAAATCTTTCGCAAAACTTAGCAGTTGAGCGCGTGCAACGAGACTTTGTATTGTTTGCAGCGGTAGTCCCAACTCTTTTGCCTTTGCTTCATCAAAGTTACCTTGCAAGTCTTGCATATATTGCTCATAGATTCTGCTATAAAGTCGTTGGTATTGTGCATTTGAAATTTTTATATCGCCCACTCTTGCTACGGAATCACCACTAAAGCTAATGTTTCCATTTACCGCCCAGATACCACCTGCGCCTACAAATGCAATCGTGCTAATCCAAATTGTTACTACAAGCCACTTTCTATGCCTTTGCATCCAAGTTATCATTCATACACCTTAAATATTCTATGAAGTTTAAATTTGCGATTTTACCTTAATTTTTCCTAAAATGGATAGTTTTTTATCCAAAATTTCTATTGGACTTTTAGTAATTTAAGAATCTATGATTTATTAAGAATGCGGGATTACATTTGCTTAAAAAATTTCTCTCGCAGAGTGATGATGTTGTTTGCAAGCACACTAAATCCCTCACGCTCCACCAGCTCGCTAAGATATGCCCAAAATGCTAGGGCTTGTTTGTCGTGGATAAATGCTGGCAACACCATTTGTTGTTTATCAAGGCTTTTTTCAACCGCATTACGCAAACCTTTCCACATCGTGTAATATGGCAATTTTAACTTAAACATAAAGCCATTTTTATCCTCAATCACAAAGCCCTCAATGTGTCGTTTAGCTTCCTCTTTGTCGCTTGATTGTGCTGGATTCTCAAAGTCGCTTTGTGTTTCAAAGTTTGCTTGAAAATCCTTTTGAGAATACATAAAATCTGGGGCTTGCACTTTGTCGATGAAAGATTGCAACTCACCAAAATCACTAATTTCACACACTTTAGCCTTGTGTTCTATGCCAAGTTTTTTGGCTAAATCACACAGATAGCGGAAATCTATGCGCCTTGTTTGCAACGCATTAGCAAAGCCATCGAGTAAAATGACTTTAGGCGTGTCATACGCGATAATGTGTGGGTCGCGTATGGGGTCAATCACTTCAAACACAAGACTTATATCTCGCTCTACAATGGCATTTTTAAGTAGCTCACGCGCCTCATCGTTTAGTGAGTTAAATAAAATTTCTTTAAAATATCCGCTAAACGCACTTGTCGGGTCAGATTTAGAGGTAATCAAAAATTCATTTGTATGAGAATCTACGCTTAAGATTCCCAAAAATCCATTTTCTTTTACAAAGCATTTCAGTGGATAGCACAGCTCCTTTAGGTTTTCTAAGCGCGTTTTTGGCACTTCGTTGAGATTGAAAAATTTATCAAAACTGCGCGCTACCACTTTGTTATGCAAAACATCAATAAAAAGTCCTCTAGCCTTGCAAGTGAGGTCATTCCACGCTTTAGTGTAAAATGCCTTTTGATTAAAGTTAAAGCTACAAATACGCCCATCAAAATATTGTTTTTCCCGCACAAACGCACTCTTACGCAGATTTTGTATAAGCTCTATTATGGCGTAAGTGTTTTGAAAATCTGCATTATTCCTATGCACAGGATTTGTAATTCTCACTTCGCCCCACCCATCTCGGTGGATTGTATGTGTGAGGGCAAGTGAGAGCTCTTTTTGAGGCTCTTTGTGGGATTTTTGTGTGAGTGTTATTGTAGATTCTTGTTTTTTGTGAGAATCTGCGCCCTCAAGAGTAGCTATGCGTAATTCACCACCAAACTCTACGCCACCTTCAAGCACAAAACACCGCTCATTTACACGCATCGGCAATTTTTCCCTATTGCGATGCCCAAAGACCTGAAAACAATGTGCTGGCGTGTTTTGTTTCCAATTTTTGGTGCATTCATTCACATCACTATACCCACCACTTCCATAGATGAGCCCGCGCGTGCTTATTAGAGTGAGATTCTCTGGTAGGCTTGCTAGCCCTCCGTGCGTAGCGAGCACACGCTTGTCTTTAAAGTCATAAAACGCACATTGACGGAGTTTGCGCGTGAGATTGCGCGCGTCTTTTTGTGTAATGTGAGAATCTTTGAGTTCTTTGAGTGTGAAATGAGCAAATTCATTGGAATATTGTGTTGTTTGCTCTTGAGTGTTTGTTTGTATTTGCTCTTCACCCCATTTGCGTAGCCAACGCTCGTGATTGCCCTCTAGCAAGCACACATTTGGCAAGTCCATTATTGCCAGCATTAACGCTACGACTTGTGCATTTTCAATCCCTCTATCAATGTAATCACCACAGAAAATATAATATTCATCTGGGTTTAAAAGTGCCTTGTAATCAGTTATTTGTCCGCTAGATTGTGTGTGGTGATTCTTACATTGCCATTGTAAATACGCCACAATAACGGTGTAACAACCCTGCAAATCGCCTATGTGATGAATTTTTTTGTAGGCATTTAAATCAATGGGTGTAAAGAGGAGTTTGTGTATTTCGCTTGGTTTAATGATTTGATAACGCTTTGGCAATGGGTTTTGCAGGCTTTGTATAAGTCGTTCGTGCATTGTGGTAATGATTGTATCACTTACGCGTTTGTATTCACGATTGGCATTGTGTTTGAGTGCTTCTTGTAATGTTATATCGCTAAAATCCACCACCACAATGTGGTAGCGATATTTTTCAGCCAAATCCTCATACGCTCTAATGGCTTTTGCGCTTATATGTGTTGCATCGATAATGCTCAATTCACCATTTTTCATACGCGATTCTAATATCTCAAAAAGTAGCTTCCACGCGGTTTTATCATTATCTTGGCTAATGGTGTAAGTGCCATTTTTGCCTAAAATAGGCGAGGCGAGAGAGAGTCGTAGGGAATCTGGACTAAGCGCGTAAAGTTCTAAATTATGTTCTTTTAACCAGCTACTTTTACCACTAGCTGGGATACCGCGCAATAAAACTAAAGTTCTCAAATATAATCCTTATTTTTTGAAATAAAAGCAAAAAATAAGCCATAAGTGCTTGGCAGTGAGAGCTACCATTCCTCGCCAATGCCAAACAAAATGCAGTTGTCAAATCTTGGAAGCACACACATCGCATAAATGCGTATATTATCTTGCTCTTTTAATAGCTCTAAGTCGCTAAAATAGCGAGAATCAAAGTGATAGTAAGTGGGCTTTGCGTCATCATCTGCTCGAAGTGTCCCGCTTATGCCTATGCCACCAAGCTCGCTGTATTTCATAAAGCCATTTGGATAAAATCTGCTTAGCACCAATGCGTTATGGAGGGATTTTTTTTGCGCATTATTTAGGGCGTTATACGCATTATGCTCAATAAGAGTGCGGGAGCGAAAATGCGCGTATTGTTTGTTTTGTGAGTTCCTTGCGAGCGTGTCATAAAAGGCTGCGAGTTTTTTAGAATCTTTATTTAGGTAATATAGCGCGTTATTTTCCCTTTGATACGAGCTTTTTGAGTTTCTTCCGCGCTCATCACTCTCGCCAAAGCCATAAGTCTTTTGTTCTTTTTTTGGGCGAATGGATAGCCTGCTTTCATCTGCAGGATAGCATAATAGAGCGTTTATACCTAATGCAAAAAGGATAAAGATTCTAAGGATTTTGTGTTTTTTCATCGTGCCAACCGAAAAAAACTTGACCCAGAACCACTAAAAAACCATTCATCACCCAAATCTCGTGCTACTTGCGCTAATTGCGGATAGGCGTGTAGGGCTGCGATATATAGCCCATTGAGATTCTCTTTTGTGTGTGTGCGTAGGATTTGTTCGCTTTTAAGAGCAAACAAATCGCGTGATTGCTTAGAATCTGCGTATTGCGCGAGTTTTTTAGCTACCATTTCATCGAGTGTTTGATACACAAGCGGTGTATTGCAAGCAATGCTAGGCGTGAAAATCTCAAATGTCAAATCCTCCTCGTTAAACTCTTCTACTACTTCGCCGACCCCCGAGACATTCGCGCTTGTATGACAATGGAGAAAAAATGCCACATCTGCACCACTTTTTTGCGCAATATGCAAAATTTCAGCGTTTGAGAGGGTGAGCTCAAAATGCGCACAAAATGCGTTAATAACAGCTCCTGCATTACTGCTTCCTCCACCAAGCCCAGCTCCCTTTGGGATTTTTTTTTCTGCGGTGATATGGAGATTCTCCACCATATCAATACTATCATTTAAATGCGGGGTAGGGGATTTGCTATTATTTAGTCGCTTGATGAGCACTTCCTTGAGCGCGAGAATGGCTTTATAAATGGTGTTGTTTGGCATTTCGCAGCCAAAGTCGCCATCAATGTTGAGCATATTGCCTTTTTGTATGTGTATGGTGTCAAACAGCGCGCCTTTTGCTAAGACAAAGCGCGAAGCAATAGTGTGGAATCCATCGCTACGCCTGTTTAGAATCTGCAAAAAAATGTTGAGTTTAGGGTAGCTTTTTATGCAAAGCTTAAGCATATTATTTCTTTTTGATAATCCCTATTTCACTTGCTTGTGGAAGGACATTATTGTCGGCATTGAGTGAGGCTTGTTGGTTTTGTAGTGCGACTGCATCTTTAAGCTCGGAGCGCAAAATGAGCATATCTTTTGGCGCATTAAGTCCTAAGCGCACACTTCCCTTTTCGATAGAGATGACTTTGATTTCAATCTCATCTCCTATAATCACACCATCATCTTGTTTTCTCGATAGTATTAGCATATTCAATCCTATTGCATAAATATTTTACTTCCTTGTTTGGTAAAACTTCGATAAGTGAAAAAAACCTCTCAAAACACCATTTATATACACCACATTTCTGCGTAAGTAGCAAAACTTTACGCCCATTAAAGACAGCATTTTCAAATTCCTCACTCTGAACCTCCAATGTCTCAAAGGACAGAATCTGCACGCTATCAAGGTGATACAATGGGTATTTCACTCCCAAATCGATAGAATCTTTACCTACACTTTGCATATAAGCAAGACTAATTCCACATTCTGCAACACGCTCTAGTGAGCTAAGGCAAGCATCTACACCAAGCCTATTTGCGATAATCTCACCTAAAGAGCGCACAAATCCGCCTCCAGATAGCGTTACCTCAAAATGTAAAAATGGGTGCGTGTAGTGGAGGATTTTTAGCGTAAAAATATCCATTACGCACTTTTTTAATCTTACCTCTTTTCCTTCTCTGGCGAGTTGATATGCTCTTTTGCCATTGATTTTCTTTGCGCTAAAAGCAGGTGGCGTGTATGAAATTTTACCCACAAGCGAGCTAAAGAGATTCTCAATCGCACTAATAGGGAATCTTGGCACAATATTCACATTTGAAATACCCTCAATATCAAGTGTTTTTGACTTTGCGCCAAGCCAAAGTGTCGCACGATAAGTCTTTTTAGCCTTATCTAAAAATGGCAAAAGTTTGGTATGTCCGCCAAACGCCACGATTAAAAGCCCTTTAGCAAATGGGTCAAGTGTGCCAGAAAACCCTGCCTTTTGACAATTAAAATGTTTTTTTAGCTTATTTAAAAACGCATTAGAGCTCATAAATGGTGGTTTATAAGTGGCTATAATGGCGTTCATTGTGCTTGTTGTTTGTGTTAAAATCCAGCATTTTGTAAAAACAACGATTTATCCACATTGGCTAATATTTTTTTCATTGTCCCCTTTTTGGTGGATATTTTAGGTAAGAGGTTTTCAAAATAAATTTCTTTTATAAATCGTTCTGTTGGATATAAAGAGCTTATGTAGATTCTATAAAAATCATCACTAGCCTTTTTACACGATTGTATTTTTGTTGGTTTCCAGCCAGCCCATTGAAATGGTCTGCCTCGTATGAGGGAGTAAATTTTACCATCTGTTTTGCCAAAAAGTTTGCCTTTATCAAATTCCGCGATAATATCGCCTTTATGCCAAATATTGCCATCACTATCTGTATGTGTGTGTGATGCAACTAATTCAAAATTTTCTCCTTTTTTAGCGTAAGTGATACTATCTTGCTCAAATCTATCCCCCAAATCTATCAAACACTCTTTAAGTGTAAATTTTTGAGAATCTACAAAGCAAAAATAGCTTAATTCTTTAGCTAATTTACCACTTCCTGCCTCTATATAATTCCCAATAATTTCAATCGTATCTATACCCATTTTATGCAATAATCCACCCAACAATTTGTGCCTATCTTTATTTTCATTGTAAGGGATTTTATATTCCTTGATGACTTTAGGATTTTTTCGCATCATTTCACTTTCATTTTCCCAGCCATCTCTATATTGTCGAAATGCTGATATGCTCCCACATTGATAGTTTTGCGTGTGTTGGTATATCCTGCTTAATCCCGCACTTTGTATGTCGCTTGTCGATACAGAATCTATAAGATTGCTCTTTTTCAAAGCCATTTTATTATTCCTTTGTTTTTAAATGTATTTATATTATAAACAATTTAATTTTGGCATTTAAAACTAAATTAGGCAAATTTGTATTTATCTAATCTGCAATCTCACAAATCCCGCACAATCTTAGCATTTGATTTGAGATATGGCACAAGCATTTGCTCGGCTATCTCGTTTGATTTTGCTTGCCCCAAAAGGTAGCTTATGATTTCTAGGGCAAATAAAATCCCTGTGGCAGGTCCTGCTGCGGTGATGAGATTGCCATTTCTCACAACACTTGCATTTGGCTCATACTCGCCATTTAGGGGCTTTGGCTGTGGTGTTTTTCTTGCTTTGTTATCGTTTTTGTCCGTGCTAGATTCTGCGTTTTTGTCTGCATTATCGCTCGTAGCCTCCTCTGTGAATGCTTCACAGCTAGGGTAGCACGCAAATTTCCCAGCCAAAACTCCTGCGCTATCTAGCACGATAGGCGAGGCACATATCGCGCTTACTAGCTTGCCCTGCGCTTTAAAATCTTGCAAAATCTCGCGCAGTTTTTGACTAGATTTTAGGTTTAGCATTCCCTGCCAGCCCCCTGCCAAAGCCACCCCATCAAATCCCGCCAACGCGCTAGAATCTAGTCCCTCTAAAGAGACTTCCGCGCATATCTCTATGCCGTGCGCCCCTGTGTAGATTCCCGCGCTATTTCCACTTGCGCGCAAATCCTTTTTCACCCCTACTTCGTTAGAGCCATTAACGCCAGCGATGACTACCTCCACCCCAGCCCTACGCAAAGTATCTACAATGCTTACAAACTCGATTTCTTCAAACCCCTCTGCCAAAGGCACTAAGACTCTTTTTGCCATTTTTGTCCCCTTTTTACCCCCTACTTCACTTTCTCCACATATTCGCCTGTTTCGGTATTTACGCGGATAGTCTCGCCCTCTAGTATGTGAAATGGTATCTGCACCACCGCTCCAGATTCCAAAGTAGCGGGCTTTTTGCCAGCAGATGAGGTGTCGCCCTTGAAGTTTGGCGGGGTTTCTATGATTTTTAGCTCGACTATTTGAGGCACACTCACGCTTATCGCCTTGTCATTATGCAGCAGGACGCTGACATTCATACCATCAAGTAGCCATTTGGTTGCTTCGCCCACCTGCTCGGCACTCATCGCGGTTTGTTCATAGCTTTCCGTATCCATAAACTGATAGCTGTCCCCATCGTGATAGAGGTATTGCATAGGCTTTTCTACGATGTTTGGCTCTTCGCATTTATCGCCCGCGTGGAAAGTCTTTTCGATGACTTTGCCGTCCAAAAACGACTTGATTTTGGCGCGCACAAACGCCGCTCCCTTGCCCGGTTTGACATGCTGATACTCTACGATACGATAGGGGATTCCCTCGATTTCGATTTTTAGCCCTTTTTTAAGCTCGCCCATTCCTATTGCCATTGTTGCTCCTTTGATTAGATTTTGGGGGCTTCTTGCCACATTTTGTTGCATTGTGATTGCCCCGCTTTTGATTTTGCGTTTTTAAGTTTAAATTTTAAAACGCAAGGGGCAGAATTGTAACAAAGATTTTGCAACAAGGCAAGTTTTGGTATTTTGAGCTTAGCGCGGGCTTTTTGTCGTTATTGGGGGGGCGTGTGCGAAGCAAGGCGAAACGAATACAAACGACACAATCCACTAAAAATACTTGCGAATCTGTGTGAATACAAATTTCCGCTATAATTGCGATTTATTTTAAACGGAGCGACAAATGGCAAAGATTATTTTTCAACGCGGTGGATTTAGGGATTTTTTGTGCTGTTTTTAAGGCACTCTGTGCAATCAAATGTCTGTATCCAAATGATGAGTTGTTCATTCATCATTACGACATTTCGCAAGGTTTTATACAAAAAGTGGGCTTTATCGGTGGCGTGATTAACGCAAATGAGGTGGCAAAAAACAAAAGGAAACAAAATGCAAGTATTTAACGACTTTATAGGCAGTTTTAGCGGGTTTTTATACACTTATTGGCTCGTGTTTGCGTTACTACTTTGTGGGGCGTATCTTACCATTCGCACGCGTTTTATTCAGTTGCGATTTTTGCGCGATGTGTTTGCCGTGCTAAAGGAAAAAAGCGAGAAAGAGCATATTTCGCCATTTGGTGCGCTGATGATTTCGACTGCTTCACGCGTGGGCATAGGCAATATCGTGGGCGTGAGCGTGGCTATCGCTAGCGGGGGGAGTGGCGCGCTATTTTGGATGTGGGTTAGCGCGATTGTAGGCGGGGCAAGCGCGTTTGTAGAATCCACCCTCGCGCAAGTGTATAAACGAAAAGTCGGCACACACCGCTACAAAGGCGGTCCCGCCTACTACATAGAATCCGCGCTAAATTCTAGAAAACTTGGCATTATCTTTGCGATTTCGCTCATTTTTTGCTTTGCGCTTGGGTTTAACGCCCTGCAGGCTTTCACGCTGACTTCGTCATTTGAGATTTTTGTGGGCAAAGAAGTGTTTGAAAACTCTCCGCTAACGATTTTTGTGGGGCTAATTTTAGCGATTTTGGTGAGTTTCTTTTTCTTTGGCGATGACAAAAAATCCGCGCTCATTTCCTCCATACTCGTGCCGATAATGGCGTTTGGCTACTTCGCTGTGGCACTCGTAGTTGTGGGGCTAAATGTGGATAAAATCCCGCTCATTTTCTCTAGCGTGCTAAAAGAAGCGTTTGATTTTAGCGCGATATTTGGGGGATTTGCAGGGAGTGCGATAGTCATAGGGATTAAGCGCGGGCTTTACTCAAACGAAGCGGGTATGGGCTCTGCGCCAAATGCCGCTGCGAGCGCACACACTAGCCACCCCGCTAAGCAAGGAATGGTGCAAACGCTATCAGTTTTTATCGACACGCTTATCATCTGCTCGGCAAGCGCATTTATGGTGCTTTGCTCTACCGTGGATACAAGTGGATTAAGCGGAATGGCAGTGATGCAAGCGGTGATGAGGGGGCATTTTGGCGATTTTGGGCTTATCTTTGTAAGCGTGGCAATCGTGCTTTTTGCCTTTACTTCGCTTATTGGGAATTATTTTTATGCGGAGGCAAATTTTAAATTTATCACAGAGCATAAAATCGCTTTGCAAGTCTTTAGGTTTTTTGCTGTGGTGATGGTGTTTGTCGGGGCGCAGTTAAATCTGGCTTTGGCGTGGGATTTGGCAGATATTTTTATGGGGCTAATGGCGAGCATAAATATTGTCGTAATTTTGCTTTTAAGCAATATCGCGTGCAAAGTCTTGCGTGATTATGAAGCGCAGAAAAAGGCGGGCAAAAATCCTGTATTTAGCGCACACAGCGTGGGAATCAATAATACGGAGTGTTGGAAATAGGAAATTTGTGATAAGCCATTGTCGAGTAGTTTATTTTTCAATGCGTTGCTTTGCTTTTTGTAAATCCTCTTGCGTATCGATACCTATGCTTTGTGTTTGCACGATTGAGAGTGCGATTTTTTTGCCATAATACAGCGCGCGGAGTTGCTCGAGCTTCTCAATGTCCTCTAGCGGGCTTTTTGGTAGAGTGCAAAAGGCTTGAAGATTCTCATTGATAAAGCCATAAAGTCCCAAATGTCCCAAATACGCGTGGCTAGCCTGCACTCCCTGCGCTCTATCACGCCAATATGGAATCCCAAGCCGTGAGAAATACAACGCCTCATTATTGGCGTTAAGCACAACTTTTACGAGATTTGGGTCATCTCTCTCATCAATGCTAATTTCCTTTGCCAAAGTATTCATAAACGCACCACTGCGTTGCGTGAGGGATTGAAGTGTTTGGAGTAAGGAATCTTCGATAAAGGGTTCATCGGCTTGGAGGTTTAAAATGATTTCTTTAGAATCTAGCCCTAAGATTCTCGCAGCCTCTGCGCATCTATCTGTGCCACTTGTGTGATTTTTATCAGTCATTACGCACTTAATGTTATGGCTTTGACACACTTGCATAATCGCTTCATCATCACACGCTACGATGACTTCATCGACTTTGCTGGCATTTTTTGCGCTTAGCACGACCATCGGTAGTCCGCCAATTTCGCACAGCACTTTTTGGCTTAGGCGGGTGGATTGTAAGCGGGCAGGGATTATAATCATCATAAATCCTTAATTTAAGTTTTAGAGAGATTTCTAACATTGTAGCAAAAAGCGAGAAAAATTACATAAAAATTATCTTAAAGATTTAATTATAATAAAATTATTTCTCATTATTTAAGCTAAATTTAAGATTTTATGTGTTAGATTCCTACCTTTTATTTTATATTTTGTAGGAATTGATAATGAACGCTAGAATCTTGTGTGTTGCATTTGTGCTCTGTGGCTTTGTGCTTAGTGATGAGTTAGAGCAATCATCAAAGAGTGCAATTACCCCCCCCCCCCCGAAACACAAGATAACAATCAAGTAGAAAATAAAAAGGATTTACAAAAAGTCAAATTAGATAAAGTAACTGCTACGGCAGAGAGAGAATTTGAAGCCTATCAAAGTGGAGCGCAAATTGGACGAGAAATATTAGATTCTAATCCAAGTGGGAATGGAGACATTGGCTCGATTCTTAGAATCCTCCCAAATGTGCAGTTTGATAATGCACAAAATCGCTCGACTACGCCGGGCGAGATTGACCCTGCGAGAATCAGCATTAGCGGGGGATTGCATTATCAAAACAATTTCCAACTTGATGGAATGAATATGAATAATGACTTAGACCCAGCTGGCTCTGCTGATTGGCTTGGTGGTGCTCCGGGCAGAAGTCAAGGGCTTGCCATAGACACAAATTTATTAGAATCTATCACCGTGCAAGATTCAAATATTTCTGCTTCTTATGGAGGCTTCACAGGTGGCGTAGTGGAGGCAAACACACGGCGTCCCACCAAAAAATACGGCGCAAATATTTCTTATCAATTCACGCAGGGTAATGCCGACCCAAAGGCATTCAGTCTTACAAATTATCATCTTTATGGCAATGCAAGTTTGGAGAGCTTTTTAGATTCTGTAACACAAAGCTACAATGACAACAACTCGCCATTTTTCACCAAGCACTTAATCCGCGCAAGTGTAGAATCTAAAGTCAATGACAAATTTGGCATAATCGCTAGCTTTGCTACCACACAGAGCTTTATCCCGTTGCGCTATAATAGCGATGTTAGCACATCACAAGCCACGCCCGTAGATCCAAAAGACTTAACTACGCGCAAACAAACCCAAAAACGCCAAATCTATAATTATTTCATTAAAGGTTACTATGACCCGAGTGATTCTGTGCGTTTAGAGCTCAGCTACACTTATGCTCCGCAGTTTGATTATCGCTTTATGAGTGGGACATTGGGAGATTTTTTTAGCTTTGATTCTGGGGGACATCAAGTGGGTTTTAAAACCACTTGGCAAAATGCGGTTGGAGTGCTTACAAATACTTTAAGTTACTCGTTTTTGGAAAATTCTACGATTTTGCACGGATTTGAGCATACAAAATATTGGATTACCTCAAGTAGCAAAAATTGGGGAAGGTTTGGCGTGTTTGTGCGTGAGGGAGGATATGCGCCTACGGCGAGCACGCAGCATACTTTAAGCGAAAAAATCGTGCAAGATTTTACCCCATTTGATATATCTATCACCACGCACGCCTTCAGTGCAGGGCTAGAGCTAGGCTATCAATACGCACAATTTGGCTATACACAAGATTATTTTTTCGCCCGAAACAACGGCAATCAAAAGCAAATGACACAAGCACAGCAAGCACTATGCACGGGACAATATTTAGAATGGTGCGACCCACAAAAGGCGTATTATTCTGGCGGTGTAGAATGGGCGTATGGACAATATTTTGGGCATGTAGAGCTCTATCGCAAGGCAAATGTTGATTTGCATAATGCCCTAGCAAGCGCGTGGCTAGAAGATGACATTACTATTCCCTTGCATAAAGCGGGCGAATTACACACGCGACTTGGCGTGCGATTTGATGCAGATAGCTATATGGGCAAGGCAACTTACGCGCCGAGATTCTCACTTAACTACATCACACCCGCGCCAAAGGAGCTAACCACGCAAATCACTTTTGGTGCAAATCGCTACTATGGGCGCAATATCTTTGCTTATGCGCTCAAAGCGAAGCAAAATTCTATGAGTATCGGCATAGCAAGGGATAATCCTAATAAAGATTGGTATGAGATTTTAGAATCTGGAGTGCAATGCACAGGGAGTAATTATGATAACAGTGGAAAGGCGAATTGTATCACCCCTTATAAAGATGATATTAAGTTTAGCAAGTTAAAAGTGCCATTTGTCGATGAGTTAATGGCTGGGATTGTGCAACGCGTTTATAATGCTCATATAGAAGCAAAATATATCTATCGACTTGGCAAAGATGATATTCGCTATGTGCGAAGTGATTATGTGGGATTAGCCCCTGATAGCAACTACACGACTACTTATTACACTTATACAAATGAGGGCAAATCCTATACCGATGTCGTTGTGCTTGTTGTATCGCACGACAATCCATTAGAATTTGGAGGTGTGAAGCATTATGCGAGTTTTAATGTGGATTGGACAAATGTGAAGCGAAATTTTGTTGATTATGCAGAGAGTGCGAATGCTTCACAAATAGCAGATGATGACATCGTATGGGAGGGCAAAGTTGTGCCTTACTCTCAACGCCCTGCGAGTAACTTCGTCCGTCCTTTTACACTACGACTAAATACCACGCACAGCTTTAACATTGGCAAATTTAAGTGGCTCTTAAATAACTTTTTGCGTTATCGTTCATCATATAAAGCAGTGGCAAAAATCCACACTGCAGGGGCGAATTATGATAGATGTGCGACAAATTCGCGATTTTGCCCATCGCCAAGTTATGACTCCGCGCATAATGACAAAGACCAATTTATCGCTCAGATTTTAAAAGGCGCGTTTAGTTGGGATATGCGTTTGGGATTTGAGGTGGATATATGGCGTGGAAATGCAATGTATATGAATATGGATATTTTTAACTTACTCAATGCCAAAAATCCTACCATAGCTACTACAAATTACGCAGGCACGAGCTCAAGTCCCACTATCGTATATGAAGTGGGACGACAATTTTGGGTGCAAGTGGGGTATAAGTTTTAGGGGGATTTTTTATAAATTTCGCTACAATGAGCGCAAAAATTTTAAGGATAGCAGTGATTTGCTCAAAGCTCTTTTTTACCGCTGTTGGCTTAATGTGCGTGGGCGTGGTAATGTCATATTCACTGAGTTCATATTTTGTGGGCTTTTATCATTATGGAGAGTTTCATTTTTTGTGGCGTGAGATGTTTGCCGCAGTGCTTGGGATAGTGATAATGTGGGTGTTTGCACAGCTCAACCCTGATAGTGGATTCCAAAAGATTGGTTGGCTTCTATTTTTGTTTTCTATTGTGTTAATGGTAGGAATGCACTTCTTACCACAAGGCTATGTAAGCTCGGCAGGTGGAGCAAAGAGATGGATTAGACTGCCGTATTTTTCGCTCGCACCGAGCGAATTTTTTAAGATTGGATTTGTGTTTTTCCTCGCGTGGAGTTTCTCGCGCAAGTTTGGGAGTGGTGAGAGACGCACTTTGAGCGATGAGATAAAGCTTTTTATCCCGTATTTGTTTTTGTTTTTAGTGGCAGTGGTGCTTATCGCTGTGTTGCAAAATGACTTAGGACAAGTCATTGTGCTTGCACTCACTTTGGCATTTATGCTACTTTGTGCGGGAGGGAGTTTGCGATTTTTGGGACTTTTGATGCTTCTTATTGCTGCGGTTGGGAGTATTGCGGTTATTTCTAAGCCCCATAGAATCTTGCGTGTAAAAACTTGGTGGGCAAACGCTCAAGATTCTATCCTTTCATTTTTTCCACAAGATTTAGCAAGTTCATTGCGTGTGGAGGACTTACCAGAACCATATCAAATTTATCACGCTACAAACGCTATTTATAATGGTGGATTATTTGGCAATGGACTTGGAGAGGGCGTTATCAAACTTGGATTCTTAAGTGAGGTGCATACAGACATCGTGCTCGCTGGCATTGCAGAGGAGCTCGGGTTTGTGGGGCTTTTGCTTATCGTGCTTGCCTTTATCGCGCTCAATTTTTATATTTTAAAAATTGCTAATCATTTGACAGATAACACGCATTATCTTTTTTGCGTTGGTGTCGCACTTTTGCTTAATTTTAGTTTTATCATCAATGCCTTTGGAATCGCTGGAATCACACCTATTAAGGGGATTGCTGTGCCATTTTTAAGTTATGGCGGGAGCTCACTTATCGCAAATTGTGTCGCTATCGGACTGGTGTTAAGTTTAGCACAAAAGGCGGATTTTAGCCCAAAACCACAACCACAGGAGAATCAAAAATCAACACAAGATTCCTAAAATTAAGAAAGACAAAAAGTGTTAAGCAGTGAAAATATCGTGCATAAGGGAAATTGTGTATAAATGTGATGGGCAAGTTGCATTTAATGGAATTTTAGGTGCGAATTTATGGTAGAGTCTAGGAAATCTATTTTTTAAGGAGTTGGCAATGAAAAAGAGCATTGTATTTTTTGAAGCAAAGGGCGGAAGCGACAAAGGACCTGATGGGTATCGTAAAGACACGATGCCTATGGTAAATGCGCTTAAAGCAAAGGGTTGGAATGCAGAGGTAATCTTTTTTACCGATGAGATTTTGCGCGATGAATCTGTGCGCAATAAAATCTATGAGGAAGCAAAAGGCAAGTTTGATGGCTATGTCTCTCGTGTGAATCCGGGCAACTTAAAAGAGGAAAAACTCTACTTTGATGTGCTTCGCAAACTCTGTGATGCGGGGCTAGTGGGTATGCCTCACCCTGATGCGATGATAGGCTATGGCGCAAAAGACGCGCTTACCAAGCTCCGCAATACCGAGCTTGTGCCAACAGATACGCTAGCGTATTATGAGCCAAACGAAGCAGCGAGAATCGGCGTGAAATGGGAAGCAGGTGGCGAGCACGACTTTAAGAAAAATTTCCCCAAAACTTTGGCAAAGGGCGAGCGCGTGCTAAAGCAAAATCGTGGCTCCACAGGCGAGGGAATCTGGCGCGTGCGTCTAGAATCTTCTAGCGAATATGGCAAGGTGGATTCGCTACCTCTTGATACCAAAATCATCTGCACAGAGGCAAAAGACAACCACAGCGAAAACCGCCAACTAGGCGAGTTTATGGATTTTTGTGAAGCGTATCTAAAGGGCGATAATGGAATGCTTGTGGATATGACATTTTTGCCACGCATTAAAGAGGGTGAGATTAGAATCCTAATGCTGTATAAAACGCCTGTGTATGTCGTGCATAAAAAGCCAGCTGAAGGCGGAGATGCGTTCTCTGCGACACTCTTTAGCGGGGCGAAATACCGCTATGATGAGCCAAAAGATTGGCAGAGTTTGATTGATTGGTTTTTAGCGCAGTTGCCTGAGATTCGCCAAAAGCTTGGCAACTATGACTTGCCACTCATTTGGACGGCGGATTTTATCCTCGATACAGATTCTGCGGGCAAGGATAAATATGTGCTAGGCGAGATAAACTGCTCGTGCGTAGGATTTACAAGCCCTGCAGAATTTATGGAAAAAATCGCGCTAATGGTGGGGGATAATATCGTAGAAATCGTAAGCGAGAAAAAGGCGTAACAAAACACAAACGCACTATAACCCTAGCTTTTAGGCTAGGGTGATTTTTGATTCTCACGGCTTTTGACAAAACTTCTATAAAACAAAATCACTTACAATCTATGATGTTAGCTTTAATGGCAACTCAGTGCGGGCACATAGCCATACGAGCGCAGACGCGCGACATCGTTTTTTGGTGCTTCCCCTTGCGTAGTGAGGTAGTCTCCTAGCACTACGGCATTTATCCCGCAGTCATAGAGAGCTTTTTGATTCTTGCCAAAGATATGTTCTCTCCCGCCTGCTATCATTAAGCGCGTTTTTGGCAAGTATTCTCTAGCGAGAATCACGCATTCTAAGGCTTCTTGTTTGCTTAGCTTTTTTGTGCCAAGCGGTAAATTTGGGTTGGCAATGTAAAAGTTGATAGGGCTTGAGTGTGGGGTAAGAGATTGGAGGGACTTTAGCAAGCTAATTCTATGCTCCCAGCTCTCCCCAAGCCCAAAGATTCCCCCGCTACATAATCCAAGCTCTGCACGCAAGGTATTTTCACAAGTCTCAAATCGCTCCGTCCAAGTGTGCGTGCTACAAATCTGGCTAAAAAACTCCTGTGCGCTTTCTAAGTTGTGGTTGTAGCTATCCACGCCATTTTTTTTGAGATATTTGAGGGAATCTAAATCCGCCCTCCCACAGCACGCGATAATATGCAATCCCAAATCAGCCTTTTTAATGGCGTTAGCGGCTTTGGCGATATATTCACATTTTTTAGAATCTAATCCGCGTCCTGAAGTAACCAAGCAAAACCCAAGCGCACCATATTCTGCTAGTGTCCTTGCTTCTTTGAGAATCTCCTCTATTGGCTTATTTTTATAGGTGTTTATGCCTGTGTTGTAATGCGAGGATTGCGTGCAGTATTTGCAGTCTTCTGCGCAGTTGCCTGATGTTACATTGCAAATCGAGCACAAAAAGATTTCTTTTGCTTTTTGGTTGGTTTGTGTGTTTTGTGGTGATATACTCATTTTTTCTCCTTAGTTGTTTTTTTGGTGGATAAGTTTTTGGATTTGGCTTGCTATAAGCATCGCATTTTCTCCATCTATTTCATTAGGTGGGCGCGTTTGCAATGTCTTGCCTCGCACCATTTCACTAAAATCAAGCAATTCTAAAAGCAACGCTTCTTGTGCGCGCACCTCGATAGATTCTGAGCGAGAAGAAATTGAAATGTTATGCAAGTGTTGCTCTAGGGTTTGTTTATTGACAAGCACTTCTTTGCTTAAAAGATTGCAATCCACATACATATCCTCACAAGTTACGCTGATTTGGCGGATTCTCTTTTCGGTTACGCGTGAGGCAGTAATGGTGCTAAAAGAGCCATTTTTGTGCGTGAGATTCGCACGCGCGTATTCGATGATTCCATTCATTACTACGCCGTGCGCGTGGATTTCCTCAACTTCACCATTAAAAAGCAAACTCAAATCAATATCGTGAATCATCAAATCCATTACCACATCGACATCGGTTATGCGGTTGCTCATTTTATTGGTGCGGGTAAAGTCAATGTTAAAGATTCTCGCGGAGTTTTTAAGAAGTTTTTTAAGCGTGTTGATAGCGGGATTATATCGCTCTATGAAGCCCACTTGAATGTTGAGATTTTTTTGCTTTGCTATTTCTACGATTGTTTGTGTGGTCTCAAGCGTGTCTGTTAGGGGCTTTTCGACAAAGATATGTTTGGTATGATTGGCGACTTTTTGGATATAGTCATAATGCGTAAATGTCGGCGTAACGATAATCGCACCATCACTTGCGCTTAGTGCAGATTCTAGCTCACTTTCATCGTGCAAGGCTTTCAAAGAAAATTCTTTGGCGGTTTTTTCCAGCAACTCCTTATTGACATCATAGATAAATCCCACTTCGACATTTTTTAGCATATTGAGGTTGCGTAGGTGGTTTTGCCCCATTTTGCCAATGCCTAAAAGCCCGATTTGCACAACTTTATTTTCCATTCTCTGCCTTATAACATTATTTTAGGGAATCTGTGATGTCATTAAGTGTTTGTATAATGTAATCTTGCTCTTCTTGTGAGAGAAAGGCACTAAAGGGAAGTGAAAAGATTTCTTTTGCGATTTTTTCGCTCACGGGGAAATCCCCCTCTTTATACCCAAGAGGGCGCAAAGATTCTTGCAAATGCAGGGGAATGGGGTAATGCACGGCGGTTGGCACGCCTTTTTGGTTGAGTTGCTCGCATACACGCTCTCTCGCCCCCTCTTTAGAGATATTTGCATTAAGGCGCACGGAATATTGCGCATACACGCTTTCATAGTCCTGTGCGATAGTTGGCAGGATAAGATTTTTTAAATTATTGCCGTAGTGCTGTGCTTTTTGCGTTCGCACTTCACATTCTTTGGCAAAGTGCTTGAGCTTCACGCGCAAAACCGCACATTGGATAGAATCAAGCCGTGCATTAAGCCCGATGTATTTATGCACATAGCGCGCAGTTTGTCCGTGATTAAGCAGTGAGCCAATTTTGCTATCAAGATTCTCATCATTGCAAAACACCGCACCTCCATCGCCATAGCATCCAAGTGGCTTTGAGGGGAAGAAACTTGTCGTGCCAATGGTAGAGAGATTGCACGAGAATCTCCCCTTATATTTTGCTCCAAAACTTTGGCAACCATCTTCGATTACGGAAATCTTATGAGAATCTGCAATAGCGTTAATGCTCTCCATATCCGCGCATAGTCCATAGAGACTTACGGGGATTATTGCTTTTGTGCGGGGCGTTATGGCGGATTCTAAATTTGCAGGGTTGATATTATAAGTGTGCTCATCTATATCTATAAATACAGGCTTGCCACCAAGTAATGCTATCATTTCCGCAGTGGCGATGAAAGTAAATGGCGTGGTGATGACTTCATCGCCTTCTTTAATGTCAAGTGCCATAAGGCTTAGCAAAAGCGCGTCTGTCCCGCTAGATACCACGCGAGTGTATTTCGCACCACAAAATGCGCTAAGCTCCTCTTGCAACGCATTCATATCATCGCCCATTATATATTGGGTAGAATCTAAGACATTTTCCATAGCCTTATCAATCTCTTCTTTGTAGGCTCTATACTGCGCGTTTAGGTTAATAAAAGGGATTTTCATATCTTTGCCTTTTGTAGAAATTAGTGCAATTTTACCAAAATTCCATTAAAGTTTTATTTATTCGCCCGATTTAGACTACAACTTGTCGCACGGAAGCGCAAGATTTAAACACAAGGAGTAAAAAATGGCTTTTCAGGTCAATACTAACATTAACGCAATGAATGCGCATGTTATGGGAGTTTTTACCCAAACGGGTATTAAGAATTCGTTGGAAAAGTTGAGTTCAGGTCTTCGCATTAACAAAGCAGCAGATGACGCTTCTGGTATGTTGATTGCCGATAGCTTGAGCTCACAGGCAAACGCGTTAGGACAAGCGATTAGAAACACGAACGATGGTATGGGGATTATCCAAATCGCGGATAAAGCGATGTCGGAGCAAACAAAAATCCTCGACACCATCAAAACTAAAGCTGTCCAAGCGGCGCAAGATGGACAATCTAAACAATCGCGTCAAGCGATTCAATCAGACATTAGACGCTTGATTGAGAGTTTGGACAACATTGGTAACACAACAACTTACAATGGTCTTGCATTGCTTGCTGGAACATTCTCTAACAAAGAATTCCAAGTGGGTGCGTATTCAAACCAAAGTATCAAGGCTTCTATTGGTGCAGCGGTAAGTAGTAAAATCGGTCAAACGAGAATCGAAACAGGTCAAGTGGTTACATCGACAGGAAATGTGCAAGTAACATTTAAAAATGTTGATGGTATCAATGATGTGGTTTTGGAATCTGTGATTGTTTCTACTTCTGCGGGCACAGGGCTTGGCGCGTTGGCTGAGATTATCAACAAAAATAGTGATAAAACAGGTGTGCGTGGCTTTGCAAGTGTTATTACTACAAGTGATAAAGCGATTAAAGCTGGTAGCCTAGGTGGGGTGCATATCAATGGACAATCTATCGGCGATATTATTGGTATTAAAGATAACGATAGCGATGGTCGTTTGGTTTCAGCGATTAACGCGGTTACTCAAGATACAGGTGTGGAGGCTTATACAGATAATGTGGGTCGTCTAAACCTACGAAGTATCGATGGACGCGGGATTATCTTTGGTATTACGGGTAAGGCTGGTGAGCAAGGCAAAAAAGCAGACCCTCTAGCGATTGAAACAGTCAATGGTAACTACAACATTATGATGAAGAAAAACGGCACAGGTGGGAATATCAATATGGGTCGTCTCTCACTCGTGCGAACAGACGCAAGAGATATTATCGTTAGTGGAGCAAACATCTCTGCGACAGGTTATGACGCTGATAACGGACAAAAACAAGCCCAAGAGACTGTAAACCTTCGTGATGTTACAGGAAACTTCGGCACAGATACTCGCTCTGCGGCTGGTGGAAACTACAATGGTATGTTTATCAATGAAGCTACTGACCTTGGTGCGGGTGTTACTTCGTTACGCGGTGCGATGGTGGTTATGGACATTGCAGAATCTGGTATCAAAATGCTCGATAGAGTGCGTGCGGACTTAGGTTCTGTGCAACAACAAATGATAAGCACAGTAAATAACATTAGCGTAACGCAAGTGAATGTGAAGGCTGCTGAGTCTAACATTCGTGAGGTGGATTTCGCTGGTGAGAGCTCAGAATTTACTAAGCTTAATATTTTGGCACAATCTGGTAGCTACGCGCTTGCTCAAGCTAACGCAGTGCAACAAAATATCTTAAGACTTTTAAACTAAACCCCACTAGGAGATTTAGATAGTCTCATTCAAAGCCTAGAATCTTCTAGGCTTTGTTCTCCTTTGTATTACAATTACTTGATACTGCTTATTGTATCTTCATTAAATCCTATAATAAGATTCTCTACTTTGTTTGATTGGATAATTTCAATTACGGGTCGCTTGATAAGATTTGGCGATTGGTGCATTGCCTCTATTTTTTGTGTTTCATTAAGGTTTTTATCTTTTAACCCCAACTTTTTGTAAGTCTGCCCTTTTGTGTTAAGCACTATTTCAATGCCCGCTGTGCTTACCCATTGCGCTATTTGCTCTTTGCTTGGCGCGGTGGTTTTAAAGTCGATAAACTCATATTTCACACCATTTGCATTAAGTGTATCAAGGGCTTTTTTCACACTGCCACAATTTTTGATGCCATAGATTTTTACCATTATTCGCTCCTTATGAGAGAGTATTTTCATTTGGGATTTGTATGATGAAAGTTTTAGAATCTTTTTGTGATTGCAATCGCACTTCTCCGCCGTGTGCGTCAATAATCTGCTTGCTTAATGCAAGCCCAAGTCCGTTGCCTTTGAGTTTGGTAGTTTTAAACGGCTCAAAGAGAATGTCCTCATTTTCAATTTTTTTGCCATTATCGCTGATGAAAAACGCACTTTTGTGCTGCTCTTTAGTGTATTTTACGCGTATAAGTCCATTTTCGCATTCTCCCTCCTCAATCGCATCAATGGCATTAAAAATAAAATTTTGTAACACGATGATAAAGAGGTCAAAATCTACAAATATTTCTACGCCCTCATCAAGCATAAAATCAAAGGCGATTTCTTTGGTGTATGTGTAAGAAGCGATAGATTGCGTAATTTCTGTCTTAATCTCGCCAAGTGTGTGTGATTTTTTGCTTATGCTAATGCCTTTTGAAAAAAGCAATGTCGCGTTAATTAGTCGCTCAATGCGCCAAATGGACTTTTTAATCTCCATAGCAATAGGCATAGTTACATTATCCCCGCGCTTAAGCAAGCTCGCAGTAAGTAGTGAGATTGAGCCCACAGGATTGCGGATTTCGTGGGCTAAGTGTGCAGAGATTGTCCCCATTGAAGCAAGTCGCTCTTGACGCTTTTGGGCAGTTATGTCAATGGCGGTGATGACAATTTTGTTTGAGAGAAAATCCACTTTATAGAGGTAAGTGTTTCCTTTATACTCCAATTCGCTTTCTTGTCTGGTGTGTGGGAGGATATTTTTTTTGATGATTTCTAAAATATGTGTAAGGGCGTAAGATGGTTTGTTTTGATAATACATCTCCAAAGTAGATTCTAAAATCCAAATCGCATCGGGGAGGAGCTCTAGCACATCATCATAGATTTTTTTTAATTCATTAAATTGCGCTTCTGCCTCGTGTGTGTTGTCAATAAGCACTTTTAGAAGGTTGAGAACTTCTTGCTTGTCTTTAGAATCTAAATTCTTAATAATGTTTTGGTTTATGAGGCTTTCAGTCATTATTTTTGCAAATCTTTAAGGTAGTTAAACAAAAGCTCACTATATCCAAAATCCCCGCTTAGAGAATCTGCGAGATTTTCTAAATACATTGAGTGATAAATATCGCTCCCGGGTTGCTTGGGGTAGAGCGGATTTTCATTTTTGATTGCGTCTTTTAGCATTATTTGGAGTAAGATTGCTTCAAAGTTATCTGTTTGCTCTCGTAGTTTTGCGTCCTCATCTTGGCGCATTTTTTCTAGGCTAGTTTTAGAATCTGTGCCTTGTAGCTCTTGTCGCATAGCATTTTTTGCTTGCGCCATTTTAGCGCGCATTTCTAGATTCTCTAATGCGTTGCTTTGTGTGCTTTGATTATACGCATTGAGTGTGCTTTGCGTGTCTATGGTCATTAGAATTCCTTTATAGTTTTAAATCACTTCGATTTCTGCGCTGATAGCACCACTGCGTTTCATTGTCTCTAAGATTGAGATGATATTTTTGGGACTTGCGCCCATTTTTTGCAATGCACGCACGACATTTGCCACGGTTGGTTTTTTGCCATTAGTTGAGAGAGTATTTTGCGCTTGTGAGATGCTTATATCATCGCCTAGCGAGACTGCGTCTGGGTCGCTTTGCTCCTCATCAGAAATCTTAATGGTGAGCTCGCCGTGTGTGATGATAATAGGCTCAATGGTAATGCTTAACCCAGCGACAATGGTCCCACTTTTCTCATCAATAACGACTTTTTGCTTTTGCACATAATCAATCTCTACTTCCTCTACAAGTGCCAAAAACTCTACCATACTCATTTGCTCTGGCTTTTTGAGTTTGATTGTGCGAGAATCGAGCGCATTTGCCACATATTCATTAAATGTTTCGTTGAGTTTTTGTTGCATTTTAAGTGCGTTTTGGAGGCTTGATTTTTTCAGGCTTAGTGTCGCGCTATCTTGTGTAGCGATATTATAGCTTATCTCACGCTCGATAGTCGCTCCGCCAATAAGCGTGCCTGATAGCGAGTTTGAAGTTTCTCCAAGTGTGATTGCGCCTTGCGCTAGAGCATAAATGTTGCCATCGACTGCGCTTAATGGCGTAAGCACGAGTGTGCCACCATTGATAGACTTCGCATCGCCGATAGAGGAGACTTGTATATCAATCTTGTCGCCAGCCCTAGCGAATGGAGGCATTTTTGCCGTTACCATTACAGCGGCAACATTTTTTGATTTAATATCATTTGCCGAGAGCTTGACATTCATACTCTCAAGCATATTTGCCATACTTTGCATTGTGAATTTCGAGCCGTTTTTATCGCCTGTGCCATTTAGCCCTATGACTAAGCCATAGCCTACAAGTGAATTATCTCTAATGCCGACAATTTGTGCTAAATCAGAAATCTTCTGCGCCCATAGTGGCGAGATACAAAAAAGAAGTGCGATGAAAAGTTTTATCCGCTTTGCTACCATACTTGCGTTCATTCTATCTCCTTAAAATACAAAAACTTCCATAAATAAACAGAGCGTTTAAGGACTAAAAAGCAAAGAGCATTCCGCTTGGTGTATCTTTTTAGTATGTAGCTGATTATGAGATTTTATCAAAATGCTTATATTTATGATAAAATTTATTTGCAAGTTTATATCCATAAACTTGCAAATCAACAAACAAGGAGAAAAGGAATGATGAAAAAAGGTATTCTATCATCAAGTGTAGTGTTAATGTTAAGTTGCTCTTTTGCTTTTGGGAATCCTCTCTTACAGCAAGCAAAAGATGTCGGGCTAGCCCCATTGCCAAATAATCAAAAAGAGGTTGAAGCGATTTTAAAGGAAAATGGCGTAAAATTCAGTGCTTTTAGTGAGGCAAAGGCTGAGCTTGGAAAGAAACTTTATTTTGAGCCACGATTAAGCGCAAGCGGGATTATCTCGTGTAATACTTGCCATAATTTAGGATTTGGCGGAATCGATGGTGTAGAAGCTGCCATAGGGCATAAATGGAGCGCAAACCCTCACCATCTAAACTCCCCAACGGTGTATAATTCTGTGCTTAATGGAGTGCAGTTTTGGGACGGGAGGGCGAAAGACTTAAAAGAGCAAGCAAAAGGACCTATCCAAGATAACGCAGAAATGGCTGCGCCATCAAGCTTAGCAGTCAAAAGAATTGCTTCAATGCCTGAGTATGTCAATGAGTTTAAAAAAGTCTATGGCAGCGGTGTAACATTTGATAATATTGCTGATGCGATTGCTACATTTGAGCGCACTTTGATTACGCCTTCAAGGTTTGATGAGTTTTTGCGTGGCAAGGAAAATGCACTTAACGCACAGGAAAAAGAGGGCTTAAAGCTCTTTATTGATAAGGGTTGTGTGAGTTGCCATAGCGGGGTGAATCTCGGTGGTTCTATGCAGGCTTTTGAAGTGGCTGGAAAATATAAATACGCTAATGTCGGGGATTTTAAAGGCGATAAAGATGGTATGGTAAAAGCCCCAACGCTAAGAAATATCGCACAAACTGCCCCATATTTCCATAATGGGAAGATTTGGAGTTTGCAAGAAGCCATTAAAGAAATGGGGAAAATCCAACTTGATATAAAACTAAGCGATAAAGAAGCACAAGCCATAGAATCTTTCTTGCGCTCACTCACAGGCAAAAAGCCCGTAGTTACTTATCCACAACTACCAAACATTACAGATAAAACTCCAAAGCCTAGTCTTTAATCCACATTCCCCCGCAATTTGGGGGAATGTGCGTAACACCAAATTACAAGTTTTCAATAGTTTTCATTAGCTCATCTTTAGCAAGCGAGGGTTCGTATTGGTTTGAGGGATATTCCATTTTTGTGGGTTGGTAATTAGAATCTAGTGGCTCTTCAGGATTCTCAAAACGCATAAATTTTTTGCGAAATTGAATATGCACGGTCTTTGTCTCGCCGTTGCGGTTTTTTGCTACGATGATTTCAGCAGGCTCAATCTCACGCTCCTCGTATTCTGGCTTAAAGTCCTTATCCTTGCCCTCTTTTTTAAGCCTTGCTAATCGCTCCTTATCCTCACGCCGTTTATATACATCATCGCGGTAGAGGAAAAATATCATATCTGCATCTTGCTCAATCGCCCCAGAATCTCGCAAATCTGAAAGGATAGGGCGTTTATCATCGCGTCCTTCTACGGAGCGATTAAGCTGAGAGAGTGCGATTATCGGCATTTCTAGCTCTCTTGCAAGTGTCTTTAACCCACGCGAAATATCACTAATTTCCACATTTTTACCCAGACTTCTATCCCCTTGCATTAGTTGGAGGTAATCTATTATTGCCACACCGACATCTTTGTATTGCTTTTTAAGAGCGCGGAGTTTAGAGCGTAAAAGCGCGATATTAAGGTTGCTTTCATCATTGATAAAAAGCGGTTGCGCGCTTATTTTGTTGCTCACTTGGCTTAATTTTTCCCATTGATAATCCTCAAGCCTTGCATCTCGCAAAATTTGCATAGGGATACCACTTAGCGAGCTTAGCATTCGTAGCATTAGTTGGGTTGATGGCATCTCAAGGCTAAAAATCGCCACCCCAACACCAGAATCTAAAATATTTTGTGTGATATTAAGTGCGAGCGAAGTCTTCCCCATTGATGGGCGCGCACCAATGATAATCAAATCACCCTTATTGAGCCCTGTGGTAATATGATTGAGCTCGCTAAAGCCCGTGCTTATACCAGCTAACGCATTGCCACGACTTTTTAGCTCTTCTAGGGATTGTATGGTTTTTTGTGCGATTTGTTTGGAGTCTTCAAAGCCCTTGCCCGTTATGTTGCCAATAGCAATGTCATTCACACGAGATTCTATGGTGTTGATGATTTCCTCTACGCCTATGGCTGTGTTTGTAGATTGTTCGCGCAAGAGATTTGCTAGCTCCCCTAAAGCGCGTTTGAGTGAAGATTTTTTAATCTCTTGTGCATACGCGGAGAGATTGACAATGGGGCTAATGGAGTGAATCTCGGCAATATCAGATTCTTTGAGCTTGCCTTGAGCGCGTTGTAAAATGATTTTTTCATCAATGGGGAGTTGGAGTTTTTCGCATTCCCCCATTAACTCAAAAATTTTGGCGTGAATGGGGAGGACAAAGTCTTTATGTGTGATGAGCGAGGCGATGTCCTCGTAATTACTCGGGGACATAAAAATCGAGGAGAGAATCGCTCGCTCAATGTTGATGATAGTTTCATTCATTGTCCTCTTTTTCCCTTTATCCTCTATGTAAGTTGCGCGTGAAATACATCATCGCATAGAGCACAGTCATCACTAATATACTGCCTAATAGCAATGAGTAGTTTTCAATCTTTAAGATTCCAAAAAGCACGAGATACATCGCACCAAGTGAGCCACCAACGATTATGGAAAATTTCTTATCACCCAAGATTCCAAAACTATACAGCGATATAGGCACGATGACACAAAGTGCTGCAAAAATGTAAGCAAGAGAGAATCCAATCTGCTCGGATAAAGAGAGTAGAAGTAAATAAAATGCCACTAATGACGCACCAATAATACCATATTGCAAGATATGGAGTGATTTTTTCGTCCCTACATCACAGACAAAGAGCAATGAAAGCGTCAAAAGCACAAATAACACGCCATATTTGATACTGCGCTCAATAAGGCGGTATTGCGTGATAGAATCAAGAAGATTTACCCCGACATAATTAGCCCGTCCATCGCTATAACTCTCATTGGTAGCGTGAATCATTAGCACATCTAAACTATCCACATTAAGGTAAGTAGGTAATTTGCTTACCTCATAAAACGCACCAGAATCTGCATTTTGTGCATATTCATCAGGGAGCAATCCTGTGTAAGAAAGATTACTCCAAGTTGAGGTGATGTGAATTTTTTCACTCTCAGCCATAGGGATAAATGTGAATGATGAAGAGCCCTTAAACTCCAATTCAAGAGCAACATCTACTTGCCTATCTCTATCTATGGCAAAAGGTAGAACTACAAAGTTAATGTTATCGTTGTCTTTGCGGGTTCTAAATGAAAGGATTTGATTATTTTTTGTATTAGTGATTTTAAGCTCTGCGCTTTCGTCCATACGAAAATATAAATAGGCCTGTGCATATTCTAAATGACTGATGTTGAACCCTCGATTCTTGGTTGCCTGCATAAACTCCTCTAAGTCATAATGCAAGGAAAGCTGTGCCTGTGCTTCATACACAAGGGCACGGTAGATTCCGCGTTTTTTGACTTTATCTTTTAAATCAATACTGCTTTGCGCTTCTTTTGCTCCAATCACGGCTAATCCCGCAAGATAGCGACCATTTGCTGTTGTCCCTATATAAGGCATAACGAGATAAGGGGTTGAAATTTGTTGCTCCTTGCCATAGGAGCGAGCGATACTTTCTATGGCTACTATTTCATTTTTTTTTCTATCGTTTAGCATATCATAAATAAGTGCTAGTGGGAGACACAGCACGATGACAATTCCTAGTAAAACAATGGCTTTTGTGGTATAAGATTTCATAATAATCCTTTTAATATTGAGATACAAAGTGTAGATTATACTAAACTAAACTAAACTAAACTAAATGCACCTTTGCAATCAAAAATGATTCCTAAATATCCAAAATACACTATAATGCTACAAAAATACGCAAAATTGAGCACGAGGATTGTCAAGTAATGAAAACACAAAAAAATCCAAAAACATCATCTAAAAATCTCCAAAAACCACGCGCCAAAGTCTCTAATGCGCGTGTTAAAGAGATTAAAAAGCGATTTTTACAACAATACAAAAACGCCAAAACAGAGCTGGTCTATGCAAATATATATGAACTCTTAGTATGTGTGATGCTCTCAGCCCAATGCACTGATAAACGCGTAAATATCGTAACACCAGCACTTTTTAAGAAATATCCAAACCCCGCTACTCTTGCAAGCGCAGACATTGATGAGATTAAAGAGCTCATTAAATCTGTGAGTTTTTTTAATAATAAAGCAAGCAATCTCAAAAAAATGGCAATGCAGGTGATGAGTGATTTTGGCGGGGAGATTCCCACTACACAAGAGGAACTAAAATCGCTTGCAGGAGTAGGACAAAAGACTGCAAATGTGGTGCTTATTGAGTTTTTTGAGGCGAATTATATGGCGGTTGATACGCATTGCTTTCGCGTTTCGCATAGGCTTGGGCTAAGCAATGCTAAAAGCGCGCTTGAGACAGAATCTGAGCTTAGCGCACTTTTTAAAGACAATCTCTCTATGCTTCATCAAGCGTTTGTGCTTTTTGGACGATACATTTGTAAAGCACTTAATCCGCAGTGTTTAGAGTGTTTTGTGAGTGATTTATGTCATAATAAACAAAATTTTAAGCCAAGATAAAAAATATTACGCAAAAAGTTTAGGTATAATGGCAAGGATTTTTTGTGAATTTTATTGTCTAAGGAATACAAAATGGATAGCTTTCAACTTATTCGCCAAAGTTTTATCGAGGTGATGAAAAACAGCATTGCCAAAGAACCGCAAGATTCTATACTGCCGTTAAAAAAAGGCTATCTTACGCGTATAGATACACTTGATAGTGAAAACAAAACAATGCAAGATGTGGTGTTTTTGCTTTTTGATAAGCCCTTTTTACGAATAGTGTGCGAGGACTTTTTGGGTGATGATGACCCAGATGACCAAGCATTGGAGGATATGGCAAAAGAGCTTACAAACCTTATCGTAGGGCACGCAAAGGTGTTAGCCCAAGATGCAGGAGAGAAGAGCTTTAATATTTCATTGCCTGAGTATTTAGGAGTGAAACTTATTAAAAATTATGACAAGGGTTTGCATTTTAAGCTAGAGCAAGGACATTGCGGAATCTATATACGCAACTCGCACGCGTAAAGAAGCAATGAGATTATAACAAGGAGCATTCTATGGCAGGTGGGGATACAATCTTAGATAAACAACGCATTCACACTCCTAAAGAAGTCGAGTTGGCGACCTACTTAGAAGATATGATGCAAAACTACAACGGCTTACTTGATATGGAAGTGATTTTTAACGCTGAATTGGGGAGCACGAAGATTCCACTTGGTGAGATTTTGCGCTTTGAAAAAGGCTCTATTATTGATTTAAACAAGCCCGCAGGTGAGAGCATTGAGACATTTGTCAATGGAAGGGTGATTGGCAAAGGCGAAGTAATGGTGTATGAAAAGAATCTCGCTATAAGGATAAATGAAATTTTAGATTCTAATGCGATTGTGTATTATCTCACGCGTGAAACAATCCAATAATTCTTTGTTGTGAAAAGGAGTTTGTAATGAGGATTATATGGCTTATAGGCATTTTTTGTATAGGTGCATTTGGAGTAGATGTCAAAAAGGCTGATATTATCGTCAATGCCAATGATGGAGAGCACGAAGTGATTTTGGAGTTTGATTCTGATTACACACTCACGCCAAAGACTAAGGAGACAAGCGGGTTTAGGGCGATAGTTTTTGAGGGGGTAAGTGCGAATTATAAGACTCGCCGTAATGAACGCATACAAGATTCCTTTCTCACAGAAATCCAAATTTTTAATCTCAGTGATGAGGGATTGCATATTCTTGGTATTGGAGATTCAAAGGATTTTACCATAAACCTCACGCGAGCGCAAAACACCTTTAAAATCACTTTTGCTAAAGCCACTCCACCACTCTCTCCGCTTGATACATTATTAGAAACCCCTCGCCCTATGCAAAAGATAAATCCTGCGCAAGCCCAGCAAGATTCCCCACAGGTGGAATCTACTCCAAGCACTTCATCGCCATTGCTTAGCGATGTCAAGCGCGAGCCTATGTCTATTGATTTATGGCGGTATTTCGCGCTTGTAGGAGTTATGCTTCTTTTAATCGCTGTGCTTATTTGGCTTAGGTCTTCTATGAAAGGCGGTGTGAAATCAAATGGCAACTTCACAAATATCTTTGGTGGCACGGCTAGCAAGGGAAATGTCAGTATAGATGGTTTTGATTCTAGCTTTAAAATCATCGCACAAAAAAAGCTTGATGCTAAAAACAAGATTCTCACTATTGAGACAAACGGCTATCGCTACCTTGTGCTAATGGGGCAAAATAATAACACTATTATTGATAGGTTTAAAATCGCTACAAATACGCCCAATGGTGCAAATGGCGTAAATATCAATAACCTTATCATTGAAGATACGCAGTTTGCTAAGCTCTTAGAGAAAAAGGAGCAACGCATAAAGCAACTCAAAAGTCAAAGTGTCTAGGTGTATGCGAGCTAATGATTCTCGTTTAAGTGTTTGTTTTGCTCTTTCATTTGCTATCCACGCACTTTTAGTGGGACTTTTGGTGTGGTATTTCCTCTCTGAAAATCTTCGTTTTAAAAGTGGGACAGGACAGATTCCCAATAAAATTAAAATCTCTGGCTTTATAGAAAACGCCCCAAAAAGACATATATTCACCCCACCAAGCGCGAGCGGTGATGATGGAGTAAATAACGCCAATAGCCCACAGCTTAATGCAAGCTCGCGCGCTCAAGCGAGTAATTCCTCAAATGCTCCACTTTTGCAAAATATCCCAGAGGCTACCAAAGAAAAAAATGACCGCATACCTAAAGATTCTCTCAATCAAGCAAGCACGCCACAAACACAGCAAAATCTCACAAAAATTGATTTAAGCTCCCTTACGCTTAATTCCCAAAGTGCCACCAAAAAGGGCAAAAGAGGCTCTATCGCTCAAGCATTTGCGCGACATAGCTATATCGATGAAATTACTAAAAAAAATATTTTTGAGCTTTATGGTGAGGAATTTGGGGATTATGGAATGGTCGAGCAAGATTTTCTCATCAATAATTTGCGTGATATTGGGCGCATTACACAGCGGTATCTCAAATATCCCCCAGATGCGATTCGCTTAGGACAGCAGGGCAAAAGTGCCGTAGAGTTTTATTTACACCCCAATGGCGATATTACTGAACTGAGAATCATCAAGCCTTCAGGCTATGAAATCCTTGATAGAAACTCAGAGCGCACTATCGAGCTAGCATATAAAGACTATCCACACCCTGTATCCAAAGTGCGGATTCGCATTTTTGTAGATTTAGGACTTTATTACTATTAAGAAGTGTTGAAATACACTTGCATTTGCACCTAAAAAAAGCTACAATGCGGACTTAAATTTATTTCAAAGGATTCGTAATGTTTAGAAAGTCTTTTATGTGGGCGTTGTTTAGCGTAGTGTTTGTAGCTTTTGTCGGTTGTGGTGGTAGTCATTCCAGCCCTGAGAAAGCCGCAGAGGAGTTTGTAAAACTAATGGTTGATAACAAAGTGCCCGAGCTTATGAAAGAAGTGCGCAAGGCAGATGGTAAAGAATTTAGCGGTGATGAGAGTGAATCTATGGGTGCTAAAATTTCTATGGGTATTATGGGGCTTAAAATGCAGGGCGAAGTCGCAAGCATAAAAACTCAAGAAGTAGAGTATAATAGCGATAAAACAGCTGCTAGAGTGCCTGTAAAAGTAGAATTTAAAAATGGCAAAGATGATATTGTCCCAGTTGATGTGAGACTTTTTGATGGCAAATGGTATGTAGTTTTAGAGTTGCCCGATTTTGGCTTTTAAATCAAAATTTTAATACATCAAAAAAGCAAAAGTTTTCAAAAACTTTTGCTTGTAATCCACAATGGAAAAAGCCTACAAACTCCTAGCAAATGCAAAAAATCTCTCCCACAAACACGCTAAGAATCTTATAGATAGAGGATTGGTGCTCGCAAATGGACAAAAAATCCCCCTAGCACGCACACTTTTATCAGCTAAAAGCACTTTTGTTATCCAAGAGGTTCGAGCACCAAGTATTTTGCTCCACGATGAGAATCTGCTTGCCATTGATAAGCCTGCGTTTGTTGAATCTTATGGGCTTTTATCGTGGGCTTTGACACACACAAATATAAAGGACTTCGTGTTGCTCCATAGGCTTGATAAGGACACAAGTGGAGCGTTGCTTTTTGTTAGAGAGGGAAGTGAGTTTGCTAAAAAAGCAAGGTTAGAGTTTAAAAATCGCCGTGTGTATAAGGAATACAGGGCTTTAGTAAGTGGCATAATCGCAGAATCTCACACAATCAACAAACCTATAAGCACCAAAAAGGGCAAATTCGCCAAATCAAAGATTGACAAAAATGGCTTAGAGGCAATAAGCCATATCGAGCCAATAGGCATTATAGGCAAAAAGACTTTGCTTAAAGTTGTCATTGAGACGGGCAGGACTCATCAAATCCGCATTCATTTGCACTCTCTTTCACACCCAATAGTTGGCGATAGCCTCTATGGCGGGATAAGCGCACCACGACTTATGCTCCACGCCTACAAGATTAGTCTTTTGGGCTATGACATCATTGCAAATCCACCCAAAGAGCTTGAGTTATAATGCTCTATCGCACATTGCGCCCCAGCGTAGAGAATCTAAGTGGATTTATCGCCACATTGGAGCAGTATTTTAAGGGAGATAAAGGAAGTGAGTGGGTGGTAAGTGCGTTTGAAACTCTTAGCAATATAATGGAGCATAATTTTTATGGCAAAAAGATTCCGAGTTTATCAATTTCTCAACTAAAACGAGAATCCAAAAAGCACCATAAACATAAGATTTTTGTGAAAATTTCTACGCAAAGCCTAATCCAAAACAAAGCGAGTGGGTTTCACACTTCACAAACGCCTAAAAGATTTGCCCTGCGTTGTGTTTTTACCCCCATATTTACTCCGCAGATTCTTTTGTCCTCGCGCTTGTATAAAAATATGGAATCAAAAAGTCGTGTAAAATCATCACAAGCACCGCGTTACAAATTTTGTAGGAGTTTTTCACAAAATGGTAGAGGAATGCACATAATTTATAGATTTTGCACCCTAAGACTTGTTAAAATTACACCCAAAAAATATTGCATAACATTAAAAGGATATGAATGACTATCTCAAAAGTGTCTTTAGCGGAGGGTGGCGATATTGTTAGGGTGGTTGGCAAGATTAGCAACTACCATACTTTTTTAGACTTCAAGCAAGAATTGTATTTCTATTTGCAAGCTTTCAAAAACAAAGACAAAGAGGGCAAATATGGAATGGATTGCGAGATTTTTAGAATCTATTTTGTGCGAAGTTATCCGCTTAATTCCTATGTGCTTGGCTTGCTTGCGAAGCTAAAAATGCACGATAAATTAGAATTAGAAGTAGTAGTGGATTCTCTTAGGGCGTTTTTGTTCCTTGAAGAGATTGGGCTATCAGATTTATTTGCGGTTAAAATCAAAGAGGATGAACAATGAACTCGCTCAATGCGTGGAATGTCTTTTATGCACATTTTGACCCAATCGCGTTTGAAGTCTTTGGGCTTAAGGTGCATTGGTATGGCTTATGTTATGTTATTGCTTTGCTTGGCGCACTTTTTATCGCTTCATTTTTTATCAAAAAGTATCCAAATCGCTTCAATATATCCTCACAGATTTTAGAATCATATTTTTTATGGGCGGAAATTGGCGTGATTGTAGGAGCGAGACTTGGGTATCTCGCGGTTTATAGTGATGTGGGACTTTGGTATTATCTTATCCACCCACTTGATATTTTTAATCCCTTTAACGCACAGGGACAGTTTATTGGGATTGCTGGATTTAGTTATCACGGCGGTGTTGTAGGGTTTTTAGTTGCTACGATTGCTTTTAGCATATTAAAAAAACAAAACTTGCTTAGCATTTTAGATTTAGCCACATTTTCAATCCCTCTTGCCTATACTCTTGGCAGGATAGGAAATTTTCTCAACAAAGAACTTTTTGGACGCGTTATCCCGCAAGATTCTGCTTTGGGATTTTTGGGTGTGTTGGTTGATGATGAGTTGCGCTATCCAAGCCAACTTTTTGAAGCATTTTTTGAGGGGATTGTGCTTTTTGTGATAATGTTTGTTGTCTTTAAAAAAGTCCAAAAAACAGGTGCGCTTTGCGTTACTTATGGGATTGGATATGCTTTAGCGCGCTTTTTTTGTGAGTTTTTTAGGGAGGCAGATTCCCAAATGGGATATTATGCTTTTGGGCTTTCAATGGGGCAAATCTTAAGCGCAGTGATGTTTGTCGCTGGGCTTGGAGTTTTGGTATATATTTGCTTGCACGCGAAATCTGTGCCACCACACGCAAAGAGGAGAAAAAATGAAAAAAATAACGCTTAACACACTGAGACAATATAAACAAGATGGCAAAAAGATAGTTGCCATAACTGCCTATGATGCGCTAATGGCTGGAATCTTTGATGAGGTTGTCGATGTGATTTTAGTAGGCGATAGTCTTAATATGAGCTTTAATGCCAAGCACGACACTTTGGGCTTAAGCGTGCGCGATATGCTCTATCATACAAAGGCGGTGTGCTCTAGAGCAAGTAGAGCGTTTATTATTGCCGATATGCCTTTTGGGAGCTATGCCACAACGCAAAAGGCACTCAAAAATGCCCTAAGATTCTATACGCAAACAAATTGCGATGCGCTAAAACTTGAGATTAACGAGGATAAGCTAGATATTGTAGAATCGTTAGTCAAAGAGGGCTTTGCCATTATGCCTCATATTGGATTATGTCCGCAAAGCGTGAGAGGTGAGGGTGGCTACAAAGTCAAAGGCAAAGATAGTCTGAATGCAAAAAATCTCCTTAATCTTGCCAAAGAATGCGAGCGTGTAGGCGCGTTTGGAATCTTGCTTGAGGGTATTACAAGTTCTCTTGGCGCAGAGATTTCAAAAAGCCTTACAATCCCAACCATTGGCATTGGCGCGGGTGTGGATTGCGATGGGCAAATCTTAGTATGGAGCGATGCGTTTGGCTTTTTTGATGCGTTTAAACCCAAATTTGTGCGCCGTTACCTTAATGGCAAAGAGCTGTTACACAATGCAATTCAAAACTATGCTAGCGATGTGAGAGAGCGGAGATTCCCAAATGATGAGGAAAGCTATTAAATGGAAAAGGTAAGCCTAGACAGAATCATAGAAGTGCAAAAAATTGATTTAGAAGAGAATGACATTTCACTGCGTCCGAGTGTTTGGGAGGATTATATCGGGCAAGAGAGTGTAAAAAAAAATCTTAAAGTGTTTATCGAAGCCGCAAAGCTGCGCAATGAATGCTTAGACCACATTTTATTTTTCGGTCCTCCCGGACTTGGCAAGACGACACTAAGCCATATCATCGCCAATGAAATGAATGCAACTATCAAAGTAAGTGCCGCGCCAATGATAGAAAAATCTGGCGATTTAGCCGCGATTTTAACCAATTTAGGTGATGGGGATATTTTGTTTATTGATGAGATTCATCGTTTAAGTCCTGCGATTGAAGAGATTTTGTATCCTGCAATGGAAGATTTTAGGCTTGATATTATCATTGGGAGCGGACCTGCAGCCCAAACACTTAAAATTGATTTAGCCCGTTTTACCCTCATTGGCGCGACTACGCGAGCAGGAATGCTAAGCAATCCTTTGCGTGAGCGATTTGGTATGAATTTTAGATTGCAATTTTATGAGCCAAGTGAGCTTAGTGAGATAGTGATGCGTGCGGCCAAAAAGCTCAATAAAGATTTGCACGCAAGTGCCGCGCAAGAAATTGCCAAACGCTCTCGTGGCACGCCAAGAATCGCACTTAGGCTTTTAAAAAGAGTGCGTGATTACGCCCAAGTGGCTAATGAAGATTCTATAACGCTTGAACGCACGCAATACGCGCTTAATGAGCTCGGTGTCAATGAAATGGGCTTTGATGAGCTTGATTTGCGCTATCTTGGAATCTTAGCGCAAAACAAACGCCGTCCAATGGGATTAAACGCTATCGCAGCAGCAATGAGTGAAGATGAGGTAACCATAGAAGATGTTATTGAGCCCTACTTGCTTTCACAAGGATATTTAGAGCGCACTGCAAGGGGGAGAATCGCCACCATTAAGACTTATGAGTTGCTTGGTTTTAGCAATGCAGGCAATACACTTTTTTAAAATATTTGTGCGATAAGTCCAAAACGACCACTTTTACCATCTCGGCGATACGAGAAAAATGACTTATCACAATGCGTGCAATTTTGAGATATATAAAAATCAATAATGCCTAGCGAAATGAACTCATCTCGTAACATTGCGCTTAAATCAAGCATATAAGAATTTTTGGGTGTTTTGCGCGTGTAAGATTCTCTTTGTTGCGTGCTAAGCCTCATTGCAATGTCTTCGCCCACTTCATAGCAACACTGCCTAATCCCAGCTCCCACAAAGGCAAAAATATCGCTCGCATTGGTGTGAAATGCTTTTTGCATTTGTGTAAAAGTGTGCGTGCAAATATGTCTAAAAACCCCCTCTCTTCCAGCGTGCATAATGGCTACAACACAATTTTTTTTATCAAAAAAGAGCACAGGATTGCAATCTGCTACGAGGATTAAAAGGTTAATCCCCCTTTGGTTAGTGATAAGCGCATCAGCCTCTCCAGCGTTGTGTATGCCATTAGGTTTGGTGATAGTGATTGAGTTTGTGCTGTGAATCTGTGTGAGGAAATTCACATTATCAGTGCGCAATAAGCGATTGCAATCTTTTATGCACGGCAAATCCTGTCCATTTTTAGCAAAATTTTGCAAGAGTAAATCAATGTTTTTTGCCACAGCATTTTGATTATCGCCCACATTAAAAGAAAGATTGAGACTATCAAATGGCGCATTACTCACGCCACCAAGACGATTACTAATCCCAAAGGCAACGCCACTATTTTTTGTCGCATTCATAACGCAATCCAAGTGAGAAAACATCGCTGCTCCTTAAATCAATCTATAAAATTAACCCTAAAATAAGAGGGTATTGTATTATGTTTTGTAGCAAATTGTAACCGATAGTGTTTTTTTTTTTTAGAAAATAAACAAAAAGTAAATGGATTTAAGGAATCTTTAAAGCGAGATATATTAAAATTCCTATCGTGTCTAAGTATTTAAGAATCTAGGGCTTCCCAAAAATGATTTATTTTTGAAAAAGTCTTAGGTTTATAGACATTAACAACAAAGTCTTAAGGGAGGAGTTTTGAGTTCAAGCAACAATTCGTCTCTCTTATCCAAGATTTTTGCCTTGTTGGTTGTTGTCATTGTGGTGAGTGGGTGTTACACTTTCTATAATGCCAAAGGCTTTTCATATTTTAGCGACAGCCCGCAGGCGTGCAATAATTGCCATATAATGAATGAAGTGTATGACAATTATCTTGCGAGTTCGCATTCTCTTGTAGTCGCTGGGAAGGAGCGAGCGACTTGTGGAGATTGCCATTTGCCTCATAGCTTTGTCTCTAAATGGATAGCAAAGGCACGAAGCGGAGTAGGACACGCCTACGCTTTTACCTTTAAACTTGATGAATTGCCTGTGAATCTTTCAGCCAATCAAACGAGCAAAAAGATTGTAGAGCAAAATTGTATCAGTTGCCACACTGAAGTCGCGAGTAATGCTATCAATGCTACTACTCACGGAGGTTCAGATGTGCGGAGTTTAAGCTGTGTCTCTTGCCACGAGAGTGTCGGGCATAAGCGTGGCTTTTAAGTGTCATTAAATTCTAAAAATAGAGTGAAGGAGTGAAGAAATGCAGAGTAAAAGTAATATGATGCCAATTCTTGTTGTTTTGGCTGTGATTGTCGTGATAGGCTTGCTTTGGTTTAATTACGATATTGGCAAAAAGAGCGCGGAAGTCCCAAAAGTGGCTTCTAAAGATGTGGTGGAGCTTAGCGATGATAATCCGACATTTGATTGGTGGGGGAGAAACTTCCAGAATATTTAGATATGTATCTTATTGTGGAGAAAGAAGAGCCTAAATACACAAATTATGGCGGTAATTTGGCGTATTCAAAACTTATTCGTTATCCGCAACTTACACAACTTTGGGCTGGTTATCCGTTTAGTCTTGATGCAAATGAGGAGCGAGGGCACTTTTGGATTCAAGTCGATCAAATGGATACAGCAAGGAATAACAAAGATTTTCTTAATGCACACGGATTTGCGAAGTTTGGAGGGCAGCCTGCAGCGTGTATGAACTGCCATAGTGGTTGGACACCTTGGCTTATCAAAAATGCTGCTGGTGGAGATTTTACACGATTTAACTCTACGAAATATTGGACTATGATTAAAGGCGTGCCTCCTGTAAATGGTGCAACTGAAGGAGATGACCAGCACAGAGGACCACACGGAGGAACTCGAATGGGCGTTACTTGTGCGGATTGCCATAATCCTGATGGTATGGGACTTAGAATCACAAGACCAGCACTTATCAATGCTCTTGTTGATTTTAGAGGGTATGAGCGAGATGAGTATCAAGGCGTGAAAGCCGATAGAAAAGAAATGCGAACGCTTGTATGTGCGCAATGCCATGTGGAGTATTATTTCCGTCCAACAGGCACTAAAGTAACCGTAACAGGCGAGAGCATTTCTAAAGATGAAAATGCTAAGTGGTTTAATGGTGAGCAAAAAACTTATGAGGAATACGATGTATGGCGCAATGGAAATCAACCAATCGAAATTGAAGTCGATGGACAAAACCTTGTATTCCCTTGGTCAGCGTGGAAAAAGGGCGAGGCTTTTAGAATCGAAATGTTTGATGAGCATTATGACAAAGCACGAGCAGATGGTGTGTTTAAGCAAGATTGGCAACACAAAATTACAAAAGCACCAATGCTTAAAATCCAACACCCAGAGACCGAACTCTTTAGCGGTGGCGTGCACGCGCAAAATGGCGTAGCTTGTGCGGATTGCCATATGCCTTATGTAAAAGGAACAGGTGGAAGAAAAGTTACTCAACACAACATTACTTCACCGCTTAATGAAATTAACGCGGCGTGTAAGACTTGCCACACTCAACCAGAAGAGTATCTTAAAGCACAAATTGCAGATATTCAAAAATCTGTCGCCTATGATTTAAGAAGTGCTGAATATGCGACTGTGAGCCTTATCCAAGATATTAAGCGACTGCGCGAGGAATTAGGCAAGCTCCCAGCATATCAAACCGAAGGTAAGGCTGATGATGAAAAAATCACTAAAGCCCTCGCAGAGCCACTAGAGTTACACCGCAGAGGACAAATGAGAGGAGATTTCGTGGGTGCTGAGAACTCAACAGGATTCCACAATCCACGCGAAGCAAGTAGAATGCTACTGCAAGCTGTGGAAATGGCGCGAATGGGTCAAACTAAACTTGTAGAGATTGCAAGCGATAATGGAATCAAAGGCTTTAAAACTTCTGACCTTGGCTTTGAAGACATACAGAAGTTTAATCCGGGTGAAATTACCTACAAAGTGGATTTGAATGGCAAAAAAGCGGGTGATAGATACTATGACCACCTTAATGTCAATGGTCCTGCGCCAAAAGAGTTACTAGAGCTTGATAAAAATACAAAGCCTTACAACTTTAAAGAAGTGGATAAAGTAACTTCTCAAATCACTACTTACAAAGGCGCACACTAAGTGCATTAAAGGGAGATGAACTCTCCCTTTAAATTTTTCTTTCTTATCTTCTTTATATTTGTTGAAGTTTTGCTTCAACTCCTTTGTTTTATATTTTTTTAAGTTTTACTAAAGCAACAAGGTTGTAAGATTCTATCTTAAGGCTATTTGTTTTAAGAATCTTTTAAGGCAAAAAATCACAGCCTACAAAAGAAAGGAGCGAGGAATGAGCGAAAATACAAAAGTGCAAATCTTAGGTGAATTTGAAAAGGGAATCTGGCAAGATGAAATCAATGTGCGTGATTTTATCGTCAAAAATTTCACGCCTTATGAGGGCGATGAGAGTTTTTTAAGCGCACCTACAAATGCAACAAAGCAACTGTGGGAGCAGGTTTGCGCACTAATGAAAGTAGAGAGAGAGCGCAAGGGCGTGTATGATGTCAGCACGGATATTATCTCTAGCATTACTTCGCATAATGCGGGCTATATTGATAAAGATTTAGAAGTTATCGTGGGACTACAAACCGATGAGCCACTAAAGCGTGCGATAATGCCTTTTGGCGGGTATCGTATGGTGCTAAATTCGCTTAAAGCATACAACAAAAAAGAAGATTCTCAAGTGGCAAATGTGTTTAAATATCGCAAGACGCATAATGACGGCGTGTTTGACGCATATAGCGATGAGATGCTTTTAGCGCGAAAAGTGGGAATCATCACAGGACTCCCCGATGCCTATGGCAGAGGGAGAATCATCGGGGATTATCGCCGAGTGGCACTCTATGGCGTAGATAGGCTTATCGAAGAGAAAACCAAAGCCAAAAAAAAGCTCACCCCCGATGTGATGAGCGAGGAAGTGATTCGCTTGCGAGAGGAGATTTCAGAGCAGATAAAGGCACTAAATGAGCTAAAAATTATGGCACAAAGCTATGGTTTTGATATTTCTGCACCTGCAAAAGACACAAAAGAGGCGATTCAGTGGCTTTACTTTGGCTACCTTGCCGCGATAAAGGAGCAAAACGGCGCAGCAATGAGCATAGGGAGAATCTCCACATTTTTAGATATTTTTGCCGAGCGTGATTTAAGTCTTGGCAAATACACAGAGAGCGAAATCCAAGAAATGATAGACCATTTTGTGATGAAGCTACGAATGGTGCGATTTTTGCGCACGCCCGAGTATGATGAACTCTTTAGCGGGGACCCCACTTGGGTTACGGAATGTATCGGGGGAATGTGCCTTGATGGACGCCCGCTTGTAACCAAAATGAGCTATCGCTTCCTCCATACGCTTTATAATCTAGGACCAGCCCCAGAGCCAAATATGACCGTGCTTTGGAATACACGATTGCCACAGAATTTCAAGGATTTTTGCGCACGGGTGAGTATTGATACTTCATCGATTCAATATGAGAGCGATGAGATAATGCTAAAGGAATTTGGCGATGACTACGCGATTGCGTGTTGCGTAAGCCCGATGAAAATCGGCAAGCAAATGCAGTTTTTTGGGGCGCGGTGTAATCTCGCAAAAGCCATACTTTACGCCATAAATGGTGGCAAAGATGAAAAGCTAGGCATTCAAGTCACCCCTATGCTCGCTCCTATAACGAGCGAATATTTGGACTATGATGAGGTGAAAGGGCGGCTAGATATTGTGCTTGATTGGCTAGCACGGCTTTATATCAACACGCTTAATGTCATTCACTATATGCACGATAAATACTGCTATGAACGAATCGAAATGGCGTTGCATAACGAAGAAGTGGTGCGCACTATGGCAGGGGGAATCGCGGGGCTTAGCGTGATAGCGGATTCTCTCTCTGCGATAAAATACGCTAAAGTCAAGCCTATCCGCAATGAAGCGGGGCTAGCGGTGGATTTTGAGATTGCGGGGGATTATCCAAAATATGGCAACGATGATGATAGAGTGGATAGCATCGCAGTAGATTTGGTAAAAAGTTTCTCTCAAAAGCTCGCTTTGCACCCAACTTATCGAGAATCCACCCCCACAATGAGCGTGCTAACCATAACCTCAAATGTCGTCTATGGCAAAAAAACAGGCTCTACGCCCGATGGACGCAAAGCAGGAGAGCCATTTGCCCCGGGGGCAAACCCTATGCACGGACGCGATACAAACGGCTGTGTGGCGAGCTTTTGCTCTGTGGCAAAACTGCCGTTTAAATACTCAAAAGATGGGATTTCAAATACATTTTCTATCGTGCCAAGTGCGCTAGGGAGCGACCGTGGAGCGCAGGAGCAAAATCTAGTATCACTAATGGACGGGTATTTCGCTGATGAGGGCTATCATCTCAATGTCAATGTCTTGCAAAAAGATATGCTAAAAGATGCTATGGAGCACCCCGAGAAATACCCCCAGCTTACCATTCGTGTAAGTGGCTATGCGGTAAATTTCATCAAACTCACAAAAGAGCAACAACTCGATGTCATCTCAAGGACATTCCACGAGAAAATGTAGATTTTGGAGGTGGGTTTGTCATTGCGAAATTTTGCGACTTTGTCAAAAGTTGCAAAATCGTGGTAATCTAGCTCTTTATTGTCATATTAGCGTAGCACTTAGCGCGAAGTAAAATCTCTATTTCGCGCTATTTTCTATGTTTTGCTCGACTTTGGCTTTAGCGGATTGTAGCAAATCTTTTGATTTTTTGCGTAGGGCGAAAGATTTTTGGATTTTGGAGGCGATTTGCTCTTGTGTGGCGGAATCTATTTTTGGGATTAGGATATTTTGCAATTCATCTTTTGAAATCGCCGTTAAAATCGTGCCGCTTGGAAATTTGCGCAAATACTCTTGAAAAAATGCGCATTTAAACAAAACCAGCAAAGTTTCGCTGTTTAAGTTCGCCGAATCCAACACATAAAAGCCCGTTGATACAAGGCAATTATCAAATTCAGGCGTGATTATCGCACAACTTGCCAAACTCCCTTCGATTGATGACATTATGAAATCGCCCGTTTTTACCTTGCGCCTTGCCCTTGTTGGCAGATTTTCGCCTAAATCCTCCAAAGGTTCGCTTATGTTGCCGTTGTTGCCTATGTTTGCAAGCTCGATATAGCGGTATTGTTCCCGTGCTTTTGGCGTGAAGTTAGAATCCTTTATTTCGCTAGGTTGTAACTGAAAATACCCGCCTTGATAGTCCTTGATTTTGGATTCCATTAAATCATATTTGGTTTGGTAATATTCGCTATCAAGTCTCCCACTTATGCCATAGCTTTGGGAGAGTGGGCGGATAGAGAGATTTAAATGCGGGTATTTTTCAACCCACCCCCTAGCCCCCTCCGCAAGGGAGGGGGAAAATTGGGAATCGCCACGCGCAAGGGAGGGGGAATTTACATTGTCATTCTGAGCGAAGTGCGAAGCACGAAGCGAAGAATCTAAATGGTTTTGCGAAATTGTGTTTGTATTTTTGGATACTTCGCTACGGTCAGCATGACAAAGTGGGGAGCGAGTATGACAAGATAAGGTATCATTGCGAGAAAATTCGTTAGAATTTTCGTGGCAATCCATAACATTGTCATTTTGAGCTTTCGTAGAAAACGAAGAATCTAAATTGTCATATTGAGCCTGTGAAAAAGGCGAAATATCTCTATTTTGTGGGTTATTTGAGATGCTTCGGGCTACGCTCTCAGTATGACAATAGGTTTGCAAAGATTCAAGGGGATTGTGTGAATCTAACCCTAATGCTTCGTATAATAAATTCTCCGCTTCTTTGTAAAGCACCTTTGAATCCTCTAATGCCTTATGCGAATCTTGGACTAGATTTTGGATTTCTAATTGAAAATCTTGCGAAAATTGGGGGACATAAATATTTTTCAAATAATATGGTGCTATCTCTGGTTGTAATCCGCCATAAATGCCCATATTTATTTGCTTTTTCCCGTATTGAGTATTTAGAAATACAGCCAAAAAACATTGATTAAAAAACGAATTTTTAGCTATTAAAATATGAGAAGAAGCTATTGTTTCTATATCAATATTATAAACTGCACAATCTCCACAATTTGCGCCCGTTCTAGTGATTAGAATATCATCTTTTTGTATAAGATTCTTTGCTAGTCTTTTCGCATCTTGTTTTGATATAAAAACTTGATTACTTTCAGAATCTATGAATAAAGGTCGTAAATTTTGTGTGCGAAAAAACCATACGCCATTTTCAGAATCTACATAGTTTCTTTGAATCTCGGCTGGGTGCTTAATTGAAATATCCGTGTCTTTTAATTGTATAGGATTTAAATTTAAAAGCCTTGCTTCGTTTTCCAAATATTCTTTTTTAAAATACTCGCTATCAATGCGCTTACTTTCATTATCCTTTTGCACTTGTGAGAGCGAAAGAATGGCAATCTCCAAATGCGGATATTTCGCCTGTAAGGATTCATTTAGTGATTTATTTACATTTTGCATTATTGCCACCTTTTTTCACATAGTTTATTTATTTTGTCGATTTAAGCTAAATATTAGGTTGTTTGAATTAAAATAACTACGCTCAACTACCGATGGTAGAAAGAGGTGGCTTTGGAGCTGCCGTAACGCTCCACCAAACCTTGCTAAAACCATTCACAACCCCTTAGCCTTAAATCTACTTCGTTTGTATAGTCGCTATATTTACGCGCAAATGATTGCCTTTTTCTATCATTGTCTATGTAAAAACTTGTAACAATAAATGCAGTGTTATTTCTCGTGGTAATTTTTTCTAAAATGACGACAAAGTCGTGGGCATATAACCACAAATAAAGTCTTATTTTGCCGTCAGTTTCATAAAAATAAAACATTTTAATATGTGGCTTGTCATAATCGTTTATAATGCGCTTTACCCATTGAATTCTTTTTGCCCTTTGCTCATCAAAAAGCCTTAAATTGGCATTTTTTCTGCTTATGATATGCCAAAAAGTTTCCTCTATTTCTAAATTTTCTTTTTGTAATTTGTTATGACACTTTGGGTCAATTAAGATTGTATTTAAAAAGCATTGAGATTGTATGAAATCTTGACAAAAAATTTCATAAGCAAGGGCTATTTTATCTTTTTCGCAGACGCATTGTGCAAAATCTAGGCAAGGATACATTGGCTATTTTCCTTTGCCTAATTCTATTTTAAAAATATTAAATTTACTTTCCCAAGGTGGTGTGCTTAATTTAAGGCTTTTATTATATAGCTTTGATTCAAGGATATTGACTATATAATTTTTGATTTCACTTTTATGCTCCAAGTCCTCTCTTGCTTGATATGCGATAGCCCCTATCAGCAAATCAACAAGTTGGATAATATTTGATTCGTGTGATTTGGCTGTAAAGACTTCCACATTTAAGTTGTCTTTATATTTGCTTTGTAAAACTTCTTTTAATTGTTGCATTCTTGTGCCACATCTTGAATCTTTATAGTCTAAATAAATTTTTGCGTCAATTTTCTCACCTACATTGACTTCTGCTTCAAATAAATTTCTAAAAACATAATAAAACATTTTATAATAAAACAAATCTGCACTTCCATCATTATAAATATCGTGCTTTAAATTCTTTTTGCTTGGTATTAAAAGGGCTTGAAACTTTAAGCATACTTCGCTAAAAAAGAAGTCTAATAATTCGTCATAAAAGGGCTTTTGGGAAATATGTAGCTTTGTCCATTTTAATTCTTTGTGGTAGTTGTGTTTATGTTTTAAATATTTTATATGTTTGTTGATTTGCTCTACTTCTTCTTCTGCCACACGAATCGCACCTAAAACCATAATGTTAGATTTTAGCGTGGGATTATCTTTGTAATCCAAATGGTTGCTTTCATCACAAAAGATTTTATATTTCATTATTCACTCCAAAAAAGCATTTAGCACACAATTTTACCTAAAATTCTCTTGTGTTTGATTTTATTTTGATTCGCGCCAAAAGCTTAGATTTTCAGCTTTTGCAAAATCGATAAACGCTTCGGCGATTCCGTCCTGCGTCAGTCCATCGTGGTTAAACAAATCGTGGTCAATGATTTTATGCCCGTGCGAATCCAAAATAAAATCGCCCTGCGCGTCTTTTAGGTAGATTTTCTCGCCAGAATTATCCTTGCTAGGCTTACTCATAGTCGCAAAGAAAATGTTGTAATCGCTCGTTTTGGGGCAAAGCTCGCCCCCATTTTTATCGCCATTTTTGCCACCATTTTCATCGACACCGCCCCATTTTTGCAAGATTAGCACGCTTGTTTTTGTGCCTGTGTGGGGTTTGAAAACATTGCCGTGAAGTCCTATCACAGCTAAAATCCGCGCTTTGTCCGCGATAAATTCGCGTATATATTTATCGCTAGAATTATTAAACCTGCCCTGTGGCAAAACAATAGCCATTCGCCCGCCATCTTTTAGCATATTTAAGTTGCGCTCGATAAAGAGTATATCGCGCCCCACTTTGCTTTGTGCCTTGCCATTTGCGTTTTTGCCGAGTTCATATCGCGCTAAGATTCGGCTCTCTTTTATATCCCCTGCAAACGGGGGATTTGCCATCAAAATATCAAAGTTAAAATCTCTATTTGCGTCCCTTTCGGCACGGAGCTTTTTAAGCCGTTTCCACCCTTCAAAGTAAATATCCTCCCATTCGTCATTTTTGGTCCATTCCTCCCAATGCTCATAATCGATAGAATTTAGATACAGCACATTGGTGTGTCCATCGCCTGCGATGAGGTTTAGCATTTTTGAGACGCGCACGGATTTGTCATCAAAGTCGATTCCAAAGATTTTTTCTTTGACATAGTCGGTGCACTCAGCGATTTTGGATTCTGCGGTGAAAAGGTGGCTTTGGCTTAAGCCTTTGTCTTTGTAAAGTCGCTCCCATACATAAAAGCAAGTGTGAATGGGAAAGCCACAGCTCCCACTTGCAGGGTCTATCATTGATTCATAAGGTTTTGGGTTTAGCATTTTTACGCACATATCGATGACATAGCGCGGGGTGAAATACTGCCCTTTTTCGCCTTTGGCGGATTTATTGACTAAGTATTCAAAGGCTTCATCGATGACTTCTAGGTTGGAGTTAAAGAGTTTGACATTTTCTAGTGAGCCGACACATACGCTAAGATGCGATGGGGAGAGCTTGATTTTATCATCTTTGCTAAATACGCCCTCCCATTTTTCTTTTGCCCTGTCAAAGATCTTTTCGATTTTTGCTTTTAGCTCAGAATCTGATTCGCCGTAGTTTTTAAATTCTAGATTTCGCGTGGCATTTCGCGCACTCTCTAGCTCATCATAAAGTTTGATAAACACAAGCTTAAACACTTCCTCAAACACATCTACACCCGCATTTGCTAGCACTTCATCTTCCATATCTAAAATGATATTTTTTAGGCTTGTTTTTTGCGTGCGGAGAATGTCCTTTGCTATCAAATCGCTAAATGTAAAATCCTCTTGCAAAATGTCTTTTAGGCTTTTATCCTGCGTGGGGATATTTGGGATTGGCTCAAAATAGTTTGGGTCTTTGCGGTGGTAGTAGCTAATTTGACTGCCATTGCACCATACCGCCATAGTCGCGCCTGTGGCGTTGCAATAGCTTTTTAGCTGCTCTTTGCCCTCTTTTAATTTGGGCTTTTTGACTTCGATTATTATGTAAGGCGTGGTAGGTTGGAGTTTATCCATTATGATAATATCTGCGCGTTTTACCTCGCGCCCAAAATGAATGGCACATTCGACTTGAATGCGCGATTTTGGGTAGCCGTATTCGTGTATGAGTTTGTCTAGGTAAAGTTGGCGGATAATCTCTTCTGGGGTGAGTTTGATTTCTTTGCCACGCACTAGGCAGGGCGCGTAGTAAGTATGTTTATTCCCCCCCCCATTAGCGTTTTAACGACAATGTTTGCCTCTAGATTCTTTATGGCTTCTTGGCTAAAAATCTCTAATCTATACTCGCTATCTTTGAGAATCTGTGCTAGCTGTGGAGTGTGCATAGTGTGTCCTTTGTATTGCTCGTATCTTGCTTGTGTTGTTTGGTTTTATTAGGTTTTTAAGAGGGTTATTGTAGCCAAGTTGTGCTAAGATTTTGGCGTTGTGGATTTTACATAAGAAATACAATGTGTAACAAATTATCCCATCAAAGGCATTAAGGGTAAGAGCGTTGAAAACAATCATTTTGCAGGATTTTTTAAATCGTTATAAAGACATAAAAGCCCGCGTGCATTCATTTGAGAGCTTTGGGGGGAGCGATGGTCCGGGTGTGCGCTTCGTGCTATTTTTGCAGGGCTGTCGCTTGCGCTGTTTATACTGCCATAACCCTGATACTTGGGATTTACACAGCGGAGTTGAGATGAATCTCAAAGATATTCTTAAAAAGATTTTGCCTCATAAAAAGTTTTATCAAAACGGCGGGGTTAGCATTTCAGGGGGCGAGCCACTGCTACAAAGCGAGTTTTTATATGATTTTTTAGTCGCGCTAAAATGGCTTGGATTTCACACTGCGATTGATACGAGTGGGAGTGTCGCTATCGAAAAATCCAAAAAGTGCATAGATGAGGCAAGTATGCTTCTGCTCGATATTAAGGAAGTAGATGAGCGCGATTGTGTGGGATTAACAGGGGCGAGTGGCAACAATACGCTAAAGACGCTTCACTACTGCGAGGAGGTGGGTAAGCCCGTGTGGGTGCGCTTTGTCTGCGTGCCAGAGCACACTTTGCAAACGCATAAAATCCACGCATTAGGCGAGATACTGCGCTCATTGCAATGCGTGCAAAAAGTGCAACTCCTGCCATTTCACCAGCTAGGCGCGCACAAATACGAGCAACTAGGCTTACGCTACAAGCTAGCACATCTCCCCACGCCCACAAATGAAGCAATGCAAGAGGCAAAAGAGATTCTCTCTAGTTATGGATTAGCACTTGGGTAGATTTTGCTACAATTATGCGCAAAATCTCCTCTACATTTATAAATGTAGAGGGCTTAATTACAATCAAATTAAATGCCAAAGGAGCACAAATGATAACCAAAGATAACTTGCAAGATTTGCTTCTCTCACTTGGATTTGTAGAATCTAGCGCGCAGATTCTCACCAAAACTTTCAAAGCGCAAAAATCCCTAGCGGGGGGGGGGGGGAATACTACTACTCTAAAAGTTGATTTTAAAGCAAAAACAATCAGCTACCTCCCGCTTGATGAGAGGTTTAGCGAGGGAGAATATCCAAGCAAAGATAAACCAAGCAATGGCTTTATTATCCACCGCCACACCACGACAAATTTAACCTCAAATGAAAATTTTGTCTGCCTTTTGGCTGTGGATAGACTTTTAAGCAAAGGTTATGAAGCAAGGCATATCATCTTAGAGCCGACTTTCAAAGTCGGACATAATCAGAAAGTCTATGGCGATATTTTGGTGCTTAATCAAAATTTTGAAAATCTTATTTTGATTGAAAACAAAACCTATGGCAAAGAATTTGACAAAGAATGGCAAAATATGCTTAAAGATGGCGGACAGCTTTTTAGCTACTACGCGGTAAATAAAACACCATTTTTGTGCCTTTTAGCGTATGATTTTGATTTTGCGTCAAACAAAATTATTTACAAAAGCTACATTATCACTACCAAAGACAATAAAGAGCATTTACAGCTTGTAAATGACGGAGTAGAAAAAGACAAACAAAAACTAGGCTTTGAGGATTCTGCAAACGCCAATGCTAAAGATTATTTCAAAGTGTGGAGCGAGACTTATCAGTTTGCCACTACGACAAAAGGATTGCTTGAAGATGATATTTTGCCATATTTAGTAGGCAAAGAAAAATACACACTTAGCGACTTACAAGTCGTCCCTTACAACGAGATTGCAAACATTTATCACACATTTGCTACTATTTTGCGAAATAACGCCATAGGCAACTACGAAAACACATTTTATGTGCTTGTGGATTTATTTTTATGCAAAATCATCGATGAGCAAAGCAACCCGCAAGATTTGCAGTTTTATTACAAAGGCGTGAGTTATGACAATCCTTTTCACTACATAGATAGATTGCTAAATCTCTACGAAAAAGGCATTGACACGCTTTTTAAGAAAAAAGTTGTCAATATCTCAAAAAGTCAAATAGATTCTCTTTTTACCCAAGCCAAACGCTACAAAGGAGAATTTAAAGCCAAAATTGAAAGCATTTTTGACAAACAAAAGTATTTTAATATCAAAAAATTTAACTTCATCGAAGTCGAAAATGAGGAGGAATTTTTTATTAACTTCAAAGTGCTTATTCAAATAAGCAACCTTATCCAAGATTTTTATATTACCCAAAGTGAAAACAATCAATTTTTAGGCGACTTGTTTGAGGGATTTTTAAACCGCTCTGTGCATCAAACAGAGGGGCGATTTTTTACCCCTACGCCTATTACAAATTTTATTATTTCCTCATTGCCTATGCTCTCATCACAGCCAAAAGTGCTAGATTTTGCTTGTGGAGCGGGACATTTTTTGACAGAATTTATCACGCACAATCAAAATGCTAAACTTTATGGCATCGAGAAAAACAAAGATTTAAGCAAAGTCGCCAAAACAGCCTGTGTCCTGCATAATGCAAGTCAAACACAAGTGATTTTTCAAGACGCCCTAGATTTTGTCAAAGAAGCATTTGCTAGGGATTTTGAAAATGGCAGTTTTGATATAATCATTTCAAATCCACCCTACTCTGTCAAAGGCTTTTTAAGCACGCTTACGCAAAAAGCATTAGCAAATTTTGAGCTAAGTCAAAGCATCGATACCAAAAGCTATGACAAAAATGGCTCTATTGAATGCTTTTTTATCGAGCGTGCAAAGCAGTTTTTAAAAGAAAATGGGCTTTTGGTGCTGGTCTTACCTGTAAGTGTATTGCAAAAAGGACAAATCTATGAAAAAACGCGCGAGATTTTATTTGCACATTTTAAACTTCTCGCCATTGTCGAGCTAAACTCACGCACTTTTGGCTCCACAGGCACACAGACAATCATTCTTTTTGCCAAGAGGGTAGAAAAATACGCCAAAGATTTGATTTGCGCTTTGCAAGAAACAAAATTTGATGACGAGCGAATAGCAAATGATTTTGATAAAAAAGACTTTTGAGGGAATATTGTGATTTTGTGGGCTATGATTATGATGAGTTTAGAGCGTTTATGGGTGGAGGCGATTTAGCACAAAATCTAGCACAAAATGAAGTTTTCAAAGACTACAAAAGCGATTTTGACTCCACTAAACCAAAAGTGTTTAAAAAAGTAGCTATTAAAGAAAGCGACAAAAAAGATTTATTTGAGCAATCAAGCTTTTTTATGCCAGACCTAAGCCCAAAAGAATCAAAACAAGCCCTTCATAATTTTGAAAAAAGCACAGAATTTAAAGAAGCTACAAAGGCATTTTATGTGAAGCAGTTTTTAGCGCAGATTCGCCATTTAGAGCAAGAAAAAATGCTTTATTACGCGCTTATTTGCGATGAAAAAGTGCTTGTGCTAAAAAGCCCAAATGACAAAAACACCCAAAACAAAAGCAACAAAGCAAATATAGTCAAATTTTTAGGCTATGATTGGAGCAAACGCAAGGGCGATGAGGGGATTAAATACCAAACCACCACGCTAGAAAACGATGAGTTAAAAGAGGGCAAAGATGACAGCGATGAGGAAAAGAAAAGCAAAGAAGCCCTGCGCAATATCAACTCTGTCAAATACATTAGCACCCCACTTTATAATCCAAATGACAAAGAGGACAAAAGCAAACTTGCCTTTGGTATCAAATCTTTTATACGCGCCCAAGAGCAAGATTTAGATTCGCAAGATATACATAGTGAGCTAGAAGCGATTTTATCAAATCTACAAAGCAAAGAAGCAGATTCTTATAGTCTTTTTGTAAGCGATATAAAATCTATGCTTGATTTTACCCGCGCAGAGTTTAGCAAAGCGATTAGTCTAAATCCTGCCACGCAAAATAGCGCAAATAATCTTTTTGAAAATTCTAAATTTGAGATGGTAAGATTAGGCGAAGCAATAGCAGAAAATCCAAAATCAAAAATTCAAGTCAATCAAGTCAAAGAAAACACAAAAGGCAAATATCCTTTTTACACAAGTGGGCTAAACATTTATCGCTACGATGAAGCATTGATAAGCGGAGAAAATATATTTTTATCCACAGGCGGAAACGCATTAGTGCAATTTTATGACGGGGAAAGTGCCTATTCTACCGATACTTACGCAATTAAAAGCCGTAATGAAAATGAATTTTTTACAAAATTTATTTACTTGCTTTTAGAAAATATTACACCTATAATTAACGAATTTTACTTTAAAGGAATGGGCTTAAAACATTTACAAAAAACAGAATTTAAAAATATAAAAATCCCCAAACCGCCCCTAGAAATCCAACGCCAAATCATAAGCGAATGCGAGAGCGTAGAATCCCAAAGCCAACATATAAAAGACTTAATCGCGTTGTATAGGGATTTAATTAGCGCGATTTTAAATAAATGTGGCATAAGCGATACCCACCCCCTAACCCCCTCCGCAAGGGAGGGGGAAATAAGAGGAGAATCCTCTGCAATCAAGGGGGAATCTATGCCGTCATTGCGAGAATCGCGAAGCGATTCGTGGCAATCCACAAACACAGATTTACTTATAGAATCTCTATTATCCCAAATCACCACGCTACAATCTAACCTTGATTTTAAAATATTACCCACCCCTAAATCGCCCTCGTGCTGCGGGAGGGGACTTGATTTGTCTTTTGTGAATGACACACCACCCCAAACCTCTCGGCTAAGGGGAGGGGCTTATTTTGATTCCTCCCTTGCGGAGTCGCCACTCTCTCTTTCCCCCTCCCTTGCGGAGGGGGTTAGGGGGTGGGTGCAATCCCCCGATTCGTCATTGCGAGGGAATGAAATGAGCGTGGCAATCCACACCGATTGTCATACTGACCCTGAGCAAAGCGAAGGGGAAGTATCCAAAAATCCACAAAATAGAGATATTTCGGCTTTTTCAAAGCCTCAATATGACAAGAATATAGATTGCCACGATTTGACTGCGTCAAATCTCGCAATGACGGATTTACTAAAATCCCTCCCCACACCACCAAAACAGGGTTGGGATAAAGTCGCTTTAAGCAATGGCGACATTTTTGAGCTAACAATCGGCGAACGAGTGCTTGATAGTGAATTGCACGAGCAAGGCAAAATCCCTGTGTATAGCGCAAATGTAACCAAACCCTTTGGATTTATAAACAAAGAATTGCTAGAAAAACTAGGCGATTATGACAGAGATAGCGTGCTTTGGGGGATTGATGGCGACTTTATGATAGGTTTTGTGCCGAAAAATACGCCGTTTTATCCTACCGACCATTGCGGAGTGCTACGCATTAAAGACAAAAGCACAAATATGCGAATCGCGGGATTTGGGCTAGAAAATGAAGGGCGCAAATTTGGATTTAGTCGAAACTTACGCGCTTCGATTAGCCGAATCAAATCGCTTAAAATCCCCTTGCCACCTTTACGCGAGCAAGAAAAAATCATTGCTTGCATCGAAAGCATAGAATCCAAAATATCTGCGCTAGATTCCACCCTCCCTGCGTTAGAACGCACCAAATCCCAAATCCTGCAAAAATATCTTTAGCATAGTGTGAAATCATCGCATTAAGTGGTGGGGTGGTGTGATTCACACCACAGGGTTATTGAAAATAAGTTATTTTAAAAACTCTTGCTCTAAGTATTTGGTATGGATTTTTGAGAGGTGGAAATCTTTGTTTTCCATCATTTTGATATGGAATGGGATAGTGGTCTTAATGCCCTCAATGCAAAATTCCTTAAGTGCGCGGTGCATTCGCCTAATCGCCTCATTCCTATCGCTTCCCCACACGATGAGCTTGCCAATCATAGAATCATAGTGCATAGGCACGGTATAGCCACCATACGCGTGCGTGTCTAGGCGCACATTCGCACCACCCGGACTTATCCATTTAGTGATTTTACCCGGGCAGGGGTAGAATTTCTCAGGGTCTTCGGCGGTGATTCTGCATTCTATGCTATGCCCTTTAAATGTGATTTCCTCTTGGCTTGGGAGCTTCTCGCCCTCTGCCACGCGCACCATCCACTCGACTAAGTCAAGCCCGCTTATCATCTCGCTTACCGTGTGTTCAACTTGCAAGCGGGTATTCATCTCCATAAAGTAAAAATCCTCATAATTCGCATCAAGCAAAAACTCAAATGTCCCCGCTCCCACATAGCCGATATGCTTGGCTGCTTTGACTGCGGTATCAAGCAATCTTTGGCGCACTTCTGGCTTTAGCACCACAGCGGGAGCTTCCTCGATGAGCTTTTGCTGGCGTCTTTGTGCAGAGCAGTCGCGCTCGCCTATGTGGAGGACATTGCCGTGCTTATCCGCGAGAATCTGCACTTCGATATGCTTAGGCGAGCGGATAAACTTCTCCATATAAATCGTCCCATCACCAAACGCGCTTAGAGCCTCACTCTCAGCGGCTAGATAGAGATTTTTTAGGAGTTCGGGCTTTTCTACCACACGCATTCCTCGCCCTCCACCTCCAGCAGCAGCCTTTAAAATCACGGGATAGCCGATTTCTTTCGCTACTTTTTGGGCTTCATTCGCGTCTTTGAGTGCGCCATCACTTCCCATTATCACGGGCACACCCGCTTCTTTCATCACATCTTTTGCTTTAGATTTATCACTCATTAGCACCATTACTTCACTGCTAGGACCGATAAACTCGATATTATGGTGCGCGCAGACTTCTACAAAGTTTTGATTCTCACTTAAAAATCCATATCCCGGGAAAATCGCATCAGCCTCAAAGAGCTCTGCTGCACTCATAATGGCTGGGATATTAAGATAGCTTTGAGAGGACTTCTCCGCTCCCACACAGACTTTAGCATCGGCTATATCAAGGTAATGCGTGTCTTTATCCGCAGTAGAGTAAATCGCAATAGCCTGCTTGCCCATTTCTTGAATCGTGCGGATAGCACGAAGCGCAATTTCACCGCGATTGGCGATAAGGATTCGCTGTATTTTTTTAGACTTCATAGAGGGCTACTTTTAGAGTTTTTGGATTTTTACAAGATTGGTGCTAAACTCGACAGGCGTAGCGTCATCAACCTCAATAGAGAGAATCTTGCAATCACATTCTGCTTCGATTTCATTCATTATTTTCATTGCCTCAATAATGCCGATAGTCTGTCCCTTTTTGACTGTATCGCCCACATTGATATAGGGCGAAGCACCCGGACTTGGGCATCGGTAAAATGTGCCAACCATTGGTGAAGTGATAAAATCGCCACTTGAGCTACTTTGTGCAGGTGTCGCCTTGTGAGATTCTGTGTTTTGGGTGGATTCTTGGACTTGAGGGGGTATAGGAGCACTTGGAATGCTTACTTGTGTGCTAGCACTTGGTGTAGCATATTTTTCAATTTTTAACTCAAAGTCGCCGTTTTTCACGCTAAGTTTGGCGATGTCGCGCTCATCGAAAAATTCCATTAGTTTTTTAATTTCTGCTAAGTTCATCTTCCGCCTTTTTTGTGAGATTACACACCTTAGGTGTGCTAATAAAAATAAACTTGCTATAATACCACATTTTCTCTACAAAAGATATAAAATTTTTAAGGAGTGTAAAATGGGGCTAAAGAGTGATTCTTGGATACGACAAATGAGCCTAGAGCACGATATGATACAACCATTTTGCGAGAAGCAAGTGGGCAAAAATATCGTATCTTTTGGGCTTTCAAGCTATGGCTATGATATTCGCGTGGGAAGCAAATTTATGATATTTAGCAATGTGGATTCTATGGTGGTAGACCCCAAAAATTTCCACGAAAATAATGTCATCACCAAAGAAGCAAAAGATGGATTTTGCATAGTCCCGCCAAACTCCTTTGCGCTCGCACACACGGTGGAGTATTTTAAAATGCCACGCGATACGCTTGCAATCTGTCTAGGCAAAAGCACTTATGCGCGGTGTGGAATCATTGTCAATGTAACGCCTTTTGAACCAGAATTTGAGGGGCATATCACTATTGAGATTAGCAACACTACGCCATTGCCTGCCAAAATCTACGCAAATGAGGGTATCGCTCAAGTGCTGTTTTTTCAAGGTGATGAAATGTGTGAAGTAAGCTACAAAGATAGAGGTGGCAAATATCAAGGACAAAGGGGCATCACACTCCCTAGAATCTTAGAGAAATAAATATAAGGAATAACGCCTTGAAAGCATTGCCACGCATTAACATTATAGTAAGGAAAATAAATGAGCGAATTTGATTTTTTGCGCCCGCTTTTTGCTAAAAGGAAAATTTTGGTGGTTGTGAGTGCGTCTGTGGCGGTGTATAAAACCCTTGATATTATAAGCACACTGCATAAATTAGGCGCGAAAATCCGCGTGGTAATGAGCAAAGAGAGCACAAAGTTTATCAATCCGTTGCTTTTTGAGGCGTTGAGTAAAAATGTCGTCTTGTGCGAAGATTCTCAAAGTTGGAGTGGCAAAAAAGCACCAAATCATATCACTTATGCTAAATGGGCGCAAGTTGTCTTAATCGCGCCTGCTACGGCGAATACTATCGCTAAATTTGCACAAGGAATCGCTGATGATATAAGCACTTGCACACTCTTAGCCTGCAATGCTGAAAAAATCCTCGCTCCTGCTATGAATACGACAATGCTAAATGCCCCTCAAACACAAGCAAATCTTACTACACTACGCAATTTGGGCGTGCAAATAATCGAGCCAAAAATCGCGCTTTTGGCTTGTGGAGATGAGGGAAAGGGAGCATTGGCAGATAAGGCTGAGATAATTTTTGCCCTTTTGCGCTCTCTTATAAATCTTAAGCATTTGCCTATAAAATCTTTTAGGGATAGCGAGATTGAGCGAATGACAATTCTTCGTAATAGAGTTGAGAATCTTGCATTTTGGCGAGACAAAGAAGTCATCATCACGGGCGGAGGAAGTAGTGAGAACATTGATAGTGTGCGCGTGATTAGTAATCTCTCAAGTGGCAAGCAAGCATATTTTTTAGCCCTGTGTCTTTACACGCTGGGGGCGAAGGTAACGCTCATTAGCTCAAAGCCACAAGATGATTTACCACCATTGCCTCATAGCATTGCGCAAGCAAGGGTAACTACAAGCAAGGAATTTTATGACGCGATTATAGAATCTAAGCGCAAGTGCAAAAGTATCCCCTATCTTTTTATGAGTGCAGCGATTGCGGACTTCACCCCAAAATCCCCCGCCAAACACAAGATAAAAAAAGACCAAATGCAAGATTTGTGTATCGAGCTTGTGCGTAATGTGGATATTCTTGCAAGTTTAGATTCTAAGGAATTTTATAAAATAGGCTTTAAGGCCGAGAGTGATGAAAAAACTGCCATTAAAAGTGCTCAAACAATGCTTGAGCATAAGCAATGTCTTTGTGTGTGTCTTAATGTCATAAACGCACAAAATAAAGCCTTTGGAGAGATGAACAATACAATGCAATTTGTGTGGCAAGATAGCATTAAAGCATTAAACCACGCACTAAGTAAGTTTGCTCTCAGTTTTGAGGTTGCTAATATCGCGCGTGTGGCTAAACAAAGCATTCATACAGATTCACGCCCACAGCATCGCAAAGATTGTAATAAAAGGGCTAAAATAGGGCAATGAAACACATTGGCACTCTTTTTAGAGCGTTTAACTCTACTCATATAGCACATTTTAATGCGAGCTTACCGATAGTAATTAGCGTGCGCCAAAGGCTTAGCTCCTCAAAATATCTTTTAGAAATTGGCAATAAAACACTTCAAACCACGAGTTATAAATCTCTCAAAGTGGGAGAAAAATATTGGGGGACAATGCAAGAGAGCTCAGATGGTGCGATAGTGCTTAATAATCTTTTACACCGCCCAGCGATTTTAGACTTTTTGCCATTTGCTCCACAAAAGTTTGACCTCACACAACTTGAGGAATTTTTAGAATCTAAAAATATCTTTAAATGCGCCCTTGATAGAAATTTAGAGCAAATGGCAAACGCAAAAAACAAAGAGGAATTTGAGTTTTTTAGCTTTGTCGTGCTTGGATTAAAAGAGGGCGTGCTAAGCTTTGTGCTCATAAATGAAAAAAAAGAGAGTCTTTTGCAAATCCAGCGACAACAAAACGCCATTATTTTTAGCGTGATAATGCCTCATCTTGGGGCTATTGAAGGGAAAATATCGCCAAGCAACGCAATCATTATAAAAGCAAATTTTGAAAATTCTCTCGCATTGCTTCAAGCAAATACCAAGCAATTAAAGCAATATGCGTCCATAGAATTTGTGCTTGATAAGGCGATAAAGCCACTTTTTGTCCCGCAAGGCGAGAATCTGCTAAGCTATCTTGTATAGTGAAGTTAAGAATTAAGAAGCAAAAGAAATCGATAAATTATTTTAGCTATAATATCCCATTTAATTATCAAAAAGGGGTTGCGTGCAAATGCGCTTAATGCTAGGTCTAAGTAATATTTTTATAGCATTTTTTATGTTTGTCGGGTGTGCTCAAGGGGTAATCAATCTCAACGATGTCCCTAGAGATTCTCTCCAATCAAGCCTAGAAATAGAATCTTTTGAGCCATCTCAAACGCATATTGGCAAAATTTATAGCGAAGAAATCACAAAAAACAACGGCAAAAGTGGCGCGTTGCTTATCCAAGATGGCTCACAGGCTTTAATCCATCGCTCAGCATTAGCAAAAATGGCGCAAAAAAGCATTCTTTTGCAATCCTCAATTTATCGCGATGAGCTCTCTTCAAGGGTGCTTATGCGTGAGCTTTGGCTTGCGGCAAATCGTGGAGTAAAGGTGCGACTTTTAATTGATGATAATGGGCTAGATTCTGATTTTAGCGATATTATCGCGCTTGATTCTCACCCTAATATCGAAGTAAAGATTTTTAACCCATATAAAAATCGCTCAAAACTTCTGCGATACCCAGAGATGATATATGGCTTTAGTCGTATTTCACGCCGAATGCATAATAAAATTTTCGTGGTAGATGATATTGCGCTTGTCATTGGTGGGCGCAATATCGCTGATGAATACTTTAATAGCAACACAGATATTAACTTTACAGACACAGATGTGATTTTTATCGGTCCTGTGGTGCAAAAGGCGGTGGAAAACTTCAATGAATATTGGGCGTATGAACGCTCGATTCCAGCGTATTTACTCCCCTCTAAACGAAGTATGAAAAAATATGAAGAAGACATAGCTAAAACTATTGATACACTTGAGAATCCTAAAGAATTTGAGCAATATAATCATTTGGTAAATGAATTTGTGGAGGATTATAATGATAAAAAATTCCCAATTTTGTGGGGAAGTGCGACTTTTATCGGCGATAAACCACAAAAAATAGAGCAAGAATTAGAAAGCAACCCCATTTATGATACGCTCAAAGATATATTTACCTCGACAAAAAATGATGTCTATATCGCTGTATCTTATCTTGTGCCCGGTAAAAAGTCATTAGCCCTTATAGATTCTCTAAAAGCGCGTGGCGTGCAAACATATATATTAACCAACTCACTCGCCTCCACAGATTTGCTTGTGGTGCATTCAGCGTGGGAATCATATCGTAAAAAGTTTGTAAAAAATGGCGTAAAAGTCTATGAATACCACTATCACGGGAAAAAGGAGCGTAGTGGTTTGCGTGGCAAACTTAAAAAAACCAATGTTTCATTGCATAGCAAAACCATTGTGTTTGATGAGCGCATTACTTGGGTGGGAAGTTTTAATCTTGACCCACGCTCAGTAAGTCTCAACACAGAATCGGTGGTGATTTTTGACAATCCACAATTTGCCCTAGCACTCAAAAAAATGATACAATCTCAAATGCGAGAATCGTGGGAAGTCGTGGAGTTTGGTGGAAGTATTCATTGGCGTGGATATAATAATCTTGGAGAATATGAACTTCACTCAAGCTCCCCTAATGCAAGCATATTGCTTCGTGTGGTAAATGTGCTGGCAAAAATTTTGCCTGAAAAACAAATCTAAAGGATTGCGTATGTTGATAATTGGGCATAGCGAGATAGCATACCAAAAGTTTGTGCGTGTGGAATCATTAGAGCAAATCACACAAAGTAGGAATGATGAAATTGTGTGGTTTCCTTACAATGGAGATTTTCGTCTTCTTAAGCATTGCGCGAGTAATGAAATTGCCTTTGGAGTGCTCGTTGAGAGTGTGAGTGATTTTGTGTTGAGTGCGAGCTTTATGCCACATTATCTTATCGTGCGTCATAGTGCGCAAACTTTCCAACAAGTCGCCCAAAACTATTTGTTTGATAGCAAAGTGCTCTATGTGATTAAGAGCGAAGATGAGATAGAATCGTTAGCAAAACTTGGTATTGATGGTGTGATTTTTGCAGATGTGTTGCGTTTATAGTTTATTTAATTAAGTTACAATTATTTCTCTATCAAACATAACATTACTCAAATCTAAGGAATCTGATGTCAAACGCAACACAAAATCCTACTACTAAAGATAGCCAGAGACGCAATTCTCGAGTGTATTTGCTCATTGTGCTTGCTTGTTTAAGTGCTTTTGGTCCTTTTATTACGGACTTTTATCTGCCTGCTTTGCCAAAGATTCAAGAGCTTTTTCATTCAAGTGAAACTTATGTGCAACTCTCTATCACTTGCTCGCTTTTGGGATTGGGGCTTGGTCAGCTTGTGATGGGTCCATTTAGCGATATGTATGGGCGCAAGAGAGTGCTTCTTATCTCACTTTTTTTATTTGTGTTAAGCACGATTGCGTGCATTTTTAGTTGGGATATTGGCTCATTTATTGTGTTTAGGTTATTGCAAGGCATTGCCGCAAGTGGCGGGGTTGTTATTTCTCGTTCTGTGGTGGCGGATTTGTTTAGAGGAGAAGAGTTAGCGAAGTTTTATGCAATGCTTGGGGCGATTCACGGGCTTGCGCCAATTTGTGCGCCCGTGCTTGGTGGTATAATGCTCGAATTTACCCAGTGGCGTGGAATCTTTGTGGCTTTGCTCGGCATTGGTTTAGCCCTTTTAATCGCTGTGTTTTTCTTCCACGAAAGCCTCCCGTTAGAAAATCGCCTCAAAGGCAAGATTTATGAAAGTTTTTCATTTTTGGGGATTGTCAAAAATCGCACTTTTATGCTCTATACAGCAATCAATGCTGTTGCTATGGGATTTATGTTTAGTTTTATTGCTTCGAGTTCATTTATTTTTGAGAATCATTTTGGGCTAAGCGAATTGCAGTATGGCTTTTGTTTTGGTGGTGCGGCGTTAGGGCTTACTATTGGTGCGAGCGTTACGCCATTATTTAAAAGTGAGCGTAAGGCATTGAAAACGGGTATTGTAGGATTTTTTGTGTTAGGACTTATTACAAGTGCCATAGTGCTTTGGCACGGCAATATGTGGATTATGGAATCAAGCATTGTGCTTACGCTCGTTTTTTTGGGTATGATTTTGCCATCAGCTACTGCATTGGCAATGGAAATGGAGCGCAAAAATGCGGGTAATGCTTCTGCGGTGCTTGGATTCTCGCTTTTTGCATTTGGAGGGATTGTCTCACCACTTACAGGGCTTGGAGATATTTTTGTTTGCACAAGCGCGGTAATGGCAAGTTCTGCAAGCTTTTTGGCAGTGTGTGGGATATTTGTATTGAGGAAAAATCATTCCTTATAATTAGCTTAAATTAAGTTAATTTTAAGCGAAAATTTTTTATAATCCCAATTAGAATTTTACTTCATACTAAAAGGATTCTTAATGAAATTTACAAAAACACCAACACAGAGCGAAATACAACGCCAATGGATTGTGTTAGACGCCAAAGGCGAGGTTTTTGGTCGTCTTATTACCAAGGCGGCAAGTATCTTGCGTGGCAAACATAAGCCAAGTTATACACCAAATATGGATTGTGGAGATTTTGTGGTTATTGTGAATGCCACAGAAGTGAAGTTTAGCGGAATGAAGCTTAATGACAAAGAGTATTTTACACATTCTGGTTACTTTGGAAGCACAAAGAGCAAAACTCTCCAAGAAATGCTCCAAAAGCACCCAGAGAAACTTTATCATCTTGCTGTGCGCGGTATGCTACCAAAGACAAAGCTCGGGCGCGCAATGATTAAAAAACTTAAAGTGTATAAGGGCAGTGAACACCCACATAGCGCACAAGTAGCAAAGAATAAAAAGTGAGATAAGGAGCTAAAAAATGACAAAAATTTATGCAACAGGGAAACGAAAAACAGCCATTGCTAAGGTGTGGTTAAAAAGCGGGACAGGGAAACTCAATATCAATGGACAAAGTCTAAATGAGTGGCTTGGTGGGCACGAGGCAATTAAGATGAAAGTAATGCAACCTTTAGTGCTTACAAAGCAAGAAAAGTCTGTTGATATTATCGCACATACACTTGGTGGTGGATATAGCGCGCAGGCTGAAGCGTTGCGACACGGAATCTCAAAGGCATTGAATAATTACGATAGTGCATTTCGAGCGATTCTAAAACCAAAAGGATTGCTTACTCGTGATTCTCGTGTGGTTGAACGAAAAAAATATGGGAAGAAAAAAGCTCGCCGAAGCCCACAATTTTCAAAACGCTAGAAATTATTGCAAAAATAAGAGTATGGCTTATAGAATTGTGGCTTTTGTAGGCTCTATATTTGAATTTTTAAGGAGTTGTAAATGGCACTAAAAGAATCAAGCTACATTTGGAAAAATGGCAAACTCATCGCGTGGAAAGACGCTACCACACATATTTTAAGCCATACTATTCATTATGGAAATGCCGTGTTTGAAGGCACTAGGGCATATATGACGCCAAAGGGATTGGCGATTTTTCGGCTTGATGACCATTGCAAGCGATTGTTAAATTCTGCAAAAATCGCTCGTATCAACTGCCCTTACGATTTAGCGGAGCTAAAGCAAGCGCATATTGACTTGTTGCGCGCAAACAAGGCAGACTATAATGGCAATGTGTATATTCGCCCATTTATCTACTTGGGCTATGGCGTTATGGGCGTGTATCACGCAAACGCGCCTGTGGAGACTGCTATCGCCGCGTGGGAGTGGGGCGCATATCTTGGTGAAGATGGCATAAACAACGGAATCAAAGTCAAAATGAGCTCTTTTGCGCGAAATTCTGTCAAAAGCTCGATGGGCAAGGCAAAAGCTGCGGCAAATTATTTCAACTCTCAAATGGCGAAATACGAGGCGATTGCGTGCGGGTGTGAAGAGGCGTTGTTGCTTGATGAGAGCGGGTTTGTGAGTGAGGGAAGCGGGGAGTGCTTTTTCATCGTGCGAGATGGCAAGCTCATCACCCCGCCGCACGACTACACTTTAGAATCTATCACCCAAGCCACCACCATAGAAATCGCCCGTGATTTGGGCATCGAGGTGGTGGAGCGCAATATCACGCGTGATGAAGTCTATATCGCTGATGAGGCGTTTTTCACAGGCACAGCCGCAGAAATCACGCCCATAAGAGAGGTGGATTTCTACCCCATAGGCGTGCGAAGCGGCGAGGGCAAGGCAGGAGCAATCACCAAAAAACTCCAAGCAGAGTTTAACAAAATCATAAACGGCGAGAATCCAAAATACGCCAAATATTTAACTTACATTGATTAAATGGTAAAATACACATTAAGGAGCAAGTATGCCAATAGATTTAAACGAACACTTAAAGCGCAAAAGAGCGCAAATCCAAGATAAGCCTGATTCTAAAAAAGAAGACAAAAACACCGACAAAAATGACGGCGGTGGAGGAAATGGCGGAAATTGGAATTTTGGTGGAAGCGATGGGTTTAATAACCTAAATGACTTTTTGCCAACAGGCAAAAAACTTACAGTGTGGGTTATTAGCATTGCCATTTTACTTATTATCATTGTGAATAAACCTTTTGTTATTGTGAGTTCAGGGGAAGTTGGGATTAAATCGACCTTTGGTGAATATCAACCAAATCCACTTAAGCCCGGCTTGCATTTGTTTATGCCATTTTTGCAAGATGTTATCATTGTAGATGCAAAGGTGCGAAAGATTGACTTTTCACGCACGGAGGATATGGGAGTAGTGGGAAAGAATCAGGGGATTTTACGCAATGATGCGATAAATGTGCTAGATTCTAGAGGTTTGACTGTACTCGTAGAGCTTACCGTGCAATACCAGCTTAACGAAGCAAATGCCCCTCTAACCTTTGCTACCTATGGCGCAGAATGGGAGCAAAAAATCATTAACCCTGTGGTGCGTGATGTGGTGCGAAGTGTTATTGGTCGCTATCCTGCAGAGGAGCTCCCTACAAAACGCGATGATATTGCCAAAGAAATAGCACTCAATATGGAAAGTGAAATTGGAAAATTTAAAAATAATCCCGTAATGATTACTTCGGTGCAGTTTAGAGAAATTGTGTTGCCAGAAAAGATAAAGGCACAAATTGAGCAAGTGCAAGTCGCTAGACAGGAAGCCGAAAGAGCAAAAAACGAGGTAGAACGCGCAAAACAAGAAGCTGAAAAAGTCGCGGCGTTGGCAAAAGGTGAAGCTGATGCTAATCGTGTGAGGGCGCAAGGTGTGGCTGATGCCATTACGATTGAGGCACAAGCACAAGCACAAGCAAATAGGCTGATTGCAGGCTCGCTTAGCAATCAACTTTTAAATTTGCGTCAAATTGAAGTGCAAGGCAAGTTTAATGAAGCACTCAAAGAAAATACGAACGCACAAATTTTCTTAAGTCCCGGTGGGGCTGTCCCAAATATCTGGGTAGATTCTAAAAGCAAAAAGCAAAGCACAATGAGCGCGCAATAAAATTCATATTGTAATACTGTTGTGAATTGCGGAGTTTGGTTAAGGGGTGGTTTTTGAGTGGCAAAGAGAGTATCATACAATCACTAAATTGGGATAAAACACCTCTTATCCCTACGATTGCGCAAGATTCTCAAAACAAAGAAGTGCTAATGCTTGGGTTTAGCTCTAAAGATTCTTTATCTCTTAGCCTTGAGAGTGGATTAGCGCATTATTTCTCGCGCTCTAAGAATCGCATTTGGAAAAAAGGCGAGCAAAGCGGACATTTACAGCACATTAAGCAAGTATTGGTGGATTGTGATAATGACACGCTTATTTTTCTTATCAGTCAAGAAGGGGTAGCTTGTCATAACGGCACAAGGAGTTGCTTCCGTCCTTTGGATTGTGAAATTTCCTCAATGCCTAGCGAGATTGATACGAGTGCAATTTATGGAATCATCGATACGCTTTATCACACACTTCTTTTACGCAAAAATGCCAAAAGTGATACTTCTTATACAGCAAGTCTTTATGCTAAGGGCACAAACACTATCGCTAAAAAAATCATCGAAGAAGCAGGCGAGCTTACTTTTGCCCTTAAAGATGGGAGTAAAAAGGATATTATTTATGAGTGCGCGGATTTAGTCTATCACACGCTTGTGGGACTTGCCTTTAATAATATAAGCCCAGATGAGGTGCGCCAAGAGTTGCTTAGGCGTGAGGGATTAAGTGGCTTAGAAGAAAAGAGATTACGATAAATGCAGTATTACAAGGATTTTCTCTATAACTTTTTTAACCTTTTTGGTCTTTATGAAATTGCCATTATGGGCTTTTTCTTTATCATTTTTTTTATATTTTTCTTGCTTGGATTGCTTTTGGCTGGACGCAAAATACTTCCACATCTTATGTTTTTCCTTGCCACGGCTGTTTTTATCTTTGCCCCTATTGGGTTACAGATGAGCATGCAGAAATTTTTATATACTACTGAGGTGCGCATTACAGAATCTAAGCGACTTTTGTATATTGATGCGTTTTTCTTGCAAGGGCAAATCACTAATGTTGGGTTTTCGCCCTTTAGTGTGTGTGAGGCTAGTGTGAGTGTTTTGCGGAGTGGTATTTTAGGGTTTCTTAACCCCATTTTTCCTTTGGAAAAATATTCAAAAACTATAAAAATGCCATTAAAACCCGGCGAAAGTGCAGAATTTAGCGTAGTGTTAGATAACTTTAGCACACAACTACCATTTGAATATCGCGTTGATATTGATTGCCATAATGTAAGTGGGCTTATTAAATCTGCATTTGAGGAAGATTCTCATACAAATGAAGATATGGAACAAGAGCTAAAGCGCACACCAAGCGATACGCAAGAATCTACAAACACTAAAGAGCAAGATGAGAAAAATATCAAAGATGAACAAAGCAACCAAGAAAGCGCGCCACAACCTAGCGTAGATTCCAATGAGGCAAGCAGTAATGCAAGCGATACACAAGAATTGCCAGCTCAAAACCAGATAATGCCTTTATTGCAAGATAATGCTAGCCCAGACACACAAAGTGAAATCAAAGAAAATGCGCCACAACCTAATGCCAATGAAACACAAAACCAAGACACCAATGAATCTCCCGCACAATCTAACACGCAACCAAACAACCAAAATTCCACACAGCCAAATTAAACCCCAGATTCCAAAAACTTGCTATAATGACACACTAAATTATTATTTTAAAGGAGAATCTATGCCATTACTAGATAGTTTTAAGGTAGATCACACTATTATGCCAGCTCCTGCTGTGCGCTTAGCAAAGACAATGGAAACGCCAAAGGGCGATAAAGTGTGCGTGTTTGACTTGCGCTTTTGCAAGCCAAATGAGGAAATTTTAAGCGAGAAGGGAATCCACACGCTAGAGCATCTTTTTGCAGGATTTATGCGCGAGCATCTCAATGCCTCAAGTGTCGAAATTATCGATATTTCGCCGATGGGCTGTCGCACGGGATTTTATATGAGCGTGATAGGCACTCCAAGCCAAGAGAGTGTCAAAGAAGCGTGGGAAGCGAGTATGAAAGATATTTTGCGCGTCAGCGAAATCCCAGAGGCAAACAAGTTTCAATGTGGCACTTATGCTATGCACTCGCTTAAAGAAGCCCAAGACATCGCCAATGATACGCTAAATAAGGGCATTGGCATAATGGATACACAAAAATTGCTACTCAAAGAGTTTGCGTAAATTTTAAAAATAAATGCTAGTGTAGTGGTAAGATATGGAGCGTGATTTTCGCGCTTATCCCACTTCCTAGCTTTACTTCGATGGTGAAATCCCCTGTGTGCTTGATGGGTTCATTTATGATAATGGATTTTTTATCAATGGTTGTTTTGATATGTTTTTGAATCTCATTTGCTACTTCATCTTTAGTGATAGAGCCAAAAAGCGCGTTATTGCTCCCCACCTTTTTATGTAGGCTTAGCTCTATGCCTTCTAAACTTTGTGCGAGTTGCTTTAGTTCAGCAAGCTCTAGGGCTTTAGATTCTGCGAGTTGTCGTTGTTTAGCGTTGTAGCGATTGATGACTTCATTTGTCGCTAACAGGGCTTTATTTTTAGCAATAAGAAAATTTTGCCCATACCCATCTTTGACTTCACACACTTCGCCAGCTTTGCCTAGTCCTTGCACATTTTCTAATAACAGCACTTTCATTGTAATCCTTATGTGTAGATTTGAATGTATTTTGTATAATGCCAAAAAATTTTCACAAAGTAGCAAAATGTTTGAAATAAAAATCACTAAAAAACGCGTAAAGTATGCACGAATGCGGATAAAAGATTCTCAAACACTTTTAGTTAGCGTGCCTTTTTATTATTCAAAGGCGCAATGTGAGGACTTCATCGCGCAAAATGATGTATGGATACGCACCACTTTACAAAAATTTAAACACATAGAATCAACGCGCCTTGCCGAGCGAGAAAGCAGGAAAAACACTATTTTGTATTTCGGGCAGTGGGTGCAAAAAGATTGGCTTACAACACACTTTAATAAGCAGTTATTGCAAGATGAACTAAGGGATTTACTTTTGGAGCAGTGTCAAAAATTCTCCTGTGCAATGAATCTTTCATACAAGCATATCACACTTACTCAAGCAAAGAGTTATTTTGGAATCTGCACGAGCGATAATTCTCTGCGTTTCTCAACAATGCTTCTTTTCGCTCCAAAGCCTTGTATCGAGTATGTCGTAATCCACGAGCTCGCTCATATAATGCACAAAAACCACTCCAAAGCATTTTGGGGTTTGGTTGAGAAGTATTGCTTAGAGTTCCGCTCTAGGCGAGCATTTCTACGCCAAAATGGACAAATATACAAAGAAATGCTCCAAGAACTTCATACGCTTTTTGCATAGCTTAAGCAAACTCAATTTGTATGCTAACACCAAGCAAATTTATTGCTATTTGAGTGGGATAGGGCGGAAAGTTGGAAAATGCGAACCAACAAAAAGCGCGTTTTTATATGCCTTATCTTTTTTAAACTTTTTCCATAGTTGTTCGCGTGTAGCCACAGCCTGTGCTTTGTCGTTATCATATTGTATGGCAATGGCAGGATTTGTATTTTGAATCTTAAAGTAATGCACCAAGTCGCTTATAAATACGAGCTTTTCCCCAGCAGATTCTATGCTAAAGATAGTGTGTCCGGGCGTGTGTCCGTAGGCTTGTATAGCGTTAATTTTGGCTTGCTTGGTGGCAAGAATTGGCGCACTATGAGCAAAAAATTCTTTTTCTTTAAAAGAGAGCAAAGATTTTTTTGCAAGTTCATTGTTTGAATTTGTCCAAAAATTATATTCAATTTCATCAATCAAAACTTTGGCATTGGGAAAAATATTGGCACTTTTGTAAGTTTTTTTGCTCTTTGGGGAATTTGGTAAAATGCCACCTATGTGGTCTGGGTGGGCGTGGGATACAATAATGTGTGTAATATCTTGCGGTGCGATTCCTATTTTTTGGAGTTGTGTAATGAGAATCTCTTGAGTATGGGTAAATCCCGTATCAATGAGCGCGATAAATTCCTTACCTTTTAGTAACATTACATTGTGATGATTTATCGCCTTGTCATTTGTCATTGTTTGTAATAACGCGCTTTGTTTATCATCACTTGCGATAAGTTTATCAAATGGCGCATCAAAATTGCCTAGTGAAATGACAAATACACTTATATCGCCAAAATCTTTTTTATACATATTTTGACTTGTGAGATAGGCATCTTGGTCGGTTTGTTTCATTGCCCGCATTGCTTCTTTGCTTATATTGTTGTTAGCGTTGCTGCTAGGTGCGCCAAAAGCTCCGCTAAATAACGCCATACATACAATCACTACTCTCAAACATTGCATTCCCATACTTCACTCCTTGAATTTTCTTATGATTGTATCACATTTATGCACGCAAGAAATATTTGTATTGTAAAATTGCGTTTTTTAAGATTCTCACATAAGGAAAAAAATGAATAATTTTGATGTGGTTGTGATTGGTGGTGGGCACGCTGGACTTGAAGCAAGTATTGCTAGTGCTAAAATGGGCGCAAAAACTCACCTATTTACTATCCTTATTCAAAATATTGCGCTAGCAAGCTGTAACCCTGCCATAGGTGGGCTTGGCAAGGGGCATTTGGTTAAAGAAATTGATGCGCTTGGTGGCGTAATGGGTGAGATTGCAGATATTTGTGGGTTGCAATTTCGCACACTTAATGCCTCAAAGGGACACGCTGTGCGTGGCACAAGAGCACAAATTGATATGGATACTTACCCGATAGTAGCTAAAAAATATGCCCTTAATACGCCAAATTTGAGCGTATCTCAAGAGCTCATCACGGATTTATTGCTTGAAAAAAGCGGAGGGCAATTTAGAGTTGTTGGAGTAAAAAGCAATCTTAATAAAACCTATTATGTAAAGAGCGTGATTCTCACCACAGGGACATTTTTACGCTCACTTATCCACATTGGCGAGCAAAAGCTCCAAAACGGGCGTTTTGGCGAGTTAAGTGCGCAAACACTCTCACTCTCCTTGCAAGACTTGGGTTTAGAAATGGGGCGATTAAAAACAGGGACTTGTGCGAGGATTGATGGGAGGAGCATTGATTGTAGTAATTTAGAAGCACATTATGGTGATGAGAATCCACCGCATTTTAGCGCACGCACAAGGGATTTTAACCCCGTGCAGATTCCGTGTTTTGTAACTTATACCAACCAAAAAACTCACAGCATTATCCGTGATAATTTTCATCGTGCGCCACTTTTTAGCGGGCAGATTCAAGGCGTTGGCCCGCGCTATTGCCCAAGTATAGAAGATAAAGTCAATCGCTTTGCACACAAGGAGCGACACCAACTTTTTTTAGAACCTCAAACACGCGAATGTGTGGAATATTATATCAATGGTTTGACCACTTCACTGCCAACTGATGTGCAAGAAGAGATGATACATAGTATTGAGGGATTAGAAAATGCGAAAATTACGCGTTATGGCTATGCCATAGAGTATGATTATATTCAGCCAACAGAGCTTACCCACGCACTTGCGTGTAAAAAATGCGAGAATCTCTTCCTAGCTGGACAAATCAATGGGACGACAGGGTATGAGGAAGCAGCCGCACAGGGCATAATCGCAGGCATTAACGCCGCACTTTATACACAGGGCAAAAATCCCTTTATTTTACAACGAAACGAAGCCTACATTGGTGTGATGATTGATGATTTGGTAAGTAAGGGCACAAATGAGCCGTATAGACTTTTTACTTCGCGTGGAGAATATCGCTTGCTTTTGCGTGAGGATAATGCGTATTTGCGACTAAGTCAAAAAGCCTTTGAGCTTGGACTCATCGCTCAAAGTGAGTATGATGAGGCGATGAATGACAAAAAAGCTATTGCGCGCGTTTTGCAATCCTTACAAGAAAATACAATAACTCCAAGTAAAGCAAATAATGAATTTTTAGAGAATCTTGGATTAAGAAAAATAAGCGATAAAGCCACACTTTTGCAAGTCATAGGAGTGAATGTCCCAGATTCTCATAATCTCATAGCTTTTTGTGAGCATTTTGGAGTGAGCATAGCGGATTTAAGCCAAAGGGCATTAGAGCAGGTGGTTATAGAATCTAAGTATGCAAATTACATCATAAAGCAACAAGAGAGCATTAAAAATATGCAAAATATGCTAAAAGTCGCCATTCCAAAAGATTTTGTATTTGATGATATACCCGGTCTTAGCCTTGAGGTGGTTGAGAAGCTAAAAAAATTCAATCCAAAATCACTTTTTGAGGCAAGCGAAATTAGTGGCATAACGCCAGCAAGCATTGATGTGTTGCATTTATACATTCACTTGCGCACAAAAAAGGCAAATTAAAGGAGTGATTTTGAGTCAAAAATACAATACACTAAGCAAAGAGCAAGAATATGTGCTTTTGCATAAAGGCACAGAACCACCATTTAGTGGAGAATATACCGATGTATTTGAAGAGGGAGAGTATGTTTGTGCGCAGTGCAATGCGCTTTTGTATCATTCAAGTGCGAAGTTTCATTCTGGTTGTGGTTGGGCAAGTTTTGAATCTAGTGAGAAAGGCGCAGTAAGTGAAAGCTTAGATTCTGATTTGCGCCGTATTGAAATTACTTGCACGAACTGCGGAGGGCATTTGGGGCATATATTTAGAGGCGAGGGATTTACTGCTAAAAACACGCGCCATTGTGTAAATTCCCTCTCGCTTATTTTTCATAAGCGATAAAATCTTGTCCGAGATTGCGTGGTGTGGGTGATTACTTCTCGCTTAGGATTTTCATCTTTCCATTATCAAGCCATACAAAAAGGTCTTTGCGGTGGCTTGAGTTGTAAGTTACCTTGCCATTTAGCATAGCCTTATAATTTTGTCTAAAGCTAATGCGAAACATTTGTTTTCCGTTTTCGTTGATAAATGGTGAAATGTCAATGGCACTAATGCCAATATCTTTCTCTTCATTTTTGGCAAATACACGCGTCTTGTGTTCGACAAAGGCTTTATATGTCATACCATTCTCGCGGATAAAGTCCTTGCTATCATAAAAACTTAGATATTTTTGTAGGTTGTTGTTTTGCCACATTTCACGCCATTGATAGAGACCTGATAGGAGTTGAGCGATACTTTGGAGTGATAGTGCTTGAGGTTCGCCCTCGCTTATAATGACAATGGTATCTCTATAATTGATGAGTTTGTCATATTTTTTTAACAATTCATTATCTATGGCAATGCAACCTCTTGTGTTGAGCTCCTCTCGATTCCCATCTAATGGCAATCCGTGTATCCAGATTCCCCCGCCCGTTTTTTTAAGCGATTTGTCATAGACATTTGGATAATTTGTCGCAAGTGCGAGTGGTCCATAGTATGGGGGAAGTCCTGTCAAACGAGCGGTCAAATCATACACGCCAATGGGCGTGGTCAAATCGCCCTCTAATTTCTTATGCCCCTTGCCCTTTGCTACAAGCGCAGATGAGCTTCCAAGTTCTTCAAAGCCTTTTTTGGTGATTTTTAGGAGTCTCAAATCAGGAGCGAGTTTATTAGAGATAAAGACAAATTTTGCACTTTCATAATAGCCGTAGCGCACATCTTTGCCCTCCAAGATTTTTAGCCAATATTGAGGAGAGAGCAAATATTCATCAAATTCTTTTTGCACCGCACCAATGCCACGCTCTTGATAGATTTTAAGCAATTTAAATACATCGTCGCTTATTGGTTGCAGAGAATCTGCACTAAGAAACCCGCCAAACAAACTAAATACACATATTGCCAAAACTTTTTTCATTTCCAATCCTTGAAGTTAATCTAATCCATAATATAGCCAAATTTCCGTAATTCATCTACTTGTTTATCCCAACCCTTCCGTAATTGCACCTCAAGCTTTAAAAATACCTTTTGTCCTAAAAGTCGCTCTAGCTTTTCTCTAGCATTTATTCCTATGCGCTTTATAGTTTGGGCATTTGTGCCAATGACAAGTGCCTTTTGACTTTGTTTGGAAACGATTATTGTAGCATAGATTCTATGAATTTTTCCCTCTTTGTAACGCTCAAGTAACACATCGCTTTGATATGGCACTTCATCGCTTAAGTTTTCAAAAACGCTCTCTCTTATAAGCTCTTTTGCAATATCACGCAAGCTAGCATTGGTGGCACTTTCATCATCATATAAAAATACGCCATCTTCTAAATGCTCTCCTAATACATTAAGAAGCTCTTGGAGTGTTTTTTCGTGCTTTATGCTTAGTGGTATAAGCGCAAGGTAGCGGTTTTGGTAATTTTGGTATTGCGCGATTTTTGCGAGGATTTGCTCATTGCTCGCAAGGTCAATTTTGCTTAGCACGACAATATGATTTTGTGCGATTTTTGTATTTGCCGAGAGTGTCAAAAACTCCTCGTAATGGGTAATATCATCACTTATTGGTGCGAGATAAACCCCCAAAGTGCAATCATTCATCGCCTTTAGTGATTGTTTTAGCATATATTGATTGAGTAATTTCTCTTGGTGGTGAATGCCCGGTGTATCGACAAAAATCATTTGCGCCTTATATGCTCCACGAGAATCTGTGCTTGTATGGGAGATGATAATTTGTAGCTGTTTGCGCGTGGCATTTGCTTTATGTGAAGTAAGGGCGAGATTTTGCTTGGCAATGGCGTTAAGCAGGCTTGATTTGCCAGCATTTGGTCGCCCTAATGTTGCTATAAAGCCACAACGCGTATTCATAAAAGTTCTTAATGATACAACACTGCGTAGCGCATAGTTTAATGCCTACAAAATATAGCGCGCCAAATCGACATTTTCTACTAGCTCGCCAAGTTTATCGCGCACCATTTGGGCTGTTATTACGACTTTTTTGCCCGCATAAGATTCACACTCAAAGCTTATATCCTCTAGCACACGCTCTATTGTGGTATGCAGGCGTCTAGCACCAATATCTTCTGTTTTTTGATTGGCATTAAAGGAGAGTTTAGCAAGCTCTCTAATCGCCTCATCATCGAATTCTAATGTAATATTTTCTGTTTCTAGTAAAAGTTGATATTGACGGACAATAGAGCTTTTGACTTGGGTGAGAATCTTATACAAACTCTCTTCATTTAAGTTTTCTAATTCCACGCGCAGTGGGAATCTCCCTTGCAATTCGGGGATTAAATCACTTGGTTTAGCAAATGCAAATGCTCCAGCAGCGATAAATAAAATATAATCCGTGCGGATTTGCCCGTATTTTGTATTCACCACGCTTCCCTCTACAATGGGGAGCAAATCTCTTTGCACGCCTTCTTTGCTTGGGTCTTGTCGTGAAGAATCTTTGCTTCCCACAGCGATTTTATCAATCTCATCGATAAAAATCACCCCCTTTTGCTCGGCGCGTTTTAGCCCCTCAAGTTTGATTGCTTCATAATCAAGGCATTGCATTGTAGCCTCGTAATTAAGGGCTTCCTTTGCCTCTTTTACACTCATTTCGCGTTTTTGCTTTTGGTCTTGGGGATTGAGGACTTTGATGATAGATTCTTGCACGCGCACGACCTCTGGCGGTAATCCCTCATCGTTAAAGTTTGTGTTTTTACTTACTTCGATTTCAATGACAAGTGTATCTACTTCTCCATTTTCGACCTTTTTTTTCATTTTTTCAAAGCTCTGCTCGTATTCAGCCTTTTTGCTCTCACTCACACTTGAGGGTAGTGGTGGGAGGAGCTTTTGTGTAATTTTATTAAGGATATATTCTTTAATCGCTTCTTGGCTTGATTGCTCTTGTTCTTTTTGGACGAGATTCACACTTGCGAGCACCAAATCACGCACCATAGATTCCACATCGCGCCCCACAAATCCCACTTCTGTGTATTTGCTTGCTTCTACTTTGACAAATGGCAATCCCATAATTTTTGCCATTCGGCGTGCGATTTCTGTTTTGCCCACGCCCGTTGAGCCTATCATTAAAATATTTTTAGGCGTGATTTCTTCTTGGATTTCTTTTGGGAGCTTCATTCGGCGATAGCGGTTTCTTAATGCGATTGCCACATTTTTTTTGGCTTCATTTTGCCCTATGATGTATTCGTCTAAATACGCGACAATTTCTTTTGGCGTCATATTTTCCATTATGCTAACTCCAAAATTTTTATGTTTGTGTTGGTATAAATACACAGCTCGCCTGCGATTTTGAGAGATTCTTCTACAAGTTCTTTTGGGGCAAGATTCCCAAATTTATCTAATGCCCTTGCTGCGCTTAGTGCGTAGTTTCCGCCACTTCCAATGGCAGCGATTTTGCCATCTTGAGGTTCGACCACATCTCCTGTGCCACTTAGGATATAGATATGTTCTTTATCAAGCACTATCATCATTGCTTCAAGTTTGCGTAAATATTTATCACTTCTCCATTGTTTGCTAAATTCTAGCACAGAGCGCGTAAGCTCACCCTTTTTGCCCTCTAAGATTCGCTCAAACATATCAAACAAACTAAAAGCATCAGCTGTGCTACCTGCAAATCCACTTAAAATTTTATCATTATAGAGCGTGCGCACTTTTGTTGCATTTCCCTTTAGGACACAATTACCAAATGTTACTTGCCCATCGCCCCCGATAATAGCGTAATCTTTGCCATTATATTGTCCCTTATATCCCAATATGGTGGTTGCTTCAAACATATTTTTCCTCTATGATAGGTGTAAAACTTCCTTGCTATTTTAACAAGATAAGTTCGCCATTTTAGCGCAATTTATGGTAAATTTACACAAATCTTTTCACAATTATCACTTTTTAAGAGAGCAGACACAATGAAATTTTTACAATCTAGCCGTTTTATCACTTCTATCACTTCAAAGGCTTCTATTTTGCGCACGCAGACACACATTCCGTCATTTGAAGATGGGATAGAATCTTGTTTGAAGCGTATTTTTAAAAAAGAGCTTAATCCAAAAGCATTTTCTTATAAACTTTGCATTATCGTTATAGACGCATTTTTAGCGTTTTTATTTTCTGCGCCAATTTATGTTTTAACGCTTTGTAATGTCGCCTTTAATGCTGATACTCCACTTATTTTGGGAAGTTTTTTGGCACTTTTAAGTATATATGTGTATTTGAGAATCCCCAAAGAGAGACGCTTTGGTTTTGGCTTTTTTGTGGGAGTGTTTTGGTTTTATTGGGCGAGTTTGAGTTTTCGTTTTGTTGATTTAGAGATGCTTATCCCCTTTATTATTGGTGCTATTGCATTGATATATGGAGGCATTTTTTGGCTTTTGCTTTTTTGTGAATGCCTTGTAATTCGGCTTTTGGGGTTATTAGTAATGCACTTTATCACGCCATTTGGCTTTGATTGGCTTGTGCCTGAAGCAGTGCTTGCGTATAGTTATTTTGATGTGAGCTATTTGCATTTCGCGCTTGTTGTTTGTGGATTGTATTGTTTTTTGACCCCGCATAAATGGCGATTTAAGAATCTTGCTGGGATATTTTTCCTTATCCTCGCACTTGATTTTGGGTTAATCGCGTCAGATTCTAAAGAGACACAAAGCCATACAAACACTCAAATGCTCCAACGCATTTATCTTTCACATACGAATGTCCCTCAACATTTAAAGTGGGAAGATGAGCAAATTGCCACAAGCATACAAGAGAATTTTGCCCTTATTCAAAATGCGATTGCAGAGGGAAAACAAGTTATTGTTTTGCCTGAAATTGCTTTTCCAATGGTGTTAGAATCTGGTGGAGAGTTTGGTGAATTTGTCATAAGCAGGCTTAAACAATATGCCAAAGACATCACCATTATTGCTGGGGCGTTACGAGTGGATAAGGGGGAATATTACAACAGCACTTTTGTTTTCAATGGTGATGAAGTTTTTTTCATCGATAAGGTGATTCTTGCGCCATTTGGAGAAAATATCCCATTGCCAGATTTTCTTGTGCGCTCATTTGGAGTTTTGCAAATGTTTCAATTTGCTTCTGGCAAAGAGTTTGGTGATATTGGAATCTTTGGAATGCGCTTCCGCAACGCCATTTGCTATGAAGCCACTTCAAGGAAATTATACGCAGATTATCCTCAATTTGTCATTGCTATGAGTAATAATGCGTGGTTTTATCCAAGCATTGAGCCATTTTTGCAAAAAATGCTTTTGAAATTTTACGCACGCAAATACCAAACTACGATTTTGCACTCGGGCAATATGAGTCAAAGTTATATCATTACGCCTTAAATTAACTAAATTGTATTTGTTTAGGGTAAAATGACGCAAGATTTTTATATTGATAAGGAGTAAATATGCGAGCAAAATATTTATTGTTGTGTGCATTGCTAAGTTTTGGTGCGTGCGATAAGGGCTCTACGCCAAAACTTTCTTTAGAGGAAAAAACACAAACAATCCAAAAAGCCCTTGATGAGAAAAACCTCCCCTTTAAAGTGGTTGAAATAACTGACATAGGACATTCCTTAGACCTTGTCGTAGTGCAATCAAATGATGGCACGCAAGAAGCACTCCTCTCTACAAGTGATAGTGAGGTGCTTATGGTCCTTGATGGAATCGCATTTAGTGCTGATAAGAAGCTAATAGATACAATAAGCTCTAAAACACAAAGTATAGCAAATGCAAACAAGCAAATGACAGATTCAGTCGTCAAAGAGGTTTTGGAGAAGCATAAAGATAGGGCAATCCACTTTAGTGCGAAATCACCAACCAATAAACGCCTTATAGTCATTTCAGACCCTAGTTGTATGTATTGTGCTAAGGAACTTGCAGGGCTTGATGAACGATTGGAGCAGTATAATGTAGATATGTATATTGTGGCGTTGTTAGGACCAGATTCAATCACGCGTGCAAGCTACATAATGGAGCATATAAGCAGTGATGAAAACGCAAATAAAACACTCCTGCAAAGTGTGTATGACAAAAGTTTTAATGTTGGTAAAGAGCGAGAATCTGTGGCAAAAGATGTCGTGGAGTTTAGCGGAGTTTTAATAGAATCTGGTGTAAGAAGCGTGCCTTATATCATTGAAGTTGAGTAAGTATATTGAATGCAAATCACGCCCATTGTTGAGAGTTTTTTTGCCCCGCTTTTAGATGAGGGCTTAGATTTAGGCGAGAAAGTTCAGCAGGTGCGTGAGAGTATCATTATTGATTCTCAAAGTAAATATTTTGATTGGACAGCTTCGGGGCTTGCTCATAAGGGTATAGAATCTCGTATTGCTCAAATTTTGCCATTTTATTCTAATACACATTCTTTTAGCTCAAGCCACTCTAAAATCACTTCTGCGCTCTATGATGAGGCAAGAACACGCACTAAGCAGGCACTAGGACTAGGTGATGAGTTTTTGCTCGTTGCTTGTGGGAGTGGTGCAAGTGGCGCGATTAAAAAGTTCCAAGAATTACTCGGTATTTATATCCCTCCACAAAGCAGACGAAGAATCCAAATACCAAAGCAATCTCGCTTACCAAAAGTGTTTATTAGCTCTTATGAGCATCATTCTAATGAAATTTCTTTGCGCGAGGGGCTTTGTGAGATTGTCAAAATTGGGCTAGATTCCACAGGGCGATTTGATATATCTGCCTTAGAAACACAATTACGCCAAGCTCAACAAGAAAATGCAGAGATTATCGGCTCATTTTGTCTTGCTTCTAATGTCAGTGGGATTCTCTCTCCACAAGAAAAAATCGCCAAACTTTTTGCCAAATACGCACCAAACGCACCGCTTGCCTTTGATGCAGCGAGTGCGAGCCCACATATTGATATGCAATCTAAACATTGCAACGCACTCTTCCTTGCCCCTCATAAACTCTTAGGCGGTGTGGGTTCTTGTGGGCTTTTGGCGATGCACAGGCACTTTTTTCAAACGCCAAGCCCGAGCTTTAGCGGTGGAGGCGTGATAGAGTATGCAAGCAATGATGGGCATTTGTATGTAGAGGATTATGAGCGTAGAGAGGAGGCAGGCACGCCACCGATTATAGGGCTTTTGCGTGCGGCATTGGCGTATCAGCTTCGCAATGAGGTGGGGTTAGAGAACATTGCTCGCCGTGAGCGAGTTTTAAGCCAGATTCTTTTAAATGAGCTTAAAAAAATCCCTGCCATTAGTTTATATGGTGATTGGGAGAATCCTAAGGGTGATTCTTTAGGCATCGTAAGTTTTAATATCGCGTGTGTTTCGCCATTTGATTTAAGTGTGCTTTTAAGTCAAAAGTTTGGAATCCAAACTCGCGCTGGGTGCTCTTGTGCAGGACCTTATGGGCATTATTTGATGGATTTAGATTCTCTACATTTTACCAACCAAGAATCCAAAAAGCTCCTTTATTCACTTCTTAAAAATCCACAAAAAAGACCGGGTTGGCTTAGAGTGAGTTTGCATTACACACATAATTTAGAGGATATAGAATATTTAGTCCAAAGCATTCACGCTGGCATAAAAATTTTGCGTTCATAAGAATCACGCTTAAAATAATTCACACAAAATCATTTGTTAATAAAACATTCAAAAAAACGCTATACAATATCCACTTCAATCTATAAAATTATCGCGTAAGGATTATAAAATGAGCACGGCAAATACTCCTGCAAATAGTTCTAAAAGTGTTTCACAAGGCATTTCAATAGTAGTGCCTTGCTATAACGAAGAAATTTCACTGCCAAAATTTCAAAGTCAAATCGCCCTCACAATGCAACAAGTCCAAAAGGAGTTCCCACACATAACCTATGAAATAGTCTTTGTCAATGACGGGAGCAGGGATAAAACTTTAGAGATTTTGCAAGATATGCGCTCAAAGGCAAAAAACATTAAAGTGCTTTCTTTTTCGCGTAATTTTGGCAAAGAAGCAGCAATTTTAGCAGGTTTGAGAGAAGCAAGCGGGGAGGGCGTGATTTTAATTGACGCGGATTTGCAAGACCCTCCACATTTAATCATTGAAATGGTAAGAATCTGGCTTAATTCTAATCGCACAACAAAAGTCATCTATGCGAGACGCACTACGCGCGCTGGAGAGTCTAAAGTCCGTGCGGCTTTAAGTGAAATTTTTTATAAACTCTCAAACTTGCTCTCAGAGGTAAAAATCGAATCTGGCGTGCGAGATTTTCGCTTAATGGATAGAGAAGTAATAGAGGCGATTTTAGAGCTTAAAGAATATCATAGATTCTCAAAAGCGATATTTGCGTGGGTTGGGTTTAAGCGTGAATGCTTAGAATATGAATATATCCCGCATTTTAAGGGCGCATCGAGTTGGAGCTTTTGGAATCTCTTTAAATATGCTATTGAAGGAATCGTAAGCTTTAGCACTGCTCCACTGCGTATCGCCTTTGTGCTTGGGGGGCTTATGAGTATTGTGGCGGTGGTGTATGGAATCCACCGTATTATTGATACGATTGTATATGGCAACCCTGTGGCTGGGTATCCTAGCCTTATGGTGGTTATTACCTTTATTGGTGGGATTCAATTAATGCTTCTTGGTGTGATTGGCGAGTATATTGCTAGGATTTATGAGCAAGTCAAAATGCGTCCGATTTATATCCTCGAGCAATTTAAGGACAAGCAAGCCACACAAGCAAACAAAAAGACAAAAGCAAGCACCACTAAATCTAATAAAAAGGACTAATATGCCACGACATCTCTCTCGTAGTATGAAGGAATTTGTTATTGCCTCTTGGGCATTTTTCCATACGCAAGGATTTTGGAAATATTTTTTAATCGCCTTTAGTCTCTATCTTTTAGGGATTATGAGCATTATCCGCGCTGATGTGTATTATATCGATGATTTGGGGCGCGCTGTGATTGGCTATAAAGAATGGGATAATTTCTCGCGCTATATTAGTTGGTTTTTATCCACTTTTGTGCATATGGACACCGTGCTTACTGACATCGCGCCACTTACGCAAATCGTGGCTATTGCTTTTTTAAGTTTTGCGAGTATTATTTTGGTGTGGAGCATTAGAGAGATTATTTGGAAAAGCGAGGATTTATTGTGGGAATCGAGCGAACTCCCAAACAAAAAGCGTCTTACAGTTCTTGGCATTATTGCCTCTATTCCTATTGGGCTTTCACCTTATTTTTTGGAGGATTTGTCTTTTCGCTTTGATTCTCCGTATATGGCGTTATCTGTGCTTTTTAGTGTGATTCCATTTGTGTTTATTCATCACATTCGTGCGTATATTCCTGTGGGTATTTTGTGCTCGCTTGGTATGTGTATGACTTATCAAGCAAGTAGCGGGATTGAGATTATTTTGGTGTCATTTTTTGCGTTTTTAATGCTTAATCAAACCAACGCAGGGCTCAAAAAAACTCTTACTTTTGTGTTGGTGTCATTTTGTAATTATGCCTTTGCTTTGCTTATTTTTAAACTTTTTATAATGCACGATTTTGGGCACGCTCAAGCAAGCACCAAAATGCTAGAATCTAGTGAGTTATTAGAGGGCATTGTAAAAAATATCCAAATGTATGTGGGCTATTTGTGGAATGACTTTGGGTGGAGTGGGATAAAGATTTGTTTTCTTGCCTTACTTGTGGCATTTGTGTGTTCGGCAGTCTATCAAGCAAAAATCAATAAATTCCTTTCATTTCTACTCGCCATAATTGTCCTATGCGTGGGAATCGTATGCTCGTATGGGACATATTTGGTGCTCTCTGTGCCTCTGCCACGGCCACGCGCGTTTATTGGGATTGGCGTGTTTGCAGCGATTTTAGCGATTTATGTGGCGAGTGCGTGGCGAGGCTGGGCGTATAAAAAGCAAGATATTAAGCGCACGGATTCTACCGCGCTTTCATCACGCGAGACACAAAGCAGAATCTTTTTTGTCTTTAGCGCGGTGGTTGTTGGGTTTTTCTCTTGGTCGCTTATTGTGTTTTCTAACTCCTATGGTAACGCACTTTCAGCCCAAGATAAATACCAAAATTTCCGCTTAACCTTGCTCCTTAATGATTTAGTCAATGTCGTGCCAAAAAAGGCAGCGGATTACCAAAATTATCTTTATCGCATTAGAGGGTGGGTTACGGCAAGCCCTGTGTTAGAAAATTCCTCCAAAGAGAATCCCATAATGAAGCGATTAGTCAAAATCACTGATGGGAAGTATTGGGTGCGAATGGCGATGAAGCACTATGGTTGGGGTGATGTGCCAGAATCTCAAATCGATGAAACGCCTATCAACGAAGACCACCAAAAGCTCGCAGAAAATCCACATTGTATCCCAGAATCTGCGGGCAAATTGCTTACAAAGGTTGATAATATTTATCATAGAATCGAAGTGTATCCAAACTGCACGATTATTACCTTTAAAGGAAAGGAAAAATATATCCACGAGGAAGACAAACAATTAGAAGAGGAATCACAAGAAAAGCCTGATGACCCGAAGGCTTCTTAATCTTTAATTTGACTTAAGAGTGATAAATGCGAGGATTGATTGGCAAACTTTTGGGAAGTAGCCTTGTTGTATATGGGCTCGTGGGTGTGGCAAACACTTGTGTGGGACTTGGACTTTGTTTGTTGCTGACTTTTTTAGGGCTTGTGCCTGAAGTGGCAAATTTGCTGGGCAACATAGCAGGCGTAATTAACTCCTATTTTCTCAATAAAAAATTTACCTTTAAATCCAAAAATTCTCATAAGCAAGATGCGTGGCGATTTGGCGTGGCAATGGGCATAGCATATTTGGCAAATTTAGCAACGCTAAGCATTAGTCATAGAATCTGTGGGGTTGATGTGTATATTGCACAAATTCTCGCAAGTGTGGTTTATACCATTGTGGGCTACTTTATCAGTAAATTTTGGGCATTTAAAACCTCGCAACACCAAGACTTTGTATAATTTTTCTAAAATTTTTACTCTATTTCCAATTTTTATATCTTTTTTTTTAGAAATAGCTATACTTTTGATAAATTCTTATTAGAGGTATAAAAATGATAAAAAAGTCATTGCTATTTTTTACTCTCGTTTCTTTGGTGTTTTTGCGCGCTAATGAGGCACAAGTAGATGATGAGGTTACAAATGCGAATGAGGCTAAGAAAGTGCGTTTGGAAAAATCCAGCGTAAGCGCAGGTGTTGCACTAGAGAGTGATATTGTCAATATTCCAGCGAGCATTACGGTGATAGATTCCACTCATATCCAAAAAATGCCAAACACAAAGATTGCTGATATTGTCAATGTTATCTCCGGTGTGCGTGTGGATAATAATACAAACTTTAATGCACGCCCACAAATTCGCATTCGTGGTGTAAATTCTGGCACGCTTGTTATGCTTGATGGGGTGATTTTAAGTGATTTGGAGGGCGAGGCGAGAATCTTAAACCAAATATCCCTCTATGATGTGGAGCGCGTAGAAGTCGCAAAGGGTGGGTATTCTAGTCTCTATGGCACGGGCGCAATAGGTGGCGTGATACATTTCATTACAGCAATGCCAGAAAAGTTCGAGCTCCAAGCAATCGCAGGCTATGGCAATGAAATCCAAAAAGACACTGCGGATAAAAATACTTTTAGATTCTATGGAAGTGTTGGCGATGTGTTTTTTGATAAACGATTAAAGGTAAAGTTGAGCGCGGGATTCACCACCACAGATGGCTATTCTAGCTACCCTACTTACCTATCAAGCACCAATGCTGAAGCAAATGACGCAATAGCCGCAGGGGCACAGCAAAATAGCGCAGGGCAAGTGATTTTAGGCACGGGTGGTGATAGAGCGGTGCAAAGTTATGACATTTCGTTTAAGTCAAGCCTTGAGCTAGGCAAGCGTGATGAGGTGGGATTATCCTTGCGTCTTTCTAACCATAACTACGATGTTAAAAACTTTCAGTCCTACTTGCGCGATAATCAAGGCAACCCTACTTATTTATTGAATACTAAAAATTATTTTATAGGCTCTGGGCTTGGTGGCATAGGGAGTTATACACATATTATAGGCAATCTTAATTATCTGCATAGTTTTGAGCAAAGCACACTCAAAATCACACTCTCAAGTATGAATCTCCTAAGTTGGTGGCAAGATGCCATTCAAGATGGCAAACAAAGCTTTAGTAATGGTGCTGGAAGCACGCAAGATACGGATTCTTCAAGTAATTATTTAGATTTTATTTATGCAGATACTCATTTAAGCGACCATATTATTACCTTAGGAGCGCAGTTTCGCTACTATACCTACACACAAAAACAGCGTAATATGACAAATTGGCGTGATTATCATTCACGCACAGATTATCGCGTGCGATTTGGCACGGAGGCAGTGGCAGGTTCTGTGTATTTTAATATGGATTCATTATGGGTAGATTCTCCTAAGTTTGGTGCATTTGGCACAAGTATTGGATTGCGCTATGATTATTGGCGCAATTTTAATGGCTATTATGACAACTTTATATCCAATTCACAAGAAAGTAAGAAAAATCAAAGTAATAGCGTGTCTATCCTGAGCCCCAAGTTCGCTGTGATTTATACTCCGCTTGATACGCAAGAGCACACACTAAGGCTAAAGGCTTCTGTGGGGCGCGGATTTCGTATGGCGACTTTGCGAAACAAATACCAATTCACCCACGCACAAACTTATTGGGAAGTAAATGAGAATCTAAAGGAAGAGCACGCTATCAATACAGAAGTTGGCGTGGAATACGATAATAATGCGTTGCGCACAAGTTTGTATTTTTATAACCTTGAAATGTTTGATATGATATATCGCTCGGGCTCTGGTGCGCAAGCTGACCCATATAAATTTATAAACGCAGGGAGAGGGAGGATAAATGGAATCGAGTTTGATATAAATATTCCTATTTGGCACGCGCTAGAGATTCAGGCAAATTACACACTAAGCAATGCCAAAGTGCTAAAAAATACTGCGCGTCCAGATTCTGTGGGGAAACAATTTGTAGGACTTCCTTTACACACGCTTAATGCAGGGGTTAATTATTTGCCACAATATGGCGTGTTTGCTTCTGTTTGGGCACATTATACACCAGCTTTTTATAATGATGATAGCAATTCGCCCATTATCCCAAATGTCTATGGAAGCTATGATTCTCAATTTGCCTTGAATGCCAAAGTCGGCTATACCTTTAAAAATAATTTACAGCTCTGCGCGCAATTCCTTAATATCACAAATAACCGCTACTATGATTTTTATCGTGTGGCAGGCGCGAGTTATTATCTCCAAATCGCGTATAAGTTATAAAGATTTTATCCACGCTACAAACAAAAAATGTAACTTTATTACAAACTTTTTGTTTTAAAATTCCTAAAATTTAGGTAGTTTTAAGACAAAAAGGCTTACAATGTGCGCGGAATTAGCAACAAAGCAATAAACCCAACACAGGCAAAAGGATAAAAAATGCAGGCAAATACAACTATAAGCACCACTCCACACACAACAAATTACCGAAAACATCGCTACTTGCTTTATTTTAGCGCGATGATTTTTTTTCTTGGATTCCCTTTTATCACCATTGATGGCAATCATATCTTTTTGCTTTCATTTGCGCACGGCGAGTTTCATCTACTTGGCACGCGTTTTAATATGCAAGAGCTCTATTTGTTGCCCTTTTTGCTCATAATCCTTTTTGTGGGAATCTTTTTCCTTACTACGCTAGGTGGTCGTATGTGGTGTGGCTGGGCGTGCCCGCAAACTATCTTCCGCACGATTTATCGCGACTTATTGCAAACCAAAATTTTTAAACTTCGTAATAAAATCTCAAATAAACAACGACCTTTGCGCCTAGATTCCCTAAGTGATAAACTTAAAGCAACTTTGGCATTTGTGATAATAATGTTTTTGTGCCTTGTGGCTACGGCGAATTTAATGTTTTTCTTTGTGCCACCGCTGGAGTTTTTTGAGGCTTTGGCTAACCCAAGTCAGCACCCGATTTTAATGGGATTTTGGCTTGGTTTTGGACTTTTTTTTACCGCTGATATTGCCTTTATCCAAGAAGTGTTTTGCGTGTATATTTGTCCTTATTGTCGTGTGCAAAGTGTGCTGTATGATGATGATACTATTATGCCAATTTATGATAGCAGGCGTGGTGGAGCGATTTATAATGCGGATTTGCAAAAAATCCCAGAAAAATTAAAGTTTAGAGAGCCTCAAGCAGAATGTGTGGAATGTGAAGAGTGTGTGAAAGTCTGCCCCGCGCACATTGACATTCGTAAAGGAATGCAACTAGAGTGCATAAACTGCCTTGAGTGCGTTGATGCGTGTGGAAGTGTGCAGGCACGATACAATCGAGCTAGCCTAGTGAATTGGAGTTCGCCATTTAGCACACAAAATAATGTCAAAATCCGCTATTTTCGTCCTAAGACTATCGCGTATATCGCCGTGCTTGCCATTGCGTTTGTAGCAATTTTGGTCGTGAGTGGCAAAAAAGAGGGAATGCTCTTAAATGTCAATACAACCACGCAAATCTATCAAATCACGCAAAAAGATGAGGGTGTGGTAATAAGCAATAGCTTTAAGGTGCTTTTTCATAATACTGATAGCGTGCCACACGAATTTTATATCGCTATTGAGAATCCAAGCAAAGATTCTGCTATTGCAGATAAGTTAAAAATAAGCAAGCCAAAAGAGCCATTTTTAGTAAAAGCTGGGCAAAAACGCACCGAAATTGTTACCGTTCAAGCATTAGAGCCACTTTCAAATAATCAAAAAGATGATAGTATTTTCCCATTTGTATTCCGCGCGTATGCGCTTGATGATGAGGAGAAAACCTTTGCTAAGCGCAAAAGTAACTTTACTTATCCAAGCCAAAAAAACATACAAGCACACTCTAACAAAGAGTAAAATACCTCTATTAAGAATCTAAGATTCCTAATAGAGCGATAAAAAGCGGAGTTTGTGTAGATTTAATTTTATTTTTTACGCTCGAACGGCGAGTTTGTTAATTGCATCAGTGTTGAGCTCGTCCATATGTGAGCGCATTACGCGTTGATACATATCTACGAGGCGGTTTGTTTCGATGAGCGCGCTCATTTCTCGCACGGCATTGACATTGCTCTTTTCTACGAAGCCTTGTAGCATACCCATACTTCCAGCGAGGAGCTCTCGTTCATTTAGTCGCTCTTCTGGGAATTCATAGAGATTTTTACCGATTTTTTTCAAATAGCGTGGATTCTCAAAGCCAACTACTGCTAAGCCACCAATAGGCACTATTTCAGCGATTTCATCATTATTGAGCGCGCGCAAGTAGAGATTGCCATTTTTATCTGTCTCTAAATGCAAGCCCTCAGGCACAGAGATAGTCCCCTCAGAATCTAGCCCAGCGCGTGAAAGCACAGGGAAGCCTTCTTTGGTGCTTAAGATTCCATCGCTGTTAATGCTAAAGCTCCCATCTCGTGTATATCGCACGCCCTCAGGTGTGAGGATAGCAAAATACGCATTTTTGTTTTGCAGGGCGAAATCAAGGGGATTTTCTGTTTGTGCCATTGCCCCCACTTCTGTATCGGTGTATTCCTCGCTAATGATTGGCACTCTATCCATTGTGCGATTGAGGAATTTCGAGGCTTCGCGCGTGTGATTATCGATAGGAAGTTCGTGTTTGTGTGTTTGATAAAGTCGCAAGTAATCCCCGATGACTACATCATCGCGTTTAAACCCATTGGTGTTAAGATTTGCTAGATTGTTTGAGACAATATCAAGTTTGCTAAATTGCGTTACGATACCGCCTGTCGTGTTGTAATATCCACTTTGCATATAAACTCCCTTTTTAATGTAGATTCCAAACTTAAACTGCCAAAATTTAAACAAAAAATATTCCTCAAAATTCACATTAAATAAAACCGCTTATAATTGCAAGAAAATTCATCAAACAAGGAGCGCAAATGATAATGCAGGGCAAAAAAGGTCTTATCGTGGGAGTGGCAAATAATCGTTCGATTGCGTATGGTATCGCTAAGGCGTGCAAGGAGCAGGGCGCAGAGCTTGCTTTTACTTTTCTTAATGAGAGCTTAGAGAAGCGCGTGCGTCCAATCGCACAAGAGTTAGATTCTCATTTTGTATATGAGCTTGATGTAAGTAAGCCAGAGCATTTCAGCGCACTAGCGAAGAATCTTGCCAAAGATTTTGGCAACCTTGATTTTGTCGTGCATTGTGTGGCTTTCGCGCCCAAAGAGGCATTAGAGGGCGAGTTTATCAATACAAGCAAAGCCGCGTTTAACACCGCGTTAGAAATTTCGGTATATTCGCTTATTGAGCTAGCTCGTTGCACATTTCCATTACTCAATAAAGGCGCGTCTATCCTCACACTTACCTATCTTGGCAGTGTGCAGTATGTAACCAATTACAATGTAATGGGCGTGGCAAAAGCAGCATTAGAATCGAGCGTGCGTTATTTAGCCTATGACTTAGGGAAGCGAGGTGTGCGCGTGAATGCGATTTCTGCGGGACCTATTAAGACACTTGCAGCAAGTGGGATTAGTGATTTTAGCATAATGCTTAAATGGAATGAAGCAAACGCTCCATTGCGCGAAAATGTGAGTATCACACAAGTGGGGAACTCCGCAATGTATCTTTTAAGTGAGCTCTCAAGTGGCGTAACGGGCGAGATTCACTATGTGGATTGTGGGTATAATATAATGGGAATGTGCGCCACAGAGGAGCTAGATGGCAAGCTCACTCCGCGCTGGGATATAATCAAAAATCAGCAAGCCTAATCAATGCAAAAAACACTGCACCTCATTTCGCTTGGTTGCACCAAAAATCTTATTGATTCTGAAGTGATGCTAGGGAAGCTATCAAGCTACAAGCTAGTAGAGCAAGCGCATAATGCTGATGTTATTATCATTAACACCTGTGGCTTTATCCAATCTGCCAAGCAAGAGAGTTTGGAAAAAATCTTTAACGCCCATAGCGTGCGCAAAAAAGATTCTCTACTTGTGGTGAGCGGGTGTCTAAGCGAGCGATATTACGATGAGCTAAAGAGCGAAATCCCTGAGATTGACATTATCACGGGCGTTGGGGATTATGATAAAATCGATGAAATGATAGAATCTAAACGCTCTTTGCATTCTCAAAAAGTCTTTTTGGCTGATGAGACGCATTCACGGGTGGTGGCAAATTCGACCTTTCACGCCTATATCAAGCTAAGCGAGGGGTGCAATCAACAATGCAGCTTTTGTGCGATTCCGCATTTTAAGGGCAAGCTCCATTCGCGCACGCTAGATTCTGTGATTAAGGAGTTAGAGATTCTCTACAATCAAGGGTTTAGAGACTTTAGTCTAATCGCACAAGATAGCAGTTCATTTTTGCGCGATTTGGGTGTGAAAAATGGGCTGAGTGCCCTTATTAAGCGCATTGATAGTTTGAATCTTCCCATAACCGTGCGGATTTTATATCTCTACCCAAGCACCACTGATGAGAATCTTATTGAGAGTATTGCAAACTCATCAAGTTTTTTGCCCTACTTTGATATGCCATTGCAACACATTTCAAATGCTATGCTAAAAGTGATGAATCGCGGGGCAAACAAAGCCCACCACTTAAAACTTCTCAAACTAATGGATAGCGTGAGGGGGCGATTTTTACGCACGGGATTTATCATAGGACACCCGCAAGAGAGCGACCGTGATTTTAGCGAGTTGTGTGAGTTTGTGCGTGATTTTAGGTTTGATAGGATTAACGCCTTTGAGTTCTCTCCTCAAGAGGACACGAGGAGCTTTACAATGCCTAAGTTAGATTCCAAACTTATACAATCGCGTCTAAAAGTTTTTGAAAACATTATCAAAAAAAAGCACAAAGCCACACTAAAGAATCTGCTCCACCAAAAGTTAGAAATTATCATCGAGGGGCAAAGTGAGCTAAGCGAGCATTTTTATAATGCGCGTGCGCGACTTTGGGCGAAAGATATTGATGGCACTATCCTTATTAACGAAGTTGCCAATGGCGTTGATATACGAGATAGCGCGTATGAATGTGAGATTACGCAAGTCAAAGATGAGTTTATTTTTGGCAAGGTGCTAAAAGCATTGTAGCGTTGCAATAGATTTAATGCCTATTTATCACACTTGCATTAAGGAAATTTTGCAAAATCTCACACGCACTAAGAGAATCTACTCTCCCGTCTTTTTGTGCGCTTTGGCGGTTTTTACGCCCTAAATGCGCGAGTTTATCCTCGCTTTGCTTTGAGCTATAATCCTCATTGACAAAGTAAATTTCCCCGCTAAAGTTAAGGGTTTTGATACAATGCCAAATACGCAGTTGAGTTTGCCTAATCGCTTCATTTTCGCTTAATTCACCCGCTTCAAATGCACTATTAAGCGCACTTTGTGTTTGCACTCCGCATAAATGTGGCATACCCACCACGAGAGTCTTCGCTTGCCTTTGGACGAGGAGATTTTCTAGTTCGCTTAGGGCTTGAGTTTTATTTTTGCGCGTAATTGCGGGCAATGGCAGGATTATCCCATTAAGGATATGTGCTAATCCAATGCGCTTTAGCCCCATATCACACGCGATAAGATTATTTTTTGCTCTATTCACTCTATTGTCCTAGATTATTACGCGCACGATTCCATTTTCGCGCACGATTTTTCCCTCTAGTTCGTATTCTAAGAGTATATCGCCAAACTTTTGATATGCTAACTCGAAACTTGGTGCGTTTTGACAAAAGCTTAGCACTTCATCATCACTTTTATCTTGCACGCCAAAGATTTCGCTTATAAATGCACCAATGTCATAAATGCACCGCGCTTTGTTAGTTGAGAGGAGTTCTTGTGTGCCTAAACTTTCATTTATCCTATGTGGCAAGACAAAAAGTGGCGTGTTAGATTCTAAAGCTAGCCGTGCGGATTGCAAGCTCCCAGAGCGTAAATCTGCTTGCGGGATTATGACTATATCACTTATGCCTACTACGAGGCGATTGCGCTCTAAGAAGCTGTGTTGGTGTGGCGTATAGGGACTTTCATACTCGCTTAAAAGAAGAGATTCTCTCCTTATGCGCTCTATGATTGTTTGATTTGCCTTTGGGTAGGTAATCTCAAGACTCGCTGGGGAAAACATTATCGTGTTTGGCAGGGCGTTTGTATGTGCGATTATATCCACGCCAAGCGCGCCACCGCTCACTACTACCCCGCCAGCTTTAGCAATGCTCGCGCTCAAGGTCGCACATACTTGCTTTGTGTATGGGTTTGGTGCGCGTGAGCCCACGATAGCCACTTTAATTGGAGAATCTAAAAGCCTCAAATCCCCCTCATAAAAGAGTTGTTTTGGCGGATTGCTTAGTGTGGAGAGAGCAGGGGGAAGTAAATCTAGTGTGTTAAAAGTTTTGGGCATATTGAAATTTTGAGCGGTTATAGAGTTTGATATTTTGCGTATAGAGGTGGTGTTGGAGTTCGCTTGGGCTTATGAGCTCCACTTCGCTAAAGTCTGCTCCTCTAAGTGCTTGGAGTGTTTCTTTGTGTGGGTGGCATATAGCAATCGCATAACCCTTTTTCTTTGCTTTGGCTATGGCGAGATTGATTTGCGTGGCGATACTTTGTGTGTGAATGGTGTTGTCTAAAAATATATCGCGTTGCATTATGAGCCGTGATTGCTCGCGTGCGATTTTTGGGCTTACTATATGCTCGCTTGTTACGCTATCGATGAATTCTAATCCAAATTCATCAAGCACTTCAAGGAGATTTTGCATATCTTGTTTGCTTGAAGTGAATTTCGAGCCTGTGTGGTTGTTGATAAATTTGAGATGAGGGAAGTCGCCCTTAATGCGTGAGAGCACTTCACGCAGGGCATCTTTGCTCGCGCCCACTTCGATTGGTTCTAGTTCGTTTTGAGCGAAGTTGATTGCTTGAAGTGGCAAATGCACCATATATTCGCCCTCCCAGCTTTGTGTGAAGTCTTGGATAAGTTGTGGAGTTTTTGGCGAATAAGGTGTCTTTGGGAAAATTGAGGGTGTGATATTAAGCCCCAAATTTGCAAGATTATTAAGTTGTCTTTTAGTGTGAATGTCGTCCATAATGATAAGGAGCTTTGGCTTTTGCCCGTCATTAAGCGCGGTTGTGGGCGTGGATTTTGTATCTTGTGGTGGAGTATTTTGTGTGGTGTTTGTGTGGGCTTTTTTGTCTTGCTTGGTGGGGTTATGTGTCGCGTCATAGAGCTTTTGCGCTTCTTGCCATTCCTGCACAAAGTGCGTGATAATGGAATCTGAAAGCAACCATTCGCCAAAGGCGCAAGACACAAGGAAAAACGCAATAACAAAAAATCTCAAAATGCCCTCACTTATGGTAATATCAAGTCTTATGTAGGAGAAACTTATCGCAGAGATTCTATGATTTTTGTGCTAAATTTCTGCTTAAATTGGATTATGAATCTTAAAAAGCAACGGATTGTATGCTTTTGTAACGATAAGCACTTTATCCCCTTCTTTGAGGTCTTGCGCGGATTTTGTATCATAGAGAATCTGCGCTATTTCGCTTCCACATAGCACTTTTAATATGCACGATACACCATCAACGCGTTTTTCTAAGATTTCCCCGCTCAAATTCACCTTGCCACTTAGCTTTGTGTGCGCGAAAATCTCGCTTGCATTTCCCTTGCACTTGATTTTGCCATTTTCTAGCACCCAAATTTTACTCGCAAGTTTGAAAATCTCACCAATATCGTGGCTTACAAGCAAGGTCGTAATGTTAAGATGATAATGAAGTTTAGCGATTTCATCTTGCAAACTCGCACGCATAGCAGAATCGAGCGCACTTAGTGGCTCATCAAGCAATAAAATCTTTGGCTTGCGCACGAGCGCGCGTGCAAGTGCTACGCGTTGGGCTTGCCCGCCAGAGATTTGGTGTGTGCCAGATTTGAGGATTGGCTCTAGCTCCATTAGTTTGATAAGCCAATTTGCAAAATCACGCTCTTTTTTGTTTTCTAAGCCAAAGAGGATATTATCAAGCACGCTTAAATGTGGGAAAAGCGCGTAATCTTGAAACATATAGCCAATAGCGCGCTTTTGTGGTGGGAGGAATGTCTTGCCATCTTGCCATACTTGCTCGCCTACTTTAATGTAGCCAGAATCTGGCAAAGTAAGCCCGCTTAAGATTCGTAAAATCGTGGTTTTCCCCGCGCCACTTTTGCCAAAGAGCGTGAGAAACTCGCCAAATTTCAACCCCTCCTTGATATGAAGCGAAATATTATGCGAGCCTTGAGCGGAGTAGCCAATGAGCTTTTTGCCAAAGTCAAGTTCTATATCCATTTGCGCACTCCTTAGATTCGAAGAATCTTAAATAATGTTGGTTATTTTTTTATCAAAATATTTGCGTGTGATGTAAAATATCGCACACAAACTCACAAAGCTAACGATAAACAAGCACAGCGCGTATTGGTGCGCGAGCGCGTAATTGAGGCTCTCTACTTCCTCATAGATTGCGATACTTGCGACTTTTGTCTCTCCAGCGCGTGAGCCACCTATCATCATCACCACGCCAAATTCCCCAATCGTGTGTGCGAAGCTCGTTACACACCCTAGCAAGATTGCAGATTTCACATTCGGCAATAGCACAAAAAACAGCGTGTAGAGCTTGCTTTTGCCAAGTGTGTAGCTCGCTTCTTTAAGCGAGTTTGGCACAGAGCAAATGCCGTTTTTAATGGGATTTACCATAAATGGGAGGGAAAAAATCACGCTCGCAATCACCAGTCCGCCAAAGCTAAAAGTGATTTGAAAATTAAAATGCTCGAGCAAAAATTTCCCCAAAAAGTTATGTTTGCTCAACGCCACGAGCAAGTAAAATCCAAGCACGCTCGGAGGCAACACTAAGGGCATCCATATAAGGGCTTCAAGCATTGTGCTAAACTTTGAAGTCGTGGCATAAAAAAAATACGCCAGCGCGATACCGATAGGCAAAAGCACCGCCGTAGTGATAAATGCCAGCTTAAAGGTAAGAATCATAGTTTCTAAAAATTCTTCATCTGCAAATGCTTCCATTTAAACTCCGCTTAGATTATGCTTGTAACTCAAGTAAAATATCGCTTGGAGCGACAAGCCACGCGCAATCTTGCCCCACTTCTAATCCATTGTCATCTATGCTTGCTATGAGCGCGCTTATGCCAGATTCGCATTCTACACGCGTGAGAATCTCCTCGCGCTCAATCTCTACAATTTTGCTTATAAAGTAGTTTCGCGTAGGCAGTGAGAATTGTGGCGCATTAGACTTGAGTGAATCTTTTGTCCCATTGTGCTTAAAAGACTTGCTAAAATCCACCTTGCACACCAGCACTTGCGTTTGTTTAAAAATCGCTTTGACTTTATCGCCCACTTTCCACGGTCTGCTTTCATCAACGACAATAAGTGTATAAATCTTCCCAAACACACAATCCAGCGTGATAAGCGCGAGATTTGCGCTTTGTGTGATATTTGAGATGATTGCATTAAGTTGATTCATTGTCCTAATCCAAAGAGATTCTAAGTTATGTTTTTGATTATAGAGTTTATAAATAAAAAAACGCAAGTGCAAAAGCGTCCAAAGCACTTCCACACTTGCGCATCGCTACACTAGCAAAAGCCGTGCCTACTTTAAACCTTTATCAAAGTCCAAAGTGTCTTATGGCTTATCATAGCCATAATCTGCAAAGACTTTTTGCGCCTTATCGCTGAGCAAATACTCCGCGAACTCTTTTGCAAGTTTTGAGTTTTCTCCCGCTTTTGTAACCACCAACGCCTGCACGATTGGGTCATAATATTTTTGGTCAATTATGGTGTAAGTGAGGTCTGGATTCTCATCTTTTACCTTGCCTTTAGCCACCATTGATAACGCGGTGAATCCCACATCAGCAGAGCCTTGTAGCACATAAGTAGTCGCCTCGCTAATAGATTGCCCGATAGCAAGTTTCTTATTGAGAGGTTTTTCTTGCTTGGTTTTCTTTAGATAGCTTTCAGTCGCGCGTCCATAGGGAGCTACTTTAGGATTAGGCATTGAGATATGTTGCACTTTGGAATCTTTTAAGATAGCCTCGCTACTTGCGTTAAAGTCTTTGTTGATACTAAAAATCACAAGTTTGCCTTTGACATAGTTTTTTGCCTCGCCTGCGGCATTCCCATCAGCGACTACTTTCGCAGGATATTCGCTATCAGCCGCGATGAAAAGCTCCGCCTTAGCCCCCTCTTTAATCTGCGCATACGCATTCCCCGAAGCGATATAGCTTACCTCAATCTTATCTTTTTTGTGCGTTTTGAGAAAATCCTTTTTAATATCCTCAAGCACGAATTTTAGGCTTGCCGCCGCTAAAACTTGAATCTTTTCTGCAAATGCACCGCTAAAAAGCAATGCACACACTAAAAGCACTCGTAACATACAAACTCCTCATTTGGAAAGATATAAAATCGCTCTTGCAATTCTAATAAATCTATCGAACTTAAAAAGCCAAAAGTATTCGCATAGTTTGTCATACTTAAGGGCTAAAAGCCCGAAGTATCTCAAAATTTCACAAAGTAAAGTTATAGAGATATTTCGCTACGCTCAATATGACAAATTCGTGTTTGAATGCTTCAACCAAGTCGAAAGTTTTTAAAAATCGCAAATGATTTTAAGCCAAGCATTGTAGCAATTTTTTAGCAAAATGCTATATTTTTTGATATATTTTGTAAAATCTTTTACATAGAGTGTAAAATCTTTGCAAAAAAGTCGCCTATTACTTGACAAACGCCAAAGAGGGTATTATACTTTTGGTGTCTTTTAAGGCTTATTGTGAGTTATTAAGGACTTTAATCTTTGGTGTATTTTAAAGCATAGAGCGACTTTGATAGACTTTTGATAGATTTTAAAGAAGTCTAGGAGAGTTTGTATATGTTTTTTTTTTATAAACCTTAGTTGAATCTCTTTATTAACGCGCTTAAACATTAAAAGATGAAATTTAACCCCAAAAAGGAGTTTCTATGAAAAAGATTGCAGTTTCTAGCGCGTTATGCGCTTTGTTGGCGTTGCCAAGTGTAGGACTTGGTATGAAAGTCTATGATAGTGATGATAAATCACTTGATTTCTATGGAAGTATCCGTGGCTTTGTCGGCGGTGGTGCTCCTGTGGGCACAGATATGCTTACTTCTAGGTTTTCCACTTCTGCTAATGGAAATAATATTGAGTCAATACCGGGCTCTGGCTATGGCTCTTACCTTGCAGGCTTGCAAAACAACACCCACTTTGGTTTTAACTTCAAATCTGGCAAAGTCAGCGGTAAAATCGAAGTAGGTATGAGAGAGAGTGGTGTGCTTGGAAGTGCTGGTGGCAATGATGCAGGATTCCGTTATTTTTACGGGACTTATGACTTCGATGGCGCAGGCAAGCTCTCATTTGGTAAGATTGGGACGATTTCTGCTGAGGGTGGATTCACCAGTGATTTTAACAACAACAACTCGGCTGGGCAAGGTTTTGGTTCAGTAGCAGCAGCGTCTCGCCATCTCCAACTCCAATACCAAATCTCTAGCTTCACTATCCAGCTTATCCAAGATAATGGCAACGCAGGACTAGGCGATGGTGGGACATTCGCTCCTATTGTCTATTCTGCTACGCCAAGGGTGGCTATCGGCTGGACACCAAAGATAGAGAATCTAAAGCTTAAAGTCGCCGCGACATTAAAGCAATATAGCAAGGTAGATAGTGTCGCTACGAATGCGACTGCGTGGCATATCTTCGCTGGTGTGCGCCCGACCTTTGGGAGCTCCTATCTTAGCTTTGTGATTAACTATGGTATCAACGGACATCTCTATGGCGAGCAAGCGACTAACGCTTCTAGCGGTCAATATGGCTACAATCACCTAAACGTAGCTGCAGGTTTAGACGCGAAGCGATTTGGCGCGCACTTGGAGTATGGTTTAGGACTTGGGAGCACGACTAAACTCATCATCGGTGCTGGGTATCAGCTCACTTATGGTGGTGTAGAGCAAAGTGAAACTTCAACTAATAATATTAGAGACATAAACGCTGCAAAAGTGTTTATCCAACTCCCAATCAAGCCTAGCAAGGAATTCACTTTCGCACCACAAATCTCATATATGGATACAGCCGTTACGACTACCACAGGCACGAATCATATCTCTGGTGCAGTGGGTATGGTGCGCCTAATGTATGACTTCTAGGAATGCCTCATTTTTGGAATGACTCATTTTTGGAATGACTCATTTTGGAATCCTAAAGATAAAGTAGCTTTATACTACTAAAGCCCCCTCTTTATTAAGGCGGGGCTTATATTAGGGCTTTGATTTAAGTCCTAATGCACTTCCTTGGTAAAATTTGTGCTTTGCATATTTCAAGGCTTGCGGGGATACAGAGCCCCAAGCCTTGCTTTCGTTGGCTTAATGTATCATTTACTAAATCGCTTAAAAAGGTTGTTGTGGTTGTCTATTGCATAAAGTGTGAGTGTGGTTTCACTAATTGCATAAAGCACTAAAATATCGCCCTTTAGATGAAACTCTCTATAATTTTTGAGTTTGCCTTGTAACTGATGGTCTTTATATTTGGATTGCAGAGGTTTGCCATTGCGGAGGGTATCTAACAATGGGTTTAAGGATTGTAGGTCAAATCCATTTTTGATTAATGCTTGCGCGTCTTTTAAAAAGGATTTCTTATACTCAAGCTCACGCATTAGGAATTAGTCCCGCTTCTTTCGCCTCTTTTATAGCCTTAAGTATATCTGTTGGTTCATTTGCTGGAGTGATAATGGCTGTTTCACTCGCCAAAGATTCTAGGCATTTTTTAGTTGGTTTTAGCTCCGTTTGTGCTATCTGCTTTTGGTGTATCTTTATCTTTGCTTTTTGAACTTCTACTAAGTCGCTTTGTAAATTTTTAATTTTCTTTTCAGCTTTGAGTTTTAGTGTATCAAATTCTTTTTGTGTTTGTATGATTTGCTTATGAATCTTCTGCTCGAGGTTTGTTAGCTTTTTGTTTGAATAAGTTTCTAATACTGCTATATCCATTTTTTATCCTTGTTAGGTATATTCAATCTGTAAAATTATACCATAAACAAACCACACCTTAGCCATAATGCAAATAAAGGGAGAGGTTTTATAGATTCCTAAAAATAGAGTTACGCCTTGACATTAAGCATTCCCTCGTAGTAATACTCTTGGGGTTTTTTATCCTCTTTTTGCTCGATTTCCCATTGCTTTTTTGCTTGCTCTTGGCGTTGTTGCTCTTGTTTGTTGCGCCCATTTTCATTGATAGCTTGGGAATCTTCAGTCCCGCTCACTTGCGCGACTTCTTGGAGTTTGCGCTCAAACTCGTTTTTGTTTGATTCTTGGATAATGTCAGGGCGACCCTGTGCGTTTGCAAGCTGTGTAGAGCCAGCTTGCGCGTTTTGGTTAATGTAGGTAATGTTTCCAACTAAACTTACTGCCATTACACACCTCCTTATTTTCTCAGTTCTAGGGTTTTATGTTTCGCGTAAATCACATTTGCTCCTTGCATAATTTTGACAAATCTGCGTTGAGTATAATCGACACTAAAGCTCCCTGAATGAAGCGCACACAATCCAATGAGAATCTCTCCAGCCTTGTGGATAACCTCCTCGCTTAATCGTGCCTTACCACAAAAGATAAGCAAATGTGAGCTAGGAATATCTCTAATGTGCATCCACATATCATCGGCGTGTGCGAGCTTTAGCAACTCTTGGTTTTGCTTAGCATTTTTGCCAATGCCAATCTTAAAGCCCTGTATATAAAACACTTCAAAATTCGTTCCTTTTTTTTGTATTTTTTTATTATTTTGTTCTTTTTGTGCGTAAATTTTAATGTCTTGGAGGCTTAAAGCATTTGCCACAAGGTTGCTTTGGGCTTGCAAAAACGCAAGGGAATCGTGTATGTTTTGGATTTGGATATGCAGATTCTTTGCCTTTTGGCTGAGTTTTTTGCTTTGGGTGAAATATTGCTGGGCGAGGTGCGAGAGTGTTTTGCTCCCCTCTAGTGTAGGGATTTGTAGTGTATTTTGGGCGTGAAACTTCGCGCGTGTATCGCGAGGCAATTCACTACAAGGCAAATCATCAAATGGTGCATTTAGGCTAAGGCAGGGTGCGTTAATGCTATGAGGCGCAAGCGTGTGAATGCGCGCTAAGATACTTTTCGCATAGAATCCAAAAAGCGCGCTTTGTGTGTCTAAATCCTTTTGGTTTGGCAGAGAATCAAGCGTGCAAAGGAGCTTTTGCTTTTTAGATTCTAAGGATTTAAGCGCGCTTTGCTTGGCGTTTATAAGCGTGTCTTGCAAATAAGAATCATAAAGCGTGGCTAAAAACTCCACACTTACGCTCACTTTATCGTTATTTTTTGGTGGATTTGCTGGCTGGGGTAAGGGACTTAAGACTTTGCCAACTTGGACTTGGCGCAGAGATTGCGTGATATGGCGCAGAGATTCTAAGACAATGTTTTTTTCATTAAGTAAAATGGCGTTGGTGTATTTGCCTGTAAATTCCAAAACAAGGCAAAAAGATTCTTGTTTGTAGGAGTTTTGATTTGCGCAATGCAACTCTAAAATGCGATTGTTCCCATCGATTGTAGAATCTAAAAGTGTGGCATTGGTGCAAAGGGCTTTGAGTTTGTTATCAAATGGAGCTTGGTAGTTTTTCGGGCTTAGTGGCGCATTTGAGAGGCTATAAATCCCACTTTTAGAGCGTGCTAAATCAATGAGAAAAAGTGTGCCTTGCAGGTTTAATAGCAGTGCATTATCATCAACGCGCTTGCAAAAATATATTTTATCAAATGTGTTAAAGAGCTCGCTTACGCCCTTTAAAATGCCTAGATTCATAGTTTGTATCCATTGTTTAAGCGTTAGACTTTATTTTTGCTTAGGGCTTGCTTGGCAAACTCTAAGGCTTCTTTTGTAATCTGTGCCCCGCTAATCATTCGCGCGATTTCATTCGCCCGCCCAGCAGAATCTAGGAGCTTTACCTCGCTTTTATCCCCGTTTTTATACACAAGATAGTGATTATCCGCTAAGGTTGGCATATGGGGCTGATGAGAGATTGCAAAGATTTGATAAGAGGTGGAGAGTTTTTTAAGAATCTTTGCCACGCCCTCGCTTTCTTGCCCACTTAAATTCGCATCGATTTCATCAAGCACGAGGATTCCCGCACGCTTGGCTACACTCGCGTCAATACACATAAGTCCAAGTCGCAAGCGATTATATTCCCCAGCACTTAGCGTGCTAATGCCACTGCCACCGAGCGTGATAGTGCATTCATCGCTTCCGCGCTCAGTCTTTGTGTTTTGGTTTAGCGTGATAGAGAGGGGCTTTAGGTGGAGCTCATCAGTGAGGGAGCTTAGGGCATTTTGGAAGTCTTTAAGCGCGTTTTGTCGTGTAGTGTGTAGTTGCGTATCAAGTGTATGGAGAGAATCTTGGAGGGCTTTAGATTTTTTTACCAAGTCATTTTTGGTAAAGTCCATATTTTCGTATTGCTCGAGTTTTTGCTTTTGCTCTTTGGCGTGGTTGAGCGCGTTTGCCACAGAGCCGTATTTATGCACGAGCGTAGAAATGCTTGATATGCGTTCTAAGATTTGCTCGGGGTTGGTGTCCTCTAGGGATTGGAGTTGAGAGAGCTTAGATTCTATAATCGCTTCTAATTCTCTCACTCCCTCGCTAAAGGCGATACAGCTCTCATCGCTTAGGGCTAAAAAGTTATCCACGCACCCCGCTTGGTCTAAAAACGCCTGCACGCTTTTAATCCCCTCAGCGATTTTTTCTTGTTTGCTTAGCGTCTTTTTAAGCTCTAAAAGCTCCTCGTATTCGCCCTCTTTTGGCGCGATAGAATCTATTTGGTTTATCTCAAAAGTGGCGATTTCTTTGAGCGAGGCGATTTGAGATTCTTGAGTTTTAAGCGTTTCTAGCGCGTTTATCGTGTCTTTTAACTCTACAAATGTCGTTTTGTATTCTTTGAGAATCTGTGCGTGCTTTGGTGTGCGCGCAATGATAAAATCATCAAAAATGCGTAAAATGTTTTTCGCGCTCATATCCTCATCACTGCGTGCGCTGATATGCTTGCCAAAGCCAGAGACGATTTCATTTAGTCGCTTTTTAGAGCTTGATTGATGATTGAGAAAATAGCGCGTTTTTTCTTTTTTTAAAATGCTAAGCACGATTTCTTCATCATCTAAGATTCCATATTCATCGAGGTTGATTTCTAGCTTGCTTGTGGCGATATTTGCCTCGATGAGCTCGGCATTGCTATCTTTAATGCCAAAAATGCCAAGCAACGATTCCATAAAGACGGATTTTCCACTCCCGCTTGCTCCACTAAAGACATTAAAGCCATTTTTTAAATGCAATTCTAAAAGCGAGAAAGCGGGCGAGTTGTGAATCAAAATGCGTGTAATCATAGCTCACCCCATTTAAACTTTTCGCGCAGGATTTGAAAATAATTGCGTTCTTTTGGATAGATAAGCAATGCGCTATGCTTTGAAGAGTGGATAAAGATTCTATCTTGTGGCAAAAGTGTGTGACTTTGTTGCCCATCGCATAGCAAGGTAGCGGGACTTTTAACGCTAAATTCTAAGCGCATTTGACTATCGATAATAAGTGGGCGTTGAGTGAGAGAGTGCGCTGCGATTGGCGTTAAAAGGATATTTTTACAATATGGATACACCACGCACCCTCCCACTGAAATATTATACGCCGTAGAGCCTGTGGGCGTAGCGATGATGAGCGCATCGCAAAAATAAGTATTAAAAAGCTCGCCCTCAATTTTTGCTGTAATATCAATAATCCCTGAAATACTTTGTTTAGAGATAAAAAACTCATTAAAGGCATAAAAAATCTTAGGTTTTTCTCCCTCGCGGATAATTTCACACTCAAGCATTAAGTGCTCTTTGATTTCATACTCACCTGTTTTAAGTTTAGGGATAAAGTGTGCAAATTCATTGGGATTCATCGCAGTTAAAAATCCAAGTCGCCCCGCGTTTATCCCCATACAAGGGATATTTTTCCCATAGCATTCGCGGATTGTCGCAAGAAGTGTGCCATCGCCTCCAATGGAGAGCAATATATCAGCCCACGCGATTAAATCTGCAAAGTTCTCTCCATTTGTATGAAGGCTTTTGGCACTTGTGGAATCTAAGCGCGCTTGTATCTCATTTGCTCTAAAAATATCGCACAGATTCTCAAATGGAGATTTAAGCTCTGGGCTATCAGGGCGTAGAATCACGCCCACTTTGGTAATATTTTTACAATGTGTAGTTTTCATTCACACTCTTTATTGTAGAATCTTAGCAACTTATAGGCTTGCATTGTAGCATAAAAAGATAATTGTGCTAAGCACACTGCGCTTAAAGGATAAAGCGATTGATTTATAACTCTATTTTTGCACGAAATCACTTGTAATCTTGCGCACCATACCACCAAAATTGATTTTTAATATGGTGGTATCGTTGTTTTGTTCAATTTCTATTATGCGTCCATTACCAAAAAGTTTGTGATTTACAATGTCATTTAGTGCGAAATTTGTATCGTTATTTTTATTTTGTGGTGTGGCTGATATATCCTCTCCATTTGCGCCACTCTCCGCGAGAAATCGTGAGCGCACAAGGTGAGGCTCTCTTTTGCCGTGAAAGAGCCGTGATTGCGCGCTTGAGAGGTAGAGTTGCTCCTTTGCACGAGTAAAAGCCACATAGCCAAGTCGCCGTTCCTCTTCTAAATCTGTGTCAGTCAATATCATAGGGAAAAACCCCTCTTCTAATCCAATCACAAAGACGCTCTCAAATTCTAAGCCCTTAGCACTATGCACACTCATACAACTCACACATTCACTCGCATACTCATCAGCACTTGAGCTCAGTGAGATATTGTTTAAAAATTCTTGCAAGCCCTCATCTGGATTTTGCCTAAAATAGTCATCTAAAACACCATAAAATTCATCAATATTTGCCATTCTATCTATGCGTTCTAATGGCGTAAAATCACTACTAAAATCAAAACTTTCTTTAAATTGCGTGATAAATTCAAGCATTGAGTCCTCTTGCGTGCGCTTTTTTAGAGAATCTAGCAATGCAAAAAACTCCTCTAGTGTGTTATAATTCTTTTGTCCAATGAGAGTGGCACACTCCTTTGGGTAAGCACAAAAGCACGCATATACACTCAAATCTTTTTGCTTAGCGATGGCTTGCAATCGCTCTTGGGTTGTTTTGCCAATCCCACGCTTTGGTTTGTTGATGATACGCATTAGCGAGAAATCATCATTTGGGTTAATAAAAAAGCGCAAAAAGCTAATAATATCTTTGACTTCGGCACGCTCATAAAATCGCTGTGCGCCGATGAGTTTGTAGGGAATCTTCGCACGATTAAGCGCATCTTCAATGCCACGACTAAAGGCGTTAAGACGAAACAAAATGGCAAAGTCTTGCGCGCTTTTGCCTTGCGTGAGTGCTTCTTTAATGATTGAGGCGATGAGATTGCCCTCAGCTATCTCATCGGGCGAAGTGAGGACAGAAACAGCACTGCCAGAATCTTTTTGGCTTTTGAGATTCTTCCCCAATCGTTTTACATTATGCGCTATAAGGGTGTTTGCAAGCTCTAAAATCTGTGGAGTAGAGCGATAATTTTCCTCGAGTTTAATTGTGCGTGCGTTGCTAAATCGCTCTGCAAATTGCAAAATATTAGAAATATCAGCCCCCCTCCAGCTATAAATGCTTTGGTCATCATCACCCACCACACAGATATTTTGGTGCGTGCAAGTGAGCAGGCATAAAATCTTATATTGCAATTCGTTGGTATCTTGGTATTCATCAACCATAATGTAGTTGTATTGTTCGCTTTTTTGTTTAGCGAGATTCTCATTTGAGCGTAAGATTTCATAAGTAAGGGAGAGCAAATCATCAAAATCAAGGGCATTGTGAGCGAGCAAGTATTCCTCATAGCGCATATATGCTTTGCTTAGGGCTTTAAATTCTGGGGAGTGGGCGTCTTTTAGCGCGACTTCAGGCTTAAGGCATTTGTTTTTATATGATGAAATATAGGCAAGTGTGCGTGCGGGTTGGATTTCTGGGGCGAGTGTTTTGGCGATTTTTTTACAATCTTGCGCATCAAGGAGAGTGAAATTCACATCGCGACCAAGCAAGTGGATATGGAACTTTAAAAATAACAAGCCAAAACGATGAAAGGTGCAAAGCAATGGCGGGGCTTGTGTGCTTTGACCAAGAAGCTCCATAGCACGCATTTTCATTTCATTTGCTGCCTTGTTAGTGAAAGTAAGCGTAAGGGTATTTTGCGCGGGGATTCCCACTTCTTTGATGAGGTAAGCTAAGCGCGTGGTGAGAGTCTTTGTCTTGCCACTGCCCGCGCCTGCTAGCACGAGGAGCGCGCCATCAATGTGTTTGACTGCTTGTAGTTGCTCTGCATTAAGGCTTTTGAGACTTTGATGAAGTGGAGAATCTTTTTGGTTTTGCATAATTTTCCTTGCACTATCTCAATTTTGCGCGTTATTATAGCAAAAGCAAGCACATTTAAATCGCTCGCCTAAAATTTGTGGGTCTAGCAGACTTTTTGCCTTAGCGACTTCTCTAAGATAGAGTGCATTATGTGTGTGTTGCGAAAAGATTTCTAAAAGTTTTGTGATTCCCATTTTTTCCACAAGGGCACGATTTTGCGGGAGATAAAAAAGTCTATCCATTCCATTAAGCGCAAAAAGTTCTCCAACAAAATCAAAATCTACATCAGCAGTTATATCAGCACATTGATAAAAGGATTGCAGGCCTATTTTTTGCATATCCTCAAAGCTAAAAACTTGATGATTGATATAGGAGCGGATATAGGAGCGTGGATTAAGGCTTGAGTGTGTGTCATAATCAAAGGTAAGAAAATATGCGTTTTTAGCGCATTTAGCGCATTTGGCAATATCGCGTATAAATGCTGGCAGAAATGGACTTATCGCGCCATTACGAGAATCTAGCGCGTTTTGCTTTAAGAGATTTTGTAGAAGCGCGTTTTGTGGAGCGAACGCATTGTGAGATTGTAGCACTTTTTGTGCTTTTGGAATGCTAAGCCATTGGAGTGAAAAATTTTGCACAAAAAGCATTGTTTTATCCTCAAAAATATCCACACCAAAAGAGTCAAAAAGCTCATTACTCACAAAAAATACGCTTGCGCGAGAATCTATGCTTACTTGGATTTGGGCGAAATTTTCATAGATGATAAAGTTTGGAATCTCCGCGTTTTGTTGGGATTGGCGTAGCGATATAAGTGGCTCAAGCGTGGCAAATGTAGTGTGCTCCATCACACCATAAGAGAGCGAATGCAAAAAGTTGGCAATATCACGCAATAAAAAACCCTTGTCCGCACCAATTTCAATAATATAAAGTGGTAAGGAAAGTTTGCCCTGCTCTAAGAGTGAGAGTATGAAGTTCGCAATGCTCCCACCAAAGAATCTGCTCGCGCTTACCGAAGTGTAAAAATCCCCATCTTTGCCCACGCGAGAAGTGCTGTGATAGTAGCCTTTATCTGCGTAAAGGCTCTCTTGCATCCACGCGCTAAATGGTTGTAGTTCGTGGTTTTTTTGGTTTGGCATTAGTGCGAGATTTGGGCTTTACACTGCTTGCTAAAGAAGCAGGAGCATTTGTCGTTTTAGGTGTTTGATTCTTTGTTTTAATGCTTTTGAGTGCCTTTTGGAATCGTCTAAATCCCTCATCAATCTCACGCTTGCTAATAAGCAATGGCGGGAGGAATCGCACCACGCCTCTACCTGAGCGGAGCACAAGTAGTCGTTGGGTAAAGCACGCTTGTAAAATATCTTGTTGGACTTGCTCGCTCTTTGCCTTTAAGCCACACATTAGCCCAAGCCCTGTTTTGTGGATAAAAAGCGTGGGGTATTTTTTAAGTAGAGAATCTAATTTGGCGTTAAAATACACAATCGTGCGCTTTAGTTTCCCGCTATCATAGGCTTTTTCTAGGATTTTTATAGCCTTTAAACCAGCACTTGTGCTTAAGAAATTGCCCCCAAATGTGCTCCCGTGCTCACTTGGCGCGAAAATATCGACACGACTTGTCATACACGCGCCTATTGGCACGCCACCAGCCAGCCCCTTTGCCATTGTGATGACATCAGGCTCTATCCCATAGATTTTAGAAGCAAAGATTTCACCGCTACGATAGATTCCGCTTTGCACTTCATCGACCATTAGCAGAATATTTTTGGACTTTAAGAGCTTTGCAAGCTCAATCACTTGAGCTTTATCCATTTGCTCAATCCCACCTTCGCCCTGCACGAGCTCTAAAAGCACGGCGCAAGTTTGAGAATCTAGCACATTGGCAATGTCTTTAATATCTTTTGCATACACAAATCCATCGGGATACGGACCAAAATGTTTGTGCATTTTATCCTGCCCTGTGGCTTTTAGCGAAGCAATGGTGCGCCCGTGAAAGCTAGAATCGAGCGTGATAATTTTGTATCGCCCGCTTGGATTCCCAAATTTGCGTGCTATTTTGATAGCGCATTCATTTGCTTCTGCCCCAGAGTTTGAGAAAAACACGCGATACTTGGTGTTTGAGCGAGAATTTTTTGTATAGCAATCGATGATTTTTTTTGCAAGCCTTGCTTGTGGAGCGATATGGTAGAGATTTGAAGTGTGGATAAGTCTTTTTGCTGCTTTGTTGATTGCTTTTGCAAGAGCTTTATTTCCGTGTCCTACACTCACTACGCCAATACCCGCACCAAAATCTATATAATCTCTTCCTGCTTCATCATATAAAGTTGCGTTTTTTCCTTTTTTAAAGGCAACATCTGCGCGCTTGTAAGTATGGAGCACATATTGTGTATCGATGGTTTTAATGTCTTGCAAGTTCATTCTTTCTCCCACTATTTAGTTTAAAAATGAGTGATTATATCCTAAAAGCCACAAAAATGCGACACAAAAGACTTGCAAATCTTAGGCATATTGAGTGATTATAAATATGGATTGTTTTTTGCTTAAATGCTCATACATACATTTTATTTTTGGAGCTGTATTATGCAAATTAGCGCGTTTTCACCATATACACCACAGCCCTCCACTCTTGATTCTCTAAGCAGGCAAGGCACGGGAGACTTCGCACAGAGTGCTTCTGGGACTTCAAATACTAATGCCAATTCCAATGGCTATGAGGCTAATGGACGCGAAGAGAGAGCAAATGAGGCAAAAGATAAGCCTCAAAATTTGCAAAGCACTGCGGATAGAATCGCACAACAAGGCGTAAATAAAAGCTCTTTTGATGATGCTTTGGAAGTAAGTCAAAGTAGCCTCCAAGATTCCCTGCCAGAGCATTTTGGACGCATTACTTATGGATTGGCACTCATAGAGCAAATGAGCGATAATGAGTATCGTGCATTTTTACGCGCCACAGAGGGGTTAAGTGATAGTGAAAAAATAACAATGGCACAAAGTCTCTATCGCTTTACAGACCTCTATCAAGGGCGCGAGGAATCAATCAATCAAGACCCAATCTTACAAGAAAAGTATAAAGCCTTTGGTGTGAGTGATAAGGAAATTACTTCGTTTTTAAACCGCTACAAAAACGCGTATATGGAGATTGCAAGTCAAAATATCTCACAAAGCAATGTGGCTATGCTCAACTAGCCACCAAAAACCTTGAAATTAAAAAGAGCAAAATTTAAAGACTTTGTAAGCAAAGTTTTTTTATAATCTCATCTTTGCTTACAAAATACGGTTGTTTTGCGAGTTGTCAGGGTAGCTCAGCTGGTTAGAGCGCTGGTCTCATAAGCCGGAGGTCGGGAGTTCAAGTCTCCCCCTTGACACCAACCATAAACCAATCTTTTAAATCTATAAATCCCCTAATTTCTTAGCAGATTCTTGGTAGGAGTTCGCCTTGTGGATATTCTAAATATCTCTTCCCGCCAAAAGCATTGTGTAAAATCACTTTTTGTGGATTTTGTGTGGTTACTTTACCTATGACGCACGCATTTTTACCAAGTGGGTGGGCGTGCAATATATCAAGGATTTTTTCACACGATTGCTCTGGCACGCTTAGCACGCATACTCCCTCATTGGCAAGTGCGTAAGGCTCTAATCCAAGTATCTCGCACACGCCTTTAACGCTCTCTAGCACGGGGATTTGCTCTTCAAAAATCTCGATTCCCATATTGCTTGCTTGCGCCCATTCGTTAAGCACACTTGCAATGCCACCGCGTGTCGCATCTCTTAAAGCGTGTATTGAGAGATTGTGTGTGAAAAGTGGCTCAAGCATTGGAAAAAGTTGCGCGCAATCGCTTTGCAGATTTGATTGCAGGGCGATTTCATTTCTCGCGCAATAAATTACAGAGCCGTGCGTGCCTACATTTGCGCTTACGATAATGCAGTCATCTTGTGCTAAGTTCTTTTGACTTAGGTTTGGATAGATAATGTCCCCTAGCGCGGTAGTGTTTATAAATATTTTATCGGCACTGCCCTTTGGGACGACTTTGGTATCAGCACTAAGGAGCACAAGATTTAGAGAATCTAGCTCTTTTGCCATTGAGGAGACAATGTGCTCTAATGTGCTTAATTCTAATCCCTCCTCAATGATAAAACCCGCACTTATAAACTTCGGTCTTGCACCCATCATCGCTACATCATTACTGCTTCCACACACGCTTAGCTTTCCAATGTCTCCCCCACTAAATATACAGGGCGTAACCACATAACTATCCGTGCTAAGCGCGAAATTTCCAGCACTTTTGCCAATGCCTGCGTCCTCGCCACTATGTGGCATAAACTTACCCAAATGACGCAAAAATACCTTATCGATGAGCTGTTTAGATTCCACTCCGCCGTTGCCGTGTGATAAAATCACTTCCATTTTAACACCTCCTTAAATATGTAAAATTTGTGCATGTTGTAACAATTTACTAAGAAATTGCGTAGGTTTGCTTTGCCAAAAGCTCCTATCACACACGATAAAAAGCTGTTTTTTAATCCTACTAATCGCCACATTAAGCCCAAAAAGGGCGTTTATCTGGGTAGAATCTGTCAAGTGATAATGCAATCCCACAGGTGAAAAAATCACACTATCCCACTCACGCCCCTGCGAGCCGTGAATCGTAGAGACTTCAGCACTTGGTAACGCCCGCGCAATCTCCTTTTTTTGACGCACAAATGGCGTGATGATTCCCACAGAGAAGTTTGCTCTATCCTTGCTTTGGCGTATGAGATGTGTATAGAGATTTGCCACAGCGCGCACTTCATTGGCACTCATCATAGAATCTACCTCGCTCTTTTTCCCGCAATCTAAGCAAACAACCTCAATTTGTCTATCCTGTCCTTGCAAGCCAATATGATAAATGTGAGAATCAAGGAGTTTTGCGAGATTGTCCCCATAGCGATGTGTGTAGCGAAGCGTAGAGATAGAGCTTATATTTGGCGTATGCGTGGGAGTTTTATCAAGCAGAGCAGCGGGATTATCGCTTAAAAATTCCTCGATAAAAAGCGCGGAGAGATTCCATAGATTGACTTCTTTTTGCTTGGCAATGTCTTTTGGTGGCATTTCACAAATTGGCATTAGTTGCTTATGGTCGCCAAAAAAGCTAATGGGCACATTTTGTGTGCATAAAGCACAAGCCTTAGATAGCGGGGCGAACGCACATTCATCAAGGAAAAAATGCTCAAACTCCACGCCCAAGCTATCAAATCGCTTGATAAAGCCATCAAGCGTAAGTCCCACGATAAGAGATTCTTTAAGGCGGGTTTTAAGTGAGATTCCCTGTGTGAAAAGTGAAGAGACATTTTTTTTATGGACTAAATTTGGGTCGCAACATTCGGGGTAAAGACGCATAAATTTTTGCGTAGGCATTCCTAAGCGAAGTAGGTTGCTTAGCTCAAAGTTATGTTTTTTAAAATTTTCAATAAGTGTGCTAAAAATTTGCTCTAATGCAGAGTTCGTGGGTGCTAGCACGCAAGTTTTTAAGCCATTTTTGGCATACCATAGCAACGATTCAAAAAGCACTACTTGGGTTTTCCCACTGCCCGGTGGTCCCCATACATAGCTAAGGGGTTTTTCAAAAACCATTTGTAATGCTTGCTTTTGGTATTCATTAAGATAGTGAGGAATCTCTTTTAGCTCCAAAGGCTTCCTACTTGGCAAGCAAAGAGAATCTTCGTGTTTAGCGATGAATTCCGCAACATTTTTTACTAAGAATTTTAAATCACTAAAAAGTTTGAGTGAGGGTTGCTCCATTATGTTTTGTGGAGTTTTTTTGTGTGATTTTTGTGTATATTGTGCGAAAAGATGTTGCAAGGCACTTAGGAGCGTGAAGTTTGGGAAAATCTCTAAAAAAAGCCTATCTTGGTCAAAGTTCATATCACAATGGCTAGCAAGCTCAAAACTCTGCCCTCCAAACTCCAAAATAAGCCCCTCTTGAGAGAAAAGTTTGCGTGAGAGCTGTAAGAGCAAAATATCATTTTCAAAAATTGCGCGCACTATGCGAATTTCATCTAAGCCTAAATTATGAGAATCTAAGTAGTCATAGTAGCTTTTTGCCGAGTGTAAAAGCAGAGCAACTTGGCTTTTATGTGGGCTTTGATTCTCTTGCAGGGCTAATGACATTGCACACTCCAAATGTTATGGCTTATGCGAATTTGCCATATTTATAATACGCCGCACACGCTCCCTCTGAGCTCACCATACAGCTCCCAATAGGCGAAGTAGGCGTGCAAGATTTGCCAAAGACTTTGCAATTATATGGCTTCGCATTGCCTTTTAAGATTTCTCCACAAATGCACGCTTTGCTGTCATTCACGCGCACTTTTGGCAAAATGTCATCAAACTTTTTGCGTGCGTCAAGGTAGGCAAACTCCTCTTTGAGCGCTAATCCAGAATCTGCAATCTCACCCAAGCCACGCCACTCAAATACACAGGGTGTGAAATATTTGCTAATGAGGTGTTGTGCCTTTGTGTTGCCTTCAAAGCTCACTATGCGCGAATACTGAATCTCCAACTGAGGTTTTTTCTCAATGACTTGCTTGCAGAGCGAAAGCACACTTTGCATCATATCAAGTGGTTCAAATCCACTTACCACGATTGGGATTTGGAATTTCTCCAAAATGGGCGCATAAATTTTGCTTCCACTTATGGCACTCACGTGAGATGGTGCGATGAGAGCATTTATACTGCAATCTTTAGAATCTAAAATTGCATTAAGCGGTGGCGGGACAAGGATATGGTTGCTATGAAAGGATACATTACTAAGGTTTTGAGCGATGACAGATTCTATAAGTGCGGCAGTCATTGGCGTGGTGGTCTCAAAACCAATGGCAAAATATACAATGTGTTTTTGTGGGTTGTCTTTGGCGATTTGGATAAGCTCAAATGGCGAGTATAAAAAGCGCACATCTGCGCCTTGCGCCCGCGTCTTTTGCAAGCTTCCTTGACTTCCGGGCACTTTAATCATATCGCCTAAGGTAAGCAAAATCACATTTTCTTGCTTAGCGATAGAGTGTGCCTCATCGATTCTGCCCTTTGGCATTACACACACAGGACAGCCCGGTCCGTGTATGAACTCAATATTTGGTGGCAAAAGTTTTGTGAGCCCATATTTCATCAGCGTGTGTGTGTGCCCGCCACACACTTCCATAATTTTAAGTTTGTGTGGGAGCTTTTGGCTTAGCAGTTTGATAGCTTTGGCACACGAAAGGATAGAATCTTTATCGCGGTAAGTGTGAATGTAATCCATTGAGATTCCCTAATTTTGCTGACTTTGCGCCAAGTCCTCTTGCTCGATGTCGCGCACGATTTGTTCATAGAGTTCTAAACTTGCTTGTGCCGCACTCTCATCAATCTTACTTGCGATAAAGCCAATGTGTAAAAGCACCCAATCGCCCACATTTATTTCTTCATTGCAGAGTTCTAATCGTGCTTCGCGTTGCACGCCCATTGTATCGACTATGGCGGTGTTTTGTTCGGTGTTTATTGAGATGATTTTTGATGGGATTGCTAGGCACATACGCCCTCCTTGTAATGTTGTGTTAAAAAATATGCTTACTTTTATATCGTGTTTCGCGCATTTTTTGAATGTGATTTTTGAGATTCTCTACACTTTTATTGTCTTTGGTGCTAAGGCAAAAAATAGGGATATGCTTATTAAGATTTGCTAAATCACTTTTGACTTGCTCTAAATTAAAGTTAAAAACGCTAGCCAAATCCCATTTTGAGACTACTACCAAGTCCGCACACAAAAACATACTTGGATATTTGAGAATCTTATCATCGCCCTCAGGGGTGGAGAGAAAGACGATATTAAGCGCAGCCCCCAAGTCATAGCTCGCAGGGCACACCAAATTGCCTACATTTTCGATACATAGATACTCGCATTCATTGAAATCACATACTTGCCTTAGCACGCTAAAGCCAGATTCTATCATTTTAGCATCTAAATGGCAGGCTTCTCCTGTGGTGATTTGATGCGCTTTGATACCTTTATCTTGCAATCGTTGTGCGTCTCTATTGGTTTGTAAATCTCCCTCTAACACACAGAATCGAAAGTCTTTAAACGCGCTTAAGTGTTCCAAAAAGCTCGTTTTCCCACTGCCCGGTGAGCTCATTAGGTTGATGACATAGAGATTGTTTTGTTCATAGAGCTCGCGGAGTTCGTTGGCTTTTTTGTCGTTTTGGCTTAGGATTCGCGCTCCAACGCTTATCATTGTAGAATCTAAGTTAGCGTTGTTTTGTAGTCGTTGTGCGCGCGATTCCCCTCTCAATTAAAAGCTCCACTGCGCTCCGATTCTAAGAGCGAGATAGTTTGAGAGTGTGTAGCCATAGATTGTAGGATTTTGCCCTAGTCCATATTGCACGCTCACATCAATGCCTAGCGCATTGATACCGCCTGTGAGGATTACACCCTCGCCATATTGACTACGCAAGTCTTTCATTGCGCCAAATTTGAAATCCACATATTTAAAGTCTGCTAAAACTCCTCCACCTATGGTTTGAGAATATGGGCTTGTGAGTGAGAGTGTGTCATTTGGGAGTAAGTCCATATCAAACGCAAAGGTTAAGAATCTTGAGAGCTCATAGCTCGCACCAAATCGCACTTGGCGGTTTAAGATAAAGTCGCGTGTTGTAAAAGCAATTTTTGGGGCGTTGATATTTTTTACCACAAGTCCAAGATTGAGCTTTTTGGCAAAACTAGGAGTATAAAGCACACCCAAATCCGCGCCAAAAGTGTGAGTTTCTTGCTGGATTAAGTCCATTCCTTTTGGCGTGACTAAACTCCCCGTTAAGTCATTGACTTTAAGTGGGGAATCATAGGTATATCCAAAGGCTTTGATAAATTTGCCAGCCAATCCAATATTGATATTACCAATACTTGTATAAATCGTATGCCCATAGCCCACAGGAAGCTCTATGATAGAGAGCATTGTGCCACTTATTCTATGATTTGCATTTGAGCTAAGGATTGAGCTATTATTGAAATCGTTCTCTTCTTTTTTCGCAAAGTTCACGCCACTCCCACTCACACTAAGCCCAAAGTAATCACAATTTGCCGCAGTAGGATTAAGGGAATCACAATCTGCGCCGTTTTTCCCCACGCCTATGATAAGTTGATTATGTGTCTTATCGATAATAGCTGAAGCATTCACAAAGGATTGAGGCAAAATCGCTATGGCGATAGCCCCGCGCCCTCTTTTGTCCTCGCTTACTTCTACTTTGCCTACGCCCTCGACATTGATATATTTTTTAGGTTTTGCTCCACCCATTTGAAACACAAGTCCATTTTGTGTAGAAATATTGATATTATTGGTTTGCAGGGTATTATCAATCATTACAAACGCATCTAAGATTTTATCCACATCGGCATCTGTCCCGCGAGGGATAGTAATACTGCCAGCTGCGGCTAGTATATCCTCTGCTTTAAACCCTTTTCCCTCGCTAATTTTTTCAATGATATTAGAGATGCTCTCGCCAGTTAAACCATTTACAATGCCACTAAGCAAGCCAGAACCTGTCGCATTTGCTGCTTTAGAGACTTCGTCTTTAATTTTATTTTGCAAATCTGGCTTATCTTTTGCATCCTTCTGCAATTCTTTGGCTATTGTATTAAGGTCATTTCCATTACAATTTTGACAACCTACCTTGTTGGCAAACTCTTTTAATTTCGTTTCATCAATAGTCTCACCACTTTTCACACCAAAAAGCTCCATTAACGCGCTCGCAAACACACCTTCGACTTTTGTAGTGCCAAAATTCACACTACCGCTCTGCGCTGTGGTCGTGGCAGTCGCGCTCGTAGTAGTCATAAATGTCGTTGTCTTGCCACTCCCACTGCTTACAGGGTCAAGGAGCTTTTCTTGTAAGACTTTACTAAAGCCTTTAATATCGCTATTTGGGTCTAAAATCATACCAGCGGCTTGCCCGATATTTTGGTCTTTTACTTGCACGCCGAAGCTAAAGCCAAGTTTGGAGCGTTTATCCGCGCCAAGAAGAGCGGGGTTGTAGTAGATTCCCCACGCGGAGTTTTTCACTGCGACACCAGCACCGCCGATACCGCTTGAGACACCACCCATAGTGCCAAACTCTAAGCCAAACAAAAACGCGCTAAAGCTAAGTGCTAGCGCAATTATTCTTTGCAATTTTTTCATAATGCCCACCTTAATTTAGGATTTCTTTCAATCTCCCTATTTAGAGAAACCAACTAACTTAAGTTTAGTTAAGAAATTATTATACCCCTTTTTTGCATTTTTGGGTGTGATTTATAGAAAAATTGTATAAATCCTCTATGAAATCAAACAAAAACACATACAAGATTGTATAATTACATCGTAACAAATGCTTATGGAGTGCGATAATGAGTAAAATACCACTTATAAAATCTCAAAGCAAAAGCCTAGCTTTGTCGGTTAGTCGGCGTTTTTGGCGTGCTTTGTTTGGCGTGCCTTTTGTGTGTGTTTTGAGTTTTGGTGCGAGTATTGATGAGCTCACTTCTTTGGAGCAATTACTTCATCACAAACAACAACAAAGCATAAGTGCGCTCCAGCGACAATGTGATAAAAGTGAGCTATACGCGTGCTTTCATTTGGGAATCTTATACAGCGGTAGTGAGAATGCAGACTACAAAGCAAGCGTAAGCTATTACGCAAAAGCGTGCGAGGGCTCGTTAATGGCAGCGTGCAATAATTTAGGTGTGATGTATCAAAAGGGACAGGGCGTGCGACAAGATGATGAAAAAGCCATAGAGCTCTACCGCGCCGCGTGTAATGGCGGAAGTGCTGATGGGTGCAATAATTTAGGCGCGAGCTTAGAGCTTGGCATTGGATTAAAGAAAAATTACGCACAAGCGGGTGTGTATTACGCTGTCGCGTGTGAAAACAAAAGCCCCAAAGGGTGTTCTAACCTTGCAGATTTAACGCTTAAAGGCAGGGGTGTAAAAAAGAATAAAGAGCTTGCTAAGCAGTATTATGGACTTTCTTGTGATTTTGGCTTACAAGAGGGCTGTGAGAAATATAGAGAACTCAATACCGCTAAGAAAAAGTAAGTAGCGTCCTTAAGGAGAGAGAATGAAAATGCAAAGATTGCTTATAGGGATTGTGTTTGTAGTGATTTTAGGTGGATGTGCGATTGGCAAGAAAGAATCTAAGCCAGATTCTCAGCTTGCTGATGTCAGTATGGAAAACATAGAAACTCCGCTAATGTTTGAAATGGTGCAGGGGTATAAAGACGCGTGTGCGAGTGGAGATTATCAAAAATGCTATAACACAGGCGTGCTCTATGCTAGAGGCGATGGCAAGACGCAATTTTACAACAAAGCCGTGCATTATTTCCGCACAGCGTGTGGTGGAGGCTATGTCAAAGCCTGCACGAAACTTGGCACAATGTTTGAAGAGGGTGTAGGTGTGCGATATAGCTTAAACACAGCATTGCGTTATTATCAAGGCGCGTGCTCGCTAAGCGAGCCTGATGCGTGCAACAACCTTGCACGATTTGCAGAGCAGGGGATTATCGTTGATAAAGACATTAAATATGCAGCACTTCTCTATGAGAAATCTTGTGCTGGAGGCTCTCCTAGCGCGTGTCTCAATATCGCTAAAGCCTACCTTAAGGGCAAGGGCGTGAGCAAAGATAAAAAAATGGCAAAGAATTTTTTTGGTTTAGCGTGTGATGCTGGCGTGCAAGAAGCGTGCAAGTCTTTTAAAGCACTTGGTGATTAAGATTGCTATGCGATAATTGCGCGTAAATTTCAAAGGTTGATTGTAAGGATATAGGGAAATATGCAGGAAAATACAATGTTAATCGTGCAAAAGTATGGTGGCACGAGTATGGGTGATTGTGAGAGAATCCAAAATGTCGCAAACAAGGTCTCAGACACGCTGAAAAATCGCAAATGTCGCCTTGTAGTCGTGGTCTCGGCAATGGGTGGCGAGACAGACAAATTACTAGGGTTTGCTCATCATTTCTCTAATCTCCCAAATACACGCGAAGTGGATATGATGCTAAGTGCTGGAGAGCGTGTGAGTAGTGCGCTTTTAGCCATCGCGTTAGAATCTATTGGGATTAGGGCGATTTCACTTTCTGGGCGCGGAGCGGGAATCATCACAGAAAATCTCCACACAAAAGCACGCATTAAGCGCATTGATACAAGTCATATACAAGCATTGCTTGATGAAGGGTATGTCGTAATTGTCGCAGGATTCCAAGGAGTGAGTGAAAAAGATGAGGTAACCACACTTGGGCGCGGTGGGAGTGATTTATCCGCGGTAGCTTTGGCTGGGGCTTTGAGTGCAGATATTTGTGAGATTTATAGCGATGTTGATGGGATTTATACCACCGACCCACGCATAGAATCTAAAGCAAAAAAGATTGAAAAAATCAGCTATGATGAAATGCTCGAGCTTGCCTCAATGGGTGCAAAAGTGTTACTTAATCGCTCTGTTGAGCTTGCTAAAAAACTCAGTGTAAAACTCGTATCAAAAAGTTCATTTACACAAGGTGAGGGGACGATTATCACAAATGAGGAGGACATAATGGAAAAGCCCATTGTAAGTGGCGTGGCACTCGATAAGAATCAAGCACGCGTAAGCATTGTCGATGTGGCAGATAGACCGGGCATTGCTGCAGAAATTTTCGGTGTGCTCGCACAAAGCAATATCAATGTGGATATGATAGTCCAAACTATCGGGCGTGATGGCAAGACAGATATTGATTTTACGATTCCACAAACTGAAGTAGAGCTCGCTAAAACCGTGCTTGAGCGATTTAATAGTGATGTAGGAAATATCGAGTATGATTGTGATATTGCGAAAGTATCAATCGTAGGCGTGGGAATGAAGTCGCACACAGGTGTAGCAAGTATCGCGTTTAACGCACTCGCAAAAGATAATATCAACATTATGATGATTGGCACAAGTGAGATAAAGATTTCTATGATTGTGGATATTAAATATGCTGAGCTCGCTGTGCGCGTGCTCCATAGTGTGTATGAGCTTGATAAATAAGGCGGGCAATGGAGAGAGCATTAAAGCTTGATGTGTGGCTTGATAAAGAGATTAGGCAAGCTGATAATAAGGGCATTATGAGCGGGTGGTTGCACGAGAGGCGATTAGAGATTGTCCCGCTTTTCCGTCAAACGCTTTTACATATTATTGGTGGCGGAAGTTTGATATTACTCACTGATACGCAATACAAATGGCTTGGGAACTATATCACTCAGCATATCAATCCGCCAAACAAAACGCGCCCATTTTTTCCAATCTATGAGTTAAGTTCGCTTGGATATATGATTGATAAATCATTGCGAGATTCTGAAGATAAGATGTTTAGCGTGATTGTCAATATGCTTAATCTTTCGTTTAAAAAATACGCGTTTTGGTATATCGGCAGGCGCAATCCACGCGCGGAATTTGTGCTTTCTCAAAGCCATTCATTTGTGTGGCTAGTCGATGAGAATCTCCCTAAAACCTTTAACCTTAGCTCAAGCGATGAACTCCTTGATTATAAGTTATTGCAACTTTATAGGTTGTTTGAAAACGCGCTTTGTGCGAGTGCATTTGGGCAAATTTCTTTAGAGTTTTGACACATTAAAGAGGGGATATGATTAAAGACAATGCAGATAAGAGCGAGGAGTTTTTCGTAGGGGAGCTTCATATTTGCGCACACGCCCAAAATCTCATCAACAGCATTATCGCACCTCTAAGTGGGGAAGAGTATGTCGTGTTTTATCCTAAAGATGATAAGGGCAAGGAAATGGAGTTTGGCATCGCGCTAGCGAGGGAAGTCATCGCCCAAAGTTATCTTGCAAGCGCAAAGAAGCGATTTATCATTTTAAGTGCGCCAAAATTTAGCATAGAAGCACAAAATGCTTTGCTAAAGATTCTCGAAGAGCCACCTAAAAAAGTGCAATTTGTGATGATTGTCCCAAATAAAAATGCCATTTTACCCACTATTATTTCGCGTTTGCAATGCACCAACCACAAAGACACAAAGGCTTTACCACTTTTTTCACTCAATCTCGCGAGGTTAAATTTGGAAAGCATTTATGAGTTCCTTAGAGAATGTGATAAAGCCAATCGCACACCACACGAAGTCAAAGAGCATATCCAATCACTTCTCATCGCCGCACATACCTATAAGATTCCCCTTAAGCAAGCGCATTTGCAAGATTATGATAGGGCGATAAAGCAAGCGGATAATTATGGCAGGGAAAGCTTTATCTTTCTCCCGCTTTTGCTAAAAATCCTCCATATCAATAAGGGCAAAAAATGACCACCACACGACTAAATCAAAGCACCATTTTGCAATCTCTAAAGCGCGTAGGAAGCGATAAAGCTGGCAATACAATAATGAGTAAAAAAGCACAAATGCTTTATTTTGAAATTAAAGATTTAGACTTTGTGCCAAGCGCGATTTTAAAGCAAGAGGCATTAAGTTTGGGTGCGGAGTATGCTACGCCACGAGAGCAGATTCTCTACAAGGGGCAAAAGCAAGGTGTGCTTATCATTTCTCAATCTCAACTTGAGAGGCTTTGTAAAAAGTTGCACCACCAAGAATTTGGGTTAAAATCGTTGGCAAAAATGTTGGAATCCCATTTAGATTCTCAAAGCAATGGTGCATTTGCTAAGACTTTGTGCGAGCCAAAGTCGCGCATTATGCCTATCGTCAATATCACGCCTGATAGCTTCTATGAGGGCTCGCGTAATGATAGCAAGCAGGCTATTGAGCGCGTATATGCGCTTTTGCAAAAAGGCTTTAGCCTTATTGACATTGGCGCGGCAAGCTCGCGTCCGGGAAGCGAACTCATAGAATCTAGCGTAGAAATCGCACGCCTTGAGGGCGTGTGTAATGAGATAAAGAGCCAAAACCTCCACACCAAAGCCACTTTTAGCATTGATACTTATAATCCGCAAACTGCGCAATACGCACTAGAGAGCGGGTTTAAAATCATTAACGATGTGAGTGGTTTTAGCAATCCACTAATGGCAAAAATCAATGCAAGCTATGGCGCGTATGCTCTGCTAATGCACTCTAAAGGCACACCAAAAGATATGCAAAATACCACAAACACCAATTACGCGGATTTATTTGGCGAGATTGATATGTTTTTTACGCGCAAGATTGAGGAGATTCTCAACGCTGGGGGCAAAGAGATTATTTTGGATATAGGGTTTGGCTTTGCGAAGACACAATCCCAAAATCTCGCATTAGTCAATCATCTCGCGCATTTTAAGCACTTTGGTTATCCATTACTTTTGGGAGCGAGCAGGAAAAGCACGCTAGGCGAGATTACAGGCAAGCCAGCCAATGAGCGATTAAGTGCGACTTTGGCTCTGCATTTACTCGGTGTGCAAAATGGCGCGGACATAGTGCGCACACACGATGAGGACGCACATTTAGATAGTTTGTTGGTGTTAGAAGCGATGAGGGAAAATTCTTTAGGGCAGGGCGTGTTATAGAATTTAGATTCTATAACACCTGCTAAATAACAGGGAGTCTAAAACTCCACTCCCATTTCAAGCATTCCAGCGTAGTTGTTGCTTGCAGGATAGTGCAAAGGCGTATTGTCATAAGTGATAGTCTCTGAGGCGTTAATATGCTGGAATCTACCAACAGCACGGATAAATACCACATAATCATTTTCAAATTTATAGCTCACACCCACATTGGCATTAAGCTCGAAGTTGCCAATTGACCTTGATTCTGCAATTTCATTGCTCTGATAATAACGAAAGGCTACGGGTTTAGAATATGTATAACCCATAACTAGCCAGCCATAGCCCGCACCATAGCTTAGTATAAGGTTTGACGCAAGAGGGACTTGCCCATCGATTTCTATGCCCAAAAGTGCTTGCACATAGCCAAAGTTCTTTTTGTGTGGGGTATTAAGAGTAAGACCAAGCGTGAAGTTTATAAAAAGTGGAGTTTGCTTGCTAAGCACATTTCTGCCTAACTTTGCTGTAAAATCCACAAAAATTGCATTAAGTGAAGTAGCAAAGCTAGCAGGAAAATTGCTCCCCTGCAGAGTATTTCTCCCACCACCTATGCGCACATCAGTATCAAACTTTATGCGTTGATTGTGGATAAACCCTCCACCAGCATATAAATAGCCCACACTGCTACTAAAGTCAGAATCTAACGCATTAAAAGAATAGCTCCCCACACCTAAACCAACATTGCCGTAGTAGCATTTTTTTACTTCACAATATTCTTTAAAGGTGCTAGAGGCGAAACTTGCTGCACTAAGATAAGTTGCCAATCCTAGTGCGAAAGAAATAAGGCATATTTTTATGTAAAATAAATGCAACTTTATTACCAATTCTAAATTAGGAGTTAAAATAACGGAATCCTTCCCTTTGTTTCAGGAATATCCAAGTCGCAGTTTTTAAAACCATTGACTATTCCACAAATGCCATAAGCTCCAAGACCAATAAGAATATTAGCTCCCAATGCAACCCAAAACTCACCCTTAATCTCTTTCATCTCTTCTTCGCTCAGCACAGCGACATTTACGCTGTTAGCATTCGCACCAAAGAGCATTTCCATATCTTGCTTTTGCAAACCTGTTGTAGGTTTTTGTGAGATTGTCTCACCTGCATTAAGAGAGCAGATTCCTAACATTGCTACTAAGAGCACTGAAAATACTGACTTGTTCATAATGAGCTCCTTGGGAAAATTCACCTTAGAGCCTGTTATCACTAAGGCATATTTCAATTATAGTAAAAAAACAGCCATAAAATAACAAAGTTACAATATTTAATACTTGTTGCGATAGGTTACTTTTTGTTGTCATAAACTATCTAAAACTCCACTCCCATTTCAAGCATTCCAGCGTAGTTGCTACTCTTAGGATAGCTTACAAGAGCATTGTCATAAGTTGCCTCGCTTGAAGCACCAATGTTTTGGTATCTGCCAATAATACGAGCGAAGTAAGCATAGCCACCACCAAACTCATAGCTAATCCCCATACTTGCATTGACTTCAAAGTTTTTAAGAGAATTTTCAATCTTTGCAGATGTATCATTACCATACCAATATCTGGCATAGAGCCAACCATATCCTGCACCATAGGTAAGCTTAAGATTCTCTCCTATTGCCACATTGCCATCTAACTCCACGCCAAGCAACGAATATGCACGACCAAAGCTATTTGAAGGAGTTTGACTTACCATACTACCAAATATATTGATAAAGAGCGGATTGTCTTTACTCAGCACATTAAATCCCCCCTTTAGCTTTGCATCATAATAGAAATACCCCGCATTTGTCTTTAGTGTAGTTGGGAATGTGCCTTTAAGGTTGTTTTTCCCAGCACCTATACGCACATCAAATCCAAACTGCGCTCTTGTACTCCATACATACTTCGCGCCAATATAGAGATAATAGGCTTGTGAAAGGACATCACTTGCATTTAAGTTGTAATACGCCCCACCAATGCCAACACTCTCATAGAGACAATATCGCTCTTTGCAATCCGCACTTGTAACACTTGTATCATAACTCGCGGCACTGAGACTTAAGGTCGTTAGAACCAATATGCTACAAACAAACCCCAAAATCCTATATCTTATCAACATAAGAATCCTCCCTAGAATCTAAATGGGAATTTGAATGAACAATCACCTTTCCCAAAAATCCTACAACCTGCATATTGTGCCCCGCCAATGCCTAATGCCCAACCGAGTGAAACGAGGAATCCCTCTCCTTGAACCTCTTTCATTTCCTCTTCGCTAAGCACAGCGATATTTACGCTGTTAGCATTTGCACCAAAAAGCAATTCCATATCTTGCTTTTGCAAACTTGTTACAGGTTTTTGTGAGATTATCTCACCTGCATTAAGGGAGCACATTCCCAATACCGCCACTAAAACCATTGAAAAAACAGACTTGTTCATATTGAACTCCTTGTGTTGAAATATTATGCCTTGCTTTTTAAGACAAAACATAAAGGTATTGTATATTAAAAAATAGTATATGTCAATAATTTATTCAACATATTTTTGAATTTATTAGTATTTAGTTACAAAAAAATTATCCTATATCTTAAACGACAGCATTAGAGAAAGCGAGGAACTTTTATGCTGTGTCCTCAAGTGATTGTGCATTTGCCTATATGACAAAGCATACGAGAAATTATAAACAAAAAGGGGAGATAAAAAGTAAATAGGTGCTTAGATAATATCTGCTTTAATGTATGCAGTTTTGCCTCGCTTTTTGTTATAATTTTGCCTTTAAAGATTCTGTAATTTTGTGTCTTAAGGAGAGCGCAATGCCAATGCAAAAAATCATCACGCGTAAATCTCAAGAGGAGTTTTTGCTCCACCACGACTTTGAAAAGGCGCAACTCCAAATTATGAACTCTCAAGAGATAAAAGAGCAATATGAGAGTGTAACGCGAAAATCTATCTATGCCTTTATGCAGGCGACAATGGACGATAATGGTGTCAAGGGCATTGATACTTCTGGGATTATCGATGTCGAGCAAGTCAATGCGTATAAAGAACGATTGCGCGAAGTGATTGAAGATTCTGTGGAGACTATTAAGGTGCTTTTAGAGGGATATGAGGCTTTTAGTTATGCGGAGGTGAATGATTTGTTTGAAGCTGTCTCAAGGCATCTCCCAGCACATAGAATGCAAAAAATCTCTCGCACGGCGTATCGCCAATACCAAGAAATCCTCTTAGCAAGAATCCAAGAATCTCTCAAAGAACTTCCCGATGAAGAAAATAAAATGCTTGTAGAGCATTATGAAGAAAACAGAGAAAACATTATCCTTTTGCAAGATACGCTTAAAAAGCTCGATGACCCACTCACTAGAGAGCAGCTTTTAGCCACTTCAAGGACAAAGCTCCTTATCGTGCAACTCTTTTTGCCAAATATTTTAACCGAAACTTATGATAAATATTTTAACAACACACCACAAAAGCTCGAACTCGTAGGCAAGATTATGTCTCTTACAGGACTTTACACCAAAGACCAGCTAAAGGTGCTCCCTATCGAGCAACTCCAAGAAATACACGAGGAAATACTCGAGCATAATCGCCAAGAAGAAGAGGACAAAAAAGTGTTCTTAAAATACTCACAAGCCATTTCTGAGGCTATGTTTAACAATGATGATGATACATTTAGTGAAGTGTGCTCAATCGCAGTTACGCATCTAACCACCACCCAACTTCAAATGCTCGTAGAATATATGTCAAATCAAAACCCACTTTTTACCGCGAAGTTTGAAACCATAATGCGCGAATATAAGAAAAAAATGAACTTTAAGCGATAGTGTAGCCCTTAATAAAATATGCAAGTTCTCACGCCAAGCACGCTTAATAGCCAAATAAAAGCTCTTTTGGAGAGCACATTTTTACAAGTAAGTGTAAGAGGCGAGGTAAGCAATCTTACCATTCATAGTAGCGGTTTTATTTTTTTTAGCCTTAAGGATAGCAATTCTCAAGTGCGCTGTGTGATTTTTAAAGGCAATGCAAGCAAGCTAAGATTCCAAATGCAAGAAGGATTAAACCTCATTGTGCGTGGAAGTGTGAGTGTATATATACCGCGTGGCGAATACCAAATAAACTGCCTAGAAGTCCTGCCAGATGGTATAGGTGAGCTTTCGCTCGCCTATCAGCAGTTAAAAACCTCGCTTCAAGCAAAGGGATATTTTGATAACAAAAAGCCAATTCCAGTATTTCCAAAGCGTGTGGCGGTGCTCACCTCTACCACAGGTGCGGTAATAGAGGATATTAAAAAAGTCGCACAAAAGCGGTGGAATCTTGCGAAGTTTTTTGTGCTTAATACCCTCGTGCAAGGCGATAAAGCAAAGGAATCTATCGCTACAAATATTGCATATATTGATAGCTTTTTTGGGACGCCTAAAGGCTTTGATGTCATTATCATTGGTAGGGGCGGAGGCAGTATGGAGGATTTATGGGCGTTTAATGAAGAGATTGTCGCGGACGCTATTTATAGTGCTAGGACACCAATCATTAGCGCAGTAGGGCACGAGAGTGATACGGTGATGAGTGATTATGTCGCTGATATGCGCGCCCCTACGCCAAGTGCTGCGATTGAAATGCTATTGCCCGATAGATTTGAGTGGCTACAACGAATCGATGATATAAGTGAGAATCTTACACAAAGTTTTACACAAGTGTTTCTTGCTAAAGTTGAGCAGTTAGGATATTTAAAAGAAATGTTACAACATTTAAGTTTTGAAGGGGCAATCAATGCAAAGCATTCGCAACTTGCAATGCTTGAGGAGAGTATAAACTTCGCTATTCAAAGAGCGTTAAAAGATTGTGAGTTTGCGCTTAGCCCACTTCCAAATGCTCTAACGCAGGGGATAACACATAGATTTGAGTGCGCCACAAATGACATAGAGCAATTATGTAATGCCATAAGCGCGCGAGACCCACACCGTTTAAGCGCGTTTGTGCAGATTGAAAAAGATGGGGAAATAAGGACATTGCAATCCTTAGTAAGTGGTGATGAGGTGCAACTCATAGGAATCTCACAATCTAAAAGCGCGAAGATTCTCTAAAGAAAGTTTTATGCTACAATGTTTGGATTGTAAATTATTGTAAGGAAGTAAGAATGCAAAAAAGAATTTCACAAACTTTTGTTTGGAATGGACTAAAAGTGCTTGTTGTAGTATTTTTGGGATTTTTTGGTGTGCTAAGAGCAGATGTGCAAGATGATGCACAAGAGATTGTAGAGTATTTTTACACACTTAATGCAGAGGAGGCAAATCCACATAAAAAAATCAATCACGCTAAGGGTTTTTGCGCTATTGGGGAGTTTATCCCTAATAAAGAAGTGGCAAAGGACTTTGCTATCCCGCTTTTACATAATAAAAGTAAAGTGAAAGTGCGATTTTCTCTAGCAGGTGGGAATCTAAAACAAAGCGATAAGTCAAAAAATCGCTCCTTAGCACTAAAAATACAGGGTAAAAATGACAGCTGGGAAATGGCAATGACAAATGCGAGGATAAATTTTGCCACTAATGCGAGTGAGTTTAAGCAGTTTATGCGATTGCAAGTGCAACAAAAAGAGGGTAGAATCACGCAAGATAAGGCAGATAAACAACGAGCAAAAGTGCGCTCGTTTGCAAACTTTGCCAAAGAAGTTCAATCTCTGCCAATTACACCTAGCTTCGCAAATAGCGCGTATCATAGCGTGCATACATTTGGGTTTTTGCAATCAAATGGAGATTTGCTTTTGGCGCGCTTTAGCTTTATCCCAAAGGCGGGTATAAAGGGTTTAAACAAAGAAGAATTAGATGGACTAAATGATGAATTTTTAGAATCTGCGTTCAAAAAAGCACTATCAAAAGCTCCTGTGGAGTTTGATTTGACGCTTATTGTGCCAAATAAAACTGATAGGATTAAAGACACTGCATCAGTTTGGGAAGGAGCAAGAGAGAGCATCGTTCTTGGCACGCTAAAAGTTAGTAAGTTTGATGGGTATGGTTGTAATGGCGAAGTTTTTATGCCAAGTAATTTGCCACAGGGTATTCAAGCACCAAATGATGATATTTTTGAGCTACGCAACCTCGTGTATGCACTTAGTGCTTCAAAAAGATAATCTTAGTTTAGGTGATTTTAGTGATTTGTTGTGAGGTTTGTGAAAATTGAGCGTTTGCAACCCTTGAGATTGTAGAATCTCAAAGGGGTTGTGGCTCATATTTTATGCTTCTTGTAATGCTTTTTCTTGCATTTCTTTTTTTGCGTTTGAAAGCATTAGTTTAATGCGGTTTTCTTGATTGACACGCGTAGCACTTGGGTCATAATCGATTGAAACAATGTTGCTTTGCGGGTTTTTCTCCTTAATGACTTTCATCATTCCGCGTCCCACGATGTGGTTTGGCAAGCAACCAAAAGGTTGCGTGCAAATGACATTATTTACACCTTGCTCGATAAGTTCAAGCATTTCAGCAGTAAGCAACCAACCCTCGCCCATATTCATCGCTTCACTTACATAGCCATCAGCAAGTGATTTGGTGTGTTTGAAAGTTGCTGGTGCGCGAAAAACCCCGTGTTTTTTAATGATGTTGATAAGGTCTTGTTGTTTGCGACAAAAATACTCAAACACGATTTTATAAATAATCCTTGTGGAGAGCTTACCACCATACATTTTGTTTTCCACAATGCTATCGTTTATGCAGTAAAGACAAAAATCCAAGAATCCCGGTATCACAACCTCGCAATTTTCTTGCAACAAGAAATCCTCTAGGTTGTTATTCCCAAGTGGCGAGAATTTGATATAAATCTCCCCCACGATTCCCACTTGCACCTTGCGTTCTTTGCTTCTAGGGATAGAGGCGAAGTCATTGAGAATCTCCATCATATCGCGTTTTTGTGCTTTATAGTTTGTAAGTCCCGCGTTTGTGCCCACAGTGCTAAGTCTAGTTACCCATTTATCCACCATCGCGTCAGTATCGCCTTTATTAAGCTCATAAGATTTGCATTGATTAGCGATATTCATTAGCAAATCCCCATACACAATCGCAGATAGGAGGTTTTGTAGCATTGGACGCGTAACGCTAAAGCCTTGACCGCTTTCTAACCCGCTAAAGTTGAGCGAAATCACAGGGATTTGCCCAAATCCAGCTTTATTCAACGCCTTACGCAAAAGGTGGATATAATTACTCGCACGGCAACCACCACCTGTTTGTGTGATGAGCAGGGCGACTTTGCTTAAATCCCATTTACCACTTTTAAGCGCGTCTATCATCTGTCCAATCACAAGCAAAGCAGGATAGCAAGTGTCATTATGCACATTTTTAAGTCCCTCATCAACCACGCCTTTGCCATCGTTATGAAGCAACTCCGCCTTATATCCGTGCAAACGCAAGATATTCACTAAGAAGCGGAAGTGAATGGGGAGCATCATTGGCACTAAAATGCTGTGCGTTTCTTTCATCTCTTTTGTGAAAGGGACTTTGATAATTTCGCGTTCGCCTTTTAGTGTGGCGTTATTGCTTGCCACACCCACATTCCATTTTTGCACATTTGGAAGATTATTTGCAGAATCTAAGCCTTGAAACCCCATAAACCCTTGTGTCATTGTCATTTTTTGTGTCATTGTGTATCCTTTGTGTTGAGTTTAGTTTGTTAATGCGGTCATTTTGCGCATTTCTTGTTGTATATTATTGTAGAAAAGAATGCTTGTGTGCGGACTTTTCTTGCCTGAAATCTTTTCTTCCATAGCACCAAGTAGCGAGCGGATTCTGATTTTGACTGCGCCAAGGTTGCTAATCTCATCAATTTTGATTTGTGTGTAGAATCTACCGCGTGCTTCTAAGATGTCGCGCACTTCATCAGTAGTGATAGAATCTATCCCACAACCAAAGCTCACCAGCTGCACGAGCTCAATATTTTCGTTATGGCAGACAAACTCAGCAGCATTATAAAGTCGTGAATGGTAGCTCCATTGATTGAGGATTTGGAGATTTTGTGCATCGCCTAAGTGTGATATGGAATCTTCACTCAAAACCACCAATCCAAGCGAATTTATGAGCTTGTCAATGCCGTGGTTGATTTCAGGGTCGATGTGATAAGGTCGCCCGCTTAGCACGATAGCTTTAAGGTTATGTTCTCTTATGTGAGCGAGCACGCGCTCACCTTCTTGTTGAATGTCATCAAGCCACGCTTCTCTATATGCGTATGCTCTCTCAAGAGCTTTGGCGTATTCTTTTTTAGACACTTTGAGTTCTTTAACAAAAAAATCAAGAGATTTTTTATAAAACTCATCTTTTTTATGTAAGCCCACATACGGATAGAGGAATCTCACTTCGCGCAATCTATCGACATTTGAGTTTAATAACTCTGGATAGTAAGCTACCACAGGGCAGTTATAGTTATTTGTGCTTGTGTCTTTATGCTTTTCATCAGATTCAAAGTTGTAACTCATACAGGGGTAAAAAATCACCTCCAAACCTTTGTCCATCAAATCTTCAATATGTCCGTGCTGAAGTTTTGCAGGATAGCACACGGTATCGCTTGGGATTGAGTATTGTCCGCGCGCATAAGTCTTGCGGGTAGTCATACTAGAGACGACTACCTCATATCCAAGCTCACTTAGTAGGGTGTGCCAAAATGGCAGATTCTCATACATATTAAGCCCTAGTGGGATTCCAATCTTGCCTTTTGAGCCAAATTTCACTACACTTTGTTCTTTATTGAATCCTTTATAGGCAAATAAATCACGCAATTTCTCAAGTTTGTATTCATACATATTTGGTAAATGCACAATTTTCTTAAAGCCTAGTGGTTTATCACAGCGATTCCCAGAGATGAATTTTTTTGCTCCATAAGTATCACTAAAGCGGTTAATGGTAAGATTGCAGTGATTCCCACAGAGGCTACACACAGTGGCTTTTGCGTGATGATTGAAGTTCTCAAGTGCCTCTTTGGTAATGATTGATGAGCTATCAAGGTTTAGTCCCTTAGCATAAAGTGCTGCACCAAATGCACCCATAAGCCCACTAATTTTAGGGCGAATGACATTGCGCCCAATTTCTTTTTCAAAACTTCGTAGCACAGCGTTGTTGAGGAATGTCCCACCCTGCACGACAATTTGTTTGCCTAAATCATCAGCATCGCGCGCACGGATAACCTTATAAATAGCATTTTTTACCACACTCATTGAAAGTCCCGCGCTAATATCTTCAATGCCTGCGCCTTCTTTTTGTGCTTCTTTAACCGAGCTATTCATAAAGACCGTGCAACGACTTCCAAGCTCCACAGGGTGCTTAGATTCTAACCCAAATTGTGAAAAAGTTTGCACATCATAGCCCATTGACCGTGCGAAAGTTTCGATGAAGCTCCCACAACCACTCGAGCACGCTTCGTTAAGCATTATAGAATCAATCGTAGAATTTTTGATATAAAAGCATTTCATATCCTGCCCGCCAATATCAATAATAAAATCAACCTTTGGATTAAAGTGTTGAGCGGCTTTTAAGTGTGCTATGGTCTCTACAAGTCCAGAATCTAGGTTAAACCCAGCCTTGATAAGCTCCTCACCATATCCTGTAACGGCACTGCCTTTGATAGTGATTTTATCGCCAAAGTGCTCATAAATGTATTGGAGTTGGTGGTGGATAACGCTTGCAGGATTGCCTTGATTGGAATTATAGAATTGATAGAGGATTCTATAAAATTCATCAATAATGACAAGTTTGGTGGTCGTAGAGCCACAATCTATCCCAATGTAGGCGTTAAGTTTTTTGCAATCATTGCGTTTGAATGCCTCATCGATGTCAATTTCATCGACACTCGCGCTTTCGTGCCTTGTGATAAACTCCTCATATTCTTTTTTATTGGCAAAAAGTGGCTCAAGGTATTTGTTGCTTGAGGCGACATTTTTGGATTCTTTGAGTTTTTCTAAAAGCCCATCGCAAGTAAATTCTTTTGAGTTTGCCCTCGCGCAAAGTGCTACGCCGATAGCAACAGAGTATTGCGCATATTCTGGGAAAATGGCGTGCTCATCATCAAGTTTGAGCGTTTCTTGGAATCGCTTTTGTAATCCCTTATAAAAGAATAGCGGTCCGCCCAAAAACATCACTTTTCCCTTGATTTTACGCCCTTGTGCTAGTCCGCTCACGGTTTGATCGACTACGGCTTGGAAAATGCTTGCCGTAATGTCTTCTTTATTCACGCCTTGATTGAGCAGTGGCTGGACATCAGTTTTAGCAAACACACCGCAACGACTTGCCACAGGATAAATTTTGTTGTGTTGTAAGGAGATTTCATCAAAAGTTTTTGCATCAATGGCAAGCAGGGTTACCATTTGGTCGATGAATGCACCTGTGCCGCCAGCACAAGAGCCATTCATTCGCTCCTCTGTCCCACCGCTTAGAAATAAAATTTTGGCATCTTCGCCACCTAGCTCGATAACCACATCAGTATCAGGTTCTAAGAATTTGATTGCCTCTGCGGTCGCAAAGACTTCTTGAGCGAAGTCAATGCCCACAGCCTTACAGATTCCAAAGCCAGCAGAACCAGAGATAGACACCTTAAAGCTCCTATCTCCAATAAGCGGGCGCAAGCCCTCCACAATCTCAATGCTTTTTTCACGCACTTTGGAATAGTGTCGTTCATATTGCCTGTAAATGATATTATCATCTTCCATTAGCGCGATTTTTGCGGTCGTGCTACCAATGTCAATGCCTAAAGTCAAACCCATATAAATCTCCTTAAGTAAGTTTAAAGATTCCCTGCTTGCCCGCATTTTGGGCTATTTGTGAGAATCTCGTTTAAAGAATCTAAAGGCGTAAAAAATACGCACTACTTTAGCGAGTTTTTTTCAATATGTTGGTAAAAAATTGCATTTTATCTGCATTTTATTGTCGAATTTTACAAAGTTTCACTTTGTTACGAATTTGGCTTAAATTTTGCTTATTGCAACCATAAAAGACTTAAGGAATTTAAGGAGAATCTTATGACTATCACGCCAACCACAAATACTCCAGCAACAGGAAGTAATGCCGCGCCAAACAATCCAAAAGTAAAACTTGGCAATGAGTCAGGGACTCAAGCCACACAGCCACCCACACTTAAATCGCTCATACAAAAGCCCACCACTTCTGCCACAGATGATATAAAAGATTCTCACTCTCCATTTGCCTCAGAGCCTATAAAGTCCGCAAATGCAAGTATTGGAAAACTTCAAACACTCAAAAAATCCCTTGATTCTATTGACTCTCACGCACAAAAAGCTCAAAAGGTGTATGACAACCAAAAAAAACTAGGCGAAATCCGCGCTAAGGTAGATAATATCATTGATGAATCAAAATTTGAGGGAAGCAAGGTTTTTGGCGTGGATATTAAAGATTCTAAAGGAAGTGTGGTTTTAAAGGCAATTAAACTTGATACTTCGCTATTAGAGGGAGATAAACGCGAAATAGAAGTGTTTAATTATGAGGTTAAAGAAATTAAAAAGCAAATCAAACCAGCCATAGATAGACTTTCTATTGATATAAACAACAACCTTAATGCCCAAGAAGAAAATGCAACCAAAGATGTCAAAAGTCAAGGTCTGCTTAAAAACCTCGACAAAGAACCTAAAGAAGAAGGCAAAATCGCTAAGTTTTTTAGAAATATGAGTAATTACTTGCGAAGCTCACATAATCCTAATAGACTTGATAGCGAGCGCGTTTCAAAGCTCCTTTCTTAAAAACTTACAAGATTCCTTAGATGAAAGTGTATCCTTATAGCACACAACTTATAGAATCTGATGATAGAGAAAGCGTTTGTCGTGCGCTAAAAAGCTCGCATTTAACGCAGGGAGAGATTACAAAAAGATTTGAAGATGCCCTCGCACAATTTGTGGGCGCAAGATATGCGCTTGTGCTAAACTCCGCCACCTCCGCACTTTATGCGACTTTTTTCGCGCTGAAAGCCAAATATTGGGCGCGAGATTCTCATATTTATGCTATTACTACGCCCATAACCTTTGTAGCGACAAGTAATATGATGCTTCAAAATGGTATTACACCGATATTTGCTAATATTAAAGAAAATGGCAATATCGACTCACAAAGCATTAAAGAAATTTTACAATCCCACCCCAAAAAAGATATGATTAAGATGATTGTAAGTGTGGATTATGGCGGGCAAAGTGTGGATTGCGATGAGATAGCCTGCATTGCCAAAGAACATAATCTTATTTGGGTCTCTGATAGTTCGCACTCTTTTGGCGGGAGTTATAAGGGGCGCAAGATTGGCGGGATTGCCGATGTGAGTATTTTTAGCTTCCACGCGATTAAGCCTATTACCACTGCTGAGGGTGGAGCGATTATGACAAATGATGAGGAAATTTATGCGTTCGCAAGCAAGATTCTTAATCACGGCGTTATAAAAGGTGAGGCGTGGGAGTATGACTGCACTCATAGTGGATTTAACTTTCGTCTAAGTGAGATTGGCGCGGCTCTAGGATTATCACAACTCACAAAGATACAATCTTTCCTCTCTAGGCGTGGAGAAATTGCAAAATTTTATGATGAAGTCTTTGCTAACAATGAGTTTTTTGACACAATGGCGCGAGATTCTCATATAATGAGCTCTCATCATCTCTATCCTATTTTTTTGCGCCCCGATTTAGCACAGAGAAAAAAAGAGATTTTTGCTTCATTGCATAAAAATGGAATGCTCGTGCAAGTGCATTATCGCCCAATTTGCCAGTTTAGTTTATATAAGCAACTTTGCCAAAAAGATTTCTTAGTGAGTAAGGAGGTGCGTGAATGTGCGGATAGATTCTACAATGCAGAGCTTTCAATCCCTTGTGCGCAAAGTATGAGTATGCAAGATGCAAAGATTGTAAGCGAAGTGATTATGGAGGTGTTTAAATCTGTGGCAAGTTGAGCCTTAAAGAGTCAATGAAGATATTTTTATTGACTCTTTCTTTATTTTTGCGTTTGGTCTATGAGTTCGTATTGTGTAGCAAGAGGAGAGAGCTCATTCCCATAGAGGGCTTCGCACACGCCTTTAGATTCAAATTGCCCGATGAGTAAAACCCCCTCTCTTTTGGTGATGAGAATCTTACAAAGTGTATTTTGCGCATAGATAATGTGAGCTTGCGTGCTACTAAGGGGTTTTAGATAAAACTCTGCACTAGAAGTTTGTTGATTGGGGGCTTGTCCTATTTCTATCACAAATCGCAAAGTCGTTGTATCTCGCTTCTCAATGCGAAATTTTGTGTCTTTTTGTGTAGCTGTGGCAGTGTTGATATTTTCCCAATCTTTGCTAAATCGTGCTCCATCAATATACGCGCACGATGTTTGCTCCACTAAGTAATGCCCTTCTTGTGTTTTTTTGGAGTTTTTGATTTTTTTGTTTTGTGTGAGGATATTAGAATCTGGCGTAATGCTATATGTTATAAGTGGGTTTGTTGTATCTGTGAAAATTATGGCTTGTGTGTCATTTTGTGCCGTTTGATTTTGTATGCGTGCGTAGATGGCTTTTTGCTCAGCTTTGTCAAAGAGATACAAGCACTCCATAGATTGTGAATCTTGCTGGCAGAGGACAGGGAGCTTGACATACCATTTTTGGCTTTCATAGCATTTTGGTATCTCTTCTTGTCCGTGCAAGAAAACTATAAGAGACATCAGCCAAACAACCACTACACTACATCGCATATTTTTCATTCTCATTCCTTGCATTACTTTAAGTAAGAATGCCAAAATTTGGTTGAGCTATGGAGTTGTGTAATTGTGAGGCAATGCCCAAAAACTCCACAGCCTAAGATACATTAGTGTAAATATCGGCGAAATTACTTACTTATAGTAAATAGATTTGAAAGAATAGCAGTTATTTTTGTGGTTTATTCATTAAGGAGGTAGAATTTGCTTGTATAGGCGTTTGTATTGTGTGCTTTGCTTGTGGTTTGTGTGCTTTTTGTTATTGTTTGTCTTTGTGTAACGGGTTTTGAGAGTGTGTTGGATTGATGTGTCATTATGGGTTGTTTTTTGTTTGTTGGTTGTGTTTGTGTTGCTGGTGTAGCGACTTTATGTGTCAATGGTGTAGAATCTCCACCAAGTGAGGCAATGGCAATATCATTTTTTGCTTTTTTTGCAAGGCTTGAAGAGATTTTTGGGATATAGTTTTGGAGGAGTTGGACGCGTTTTTTTACATCTTGGTAATACTCATTTGCCATTTTGTTGCGTTGGGTGTCTTTTTCCCAGCTAAAACCTTTGTTGTAAGATTTTATGATTTTTTGCCAATCACCCTCGCGCACTTTATGCCAATACAAGAGCTCCTCAAGAGCAAGTTTTGAGGCATAATCATCATCGCGCATAAGTAATTCAGCGACCATATTACGCATAAAAGAGCTATCTTCTTCGTTGTGTTTTTTGATTACGCCCGGTATGTAGGCGTGATAAATGCCAGCTGATGGGTCGCTTAAATTTATGCGATATTCCCCTGCGCAAGATTCTTTCCACGCGATAGCTGCCATTGTGTAGCCATAGCCACTTTTTACCCCGTAATTAAAGGCTTTAATAATGATTGCTTTTTGTTTTTGATTAAATTCATCGGGTGAGACACACTTACCCCTAATTTTGTCAAGTGGCAACGCGTTTGCAAAACACACAATAAGCGTGATGAGTGCTATCCATTTCAGTCTTTGCATTTTTATCCTTATGAAATTGGCGTTGTATTTAGCGATTTAGCTTTGCATTTTTCATCTTTGCGTGCTAGAATTACGCCTTATACATTTTAATTTTGGGAGATAGTTTTGAGCACCACCACACTTTTAATTGAGATTCTAACCCAAGAACTTCCTGCTATTCCGTTTCTTAAGGAATTTCCCAATATCAAATCCAAATGGCGTGAATCGCTAAAACACTATCATATCCACGATGATGAGGAAGTAAGCATTTTTTATACCCCTCGCCGAATTGTGATTTTTTCACCAAAATTCCCACTAAAAAGCAAAGAGCGCGTTATAGAATCTTTTGGTCCTCCTGTGAGTATCGCATATCAAAATGGTGTGTTAAGCAAGGCTGGTATTGCCTTTTGCGCAAAAAATGGCATAGAGGCAGATTCTAAAGAATTACAAAGAGCGAGTAAAGATGGAAAAGAGGTGTTGTATTACAAGCAAAATATCGCGGGAGTAGATTGTGCGGATTTGCTACAAGAAGTTTTTAGCGCATTTGTGAAGTCTTTGCATTTTGGTAAAAGTATGCGCTGGGGGAATCTAAGCGATGAATTTATCCGCCCTGTGCAAAATATCTGTGCTTTTTTGGGCGATAGGATACTAGATTTAGAGGTTTTTGGTGTTAAATCTATCCCACAAACCTTTGGACATCGCGATATGGATATGAAACCAACCAAAGTAAAAGACATACCTGCATATTTTGAGACGCTTAAAAGACACAAAGTTATCCTTAACCAAGAGGAGAGAAAGGCAATTATCCTCTCGCAAATCAAAAATATACAATCTGCGCATAATGTTGTGGTCGAACTAGATTGCGAGTTGCTTAGTGAGGTTGTAGCAATCACGGAGTATCCTACTTGCATTTTAGGAAAGTTTGATGAGCAGTTTTTGTCCTTGCCAAGCGAGGTCATCATCACTTCTATGAAAGAGAATCAGCGGTATTTTGCTATCTATAAAGAAAACACACTTTATAACGGCTTTATTGTGGTTTGTAATTCTACGAGCGATGATACCTCACTTATTGTGGCTGGGAATGAAAAAGTGCTTCGTGCGCGATTGTGCGATGCGGCATTTTTTTATGAAAATGACTTAAAAAAGGGGTTGGATTCCACACATTTGCGCGATATTTTGTTTGTGCAAGGGCTCGGGACACTTGCTGATAAAATTGCGCGTGAGGAAATTATCGCTAAATTTTTATGCCAAAAATATGCCAAACATTTTAGGAATGATGAGTTTGTAGGGAAAAATAACAAAGATATACAATCCCTGCTTTTAGAGAGTATCGATTTAGCAAAAGCGGATTTGCTAAGTGAAATGGTGGGCGAGTTCCCTGAATTGCAAGGAATTATGGGGGGATATTATGCGCGTGCATTGGGCAAAGATGAGCGTATCGTGCGTGCAATACAAGAGCAGTATTTGCCAAATGGTGAAGATGATGAGCTCCCATCGAATCTTTTAAGCGCGATTGTGAGTCTATCAAATAAGATTGATAGTATTTTAGCCCTCTTTAGCATTAAGAAGATTCCAAGTGGCTCAAAAGACCCTTATGCCCTACGCAGAGCGGCAAATGGTATCATTAAAATTGTGCAAAAATTTGGTTTGCATTTTGATATACACACAGATTTGACACAGATTTATGAGCAGGTGGGCTATGCTAAGGGCGATATGCAGGCAATACAATCCTTTTTCTTAGAGCGATTAGAGAGCACACTCAAAGTCAATCCGTCTATTTTTAGTGCCGTTATTGCTGGACTAAATAGTGAATCTAAATCACAGCGAGACATTGTGCGCATACGACAAAACGCGCTTTGTCTTATCCAAGTGCTTGAGCAAGGTAGCAATAAAGCAACGCTTCTTAGCACATTTAAGCGTGTGGCAAACATTTGCAAGCAATCGGGCATAAGTGATGTAAAAAATATCCATATCACGCCATCGCTTTTTACTTCCACACACGAGCAAGTCCTATACGATGAAATTTGCAAGATTAAGCAACGCTTTGCAGATTTGCATAATGCCACAGATTTTGTGCAAGATTCTGTGATTGTGGAGTTTATCCAAGCCCTCTTTGGATTAGAGCAGTCTTTATCGCAATTTTTTGACAATGTGCTTGTCAATGACAAAGACGCTACAATCAAGCAAAATCGTGAGAATCTCATTTTGTGTATTTATGCGGAATTCTTGCGTGTAGGTGATATGAGCAAGATTAGTTTATGAAGCTAGCCCATATTCCTATCTTAAAAGATACGCTTGTAGATTCGCTAAAATCTCATAGCAACGGCATTATTGTTGATTGCACTTTGGGCTTTGGCGGGCATAGTTTGGCACTTTTAGAGACATATAAGCAATGCAAGATTGTTGGCATTGATAGAGATGAGATCGCGCTCAATCTTGCCAAAACGCGATTTGAGCAAGCTGGACTAAGCGATAGAATGGAATTTTTTCATAGTGATTTTGGCAGTGCGCTTAGTGGGTTATCAAAAGAGCAATTACACCAAGTGCGCGCTATCATCGCTGATATTGGTGTGAGTTCAATGCAGCTTGATGATAAAGTGCGTGGGTTTAGTTTTGAATCAAGCAACTTAGATATGCGAATGGATACAAGGCAGGCTAAAAATGCCAATAGCGTGATAAATACATATAGTGCGTATGAATTAGAGCGCGTATTTAGGGATTATGGTGAAATTAGAGAATCTAGAAAACTTACAAACGCTCTTATGCAGGCAAGGCCGATTACAAGCGGAGTAGAGCTGTGTGAGATTGTGGGGAAAGTTTTGCCTCGCACAAATTCATTGCACCCAGCCACAAGGGTGTTTCAAGCAATTAGAATCGAAGTTAATGGCGAGTTGGCGCAATTACAAAGCCTTTTAGATTCTCTTAAACAACTTGCGCGTTCTAGTGATTTAGCAGATGTGCGTGTGTGTGTTATAAGTTTTCATTCACTCGAAGATAGGATTATTAAAAATGCTTTTAGAGATTTTTCTTTGCATTGTATTTGCCCTGCAAATGCAATGAAATGTGAGTGTGGCGGGAATAATGCACTTGGTAACATCATAACCAAAAAACCTCTCTTGCCAAATGAGAAAGAAATTCAGTATAATCCGCGTGCAAGAAGTGCTAAAATGCGTATATTTGATATTCAAAAGAAAGGAAAATAAATGCCAAGCGATGCCACACAATCTCATAATAAACAAGATTCTATCAATACACAACATAATTTGCACGCACGCCACAAACTCCCCTTTGCATATCTTTTAAGTGCTCTGCGAATATTTTTTATTGCCCTTGTGCTTTTTTGCCCCAAAGTGTATTTAGCCAATAACATTTATTATATCAGCAAGGAGATTGCTAACTTGCAAGTGAGTCGGGATATTTTAGAAGAGCAAAACAAGCAATTAAAGAGAGAGCGAGAGGATATTGAGTTTGCCTTTAGGGTGCTTAATGTTACAAATTAGTGCTACAATACACACTTTAGCGTGAAGGATATAGAATGAAAAAAGCTACCTACAAAGAAAGTGGGGTTAATATTGATGAGGGGAATGCCCTTGTAGATGGCATTAAACCTATTGCTAAAAGCACTTCTAATAGCAATGTTATCGGCGGGATAGGCTCATTTGCTGGCGCGTATGCTTTGCCTAGCGGATATAAAGAGCCAATTTTATTTGGCGCAACTGATGGTGTGGGGACAAAACTTCGCCTTGCTATTGATAGTGGGAAACTTGATAGCATTGGAATTGACTTGGTCGCGATGTGTGTGAATGATTTGATTTGTAATTTTGCCACGCCACTTTTTTTCCTTGATTATTATGCCACAGGCAAACTTAATAAAAAAAGCGCGTTAGAAGTCATTAGCGGGATTGCAACGGGGTGTAAAATGGCGCAGTGCGCACTTATTGGTGGAGAGAGTGCCGAAATGCCATCAATGTATCAGGGCAAGGACTTTGACTTGGCTGGCTTTGCTGTGGGGGTAGCAGAAAAAGGGGAGTTACAACATAATCCAAAAGTGGCAAGTGGCGATGTGATAATCGCGCTTGCTTCAAGTGGATTGCACTCAAATGGATATTCTTTAGCGCGAAAAGTGATTTTTGAGAATCTTCAAATGCACTTTGACACACCATTTGAAGGTCGCACGATTGGAGAGATTCTCCTTGAGCCTACAAAGATTTATGTCCCAATTTTTCACTCCCTGCGCACTAAAATCAAAGCCCTAGCACATATAACGGGCGGTGGCATTATAGAGAATCTTCCGCGTGTGCTAGATTCAGAGCTTTGTGCAAAAATTAACAAAACAGCGTTGTTAAAATTAACACAAAAATTACCGATTTTTGCATTGCTACAATCTCAGGTTGAGGAGCAAGAGGCACTGCGCGTGTTTAATATGGGTGTTGGAATGGTGCTTATTGTCGATAAAAAACACGCAGATGAGGTAATTACCAAAAGCGGTGGTTATGAAATTGGTGAAGTTATACAAAAAAGTGGTAAAATTCAGGTAAAATTTAGCTAAAATAACAAAAAAAAAAAAACGATATGGAGAGAAACCATTGAGATTTAAATTACTAAGAATCTACTTTATCCCAATTTTAATTATTATTGTGGCGATGGGTGTGTATTTCTTTGTATTTCTTGGTATCAAAAATGATATATTGCCAAAGACACAGCGGTTGCACCACGATAATTTACAACAGACGCAAGACCCTATGGATTCCTTGCTTGCTTTTTTAGGGATTAAGCGTGGTTCTAGCACGCAATCACCTCCAAATCAAGAATCTCCCATTGCCTCTACTCCTACTAGCACTCCTAATCCCCAAGAGCCACAAGAGATTGCTAGAGAGCTTGCTCAAGCAGAAACTCCTAAGCCCATTGAGCCCACTCAAGCAGTTGAGCAGCCTTTTGGTGTTAGCGAATCTAGCAACCAAACTAAGCAAAATGATGAACAAAAACAACAAGAATCTACGGAATATGTATATGCGTCTGTGCAAGTGCCAACGGCTATGGTGCGCTCTGCTCCAAGCACACAAAGCCCACCTATCACGGCTTTAAGTTCGGGCAAGAGGATAGAGGTAGCCTCCTTTGATGATGAGTGGTTTAAGATAAAAGAGCCTATTGGTGGCTACATTGCTAAGCGTTTAGTGAGGGTGGCTGAGAGTGGAGCACAGCAAGCACAAGCAACTCCAGCACAACCTACACAAGGGACAGAAATCTCTAGTGATTCTAATGTTTATGAAGTGCTGGCTAATAGGGTGAATGTCCGCTCCGCTCCAAACACAGATGCACCTATCATAGCGTCTCTTTCGTTAGGACAGACGGTGAGAGTGAGTGCTCTTAGTGATGGTTGGGCTACTATTATACTTGATAGCGGGAGAAAGGCTTATATCGTATCTCGAGCTATCAGAAAAATTTAAGAAACTTATGCGGCAGTTTTGCGTCTTTGGTAATCCAATAGCACATTCAAAATCCCCTCTTTTACATAATGCGACATTTAGATTTTATGGTATAGATGCTTTTTATGGACGCGTTTTGTTGCCATTGGCGTTTGCAAGTGATAAGGTTTTAGAATCTAAGAGCAAAGATTGTTTGTATGCGAGTTTTTTAGAGCTTGGTTTAAGTGGGGCAAATATCACGGTGCCATTTAAGCAAAGTGCATTTTTGCAAGCTGATGAGGTGCGTGGCATTGGGCAAGAGATTGGCGCAATCAATACTTGGGTGCTTGAAAACAATGCAGTGATAGGGTATAACACCGATGCGCAAGGCTTTTTTATGTGTTTGCAGGATTGGTCGGCTAAAATTTCAAATGCACTTATTTTAGGGGCTGGTGGCTCTGCAAAGGCGGTAGCATTTGCATTAAGGCAAAATGGCATTACACCAACGATTTATAATCGTTCTTCTGCGCGTTTGGAGGAATTTTTGCAAAATGGCTTTGCGTGTGTAGAATTCACACAACTCAAAAATTGTCAAAACTCCTTTGATATAATCATAAACACCACGCCAGCAGGGCTAAACGATGAGAATCTCCCGTTAGATTCCGCGCTTTTGACCTCGCTTTTTGCTCGTGCGCGTTTTGCTTTTGATTTGATTTATGGGGTAAGGACACCATTTTTGCGCACAGCGCAAGATTTGGGGTTAGCAGTCCAAGATGGTAAAAATATGCTTATCAATCAAGCTGCACTAAGTTTTGAGCTATGGAGTGGAGGGGCAATCAACGCACAGCAAGCTCTTGCCGTAATGCAACGATATTAAGATTCTAAGCAAGATGCGTTAATCTTTGTGAAATTGTGCTTTGACATCACAGATTGGAGCACGATACATAGCAGTGCTCACTATCATATCTACTCCACTGCTTGCAAACTCCTCCACATTTTTGATATGTATCCCTCCCGTAGCGGAGAGTAAAATGTGTGGAAAGCGCGTCTTTATCTCTTTGACGACACGGCTTAACTCTTTGGCACTTAATCGCTCGCATTGCAAAATATCTGCGCCCAAAAGCGCAAACTCCTGTGCTTCTTTAAGTGTTTCAACTTCAACGATAATTTTGTGCTCTTTGAAAGTATTTTTTAGTCGTTTAAAATCATTTTGAATATTTTTGCAAAGCAAACGATGCTCTTTAAAAAGTAAGATACTGTCGCTTAATCCCAATCTATGTGGCAATCCACCACCGCTTACTAAAGCCTTTAATAAAAGTTTTTTAGCAAAAGGCATTGTTTTTCGTGTGCCAAGCAGGGCGATATGTGGATTTTTTCCCCTTGCTAGACTAAGCATTTTGTGCGTATAGGTGGCTACTGAGCTTGCGTGTTCTAAGATATTTTGCAATGTCTTTTGCACGCTCAATAATCTTTGTGCATTGCCCCACAAGGTGAGAAATACCTCTTTTGGTGCGATGTAATCCCCATTGGTTGCGTGAGTTATGTATTGCAGATTCTCAAGCTGGGCTAGCCTTTTGCACTCATCGATACCACAAAGGATAATTTCCTCATTTTTAGGGAAAAACTCCAAGCGCGCATCGCCACTAATGTTTAACCCAAAGCTCGTATTATCAAGGTATGGCACATCTTGATGTAATAAATCACGCAACTCTTCATCACTAAAGTAAAGCATTGCTATTTATTCTTGTTGGTTTGTTTGTGAAGTGCGTTTAAGAATCTCGCGGATAATTTCTCTATCATCAAAAGGAATTTTTTTCTCACCGATAATTTGATAGGTTTCATCGCCTTTGCCAAGCACAAGCAACACTTCATCGCTGGCTAAATCACGCAGGGCAAGCTCTATGGCTTTTTGTCGGTTTGATTCTATAATGGTCTTGCTGCGCTCGCTAATACCCTCTAAAATCATAGCGATAATGGAATCTGGGTTTTCATTGCGTGGATTATCGCTTGTGAGATAGATTCTTTGTGCGTATTGCTGTGCTACTGCGCCCATTTTCGCGCGCTTGCTCATATCTCTATCTCCTCCTGCGCCAAAGAGCACTACAATTTTATGGTGCATAAAGGCTTCAAAAATCTGCTTCATTCCATCGTGAGTATGCGCGAAATCAACGATTACAAGAGGATTTTGACTAATGATTTCCATTCTTCCGCTTACCCCACCGAAATGTTTTAGCTTTTCACAAATTTCATCAAGAGTGGCATTGGTGAGAATCTTGCACGCGCTTACGGCACAAAGGAGATTGTAGAGATTATATTTGCCATAGAGATTTGAGTGTATTGTGGATTCTTGGGGTTGTGGCGTTGTGGGTGTGCTTTCATTCCACGCAATATGCGCGCAAATGCCATATTTAAGGCTATATGCACGGACATTCATATTAGCTGGAGATTCTATGCCGTAGCTAAGGACATTTTGTTGATTATATGTGGCTTGCTTTTCATCGGCATTGATGAGTTTTAGCGTATCATTAGCAAAAAAGCTATTTTTCACGCGCACATATTCCTCCACATTGCCGTGGAAGTCCAAATGGTCGCTTGTTATGTTAGTGAGAATCTTTAAGGCAAAATCCACGCCCGCAATGCGCTCTTGTGCGATGGCGTGCGAACTTACTTCCATTATGAAGTAATCACAATCTTGTGCGCGCTCAAAATTCTCATATAGCTCAAGCACAGGTGGTGTAGTAAGCCCTTTTGGCTTAATTTCCTCGCCATTTATAAAAAATCCTCGTGTGCCAAGCAATGCCACCTTATAACCCAAATCAAGCAAGATAGAGTAAATACACGCCGCGGTGGTGGTTTTGCCATTTGTCCCTGTGATACCTACAATATGCTTTGGCAAGGCAAAAATTTCGGGCAAATCCTTTGCCTCAATAAATGGGGATTGTATATTGTCGCAATATTTGGCATTTTGCGCTGTTTTGACAAAGAGCGTTTGAGAATCTGCACACCGATTGTCATCAGTGATTGCGCTAAAATCGTGGTTATGGTAGCTTAGTTTTTTTGTTAGGCGCATACGAAATTGCCTTTTTGATGATTTTTTCAATTTCTGCGTCATAATCTTGCGCCTCTAGGCTATAAGCGTATTCAAGTCCAATTTCAGCAAAGCCATTATCAATAAGCTGATGTAAGAAATGATAAAAATCCTTTTTTTTGGTAAAAATCAACTTGCTACTAAACATAATATCTTCAAATGCCTCTTTAAAGCTCCCGCGAGTGCTCACGGCTTCCAAAAAATCACCATATAAAACGCCATCTAAACTTTGCGTTTTTTTGCTATCAGTGTTTTTGAAATTGTTTGAAAGCACTAAAGTCGCCTCGTCCATTGATTGAATAATTTTTAGAATCTGTTTTTGTGATTTGAGCCTAGAAGTCCCTGAAGAGAGCAAATGCTGGTAAAACTCATAGGTCGTATGCGCGCTATCTGGATAATCTTTAGCGTGTTCTGTGAGGAAAAGCCCTATTTTTGCTTCTTTGTTTTGTGGAGCGAGCAAAAATGCCCGCTCAAAATAATTATATGCCCGTCCATAATTTTTATGTCTAAAGAGTTTAAAGCCATCTTTGAGTAATTTATTGACTTGTTGGCGCAAGCTAATGGTTGTGAGTGCTTTAGTCTGTGGGCTTTGTGCTATTTTGTCATCAATGTGTTTGGGCGAAGATGTTTCTCCTATGTTTTGTGTGGTTTGTTGTGAATATTGCCCGCTTTTTTTTTGCATTTTTGTCCTTTAGATTCTATATTCGTTTGCTTTTCATATCGCGGTTATCAAGTCCGCGTGTAAGCACCTTATTAAGCTCAGAAAGCATATGAGGATTCGCAGCTTTTAAATCTTCATCTACTTTTAAAATAAGCTCTGGGGTTACATTTTGATGAATGATAAGCGCAAAGAAAAACGCCTTTTTCTTGTAATCAGAAAGCTCCAAATCATCGTAATGTTTGAAAAAATCATCTACAGCTTGGCTTAATTCTACAATAGAGCTTTTTTGATTATCCAACACACGCATAATCTCATTCATCATTGATGTTGGGGTTGGTGGTTCTGGCTCTGGGGGAGGAGGCTTGGGGGTTGGACCAAAGGCATAAAATAACGCCACTACGGCAAATAAGACCGTCGCAAAAAAACTTACTAAAATAAAAACTGCCTGTGGTGAAAAAGTATCCATACTATATAAAATCCTCTACTTTAAGATTACAACTTAGCGATTATAGCTAAAAATCGTCAAAATTTTCGCAGTATTTTTCGCTTTTCTTTAGGTTTATGGGATTTTAAGGGGCTTAAAGAGTAACCAAATACAATAATAAGTGGCGCGCCCAAGAGGATTCGAACCTCTGACCTACGGCTTAGAAGGCCGTTGCTCTATCCAGCTGAGCTATAGGCGCAAGTTTTGCATTTGTGCTTTTGAAGTTAAGTGGTGCGCTCGGAGGGAGTCGAACCCCCAACCCTCAGATCCGAAGTCTGATGCTCTATCCAATTGAGCTACGAACGCCACTAAATTGCCAATGTTTGCTTATAAATTATGTAATGGGGTGGGTGATGGGGTTCGAACCCACGACCCTCAGTGCCACAAACTGATGCTCTAACCAACTGAGCTACACCCACCATCAACAATATAAGAATCTCCATAAGTGGTCGGGGCGAAAGGATTCGAACCTTCGACCCCTTGGTCCCAAACCAAGTGCGCTAACCAGACTGCGCTACGCCCCGACAAAAATAAAAGCACTGATTATAACGCGCTTTGCATTAAAAAAGACTTAAAAATGCAAAAAAAATTAAAACTTGTGTTAGAATCGCGCTTTTTGAGAATCTATGGATATTTGGAACACAACATTAAGACTTTAGATTCTTAAAAATGTTAAAAATTTAGACAAAGGCATACAATGCAGGCGAAAACAACAAAAGCCACACCTATACTTACCATAGCGGGGAGTGATTGTAGTGGTGGAGCTGGATTACAAGCGGATTTAAAGACTTTTAGCGCGCACGGATTATTTGGTATGAGCGTGGTATTAAGCGTGGTGGCTGAAAACACTGCTCGTGTAATTTCGAGCTTTGATGTGCCACGACAATACATTGATGAGCAGTTTGAGGCGATTTTTGAGGACATTCCACCAAAGGCTATAAAAATTGGAATGCTTGGCTCTAAGGAAATCATACAATGCGTCAAAGAGAATTTAGAGCGATATGCGCCTAAAAACTGCGTTATTGACCCTGTGATGTTTGCTAAAAATGGATTCGCGCTAATGCCTAGCGAGATTTGTGAATTTTATGGACAAACAATGCTGAGATTTGCTGATGTGCTTACACCAAATATCCCTGAAGCACAGGCACTTTGTGGCTTTGCGATACAAAATCTCGATGATATGAAGCGCGCCGCATTTGCTCTGCATAAAAAAGGCGCGAAATCCGTCTTGTTAAAAGGCGGGCATTATAATGATAGTGGCATAAACCATAAAAGTAGCGATATGAATGGAGAGATTAGCTCTATTAAGACGCATACTATCGCACTTACATTGGAATCAAGTAATACACAATCCACCACACAAGGAAATCTAAGTGTGCGTAGCGATGATGTGTTTTTTGATGGGAGGGAGTTTTTTATCCTGCCTTGTGAGAGAATAGAAACAAAAAACACACACGGCACGGGTTGCACGCTATCTAGCGCGATTGCTAGCAATTTAGCACTTGGCAACAGCGTGTTAGATTCTATCAAGCAAGCAAAAGAGTATGTGTTTAATGCGATTTTACATTCTCTCGCGCTTGGTAAAGGAAATGGACCAACAAATCATTTTCATAAAAAGTTACAACCCCCATATATTGTGTAAAATCTCATCAGCCATTGTTTTGTCGCTATTGTAGCGTGTGGGTGCTATGATTTATTAGGAATGTTTTTTGCTTCAAGCCTCTCAACTTAAGTTCAAAGAATATGAGGTGCAAAATGGTAGAAGAAATCACACAATCACAAAATATCGTTCCATTTGAGGTTGGCAAAAAACCTAACACAAAAAGCCAAGACAGCAATTTTAGTAATTTTTTAAAAGAAACACAAAATGAATTTAGCGCGAAAGAATCAAATATCAAAGGAGCGCAGGAGAGCACCTCTAAAGAACACACTTCAAAAGAAATCCACGCCAAAAATGCCGATAAAAAAGAAGAAGCAAGCAAAAGCACTTTAGCCAAAGGCGATGAAAGCAAAGGGACAAAGAACGCTAAAGGTGAGGAGCTAGAGCAAAAAGGAGTGAAAAAAACTACCCAAAAAGCCAACGCAAAAGACGATGGCGATGAAGTGGTAATTGAAGATTCTCTCTCCTCTCATAAATTAGCAAGTGCGAAAAATGTCAATCAAAATATGGCGACTTCAGTGCTTTCTCAAGCCCTAAATCAACAAAAAGACGCTTCACAAAGTCCAGCACAAAAAGCAAACGAGGATACTAAAGATACCGCGTCAAAAGATTCTAAAGATTTGGGTGCTACAAAGGGAAATCTCGCAAATACACAAAGTCCAAAAACACTCCAAGATGTGAGAAATCTCGCACAACTTAATGGATTAAACCCTACAAAAGTCGAGGCACTCCAAGATGAAGCAAGCACGCCAATAGTGCAATCAAAAGCAAAAGAATCAAGTGAAGATGTAATCCCAGAATCTGCCAAATATAAAGTCCAATACAAGCTAGACAATGGCGAATATGTGGCAGTTATCCATCGTGGCACACAAAAGCCTCAAAATATTACGACTAAAATTTCAAGCATTTATGAAAGCATAAAAACTGAAGAATCTATGCCAACGCTAAGTTCGTTATTTGGCTTAAAGGATTTACCCTAACGCCACTAATGAAGTCTCAAAAGTAACGCTAAGCAATCATCACATCACGCTAGGTGGTGATGAGGTAGATTCTAAAATAATAGATGAGATGCTTTCTAAGCACTTTGTCGCTTTGGAATCTAAGAGCGATTCCAAAGTGCTTGGGCAAAAGGCTACACGCACAAAAAATGCCAAAGCCAAGCCCACTGCCAATAATCAAATTCAAGCACAAAAGCACACACAACAAGAGGCAAACGCTATTGCACTTCCTCAAAAGACTCTCACAGCCAAGCAATTAGCACAGCTTCAAAACTCTAAACAAACAGCCACTATGCAATCTAGTGAATTAGGTGAGCTCCCTGATTTGGCGCATTTGTTGCAAGATGATTCTAAGCCAAAGCTAAAAAACACACGCACTAAAGCAAAAAAAGCAATCCAAAAACAAGAAGATACGAACGCACCAAAAAATGCCAAAACCAAGTCGAATGCAAACACAAAAGCACGCCAATCTAAGCAAACACACGAGAATCTAAAGATTTCCACAGAGACTACAAAGACGCTTATAAATAATGAAATCAACGAATCTAGCACACAAGATTCTCTCAAAGAGCATTTCCAAGAGCACATTATAGAGCAACTTGCAGAATCCACAAACGAGCAGGCACAAACCATTCAAAATACGCACAAAGGGGCACAATCTCGCATTACGCGCGATGTTGCCAATATTCCCAAAGAGAGTAGGATTGAAAATGAACAAAAAGGCGCGCAATGGCTTGCAGGCAATGCCAAAGATTCTAAACAACAAGGTGGTGATTCTTCTAAACAAAACTCTAAAGATTCCCAAAGCACACTGCAAGTAATCAAAAATGAAGCCCAAGTGCATATACAAGAGGACTTTCAAAATGATTTATTAGAGAGTTTGGAGCAGGGCACGCAGGCTATGGAGGAATTTGAGCTTGGCAAACAAAAGGCATTGCACAACGCACAAAAATCTTCTAGCACACAAAACGAAAAAGCCACAGAATCTAAGCAAACACAACAAACTAATTTAGGTGTAAAGGCAAGCCAAGAAGCCCAAGTTTCTCAGCGCACAACGCTTGCTAGAGAAACCATAAAAACCTTTGCCCAGCAAATACGCGATGAAGTAAAAAACTACAAACCACCAATCACGCGTATTTTATTGGAGCTTCATCCGCAGAATCTAGGCAAAGTCGAGCTTACTATTTCAAAACGCGGTAAGGATTTGGTGCTTCAAGTGCTCTCTAATCAAAACGCTATTACACTTTTTTCACAAAATCAAGTGGAGTTACGCACAAATTTAAACCAAATGGGATTTGAAAATGTTGATATGAATTTTAACACCCCACAAGATGGGCAAGGAGAGCAAAATGCTAAGCAAGATTCCCAATCACAAGAGTTCGCACAAAGTGCTGATACAAGTGAAGAAGAAAATCAAGGGAATAAAAATAGCTTGAGTAGCGTAATGGAGATTACTATCCCACGATATGCGTAAGTAAAAGGAGTTAGAATGGCAGTTGATTTAGGCGAAATAACAGGAGTGAATGCTCGAAACGAGAAAAACAAACAAAATCCAAGAAATATCAATGAGCTTGATAATCAGGCGTTTATGCGACTTTTTTTGGAGCAACTCAAAAACCAAGACCCAACTGCGCCAATGGAAGTGGATAAAATCATCACTCAGACCGCCCAGCTCACTCAAGTCGAAATGCAAGAACAAAACAAACAAACAATGCTAGAAATGGCAAAGGCAATGGAAGCGACAAAAGAGACCAACCAAGAGTTAAAAGAATTTCAAGCTAAAATGAAAGAATCTTTAGAAGGACTTACAGATGGGATAAAGACAAACGCAGAATCCACTCAATCTATGGCTTGGTTAAACGCGCTTAATTCTGTGGCGATGATTGGCAAAATTGCCGAGACTGATGTATTTGGCGTGAAGTTAGATTCTGGTGATAGTGTGAGATTTCAAATATTTTTTGATGAAAAAATTGATTCACAAAAAGGCAATCCAAATGTTTATATTTATAGCCAAGAAAACGAACTTATCCGCACTTTGCCGTTGCGTAATTATGATGGCAAAAGTGGATATTTAGAGTTTGTTTGGGACGGGCTAGGTGATAATGGCAAGCAAGCTCCAACAGGGAGCTACAATGTAAGAGCCGAATATAACTACGACCAAGCAACAAGCCAATATCACGGAGCGAGAGTTGGCAGAGGCGAAGTGCAAAGCATTATCTTTGATAAGGGCAAGCCAATGATGAGAATGGGCGATATGATTTTGCCACTTCAAAGTGCGATTGAGTTTTATGAACGACAAAGCACACTTTAAATTTTAAAGGAATCTATGATGAACTCTACGCTTATCAACGCATCAAGTGGCATTAGGACACATCAGTTTGGGTTGGATTCTCTGGCAAATAACATTGCCAATGTCAATACCACAGGTTATCGAGAGAATGTGCCACAATTTGAGAGTCTTTTTGCCGCGCCAATGGAAACACTTAATTCCACTTCGCCTGTGAGCAATGACTTCAACTACGGCACAACAAAAGCAAGCAATGCTATTTCGACAAGAAGTGGAAGTTATAGAAATACTGATGGCGATTTTGATGTCGCATATTCTGGTAAGGGGTGGCTTGTCGTAGGAGAGAATAAGAATGGCGAATTTACTATTACTGATGATGGATATGAAAGCAAGCAAAAAACTTATTTCACTAGAGATGGTGGGTTTATGCGTGATGGCGAGGGATACATTGTCAATGCGCGTGGATACTATATGTATGGTGTGAATCTAGGCAAGATAGAAAATGAAATATTTACTACTTCTCAAGGTTCTGATGAAGACTTTGTAAAACTTGGCACGGGCACGCTTACTCCTATCCAAATCCCACAGAATCTGTATTTTCGCCCTGTGGTTACTACAAGGGTAGATTTAGCACTAAATATCAATAAAAGCGCGCATTCAGTCAATGTAACCAAAGTGTATATGGATTCTGATGAAAAGTTTGATGAAGAGGCTTTTATGAATGCGGATATTAACAGCCTAAGCATAGAGGGCGACCCGCTTAATGCAAGCGTGTATGATACCATTAAGGTAAGTATAAAGACAAATGGGCGCAATGAAGATTATGTGTTTGCCTATGGTAAGGACTTTCGCAGCTTTAAAGAACTTCAAGAAGCTTTATTGCAAAAGAGCGGACTTGGCATTGATATTGAGCGATTGCCTGATGGTAGTGTCGGTCCAAAAGTCGCAATGAAAGTCTTTAACGCTACTTTTTCTACGCGCAGTGTAACCATTAGCGGGAGTTTAGCAGATAAACTTCATATCTCTGGGCGCAATGACAACTTTAAAAGTGGCATTGATAGAGAATACAGCCCAAACAAAGTGTATCAAAATGGCGATATTTTGAATCTAGATGGTGTGGCTGTGCGCTATATAGGAGAAGAGGGCAATTCTAATCCATTTGAAGATACTGCGAATTGGGAGATTATGGACACAAGTGCTTTAGGCGAATGGAAGCAAAATACAAGCTATAAAGTCGATGAAATGGTAAATTACGAGGGCAGAGTGTATCGCAAAATAGAATCTAGTGGCAATTCTCGCCCAAATGAGGGTGGTTGGGAAGAAGTCGCTCAATCAACAATGAACTTACCACAAACTTATGAGGATGGCAGGGAGTATAATCCAAAAGATATTGTTTTACATCAAGGGAATTTATTCCAAAAGCTCACACAAGGTAGCGCGGGCAACCCTCGAGTAGATTCTGTGGGTTGGAGAATGTTGCACCAAGATATTTTTGAGAGTGCGTATTTAGAGACACCTACTTATCAAACCAATGTGGAAATTTTTGATGAAGGGGGGAGAAAGTTTTTACTCCAAAGTCATTATTATTTGCTGAGCTCTTTAGATAAAGAATCTCAAGAGTCAAAAAATGAGCTTTGGGAGGTTCGCACGCGTATTTTTGATAAAGATGGACTTATCCCACTAGGCGAACAAATCACACATAAATTAGAATTTGATGAGGCAGGGAATGCGATTGCAGAGCCTATTTCTGTGCCTTTTGATAGTGGCGAGATAGCGTATAATATCGCAAATACACAGAATCTAAAAACCACAAATCGTCCCTATCAGGAATCTAGCATTTTGCAAACCGAGCAAGACGGCAAGAATGACGGACATTTAGCAAATTTGCGTATTGATAAAGATGGGCTTATATTTCTCTCATTTACTAATGGTGTAACCGAAGTTATGGGGCGTGTAGGGGTTTCAGCCTTTGTCAATGACCAAGGGCTTAAAAAAGTGGGAAATAATCTCTTTGAAATGACAGAGATTACCAATGGAGAAGACGCGCATATCGCAAGTGGGAAACCATTGCTTGGTTGGGATGGGCAAAATTTGCGCTTTGGCACCGTTATGTATAAAAAGCTAGAGACAAGCAATGTCAATGTGGGCGAGGCACTCACAGATTTGATTGTTATGCAGCGCGGATATTCGATGAATGCTAGAGCTTTTACCACAGGTGATGAGCTTATCAAAGAGGCACTTAACCTCAAACGCTAGAATCTGACAACTTCTATAAAATCATAAAAAATTTTAAATATTTTTTAATTTTCTTAGTATTCTTACTTGACTTTTTATGTTTTGGCATTTATAATGTCATTTTAGTAAAAAGGTTTTTATAAATCTTTAAGAATAAGGAGATAATATGCTAGAAATCAGGTGGCATTCTCGCGCTGGGCAGGGTGCTGTAACGGGTGCAAAAGGGCTAGCAGATGTCTTTGCTAGCACAGGCAAAGAAGTCCAAGCCTTTGCGCTATATGGCTCGGCAAAGCGTGGTGCGGCGATGAGTGCGTATGATAGAATCGATGATAGCCCAATCCTAAACCACGAAAAATATATGGAGCCAGATTATGTGCTTGTGATTGACCCCGGAATCGTCTTTATCACCGATATTTGCGCCAATGACAAGCCAAGCACCAAATACATTATCACCACGCATTTAAGCAAAGATGAGCTCGTGGCAAAAAAGCCCGAGCTAGCGGGCAAAGAACTCTATGTGCTAGATTGTATCAAAATCGCGCTTAACACCATCGGCAAGCCTATCCCAAATACGCCAATGCTAGGGGCTTTTATCAAAATCTCGCAAAGCCTAGAGCTAGAGTATTTCAAAAAGGCTTTCACAAAGGTGCTTGGCAAGAAGCTCCCACAAAATATCATTGACGCAAATATGAGCGCGATTGAGCAGGCGTATAACGCGGTAAAGTAGCGACAAGAGTAGCACAAAGAAGCAGCGCAAAATCGCCACTAGATTTTGCACATTTTAAAATTTAAACAACAAATTCAACAACAAGGAGGCGTAGATGAAAGATTGGACGCAACTAGAAATGGGCTCGGTGCTTTTTCCATTCGCCGAAGATGGCAGAGAGGCACTAAGAGAGCATAATAATGAGCGAAGCTATACCAAAGAGAGTTCCTATGGCACGAGCGTGGCGCATTGGCGTGTGGATAAGCCCGTGCATAATATGGATATTTGCATAAATTGCTTTAATTGTTGGGTATATTGCCCTGATGCCGCGATTTTGGTGCGCGAGGAGAAAATGCGTGGCGTGGATTATCAGCATTGCAAGGGTTGTGGTGTGTGCGTGAGCGTATGCCCTACCAACCCAAAATCCCTGCTAATGTTTGATAATAATGAGAGCAATGAAAACGCACTAGGGAACTGGCCAGCTAAAGAGCCAAAAAAGCCCGCTAGCGAGTCAAATTAGCGTGCAACATAGAATCTAGATTTTAAAATCTCAATCACTAAAACAACAAAAAGGAGAAAAAATATGCCAAAAGAAATGGAACTCGATAAAGTAGTCGTGTGGGATGGCAATATGGCAGCCTGCCAAGCGATGCGCCAAGCCCAAATCGATGTAGTCGCAGCCTATCCTATCACGCCATCCACGCCTATCGTGCAAAATTATGGGACTTTCACAAGCAATGGTTACATTGATGGCGAGTTTTTGCTCGTAGAATCTGAACACGCCGCGATGAGCGCGTGTGTGGGTGCAGCAGCAGCGGGCGGGCGCGTGGCGACTGCGACTAGCTCGCAAGGATTTGCGCTTATGGTGGAGGTGCTGTATCAAGCCTCTGGTATGCGCCTGCCAATCGTGCTAAACCTCGTAAATCGCGCACTTGCCTCGCCTCTAAACATACACGGCGACCATAGCGATATGTATCTAGGGCGCGATGCGGGCTGGATAAACCTCTGCGCGTATAATCCACAAGATGCCTATGATTTGAATCTTATGGCGTTTAAGATTGCCGAGGATATGGGCGTGCGCCTCCCTGTGATTGTCAATCAAGATGGCTTCCTCTGCTCACACACTGCCCAAAATGTCCGCCCGCTAAGCGATAGTGAGGCGTATGAGTTTATCGGTGAATATAAGGCTAAAAATCCGCTTTTTGATTTTGCTCACCCCGTTACTTACGGAGCGCAAGCAGAAGAGGAGTGGCACTATGAGCATAAAGCTCAACTTCACAACGCGCTAATGCACTCAAATGAAGTCATAAAGCGCGTGTTTAGCGAATTTGCTAGCCTCACAGGCAGGGAGCATAATATCGTAGAAACTTATGATTTAGCAGATGCCGAAGTGGCGATTTTCGCGCTTGGCACGACGGTAGAGTCCGCCCGCGTAGCAGCGCAAAACGCCCGCAAAAATGGAATCAAAGCTGGCGTAGTAAGCCTCAAAGTCTTTCGCCCTTTCCCTTTTATTGAGGTTGCAAACGCACTAAAACACTGCAAGGCAATCGCAATCCTTGATAAAAGCCTGCCCGCTGGGGCTATGGGCGCGCTCTTTAACGAAGTAAGCGCGGCATTGTATGGCGCAACCTTTGGGAGCGGTGGCAGTGGCGGTGTGCAAAGTCGCCCTGTGCTAAGCAACTATATCTATGGGCTTGGCGAGCGCGATATGACGCAAAAAGATTTGGGCGAGATTTTGGCTCAAATACATAACGATGCAAAGGAGGGCAAATTAACGCACGCGGTGCAGCAGTTTGTGGGGCTACGCGGACCCAAAATGAGCTTTTTTTAGCTTTGTGCGTGTCCTTTTGCGTGCTTTTGCGGGAGACGCGTTAGAATCTAGTTTCTAACGCTCGCTTCGTGTGTGGCTTCGTCATTACCGCTTTAGGTAACTCCTCGCCACACACTCGCGCAACCCACAAAATCATCGCAAAATCCACCGCACAAAAATGCGTAGAATTTAAATTCGAGAATGCGCAACAAACAAAAGGAGCAACAAATGTGCGAAGTATTTTTGAAATAAAATCGTGGTTTTGAAGCGCGAAGCGAGGGAGTTACCTTAGAGGGTAATGACCGAAGCTAAGCGCGCGCAATCCACGATTTTAGCCAAAAAGACAAGCGCAACCAAAATCTAACAAAGGAGCTAAAATGGTAAAAGAAGTAAAAAATCTCAAGCAGTTTTCCAAATCTGCCGAAAAATTTGAAGGAGCGCATATCCTCTGTCCGGGTTGCGCACACGGCATCATTATCCGCGAAGTGCTAAACGCTGTCGATGGACCGCTAGTAATCGGCAACTCCACAGGCTGCCTCGAAGTCTCAACCGCCGTGTATCCGCACACTAGCTGGGATGTGCCGTGGATTCATATCGGCTTTGAAAACGGAAGCACCGCAGCAGCGGGAGCGGAGACAATGTATCGCGCGCTCGCAAAAAAGGGCAAATATAACGGCGAAAAGCCAAAATTTGTCGCATTTGGTGGCGATGGGAGCACTTATGACATTGGATTTCAATTTATCAGCGGGTGCTTTGAGCGCGGGCACGATATGACTTATATTTGCTTAGATAACGAAGTGTATGCAAACACAGGCGGGCAACGCTCAAGCTCTACGCCGATTGGCTCTAGCACGACTACCACGCCTGCGGGAAGCACGAGCTATGGCAAAAAGGAGCGCAAAAAGGACATTCTCTTTGTGATGGCAGCACACGGAAGCCCCTATGTCGCGCAAGTCGCGCCAAACAAATGGAAAGATATGAATAAAAAGATTAAGCAAGCAATCGACACGGAGGGACCGACATTTATCAATGCGATGAGTGCCTGCACGACAGAGTGGAAGTTTGAATCACACAAAACCATTGATACTTCGGATTTGGCGGTGGATAGCCTTGTGTTTCCGCTGTTTGAAATCATCGGTGGGCGTGAAGTGCGTATCACTTATCGCCCTAAAAATGTCATTCCTGTGCGCGATTATCTAGCGGCACAGGGGCGATTTAAGCATCTCTTTAAAAAAGAAAATGAGCATATTATCGAACTATTCCAAAAAGAAGTAGATGAGCGGTGGGAGCACCTCCAGCGATTAGAAGAGGCAAATAATATCGTGCTAGGCGAACGAGCATAAAATCTCATAACAAGGGTGCGGGATTATCACATAAGTGCAAATTAAATCCAAAATAGTTTGCTATGTGAGCCCACACGCAGACAAGTAAGCACTAAACATCATTTTGTTTCTTATAGATGAGCAATAAATCTAGCTCTATGTGGCATTCCCTTGTGTCTTTATAGATTCCTTGCAAATGCGTGGTCTTTGTATTTTGCGTCCAAAATATCGCCTTTTTCTAGCTTCTCAATTACACTATCTATGATTTTAGTCTTGTCATACTTAGCGATTTTTATAGTCTTTCATTGTTTGTTAAACTCCATTTAATCTCTCAATCACGCGCAAAGTTTCAATATTTGCATTCTCTATAATCAAAGCCCTATTAGCTCCTTTAATGTTTCCCCGCAATTATAGCTAAAATCATATTTTCCTATGGATTTTGTTTGGATTCCCTTGTAATCAATGGCAAAGAATCTCCGTAAGATTATCAAATAGAGACTAGATAAATCTCAAAATACTTAATATTTGTAGTATTTATTTCTTTAAAAAGCCGTATTCATAGATTTTGGGCTCTATTTTTGTGGCTAAATCATTGAGAGTTAGTCGCAAGTTTGCTAGCAAATCATTATAATGAGAATCTTCACTTTTTGCATTTAGTTTGCCCTGCTTGCCGTTTTTAGATTCTGCTCGCCCTTGAAAATACTCTTTTATATCATACAAACTTGCGTCATTTAGGTATTTTTCGCTAGATTTTGCCTGCTCGTGATAATATCGCCATAGCTCTAACCCTGCGTTAAAAACGGCTTTTGCCTCGCTTGAAAAGGTAATTTTTTCATTTGGGATAAAACAATCGCAAAGTGTCCCATTTTTGACTTTGCCTTCGATAAATCGCGTCATAAAGTCGCTTCTAAACGCTTCTTTTGCACCGACTTCTTGCTCGCTAAATGGGATAAAGTGATTTATGTCATCTTTTGAAGTGATTTTGTTTTGCCCCTCATCAAATAGTGCATACGCCAAACAATCATTGTAAAATTCTTTATCTTTTTGCCATTTATTTTTTGGGTATAAGAAATTGTCTTTGTTGTTTAACCACGATGGGCTAATGACTTGTCGCACGGCAAAATATACGCAAAATGGAATCAAATTATATTTTGTAATTGGCGTATAAATTATGTGTGCCGTGCCTTTTTTGCTTTGCAAGGCTATATGGTTATTTTGTTGAAAATCTGGTGCGTCTGCCATTAAAATGCCAAGCGATTCATTATCTTTGTCATAAAATTTTTGCAACCACGCCGTGATATATTTTTCCCCTGCATAAAATGTTTTTTTACCAATTTTTTTATTGCTTTCATTGAAAATATCTACTTTTACTTTAAAATTATCCACTTTTGCATTTTTCGTTTCCTGCTTTTTGCCTAGATTCCACACCCAAAAGCCGATAGGAAATTCACCCGCAACATTATCAAATGTCCAAGCAGGCACGATAAATCCTTTTAAAAATTTAGCTAAAAATCTTTGCCTGAATTTGGTTGAAGTGTATGAGTTAATATATTTTGGCGTAGAGAAACTCCCTAAAATGCAGTTTGGAATCTCCTCATAGATTCGTATAAAAAATTGCGTGTAAAGCTCATCGCTTAATGCGCTAAGGTGTTTTTTATATTTGAAATATGTATCTGTGTCTTTGGATACTTGAGATTTGTGTGAGCCTGTGCCTCTTTGCGTTCTTGCATTGCCACTTGTGCTATATGGTGGATTGATAAAAATTACTAGCTTTTGTGGCTCATTTTTGATGATTTCTTGCAAAGATTGTGGGAGTTTGGATTTTGCTAAAATCTCGCCACTTTTTTCATCGACTTTATCAAAAATCTCGTCATTTAAAAAATCAAATTGAAAAATATGGCTCTCTAGTAAATTCGCGCCATTTTGCCTGCGCTCTTGCATCACTTCGGCATCTGCACTATCTAGCGTAGAAGCATAGATATTTCGCGCATTTGTTAGCCCTGCGAGTAAGTTCCCTGTCCCTGCGGCACAATCCCAAATATAATACTCCTCCTGCCAATCCTCACCAAGCGCATCTGCTAAATATTCCTGTGCTTTTGTTACCCACACACGCGGGGTAAAAAACGCCCCCTTGCGTTCTCTAATGTCCTGAGGCACAAGCAAATCACGCCGTTGTATAATATAATCCCAAAATTCCTCTTTTGGCGGACGCTCATAGATATTCCAAAAGTTTTTATGCGCATCTTGCTTATCCGTAAAACCAAATTTAGTAAAGCTAAACTGCGTGCGCTTCAAATCTCGCGCTTCTAACTTGACTTCATAATAATCGTGTTGCAACAAAATCCGTAAATTTTCATAAATCTCTTTTGTAGAATTATTGCGACTTAATAAATCCGCCAAATAAAAATCACTATCCACAATATCTGGCTTTTCAGCCTCCCAATCTACGCTAATAGTGGGTTTTACGCGTTTAAGCCACTCTAAATATATGTTGAAAAAATTATTTTTTGTAATGTTGATTTTTTGCGTCCCTTGTGAATCTAGCGTGAAATTATCCTCTATAAATTCTCTCAATTCATCGCTTTGCGATGCGAATCTAAATAGCAAATTTTCGCATTCAAGTGTTTTGACTATGAGTTTGTAGAGTTGCTTAAATTCTTTTGATTCGTGGTTACTAGGCGTAACGCTCCAATTAAAATCATTTTGACTAAAAATATGTGCGATTTTGCTAAACTCGATAAATGCGATTTTTTGCGCATCAAACGCACCCAAAAAGTGCGGTGGCATAAGCAAATCTTGCAATTTTGCCTTGCCAATAGTTAGAATTAACTGCACGATACTTGCGTAAATGTCGTTTTTGTTGCCCTTTTTTGCTTCTGCCCAGAGAAAATATTGTTTTTCTTGCTCGTGCTGGCGTTTGGGTGCGATTACAAAATCGATATTGTTGGGACGCTCTGTTGTATCAAACGAACCAAAAAAGTCCCGTGCGACTTTGTTTTTTAGCTCTTCTTCGGGTATGGTTACATCATACATTGTTGTCCTTTTGGATTTTGGGTTTGTGGCTTCTTAACTCTTATTTTTAGAATCTACTGATTTTGGCATTTTAAGCTCTCCACAGCCTTTTTATAATCCCTACTTCCAAAGATATAGCTCCCAGCGACAAGTATATCTGCACCATTTTGGATAAAGAGGGGAGCGTTTTTGTCGTTGATTCCGCCATCGATTTGTAATAGACATTTTGGATTAAGAGAATCGCGCATTTTGACTAAATCACACAATTTATCAGCGACATAAGGCAGGCACTTTTGCCCGCCAAAGCCCGGATTTACGCTCATTAGGAGCACTAAATCGACTTTTGGGAGGATATAGCGTAGAGATTCAAGGCTTGTGTGTGGGTTTAGCACCACACCTGCACCGATTCCTTGCGACTTTATAGAATCTACAAGTCTATCTAAATGGCGCACTTCCTCGATATGCACGCTTAAAAATGCAGGCTTTAGCGGAGCGAAAAGTTCTACAAAAAATTCTGTGTTGTTTGTCATTAGATGAATATCAAGTGGCTTTGTGGCGACTTTAGCGATTTTCTCAACCACAAGCGGACCAATGGTTAGGTTTGGCACGAAATGCCCATCCATTACATCAATATGCAAAAAATCACAAGAAGTCGCACATATCGCCTCTACTTCTTTTCTTAAATGCAAGAAATCTGCTGATAAAAGACTTGGAGAGATTAAGACTTTTTTCATTGTTGCTCTTTTATTGTGGATTTATATTTTGTGATTGTAGCAAAATTTCACCGCTCTTTATCTTTGCGTGCTGGAATTTGTATTATGGTAAAAATTTTTCAATAGCACACAAATTGGGCTCATCAATGATAATATCCGCATTTTGTTTGAGAATCTCTTTGGCACAAAAGGCAATCTTTGTCCCAGAGTATGCAAACATACTTAAATCATTCGCTCCATCACCTACACATAGCGTATCTTGCTGAGATATATCAAGGAGATTTTGCAAGCGCACGAGCATATCGCCTTTTGAGTGAGAAAACATCATTTCCCCGCCGACTTCGCCACTGAGCGTGTCATTTTTGCTATGTAAAATATTACTAAAGTGAGAATCTAGCCCTAAAACTTTAGCAAAATGCCCTGTGGCAAGGCTAAATCCACCGCTAAAGCACACTACTTTATAGCCTTTTGTGTGGAGGGTTTGGATTATTTGTTTCGCGCCATTATGCAGGGGGAGATTCTCACAAATTTCTTTAGCACGGGCGAATGGAAGTCCTTTTAGCAAGCTTACGCGCTTTTTTAAACTCTCATAAAAGTCTATTTCACCTTGCATTGCGCTTGCTGTGATTTTCGCTACTTGGCTTTCTACACCACATTCTTTGGCTAAAAAGTCTATGGTTTCGCCATTCATAAGCGTGCTATCAAAGTCAAAAACCGCTAATTTCATACATTATCCTTCATTGATTATTATGCGCGGGATTGCAGGAGAGAGATGTGTAAGGATTTCATAGGTTATGGTGTTAAACGCGCGAGCAATCTCACGCACATCGCTAAAAACACAAATTTGACTTTTTTCACTCTCACACGAAAAGCAATCCATCGAAGTGCTGGGCAAAATCAGCTCACCACTCGCACAATGAATGCGTAGCCCCTCATCTATACGAGGGAATCCATCGCCATACCCAATGTCATAAGTGCTAATGGTGGTGTCTTTTTGGAGCACACTCTTGCCACCATAGCCGATTTTATCACCTTTATGGAGTGTTTTTGTATTGATTTTATCAGCGAAAAGTGCTGCCACAGGGCGCAAATCTTTGGCTATTGGGAGGTTAGATTCTAAATAACCATACGCGCCAATGCCTATACGCACAAGCTCATCATCGATTGCTTCCGCTCGCAATGCCCCAGAAGTGCTTAAAAAATGAAATCGTGGAATCTGCAAGCCTTTATTTGCGCAAATGTTTTTTATTTGCTCTTTGATGTGCGTGAATGTCTCGCGTGATTGTGTGAAGTCCTCTCCTCCATCATCACCATAGCCATTGTGAGCAAACACGCCAAAGAAGTGCAAGCCTTTGGATTGTATGATTTCAATATACTCTTTGATTTCATCAATGGCGATACCATTGCGATTCATTCTTGCATTGACTTTGAGTTCGACTTTGTCGTTTGGGCGCAAGGAATCTATAATTGCTTTATTGTTGATTGCTATTGCCATATTGGGCGCGAGTATGCCTTGCGGTGTGCCATAAAGGAGAGTGATAGATTCAAAAAATGGAGCGATGAGCTTTGCTTCGGCGTGATTTTTGACAAACACATTCTTAATCCCATTTTGTTTGGCGAGTTGTGCCATTTCAAGTAAGCCGTGTCCATAGGCGTTATCTTTAAGCACAAGAGCGACTTGAGAGTGCCCGTGTGAAACGCGTTTAATGTGATTGGTGATGAGGTTAAGATTGTGTTTGAAATGCTGAGCGTTAAGGGTAATTTGTGCCATTTTCTCTCATAAAATTTAAATAGGCTTTAGTTGCCTAAGCCAAAAGCATTAAGCAACTAAAAAGCCTTTAGGTTACTTAGCTAGACCAGAAATGTAAGTCGCAAGCTCCTCAATTTGCTCATCAGTGAGCTTTGCAGCTTGAACAAACATATTCGCTTTCGCTTTGCCGTGTTTGTCAAGTGTTTTTGCGCGATACCCTTTTAGGTCTGAGACGATTTGGTCTTTTGCCATTCCAGCAATTACATCATTACCAAATGATGTCTTTTTGCCATCAGCACCGTGGCACGCTACACACTTTTTCCACTCTGCAGGCTCTGCTGCCAAGCTCGCGCTTACTAAACCAGCTGCTACAAATACAAGCACCTTTTTCATTCCTTACTCCTTGTTGTGATTTTGTTACTTGCTTAATCGCTTAAGACAAGAACAACCACATTGTAACACAAAATTTATGTAAAGATTCTTAAAATAATCAAATCTTTAGAATAAATCCTACAAGGTTATATGAAAATTAAACTTAAGTAGGTGTGGCAGGATAGTTAGGTTTTGTGTTAAATTTTCACTCTCGCACTTAACGCTCTTGAGAGTGAAAGCTGGTCGATAGAATCTAGTCCAATCCCCGTTGGCACACCTTGCGCTATTTTGCTAAATGTGAGATTTTCCTTTGCGAGTTTATCCTCAACAAAGAGCATTATTGCTTCGTTAGCGAGGGTTGGTGAGAGTGCGAAAATCACTTCTTGCACATTCTCGCGTTCAATGCGCCTTAAAAGGAGTGAAAAATCAATATCCTGCACGCTTGCTTTGGAATCTAGCACAAAATATCGCCCACCAAATTCACCCATTGACTCTAAAGTAAAGATGTCTTTATGGTGGGCTACGATGCACAGCTCGCCATTTGCACGCGATTCATCAAGGCAAATCTCACACAACTCGCCCTCGCTTAATCCTAAGCAGTTTTGACATATTCGGACACTTCGCGCTGCCTCTTCTATGTAGTGCGCGAGTTTTAGGCTTAGGAGCTTATTTTCCACACAGAGATTGAGTGCGATTTTTTGCGCGCTTTTTTTACCAATGGCGGGAATTTGCTCTAAAGATTCTATGAGTGAAAAAAGCGTTTTAAGCCCCATTTTGTATGTATTCATTTTTCCTCCGATGCTTTGGCTCACTTTTTAGGTTAGTATTTTAATTTTATTTTGCTACAATCTTGCGTTTAAAAGCAATTTTCTCTTAAAAATCACATTTTTATATCAATGCAACTAGGAGTAGTTCTATGGAATCTTTAGATTATTATGAAGTGCTTGAAGTTACGCGTAGTAGCGATAAAGAAAGCATTAAAAAATCGTATAGAAAACTTGCGTTAAAATTTCACCCCGATAGGAATCCTAACGATAAGGAAGCAGAGGAGCGATTTAAACTCATTAACGAAGCCTACGAAGTGCTAAGCGATGATAAAAAGCGCGCGATTTATGATAGATATGGCAAAGAGGGGCTTTCAGGTGGTGCTGGGGGCTTTAGTGGTGGGTTTAGCGATATTTTTGAAGGCTTTGGAAGTATTTTTGAAAATTTCTTTGGCGAGGGGTTTGGGAGCGCACAGGGCGCACAACAGCTTGATTCTTTACAAGAAATCCATTTGAGCTTTAAAGAAGCTATCTTTGGGTGCAAAAAAAGCGTGCAAAGCACTTATAATGTGCCTTGCGAGAAATGCAATGGCACGGGCGCAAAAGATGGTAAATTACAAACTTGTAGTCTATGTCAAGGCAGGGGCAAGACTTATTCAAGGCAGGGCTTTATGACTTTCGCCCAAACTTGTAGGGCGTGCAATGGCGCAGGGAAACAAAAGCTAGAAAATTGCCAAGAGTGCAAAGGTAGGGGCTTTGATAAAAAGCAAGAGAGTTTTGAAGTAAATATCCCAGAGGGCATTGATTCTGGTAATAAGCTCCGATTGAGCGGACGAGGCAATGCAGATTCTCGTGGGAATCGTGGTGATTTGTTTTTAAGCATTAGCGTGGAAGATGATGAAAACTTTATCCGTGATGGCGAAAATGTCTATATTGAAGTGCCTGTGTTTTTTACTTCGGTGCTTTTGGGTGAGAGCATTAAGATTCCGGCGTTGCGTGGTGAGCTTGAGCTCCACATACCCACAAATGCAAAAGATGGACAGCAATTTGTCTTTGATAATGAGGGGGTGAAGTTCCTTAATTCTTCTCGTTATGGGAAGTTTGTGGCACAAATCAAAATCACTTATCCTAAAAAGCTCAACACACAGCAAAAAGAGTTGGTTACACAATTACACCAAAGTTTTGGTAAAGAAAGCACTCCGCATTTAAGTGCGTTGGAGCAAGCCTTTAATAAAATAAAGTCGTGGTTTGAAAAATGAGAATCTTTGGCGTAAAAACGCCTACTTTAATACAAACAGATAAAGATATGCAAGTGGCTTTAATCCGCCACATTGCCTTAAGCGCGATATGTTTAGTTATCTTTAGTGCGTGTGGCGATGTGCGACACCTCTCCTTAATCCCATCAGCAAAAAATGATGACGAAGGAACGCAAAAAAGACTTGAGCGCAAAGTCCAATTCTCTCGTAAATCTCAAATTATAAAAGACGGACAAACGCGTTTTATGGCGATTGTGAGCTATCTTAACGAAGTGGATAATATCGAGCAAAAGCGTGAGGTATTTTTGTTGGAGTTATATGAAAAATTTCCTAATCCAAATATCCAAAAAGAACTCACTATAACTTTACGCAGCGATACCTTAAGCGAGCAATCACTTTTTATCACGCAACTTAAAGATTCTCAATATACCGATGTTTTGCAAAGTAAAAACACTTATAACAAACTTTTTGTCGTGGAATTCGCGCAAATAAGCAAAAAACATCGCGAAGATATGAATGTAGAGATTAGCATTGAGGGGGAGGGTGCAATGCACTTTAATTTTGGGTATCCTACTTTGCGGAGTAAGCTCTATGAGATTAGATAGCGCATTGCGTGATTTAAATGTGTTTTCAAGTCGCAATAAGGCAAAGGAAGCAATTTTACGCGGAGAAGTGCTCTATGATGGGAGGCTATGTGATAGACCAGCTATTGAGATTACAAGAGAGGGGAGCGAACTCTTTTTCCAAGATAGAGTTTTTGATATTGCGCTTTTGCGCACAGAGCCGTATTTCGTCTCTCGTGCAGGGTATAAGCTCGCTGGATTCTTGCTTGATTATAAAAATGGTGTATTGCAGGATTTAGAGGCATTTATTAGGGATTTTATGGCGACAAAGACCAATGAGACATTGCTTAATGCCACAGATATTATCCACGCGTTGCGCTCATTACAAATAGATGAATGTATGGGTAGCAATGCACTTGATGTGGGTGTAGGCACGGGTGGATTTAGCGAAGTGCTTTTGGCGTGTGGGGCGAAACACATCACTTGTGTCGATGTGGGGGATAAGCTCAGTGATAAATTGCGCACAGATTCTCGTATAAGTTATTTTGGAAATTGTGATATACGCATTTTTGCACGAGATTTTATTGAGAATCCACACCAGAAATCAGCCTTTGATGTAATTGTGTGTGATGTGAGTTTTATCTCGCTTACTTCTCTTGTTGGTGTGCTTAGTAGCTTTAATGCGCACACGCTTATTTTGCTTTTTAAACCACAATTTGAAGTCGGTAGGGCGGTGAAACGCAACAAAAAAGGTGTGATTAGTGATAAAGATTCTATTGCGTGCTCACTTCGCTCATTTAGCGAGATTCTCTGTCCTACGCACAATCTTTTATTTACCACAAGTCATATTTTAGGAAAGGAAGGCAATGTCGAAATTTTTATCCTCGCCACACGCAAAAATCCACCCAAATGATGTGGTTTCGCTTGCTATTGGCAAGTTTGATGGTATGCACCTAGCACATTTGCATCTTTTGGAGAATCTTTGCGATAAAGGTGCGATTTTGTGCATACAAACAAATGAGCCAAAAGCTCTAACGCCAGCAGATTCTAAGGAGCAATATACAACCATTCCATTTTTTTATCTCGCTTTAGAATCTATAAAAAACTTAAGTGGCAAGGAATTTGCAGAATTTTTATGCGAGAATTTTTCGCATTTGCGCTCTATTATAATAGGATATGACTTTAGATTTGGTAAAGGCAGGGAGTTTGGGGCGAGTGATTTATGCTTTTTGCTTCCACATATAAAGATTACAATTTTTAAGGAATTTTGTGTGAATGATATGGGCGTGCATTCTAGCCTTATCAAAGAATTTATCGCATTAGGCAATATGAAAATGGCAAATGCGTTGCTTGGTCGCACTTATGGGATTTTTGGTAAAAGCATTAGAGGACAGAATCTTGGTAACAAGGAACTTTATGCGACTATCAATATGGATAGCGGGCAATATTTTTTGCCCCAAAATGGCGTGTATGCGACTTTTAGCGAATTGAATGGCAAAAGATACAAAAGCGTGAGTTTTGTGGGGAATCGACTAAGCACAGATAGACATTTTAGCGTGGAAACGCATATTTTAGATAATGTGATTGAGTTTTTGCCCCCACATTTAAGTGTGTTTTTCGTCCAAAAAATACGCGACAATGAACACTTTAGCACACTTAGTGAATTAAAAGCCCAAATTGGCAAAGACATTAAGAGCGCGCGAGAGATTTTGGCAGATTCTTAGTTGGATTGTTGCTGATAGGCGTTTAACATTTCACTTGAGTCGATTTCAAAGTCAAAATATTCAGAAACAAAATTGTGCGTAGAAATTTTATTATAATGGTCGCTTGCGGCTTTAAAGTTTTTGGCTTCTTGGTAGAGCAAGCCTAGCGCAAATCTGGATTCTAAGTTAGAATCAGATTCTATTTTGGCAATTTGCAAAAGCGCGATGGCGTTTTCGTGTCTGCCTGCGCCAAGTGCCGCGACAGCCCCTAAAAACTTGGTCGCAGAATCATCTTCTTTATATTCATCAATAAGCGTATTGTAATACACGAGGGCTTTTTCATATTCGTGTGTGTAGATATTAAGCAAGCCTAAAACTTGCAAAATCCCTGAAGCATCGCTCTCTTGGCTTAAAAACTTTGCTTCAATTTCTGGCTCTATGGTTTGGAGCGCACCTGTTACAAATGCGGTGTAAATATAAAGTTCTCGGGCTAGATTTGGACCAAAATACACACTATTCATATCAATGGCATTTTTCTTATAAATTTCATTGAGTTCTAAAGCGACTTCCTTTAAGTCTTGTTTATAGAATCTGGTGAGCTCAACCATAATATTTGAAACTGCGTCATTAGGAAAAATCTCTTTTAATTTGCCAAAAGATTCTTTTGCGAGCTCTTGGTTATCTTGCATTAGCGCATAAACACTTTGTAATGCGTAAAACATAGGGTTTTGTTGTTTGCTTTGCTCGATAAAATCAAAACTTTCAATAGGGACATTGTTTAAATAGCGCAGGAGGCATAATAAAAACTCCTTATATACGGGGCTTTCAAATGCAATGTCTTCAAAATCCGCACTAATGGAATTAACTATCCTATCAGTGTTACGATAAGTAAGTCTGCCTGCTATCACAGCTAAAAGCCCCGAAAGCACATCGTTGCTATCAAGGTGATAAGCACGCAAAAAATGTTGATAGGCATTGTCATAATCTCCCATTTGTGCGTATATAAGCGCAATGTTGTAATGCAAGATAGAATGGTTTGGATACATTGCCAGAGCTTCGCGCATTATTTCTCTTGCTTTACGCAAGTTGTTGCCTCCAAACTCTCTTAAAGCAAAGATGATTTGTTGATTTACCTTTGATAGGCTTCCACCCTCGCTTAACGCACTTTTAGCTATTTGGACATTCCTTATTTTAGCACTTAGAGAGGAATCTTGGATATTTTCAAGTGCGCCTTTTGCGTCAAAAATCCGCATTGGCGCGTAATAATACAAAATCTTGTAACTTAAAATATTTTCGTGCTCAAAGCGACGATTCCAGAAGTTTTCCTGTGCGACATTTATATCAAAAAGCGATTCTTTTAGTTTAATGCGGATAGGGTAGGTGTTTAGTGCGCTTTCGTTTTTTTGCGCTACGCGAGTTATCACACTTGCGCTTTCTTTAAAGTTTCCAAGTTTAATTTCTACAAGTTGGAGTGCCATTAGCGCATTAAAATCATCGGGATATGAACCTAAGTATGCGTATAAATATTGCCTCGCTTGTCTGTATTCCCCAAGCCTTGAGTGCAAAAGTGCAATAGCGAAATTATCGCGTTTATCATAGGATTTTTTAAGGCTTTGCAAGGCATTAAAATCATCATCAAACATCACAAAAAGCCGTGAAGCAAGTTTGTTGTTTTGCTCATCATAGCTTTGTGAGTTTGGATTAAGCAATGAAGAGAATCCTTCAAAATAAAATCCTCTGTAAATATCAATAAGGCTATACAGATAGGAATAAAGTGGCTGGTGGCTTATTTGGTGGAGATGTGAATAGCTAATGCCTAAATAATAATCCATTAAGTCCAAGCGATTGAGTTTGTGTGCGGCATACGCAGCATTAAGTGCGCTAACTGCGACATCTTCTCCCGCATTGATAGCATTATCAAACGAAGCAATAGCCTTATCATATTGTTCTTCTTTTAGTTTGATAACTCCTAAGTTATAGCTTGCAAGAGATTGTGAAAAAATAGAAATATGCTCAAAAAGATTGAGGGCTTCTGCTTTATCGCCTTGCTCATAGAATAAATTTGCTTTTTTAATCATATCACCAAGCTCAGTATCATCAACGCCACCTTTTTTGGAGAGCTGATATACAGGTGGTGCTGGCTCGATTACCACAGGTGGTTTGTGTAACTCTAAAGATTCCAAATCCTCAGCGGGTTTTTCACCAAAATATGTGAGAAAAAACACAACAAAAACCAAGATAAACATCACAAGACTTAACGCCCCAAGAATGAGTGCAACAAGAATCATTTTGTCTTTTTTCATCGCGTTTATGAGCGATTGAATAAAGCCTTGTGGTGCTTGTGTTTGTGTGGCTTCTCCCTCTTCGCCACTTGTAGAGTTTAAATTCACTTCTTGTTCTTCTGCCATTTATACCCTCATTATAAATATTTTTGCAACACTTTTGGAATCTCAATGCTTCCATCGCTTTTTTGATAATATTCCATTATCGCTATAAGCGTGCGCCCGACTGCTAGTGATGAGCCATTAAGTGTATGTGCCAAGACATTTTTTTTCCCATCTTTAAAGCGGATTTTTGCTCGCCTTGCTTGAAAATCTCGCGTATTGGATACAGAGCTCACTTCTCTATAACGATTTTGCCCAGCACACCACACTTCAATATCCACCGTGTTGCTCGCACTAAAGCCTAAATCCCCACCGCAAAGCTGAACCAAACGATGAGGTAGCTCCAACTCTTGTAAGATTGTGCTTGCTGTTTGAAGCATTTTTTGCTGGATAGCATAACTTTGCTCGGGGTGTGTGATAGCCACAAGCTCGACTTTGTCGAATTGGTGCTGACGCATAATCCCACGAGTATCGCGTCCTGCACTGCCAGCTTCTTTGCGAAAGCAAGGTGTATGTGCTGTGAGCAATATGGGGAGATTCTCTTGTGGGATAATGCAATCAGCGTATAAATTTGTAAGCGTGATTTCTGAAGTAGAGATGAGGTAGAGCTCATAGGCACTTTTATTTGCGCTATCTAACTCTTCAATTTGGGTTTGTATTTTAAACATATCCTCTTCAAATTTTGGAAGTTGTCCTGTCCCAAACAAAGTATGAGGATTCACAAGTGCGGGCGTGCAGACTTGCTCAAACCCAGCGCGTTCATTAGAATCCAACATAAAGTTAATAAGCGCGCGATTAAGTTTTGCCCCCATTCCCCTGAGCACACTGAAGCGACTTTTAGCAAGTTTCACTCCTGCTTCAAAGTCTATCCAGCCATTTTGCTCTGCAAGCTCCCAATGTTCTTTTGGCGTGAAGTCAAAAGTTTTTGGCTCTAGCACTTTTTTTATCTCCACATTGTCGCTTTCATCTTCGCCATTTGGGGTTAGGTCATCGGGGAGATTTGGGATAGCATAAAGTAAATTATGCAAGTGAGATTCTATTTCTCTTAGTTTGTTTTCATTATCTGCTATGAGAGTTTTGTTAGAATCAAGCTGTTGTTTTAGTTCGTTTATGTCTTTATTTTGTGCCTTATATTGCCCAAAGAGTTTGGAGGATTTGTTTTGAAAGGCTTGAAGTTCTTCTAAGTTTTGTTTGCATTTTTTGTAATCAGTCGCAATGGTATAGAGCTCTTGGAGAGTGGTTTTTGGCACTTTTTTAATGGCGAGTTGCCTAGAAGTTGTTTGAAAATCATTGAGTAATAATTTTGTATCAATCATCACATCTCCTAAATATCACTGAGTAACTTTGCGTAAAATCGTTGAAAATTGCGTAAAAAAAGCATTTCTTATTCCTTGAAATATTTGGTGATTTTAGTATAAAATAGCGTTATGTTTTTGTAATTTGTTAAGAATCTAAAATTTTTATTTTTTAAGAGGTTAAATGTTTGGCATAGGTATTTTTGAAATTTTAGTAATCCTCGTTGTAGCGGTGATTTTCTTAGGACCTGACAAGCTACCACAAGCGATTTTAGATATTACTAAGTTTTTTAGAGCGGTCAAAAAAACCATCAACGATGCCAAAGAAACCTTTGATAAAGAAGTGCGAATGGAGGAGTTTAAAAAGCAAGCCCTTGATTATAAAAATAGCGTGTTAAAGGATATTGATGATATTAAAAAGGGCACAGATTCCCTTACCAAAGAGTTAGATTTCAGTGATTTTAGCTTAGAATCTAGCAAGCAAGAGAATGGCTCTGCCCAAAAAGGCGAGGAGAAATCCCCACAAAAAAGCAAAGAAAGCCTTGCTTTAGAAAATCTTAATTTTCAAAGTGAGCTTCTTGATGCAGATATTGAAGCCTTTAATAACGAGCGTGCAGAGCACGATAATACCAACACTCAAGCGACAGCTAGCACCAAAAGGCTTAAGGACAAAGTTTCTCAACCTAAAGATTCCACATCACGCACAAAAGTCATAAAAAAAGACTCTAAAGTCGCCAAAAAAGATTCTAAACAAACACAATCTAGAGCGACAAAAAAGCCAAAGAACACATAGAGGTAAAATATGTTTGAAGATTTAAAGCCACATTTAGAAGACTTGCGTAAGCGATTGGTTATATCCACACTTACTATTGGCGTAGCGTTTTGCGTGTGTTTTGGATTTTGGGAGGTGATTTTTGATTGGGTGGCTTTCCCCATACAAAGCGCACTCAAAAATGAAAGCATAAGAGCGCATTTGGCAACCCTTACCGTGCTTGAGGGGGTGTTTGTCGCGTTAAAAGTGGCGTTTTTTGGCTCATTGGTGATTGCTATGCCTGTGATATTTTGGCAGTTTTGGCTTTTTGTCGCCCCGGGATTATACAAGCACGAAAAAAAAATAGTCCTGCCTTTTGTGGCATTTGCAAGCACGATGTTTTTTTGTGGTGTGGCGTTTGCGTATTATGTAGTGCTACCTGTTGTGGTGGAGAATGTCTTGCTTTTTGGAAATGGGAAGTTTGAGGGGAGCATTAGTGCGGATAATTATGTGATGTTTTTTACTCGGCTTATTATTGGCTTTGGCATTGCATTTGAACTCCCTGTGTTGAGTTATTTTTTAGGCAAAGTGGGGCTTATCACTGATGAGAGTTTGAAAAACTTTTTTAAGTATGCTGTGGTGATTATTTTTGTCATTGCCGCGATAATCACTCCACCTGATGTGCTTTCGCAGATTTTTATGGCGATTCCGCTTATTGGGCTTTATGGGTTGTCTATTGTGATTGTAAAATTCACAAATCCAGCACCCAAAGGTGATGAGGAGAAGCAAGAAGGTGAGTCAAGCACACAAGATTCTAAAAACAACAAAGGTGTGTAAGTGAATGCCTTAGATGTAAGTGATTTTTATGTGCGTAGCTATGACTATGAGCTACCAAGTCATCTTATAGCTTCTAAGCCCACAAGTCCGCGTGAAAATGGCAAACTCCTTGTATATAATCGTTTAGATAAAAGTATCACGCACGCATTTTTTAGGGATTTTTGTGATATTGTGCCAAATGATTACACGCTCATTTGCAATGATACAAAGGTGATAAAAGCAAGAATCTACGCATATAAAGATTCCACATTGCAGGGCAAAAAGTTGGAGATTTTTTTTCATAAGCCTTTTGGCAGTCTTAGTGATACACAAACCCCTACATTTTTAGTCCAAATTCGTGGGAAATTAAAGCAAGGCGCGTGTCTTTTTGTAGAATCTAGCACACAAGATTTGACACATTATAGCGCGGTGGCTCGCGTGGAGAGCCTTTTAGAGAATGGAATGCGTTTGGTAAGCTTTTGGCGTGATAACGATATGAAAACTTCACTTCGCACAAACCAAGTGCTTGATTTATTTGAATCTATCGGGCATATCCCACTTCCGCCATATATCAAGCGAACAGATACTCTTAGCGATATTAGGGATTATCAAAGTGTGTTTGCTAGGCATATTGGTGCGGTCGCTGCTCCCACAGCGAGCCTACACTTTGAGGATAAAGACTTTGAGAAACTTAAAAAGCATTATGAAATTGCTTATCTTACATTGCATATTGGTGCAGGGACATTTGGAAGTGTGAATTGTGAGGATATTAGAGATTTTGCAATACATACAGAATCTTTTAGCATTTCGCCTTTAGCACAAGAGATTGTGCGCGATAATGCCAAAAAGATTTTTTGCATTGGGAGCACTTCGGCGCGTGTAGTGGAGTATTTTTATCGCACGAAAAAAAGCGATGGGGAGTGTGATATTTTCTTACACCCTAAGAATCCACCAATGCGTGTGAATGGCATTTTAACTAATTTCCACCTGCCTAAAAGCACGCTTTTAATGATGATAAGTGGATTTGTGGGGAGAGAAGAATGCCTAAGAATCTATGAATGCGCAAAGCAAAAAGGCTATAAATTTTATTCCTATGGCGATGGAATGGTGATAATATGATGTTTGTAGATTCTCTAAAGGGATTAGATTTGTATTTTAAAGATTTGGGCGTGCGTATAGATTCTTCTGCCATTGGTGCGCTTGAGATTTATGCTAAGGAACTTTTACATTGGAATAAGACACATAATCTAAGCGGGGCAAGCACATTTGAGAGTATAGCACGAAACATTATTGATTCGCTTTATCCATTGCGCTTTGTTGATGAGTTTAAAAGTTGCCTTGATGTTGGCTCTGGTGGTGGATTCCCAGCTATTGCGCTTGCTATTGTGAAAACACACAGCGCATTTTTCCTTAGCGAGCCTAGAGCGAAGCGGTTTGGTTTTTTGCAGCATATTGTTGCTACTTTGGGGTTGCAAAATACGCAGGTTTTTGATGTGCGTTTGCAAGATATTCCTATTACGCAGGTTAATAATATTGATTTAATCACTTCGCGCGCGAGCATAAGTGTAGAGGAAATTATGCACTATGGGCGTAAGTTTTTAAGTTTTAATGGACATTTTTTGCTTTACAAGGGCTCGAAGTTTAAGCAAGAGATAGAGCATTTGAGCGTGGAGGAATGCTTCATACGAGATGAGAGAATCTATTTTTATAAAAAAGGATAGGAGTTTGTATGGTTAAAATTGCTTTGATTGTTGCGCTTCTTGCATTTGTGTGGTTTATGATTGTGCGTCCGCTACTAAAGGGACAAGATGATAAACACAATCACACCAAAAGCTCATCAAAACATAAACAAATACAAAGCGAAGAGATGTGTGAATGTGGAGTGTGCGGGACATTTTGCGCGATAAATGAGGGCGTTAGACAAAATAAAGAATTTTTTTGTTCTAAGCAATGTTATGAGAAATTTATAGAATCTAAAAAGCAAGATTAGAGGGATTTTTATTCCTAATTATTCGCATTATGTTAAACTTACACATAAGCAAAAACAAGGAATGTAAATGCAAAGAGTGCGATGGATTGGCGCGATTATTATGAGTATATCATTTGCGGGCGTGGAGCTGGCGTTTGGCTATGAAAATATTGATGATGCGCTTTCAAATGGAATCTCTAATGGTGATGTTGTCTTTTATGGTGTGCATACCACTGATACTATCTCACAGCAAGGCATACCAAATGCAAATGCAGGTTATGGTGCTGGCAGTATAGGATTGGCATATCGTTCGGAGTTTTATAAAAATGTCCGTTTTATGATAAGTTTTCGCGCAAGCTCGATGTTTTATCAACTCCACACAGATTCTCTGTGGGGCGATGATATAAACTCTCCGAGCAGAAATGGAAGTAAGGGTGATGGTTCGATGGATTTTTATGCGAGCTATCGCACGATGCTTGGACAAAGTTATGTAGAATACTCAAATGGTAAGACAACCGTGCAAGCAGGGAGAATCTTTGCCAAAGCACAATGGGCGGATAGGCTTGTTGATGGGGTTTATATTAGCAACAAATCCTTACCAAACACTCTTATAGAAGTCTTTTGGGCGAAAAATAATGGCTATGTGCAGTATAACAAAATGACAGCAATGAGTAATGTCAATCCACACAATGTGCTTGGGTTGTTTGGAGTGAGATTAAAACATTCATTTTTTGATGAGATTCTTTCATTGGAGGGCTTTTATAATGGCGCACCAAGCATTTTTAACGCATTTGGCGTGAAACTTAACACAAAATACACGCATTCAAGTGCTTATGTGGGGGGAAGCCTTAGCGTGAGTTCGACATTAGAGGGGAGTCGTAGCCTTAAGGGCAATAGTAGGGATAGCTTTGTTGTTGATGCGCGTGCGTATTTGGGGGTTAAGGATATTTTTGAATCAAGTGCAAATGGCTTGGAGCTTAGCGGTGGCTTTATCCAAAGTGGTGCAAATGGCGTTGGTAGCCTTAATATTATTGGGAATAATGTCAGTCCGTTTTTTATGTGGGGAGGGAGAGCGTTTTTGCTCGGTGATGAGGCAAGTCTTGGTTTTGGTAAGATTAACTTCACTCTACATAGAATCTCACTTGCCTTTGTGTATGGCACAACTCGATTTACTCAAAACGCCACGCAAAACGCAACATTTGATAGAGTAAATGAGCTTAATGTGCTTTGTGAGCTTGGCGTTAGCGAGCATTTTATGGTGTTATTTAATTTACTTAACACGCACGGAGGGAACAAGCTGTATTATCCACACCAAAATGCCTTGCACTTTGGGCTAAAGCTCTCATTTTAAGGCGTATGCAACATTTTGGCTTAGATAATACAAGGCTTTAGATGATAAAATTGTGATAAAAGCGCGTTATGGCTTATGTCTTGCTTGCTCATTAAACTTCCAGCGCGAATATCGCGTAACTTTGCCTTGCAATCATATACTAAAAATCCTTGAGATAGTGCCCTGTGCCGAATGACACGACTTTGTGAGTAGGTGCTTAAGATTCCATCTTGCTTTAAAAGGAGTGATAAATCACCAAAAAATTCTGTGCTCCATAGACTTGGATTCTCCTTTGGACTGAAGGCATCGTGGTAAATAATGTCAATACTTTGCTTAGCAAGCATTTTAAGGTAATCTTGTGCATTGCCGATAAAAAGATCAATGTGAAGTTGCGGTGTGCTATATTGTTGTTTGGTAAGCAAATTATACAGAATCTCTGGGAGCGCAAGATTCTCAAATTCCTTAGGATATGGGAAGTGTGTAAGGTTGTTAAGCATTTTCTCATCAATCTCTGGAGAGTAGATTATGAGGCGACAAGGCAGTCCAAAAAGTGCGTAAAAATACAAAGTGCTAAAAGTGTTATATCCCAATCCAAAACAAATATCAAGGATTGCTAACTCTTTTTTGGTTTGATTGTATGAAATATGAGATAAATATTTTGTGAAAAATTGGTGAAAGTCTTTTGAATCACAGGATTGCAAATCAATATGAAGTTTTGTATCTGTCTCTTTATGTGCGTAGAGTAAAAAAGTCGGCAAAATGTGCTTATACAAACTCTCACTTAATGCCCCACATTTAAGGCTATGGTAGCATTGAGAGAAGTCTTTGTTATACGCGCTAAAGCTTCCATCTGCGCTCTTGCGTAACTCCAAATTCATATATCCCCTAAGATTCCCAAGAAAGCTTAAAAGTCGCGCCTTTGTTTGGCTCACTCACTACTTGTATTTTTATGTTGTATTCATCACAAATGCGTTTGACCAAACTTAGTCCAATCCCAAAACCACCAGAGCTAGGATTAAAGCGACTATATCGCTCAAAAATTTTTGGCAAATCTTTTGATTGTATCCCAAAGCCCTCATCGCTAATTTCAAATATTCCTTTATCAAGCCTAAGGGCGATACTTCCGCCTTTTTTGTTGTATTTGATAGCATTGCTAAGCAAATTATCAAAAAGTGTTACGATTTTTTCTCTACTTGCCATAATGCGCGCAGGCTTAGAATCTAAACTTATGGAGAGCTTTTTTTTGTGTGAAAAATGGAGCAAAAAAGTCCAATCGCTCTTCTAAAAGGGATTGTAAATCCAAGTTAGATATTTTGTCTTGCATACTATGGGGGAAGTTATAAGCTACCAATTCTCGATAAATGTGTCCTAATTGCAAGCACGCAAGTTTAATGCGTCCAATTTTTTTGCGCTCCTCCTCACTTAGATTGTGTGTTTTGAGGGTTTCAATGCTCATTAGCACAATGCTAATAGGCGTATTTGTCTCGTGTGTAGCGTCCTTTATGAAGTCATCAAGTCGTTGTATATGTTCGTTGAGGGGCTTTAAAAATAACCGCACAAGCACAAATGCAACAATGCTCATTATCCCCAGCACAAGCACAAAAATAAGGGCGAGGCGAACTTTGCTCGCAAATATAAGAGAATCTACTTTGCTATCTTGGATAAAGATTCTAAATTTTGAGCGTTTTTTGCTCTTGTGTGGAGAGGGGAGGAATTCTGGGTCGATAATGACTTTATCCTCCACTTCATACACGCCTTTTGCAAATTCATCATCACTAGGATTTTTTAAAAGATTTGAAAAGAGCATTGTTCCATCTCTTTTAAAAATCCCAATATTATGCTCTTTGTTTTGCAGGATTTCGGGCAATGCCTCATCTATGTCGTATTTGTATTTGTGTAAAATATCATTGATTTCTAAGGTCTCTTCACGCAGGCTTGCGACTTGTGTAAGGAAAATATTTCGCACTTCTTTTTTGTAAAAAAAGTAAAACAACCAACACAGCAAAATAATGCTCGTGCCAAGATAGAGCGATAAGATTTGTATAATGCTCTTGCGCGTGGAGTTATGGGACATAGCAATAGCCTTTATTATGCTGATTAAGGATTTTATCTTTGCCGATGACTTTGCGGATATTTTTGATATACGCACGCACGCTAAGCTCGCTTGGCTCTTGCCCTAAATCCCATAATTCATCAAAAATGCGCTCTAAACTCACATAAGTGTTAGGGTTTTGGAGTAATAGAGCAAGCAATTTACTTTCTTTATGGGTGATACAAAGCACATTGTCATCTTTATAGAGGGTTTTTGTCAGCACATTAAATTTCACACCATTACCAAAGTCCTCAAAGTCCGCATTGCGATGAGAAAACGAACGCTTAAGTAGAGTTTGGATTCGCAATTTTAGCTCTACAAGCTCAAAAGGTTTTTTTAAAAAGTCATCACAACCAGCATCATAGCCTGTTTGTAAATCCTGCATACTTGAGAGGGAGGTGATAAAAATACAAGGCGTTGTTTGATTTGCTTCGCGTAGAAGTTTTAGCAACTCAAATCCAGCGAGTATAGCAGCATTTTGGGAATCTTTGGGGGTGATATATTCTCCCAAAGGCACTTTGACATCTAAAAGCCAAATGTCAAATTTGTTTTCATACACAAGAGCAAGTGCATTAGAAGCCTCTGTGCAATGCGAAACTTCAAAGCCCTCCTCTTGCAAAAACTCACACAAAATTTCACTTAAAACAAAATCATCTTCTAAGAGGAGGACTTTTGCTGACATTAGATTCCTTGTTTTAAGTGTTGTTTAGTCCATATTGTGTGTAAGCACTACTTTTTGCCTGTTGTTTTAGCACCCTTAGCATCTTTTTGCGATTTAGAATCGTGTGATGGTCCGCATTCATTTTTTGGGTCTTTGCAGAACTCATCAAAAGCCTTACTCACAGCCTCTTTTCGAGCTTTAAAGTCCTTTACTTTCATTTTATCAAAAACTTTTTGTTCTTGGTTTTTGATTTTTTCTTTAAACTCGCGAGCTTCTTTGACCGTCATTTCTTGTGTGCGGTTTTTAACTTCAGCGTGATAGCTTGGCACATCACTTGGCGGTATGCTCCCAGCGATGTCGATAAGCTCTTTGTTACTCGCTTTGCTAAAATCAGCTGCCATTACAAAACCAGCAAACGCCATACTTACAAATCCTACATACATAAATGCTCTCATTACGCACTCCTTAAAAAATATTAGACAACACAAAGGTTGTCTTAGCGCAAAATTATAGGAAAATTTTGTGAAAGCAATGTGAAGTAGAGAAATTTTCTTTTAAATTTTACATTAGAGCTCTTTGAGCAATTTTATCGCTTATAAGATATACAGAGAGGATAAATCCTATGGTATCAAGCAAAAAAACAATCCAAAATGCGATTGTTGCGTTATTTTCCCTTGCCCTAGAGCGCAACAAAACAAATATGCTTAAAGGAAAGCTAATAAATCCAAGTCCCATATAAATCCAGCCAAACGCACACAAAATGCTTGCGCTAATTAACCCACGCATTTTATTCCTTAATATACCATTGTGCTATTACCAAGTGATTTCGCCACCAATTCTCACACTAAAATACTGCGGGATAGGATAGCCTTGTATTTGTGAGAATCTTGTGCTTGTCTGCAATGCCACATCGAGTATGCCTAAGAGATTTACTCCACCTGTGAGGATAAGTCCATTATCTTGCGCAATATCCACCATCATACCAAACCGTGCATCAACCTTGTGTGTTACGATTCCCACGCCACCACCTATCATTTGAGATTTTTGTGTCTTAGTGGTAAAGGCGATAATGTCATTTTGTGTAAGGTCGGCATCAAAGGCTACATTAAACCCATCTTGTCTATAATACGCCACACCTGCGCGCACTTGTGGTTTAATGGTGATGCCACCCAGCGTGGATTGAAAGGTGGGAGAATTGACATTTTTTGCCACCAAACCAATGGTAAGATAGCGAAATGTTGGTAAATCAATCTCATAAAGCGCGCCTATATCTGTGCCAAAGGCATTATCCGCCCTAAGATTCTTAAAGTCTTGAGCGATATTTTTCATTTCTGCACCTATGTCAGTATTATTTCTAATAGCAATTTCTTTTTGTTTGCTTAGGGCACTCATAATTTTATAACTTGCACCAAGGCTAAGATTCCCCCACGGAGTGTAAAATGTCCTTGCATACCCAATGGGAATCTCTGTTAAAACAAGTGAAGAAATAGTGATTTTATGTGCCTCTGCATCGCTTATAGTGTTCCCAAGAGAGCCAATAAGTGAGCTAGAATCGTAGGTATTTTTATCAGAGAGTTTGTAAGTATAGCCTGAATCAGAAATTTGAAGCTCATAATACTGCCCGCCAGATTCCAAAATAAGCCCAAGTCTATTTGGATTTGCTCGCAACGAAATGCTTGAATACATAGAGCCAAAGTATCCTGCTGCAAGTGTGCCAAGCTCCTCATTGATTGGAGCAGAACCAAGCTGAAATACAACACCGCCTTGCGCGTTAAGATTGATATGATTATCTTGTAGAGAGTTCTTTACCGCGGCAATATCACTCATCGACTTATCAAGCCCCTTATCTGAGCCCTTGCTTATGGTGATGTTAAATGGTTTGGCGTTGTTGCCACTTCCACCAACTCCCAAGCTATCAAAATCCACGCTCCCCATAACGCTATTAAGCAAATCTTTTTGCACTTGGGTAAAATCGTTTGATTTATTTACTTCGCTTTTAATAGCACTAATTAAATCACTGTAATCTTTGCTCCCACCCTTACTGTTAATGTAGGCTGTGAGCTTGTCTTGTGTGCTTTGTCCAGTGGAGCCTTGCGAAGCAAGCACAGAATCTAACGCGCTACTCACCGTTTTCATCACGCCACTTGTATCGCCACCACCTTTAAAGGTTTCTCCTAGTCTTGTAGCTGTATCTTGCATATTGCTTAAATCAATGCTTCCCAGCCTAGCGATATTTCTCTCACGGATATTTACTCCAGCGGAGTAACCCAATCGAATCTTTGGTGTAGCGGCGAGCAAAGCAGGGTTATAATAAAGTCCAAATGATGAATTCTTTAGTGCGACACCTGCTCCGCCCATACCAGCGGACATATTGCCCATTGTCCCAAATTCTAGTGCATTGCTCGTGCTGAGGCACACAGCTATGCTGAGGTATAGGAGATGAGATTTTTTACTAGATTGCGCAGAGAGTGGCTTGTCTAATTTTTTAAGGACATTTAAAAAAACATTCCTAGAAAATCTCATCGTATTCCTTTACTTTAATGTATCTCCTGCGCGAAATTTTAGAAGCGTTAAAAACTAAATCCTCCGCCTATTTGGATTGCCACATAGCGTGGGATTTGATTCCCATTTGTGTATGGGCTTGTCTGTGTAGAGACAGCGAGTGCTACATCTAAGATTCCAAATCCACCAAGTCCAAGTGATACAATCGCACCATTATCCTGTCGCAAGTCTTTTGCTATGCCCACGCGCAAATCAAAAAAGGCAATATCAAAACTCGCCCCCACACCAATTTTTTGTGAATGAATGATTCCATTGCCAAGAGAAATGACATCATTATTTGTCAAATCCGCATCAGCAGCGATAGTGATAGAATCTAGCACACTAAAGCTCGCTCCTGCACGCACCTGTGGGCGGATTTTTAAATCATAATCACTAAAGGCAAATGTCGGGCTATTGAGATTTTTTGCCACTAAACCAATGTATAAATCTGAGATTGGCGAGTAGGTTAGCCCCAAATCCACGCCGAAGTTTGAGCGACTTTCTCCACTACCAAATTTGATTCGCTCTATGGTGCTATTCACATCGAAATTTGTATCAAGCGGGGTAACGCTCTTTTGAAAGCTTGCGCTTAAGTATTTCACACTCACGCCAAGTCCTAATGTGCCAATCGGTCCATCTAACTCCACTCCATACGCAAGCGGGACTTCAGTAAGCCTCACAGAAGCAAAGTTAAAGTTAATCCCTGCGCCATTGACATTGTTTTGATTAGTTGGTAAATACCCGCTAAAGCCCGCTGTGCCATAAGCATTCATCACTACACCAATTCCAGCTGTGCCATAGCCAAGTCCCCCAATTCTTAGCGAAAGTGCGCCTTGCAAGCGCGCTCGTAACTCATTGTCTTTTAGGAGAGTGTTGAAGTTTTGCACATCTTGTATGTTGTTGAGTTCGCTAGAAACTACTTTAAGCATATTTTTTTCATTGAAAGTGCCACCAGCACTATATCCTACTTCAAAGTAACTATTATTTGCGATAAGCGCAGGATTGAAAAACAAACTTTGTGAGTTGTTTTTAAACGCTACTCCAGCTCCGCCCATACCAAGTGATTTATTCCCTACTTCTATGAATTCCAAAGCACTTGCATTCGCACAAAAGCTCACACACGCTATACTTAAAATCCCTAATGATTGTTGCCATTTTTTCATTTTGTATCCTTTAAAGTGTTATTTTACATAATGTAGTTATTTCGCCACTTTGTTGTAAGATTGTAGCATAAAATTTCATCAACTCGCCATTGTTCCTCAAAATAAATGCTAAAATACAGCTAGGATTGTATTTTAAAATAAAGTTAGGATTCTAAAGAAATGAAAAAAGTTTTATTGTTGTGCTGGGCGTTTTGTATGGTGGTGAGTGCGGCATCTATCAGTATCACAAACAAACAACCACTTGAATTAGAAAACGACTTAATGCCACAAGATGAAGTTTTACAAGAAGTCGCAAAGACTAAAACCAAGCTTTTAGCACGGCTTGTCGATGAAAAGATTCCAGATGATAGAGATGTGCGTAACAAATTTTATGCAGGCGTTGATGTGGGTGTAGCGTATAATCCAAAGGGTGGATTTGGGTATTACATAGGCACGCAAGTGGGATACAATTTCGTAGTTCAGCAAAACAACTCTTTGCGTATATTTGCCTTTGCTGATAGATTTGGTAATGCTATTGGAAGTTATCATATTAGCTTTCCACAGCGTGATTTTAGCATTTGGCGTGTGGGAATCTCAGCAGAATATCGCGCTTACTTTCATCAGTATTTTGGGTTTAAGGTGCGACTCCTTAGCTATGGGATACGCAATCTCACGCACGAATATGCAGGCACTGCTCCTCGCGCAGAGAGAAAGGTAGGATTTTTGCCCACTATTGCCTTTGGTCCTGTGTTTAACTATAAATACCACGAAGTTTTTGTTGGCTTTGATATGCTTGATTATGATGTAAAAGATAGCATAAGTATGAACTTTTTGCAGTATAGTTTTAAATTTTAATATGTATTTTATCATTATGTTAATGGAGAAAAATAATGCTTGATGTCAGGGAAATTTACATACAATCAAACGCTCTTTTAGATGGGCATTTTTTGCTTAGCAGTGGGAATCATTCAGCCTTTTATCTGCAATCTGCCAAAGTGCTAGAGAATCCAAAAATAGCTCAAAGACTTGCTGAGGAACTCTCACGCAAGATTTTGGATTTTGGGCTTAGCATTGATTGTATTTGTTCGCCCGCATTAGGTGGGATTTTAGCAGGGTATGAGCTAGCGAGAGCATTAGGCGTGCGCTTTATTTTTACCGAGCGTGTAGAGGGAGTGATGACTTTACGCAGGGGATTTGAAGTAAGCAAGGGTGAGAAAATTTTAATTTGTGAGGATATTATCACCACAGGTGGCTCTGCTTTAGAATCTGCGCATTGTGTAGAGGCTTTAGGTGGTGAAGTTGTGGGATTCGCTGGGTTGGCAAATCGGGGATTTTGCAAGCGCGTAGATTCTCCCATATCGCGCAAACCTCAAGCCAAACTCCCACAAGACAAGCCACTTTTTGCCCTAGCAGATTTTGAGTTTGAAATCTATGAGCCACAAAACTGTCCATTATGTAAAAATGGCTCAAAGGCAATAAAGCCGGGCAGTAGAGGGAACTAAATGCGTTGGCGTGATGTCAAAAAGGGCGCAAAAAAACAAGCCAACGATTACAACGATACGAAATCACCTAAAAAAGCTCCATTTTACCTATCACAGCGCGTTATAGCCTTTATTACTGATATGTTTATGATAAATATGCCAATTTTATACATCGCTACTTATGTGGTTTTAGGCTCAAAGGAGGCGTTTGTAGAGAATCAGGGCGTGATTTTTGTTTGTGGGTTGCTCTTTGGCATAATCCTCTCTATTATGTTTTCGCTTAGCGGGCAATCTCTTGGCTACCGCTATGTGCGCTTAAAGCTCATAAGAGACAATCCACAAGCACAAAACACCCAGCAACACAATGTTAGTGTAGATTCTGCTCCTAGTGCGCAAGAAGTGCCTAGTTTTTTTATAGCATTTTTGCGTTATGTTTTGTGGATTGTAAGCGTGGTGAGCATTTTTGGAATCTTAATCGCACTTTTTCGCAAAGATTCTAAAACTTTATATGACATTGTTTGTCGCACGAAAGTCATCGCTATGAGCGAGCCACCACAAGCAAATTAGACTTAGACTTGAAATCCCCCTAAAACACAATCGTTTTATTCCCGCTTACAAACACCCTGTCATTTAGCACCAAATCAAGCGCGTGGGCGAACACGGACTTTTCGACATCTCTCCCCGCTTTTTGCATATCGCGCCAGCTATACGCGTGGTTTATGTGGATAATGTCTTGGGCGATGATTGGTCCTTCATCGAGTTTGTCGGTTACAAAATGCGCGGTCGCACTGATGATTTTCACGCCTCTTTGGTGGGCTTGTTTGTAGGGATTTGCCCCGATAAATGCGGGCAAAAAGCTATGATGAATGTTGATGATTTTACCCGCATAACGCGCCACAAAATCAGGGGACAAAATCCGCATATATTTCGCTAAAGCAAGCAAATCAGGGGAGAATCTATCGATAATCTCGCGTAACTTCGCCTCGTGTGCTTGGCGTGAAATCCCCTCGCTATCCACCCAAAAAAACGGAATGTAAAACCGCTCCACCAAATCGCGCAAATCCGCTCGATTGGCTATCACAGCCTTTATTTTGGCGTTTAGCTCGCCACTCTCCTCGCGCAATAATAAGTCGCCTAAGCAGTGATTTTCTTTGGTGGCTAAAATCATTAGCGATTTTTTGCTTGCCTTTTTTAGCGCGATTTGCGCACTGCTTGGCAAAATGGATTTTAGTTTGTCTTGTATGTCTGTTATAAATTTGCAATCTAGCACGGATTCTGAATCTTCCCCCTCCCGTGCGTAGGGGGTTAGGGGGAGGGTAGAGTCATTGCGAGAATCGCAACGCGATTCGTGGCAATCTCTTTTAGAATTTAAACCCCCGCTAAAATCCAAACTATCATTACAAACCTCCACCACAAAGCAAGTCCGCAGGAAAAACAGATTATGCTCGCTATCGACATACTCATCTTGTCGCTGTATATTTGCCCCCGCTTCATAGAGCACACGCGAGATTTTATACACCAGCCCCGCGCTATCGTGCGTGGATATGAGCAATGTATAACGCATTTTCACCCCTTTAAATTCTAGAATTTAAACTCTGCAAACGCGCTTTTATTTAAGAGTGCTAGATTTAATAATTTTCTTCTAAAGTAGCGTTGTAAATGCTATACGCAATCGCGCAAAATGCCAAAAAAATCGTCCCAAAAATCACATATTCCATTTTATTTCTCCTTTTTTGTTTTGTTAATTTTGTAGATTTCTTTGATGATTTTTCTCATTTTTTTGTTGAGAAATATCGCAAGCACAGCAAATATCAAAGAAGTGCAGCAAGCAACGATGACAAGCCACATTTGAGCATTGTTGTAGTTTGTCGCTATCCAGCCTACAAGGGCTAAAAAAGTCGCCACAACAATCCCAAAACAAAACTTAAAATATCCTAAATCCTCTTTTAATCCGTCTAGCTTGGGCATTTATTATCCTTAAATCCACGCTTAAAACGGGATTATATCTAAAATTTGCAAAATCACACTTACTCAAGCGATATTTGCGCGATTTTGGATTCTATCTCCAAAGATTTATGCAAGGTTTTGATTACGCGTTCAAAGTGCGTGTAGTCGATGGATTCGCCTTTGTGGGATTTTAGGTATTTGTCTAAAACTTGGTAGCCACCGATTTTATACTCCCACACTTCCGCGCTGACATTGCTAAAATACAAACTTGCATTAACAAAAAGCCGTTTAGATTCGGCATTGTAGGCGATTTTGTCAATTCTCTCATTTTTGTTTGCAGTGTCGTTAAAAATCGGTTCGCCCACAGACTCACCGCTCAAATCCACGCGCATTAAATGCAAGTCGATGAGTTCGCCACCCAAAGCACTTAACGCCAAAAAGTCTTTTTTGGATTGGACAAAGGGGATTTTAGGAAAATCGATTTTTAAGAAATCTAAATATTTTTCGCGGTAGTCTTTGTGATATAAAATCGCGTAGATATATCCTAAAATCTGCTCCGCGCTGAAACTTTCGCCATATTGTTTATCCACAAATGCGCGAAATTGTGGAGTGAAGTTTTCGATTATCAAGTCAGCTTCTATTAAGTAAAGCGGGAAAGCATACCCAGAACCACCATTTAAGTGTTTATCAATAATATTATTTGCTATGAAAAAATTATCTACTTTTTGCAATTTACAACCTTTATCGCATACTAATCCTATATTGCCATTACTTTTAGATTCTCCATTATTTTGTGCAGTGCCACTCTGTGATTCCCCCTCCCTTGCGGAGGGGGTTAGGGGGTGGGTAGATTTTATGTCAGCAAAATCAGATTCCAAAGTCTCTTTAATCACGCATAAAACGCCCTCTAAATTCTCTAAAATCTCATTATTCCAAAAACGCAAAATTCTAAAATTTTGTGATTCTAAATAAAAATCTCTTTGAATGTCGGGGTGGTTTATTTTATCATACCCACCCCCTTTATCCCCCTCCGCAAGGGAGGGGGATAATGCGTGTTGTCCGCCATCACATTCGATAATTAGTCGTTTTTCTAGGCACACAAAATCCGCGATATATTTAGAATCAATTACAAATTGTCGCCTAAATCTAAATCCTAGCTTTTTGCCACGCAATTCTTGCCAAAGTTTGTTTTCTGCGTCAGTAGGATTTTTGCGCATCTTGCGGCTAAATTCTTTCATATATGGCGTAAGTGGGCGGTGTTTTGGGTTTTCATCGGTTTTTACCCACCCCCTAACCCCCTCCGCAAGGGAGGGGGAAGATTCGGAGTCGCCACGCGCAAGGGAGGGGGAAATTTTAAACTTGTTTTGTAATGGCAAAATAAAATGCTTCATAACTTCACTTCTTGGTCTATCAATTTTAGTTTTATCGTAATAAATCTTGCGAATATCAAAAGGGCGATAGGCAATATCTCTGCATAAAATTTTATCAAATTCTTTATAATGTTCTTTGATTTGTGTTTCTAAATTTTGTTCATTTGTCGCAATTAGCACAGAGTCTTTACCTGCCACAATCCCCACGCTAGAAACCCTAAAAATATCCTTTACGCTTATGCCTTTGTCATATTGTTCTCTTAATGCTTCATTTTGCGGGATAAAGAGATAAAATGGTGCTTTTGGTGCAAGTTCGCTCCACGCGATAGATTTAAGAGAGTTGCCTTGCAAAAAGGCGTATTTGTCCTTGCGTCTGCCGTATAAATCATAATGATAGACTTTGCATTGTGGCGTGTTTGTGTATGTTTCCCATTTGATATGCGGAGGCGACTCAACCTTTATAATCGGTGGCGTGGGCTTATTTTGGTTGTGCAACTTTACAAACACGCTTATACACACGCCTTGCATAATGTCAAAGACATTGTCATCTTTGCTGCCATTTGGCGCGACTTCTTTTTTTCTAGCGTTGCCGTGCAAGTCTAAAATGTAGATTTTATCAAAGGTATTTAGCAAATGCCACCGCATACCGCGAAATGTGGGATTATCGATGAATCCATTATTTGAAATGATTGCGACAATGCCATTTTCTTGGCTTTGGATTTTAGATTCGGCGAATCGTATAAATTTCACATAGTCATCTTGCAAACCTTTGGGATTTTTTTCGTTGATATAAATAGGCTCGATTCTATCGCCTTTATCGGCATTTGCTTGGATACCGCAATAAAAATAATGCGCTTGGATTTTGCTTAATTTTTTGGGCTTTGAATCTTTGGGTGTGTAAATGTAGTCATACGCATTTATGCTTTCATAATTATAAGGCGGGTTGCCTGTGATGATAAGGATATTGTTATTTTTGACTTTTTGGGAGGCTAGAAATTCATTTGCTAATTCAATCATTCCTGTAAAAAGATTGCTTTTTGATTCGCGCTCGTCCTTTTCGCTTTTGTCATACAGCGTATTTGTCAGCAAAATATTGAGCTTTTCATTGTCCTCTAATGGTGCGCTAAATTCCTCTTTGAAAGATTGCGAAATCTTTAAATGTGCGATTGTGTAGGGAGCGATGAGAAACTCAAAGCCACTAAAGCGATTTAGCAAATTTTTGGGCTTGTAATAAGGTGTGCCTTTTTTAACGGATTGTAACGCTTTACGAAATGCCTCTAATAAAAATGTCCCTGTGCCTGTGGCAAAATCTAGTAGCGTGATAATATCATTTTCTAACGCGCTGCCTAGCCCTTTTGCCTCGCCAAAGTCGGCTTTAAGCGTGCAATCTATCGCATTTATGATAAAGCTTACCACCGCAAAGGGCGTATAATACACGCCACGAAGTTCGCGCAATCGCGGGTCGTATTGGCTTAAAAAAGTCTCATAAAAATGCAAATATGGGTCTTTATGCAAATAATCGCCTAGCAAGTCTTTATCCGCGATTTTGTTTAGCTCTATGGTAATCTGCGCGGGGTCAATGTGATTTATAATGCTTAAAATCTCTTTGATAAGCCATTTTAGCGAATCTAACTCATCTAAATTATCCAAAAATCCGCTCATCGCGCGAATAAGCGGGAAGGATTTGGGGATAAATTTTTTGGCATTGTATAAATCAATCGATTCGCTTTGGTTTGGCTCTGTGGAGTTGTTTAGCCGTGCTAAAAAGAGTGCGTAGGTGAGCGTTTGAGCGAAGCTATCGCAAAAGGACTCAAAATCCAAATCTTTATACAAAATATCCCTAAAATTTTGGTAAAGCGTGGATATTTGGGGATTTTGCGGGTTTTGTGTGAGAATGTCAAATACAAGCCGTGTGCGCTGTGCTAGGGATTCTGCAAATTCTAGGGCGGTGTTTATGGGCTTAGGAGTTGCGCTAAAAAAGAGGGCGAAAAAATCTAAGATTTCGCTTTGTTTGGATTCTAGCGCGGATTTGTTTTTGAGAATTGCTTGAATCTCATTTATGGCGCAAATGGTGATTTCTTGGGTGATGATAATTTTGCCTTTTTCATCTTTGGCGATGCGTAAAAAGCGCAAGTAATCGGTGAGAATGAGATTGTCGCTTAGCGTGAGATATTTGGCGATTTGGGCTTTGCTGTCTTTGTTTGCTTCATCAATCAATCGCGCTAAATCCGCATTCACGCGCTTATTTTCAATGTAGCCTAGCGTTAGTCCATTTTGCGCTAGATGATTTTGCCCCCCCCCCCCCATTAAGGATTATTTGAAAATCAGGCGCACCTGCTTTATTTTCGCTTTTGTCATTGTTTGGCTCGTGGATAATGGCAATGTTGCTAAAATCTTTATGGCTTTGGGTGAGAGAATCCAAAATCACCTTAAATAAATGCTCTAACGCGCTTCGATGCGTATGCTCTTTGTCGCTCTCTTTTATCCCACAAATCGCGGTTAAATAATCGTGTAAAATCTGCATTTGCTCCCTTATTTTAGCCTTTTAAATTTTAAAATTTAAATTCCACAAACTTCGCGCAATTTTACAAGCATTTAGCGCAACGAAAACCCGCCAAGTGTGCTATTTAGCCCGCTAAATGCGCCAAGCACAAGGCTAGTACTCCCCTCTATCAAGCTATCCATAAAGGATTCAAATTTATCCTTTTTTAGCCACCGCTCTTGCTTTACTTTGCTTAAATTTTTTAGCTCCTCTATGGCGCTATTTTGCGAGCCTAGCGCGTCTATTAGCCCTAGCTCCAAAGCGGATTTTGCCGTGAAAATCTTGCCCTCTGCAAATTTAGCAGAATCCTCTTTTTTAAGCCCTCGCGCCTCCACCATATCACTCACAAAAATGTCATACTCCTCATTTATGAGATTTTGCAAAAACTCGCGTTCCTCCTCGCTCCACGCGCGATATGGCGTGCCGATTTCTTTATACTCGCCCGCTTTTAGCACGGAGGGCTTGTAGCCGATTTTGCCTAGCAGCTCCTCGATATTGCTACCCGGGAAAATCACGCCTATGCTCCCTACCAAGCTCCCGCGATTTGCATAGATTTTGCGAGAGTATGCCCCTGCATAATACGCCCCGCTTGCCATAGTGCCTTGAGCGTGCGCGACTACGGGGATTTTGGCATTGAGCTCTTTGATTAAGTCCGCGATTTCCACGCTCGCACCCACCGCGCCCCCCGGCGAGTCAATCACTAAAAGCACGCCTTTTATGGTGGGGTATTTGTTGATTTGCTCGATTTGTGCGCGCACAGCATTTGCGTTTATAATCGCGCCTTTTAGCTCGATTTTAGCAAGGTTTGGAATCTGCGTAGGCTCGCCACTAGGGGATAAAATCAACGCCACGATAAACAAAAACACAAATACCTTGAAATATTTTGCAATGAAGTCTAGTGTGCCTTGCACTGCACCAAAAATCTTTTTTATCATTTTGCTCTCCTAATAGTAAGTTATGGTTATTTTTTTGTTGTGCTTTTGACTTTGTAGTCTTGGATTCCTATTAAAACACCTGTTGTGATATTGTGAAAGAAAGTGTAGTCATTTGCACGCTCATAATAAATTTCTTGCTTGGACTTCACAAAGTGCTGGACAAGCGCGCCTTTTTCGTTTATTTGCTTGCCCTCGTTATTAAAAATATCACGACCTAAAATAATATCCTCAAACAAATCACCATACCCTACATCACCAAAAAATCCTCTTGATGTGAGCCATTTGCCACGACAATCGGTATTAAAGCAAATGTCAGATTTTTTTATGGTAATTTTGCCTATGCGCTTGCCAAGTTTGTAGAGTTCTATTTCAGTTTCTTTTTTCTTAAATTTAAATGTGGCGAAATCATAAAATGAAAATTGCGGTGAGCGAATTTGGAGGATTTTAAATTTTGTGGGAACTTCTATGGTTTCTTCTTCGCCGAATTTTGGCTTATTGTCCTGCAAGCCAAGCGATTCTAAGAAACTTGCACAAGCTCCTAGACCAAAGGCTAAAACAATAGAGATACCATAGCGAAAGTAACGCATAGAAATTCTTTATCTTAGGTGATGTGAGAGAATCTTTAGGATTAAAGATTCTACTAAGGGCGTTTATTTGTTACCCATTAGCACGCGATGCCAAATCCTGCCATCAAGTTTTAGCTGCATACTAACTTGCATTACGCCATCTTTCCACACACTCTCGCTAATTTCAGCATTACGAATGAGGGCTTCGACTTTGGTTTTGACACTAGAGTTTTGCACCACCATATCTTTGACGGTATCTTGCGCATTTAAGCGGATACCATACATTTTTTCGCCGATTTGTCGGTAGGCGTCAATGATTGCAGCACGCTTTGCTAACGCCATTGCTTGTCCCGGAGAGATAGTGCTCTCTGGGGGAATCCCCATTCCCACAGCATTAAGCTCAATCACATTATTTTCTGTGAGCATTGGTGAGTTAGGGATAATGCTATCATTTGGGCGATTAGTAGGCGTAAGCACCTCATCTCTCTCAAACTTGTGTTCTTCTTTCTTCTCAGGCTTAAGTCCAGCAATCTCAACTTTATCAACTACCAAAGTATCTATCTTTTTTGGATAGTTAGGATTCTGCGCTTGAAGCAGATTAGGGTTTGGGTTGTATGTCGGCATTGGCGGATAAGTTGGTGCTTGTATCGGTGCTTGAGGCGACAACCCCCCTTGCGCACTTGGAGGGACAAGCGCATTTGAATCTGCACCTGTGCCCATCATACTACAACCGCCAACTCCAAGCATAATCGCTGTGATGAGAGAACCTTTTAACGCTACATTTTTCATTAACATTCCTTTGACTTTGATGTAATTTTTTAGTTGTCCTTGTCGCTAAAAAGCAAATGGTATTCCAAAAATATTTATCCCCATAAAATTTAATTTTCTAGTGATTTTAATTTCGTCCTTTTGCTCTAATTTTGTATATATTACTTAGGGTTAGACTTTAATTTTAGCATAAATGTGGTTTATATAGGTTTTTTTTGTATAATTACATTGTATTTAAAGTATGCACAAACACCATAAATCCTATATTTATATTCTTAAGGAGGCACTTGTGGAAATTTACTCTAGGTTTTGGATTAAAAAAAGTGGTAAAAACTACTTAGGACTCGGGAGAATTGAGCTTTTAGAGCGCATTAAGCAAAGTGGCTCAATCTCAAAGGCCGCAAGACAAATGCGAATGAGTTACAAGGCTGCGTGGGATGGGATTGACATCGCTAATAAACTTTCAAGCCCCGAGAGTTTGGTCATCTCAAGTGCTGGTGGGGGGAAAGATTCTGGCACAAAAATCACAGAGCACGGGCAAAGGGCAATGGATACTTATAGGAATCTCCAACGATTGCACGATAAGTTTCTTGCTTATTTTGATGGTGTGGAGAGCTTTGAAGAAATGGATAGACGCGCACAGATTATAGAAACTGCACTCAATAGCGTAAAATTTAAGTAAGTCATACAAATTTTTTTATTGCATTGTATTTTTGGCGTAAAGATACTATTTTTATACTATAATATTTCGTTATGATAATTTATGTCTTAAAGAAAGGCTTGTAAAGAAGTGTATGATAAATCAATAACCTTTATGTGTGGGAAACTTGCTTGCATAATGAAAGAAAAAATACGCAACAAAGTGCACGAGAGTGCTTGGGGGCTAAGTGATGAGCGTGAAGTGGGAATCCTCTTTATTGCAGGCAAGCATAAGATTTCTCAAATCGAAATTGCCCATTTGCTAGAAGTGGATAAAAATACCATTCGAGGGTTTATTGATAATTTAGAAAAACTTGGTCTTGTTGTGCGTCAAAAAAACCCCAATAATCGCAAAGAGAATCTTATATTGCTTACTGATAAGGGTAAAAGTATTGTGCTTGAAATGTTTGATATGATTGTCAAATATGAGCGTGTGTTTTTGCCAATGTTTAGCGAGGAGGAGATTGAGACGCTTGGCACGCTTTTGCGTAAGTTCTTTTATTCACTTGATGACAAAGATTCTTTTGCATCTTATAAAAAATTATTACCCGCTTAGACATTATGATAAAGGCATAGCGTAAGCCGAGTTCTGTCTTAGGGTGGCTATTTATCTAGGAGATATATCACTATACCCCTCAAGCGAAGAGATTTAGATTATAAGACTTTTACCTACTCTTCTTGCTACGGATTGGGTTTGCACGGCACTTCATATTACTAAAAAGTCGGTGGGCTCTTACCCCGCCTTTTCACCCTTACCAAGAACGCTTTTAGATTCTATAAAGCACTTTTAAAAAGCAAGACTTAATAGAATCTAAGGTAGCAAAGTAGCACAATGACTCGCATATAAACTTGGCGGTTATTTTCTGTTGCACTTTCCCTTGAGTTTCCCCAGCCATTCGTTAAATGGAATCCTGTCTTTTGTAGCTCGGACTTTCCTCTTTTTGCATTACAAAAAGCAACCACCTGCTATGCCCTTAAGGTTTGGATTATAGCAAAAAGCACATTGTAATGCTTAAAAACGCATAAATTTTGCTACACTTTTGCTTAATAAATCGCTTTTAAGGAGATAGGCGATGAGAAAAATACTTGTGTTGCTACTAATAAGCCATTTTTGTGTATATGCTGAAGAGGTAGCAGTCATCACTAAACCCATAACTAAGGGAATTTTAGAATCACAAAATGCCTTTATCGGCACATTGCACTTTATGCAAAGTTCTAAAGTCGCTTCACAAACGCGTGGTGTGGTAGAGGAGGTGGATTTTGCTGTGGGGGATTATGTCAAACTCGACCAAAAGCTCGCCCAAATCAATGCCGATGTGCTAGAAAAAGAAATCCAAAGCAAACAAGCTCGGCTCAAAGAAGCACAATATACCAATGAGCGTCAAGAGCGAGAGTTGGGGCGATATAGAAATCTTTTGCGCACAGAATCTGTCTCATTGCAACAATATGAAAGTATCGAATATGAGCAAAAATCCCAAAGTTCAAACATTGCTGCGTTAAGCTCAGAGTTGGAATCTGCCAAAATGGAGCTTACAAAAAAAACCATTCGCGCTCCTATAAAAGGCGTGATTGTGGATAAAAAAATCAATCGTGGTGAGTGGATTGAGGTGGGCGATGCGATTTGTGAGATTTTAGATACCACGAGTGCCGAAGTGATTGTCGATGTGCCTAGCTCTATGCTCGGGTATCTCAAAAATGGACAAGAAGTGGGCGTAAAGATTGAAAAGCGTAATTATATGGGGAAAATTTATGCCATTATCCCGCGTGCAGATAGTAACACACGCACTTTCCCTGTGCATATCGCAGTAGAAAATGATGGGAGCTTTGTCGATGGGAACGCTGCACGCGTGCTCCTCTCAAGTGGGGGGAAGATTGAGGGAAATATGGTGGAGCGTGATTCTGTGGTGAATTACTTAGGTGCGCAAAGTGTATTTGTCGTGCGTGAGGATAAAGCGTATGCTATCCCTGTGGAAGTGCTCAGTATGCAGGGGCAAAACGCCATTATTCGAGGGAATCTTAAGCCCACAGATTTAGTAGTCATTCGCGGGCAAGATAGGCTAAAAAATGGCACAAGCGTGAGAGAATCTTCGCTTAAAGATTCTCTAAAAAATCCTCAAAAAGAATTTGAATCTTTTTTGAATGTGTTGCCAATTTTGCTTCCGCAAGGTAATTTTAAGCAAAAACTCCAAAACACCATAGATACTTACAAATCCAATGATTAACATAGTTTCATTCTCCCTCAAAAAGCCAATGGTAGTTTTTGTGTGTGTGGTATTTATGCTTCTTTTTGGATTTTTAGGTTTAAGCAAAATGCCCTATCAACTAATGCCTGAAGTGAGCAGACCTGTGATTAGTATTTACACAAATTGGGCTGGTGCGACACCGCAAGAAATCGAAAAAGAAATCATCAACCGCCAAGAGAAATATTTAAAAGGCATAGAGGGATTAGAGTATATCACCTCTACGGCACGCTCTGGCAGGGGGATTGTGGGGTTAGAGTTTAAGGGTGGAGTTGATGTAAATGTCGCCTTACTTAAAGTGAGTGCAAAAATGGACGAGATAAAGGGCTATCCAAATGATGTAGATAAACCTGTCATTGCTATAAGTGGCGAGAGTATCCCACCTGCGATTTATTTGTTTATGCGCACGCTGGAGGGCAATGAGCGTGAAGTAGATACTTATAAGACTTTTTTTGAAGATTATATCTTACAACATTTAGAGCGCATACAGGGTGTGGGAGAAGTATTTTATCCCGGTGGGCGTGCGAGTGAGATGCACATTTTGCTCGATTCTAAACAACTTGCCTTTCATAATGTCTCTATCAATGAAGTGATAAAGGCGATTACAAATCATAATAAAAACACCACAGCTGGGAGTTTAGATTATGGAATGCGCACATACAAAATCAAAGTGCAATCTGAATTTAGCAACGCAAGTGATATTTTGCACACACCTATTAAACATTTTGACAACAAGATTCTCTATTTGCAGGACTTAGCGGTGGTAAGTGAGGGATTTGCCAAGCAGACAAGCTATGGATTCTTAAATGATACGCGTGCGCTAAGCGTGCAAATCGTGCCAATGACTGATGCCAATGTGCTTGAGCTCTCTAAGCAAACACGCCGTGTCGTGCAAGAGCTTAATGATGGAATCTTAAAAGACAATGGGTTGGAGCTTGTATGGAGTAGAGACCAAGAGGGCTATATCCTCTCAGCCATTAGTGTGGTAAAGGGTAACATCATTTTGGGAATCATACTCGCGTGTGTTGTGTTATATGTGTTTTTGCGGGGTTGGTATAGTATGTTTGTAGTGCTACTTTGTATGCCAATTTGCGTGATAAGTGCGTTTTTCTTTTTAAATTTGCTTGGTAGAAGCCTCAATGTGATTTCACTTGCGGGTATTAGCTTTGCGATGAGTATGCTTATTGATAATGCCATTGTGGTGGTGGAAAATATTTCACGCCATTTCAAAGAAAACAAAGATTATTTTAGTGCTTGTGTTAATGGTGTGCGTGAGGTTATCGGGGCGATTTTTGCTTCTGTGGTTACGACCATTGCTATTTTTATCCCTATTATGAATATGGGTGAGGATTTAGGACAGCTTTTTTATGATATTGCACTTAGTGTGTGTTTTGGACTTGGGATTTCGTTTTTTGTTTCGCTTTTTGTGATTCCCTCGATGCTTTATAACTTTGCACTTTTTAATGATAAAAAAAGCGTGGAGCTACGATACAAGGAAGTGAAGATATTTTTGCACAAGAGTGTGAAGCCAAAGATTGCTCTGCTTTATACTCACCTTTGTGAGGCGTTAGCCCCCCTTAAATTATGGCAAGCGTTTGCAAAAATACGCCACCTTTTTGCAAAATGCAGGGCGTTTGCTTTGCAGATTTTTGAGAATCTAAAGCATCTTGCATTGCAGATTCCAAATGTGTTTGCAAGATTTTGGGGAGGATTTGTAAATGTGATAAAGAGCCTTTTGCCCCATATCTTGCGTGCGTGGAATGCAGCTCAACAATACATAGACAAGAGAGAATCTCTCAAAAAGCCACTTGATAGGATTGCAAGTAGCCACGCATTCGAGGCGACAAAAAATGCGACAAAAAATTTCACACCTTGCTTGCAAAACGCAGTTGTTGTTTGCAAGCAGGGCAGGGCATTAGATTCTTTGCACGATATTGGAATCCGAGCACAAAGCCTTATTATGGCAAAGCTAGAGGATTTGCTAGCCAACCCAAAAAATTGCATTCGTTTTATCCTTGCGTTTATGGGGTTGTGTGTGCTTATATCCTTAATTCTTTTCCCAAAATTAGATTATCTCCCAAAAGGGAATCAAAACTTTATCATTGGTTATCTTAACGCACCACCGGGCACTTCTTATGAGCAACGCAAAGAAATCGGAGAGAGTATTTTTCTCCAAAATAAGCATCTGATAGAATCATTAGGGTATAGACAAAAATCAAGCAGTGATTTGCCCCCTATTAAGCATTTATTTTTCACAGGTAATGAAAACTATATGCAGCTTGGGGTAACTTCAAGTAACCCAGATGAAGTCGCACGACTTATTCCACAAATAAGGAAAACTATCCAAAATATCCCTGATTTGCAAGCCTCAATCGTCCAACAAGGAATCTTTGATAAAGGTTCAAGCACGCAAAGCATTTATATCAATATTGTGGGAGAGGAACTAGATTCTATTATTTCTACGGCTATTAGTCTCCAAAACGCACTTAAGGCGAAGATTCCCTCAATGCAAGTGCGTCCATTGCCTGCTTTAGAAAACACCAACAGAGAAATTATGCTCTATCCTGATTATGTTGCTTTGGCACTTAATGGATTTGATGCGAAGAGTTTTGGTGAAATTGTAGATGTGGTGCTTGATGGCAAGCAAATTGATGAGTTTAAAACGCCAAGTGGCAAGACGATTGATTTGGTGCTTAAAGCCCTGCCAGACTTAAGCGCACAAAGCGTGCAGAGGGCAAAGGAAAGTATTGACTTTCAAAGCCCAGAGGATATTGGCTTTATACAAATTTATACTCCAAGTGGTAAGATTGTCCCGCTAAGCTCGCTTAGTGATATAAGGCAAGAATACACAATGGCGCAAGTGCGACACTATGAGAGAGAGCGCACCATTTTGCTTGTGTTAAGTCCTCCAGCCAATATCCCAATCGAGGAAATTTTACAAACTATTAAGCAAGAAATTATCCCAGAGTTGGAATCTAGCGGTGAATTGCGTGATAATCGTTTAGTCTTTGGCGGTGCGGCAAAGGATTTGCAAAATTCTAGAGGAGAGTTATTTTTTGGTTTTTGCCTCGCGCTCTTTATCACTTACCTTATTTTATGTGCATTGTATGGGAATTTCTCTTATCCATTTATTATTATTTTCACCGTGCCTTTTGCTGTGGCTGGAGGATTGATGGGATTGCGATTGGTGGATACATTTTTGCATTCACAAAACCTTGATATGTTAAGCCTGCTTGGCTTTATTATTTTGGTTGGAAGTGTGGTAAATAATGCGATTTTGATTATCTACCAAACACAATTTAATCTAAGCTATGGAATGCCCCATATTCAAAGCATTATAGAATCTACAAAAAGTCGCATTCGACCGATTTCTATGAGTATCCTTACAAGCGTATTTGGTTTGTTGCCTTTGGTGGTTTTTGGTGGAGCAGGGAGTGAAATTTATCGCGGGCTTGGCAGTGTGATTATTGGTGGTTTGCTTTTTAGCGGGGTGTTGAGTGTGTTTGTGATTCCGTGTGCGTTGCTCGTGTTTTTTAAATGGCGTTATAAAATCACATAAATATGGTGGTGGAAATGAAAAATTTTGTGCGAATTGGTGTTTTGCTTGCGTTGTATGCAACCCCACTTTTTAGCTTAAACCTTAGCGAAGTCATCGCATTTGCCATAGAAAATAGCGATAAAGTAAAAGAACAAGAACACCTAAGTGCCCAAAGCAAGAATCTAATGTATGCCCAATATGCCAAACTCTCCCCAAAACTTGATTTAAAATATTCTCTTACTCGTTCTAATCGCAGTATCGGGGATTACACGATTGGATTGACCGACTTAAATGCAAATTTTAATCTTTTTAATGGATTAAGGGATTTTTATGCCATTAAGCAGTATCAACATTTGCTTTCTGCGCAGAATTATCTGTATGAAGCCACGAGAGAGGATATTATTTTGCTTGCTAAGACTTTGTATATCCAAATCCTCCAAGCGCGCGATAATCTTGCTATTTCAACAGAATCTATCCGCCTCTTAGAGCTCCAAAGAAGCCAAGCAGAAGAGTTCTACAAGCAGGGTATTCGAGCGAAGAGTGATTTATTGAGCGTTGAGGTTACACTTGCAAATGCCAAAATCACACAGAGTAATGATAAAAATATCCTTAATTACGCGTTGCTCTCACTTCAAAAACTCATTATGCAAGAGATTGATGTCGATACGCTTGAGCCCTTAAGCCTCCAAGCTGACACGGAAAAACTTGACTTTCAATACGAAGATTTGCAACACCAAATGTTTGCCTCACGCTCGGAATATCTGTATATGCAAAAACTTCTTAACGCGCTAGATTCTCAAAAGAAAGCCTCTTGGGGAGCATTTTTGCCCTCTGTTGATGTGAGTTACTCGCGTCTTTGGTATGAGAGAAGTGCTGCCACACCTACTTATTCTGGGGCGAATCTAAACTCTCGCGCACAACTTAGCCTTTCTTGGAATCTCTTTAGTGGGTTTGGCGATAAATTTAGCATTGAGGCAAAAGGCTATGAATATTTAGCCCTACAAAGTCAAATAAGTGATATGAAAAAAGAGCTTAATCTCTCGCTCAATAAGGCATTAGATGATTTAAGTGTGGCAAAAACACAATATAAGGTGGCAAAAAATGCCGTGAAAATGGCGCAAGAGAACTATAAGATAGTCCAAAATCGCTACAAACAAAATATCGAAACTTCACGCGAACTTCTTAATGCCGAAGTCGCACTCTCTCAAGCAAGACTGCATTTTAACCAATCTGAGCACAAAATACACCTAGCCCTTGCCAACTTAGAGCGCATTGTCCAAAATCCATTGCAAGATTCCCAAAACATACAAAATGGGATAAAGCAACCATAACTTTTCACAAAAATTTCAATTTTTCTTTCTTTTTAAGCAATATTTAAGAATAAAACTTATAAACTTCCTCGCACAATTTGCAAGTTATTATCATTATTTTACGATAAATGAAAATGCTCACAATAAGTGCAAAATAAAACATTAAAAAGGAGCGATAATGCAAACAAAAGCGTTAGTAAGTGCAACTTTAGCATTTATATTGATAAGTAATATTTCTGCAAAAGAGACAAAAGAGCGAGCGGGGGGGGGGGCAATCATTAAACAATAATGCCACCCCGTTACTTCTTGCCCAAAATGATACAGATTCTCCAAATACACAATCTTCTATCCCTTCTGCACCAAGTGATAAAGTGCGATTAGAAAAATCTGTGGTTACAGCCAGCGGACACGAACAAGAATACACACTTGCTCCTGCGAGTATCAGCACGGTAAGTCCAAAAGAAGTGATGAGCCGTCCTGTGCGGGATTTGGGCGAAGCGATACAATATGTGCCCGGTGTCAGCATCGATAGTGGCGTGTCAAAAACGAGCGGGTATAATATCTCTATTCGTGGCTCAACCGATGTGCTTACTCTCATCGATGGCAATCGTGTAACCACAGGTGGAGACGCGCTATTTCCCAATGGCTTTGGTGGTGCGGTAAATTACTTTATCCCGCCGATGAGTGCCATTGAGCGTATCGAAGTAATCCGTGGTCCTGCCTCCACACTCTATGGTAGCGATGCTATGGGCGGTGTGGTAAATATCATCACCAAAAAGAATTTTGAGAAGTGGGGTGCAAGTCTCCAGCTCAACACCACCTTGCAAGAAGAAAAGCGGTTTGGACACCAGCAAGGTTTTAGCTTCTATACCGCAGGACCGCTAAATGAAGCGAAAAATTGGGGGCTCACTCTGCGCGGGAGTCAATATGCGCGTTTTGGCGTCCCGCTAAAAAACTTAGTCCTGCCACATTTAAGTGCAAATACAGCGCAAGCTAGCACGCTTGTAGGCATAGCACCCGGACAAATGTATAATATCGGCGGACGCTTGCAGTGGAATTCACTCGCCCAAGTTGGTAATGACTCTCGAGATTCTGTATATTTGGATTTGAATTATGGCGCGCAACTTTTTGATAACTCTGATGGTTTGCTCCTCTCAAATTGGTCTCAAGGGTGGCAACCGGGCAATGATACAAATAACCTAAGGCGAAATAATGGCTATGCTCCAGATTACAACATTTATCAGGCAAATGTCGTCCTAGCGCATAAAGGGAAATACTACTACAACGAGGGCGCGACATTTGAATCGTGGGGGTTAGATAACACTTTACAGTGGAATTTCACACAAAATGACGGACGCACCGTGCCACAAAATACAAATATTCCGGGTGGGACACTTGCTAATGGTCCTTTTAATGGCGTAACCGCAGGCGATGATAGAGACTTAACCGCAAATGATATAATCTTTGACCATAAAGAGAAAATGTTTTTTAACTTTGGCTCGTGGGGTGGGCTAAATCTAGGCATTGGTGCGCGCTATTGGTATAATACCTTTAATGATAAATTACTCCAAGTAGTCGCACAAGGTGCGAGCTCACTCAAAGAGCAACATATCGGTGCGGTGTATGCGGAGGGCGAGTTTATGCTCTTTGATAGAGTGTTTTTGACACTTGGAGGAAGAGGGAACTTTAATTCTGTTTTTGGAAGTAATTTTTCCCCACGCGCGTATATCGCCTACAATGTCATTGATGATTGGCTAACCCTCAAAGGTGGCGTATCCACAGGATATAAATCCCCAGCACTTAATCAACTTGTCAATGGAATTGTGAGTTTTTCTGCTTCTGGAGCAAGCCCAACTTATGGGAATCCAAACCTAACTCCACAAACAAGCGTAACTTATGAGTTAAGCGCATTGAGCGATAATGATTATTTTAGTTTAAGCGTTACGGGATTTTGGACAGATTTCAAAGACAGAATCACAAGCGTGGGAGGATTTGCAGCAGGGACAATCGTTGGCAACACAGGGCAAACCTGTGGCGCAACAGGAGGCAACAACTGCTCGTATTATGCCAATCTAGGTGAGGCAAAATCTTATGGCGCGGAAGTCGCACTAGGACTAAAACCTATCGGCGTAGGCTATGGCGAAATCAGTGCGGATGCGGCATATACATACAACCACACTTATATCTCTCGCACCGCACAAGGCGCGACAGGTAGCACAGACCAAAGACTTACCAATGTCCCGCTTCACTCTGTCAATGCAAGCATAAACTATGACACACGCTACTTTGGCGCATATATACGACAAGAGGTAAAAACACATCTCTATCGCGGGAATCCAAACACGCCAAACACCGCAGCAGCCACACTTGGCGAATATTACAAGCCGATTTTGCTAACGCATTTGGGCGTCTATGGCAATATTACCAAAAATATGCGCCTAACCTTTGCTGTGTATAACTTGCTTAATCGCAACTTTGTGGATTATGAGCAATATCAATCAAACGCAAATGGCACAATGTCTTGGGGCAATAACTACAACTATATCCGCGAGGGCAGACGATACTATCTTAGCTTGACTTATGATTTTTAAGCAATATGCACAAAGTCTAAATAAGAGAATGCAAGATTCTCTTATTTTAGGCAAGTCTTTGTTCTATCATTTAGATGTGCTACCACATTTTGCGATAGGATAGGGCTTGGAGTAAATGCTTTTTAGCAATAATTTCACTGCTATCTAAATCTGCAATCGTGCGTGCGACTTTTTTGAGTTTATCTTGGGCGCGCTGACTTAGGGCAAATCGTTGTGAGGCTTGAGTAAGCAGGCTTTTAGCCTCATCATCTAGCGTGCAAAATTGCTCAATCTCTTTTTCATTAAGTTTGCCATTAAAATGTTGTTGCCCTCGTTGTTTAGCAAATTTAAAGGCATTGAAGACCAAATTTTGCATTTGCGTGGAATCTAAACATTCTTGCGTTTTAGAATCTTCACTGCTCACACTTTCATTCATTTGTATAAACATATCAATCCTATCTAAAAATGGCTCGCTTAGGCGATTTTTATACGCTACAATGTCTTTATCTTGACAACGACACTCTTTGCTTTGGCTAAGTAAATTTCCACAAGGGCAGGGGTTTTGCGCCCCGATAAAAAGAAATGCCGTGTCATATTCTAACTTTGAATGCACGCGCGAAATCGCCATTTTGTTGTTTTCAAGTGGCTCGCGCAGAGATTCCAAAATATCGCGTTTAAAATGTGGAAGCTCATCAAAAAATAAGATTCCATTATGTGCGAGCGCGATTTCTCCGGGTTTTGGTTCATATTGTGTCGCAGAGCCTAAAATACTTGCCTTAGAGGCACTTTGATGAGGATTGCGAAACGGACGCAGTGGGCTATAAAGGCAATCTTGCGCATTTAGGGATTGGAGTTTGAGAGTTTGCATCATTTCTTTGAGGCTTATGGGTGGAAGAATGTAACGCATACGATTGGCTATCATACTTTTCCCACAGCCCGGAGAGCCCTCAAAAATGATATTATGGAATCCTGTCGCTGCGATAAGCGCAGCTCTTTTGGCGATTTCTTGGTTTTTTACTTCGCTAAAGTCTTTATCAAAATCCGTAGTGTAAAAATATCGCTCACCACTTACTTCAACGCTTTCAAATCCTAAATCTATGTTAGCTGGCTCTTGTGGTTGCTTTGGCAGTGGCGAAGTGAGAATCTCTATGGCATTTTGCAAATTTGGGGCAAAATGCAAGCGTAAGTTTGGGATAACTTCTAAAATTTTGCGCGCACATTGTGGCACGATGACATTTGCGCCTTTATGTGTGAGGGCTATATCAAAAAGGAGTGGATATATGCTTTGTGTGTATTTAATATCTCCATCAAGCCCCAGCTCACCAAATGCAAACCAACCATCAAATTCATCTTGCAGTGAAGTATTTGTAGTAGAATTTTGAGAATCTAAGTCGTGTATATCTTGCTGATTATTTGTGTTTGTCCTGCTATCAGCTCGCAAAACAAGTGCGATTGGCAAATCAAAATAACTTCCGCTTTTGGCAATATCAGAGGGCGCGAGGTTTATAGTGATTTTAAGCGGTGGTAGTGTGAAGTTGCAATTTGCTAGCGCAGATTGCACTCGTTGTTTAGATTCTTGGATAGAGCTTGTAGCAAGCCCCGTGATAGAAAAGTTTGGCAAACCTCTAGTGAAAGCGGCTTCTATTTCAACGATTTTTGTCTGTGTGCCCTCAAGGCTTGCACAAAAGATTTTGTTACTCATTGCTTGCTTGTGCTCTTTGGTTTGTTCTTTGTCCTTGCTTTTTTGTTTTGTTGTTGTGTTCTTTTTGTTGTATTTTTGCTTCAGCTTGAGCTTTTTTAAGCTCTTTTTCAAATTTTTTACGGCGTAAAATAGGGAGTTTATCGACAAATAAGATTCCATTTAAGTGGTCGATTTCGTGCTGGATTGCCACAGCAAGAAAATCACTCGCCTTAAGAATCTTATCTTCGCCAAACCGATTTTTATACGCTAAGGTAATGTCATTAAAGCGTATAATGTTTTCATAGAAATTTGGCACGCTAAGACAGCCTTCATTCCATTCAATCTCGCCATCTTGCTTTAGAAATGTGGGGTTGATGATTTCGAGCAAGTCCTCTTTATACTGCTCGCCATCTTCGCGCGGGATATTGATAAGGAGGATTTGTCGCTCTATCCCTACTTGGATAGCAGCCAACCCCACGCCATTGCTTGTTATCATTGTTTCATACATATTATCTAGCAATGTATGGAGTGCCTCATCAAATGTTTCAACAGGTTGAGATTTTTTGCGTAAGATAGGATTAGGATATTTCAATATTTCCAGCGTCATTGTCTTCTTTCTCACCACTCTTTAGAGAGGCTTCATCGCCGGGTGCATAGGTTTCAAAGTTTTTGCTTTGCGTTTTTGCTTTATGCACGGCAACTTTGGCATTTCTTACATTATCTTGCGCACTAATTTCAGTGTTAAATACACTTGCCCCCATTATGACATTAAGGGGGACTTTGTCTTCATTGACAAATACATTGCTTTCTTGTAGGCGAGAGATGAAAGAATTTGCAAGAGATTCAATTTGTGAGGCTTGCAAGTTTTTGACAAAAATACCAAAATCTGCCTCACCCAAGTGGCAAATAAAATCATTTCTACTCATCTCATCGTGTAAAATCTTTGCTACCATTTTTAACACAGCAAGGAGGGAATTTTTATCACGGACTTTGGCAAACACGCTAGGAGCTAGCTCTAGGGCAAAAACCGCATTAGGACCGCTAAATTCTTTATCAACCACGCGTTCTTGTTCCATTTTGGTAAGGAAAAATCGTTTGTTATGAACGCCAAGCACAGTATCAAACATTGAATTTTTGCGAATATCAACAATGCTAGCATAGGTGCGGGTATAGTTTTTCGCAATGTCTTTAATCTGCTCAAAAGTTGTGTGGTAGCCATTTTGCACTTCGCTTAGTAGGACTTTTATCGAGGTTTTTATAGTGAGGGGATTTTGAATGTCATCAATTTCGCTTAATTTTTGTCGCGCCTTTTTTTCAATACTTTCTAACTGCTGACACACCGCTCCGATGTTTTGCAAAATAACTTTTAAGTTAGTAAAACTTTCGTTAATGCCCTTTTCGAGTGCGACAGAATTAGTAAGCGTATTGCGAGATTCCATAACTTTGAGAATCTTGTTGCGCGTTTCCTTATCACTATCTTGCTTAAGAAGTCGCTCAAAGAGGCTCTCAAAATTCTCAGGTAGCGGGAATATATTTCCCTCACCCAGCATTTTAATAGCCTTTTTGGAAATCTCATCAATTTTTTCTTTGGTATTTCCCGAATCTACAGAAGAGCCACCAGAGCCTGTATCACTCTTCTCGCTCTCTAGCTCTAAGCCAAGATTCCCAAAAAAATCGTTATTATCTTCTGGCATTATCAATCCACCCTATTTTAAACTTTTAGACAAAATCTCATCGACCAATCCATATTCCACCGCCTGCTCGCCACTAAGGTAAAAATCTCTTTCGGTGTCTTGCGAGATTTTTTTAAGGCTTTGCCCAGTGTTTTTTGCCATAATTTCATTTAGGCTTTTTTTCAGGCGCAAAATCTCTTGCGTCTGAATCTCAATATCGGTCGCTTGCCCTTGTGCTCCACCCAGTGGCTGATGAATCATTATGCGTGAATTTGGTAAAGAATACCGCTTGCCCTTCGTCCCGCTACTGAGCAAAAATGCACCAGCACTTGCTGCTTGCCCAATGCAAATAGTGCAAATATCGGGGCGAATGTAATTCATCGTATCATAAATGCTAAAAGCACTTGTAATCACACCACCGGGAGAGTTGATATAAAAACTTATATCTTTCTCTGGGTCTTCAGCCTCTAAAAACAAAAGTTGTGCCACAATGCTTGAGGCGACATAATCGTTGATTTCCCCACTAAGTAAAATAATGCGGTCTTTTAGCAAGCGCGAGTAAATATCATAGCTCCGCTCTCCTCGACCAGTGCGTTCGATGACATAGGGAATGTAGTTGCTCATAAATATCCTTTTAAGTTAATTGTATTAAGTGTCGCTTTTTGCGCTCTTAGGTTTTTTTGCCTGTGTGCTTTTTGATTGAGGGTTGCTCTCTTTGGTGTTTGGATTGTGAGAATCAAGCAAAAAGTGCAACACTCTATCTTCAATCATCGCCATTTTAATTGCAGGCAAAATGTTGTTTTCTCTGTAATATTCAATGGTTTTTTGCGCATCTTGTCCCATCATCATCGCTTCATAATACACCGTTTGCAACACTTCATTATCGTTAATAGTGATATTATTTTTACGCGCTAAGGCATCTATGATAAAGGTCGCTTGCACGCTTCTTTTTGCCTCATCTCTTAGGCTTTCTCGTTTTTGCTTCGCCTTTGTTTCATCATTTTTGAGACTTTCAAATTCTTCTTTAGAAACACCCGCAAGCGCATTGCGGAATAAAATATCCATCTCTTGCTCGATAATGAGTTCAGGCAAGTCAAATTTGATAGAATCGAGCAAAGATTCTAAAAGTTTCCCCTTTAGTTCTTTGTTGTAGAGTTCCGTTTTTTGCTCCATTTCGAGTTGCTCTTTAAAGGCTTCATTGAGACTTTCCACAGAAGCGTCCTTGCCAAGCATTGATTTGGCAAACTCATCATCAATCTTTATAGCTTGCTTTTGTGAGATAGTGTGAAGTTTCACCTTAAACTGCGCATCTTTGCCAGCGAGTTCCTTTGCTTGATATTCATCTGGGAATCTCACATCAATGGTTCTCTCCTCGCCCTTTTTCATACCGATGAGCGCGTCCTCAAAGCCAGCGATAAATTGATTTGAGCCAATAGTAAGGCTAAAATTTTGCGCCTTACCCCCTTCAAAAGCCTTGCCACCGACAAAACCTTCAAAATCAATCAAAGCCACATCGTCTTTTTTTAATCCCCTCTTTTCATTCACTTCGCTTAGTGGTGCGCGACTTTTTGCGATTTCTTCAATGCGCTCATCAATTTGTTTTTGGTTAATTGGCTTGAGATTTACTTGAGGAATGCAAGATTGGATATTATCCACACTAAATTCTGGCGCAGTAGAGATTTTTATCTCCACCTCGATATACTCACCCTTTTCATCAAACTTACTAATAAGTGGGTTACCAATCATTTTATTTGGTGTGATTCCAAGCTCTTTTAACCCGCTATCAAGCAAATCTCTAATGGCTTCTTGTTTGCTATCAGAATCTATTTGGTCTTTGTAACGCGATTTTATGAGATTGGCTGGGACTTTACCCTTTCTAAATCCATCAATCTTTACGCCTTTGGCAATCTTCTTTATGACTTCATCAACTTTTTGATTTAACACTTCGCGCGAAATATTCCCGCTTAGTGATGCGTTGGCACTATCAATTTTTTTTGTTATAACACTCATACTTCCGCCTTTATTTCTACCTTTAGAAAGCTACTCTTAAAAATTATTGAAATTTTTTGTAGTATAATTTTTGTAAAATTCTACCAAAAAAAACTTAAAATTACTATAAAGATAGGAAAGCAAATGCCATTAAATGAAATTCGCAAAAAACTTGAGCAAAAGCCAAATCTTTCTCCAAGTTTTGGTTCTATTACAAAAATTATGCCAAATGTAGTCGTGGCTAGTGGCATTCGTCCTTCTGTTGGGGATATTGTGGAATTTTCTAGCGGGGGGCTTACACAATCCACCCCACATATAGATGGCAAAAGTTACACCAAAGAAACCTTAGGAATGGTAAGCGCAGTGGAGCAAGAGTGCTTTTATATCAATCCATTTTCTTTCGTAGAGGGGCTTAAAAGTGGCGATAGAGTGAAAGTTATCAATGCTGGGTTACAGATTCCCGTTGGGGAGGAGTTGCTTGGGCGTGTGATAAATCCACTTGGCACGCCGATTGACAACAAAGGAAGCATAAAAACAACGCATACTACACCGCTAATGCGTGAGCCAATAGGTGCAATGAAGCGGGGCGTGATAGATGAGGTTTTTAGCGTTGGGGTAAAGAGCATAGATGGCTTGCTTACTTGTGGCAAGGGGCAAAAAATGGGAATCTTCGCTGGTTCTGGCGTAGGCAAATCTACCCTTATTGGTATGATAGTTAATGGCGCAAAGACACAAATTAAGGTCATCGCGCTTATTGGCGAGCGCGGGAGAGAAGTCCCTGAGTTTGTGAAGCGCAATCTTAATAATGATTTAACCAATACCATAATTGTTGTGGCGACAAGTGATGATTCCCCATTGATGCGAAAGTATGGTGCATTTAGCGCGATGGCGATTGCAGAGTATTTTAAATCTCAAGGCGCAGATGTGCTTTTCATTATGGATTCTATTACGAGATTTGCTATGGCGCAGAGAGAGATTGGCTTAGCACTTGGTGAGCCACCCACAAGCAAGGGCTATCCGCCGAGTGTGCTTACAATGCTTCCACAACTTATGGAGAGAGCGGGCAAGGAAGATGGCTTAGGTTCAATTACGGCATTTTTTACCATTTTAGTCGAGGGCGATGAACTTAGCGATGATCCAATCGCTGACCAAAGTCGCTCGATTTTGGATGGGCATATTGTGCTTTCGCGCGAGCTTACGGATTTTGGAATCTACCCGCCGATAAATATCTTAAACTCTACTTCGCGGGTAATTACTGATATTGCTAAAAATCCTCATTTGCAAGCAGTGCAGAAATTTCGCCGACTATATTCACTACTCAAGCAAAATGAAGCACTTATACGAATCGGCGCATATCAACGTGGTGGTGATAAAGAGCTTGATGAAGCGATTGATAAAAAGCCGTTAATGGATGAGTTTCTCGTCCAAGAGATTAAGGAGAGCTGGGAGTTTGATAAAACACTCCAGCAACTTCAAATTATTATGAGTGAGCAATCTTAAGATTATTAAAACTAAAGGAGAAAGTATGAGAGTATTTCTTTTTACAGGGGCTGCGGGCTACATCGGCTCACATACAGCATTTTGTTTTTTGCAGTCTTTACAAGATTGTAAGATTGTGATTTATGACAATTTAAGCACAGGATTTGCACAAAATATTGCTTATTTACAAGAGCATTTTGGTTCTCGTGTAGTGTTTGTTCAGGGCGATGTGGGAGATGTGGCAAAACTTGATTTGCTTATGTGTGAGTATAATTTTTATGCGGTGGTGCATTTTGCTGCTTCACTTATCGTAAGTGAATCTGTCTCGCACCCGCTTGAATATTATATAAACAACACTATTAAAACCACAGAACTTATCAACTTATGTATCAAGCATACGATTTGTCGTTTTATTTTTAGCTCCACAGCAGCGGTGTATGGAGAGCCAGATTTTACGCAGATTCCTATTATGGAATCTACGCCACTTTCTCCCATAAATCCCTATGGTGCAAGCAAAATGATGAGTGAGCGTGTGCTTATGGATACGCATATTGCTTATCCAAAGTTTCATTATGGAATCTTGCGTTATTTTAATGTAGCAGGTGCAAGCAGTGCTAATACCTTAGAAATCTTGCAATCGCATAAAGGATTGGGACAAAGGTCTAAAAATGCTACCCATTTGATTAAAGTAGCCTGTGAGTGTGCGTGTGGCAAAAGAGTGCAAATGAGTGTATTTGGAGATGATTATGATACACCAGATGGTTCGTGTATTCGTGATTACATTCATATTGATGATTTGGCAAGTGCGCATTTAAGTGTATTAGAGTTTTTGACAAAGCACCAAAAAAGTGAAATCTTTAATGTGGGGTATGGTAAGGGATATAGCGTATTTGAGGTTATTAAATGTGTAAAAGAAGTAAGTGGTGTAGATTTTGTAGTTACACAAGATTCTCGTAGGGCAGGAGACCCAGCTATTTTATTCGCTGACACGCAAAAAATTCGCAATTTAACAAAATGGTCTCCCAAATTTGATGATTTATCCACTATTATTAAGAGTGCTTGGGAGTGGGAAAAGCATTTATAAAATTTCACCAACACTTAAGCAAAGATTACGCGATAAACATAATTGCTTCGTTGTTGCCTACTTGAGCTCCCTCAGTAGCATAGATTTCTTTTACTTCGCCATCGATTGGTGCGAGCACTTCATTTTCCATTTTCATTGCTTCGACAATGGCGATAGTTTGCCCTGCTTTGACTTTATCGCCTACTTTTACCTTGATTTTAGTGAGATTGCCGGGCATAGGACTTTGCGCGTGTCCATCGGATGTAGCCTGTGGGAGTGCGCCTGATTTGGTGCTTGGTTTAGTATCAAGTTGATTTGGCGCATTGGCATTAAGTGCTTCGACATACACTTCTCGTAATTCCCCATTCACACGGACAAAGAATGGGCGCACACCCTCGCTTTTTTCGCCACTCCCTTCAATTTTGATGTTATAATGCTCTCCATTTGCCGTGATAACGAAATCTTTTGGCAACTTATCTGCACCTTTATCTTCAAAAAATTCCAAACTCTCAGGGTTAAGGGCATTACTGTTACGCTCTTGTAAAAAGGCTTTAGCAATGTTGCCAAAAATGGCATAGGAAATGACATCAGTAGGGCTTTTGGCGAAGTCTTTGCACTCGCTCTTTGCTTGTGGGAGTTCATCTTCTAGTAAGTCCGCAGGACGCACGGTGGTAACCTTTTCATTATTTGTAAGCACTTTTTTAATAATGTCTTTTGAGATAGGCTTTGGTGTCTTGCCATATAATCCACGCACGATATTTCTTGATTCTGTGGTGATAGTTTTGTAGCGTTCGCCCATTAGCACATTAAGCACCGCCTGTGTGCCTACGATTTGACTTGATGGTGTAACAAGTGGCACAAAACCAAAATCTTCTCTTACGCGCGGAATCTCTTCCATCACTTCATCGATTCTATCAAGAGCGTTTTGCTCTTTGAGCTGGTTTGCCATATTAGAAATCATACCACCGGGGATTTGTGAGAGGAGCACACGCGTATCAATTTGGTTGTAGATAGATTCAAATTTAGCGTATTTACGGCGGTTGTGGCGCAAAATTTCACTTGCTTCTTCCATAAACTTAAGCTCTAATCCCGTGTCATAGGGCGTGCCTTTGAGCGTAGCGACCATTGATTGAGTGCAAGGGTGGCTTGTGCCCTCGCTTAGGGCAGAATTTGCTAAATCTAGCACATCAGCACCAGCTTCTAATGCCTTTAAATGCGCTCCAAAGGCAAATCCAGCTGTTGAATGTGTGTGAAAGCTTAGTGGGAGGTTGATTTCTTCTTTGAGTGCTTTTACCAAATCATAAGCGACAAATGGCGTGATAAGTCCTGCCATATCTTTAATAGCAATGCTATCGCAACCCATTTGTGCGAGTTCCTTTGCATATTCTACAAAAGTGGCAATGGTATGCACAGGCGAAGTAGTGTAACAAATCGCTCCTTGCGCGTGCTTGCCATTTTTTTTCACTGCTTCTACACAAGTTTTGACATTTCGTGCGTCATTAAAAGCATCAAAGATTCTAAAAATATCCATTCCAGCTTGTGCGCTAAGAGCGATAAATTCTTTTACCACATCATCAGCATAATGTCGATAGCCAATGAGATTTTGTCCGCGCACAAGGCATTGAAGAGGTGTGGTCTTAAAAATATCCTTAAAAGTTGCTAATCGTTCAAACGGGTCTTCTTTAGTGTAACGCAAGCACGCATCATAAGTCGCGCCACCCCATACTTCCACGCTATGAAAGCCTACTTTTTCAAACAATTTTGCAGCTTCTATCATATCTTGTGTTCGCATTCTCGTGGCTAAAAGCGATTGATGTCCATCGCGCAACGAATTTTCTGTAACTTTTATAGCTTTTTTTGTCATTTTTTCCTCCGTATATGATTGGGCTGTATTATACATTATTATTTTTGCATAATTTCATATACAAGAGTTTTTATATGCTTTTTGTGAGTAATATCCTTAAGTGCGAGGTTTTCAAAAGTTAGATTCTCTAAGTTAAGGCGAGAATCTTTTGCATAGTGCTTTGAGAGTTCTTTAAGATAAAGCCCGCGATAATGTTTAGCGTAGTGGCTTAGTGTCTTGCCATTATAGAGAAATTCCGCTCTTAAGTGAGGAATCTCTGGCTCATAGACTTTAATATAGGCTTGAGCTCGCAAGTCAAGCACTTCTTTATCTGCCAAAAGGCTCTCCATATCCTTTTTTTGTGCCTTATAGATGGCTTTGAGTTCAAATGCCCCAAAGCCTTTGTTTTGGTGAAGATTATAAAATGGCAAGTTATCGCTCGCTCGCACAAAGCCAAAGAGATTGCTACAAATAAAGACATTGCAAAGTAAAAAATGCCGAGAATCTGAGCTTAGATTCTTAAAATCAAGTGCCTTATACGCCACACCACTATACAGCTCGATAGCTGGCATTCTTGGTGTTTTTAAGAGATTTTGGCATAGGGATACATCTTCTAATTTCAGTGTTTTTGTGCCAAAAATTTTGCAAATCGTGGCATTATCGCATTGTTTGAGTGCCTGTATGTAGGAATCTATGGCTTTTTGCTTGTATGAGGTATTAGAGAAAAGTGCCTTAATTTGCGTGTCTTTTGGACTTAAGTTGGTATCTTTCGGGGGATTTTTCCCCTCACTTGGGCTAAAGAGGATAATCATTGCTTAATTGCTCGTGCGATAGCGGAATTGTCCTTTTCTATACACCATTCTTAAGCCACCTATACTCAAAAGCCATTTGTTTTCTATGGTGTTTTTCATAAATGCTGCAAGCTCACCAGCTACATCTTTACCATAGACTACGCCTATGCCATCGGTATGTCCTATGCTACAAACTGTGCCACGATGTTTGAAGGCGAAAGTTTTATTAGTTTCCTTGCCCAAGATAATCCTACTAAGCACTTCTGCGACATAATCGCCCATTTGTGCGGAGAGCTGGGCTGTGGGTGCGTGGATAATGTCTCGTGCCGTAGCGATAGCACAATCTCCAACTACAAAGATTTCAGGATATTGCGGGCAACGCAGTTGAGAATCTACGGGGATTCGCCCGCGTTTGTTTGGTATTGATGATTTTTCTACGATGTCATTACCGCGCACACCGACACTCCAAAGGATTGTATTGCCTTTAATCTCTTGGGTAATGGTATCAAATTCGATATTTTGAGAATCTTTGTCTTTAGATTCTGTGTTGGGAGTGGATTTTGGGATTTTCTTTTTGATAGTTACACCATCGCTTTTGCATTCGATTACCTCTGCGTTGGTGATGAGTTCTACGCCAAGTTTTGCAAGTTTGTGTTTTGCTACATTGACAATTTCCTCATTAAACATTGGCAGAATCTGTGCTGAGCGACCAATGCAAGTAACCTTAGGGATATTGCGACTAATCCCAGAAATTTGGCATAAATCATCAAGCTGTGTGGCGAGTTCTGCGGCGAACTCAATCCCTGTGAATCCTGTGCCACAAACAATCACACGCAAATCTTTTTCATCTTGGTGTAAAACAAAATCTTTAAATTTGTTTTCGATGTTTTTTGTAAGTCGCAAGGCGGCATTAAGCGAAGAGAGCTTGTAAGCATATTTATCCACACCCTCGATACCATAAGTCTCTGGTTTAAAGCCAAGACCAATAACGAGATAATCATAAGAATAACCGCTACGCCGACAAATGATGTGCTTTTCCTCTGGGCAGATTTCCACAACTTTATCTTTGATGAAGGTAACTTTGTTTAAATCCAAAATTTTGCGATAATAAATTCTTGCCTTGCGCGCACTTAGTGTGCCTATGGCGACTTTGTGTAAAAGTGTTGTTTGGTAGTGGTAGTCGTGTTTGCTTACCATTGTGATTTCAGCTTTGCCTTGTGGGAGGATTCTCTGTAATCCTAATGCAACCTTTAATCCACCATAACCACCACCTAAAATAAGTATCTTTGGAAGCCTCGCCCCATCTTTACAATCTGCCTGCTTGTTTTTTGCATCTTTATCTATCTGCATACCTTACTCCTTAAGTATTTGATAAAAATATTAACGCTTTTTTATGTTTTTGCAGTTTTTTAGATAAAAATTTCTTTTACTTTTATAAAAATTACACAAAATGAGAATTTTTTACTAGCGAGTTTTTGTGGCAATTTCTTTTTGTCTTTTTTGCGTTATAATTACACTTTTTGCAAAATTGTATCTAGGAAAAATATGTGCGTAAATCTTAAATTTCTTTATATTGTGGTGTTAAATAGTGTATTTTACGGCATTTTACGCTATTTGAATTTCTTTGAATTTTTTACACACTTTGCCAAAAGTTTTTTGTTAGATTTTTGTGTGCTTTTTGCGTTATGTGTGCTTTTATCCAAGCTGCCGTGCAAAATCGCTCCAAAAGCCACAAATTTCACGCTAAATGTGCTCTTTATGTTTAGTTTTGTCGTGGGTGTTGTAAATATCTTTCTTTTGTTAAATTTTAACTCCACACTAAATCCTGCGTCATTTGAGATTTTTTTAGCGAGCAATTTGCGCGAGGTAGAGGAATTTGGCATAATGTATGCAAATACCAAAAGCATAGTCGCGCTTGCGCTTTTTATCGCATTGAGCGTATTTTGCGCCACTTTTAAGCGTGATATTGCTATTTCAAAGCCTTTAAATATCGCCATTGTTTTCGCTACTGCGGTGTTTGTGTGCGTGGGCATTGTGAAATTTATTAAAAGCAAAAATTTTGGCTTTTTAGCCACGAACTTTGCGAATAAAAGCGAGATTTGTCAATTTATAAAGGTGATTTATGGCGGATTTGTGAGTGAAAATCAAATCATAGCAGAATTTCGCGCGATGGATAAAAAGCTAGATTTAGCATTGCAAGTCGCAAAAAGTGCGAATGGTTCGCAAAAATTAGATGTGGGGGGGGGGGGGATTAGTGGATATATTTCACAAAAGCGCAAGATTCCAAAGATTGTTTTAATTATCGGCGAATCCACGCAACGAAACTATATGAATCTCTATGGTTATCCGCTCCCAAATACACCGCGTCTAAATGCCCTGCAAGATTCACAAAATCTTTTTGTTTTTAGTGATATTATCGCACCTGCTGGAGATACAGCGACTGTGCTGAAAAAAGTGCTTACTTTTAGTAATTTTGAAAACAGCCACATTAAGTGGTATAAAAATATGAATATCATTGACGCGATGAAACTACTTGGCTATCGCACGGTATGGATTAGCAACCAAGAAGCAGTGAGTATGCACAATAGCTTTGATGTTATCGCAAAACGCGCAAATATCCTGCGCTACGCTAGACTTATGGAATCTACGCCAAGAGCGATGAGCGATAAAGCCGTGATTGAGATTTATGATGGATTGCGTAAAAGGCATTTGGATAGTTTGGGGCAAGATTCACAACAAAATTTGCGTGAATCTAAACATATAGATTCTAAAAAAGTTTCACGCGACTTTGGGGAATTTATTGTGTTTCACTTGCAAGGGACGCATTATATTTATAATTGGCGTTATAGTGCTGATTTCGCGCTTTTTAGTGTGGAGGATTTGCAACAAAATGGGCTAGATAAATTTTATGGTGGCGCAAACAAGGGCGCAAATATAAGCACCAAACAAGCCAAAACCCGCGCGCATTATATCAATGCGATTGCGTATAATGACTATATCGTAAGCGAGATTTTCTCGCGATTTGCAAATGATGAAGCGATAATTTTTTATCTTAGCGACCACGGCGATGAAATCTATGATATTGGGGATTTTGCAGGGCACGGACCCGCTGAAAACTCGCGCTTTGTGCTTGAAATACCATTTATGATTTATGTAAGCGATAGCTTTAAATCTCGCAATCCACGCATTATGGAGCGCATAAAAAAGGCACAAAACCTTCCCTTTATGAGTGATAATTTTATCCACGCGCTTTTTGATTTAGTGGGGATAGAATGCGCAGATTGCAGGGCTGATTTAAGCCTTTTTAGTGATAAATATAATGCAAATCGCGCTAGAATCATAAACGACAAGGATTATGACAAAGAGATTCGCATAAATTAGAGCAAATTTAAGAGCGATTTTGAAGTGTTTTTACTTCGCTTACACCCACAAATGTAGGCAGAAAGATACACAAATTAAGTTTCATTGAGCGTTGATTTTATGAGAGAAGTCCCCCCTCATAGAGAAACCTTGAGGGTTCATAATCAATATTTTTCATTTCATCGCGTTTGGCATAGGAGAGAATGAGATTTTCCTTTGCCCGAGTAACTGCGACATAAAACAATCTACGCTCTTCTTCGAGGCTTCCGCCCTTGCTTATGAGTTTGGTATTTGGGAATCGCTCATCCATCAAATCCACAATATACACATCGCGGAATTCTAAACCCTTAGAAGCGTGTATGGTAAGTAGATTCACGCCATTACCCTCACTTGCTTCGCTTGAGCCTAGCACCATTGCATTAAGAAACTTTACCACTTCGGTGTAATTGCTCGCTAAGTCTTGTAATAGCGCGATTTTTCTCTCAATGGAATCTTTGGCACTTTGATATTTGCCTTCATCAAATTCTCCATTTTTATCTTTGCTTCTTTGTGTGGCGAGTGATTGTGCGATTTCTTTAAAAAAGGCACTTGAAGCAATATGAGAGATGAGAAATTTTGGAGATTTTTGTGTTTTTATGTCTTGTATCATTACGAAAAAAGATTCTAAAAATCGCGCGCTTTGTGCATTAAGTTTGGGGTGAGCAAGGAGTGGGTGGGAAGCAAATTCGCTTTTTAGGGTGGCATTAAATCGTTCTTTTGCTTGCAGGGCGAAAAAATCATCAAATAATCCTAATGAAGCGTTTCTCGCACGCATTTCATAGGGATTGATAGTGGAATCTGGATTGAGCAAACCATTTAATGCCTTGCCCTTGCCAATGCGTAAAAGTGCCTCAAAAATATCTTTTGCCATAGAGCTACCAATTCCTTTGCCATAGCTTAGTGCGTTAATATATGCCATCATATCGCTGTGATTATGTGTGATAGAGCAAATATCAAGGATTAAGCGCACTTCTTTGCTATCAAAAAAACTTGCACTTCCCTTTCTTTTACACGGGATATGGAGTTCTCTTAAACTTGCCTCTAAGCCGTCTGCGCTTGAGTTGTTACGAAAAATAATGGCAATGTCTTGGTGGTTTATATTGCTTAGTGAGATTTTTTTGGCGATACCTTGATATTGCGCAAAAAGTTCATTATACACATCAAGTTTTGGTGTGCTAAATTCTCCCACTTTAACAACTTCGAGGTTTTTTTCATAGATTCTAGGATTGTGTGCGATGACGGTGTTTGCTAAGTGCAAAATCTGCGCAGAAGAGCGATAATTTTTACTTAGGCTAAAGATTTTGGCGTCTGCGTATCGCTGGGTAAAAGAGCTAATGATTCCAATATCCGCGCCATTGAAGGCATAAATACTTTGGTCATAATCCCCCACACAAAAAAGACTTTTTGGATTCAATGCTTGAAGTATGGAATCTTGCAGGGGATTGGTGTCTTGGTATTCATCGCAGAGCACTTCGGCAAAGTTTGGCTTTTGTGTGAGGATATGCTCTTTAAAGAGTAAAAGCAAATCATTGTAATCAGCATAGTTGTGTGTTTTTTTTAGTTCGCTAAATTCCTCTAATACATCTTCATAAATGGCGATAAATGGAGCTTGAGGGGGCGTTTTTTGTGCTATCCACTCGCCAAATCCTAGATTTACTCCACTATTAAGATAGAGCGAATACAAGTCGTAAAGATATTGCGAAGAGTAGGGCGCAATGGTGCTTTGTGTAAAGACGCGCTTTTCATAGAGACTTTTAAATACAATTTTTAATTCCTTTGGTTGTTTTAGACTAATGTGTATCCGCTCACGCAAATAGCGATATGCTACCGCGTGAAAAGTCCCAGATTCTATCTCGCTGGCAATTTTTTGGTTAAAAAATCTCCCAACGCGCTCAATCATTTCCGCACTTGCTTTGTTAGTAAAAGTAAGGAGTAAAATATCTTTAGGCGAGATTCCCTCTTGGAGCAAGTGTGCGATGCGTCCGACAATAGTAGAAGTCTTGCCTGTGCCTGCCGAAGCAATGATGAGGTTATAACCAGCCTGCGCGGTGGCAGCTTGTCTTTGCTGTGGGTTAAGCACTGAGAGTGGCATTTTTAAACCCTTTGGGATAAAGGCTTATACAAATCATATAAACTCCACAAATTTTGCTATAATCGCGCAATTATAATAAAAAAGGCTTAACCAATGCGAGAAAATTCTACACAAAAAGATTCTAACTTAGGGCAGAGCAAGCAAGAAAAAAAGGCATATAATCCCAAACGCATAGAGCAAGAGATTTATGAGATTTGCGAATCTCGTGGATATTTTGAGGTGGATTATTCCAAACAAAAATCTTTTTGCATTATGATGCCTCCGCCTAATGTAACGGGTGTGCTTCATATCGGACACGCACTTACTTTTAGTTTGCAAGATATTATTGCACGCTTTAAGCGAATGGACGGCTATGCTACACTCTATCAACCCGGAATGGACCACGCTGGAATCGCTACGCAAAATGTCGTAGAAAAGCAACTCCTCGCACAAGGCATTAAAAAGCAAGATATTGGCAGAGAAGCATTCCTCACAAAAGTATGGGAATGGAAAGAAGAATCTGGGGGCAAAATTTTGCACCAAATGCGAAAATTAGGCATTAGCCCTGCGTGGAGTAGGCTACGATTTACAATGGATAATGGCTTGCAAAATGCCGTAAAAAAGGCATTTGTGGAATGGTATAATCAGGGGCTTATCATTCAAGATTCTTATATGATAAATTGGTGCACACACGATGGCGCGCTTAGTGATATTGAAGTGGAGTATAAGGAAAATGAGGGGTTTTTGTATTACTTGCGTTATCCCATCAGAGAATCGAAACAATCAAATGATAGGCAATATGTGGTAGTCGCCACCACGCGCCCTGAGACATTCTTTGGCGATAGTGCGGTAATGGTGAATCCCAATGATTCTCGCTATAAGCATTTGGTTGGCAAGGAAGTGGAGTTGCCACTCGTGGGACGCAAGATTGCAATTATCGCTGATGAGGCGGTGGATATGGAGTTTGGGACAGGTTGTGTGAAAGTAACACCCGCACACGATATGAACGACTATGAAGTAGGCAAACGACATAATTTAGAATTTCTTACCACCTTTGATAAAAACGGAATCTTAAATGAATTAGCGGGTGAATTCGCGGGATTAGAGCGACTAGAAGCGCGTGATGGCATTATCCAAAAACTCCAAAAAGAGGGATTTATAGAAAAAATAGAGCCTTATACCAATCAAGTTGGCAGGTGTTATCGTTGCGGGAATGTCATTGAGCCTTATATTTCAAAACAATGGTTTGTAAAAAAAGAGGTCGCAACAAGAGCGATTGAGCGCGTAAATGCAAAACAAACGCAATTTTTTCCCGCACAATGGTTGAATAACTTCAATGCGTGGATGAGGGAGTTACGCCCGTGGTGCATTTCTCGGCAGTTGTGGTGGGGACATAGAATCCCTGTATGGTATTGTGAATGTGGAGAAAAAGTCGCAAGTGAGGTCGATAATCCACAATGTCCAAAATGTGGCACACCCACACAAACACAAGATGAAGATGTGCTTGATACTTGGTTTAGTTCTGGGCTGTGGGCATTTAGCACACTTGGTTGGGGAAATGAATGCAATAAATCACAAGGCACAGATTCTCAAAATAATGAGCAAAGTCTCTATGAAGCGCAAGATTTAGAGCGGTTTTATCCAAACTCTTTGCTTATTACGGGCTTTGATATTTTGTTTTTTTGGGTAGCAAGAATGCTCTTTAGCGGGGAATCTTTGCTTAATTCACTCCCATTTAAAGATATATATTTGCACGCGTTGGTGCGTGATGAAAAGGGTGAAAAAATGAGCAAGTCGCGTGGCAATGTGATTGACCCGCTGGAGATGATAGAGATTTATGGTGCGGATAGTTTGCGATTTTCTTTAGCGGCTCTTTGCGTGCAGGGGCGTGATATTAAACTCTCATATAACCAATTAGAGCTGAGTAAAAATTTTGCAAACAAAATGTTTAATGCTACACAATTTTTGCTTTTATACGCACAGCAACTATCCCCACAAGAACCGTATTTTAAGGATTTGAAAGTCTATAAAACACCTCTAGGCAGATATATGAAATCACGCCTAAATTATGCGACAAAATCGTTGCGTGCTTGTTTGCAATCATATCGTTTCAATGAGGCGACAAATGTGCTCTACCACTTTTTATGGAATGAATTTTGTGATTGGGGTATTGAGCTGGCAAAGGCACAAAAGGAGAGTATCTTTGAGATTGGTAGCGTGTTTAAGGACGCGCTTAAACTTCTCCATCCGTTTATGCCCTTTGTGAGCGATGATTTGTGGCATAGCCTTAATGGAAGCGACATTAAGCGCGCAGATTCTATAATGGTATCGGCATTTCCGTATGATGAAGAGCAAGATAGCGCGATAGAATCAAGTTTTGAGATTATTAAAGATTGTATTATTTCTTTGCGCCGAATTCGGGCTAACTTAGAACTTGGCAATACACAGATACAAAATGCCTATCTTAAAATCTCGCGTGAAGTGGATTTGGACTTGCTTAAAATCTTTGTATGCAAGCTTGCAAAAATAGAGAATCTTTACATTATCCAAGAGGGCAAAAATGGCTGTGTCAGTGATGTGAGTGATTTTGTGGAGAGTTTTGTAGATTTAGAGGGCATTGATTTGGGTGCGATTAAAGCAAGATTGCTAACCCAAGAGACTAAACTACAAAAAGAAATTGCTAAATTAGATTCTATGCTTAGCAATCCAAACTTTGCCAAAAATGCGCCTGCCAATGTGCTTACTCAAAACAAGGAGGCGTTGCAAAATGCCAATGAAAAACTCTTTAAAGTTCAAACACAGCTTGCAGCACTCGAGTAGAGCGTTAGAATTTTAGCGAGGATTTACACCCCATTAAAGGTTTGTTTAATTTTGTTTTTTAGAGTTTAAAACACAAAAGAGATAGTCGATTGTGTTATCTCTAAACTTAAACAACAAAGGATATGCTATGTCAGTAACTTTTAAAGGAAGCCCAGCAAGCTTCGTAGGAAAACAGCTAAATGTAGGGGATAATGCACCTCAAGTAAGTCTCACAGATAAGGATTTAAATCCTATTGTAGTGGGTGGAGCACAGGGCAAAAAGCAAATTATTAGCGTTGTCCCAAGCCTTGATACAGGAGTTTGCCAAGTGCAAGCAAAGCGATTTAACAAAGAGGTGGCAAGTCTGCAAAATACGGTGGTGTATGTTGTGAGTATGGATTTGCCTTTTGGTGCGAAGCGGTTTTGTGAAGTAGAAGATGTGCATAATGTCGTGGTGGCAAGTGATTTCACTGATAAAAATTTTGGCAAAGAGTATGGATTGCTCCTTGCTAATACACCGCTTAAGGGACTTTTAACCCGTGCGGTTATCGTGGTGGATACAAATGGCAAGATTGTGTATCAAGAAATTTGCTCTGAAATTACTAATGAGCCAGATTACCAATCAGCTCTAAACGCCGCAAAATCTGTGTAACCTTGCTAACTCCCAAAAATTTCGCCAATTAGTAGAATCTATAGAGATTCTACTAATATCCAAATATCATTACTTTGAAAATAGCGGATATAAAAGATTGAAATCATCTTTGTAAGAGAAAGGAATCCCTTGTGTTGTATGGAGTGTAGATGGCAGAGAGGAAGGGATTCGAACCCTCGAAAGCTTGCACTTTACACGCGTTCCAGGCGTGCTCCTTCAACCACTCGGACACCTCTCTAAAAGCAACTTTGCAAGCGCATTATAGCAAAATTTATAATTTCCTCATTCACAATTTATACACACAAAATACTTACTTATGGTTTTTTTTATATCTCCACCAAAGGACATAAAGCACGCTTACCACCACCACACAACCAAGTGTAATCAATCCAGCTGTTTTAGCATAGGACTTAATTTGACTTTCTTGCTCTGAAATTTCACTTGCAGTAAATGCGTGGATAATGTTACTCACTTCAAAGCCCTGTCCAAAAATATGCCCAATGTAATATCCAAGCGCGCTTAAAATAATCACCCAAATACCAGCCCCCAAAGAAGTATAAATGCAAAATTTCGCCAGATTCATTCGTGCTAATCCAGCAGGAAGCGAAATGTATTGGCGCACACCCATTATAAGTCGCCCGACAAAAGTGCTTATTTCACCGTGCTTGGCAAAGTAAGATTCCATTTTTTCCATACTTGCTTGTGTGAAAAAGAAATATTTGCCAAAGCGGATAAGAAACTCTCTACCAAATGCCACAGCAAGATAATAATTAAACAATCCACCAGCCAAAGACCCGCCAATGCCACATAACACGGCAATAATAATATTCATCTCGCCTTTATATGCTAAATAGCCTGCTGGTATCATTACCACTTCGCTTGGGAATGGGATAAAACTTGATTCTAAAAACATCATAGCAAATATGCCAAAATATCCAGCTGCACCTATAAAATTCACAATAAAATCAACTATTTCTCCAAACATACAATCTCCTAAATAATGTGTTTTAAAATTTGGCATAACAAAGGGCGATATTATAACTTGCATTTGTTATAATCACAGCTTTAGATTTTTAAATTTTTAAGAAGGTGCGAATGAAAGAATTATTTGAAGGGGCTATAAAGTTCCAAGAAGAGGATTTTGTCGAATACCAAGAGTTGTATGAAAGTTTAAAAAAACAACAAAATCCGCATACACTTTTTATTAGCTGTGCTGATTCTCGTGTCGTGCCAAATATTATTACCAGCTCTGACCCGGGCGATTTGTTTGTCGTGCGAAACATTGGCAACATTATCCCACCATATACAGAATCTAATTCAATGCGTGGTGGGTATCTTGCCACAACTTCAGCGATTGAATACGCCCTCACAATCTTAAATGTGCGAAATATCATCGTGTGCGGACATAGTAATTGTGGTGCGTGCAGTGCGATTTTTGAACCACCTGAGAATCTAAAAAACGCGCCCTATGTGCAAAAATGGCTTAAACTTTTAGAGCCAGCCAAGCAAAAAGTGCTCGCCCAAAACCCAAGCTCACGGGCGAAAAAGATTTGGTTAGCAGAGCAAATCAATGTGGAATTGCAATTAGAGAACCTAATGACTTACCCGTTTGTGGAGGAGAAGTTTGATAGGGGAGAACTTAATGTGTATGGTTGGTATTACATTATCGAAAAAGGAGAAATTTTAAACTACAATATGATTAAGCGTGAGTTTAAACCAATCGTGCCAAAAGAAAAACTCTAAAAAAGGAAAAATATGCAAAAAATGATTTTAATGAGCGGACCTTGTGTGATTGAAAGCTATGATAATCTTGCCAAAACAGCAGAGAAACTCGCCCCCATAGCACAAAATCCACAGATTGATTTTTATTTCAAATCAAGTTTTGATAAAGCAAATCGCACAAGTTTAGATTCTTATCGTGGTCCGGGTTTGGAGAAAGGTTTGGAGATTCTCGCAAAAATCAAAAAAGAGTTTGGGTATAAAATTATCACCGATATTCACGAGACTTCACAGACAAAGGCGATTGCTGAAGTCGCAGATATTATCCAAATCCCTGCGTTTTTATGTCGTCAAACGGATTTGGTTGTAGAAGTGGCTCGCACAAATGCCATTGTTAATATTAAAAAGGGACAATTTATGAATCCAGCCGATATGCGCTATGTCGTGTTAAAAGCATTAAAAACACGCGATAATGCCATTAGCGAGGTAAGCTATGAAGATTCTCTTAAACACAGAATCTGGCTAACTGAGCGAGGTGCTAGCTTTGGCTATGGGAATTTAGTAGTGGATATGCGTTCTTTAGTGATTATGCGCAAGTTTGCTCCTGTGATTTTTGATGCAACCCATAGTGTGCAAATGCCCGGTGGAGCAAATGGAAAAAGTGGCGGTGATAGTTCGTTTGTGCCGTATCTCGCAAGAGCTGCTGCAAGCGTGGGTGTAGATGGATTTTTTGCAGAAACGCATTTAAATCCTAAGGAAGCACTAAGTGATGGGGCGAATATGGTGCAAACAGATGCGCTCTTTGGGCTTGTTGATGATTTGCTTTGCATTACTCAAATGCTTCCAACCTTAAAAAGCACAAATATGAAGTAGTTTCAAACTCCCCTAAATAGAATGGAACACTACTACACACTCAATCAAAAACTTTCAAAAATCTTTTCTATTGCTTTGCCGAGTGCCGCTAAGTCTTCTTTTGAAGTGCTTAGTATGTTTGTGAGTTTGTATTGGATTGCTTCATTTTCAAAAGAGCATATTATCGCACTTGGCGTGAGTATGGGGTTTATGATGATGGTTTTTGCGCTTACTACGATATTTTTTGTAGGCACAAGCGCGCAAGTGGCGCAGTATTATGGTGGCAGAAAGATAGAATCTTTGCGTGAAGTACTTGGCAATAGTCTTGTGGTTGCACTTTTGGCTTCTGTCCCAATGTGTGTGCTGGCATTTGGCACAAGCGAGTTTTACTTTGATTGGATGGGCGAGGGTGTGAGTGGAGAGGCAAAGAGATTAGGAATGGAGTATTTGAGTATTTGTGTGCTTGGGATTCCGGGAAATATCATTAGTAGCGTGTGTTTAGCAGGACTTTCTGCCATAGGTGATACAAAGCGCGTAATGTATGTCAAAGCAGTTGTCTCTGTGCTCCATATCGGACTGAATTATGTCCTTATTTTTGGGGTTGAGTTTTTGGGGATTCCGAGTTTGGAGATTTTTGGTGCGGGGTTGAGCTTGCTTATCACAAGTTATGTGGAGGCGTTGATTTTGGGTATGCTTATCTTTTATGATAAGTATTCTAAAAATAGAAAAAAGCCACTTGGTTTTAATTTTGTGCCAAATATTTTGTATTGCAAACGCATATTAGTTGTTGGATTACCATCTGGATTGGAGCGGTTTTTGACTATTTTTTCACTTATTTTAATCCAAAAATTTATGAGCTCTTATGGAGCAGATGTGATTGCGGGATTTCAAATCGGCTCAAAGATAGAATCTGCGATTTTTATGCCCGGCTTCGCTTTTCAAGTAGCGACTATGGCATTGGTGGGGCAGAGCTTGGGGCGTGGGCGCATTGGCGTGGCGTATGATTTTATTAAGACTATTTTGGTTGTATCAAGCGTGATTATGGGGATTTTGGGCTTAGTGATTTGTATTTTTGGTGCGGAGTTTTCTAAATTTTTTAGCCAAGAATCAAGTGTGATTACACATAGCGTGTATTATTTATTAGCTGTTGGATTATCTCAAGTGCCACTTATTTGCATATTTTGCTTAGATGGGGCTTTGCGAGGTGGCGGAGCGACAAAACTTTCTTTGCTTTTGCAATGTTGTAGTATTTGGCTTTTGCGCATATTGCCGATGTCGCTCTGTGCGTATTATGAAATTGATGTGCGTGTAATTTTTGGGATTATCTTTTTAGAGACTTATATTCGGGCGGGGTGCTTTATCGCCATCTTTAAATACAAAATTTGGGAAAAGCACATTAGGAAATTTTAGATTCTAAAATTTTATCGTTTTAATCCATTGACCGTTTGTAACATAGAATCTGCGGTTTGAATTGTCTTTGAATTTGCTTCATACGCGCGTTGTCCCGTGATTAAGTCTGTCATTTCTTCTACGAGTTTGACATTGCTAATCTCTAAGAATCCCTGTCGCAACTGCCCAAAGCCATCAAGCCCGGGCACACCTACCACAGGCTCACCCGAAGCATTTGTGTTGATAAGGAGATTATCTCCAAGTGCGTGAAGTCCAGCAGGGTTGATGAAATTAACAATCTCAATTTGCCCAAGCACATTGGCTTGTGATTGATTACCCTCTAACACTGTTACCGTGCCATCTGTGCCGATGTTTATTTGCGTTGTGCCCTCAGGGATAGTGATATTGGGGATAAGTGCGTAACCATCAGCATTGACGACATTTCCCTCATTATCAAGTTTAAAGCTTCCAGCGCGTGTATAGGCGATATTTCCATCAGGGAGTTCGATTTGGAAGAATCCATTGCCTGTAATGGCAATATCAAGGTTATTTTCTGTTTCTTTTGGGTGTCCTTGAGAGAACATTTTTTGCACGGAGACAGGGCGCACACCGATACCAACCTCAATACCTGTAGGCGAAATGGTAGTTTCGCTTGTCGCTGTGCCCGCGTATTGTATAGGCTGATAAAACAAATCGGCAAACTCTGCGCGTTGCTTTTTGAATCCTGTGGTATTGACATTGGCGATGTTGTTTGAAGTAGTGTCAATTTGAAGCTGTTGTCCTAGCATACCTGTGGTAGCTGTATAAAGAGACCTCATCATAGTGCAATCCTTTGTTGTTCTTTCCAATAATTTGGCGTAGATTAGCAAATTTAGTTCCAAATATTTTAGAGAATCGCTATTTTAGATTCCATAATCCGTAAAAATATATTATAATTTCACCTTACAAATCATCTATGTAATCAACAAAACTAGCGTATGTGTTTAATATTACTAAAAAGATAAAATAGCAAAGGCAAAATATGAATATTGATGATGAAGTGCTTTTGGGCACGCTATTTACGCTAGGTATCACGGTTGAAGCGATGACAGGAGCACTTGCTGCAGGGAGGCATAAAATGGATTTATTTGGGGTGATGTTTATCGCGCTTGTTACAGCTATCGGCGGTGGCTCAATACGCGATGTGTTGCTTGGACATTACCCGCTTACTTGGGTTAAAACTCCAGAATTTATCGTGCTTATTTGTGTAACGGCGATTTTGACCACAAAGATTCCCAAAAAACTTTTCCGCTTTGAAAAATTATTTTTAAGCCTTGATGCGTTAGGACTTGTGGTATTTACTATCATTGGCGCAAAAGTCGCACTAAGTATGGGATATGGCTTTGTTATTGCCATTACGGCTGGTTGTATCACAGGCATTTTTGGTGGAATCTTGCGCGATATTTTTTGCAATCAAATCCCTCTCGTGTTTCAAAAGGAGCTTTATGCGGGTGTGAGTATTATTGCTGCAAGTTTGTATTATGCGTTAGTCGAAGTTGTGCAATTTGACAAACTTGGCTCGGTTCTTGTTGTGCTTTTGGTTGGCACGATAATGCGTCTTTTTGCAATTCGTTATAGGCTTGATTTGCCTATTTTTGCCTATGAGGAATCTCCAAATCATAAACACGATTCCCCACATAACCAACCAAAGGGAGAGAAATAATGTCTTTAGCCCTTGCGTTAAAATATCGTCCCACTACTTTTGAGAATCTTATAGGGCAGCCAGCTGTCTCTCAAACGCTCTCTTTAGCACTAGATTGTGAGCACACTTCACACGCATATCTTTTTAGCGGACTTCGCGGGAGTGGGAAGACAAGTAGTGCGAGAATCTTCTCTCGTTGTTTGCAATGTGAGAGCGGACCTACTTCAAAGCCTTGTGGTGAGTGTCAAAACTGCAAGGCGGCACTAGAAAATCGCCATTTAGATATTATTGAGATGGACGCTGCTTCAAGTCGCAAGATTGATGATATTCGTGATGTTATTGAGCAAACCAAATACCGCCCAGCATTTGGTCGCTTCAAAATATTTATCATTGATGAGGTGCATATGCTGACAAAAGAAGCATTTAATGCCCTGCTTAAAACGCTCGAAGAGCCACCAGAGTATGTGAAATTTATTTTAGCGACCACTGACCCGCTTAAGTTGCCCGCTACGATTCTCTCTCGCACGCAGCATTTTCGTTTTAAGCAGATTTCACCGCGCCTTATCATTGAGCACATTAGTCATATTTTAGAGATAGAGGGCGTTAAGTATGAAAAAGAAGCCCTTGAAATCATCGCGCGAAGTGGCTCTGGGAGCTTGCGTGATACGCTTACTTTGCTCGACCAAGCCATTATTTTTTGTAAAAACAACATCACTACCACAGATGTAACAAGTATGCTAGGCATTGTCAATCCACAAATTTTACATTCGCTCTTTGATTCCTTGCTTCATAGCGCAGAATTTGAGGCTGATGAAAGTCTTAGTTTGTTGCAAGAATATGATTGTGAAATGATTTTAGATGAAATGATGGTGTTTTTAAAAGAGCGATTGATTGCGCGGGATAGTGAGTTTTCTGCGGTGGTGATGGATAGATTTTTTAGAATCTTGGTAGATTCTAAAACGCTTCTCTCTCTTAATACCGATGGTGGATTTGTGCTTCTTTTGACATTGTTGAAAATGCGCGAGGCATTAAAGATTAAAGATATTGATATGATGATTGCGGATTTGGAGGGCAAGATTAGCAACCCTCAAGGCACACAAAACAAACAAACTATATCGAATGCAAGTGAATCTGCTTCACAACATATCACACCCAAACAATCTAATATGTCTAATGTGGCGACCTCTAATGATTCTCAAAAGTTTAGTGAGCTAGTAAAAAAAATCTATGATAGAGATTATGAGTTGGGTGAGTGCTTTGAGAGAAGTGTGAGTTTTGTTGATTATGCGCAAGGCACCCTCACTTGGGAATCAAATGCTAGCAGTGAATGCAAAGAGGCTCTAAAAAAACATTTTCATATTATTAAAACCTTTGTTGATGAGATATTTGGAGTGGGGACAAAAATTAGCGTAGCAAAAAGCCAAACAAATGAGGATAATACAAACGCTCAATCAAACAATAAAGATGCTCCAGCTAGTGATATTCAAGGCGACATAGAGCAAAAAAGCTTTTATGATGAGCGTGATAAGGAATTTTTTCGCCAAAATAAGGATATTATCAATGGTATAGAACAGCATTTAGGCATTAAAGATGTCATAAAATCTTAAATCTCAACAAGGAGCGTTCAAAATGGAAGTGTATCAAAGTTTTACATTGGCAAAAAGCAATTTAAGTAGTTTGTGTGCGTGTTTGGAGGATTTAAATAAAAAACACCCACATATTTTTTTCTTGCTTAATGGGGATTTAGCAAGTGGCAAAACCACTTTGGTTAAAGCCTTTGTGAAAGCAAAGAGTGGTAAAGACCTCGTTACTTCGCCCACTTATAATGTCTCGCAAGATTATGATGGGCAGATTTTCCATTATGATTTTTATCAAAGAGATTTTACTCATTTGCTTGAGGCTGATTTTTTAGAGCTTTTTGAGCGCGTGGGTGTTCATTTTATAGAATGGGGAAGCGAACACCTCAAGGATTTTTTAAAAAAATGCAATTTTGTGGCATTTAATATTGACATCAATGCTGGTGATTCTCAACAAAGGGAGTATATCATTTCTTATGAATAGTCTGCAAGCGCGTGAATTAAGCAAACTTATCAAACGAAATAAAATTGTCTCTAGTATTTCATTGGAGCTTAATAGTGGTGAAATAGTGGGACTTTTAGGACCAAATGGCGCGGGTAAAACCACTACATTTTATATGATTTGTGGGCTTTTGCACCCAAGCAGTGGTGAGGTATTTTTAAATGGAAAAGACATTACAAATATGCCATTGCATTTGCGTTCAAATCTTGGCATTGGATACTTACCGCAGGAATCTAGTATTTTTAAGGATTTGAGCGTGGAGCAAAATTTAATGCTTGCGGCTGAAGCGAGCATTAAAAGCGCAAAAGAGCGTAAGATTCGCATAGAGCAAATGCTTGAGGAATTTAATATCGAGCCAATTCGTGGGCGAAAGGGTGTGAGCCTTAGCGGTGGAGAGAGAAGACGCGTAGAAATCGCCCGTGCATTGGTAAAAAATCCAAAGTTTATCTTACTTGATGAGCCTTTTGCTGGAGTCGACCCAAAGGCGGTGGTAGATATTCAAAACATTATTGTAAAACTCACAAAGCTAGAAATTGGAGTGTTGATAACCGACCACAATGTGCGTGAGACACTCTCAGTCTGCCATAGAGCCTATGTGATAAAAAGTGGCTCATTGCTCGCAAGCGGGAATGCAGATGAAATCTATCAAAATGCTTTGGTGCGAAAATATTATCTCGGGGAGCATTTTAAAGTATGAGTGTAGGCGGAAAATTACGAAGTAATGTAACCATAAAACCGCGTTTATCACAAACGCTGAAAAATTGGTTGCCTATTTTGCAAAGCGGGGCAAATGAGATTGAAGAAGTGCTCCAAAATTACAGCGAGGAAAACCCCTATGTCCAAATCCAATCTCAACGCACACAATCCATAGCACCCAACAAACAAGGTAGTGGCAAAAAAACCCAAAGTCAAAAAAACTCTATAACTGACAAAATAGAATCTCTTAGCGTGAGTGAGCAAGATTTGTATGAATTGCTTTTTGAGCAAATTACACCAAAACTTTTCCCTACAACAGATTCTCAAAAGATTGCGCATTGCATTATTGAGAATCTTAATGCAAGTGGATTTTTAGAGGGGGACATAAACGAGTTGGCTGATGAGGTTGGCGTGAATGTGGAGGACTTTGAGCGTGTGAGGGCGAGATTTAGTTATTTAGAGCCTTGTGGAGTGGGCGCGCGTGATATTGTAGAATCATTGTATTTTCAACTTCAAGAGAGTGATTTAGATGGACAAGCGTTTGAACTTGCCATAAAGATTATTAAAGATTTAGAAAACCATAAAAACTTCAAAAATCACCCAGAGTATGAAAAAGTAATGCACACTATTAAGAGCTTTAAGAATCCTCCAGCATCAGATTTTAGTGAAAAGGTCCCAGAAGTTATCCCAGATATTTTCATCTTTGAACGACTTAAAGAAGATTCGTTGCAACATATTTATGAACTTGATGTAAGTGTGAATGATATGTATTACCCTAAAATTGTGATTGAGCACCAAGATTTTGGCGCGCAAAAAGAAGCACAAGAGTTTTTTAAAACAAAGATTAAAGAAGCAAAAGATTTGGTTGATGCGCTTGATATGCGCAAGGCTACGATTCTAAAAATCGCCCTAGCCCTAAGAGAGAATCAATACGATTTTTTTAAAGGTGGTGAAATCCGCCCGATGAAGCTAAAAGATATAGCTCAAGATTTGGGTTACGCTCCTAGCACGATTTCGCGAGCCATTGCCAACAAATATTTAGAATGCGATAGAGGGATTTTCCCCATTAAGAGCTTTTTTACCGCAGCTATTGATAGTGATACTTCAAACGCCTCGATAAAGGATTATATTTTAGGGTTAATCAAAGATGAGGATAGGAAAAAGCCCCTTAGTGATTTAAAGATTCTAAAAATCGTAGAAGAGAAGTTTAGCGTGAAAATGGTGCGCCGCACGATAACCAAATATCGCCAACAACTTGAGATAGCAAGCTCAAGTGAGCGAAAAAGACTTTATGAAATCGAAGTGGAGCGCATTCCAGCTACAAAATAGTTTAAAAAAGTGATGGTTGAGCGGGTGATTCTTGGTCTTTTTGTTCTGGTTTATCGTTCCTTGTGGCAATCGCCATTAACACTATGCCAAGTATCACGGCAATGCTTGAGGCGATTAAAATTGAAATTTTTGACATATCAATAGCACTCATATCATCTGTATAAGCCAAGTTTGCCACAAATATCGACATTGTGAATCCAACGCCAGAAATCGCTCCAACAGCAATAATGTGAAAATTGCTCAAGCCATCTGGGCGCACGGAGAGCTTGAGCTTCTCTCCTAAAAATGCAAAGAGGAAGATTCCAATGGGCTTGCCAATGACTAAGCCAAAAATCGTCCCAAGCATCACACCATCAAGCGTTAATTCAATATGAGAATCAATGCTTACGCCTGCATTCATAAACGCAAAAATAGGCACGATAAAATACGCGCAAATCGGCTGAAGTGCGTGCTCGATACGCAAAAGTGGGTTTTGAGCGTAGCGTGAATAAGTGCCAATGCTATCAAGCATATAGACAAGCTCACTTGCTTTTGCCATATTGACATTTCTAGCACTAGGCGATGAAGTCATAAAGCTTTTGATATTAAGCCAAGTGGATTTCCAAAAACCTATTTTTTCCCTTTCTTGGATATTAGTTATATCCGCGCCATCATTAGTAACGCGCTTTATGCGTTCAAATTCACCAAGCATATTAGCAAAATACTTGCGATTGACGCGCGTCCTACCCGGAATGGCAAAGGCGAGAATCACTGCAGCGATGGTTACGTGGATTCCACTAAATAAGATACACACCCATAGCACAATGCCAAGTAAAAAATAAATAGAAATATATTTGGTATCGCGGTAATTGCAATATCCCAAAAGCCCAACCACTATCAATGAAAGATAAATCCAAAACATATCGATGTGTTGAGAGTAAAAAATTGCAATGACACTTATCGCGCCCAAATCATCTGCCACTGCAAGCGTAACAAGGAAAATTTTAACAATTTTTGGCACACGCTCACCAAGCATAAGAATCACACCAAGAGCAAAGGCTGTATCCGTGCTCATTGCGATGCCAAAGCCCTTTTCAAAAGGCGTGCCAGAAGTAAATTGTAAATAAAGCACAATAGGCGCGATGATACCGCCAATAGCCGCCAAAACAGAAAAACTCACTTTCTTAAAGCCAGCCAGCTCGCCATAGAGCACTTCTCTTTTCATTTCCAAGCCGACGAGCAAAAAGAAAAACGACATCAATACATCATTGACAAAATGCACGAGTTCAATCTTTGGCTCAAAGTTGCCAAGCGCAATTCCTAATTCAAATTTTTGTAGCCAAAAATACACTTCTTTATACGATGAGTTTGCTATAAGCATTGCAAAGAGCACACATACGGCAAGTAACACACCACCAAATGATTCGTGCTTGATAAAAAGGGTAAGTCCATTTTGGAGCTTGTCTTTAAGATAGGAATAGCGACGAGTGGTATTTACACCATTGCGCTGAGATTGCGTTTCTACCATTTGGACCCTTAGAGTTAAAATATCTTTGCAAGGCTTGCTACTAAGATTTGAGTGTTTGTATTGTAAGCAAACATTGAAAAAATATTTTATTAAAGAACTTGGTAAAAGTTTGTATCTAACTTGCCTTTAACTCCTAAGGCACAAATGTCGAGGTAATAGTCTTGGTTCAATGTGAAAGTTTCGACTTCCTAGATTCTATAAATATTATAGAATCTAGTTTGATAAAGCCTACCCATTAAGCACATTGTTGAGTTTTTCTTTCAACGCACTCTCACTTACTGCACCAATAATTTGGTCAATCACTTCACCATCTTTAATGAAAAATATTGTAGGAATGCTACGCACGCCAAACTTTGCTGCTAGATTCCCTTCTTCATCGGTATTAACCTTGCAAATTTTTGCCTTGCCCTCATACTCTTCAGCGAGTTTATCAATCACGGGTGCTAGCATTTTACAAGGACCACACCAAGGTGCCCAAAAATCCACCAATGATATGCCACTTGAAATCTCTTGGTCGAAATTACTTTCTTTTAATTCGATATATTTTCCCATTATTTTCTCCTCATAAGTTTAATTTAACCTTTTTACGGATTTGTCCTTGCATTATAACAACAAAAATTAACATTTTAGGATTTTTTTGCAAGAAAAACTATCATTTTAGGGCACAAATATCCACAAATAAATGACAATATTTTATAAAAATGATATGGGATTTTTTATGATAAAGTGAGGTTCTTTTGGAATAAAACTTGCTTTGCTCTTAACATTGTAAATTCTCTAAAAAAGGATAGGTATGTTACGCTCGTTATGGTCTGGTGTTAGCGGTATGCAGGCACATCAAATTGCTCTTGATGTGGAAAGTAATAATATCGCCAATGTAAATACGGTTGGTTTCAAATACTCACGCGCTTCATTTGTGGATATGCTCTCTCAAGTTAAGCTTATTGCTACTTCCCCTTATAAAAATGGTTTGGGTGGTATGAATGACTTCTCCGTAGGTCTTGGTGTGAGTATTGAGGCGACTACAAAGGTATTCTCACAAGGAAACACACAAAATACTGATGTGAAAACAGATATTGCTATTGAGGGCGATGGATTTTTTATCATCAGCCCTGATAGAGGCACTACACACAACTATACAAGAAATGGCGAGTTTCTCTTTGACGCAAATGGGAATCTCGTAACCACAGGTGGATATGTAGTGCAAGGTTGGGTGCGTGGAGCATTACAGAGTGAAGAGACTGCTAATATGAGTGAATATGATTTCTTTAGGGTTGATAATACAGGACCTGTGCGTAATATACAAGTAGACCCCGGTATGGTTATGCCAGCGCGCACTACTTCGACCGTAACGCTTCGAGCCAATTTGAACGCTGGTAGGCGGACAGAAGCACCAATGGATATTGCTGCGCTAGATTCTACTACTTATACCTCTGCTAATGGGGAAGAGCCAATGTATGACTCAAGAGGACGAATGACGCAAGTGGGCGAGGACCTTGGCGTGCTCTTTAATGGCGATGGCGATGCGTTTGCGCTCAATGAGAATCAAGGCATTTGGGTAAGTTATAAAAACTCTATCATTCGTCATAATGTCGTGCCGACTGCCGAAGTGAGCACCATTAGCATTAACGGCGAAAATATTAGCTTTAGCAATGATTCTGGATTATCTGGAATGAGTAGCTTGCTTGCGGCACAAAATGCTATCAATGGGTATCGCGATAAAACAGGTGTCGAGGCGTATGTGGATAATGGCGTGCTACGCTTAGAAAATAGAAATATGCTTGATGGTGGTGAAAAACTTAAAAACATTAGAATCACAAAAGGTGGCACAGGTGTTTTTTCGGAGTTTAAAGAGGGCGAAGAGGATATTACAGCATTTAGATACCGCTATACTTTTGCGAGCGATGCAGATTCTACCACAGGGCAATTTAGGACGACAGAGGATTTGCGTGCGCTTATGCAATACGATGCAAATATGATTAAAAACCCAGAAAAAGAGTATAAAGAAAGCACAGCAAGCGTGTCTGTAACGGTGAATAATTATGGAATGTTTGAAATGCTTAATAAAGATGATGGCACTGATGAGAGACGCAATCTTAATATTTATGTGAGCGCACACGCATCTGGGCAGGTAACAACCAATGTATTGTTTAAAGAAACAATGCGTGCGCTTAATAGCTCTCAATTCCTTGAGGGAGGCACACCTATTTCATCTGGCAAAATTTATAAATCAACTCACGCCACAAGTGTGGATATAGTCGATAGTTTAGGAACTAAACACAACTTGCGTTTTGAGTTTTGGAAGACTGGTCCTGCGGAGTGGAACTTTAGGGCAGTCGTGCCTGAGCCTGCGCAGTTTTTAGGGGGGACAGCGCAACGACCTAATATTTTTGAGGGTGGTAGAGCGAGCTTTAATAGCGATGGAAGTCTAGCTGGTATGAATCCACCTGTCGTGCAATTAGACCCTAAAAATGGAAGTAATCCTATACGAATTGAGCTAAAGTTTGGAGCAAATCAAACTTTTGGTGGCTTGACAAGTGTGGATAAAGTCTCTGAAACTTATGCGATTAACCAAAATGGCTACCAAGCGGGAGACTTAATGGATATTCGCTTTGATTCTAATGGGACATTGCTTGGTTCATTTAGTAATGGTAAATCTATCGCTCTGGCACAAGTAGCAATGGCAAACTTCGCTAACTCCGCAGGTTTGCAAGCTGAGGGCGGAAATGTATTCTCTCAAACAGGTAACTCTGGCGAGCCAATGATTGGTGCTGCGAATACAGGGCGTAGAGGCGGTGTCTCTGGCTCAAAGCTAGAGATGAGTAATGTGGATTTGTCCCGCTCGCTTACGCAACTTATCATTGTGCAACGCGGATTCCAAGCAAACTCAAAAGCTGTAACAACTTCAGACCAAATCCTTAATACACTTCTTAACCTTAAGCAGTAATTTTATCCATACAAGAGATTTTTGGTGCTTTTGTATGGTAGGGGGAGAATCTAAGTGGATTTTCTCCACTTAAAAATTAAGCTCAAAATACACTAATCCAAATTCTAATAACATAAAAGAGATTTTCGCACACGCTCCACCAAGCACACCAGCGAGTGCATCATCGCCTACGACACCAAGCCCACCACGAACTTCTCTATCAATCTTGCCAATAAATGATGGTTTGGTAATGTCAAAGATTCTAAAAAATACAAAACATAGTCCTATCGCTATGGTTTGGGCTAAAATATTCATTTGAGTAATGTCAAAAAAACTCATTGCCATCCACATTCCTACCAACTCATCAATGACAATGCGTTTATCATCGTGTTTGCCAACTTGCTTTTCATAAATATCAATTTGTTTTATGGCGATTAGCCCAACCAACACCGCGCTTAAAAAAAGGCTTTCTTGAGAGAGCAATAAAAGAGGCAAGCCTAAAAAAATACTAACAAAACTTCCTATCGTGCCCGGGGCAAATCGAGACTTCCCACTGAAAAGCACCGATAAAAATGCTGCTCTAATCCCCCAATCCACGCAAACTCCCTAGCAATCCACACAAATCTCATATTTGTTAGTCTAAAAATTCTTTTTTACGCATAAGTCCGTATTTTTTGCGCTTTTCCCATAGACTTTTGCGACTCATACCGAGCTTTTTAGCAAGTTCTACATCTGGATAACGATTCTCAAATTTTGCAATAATGATTTTTTCATATTCTTTAATCGATAAAATGTCCCCGCCAATTTCTATCGCACTAGAATAACTCGAAATATCCACCACTTGTGGAAATGATATAGCTTCGTTAGATACGATAGATACAATGCAACTGCACTTTCCAATAAGTTCTAAAAACTCTTTCATTTCAGTTTTGTTGAGTTCTTCTAGGTTAGTAATGTAAAAGACTTTGTTTTTGTTTGGTTGAGATTTAAAAAGTTGCCTCCAACGCTCCTCTTTAAGGGTGAGAAATTCAAATTTGATATTACGCATTCGCGCGTATCGCATAGCATAAATATCCGCGCTACGCTGAGAGTTGGTTTTAATAATAAAAGAGGGATTATAAGATATTGGGTTTGGAGTGGAGAGTTCCTTTTCGACAAAAGAAAAGTAATTGCAGTAAAATTCCACTTCACTCTTTAAGTCTTTATAGGATTTGTAATGTTTAATTTTGCGTGCAAGCTCTTCGGTGATAAATGGCTTGATAATGTAATCAGTGATACCACTTTGCAATGGCTTTATAATGGTGTCATCATTCGCATAAGGCACGAGCAAAATGATAATCGCCTCTGAATGCGTGCGCACTAACGCAAGATAATCCCCCTCAATCGCACTAAAAGAAGCAATCACTACATCAAATTTCTTGCGTTCTGCAAGCTTTTCCATTTCTATGATGTTTGATACTACCTCACACTCAAACCCAAAATCACTCAACTTATTGACAATGCTTTGCGCCAAATATGTCTCATTTTCAATAATCAAAACTCTCAAAACCCATTCCTCCTAACTTAATGTAAAAATTTATGCCACGCGATAAAGCGTAAGCAGGCATTTGCATTCACAGCGATACCCTCACTCCGCCCAATAAAGCCAAGTGATTCTGTCGTGGTAGCTTTTATGCTGACTTTTGATTTGGAAATATCAAGAATCTGAGCGATTCGCTCCTGCATACGCGCTTTGTATGGGGTAATTTTAGGAATCTGTGCCATAATAGTAATATCTACATACGACACTTCAAAGCCCACACTTTTGGCATATTGTAATATTTCTTGCAAAAGAATCGCAGAATCTGCGCCTGCAAACTCCTTAGCACTATCGGGGAACCACTGCCCAATATCCCCCGCGTTTATCGCGCCTAATATAGCATCACAAAGTGCGTGTAGCACTACATCGCCATCGCTATGCGCTTTAAAGCCTACATTAGATTCTATACGCACTCCTCCTAGCACCATTGTTTTGCCCTTTTCAAAGGCGTGCACATCAAATCCACTCCCCCAAAAACTTTCATTGCTCGGTGGTGTTAAAATTGCAGAATCTCTAAGGTTGCTATCATCTAAGTGCGTAAAAAACGCCAAATCTTCGTAGTTTGTCAGTTTTTTTAATAAAGGACTACCTTTGATAAAATCAATATTTTTCCCCAATGTGTGGATAGCTGAACTCTCATCACTAAATTCATCTCCTGCTTGCAATGCCTCGCGCAACACATTTGTCTTGCTTAATTGTGGGGTTTGGATAAGTTTAATATCCTCGCGTTGCAAATATCGTCCCTGATAAAATGCCGTATCTGGCACATTTATATATGGCACTGCACAAGAAAAATCTGCATTTGAGGTGCATTCAAGTAGCCTTGTAACCACAGATTTATCGACAATACAGCGCGCGACATCGCTTATTAGGACAAATTCGCTTTTTACCTCTTTTATGGCGTTTCTTACGCTTTCACATCGACTTTTACCGCCAAGCACGATAGTATGATGGCTTAAATTTTTCATATATTCATAGTCTTTTTTGCTTGCCGTGATGATAATTTCATTAAATTTATAGAGTGCGCAAAAATCTTGGAGGACTTTTTGCCAAAGGGCTAAATCGCCTACGCGCAGCCATTGTTTTTTGATTGGGAGATTCTCATCTGCACAAAAACGCGTAGAATCTCCAGCAGCCATAAGGATTAAAGCGATTGATTGCGACATTGCATTCCTCGTAAAAAACTAAAAAAGAATTTTTTTGTGTATTTTAGTATAAAAAAAATCAAAAAAAACTTAAATTGTTACTAAATTATACATTTATTGACTTTAATTTGTAGTGAAGAGTGAAATCACTCATTAAGTGATGTGTGAGTGCTTATTTTTTAGGGAATCTTTTGCTGACAAATCGATGAAATACCCGCGCAAAAGCCATTTTCCGCATAAAAAATATACACGCTCCAAATGCAATGCAACCACCAATATATCCAATGCCCTGCAACGCGATATTTTCACTAATAAGCCCGCCGATAAGTGCGCCACCACCAATTCCTACATTATAGATTCCAGAGAAAATTGACATTCCAACGGCAGTGGCTTTAGTCATTGAGAGTGCGGCAATAGTTTGGGATTGAAATACAAGGTTAAAGAGCATTATCGCGAGCCCCCAAAACACACACAATATAATGATACCGACCTCTGTGAAACTTAAAAGGTGGAGCAAAAGCAAACTTGCGCTAATCCCAAAAAGACAATAAAACACAAAAATGCGGTGGTATCTTTCATAAAATTTTGAAAACAAAAATCCAGCTAAGATTCCCATTACACCAAAAAGCATTAGCACAAATGTAATAATTGCAGAATCTAACTCCGCGCATTTAGCCAAAAATGGCTCAATATAACTATACGCTGTAAAATGTGCGGTAATAATAAAGGCAGTAAGCAAGTAGATTTTACGCAATGGTTTGTTTTTAATGAGGGTTGGAAGTGTGCTAAGTGTGATAGAATCTGTGTTTGGCATCGTGGGGAAGACACGCCAAAATACAATCATCACGAAAAATCCTGCCACTCCAATACAACCAAAGCTCGCCCTCCAATCCATATAAAGCCCGACAATACGCCCCAATGGCAACCCAGCACTAAGGGCTAAGGAAGTGCCAACAATAATACAGCTAAGCGCAAGAGATTGCTTGCCTTTGGGTGCAGCTTTTACCGCCATTATCGTGGCGATAGACCAAAAAAGCGCGTGAGAGAGTGCCACGCCAATGCGCGAAGCCATTAGTGTGAAAAAATCCTGCGAGAGAGCCGAGAGAATATGAGAGAGCACAAAAAAGGCAATCACACCAAGCATTAAACGCTTTAACTCCATTTTTGAAAATACTATCATCAGCGGAAGTGAAGCGCACGCTACGACCCACGCATACATTGTGATGAGGATTCCAGCGTTTGCTTCACTTATGCCAAAGTCATTAGCGATTGCACTTAATAGAGCGATTGGGATAAATTCGCTGGTGTTAAAGATAAATGCCGCACACGAAATCACAATGACGGGCAACCACGCAAAAAATGTGTTTTGAGAATCTTTTACCATTTTGCCTCTAAATATATATGAAGAAATAAGTAGCGCGTATTGTAGCAAAACTGCTATAATGCAAGTTTATTTTAGGAAATAAAATGCGACAAAACATACAGAGATTCTATAATTCTCCTCTTGGCTATCTGCATTTGCAAAGCGATGGAGAAAGCCTTATTGGCTTGACATTTAGCGATTGTTTGAATAAATCTCATAAGGATAAAGAAGAGCCTTGCAACGCACTAAAAAAGACGATAAAGTGGTTAGATATATATTTTAGTGCGGAGATTCCCACATTTATGCCACCAATAAAGATTCAAAGTGGTTCTGCCTTTGCACGCGAAGTATGGGAGTTGCTCCTCCAAGTCCCCTATGGGCAACTTAGCACTTATGGCGCACTTGCAAAACAAATCGCACAAAAGCACAATATTACAAAAATGTCTGCTCAAGCCATTGGCAGAGCTGTGGGAAGTAATCCAATCGCTATTATCATTCCCTGTCATCGCATTATTGGGGCAAATAAGAATCTTGTAGGCTATGCTGGTGGGATTGAGAAAAAAATTACCTTACTTCAAATTGAAGGTATTGATACGACAAAGTTTAGATTCTAAAGGCTTGCATTTTATTCTTGTTAAATTTACTAAAATTTTTATATAATCACTAGCACATCTGCAACTTACAATAAAATTTTTGCGGTGAATTTATTTAAGGAGATTTCTAATGAAAGAAACACAAATGACACACACACTCTCTCGTAGAGAATTTTTCAAAACTTCAGCGACTTTTACTTTGGCTGGCGTTGCTCTTGGCTCGCCGATGTTAGCATTTGGCGCAAGCCCAAAATCAGGCGCAAAAATGCAATTTAGCACGCTTAATGATGGTAGGCAGATTCCACTTGTGGGTTTTGGCACTTCGCGTATGAATGGCGCAGAATGTCAAAAGGCTGTGGAAAGTGCTTTTGGAGTGGGGTATCGCCTTATTGATACAGCACAAATGTATAATAACGAAAATGATGTAGGAAATGCCATAAAGACAGCCCTTAATGGCAAAAAAATCAAACGCGAAGAAATGTTTATCACAACGAAACTCTCAAGTGATATGAGTTATGATGAGACACTAAAATCCACAGAGCAATCACTCAAAAACCTCCAAATTGATTATGTTGATTTATTGCTTATTCACAAAAACTACAAACGCTCCAAAGATATGTATAAAGCAATGGAAAAACTTCAACAAGAGGGTGTGATTAAATCACTAGGAATCTCAAACTTCGCCCCAAATGATTACAATAAGTTTATTAAAAATTGCAAAATAATCCCAGCAGTCAATCAAATGGAAACACATATATTCTTCCAGCAAACTGCTTTACGCAAGGCAATGCAGGCAAGTGGCACAAAGTTAGAGGCGTGGAGTCCTTTTGCAAATGGCAAAAATGACTTTTTCAAAAATGAAACGCTCACCAAAATTGCCAAAAAGCATAAAAAAAGTGTCGCGCAAGTCGCGCTTCGATTCTTAATTGAGCAAGATATTGTCGTGATTCCTAAAAGTTCAAAGGTTGAGCGTATGAAAGAAAATATCAATATATTTGATTTCGCCCTTGATGATGAGGATAGACAAACTTTAATCGGGCTTGACACAAACGAGCCGTTGTTTAAGTGGTTTTAATTATTTTCAAGAATCTAGCTTAAACCTTATGGCTTTAAGCTAGCTCGCTTGGTCCTTTTGGATAGCAAAATCGATAACCGCGTCTGCGCACCGTTTCAATAGTGCTAATGCCTAGTGGTTTGTCCATTTTTTGGCGGATTTGATTGATAGCCACTTCAATGACATTTGGTGTTACAAGCTCTGGCTCTTCCCAAATGGCATCAAGAAGTTGCTCTTTAGATACGACTTGGTCTCGGTGGCGAGCAAGGTAGATAAGCACCTCAAAAGGCTTGCCTTTGACATCGACTTCCCTGCCTTTGTATATGACTTTTTCCTCATCAGGGTTGATACTGAGTTCTTCAATTTCAATCACACTCGTATCCCATACTTTTAGTCGTGTTTTTAGTCGTGCGATGAGGGGTTGTATATCAAGTGGTTTGGAGAGGAAGTCATCAGCACCACTTTGAAATGCGCGTATTTCACTTTCTCCATCGGGTTTATTGGCAATCACTACGACAGGTGTGCGCGCATTTTTTTCTTTTACTTGTTCTAAAACTTCTAAGCCCATACCATCAGTAAAGAGCCAACCACTTAAAACTAAGTCATAATTGCGAATGCCAATGTAGTAGCCTCCGTCTTTGAGATTCTCTGCGACATCTGTTTGATAGCCATTGGCGTTAAGTGCCTTACTCAGTTCCTTTGTTAAGTTTGTATCGTCCTCTATGATTAAAATCCGCATTACCTTTCCTTTGTAAAATTTTGTGGAATTGTAGCACAAGCAAAGCTAAATGTATTCCAAAACTTAAAGTTTCCTTTAATTTTGGATATATATTCGTGTGGGACGAACTTTTATAGCTTATGTTATGGTTGCGATGTGAATGAAGTAAGAGATTATAAAAGAAAACTAAAAAGTTTGTAACTTAGGCTATTTGCACAAATAGCAAGTTGTTTTTTAAACCCAAAAAAGCTATTATTTGCGTATAAAAGTTTATTGCTATCAAGGTTGCCATCGCAAAAATTTTGCCCGATTTCTTGTGTATAAAATGATTGTAATCCCATTTTTTTAGCTGTGCGTAGTAAGTTTTGGTCGTATTCACCACGAGGCCACAAAAGATGAGAGGTTATCACGCCTAAATGTCGTATGATTAAATCAATAGAGAGTTGCAAATCCTCATGGAAAGGTTTATTGACAAAATTATCAAGCCGATAAGTGTGTGTCATTGTCCCAAAGCTCACCACATCATTCATTTTTTTTAGCTCTTCCCAAGTGCAAAACATTGCGCGAGGGTTTTTGGTAATTTCTAGCATTGCCTCATCGTGTGGAATCTCTATGGCATTTATGTTTGATTGTCCTTCTAAAGATTTTTTCGAGGATTCATCAATCCATTCTGTGGCGATAAAAAGTCCAGCCTTTAGCCAATAATGCTGTAAAATAGGATACGCATTTTCATAAAAATCTCTCCATCCACCTTCAAATATAAGAAGCACACTGCGAGGAGGATTTGGCTCATTGGACTTTTTGAGTGTGAGATATTCATCAAGGCTTAAAAAATTATACCCCTTTTTTCGCAAATACATCATTTGCTGTTCAAAGGCACTGACACTAATGCTGTAAGAATCGTTAATATCTCTAATATGTTCATAACGGATAATTGGAATATTTTTCATAGGAAATTCACCAAAGACATTTGATTGATACGACTTGTGCTATTAAGCACGGCGTTATAATTATTTGTAAGATTGGCAAAGTGATTGTAAGTCGCCGCAATATCTGTGCCGATATTATCACCTTTGATTCCAGAAATTTGCATTTTTAAAACCTCGTTTCTATGGATTGCATTTTCAAATGCTCTGCCGTGAGAGCCATTAAGGGCTATCATTTTTTCAATATGGTCGCTATAATGATTAAACCGCTCGATACTATTTTGTATACCGAGATTACGCATATCTTCAGAGTATTCCCTATCAAATGGATTTGGGCGATAGATTCCCTTTCTCACCGCATCAATCATAGCATCAACTCCTTCAAAAAAATTTAAATCTGGCTCATCAATGGTAATGGCGTTATTAGCATTAAAGGCAAGAAATGTAGTATCGTGGCGCAACGCAGATTCCGAAAAATCATTGCTATTTTGGTTGTAAATCATAAAATCCATTCGCGTAACAGAACGCATTTTATCATCAATTTCTAGCTTGCCTTGCCTGTTGAGATTTACCTCTACCTTTGATTTTGTGGCTTGCAAGAGGTTTTCATACGCCCATTTTGCTTCTTGTGTGGGGTTGCCCTTTTTTATCGCTCCAGCTTGCTTGTAAAGTTTTGGGTCGGTATTTGAGTAATTAAGTGCCACAGCAATAGCGTCCATTAGCTGGCGATATGTGAGGTCATCAGCTTTTGTAATGCTTACCACAGGAGGCTCATCGTGTGGATTATACAGCGGGATAGCCACCTCTTCATCATCATTTTGGAGGATTAAAAATGAGCCTTTTTCGTTGCTTAGCTCGATTCTCGCATTGACTTTTACGCCATTGTGGTCTGCGAGCTTTATATTGTAAGTTTGCCCATCAATGCTACCGCCTGCCACTTCAGAGAGTTTTGTCTCATCAGTGGCGAAGCCCGTTCCATTATTAAGCACTTGAGAGACATTTGAGATAAGTTTCGTGCCACGATGTTCAAAGGCTAATCTATCATACTCAGCTGTGTAATCACTCCTTAATCCAATCATAGGCTCTCCAAGCTCATTATAAGTGCTTAGGACTAGACTAAAGCCACTTTGTCCATTAAATGGTGGATTTTTCATATCATTGTCTTTGTTTCTCACATTGTGGTCTCTAAAGACAATTTCACCATTGGTAATTTCTCCATCAAGATTCCCACCAAAATGCTCGCTTACTCGTTTGATGACATCACGCACTTCTAAGCTATCATCAATAACAATGCGCAATTCCTCAATGGGTTCTTCATTGATTTTCCCATCATCAGTGTTTGGGCGCGTGCCAGAGAATACGAGCTCTTTTACACCATCAGCTACGACATCACGCATTTTTGTGGCACGCACCGCTACTTCGTTATTTTTGGTAAGGAAAGTAGTTGGAATCCTATGCACCCTGTAATCATAGTTATCACGCACACTCACAATAGAATCTTGGCTAAAAGTGCCTAAAAACGGACTTTTTTGAAAGCTCGTAACCCGTGCGCCTATGCGTGCTAGCTCATCGACATTTTCTACATCTTTATCACTAGAGATAAGGTGAAATTCTAATTTAGAGTTTCCTGCTATAAGATTTTTAATCTCAATCTGCCCCCACGCATTAAGCGTTACATCTACGACTTTTGTTTGTGAGGTATTCCCAAATTCTTTCCCAATCTTATCGAGCAAATCTTGCACGGTGCTAGCGTTTTTTTCATCAATAAAGCCCACATCAAGTGCAAACTTAGCTTTAAAACTCTCACCATCTGGGCGCACACCACGCATATAAAAATATTCTTTGCCATCATTGCTTGGATTTCTATCATCATCACCAATCAAATCACGCAATCTATCTGTCGCTTTGATATAAACTTCCTCTGGCACATCACCACGGCGGATTCTATCCATAATGTCTGGGTTGAGTTTGCTTTGGTTGAGTTTGCGAATGTTGGTTGAAATGCTCTTATGCCAATCAGAATCTCGTGAGAAAAATAACTCATTCCCCGTGATATTATATTGCATTAGATTTTGCGAGCTAATGAGAGTTTGAAGAATCTCATCGTTGCCTTTATATTCGCCCTGTGGAGTAAAAGGACGCATTTTTACATTGCTCCCAGAGAATATAAATTCCCCCCCAATGGAAGTATTAGCGACATTTATCATATGGTCTCTTAGCTTTTCTAAATCTTTGGCGATGGCTTCGCGTGAAGTAGGCGAATGAATGTCGTTTGCCGCTTGGATAAGTTTGGTGTTGAATTTCACCATTGTCTCAGAGAGCTCTGATAGGGCTTTATCCGTATTGAGCGTGCGGGTGTAGGCAGTTGTCGCATTATCAATGCCTTGAGCTAAGCCAAGCTCCTCATAATCAAGCTTTAGATTCTGATTAAAAACCGAGCTATCTTGGTAGCCGTATTGAATCTTAAGCCCAGAAGCGATTTGAGTATTGGTTTGATTGAGCTTTTTTTGCATAGCATTTTGGTAGTAATTCATTTGGTTGTATTTTGTGCCAAAAGTAATACGCATACACTCTGCCTTTGTTTCTAAAATCTCTTTGCGGAATCTAAAGCAAAAATAGTGCCCAAGTCCTCAAGTGAGTTTTGTGATAAATTGGGCTATTTGCTTAGGAGCATCAATATCAAAAATAGGCAAATTTGGAAGTTTTGCCATTTTGTGCTTATCACTAGTAATCTCCCTACTAAGCGCAAAGGCGTTTGCATAAGGGATATATGTCTCATCAATTTCTTCCCTAAAGAGGACAATTCTTGGATATGGCAAGTGCTTTAATCCCTCAATAAGCACCACATCACAATCATCAAAAAAGCCAATGATTTTTTGAAACTCTGTGCATTCATATTCGCTTATATCTTTAAATGCGGTATTCTTAGATTCTTTTAAATTTGCACAATCCACAGAATCTGTGGCGAGATTCTGTGGATTGTGGTTGCTTTGATTGCTTGATAAAATGGTGCTTTTTTGCGGAGAGATGATAGCCACGCGTGGAGCAACTTGAGAGAATTTAAAGCTATCTTTGTTGTGCTCTTTTCCTTGTGTGTCAAATTCTGCTTTGTTTTTAGGGTCGTGTTTAATGATATTTACGCGCAAATCCATTTCGCGCAATGCCAGTGCAACTTTGCAAATAAGCGTGGTTTTCCCGCTATTGCTTTTCCCGCTAAAACAGACAATTTTTGGCATTATGATAAGATTCCGCTTCCGGCTATTTTTTGACTCTTTGAGAGGGCAAAAACACGCTCGCCTTTAATAATGTCGTATTTCCAAATAGGCGCGTTTGCCTTAAAATCCTCGATAAAGTTCTCATACAAGCCCAACGCAGCTTTACGCTTAGAGGAGATAACCGCACACATAAACGAACTTCTGCCCTTTGGCACATCACCCGTTGAGTGTGCCATTAGTAGAGTTGCTTCTTGTTGCTTGGCTATCTCTTGCCATTTATTAAACCACTTCTGTAAAAGTGGCTCATATACATCAAAACTTAACCCCTCAACCAAGTCATTTTCCAAGTTTTTGTGGGTATTTTGCAAATCTTCTTGGCTTTTTTCCTCCCGCACAAGTCCCTCAAACACACATAGCGCACCACAATTTTGCGCCATTGCGTAATTTTCCCATTGTGTGTAGATTTCACCCACGCACAATGCACCTTGATACAGCGTTAAAAATTCCATTATCCACCACAAACGGGAGGCAAAATGGCAATCTTATCGCCATTTTTTAGCACAAAGTTATTATCACTGATGATTTCATCATTTACAGCCACAGCACATATTTGTAGCCATTTTACTAATTCTTTTTTCTGTGCGAGTGCTTGTTTTAACTCACCGAAATTTTTTGCCTCACATTGCATAATGCCAAAATTACTTAATGGTCCTAAAAATTCCACACTTACCATTTATCCCTCCTTATAAAATATCTCTAAAGAGTAAGACTTCTACATTCTGTCCCTTTTTGAGCGAGCCACCATCTTCTGGCAATATGGCAAATCCTGTTTGCACGCCAAGATTGTTAATCATCGAGCCTTGTAGGCTTTTTTTGGATTTAAAGCTTACAAAAAATTCTCCATTTTTAAGCTCTATTTCACAGGCACGAAACTCCATTCGAGAATCACTTCGTTGGAGATTCTCTAATAATCGACCTTTAATGATAAAATTCTTTGCTTTTGTGCCATTAAGTCGCGCGATAATTGCACGAGCAAAAAGATAAAATGTTACCGCACACGAGTTTGGATACCCGGGTAAGCCAAAAATATGAGTAGTTTTATTGCCTTGTTTGTAGATTCCATACGCCACAGGTTTGCCCGGCTTCATTCGCACGCCCTTAAACTGCATTTCACAAAACTCTTGCATAATATCTTTGGTAAAATCAAAATCACCAACACTCATTCCACCTGTGGTTACAAGCACATCGCATTGCTGCAATGCTTGTTTGTAGAGTTTGATAATAGCCTTTTTATCATCGCCTACATTGTCAAACAGCACGCTTTCACAGCCAAGCGATTCACATAGCGCGCCTAAAAGGTGGTTATTCACATTTCGTAGAGCATTTGTGCGTTGGCTTTGTTCGCCCACCTCAATGATTTCATCGCCAATGCTTAAGATTCCAACTTTAGGGCGCGCACTCACTTGCACAAAGACTTTGTTTAAATCTGCCAAAATTCCCACTTCAAAGGGACTTATGCGTATTCCTTGATGGAGTAAAATATCTCCAGATTTGTAATTTTCACCCACTTGGCGCACCCATTGTGAGCGCGTAATCTCTTTTTTAGAATCAAGCAATTTGATAAATTCTTTATTGTCTTTTTTAAATTTGATAATATCCTCTATAAGCACGATTGTATCGGATTGTAATGGCATTTTAGAGCCTGTGTAGGTAGCAATGGTGCATTGTGGAGAGAGTGTGAGGATTTCCTCTAAACCAGCCTTATTGACAGCTTGGAGTTCTAGCCCTTCGTTGCGGAGCATTTGTAAATCATCAAAGCGTATCGCAAAGCCGTCCATTGCTGATGTGGGGAATGGTGGGACATTTTTATCAGCACGAATATGCTGTGCTAAAATGCGCCCAACAGATTGGTTAAATGTAATTTTTTGGTTTGGTAGGGGCGTTACTTCTACGCCCTCCAAGATTCTCATTGCTTCAGTGTAGCTTATCATTGTTTTGTAGTTTTTCAACTTCCACCTCCATTCCTCTTAACGACATAGTATTATTAAAGAATCTCGCAGTGTAATGTGCTGTTATTTGATTTGGAATTTTTATAGCAAGTGCCCCATTTTATCTTTTTTGACCTGCAAATATCCCTCATTGTGCTTATTGCAACCTACAATAATGCTATTTCTTTGCACTTTAGCATACTGAGCTATGGAATCTACTTTAAGCGGATTATTGGTAAGTAGGGCAATCTCTTCAATCCCAAAATGCTTAAATATTTCGCCCACAATAGCATAATCACGCCCATCAACAGGCAATCCAAGCTCTACATTTGCCTCTACTGTGTCAAGTCCTTTATCTTGTAAGGCATACGCATTGACTTTGTTAAACAATCCAATACCTCTGCCTTCTTGGCGCAAGTAAATAACCATACCGCCATTTTTATGTTGCGCAATCTGCTTAAGGGCATATTGTAGCTCATTTCCGCAATCACACTTTAGTGAGCCTAGCACATCGCCTGTCAAGCATTCTGAATGTAGTCGCACTAATGGCACTGCTCCTAGAGTTTCACTAAAAATGACTAAATGCTCTTTTATTTCATTTTGCAAAAACTCTTTAAAACATTGTATCCAAAAGTTGCCATAAATAGTTGGCAAATGTGCTTTTTGCGATATTTCACACTGCATTACAATCCTTTTATTATGTTAAAAAGCGCGTATTTTAGCACAAATAACAAACTAAAGGCTAATTGTCGCTATAATTACATTCCTTAAGTTTTCTATTTGGAGTTACAAATGGCGTTAATCGGGCATATTTCTAGCTTTGATATTTTTTTTGCAAAGCACCAAAATCTTTGTTTTGTGCAGGAATATTTGCATAATACCCTGCGTGAAGGGAGTGTAGAACATACGCGCATTATGGATTTGCACCTTACAAATGGTGAGCGTGTGGAGTGTGAGTTTGATTTAGGCGGTGGTGTGCGCGCTATCGAGCAGAGCTATATGCTTAAAAGTCCGCAAGAAGCGTTTTTTGAGACGCATAAGAAATATGTGGATTTTCAGCTTTGTGTGGCTGGAGCGGAGGAGTTTCTCATTGGGTTTAGTGAAGATTTTTCGATTTTACGCCCTTATGATGAGAAAAAAGATTTGGTCGTATATCATAATCCAATACTTCCACCGCATACGCTTTTTTTTACTGCTGGCACTTTGGGAATCTTTTTTCCCCAAGATGTGCATTCTGGGGGACTAGATTCTAAAAACACTGCGTATTCACAATGGCAGGAGCAGATACATACACCACTTAAAAAAACCGTGCTAAAAGTGCCTATTAAATATTTTGCTTAAGAAAAGTTACAATATTGGTGTAAAAATTGCTAGCGAGGATTCTAAGATATTTTATAAGGAGACATTATGGGCGAGTATGATGATGAGTTTGATGGCATAAATGACGACTTTGATGAGGGCTTTGATGACTTTGATGATGAAGACACAACGGGCAACTATGGCGGGTATGACGATGATGACTACCAAAACCCTGACTACGAATATGAAGAGGAGTAGAGCATAATGCTTGTAGGGCTTGTCCAACAATCATTTTTAGATTCTAAGAAACACACAATGCAATTTAGCGCAGAGCAGATTTTCCATCTTGCTAAAAATGGTGCAAAACTTGTGTGTTTGCAGGAGTTGCATTGCACGGAATATTTTTGCCAAAGCGAAAATACGCGATTTTTTGATTATGCTAATGAGTATGAAGCAGATGTGGCGTATTTTGCTAATATTGCTAAGCAAGCAGGAGTAGTGCTTGTGGGCTCATTTTTTGAGAAGCGCACTGCTGGAATGTATCATAATACCGCAGTGGTGTTTGAAAAAAATGGTGAGATTGCAGGCAAATATCGTAAAATGCACATACCAGATGACCCGCAGTTTTATGAAAAGTTTTATTTCACGCCGGGCGATTTGGGATTTAATCCCATTGCTACGAGCGTTGGCAGGCTTGGTGTGCTTGTTTGTTGGGACCAGTGGTTTCCTGAGGCAGCGCGCATTATGGCACTCAAACGCGCAGATATGCTTATTTATCCCACTGCGATTGGGTGGTTTGATGAAGATAGCGATGAAGAGAAGCAACGACAAAGAGAATCTTGGATAGCAGTTATGCGCGGACACAGCGTGGCAAATGGGTTGCCAACTTTGGCGATAAATCGTGTGGGCTTTGAAAAAGATTTAAGCGTAGATTCTAAAGATACGCGAGGAATTCGCTTTTGGGGTTCAAGCTTTGCCTTTGGCGCACAAGGCGAACTTTTAGACAAAGCCAATGAAGAGCCTCAAAACCTGCTTGTTGAGGTTGATTTAGAGCGAAGTGAGCAGGTGCGCAGAATCTGGCCCTTTTTGCGCGATAGACGAATTGAAAATTATGCAGAGATTTTGGCACGACTTTGTGATTAAATTTTGCTAAAATTAGGGCGTTATTTTACATTACCCTAAAAAGGGCAAGACAAAAGGAGTAAAAATGTCAAAGCCCCGCCACCTTATCCGCACGAGTGATTTTAGCATTGATGAGATTGTTTGTATTTTTAATCGTTCTTTGTATTTTAAAACCCAAATGTTTGGGAAAGATTGCAAAGCTCCGCAAAGCTTTCCGTTGCAATATAAAAATGTTATTACCATTTTTTTTGAGAACTCCACACGCACGCTTTCTAGCTTTGAAGTAGCGGTAAAGAATCTAGGCGGGCAGGTAATGCGACTTGATGTTTCTAAAAGCTCTACTGCTAAGGGCGAGACTATTTCTGATACTGCTGCAAATCTCAATGCTATGAATCCTGATGCGATTATCATACGACATAAAAATGCTGGTGCGGGGTATTACCTTGGGCGTCAAGTGAATTGTCCTATTATCAATGGAGGCGATGGTGCGCACTCTCACCCCACGCAAGCCCTCCTTGATTTACTCACGATTATTGAGTATTTTTTGGAGTCAAAGCATTCATACGATTCCAAAAAATCGCTACAACTCACAAACGACAATATTGCAACATTACTGCAGGGCAAAAAAGTCGCCATTGTGGGCGATATAATCAACTCACGCGTAGCAAATAGCAATATTGAACTTCTCATGCGTTTTGGATTGGAAGTGATTTTGGTTGCACCACCACATTTTTTACCAAAGACAACTTTGCGCACGAGTAGTGATTTGGCGGAGATTATCCGTGAAGTTGATGTGGTGATGAGTCTGCGCACACAGACAGAGCGACACAATCAAGTGATTTATGGCTCACTAAGAGATTATGCAAGTAGATTTTGCATTACAAAAGAACTTTTAGGCGATAATGCGTGTATTGTCCTCCACCCGGGACCTGTGCATCGCAATGTGGATATTGATGATGAGGTGTTAAAAGATTCTCGAAGTAAGGTGCTAGAGCAAGTTACAAATGGTGTGTGTGTGCGAATGGCGACACTTGATTTTCTTATCAATGGTTAGTGGAAATCCCTAAAGATTTCCACTTGTGTTGTTTTTATAGCACAAACAAATCACTAAACTCATTAAAGTTCATATTGAGCAAATTTTTGTCGTTTTCAAACGCACCTAAAATCCGCGCACATTGCTTTGGCGAAAATCTAGTCGCTAGATTTGCCCTAAATTTCGCCTCTAGCACGGGGATTCCCTCTTTGCGTCTGCGCTTATGCCCGATTGGGTATTCCACCTCGACTTTCTCTGTCTTAGAACCATCTTTAAAAACCACTTGCACCGCGTTTGCAATGCTCCGCTTATCCGCTTCCAAATACTCACGCGTATATCTCTCATCGACTTCTACCACCATTTTAGCGCGTAACTCATCGATTCGCGTATCGCTAGCGACATTGTCCTCATAGTCATCAGCGACTAATCGCCCAAAGATAAGCGGCACGGCAACCATATATTGTATGCAGTGGTCTCTATCTGCGGGGTTTGCTAGCTCGCCTACTTTGTTGATTATGCGGTGTCCAGATTCTTGCGTGGTGATGATGATTGTATCAATTTCACCTAGCCTATCTTTGACTTCGCTATGGAGTTTGATTGCCGCCTCCACTGCCGTTTGCGCGTGAAACTCCGCAGGGAAGCTGATTTTAAACAGCACATTTTCCATTACATAGCTTCCAAATTCTTGTGGGATTGTGAGTGTTTGCCCTTTCATTTTGACATCATTATATCCCCAAAAGCTCGCGGATAATGCGCTTGGGTAGCCCATTTCGCCCGTTTTTGCTTTGAGGGCTAAATCCACTCCGCGCGAGCTTGCATCACCTGCTGCCCAGCTTTTGCGCGAGCCTGTGTTTGGCGCGTGGCGATAAGTGCGCAATGCCCCGCCATCGATAAAGGCGTGCGATACGGCGTTGCGGATTTCGCTAAAATCACAGCCTAGCAGTTTGGCAGCTACCGCCGTGCTTGCGATTCGCACAAGTAGCACGTGATCAAGCCCCACTTTGTTAAAGCAGTTTTCTAGCGCGAGCACGCCTTGAATCTCGTGTGCCTTTATCATCGCTTGAAGCACGCAAGAGACGGTCAAAGCAGGCTTGCCCTCTGCGATATTTTTGCGGCTTACATAGTCTGCCACCGCCCAAATCGCGCCCAAATTATCGCTAGGGTGTCCCCATTCAGCTGCGAGCCAAGTATCATTAAAATCTAGCCAGCGCACCATTGCGCCTACATTAAACGCAGCGCGAATAGGCTCTAGTTGATAGCTAGTGCCCGGGATTTTGCTCCCTAGCGGGCGAAACTCCGCGCCATCCACACTTGGTCCAAGCAACTTCGTGCAAGCAGGATATTTTAACGCCAAAATCCCACAGCCTATCGTATCCATTAAGCAGTATTTTGCCGTTTCTATCGCCACTTCACTTTTTGCCACATACTCATCTGCGTATTTTGCGATTTTGCTTAGCAGTTCATCAAACTCTGGTCGTTTTGCCTCTAGTATTCCCATATCGTTACTCATTTTGTTCTCCTTTGATTTTGGTGTAAGATTTTACGCGCTTAACATAGATTTTGCGCGTGGTTTTGCCTTTAAATTCTAGAATTTAAAGGCGTTTAGCGACTTACTATCGGTTATCTATCGCCACAAAGTCGCGTGGGGCGACACCGATATACTCACTGCTAGGGCGGATAATCTTATTATTTGCCCTTTGCTCCTTGATATGCGCAGTCCAGCCCGAGACACGACTCATTATAAAAATAGGCGTAAAATAATCCGTCTTAATCCCCATAAAATGATACGCGGACGCGCTGTAAAAGTCCGCATTTGGCGGTAAGTTTGGCTTTTTTTCTTTCATTAGCGATTCGATTGCCTCGCTTACTTTGTATAAAAGCGTATCGCCCCCTAGCTTTTTGCTCCACTCTTTGATAAGTGCATTTCGCGGGTCGCCTCCCGCGCCATAGATTCTATGTCCAAAGCCCATTAGCAGTTGCTTTGTTTCTAGCTTGTGATTGACACCCTTTATCGCTTCCTCTACGCTTGAGAAGCTCTCAATTAAGTGCATTGCTGCTTCGTTTGCCCCGCCGTGAAGCGGTCCGCGTAATGCACCGATTGCCGCACTTACCGCGCTAAAAATATCGCTTCGTGTCGAAGCGCAGATTCTCGCTGTAAATGTCGAGGCGTTAAACTCGTGCTCGGCATACAGGATTAGCGAGCAGTGCATCGCTTTGATAAATTCGCTTGGGGGAGTTTGCCCCTTTAGCTTTTCTAAAAAATACCCCGCGATAGAATCTTGCTTGCTTTCAAAATCTATCTCTTTGCCATTATACGCGTAGTTATGCCAAAAGCACAGCACGCTAGGCAAAATGCCAAGCAAGCGGATAATCTTGCTATCTTGGTCGCTAAAATCCTCTTTCTCTGCTTCAAGCGTGCCTAAAGTCGCCACCGCGCTTTGCATTAGATTCATAGGATGCGCGCTCTTTGGGATTTGCTTTAGCACTTCTTTTAGCTCTTTTGGCAGTCCTCGCTGTGCGGCGATTTTGCCCTTATACTCGCTTAGTTGCTTTGCGTTTGGTAGCTCGCCAAATTGGAGCAAATACGCCACTTCCTCAAACTCACAATGATGGGCTAAATCCTCGATGGCATAGCCATAATAATTTAACCCATTGCCTAGCCCGCAGGTGCATATCGCGCTTTGCCCAGCGATAATCCCTGCTAGCCCACCACTTTTTTTACTTGCTTCACTTTGACTCATTTAGTTTCTCCTTTGTTTTAAAATTTACATTCTATGTTTTGTGTCATTGCGAGATTTTGCCTTCGCAAAATCGTGGCAATCCATTAGAAAATTTAGATTTTAGATTGCCACGCCGTGCAAGCACGGCTCGCAATGACGAAAACCTTGTCATATTGAGCGTGAGCGAAATATCTCAAACATTCTAGAATCTAGAGATACTTCGGTCGTTTCACTCCCTTAAGTATGACAATGGATAATCTCACTTCTTAAACAACTCATCGAGCTTATTTTCATACGCATAATAATCTAGCATTGCGTAGAGCTCCTCGCGTGTTTCCATTATATCTAAGACATCTTTTTGATGCCCATTTGCCAAAATGGATTTATACACTTGGTTTGCCGCCTTGCTCATCGCGCGATTTGCCGAGAGGGGATAAAGCACCATTGAGATTCCAGCCCCCTTTAGCTCATCTGCGGTGAAATAAGGCGTTTTTCCAAATTCTGTGATATTTGCTAGCACAGGGACTTTGAGATCTTTTACAAACGCGCTATATTCCTCCAAAGTATGCACCGCTTCGGCAAATATCATCTCCGCACCCGCTTCCACATAAGCCACTGCGCGCTCAATCGCCTTTTGTTGTCCTTCGATTGCGTGGGCGTCTGTGCGAGCCATCACCACAAATTCGCTATCGATTTTCGCGTCCATTGCGGCTTTGATTCTGTCGCACATTTCTTGCGTGCTGACTAGCTCTTTGTTTGGGCGATGTCCGCACCGCTTTTGCGCGACTTGGTCTTCTATGTGCGTGGCGGCTGCACCTGCACGGATTAGCTCTTTTATCGTGCGAGCGATATTAAACGCCCCGCCAAAGCCCGTATCACAATCTACCAAAAGAGGCGTATCCACACGCGAGGTGATTCTCCGCACATCGATACAAAAATCCTCTAACCCCACGATTCCCAAATCAGGCAAGCCATAGCTCACACTTGCCACGCCAGAACCTGAAATATAGATTGCTTTATGCCCGATTTTACTCGCTTGCAACGCCGCATAAGCGTTTGGCGTGCCTACGATGAGCAATGGGGAATTTTCCTTTAATGCCTGCCTAAATCTTTTTCCTGCTGAAGTTACCATTTTTTCTCCTTTTTTACAATTTAAATTCTTACAAGTTGCCGTCATTGCGAGCGGATTTTATACAAATCCGTGTAGCAATCCATACTTATGCTTTTGCTCGCAATGACAAAAAATCTTATGCCTTAGATTGCGCCTCCTTTGTTGGTGTTTTGGGATAGCCTAGTTTTGCGATTGCTTCTTTGCAAGAATCGAGCACACTAGAATCTTCAATCGTAGCGGGAATCGCATACTCCACGCCATCAGCGATTTCGCGCAAGGTTTTGCGCAAAATCTTGCCACTGCGCGTTTTTGGGAGGGCATTTACTACGGTAGCGATTTTAAAGCTCGCCACCGCGCCGATTTCGTGGCGCACAAGTGATACCACGCCATCGATGATTCCCTTATGGTCGCGCTCTATGCCTGCTTTTAGCACCACAAAGCCAAAGGGAATCTCGCCCTTTAGCTCATCATTGACACCGATAACGGCGCATTCTGCGACATCGGGGTGTTTTGAGATGACTTCCTCTATTTCGCCTGTGGAGAGACGATGTCCAGCGACATTGATAATCCCGTCCATTCGCCCTAGCACATAGACATAGCCGTCTTTATCGATATAGCCCGTATCGCCTGTGAGATAGTAACCTTTGAAATGCTCCAAATAGCCCTTGCGATACCGCTCTTCATTTTCCCAGATTCCCATTAGGCAGGCAGGTGGCAGAGGCAATTTTAGGCAGAGTGCCCCTTTTTTGCCAGCTTTTAGCTCCTTGCCATCTTCGCCTAGCACTTTTAGATTAAATCCGGGGGTTGGCTTTGTAGGGCTTCCGGGCTTTATAGGCATAGGGTCTAGCCCCATAGGATTTGCCGCAATCGCCCAGCCTGTCTCTGTCTGCCACCAATTATCCACCACAGGCTTTCCCGTAACCTTTTGAATCCATTTTAGCGTGTCGCTATCGCACCGCTCGCCCGCGACAAAAATCGTGCGCAAACTCTCTAAATTGTATTTTTTTGCTAGCTCGCCTTTGGCGTCCTCTCGCTTGATAGCGCGAAATGCCGTAGGAGCGGAAAATAAAATATTGACTTTGTATTCATCAATGATTCTCCAAAAGCTCGCAGGATTTGGCGTGCGCACGGGCTTACCCTCATAGACAATCGTAGTGCAACCATTCATAAGCGGGGCATACACGATATAGGAGTGCCCCACTACCCAGCCCACATCAGAAGCGGTGAAAAACACATCGCCTTCTTTGGCGTTATAAATATTATCCATACTCCATTTCATCGCCACAGAATGCCCACCATTAGAGCGAATGACACCCTTTGGCGTGCCTGTGGTGCCTGAAGTATAGAGGATATAAAGCGGGTCTGTGGCGAGCACAGGCACAGGCTCTACGGGGTGGGTTTTTTCCTCCTCCACTTCCCAATCCACATCTCTCCACGGGAGCATACTTGCCTTATACTGCGGGCGTTGCCACACGATACAAGTGGTGGGCTTGTGTTGAGATTTTTTAATCGCTTCATCTAAAATGGGCTTATACTCAATGATATTGCTTATCTCAATCCCACAGCTTGCCGTCATTATCACGCGTGGTTTGGCGTCCTCTATCCTCATCGCTAACTCGTGGGAGGCAAATCCCCCAAACACCACGCTATGAATCGCCCCTAGCCTCGCACACGCGAGCATCGCTATGACTGCTTCGGGAATCATCGGCATATAAATGATGACTCTATCGCCCTTTACCACGCCTTTGTTGGCGAGGATTCCCGCTGTCTTTGCTACTCTATCGCGGAGCTGCTTGTAGGTGTATTTTTTCTTGGTATCTGTTATAGGGGAGTCATAGATTAAAGCGAGATTATCGCCTCTGCCGTGATGGATATGCAAATCAAGCGCGTTGTAGCAGGTATTCATACAGCCTCCTACAAACCACCTGTAATGCTCGCCACTATCATCAAGCACGGTATCCCATTCATTATACCAATGCACTTTTTGGGCTGCCTCTGCCCAAAAATCTTGCGGATTTTCTATCGAGCGTTTGTATGTTTCATCGTAAGCTGTGCCCACGGCGCACCTCCTTTTTTTGTTGTGAAATTTTCATTGTTAGTCCTTTGTTGTAGTATTGTAAAAAGCGCAATAAAATTGCGACTTTTGATTTAGCATACTAAAAAATTCACAATTTAAAAGTGAAAATGCAAAAAATGCAAAAAATTGCAACAAAAAGAAACATACTAAAAATTTTAAAACGCTACAATATCTTGCCACACGAAATTAAGTGGCATATCTTATGCTTGGATAATATGAAGATTCTCGGAGTTTTGTGGAATCTATGTGTGAGGGCAGATTCTCACTTGGGAATATATTTTGCTTAAACTTGCAGTGTTTAGGGAAACTTATTTGTAAAAGAGGTAGTCAAATGGATTTGATTAAAGATATTTCAATCGCTTATCCGCTAGTGTATAAGGCACTTGATTTTCGTTCATTGCGCCAAGATTTGATTTCATCGAACATTGCTAATGTTGATACGCCATTTTATCGTCCAAAGGATATTAACTTCGAGCAGTTTTTGGCGCGTGAGAGCAACAAGGCATTTAAGAAAGTAACCGATGAGGACTTACCATTGCGCAGGGTGTATAATATCCACCGCGATGGCAGGCGAGTGGAGCTTGATAAAGCTACGATTTTTTGGCGTGATGGGCATTTAGCTAGAAATGACGGCAACAGCGTAGATTTAGATGTGGAGACAAGCGAAATGGGCAAAAACAGCACGATGTATAACGCCCTCACTAGCGCATTAAAGCGACATAAGGGTATTTTTGCTTATGCGGTAGATTCTGGAAGAAACATTTAATTGTTCTTTTTAGGATAGCAATTTAAGATTTTGAAAGGATTTAACAATGTCATTCTTATCGAGTTTTGATATTAGTGGATATGGTTTATCAGCCCAAAGGGTGCGCACCAATGTGATTTCATCAAACATTGCCAATGCAAACACTACGCGCACTGATGAAGGAGGACCATATCGCCGTAGAGAAGTGGTGTTTAGAGCGTTTGATTTTAACAAAGTATTAAACGAACGATTAGGTAAAGACAACAATTTGCTTAAATACGAAGACCCGCTTGATGAGGGTGAGCTGAGGAAAGAACCAAAGCCACCGATTATGAGCGTGTATATCCATAAGATTGTCCGTGATGATAGGCAGCCATTGATGAAATATGACCCAAGCCACCCTGATGCGAATGCGCAGGGTTATGTGGCGTATCCAAATGTCAATCCTGTGGTAGAAATGGCGGATTTAATCGAAGCCACGAGGGCGTATCAAGCAAATGTGAGTGCGTTTCAAAGTGCGAAAAATATGGCAAGCAACGCAATATCAATGTTCCAAGCGTAAAATAAGTAAATAAAAACCATAAAGATGAGAAAAATAGCACAAAATCAACATAAAATAATGTAAAATTAGAGAATCTGTAATGAGGAGAACACAATGAACGAGGTAAATAAAACACAATTTGGAGTTATTAAGAGCGATATTGTTCTGCCTGATGTCAATAAGCCAGCCGTTAAGAATATGCCTCCGCAAGATAGTGGGCTAGACTTTGCTAAGACACTTAAAGATACACTTGATAGTGTAAATGCCTACCAGCAAACTTCAGAAAAAGCTCTAGCAGATATGGCGACAGGGCAGGTTAAGGATTTGCATAGTGCGGCGATTGCGATTACAAAGGCAGAAAATAGTATGAAAGTAATGCTAGAAGTGCGCAACAAAGCAGTCAATGCGTATAAAGAGATTCTCCGCACACAAGTGTAGCTTTTGCTTGTGCGGACAGATTTAATCACAATCTTAATTTGTATAGAATCTAAAACAAATGGCTGATAAAAGAATCTCCGCTATTATCAGTCTTTGTGCTATTTTGCTTCTGTGTTTTAGTGCTTTTATAGCAATCACCTACACTAAAGTCATCACCCCAAGAAAACTCCCAACACTAGAATCAAAAAAAGTCGATACCGCGCTTAGAGGCTCGATTTTTAGTGCTGATGGCTTTGAGCTCTCTTCTAGTTCAAACATTTACAAAGCAAGCATCAACACACAAAGCATAGATTCCGAAAAAAAAGAACTTTTTGTGAATCTTTTTTCTATTTATAGTGGCATAAGCAAAGATGAGATTTTGAAAAAATTTCAAGTTAAGGGCAATGTCGTGCTATCTTACAACCTTGATGCCCCAACAGCGATTAACCTTAAAAAGCTAAATCTTGTGCTTTTACGCTATGGCGTATTTATCGAGTATGAAAACAAAAATGGCGTAGTAATCCCAAAGCAAGGCTTAAGTATCGAAGTGAGTGGCAACAATAGAAATTATCGCTACAAAAGTTTGCTAGAGCCACTTGTGGGCTATGTAGGCAAGGAGGATAGCGAGGGAATCACGCGCGTGTATGGCATAAAGGGCATTGAGAAATATTATAATGAACTCCTTAATCCCAAGCAAGACGGCGAAATTATCGGTAGGCGCGATATAGGCTTTAATGTCATTATGGACAAGGGAGCGGTAAAAAAGACGCGCCAAGATGGCTTTGATGTAACGCTAAGTATTGTCTTGCGTGTGCAATCTCAACTTGAATCTATCCTAGATAGCGCAAAGGCGCGGTATAATTCAGGCGAGATTATCGCTGGGATTATGGATTCTAAAAGTGGGCAATTTATCGCGTTAGCGAGCTCAAATCGCTTTAATCCCAACACTTTACGCGATATTAAGGACTACTCACGGCTTAATCTCTCTGCGATTGAGCGTGCGTATGAGCCCGGAAGCACCATTAAACCTATCATTTATTCTGTCTTGCTTGAAAAAAATAAACTCAATCCAACGCAAAATATTGACTTAGAAAATGGCAATTATAAATTACGCAACTACACGATACGCGATAGTGTGGTGCTACAATCCGCGACTCCAGAGGGCATTATGCTCCATTCAAGTAACATAGGAATGGTAAAAATTGCTTCTGTTCTAAGCTCTCAAGAGCTCCACACTGCGCTAAAAGCCTTTGGATTCTCTCAAAGCACGGGAATCGACTTGCCCTATGAGAAACGCGGTTCTATCCCAAGTGTAAAAAAACTCAATATCGAACAAGCGACAAAGGCGACTATAAGCTATGGTTATGGCTTGCAGAGCACATTTATACAGCTTATGCGTGCGTATGCGAGCTTTAGTAATGGTGGGTTGCTCCCAACTCCTCGCATTACGAGCTATATCACTGCACCAAGCTCTCAACGATACGAGCCCAAGAGCTATGCGCCATTGCAGATTCTCTCTCCGCAAGTGGCTAAGGAAATGGAAGAGTTGCTTATCAAAGTAGTGAAAAATGGCTCGGGCAAGCCAGCATTAGTAGAGAATCTCATCGTAGGTGGCAAGACAGGCACAGCGAGGATTGCTAGAGGAGGGCGATATGTCAAAGAGTATAATGGCTCGTTTTTTGGTTTTGCTAAAGATTTAGAGCGTAATTATACCATTGGTGTGGTGGTGTTTGAATCAAGTGTAGAAAACGACTACTACGGCGGGCGCACTGCTGCGCCAATCTTTAAGCAAATCGTGCAAATGCTTCTAAAAGAGGGCTATTTAAGTCCGCTTGAAGTGCAAAAAATACAGGAGTGATGGAGCTAAATACTATTTGATTTTGTATGGGTCTGTATATTTTTTCCACCATTTTGGTGGGTTTGATTCTAATGGACATCCTTCAAACATATGCAATAAATCAAAATTTATGCCTACTTTTCCTATGCCGTATGCTACCCTTACTTCTTTTATATTCCAATTTTCCAAAGATTGATTGAATGACTTTGCACCTACAAACATTCTGCTTCTCGCCTCTACATTGCTTACATTCCAATCATTTAGCGGTTGGTTAAACGATTCTGCTCCAGCAAACATAGCGTGCATATTTTCCACCTTGCTTGTATCCCATTTGCTTATGTCGCTGTTGAAATATTTGCACCCGCTAAACATACACGACATATCAACAACATTGCTAGTGTTCCAATCTTCTATGCCATTAAAAAATTCTTGCGTCAAACATTCCTCTTGCCATTCAAATGGAGTATCTGAATCTGCTGCCATCTCAATTTCCCACAAAATAAACCTTATTTTTTCGAATAAATCACTCATATCGGTAATAAGCGTGGTATCTATCTTATCCAAGCTAATTCCTCCAACAATCAAGCGTATAAGTTCTTTTTTGTCTTTAGGTGTAAATTTATTCATTGCGTAACTCCTTGTTTAGGGAAATATTGCTTTGCTTTTTAGATTTTACGCACCTAAGACACATTAAGGGCAAAATCTTATAAAAACAAAAGCGAGATATTTTATCCCCCCCCCCGTTTAAAAATAGCTTAAAAAGATTCTTTATTTATCGCATTTGTCTAAAAATGCAAAATAATTTTCTAGCACGCTTTCTAAAATCCCTAGCTTTTGCAGTTTGTCTCTAAATTTAGGATTTGCAACCTCTGCGATAAATTCCTCAAAACTTCTAAATCCATAATAATCATCGCCTTTTTGCTCTTTTAAGTTTTTTGGCAGGGATTCATATATGTTCTCTATGTTTTTAAGTGGCGCAAACTGCGTGTTTATAAACAACTCTGGGTAATGATTTAGCGCGAAATCTAATTTTTCTAAATCACTTAAAAACCCCATACTAACTCTATGAATAAGCTCGTGGAGTAATAGCTGTGTTTTAAACTTTTTTGATTTTTTATTAAAAAACATTCTAATAAGATTTGTGCGTTGCGAATAGTTCGCTGTTACCTTTTCCTCCGCGATAAAACTGACTTTAACTTCGCGCTTTTTAGCAAGGCTAAAGGTTTTATTAAAGATTTTAGCATTTAACTCATCTTTATTGTAGCGTTTGAAAAATGCCTCTATTATGTTGCAATCGCGCTTATTGTTTAGTTTTAGCACCTCATTAAGCACGATATTATTGTTTTTTAGCAGTGATTTTGCCGTGCTAGTGTTTTTAACTTTTTGTAGTGCCCTAGCAATCTCGCCGTTTTGTAACCGCGCTTTTTCTTTTTTAAATATTCTTTTACTCGTATTGTGTACATCGTTTAAAGTCTTGACACTTCTTTTTATGAGTTTGATATACCTATCGTGTTTTTTAATGAAATTTGCTTCTCTAATTAGCTCTAGCAATTCTAAACGCTCTAATTCTGTGAGGCTATGTCGCTTGGATATTAAACTTTGCATTGTGTGTCCTTTGTATCGAGTTGTTCTAGATTCTTAAAATCCAAGATTTATTTCATCATATTTTTTAGACAGATTTTTGTCCGTTTTTGATTTTTTGGAAAAATTGTGTGGATTTGTGCGAAAAATTCACACCCTCCGCTACACTTGTTCACTATCCCACACATAAGGGCGTTGATAATCAGGGATTGTGATTTTTTGTCTTATCAAATCCCTCAAACCTATCGTGCCTGTAAATCCACTTATATTACTCATTTTTGCTCCTTTTATTGTTAGATTTTTAAAAAATTGTAAATCGCGCTTTTGCTAGTTTGTATTTGCTTGCGTGCTTATGCGCAACGCCTCCTCATATAAGCAATGCGCGTTGATTGTTAGCTTAGATTTTGCATTTGCAGAATCCGCGATAGAATCTAGGGCAGAATCTAGCTCCACTTTAAAATCAAAATCCCCGTGCCAATGCCCAAAAAACCACTCGATTTTCCCGTTTTGGTTGAGCGCGATTTTTTGTGCCAAAATCTCAAGCCACACGCAATTTTTATCGACAAAATCTTTATCTATGCTTAAATGTGTATCAATATGGGGCAAAAAGCTACTAGGGCAGGTGTGCGTGATGACGATGTCGATTTGCCCTCTAAAATCTACTAGATTTTGCAGGGCGTATTTGACTTGGGCGGGCGTGATATTTTCGCCCTCCCACCACGAGATATTTGGCTTTCTGTAATCTTTGTCTATGCTACTAGCCCCACCCATCGTAAAGATATTTTTCCCCGCTATGGTGTAAATCTCGCCTCGTTTGAGATGGTAGCATTTGCCCTTGATATACTCGCCGACATTCCCGCCAAATTTTTTGACATTTTTTAGCGCGTCTAGGCGGTTGAAATTTTCGTGATTGCCATCGATAAAGAGAATCGTGCAGGGGAGTTTGTCAAACTCGCCTACTAAAAACTTCTCACAATCATCTGCCCTGTCCCCCCACAGCACGCCAAAATCCCCACAAATGATGATAAAATCATCTTTGGTGTAGGATTCTAATGGCAAAAAGATTTTTTCTATGTCCTCTAAGCCGTGCGTATCGCCAAAGATATAGATTGTCTGTGTGCTTTTGCTCATATTTGATTCCTTTTGGGGGCTTTATTATATTTTAAAAATGTTTATTTATTATCTATAATTTTCTAATAATTTTTAGACAAATTTTTGTCCGTAAAAATAAACACATTTTTCTAAAATATGCTACAATCCGCCAAGCCAAATGGCTAATATTTCACAATAAGGAGTTCACAATGAACAATCACACAAAATGTGCAATAGCACAAAACCATTTCTCTCTCTCTCTCTCTCTTAATAGAAATTCTTAGGACTTTAGGCAATCGCCTTTTGATTCACAAACTATCTTTAGTTGTTGTTTTGGTATTGGGACTATCACATTTAAGTGCTAAAGAAAATGGCATTTTTATCGGTGTGCAATTAGGCTATGGAAGTGGCAATTTTGACAATGCAGTTACCCTACGAAACAATTTAGAGAACTTAGCGTATTATGGCGGAGGCATAAGGTTTGGCGTAGTTGCTGGATACAAGCATTTTTTTACACCAAAGGTTGGATTGCGCTATTATGCTGGGTTATCTTATGGAGGGCTAAATTTTGAAAATTTAGCCTACAATGGCACAAATTGGAAAACTAGAGTTTCTGGAACGCAGATAAATTATTCAGCAAATATAGATTTGTTGGCAAACTTTATCACAAGCGAAGAAATAAATTTTGGTGGATTTATTGGATTGAGTGTCGGTGGCGTGAATTATAGCGGGGGTGATTTAGATGATTTTGAAAGACAAGATGTAGCTGCAGTGAATCCAGCTTGGAAACTCGATAGAAATGCTATTGATGTCGCTCTTAATATAGGCTTAAGAAACACCATTGCTACAAATCACGGCATTGAAGTGGTGGGCAGAATTCCATTTGTAGATGCAATACTGCTTGACAAAACGATGAGTGTAAATGCCAATAGGAGTAGCTTTAAAACTAAAATTGCTAATTCGTATGATTTATTCATTCGTTATATTTATGCCTTTTAGGTTTTTTAATTAGGACAAACCCCGCTTTTAAAGATATGGGGGTTGTCCATAAAACCTTGCTTATAAAATATCTAAATTTTCAAATCTCTATCTCTACTCCCACAGGGCAGTGGTCGCTCCCTAGTATCTGTGGATAGGCTTTGAAGTCATTGTAGATTTTGGCGTTTTTTAAGGCAGATTCTAAGGATTTGGAGCAGAGGAAATAATCAATTCTCCAGCCCACATTGTTTTCCCTAGCTTTGCCAAAGTAGCTCCACCAGCTATACGCACCCTGCAAATCGGGGTAGAAATACCGAAAAGTATCGATAAATCCAGAATTTAAAAGCGCGCTAAATTTCTCCCGCTCCCAGTCGCTAAAGCCTGCGTTGCCCTTAAACTTTATCTCGCCATTTTTGTCTTTTTTGGTGCAGTTTGTTTTGGGGTTTGCTAAATCGATTTCATTATGCGCGACATTTAAGTCCCCGCAGATTATCACGGGCTTTTTGCACTCCAAATCTTTGAGAAACGCGCGGAAGTCATCTTCCCACGCCATTCGATACTCTAGCCCCTCTAGCTCGCGTTTTGAGTTTGGAGTATAGACATTTACGAGGTAAAATTTTTCAAATTCTGCGGTGATGATTCTGCCTTCATTGCCCCTGCTGTGCTTTTGAATGCTATCTTTGTGAAAATTATTCATTTCGTAGCGCACATTTAGAGGTTTTATTTTGCTTAGCATTATCGTGCCTGAATAGCCCTTTTTGTCCGCGCTATGCCAAATCTCTGCGTATCCCAAAGGGGCAAAATCAAAATCGCCTTGCTCTTTTTGCATTTTGGATTCTTGGATACAGAAAATATCGGCATCTATTTGCTTAAAAAACTCCATAAAGCCCTTATTCATACACGCTCGCAGTCCATTGACATTCCACGAGATGAGGTTTAGCGTTGGCATTTTTATTCCTTAGAATCTAGTCGCTTTTTAATCTCAAGCGCAATATCATAGCCGTGATTGAGCGCGATAGCAATCGAGCCACCATTTCTAAACAAAATATCTCCAGCGACAAAGAGATTTTTTACCGCACTTTCGTTTTTATCGCATATTGGCACATTGTTTTCATCAAGTTTGATATTGCATTTGTGTAAAAAGTCCGTAGGAGCTGCACCACCAATGGCATACACCACTCTATCAAATACTTCACTTTGGGAATCACTAAAGCACACTTTGACTTTCCCACCTTCATCTTCTAAGCTCACAATATCCACACCCAAGCGTGATTTGAGCTTGCCAGATTGCATCACTTCTTTTAGTTGCGTGGCGTTAATGTCGTTAATGCGTGTAAATTCGCTTCGGCGGTAGTTTAGCGTGGTATCATTGCTTTGGCATAGAAGCGTGGCGTATTCCACCGCCGAGTTCCCCCCGCCCACGACTAGGAGCTTTTCATCGTTAGGGATATTATTAGCGTTGAATTGCACTCTGCGCTTGATTGATGAGGGGATAGGGTAGGTTGGTTTGTTTGGTTGCCCCATTTTGCCAATAGCGATGACGACAAATCGCGCTTGGTATGTTTGATTGGCGTTTGTGTGAATGGTAAAAATATCGCCATTGTGTTGGATAGATTCTATATCTGTTTTGTAGTGAATATTTAGGTTGTTTTCTTGTATGACTTTATCAAAAAATTCTAGCGTGCTTTCTTTGTTGCCATCTTGGAGTGGGATATGCCCTTTTAAATCTGCTTGTTGTCCTTTGTAGTCCTTATCCACGCGTTTGCCGTCTTTGTAAAATTGCCTAAGAGTAGAGAGGAAACTCTCTCCTTTTTCAAATACAACAATGTTTTGAATACCTAAGGCTAGACATTCCACACCACAGCCAATCCCAGCAGCTCCACCACCTATAATCCCAACATCATACACCTTATTCATTTGTCCTCCTTAGGTTGTTGTGTATTTTGCTCTTTGAGAGAATCTAAGTCATCTAAAAAATTATGCTTTTTTTCTTGATTGGCAATTTTGTTTAAATCCTCAGGGGAATCAAAAAGCACCCCTTCCATCATTTTGCCCTCATCATCAAATTGTCCGTTTTTAAGTCCCCATACTACACCAAGTAGCGCGAAAAAGCCTAAAGTGAGCGAGACACCAAGCATCAATGCGATAACTTCTTCATTCAAAGTTTTGCTTCCTTAATGTAAATTATAAGCGTATTGTGCCAAATTGCAATAAACGCTTAAAAAATTAAACTATCCTCAATACTCATATTTTGCGTTGGTGGGAGTTGAGAGACATCAGTATAGAGGAATTCACCATCGTCATACGCCTTTCTCATTACACCACTTGGCACAGGGAAATGTCGCCTTAAGCTAGGCTCAATTTTTAACACATTGCTAAAAAAATACGCGCTAGCAGGTGCAGAAGTTACACCACCTGTTTCAGTTGGTCCAATGGGGAGGTTGTTATCCCGTCCCATCCATATAACCACCTGTAAATCAGGGGAGAATCCACAAAACCAACCATCGACATTCCTATTAGAAGTGCCCGTTTTGCCAGCGATTTCAATGTTTGGCAAATGTGCGCGTGAGCCCGTGCCACGATTTACGACATCACGCAAGATATTGGTTACTAAAAATGCTTGACTTGGCGATGTAAATTCTTCTTCTTTGGTTGGGAAGTTGTCATTGACTTCGCCTTGTGCGTTTGTAACAGACTCTACAAGTCTTGGCGTTGTGATTGTGCCATAGTTTGAAAATAGCGAATATTTCCCCGCCGCATCAAGCGGAGAGAGACTAAGAGAGCCTAAAACAATGCTCATATCAGGTGGAGCACCCTTAAAATGCAAATTTTCAATCCCCTGATAGATTGCATCAAAGCCAACTTCTTGCACGAGGTTAATAGTGGCGAGATTGGCTGAATGTTGTAAGGCACTATGCAGGCGCACCATACCACCATACGAACCCACATTTTTAGGTCGCCATATACTTGCTTCGGCTTCTTGCCCCACGCCCTCCACAGAATCTAAATCGATATTTTTCACTCGTCCGCCAAATCTGCGCGGGACATCGGGTATCTGCCACGCAGGCGAGTAACCTCTATTAAACGCAAGCAAGTAAATAAATGGCTTTACACTTGAGCCAAATTGCCGTTGTGCTTGTGTAGCGCGATTAAATGGCGAAATCGCATAATCTATCCCGCCTACGAGAGCCAAGACATTGCCCGTTTCTGGCTCGGTAACTACCATCGCGCCATTAAGATTCCCACCAAATCGTTTGGCGTATTCCTCTTTTGGTAGAGCGCGTATGAGGTTTAGTGCTTTAGCGCGAGATTCTATTATCATTTCTTGTTCATTTTGAGGGTCTATCTCGCGCTCTTGTGCGCTTGCCTCTTCAAACATATTTGGATACCGCTCCAATAAACGCTTGTTGGTTTCGTTGTATGTGTGTATGAGTGCGCTTTGGGCGATTTTTTGGTAATCTAAGTCAATAGTTGATGTTACTTTGTATCCGCCCACTCGTATATCTGGGTATATTTCGCTAAGTTGGCGCACGATTTCATCGACTGCATAAGGCGCAGAGTTTTGTGTGAGTGTTTCATTATATACTTTTGGGATTTCTTTAATAGCTTTCGCGTATTCTTGCTCGGTAATCCAACCAATTTCATTAAGTCTATCTAAAATTGCATTAGCGCGTAAAAGACAATAAGTCAAATTGCGTGTAGGGTCATAAGTGCTCGGGGCTTTTGGCAATGCTATAAGCATACTTATTTCTTTCAGTGAGAGTTCGTTGAGATTCTTTTTAAAATATCCTAACGCCGCAGTCCTTATGCCATAATAGCCGTGTCCAAAGAAAATATGATTAAGATAAATCTCTATAATATCCTCTTTGCTCATTTGTTGCTCTAAAAGGATAGCAAACACAGCCTCTTTAATTTTGCGTTTAAAACTGCGCTCAGAAGTTAGTGCGATATTTTTCACAACTTGCTGGGTAAGTGTGCTCCCACCCTCAGAGTATCGCAAACTTTGTATGTTTTTCACCATTGCGCGCGAAATTGCATCAGGATTTATCCCAATGTGCTCAAAAAACAATGTATCTTCCACCGCTAAAAGCACTTCTATCAAACGCGGTGGAATCTCATCAAACCTCGCATAAAGGCGAAACTCCACATCAAAGACATTTGCCACAAGTCTCCCTTTTCTATCAAAGATTTGTGTGGTTATATCCATACGATGTTTTTTTATCGCATCGATTTGGTCTTGAGATTCTGAGTAGATATTATACATATATCCTAGCACGCCAATACCGATGACAAGTGCGACAATGCCAGCACCATAACCAAAAGAGCGAAATAGATAATTCATACAATTCTCTCCATTTTATTTGGTGGGAGTGGCTTCTTGCTCTTTATGCTCCTGCTTGTCTGCCCCCTGATTGTTTGCTTCATTGCTTGGAGCAGGAGTTGATTTGTCGGCTTGGGCTACTTCTTTCTCCTGTGGTGTGGAATCTACCTTAGCAGAGCTTGCTACTGATGTAGAGCTTGTGGGCGCAGGGCTTGTCGGTGCGGGGGTTGGTTTGGCAGGTGCAGATTCGTTTTGTTTTTGTGGTTTGGTTATATAGTCATTGCTAAGTTCATTGATTTTTGCTCCATTTTGTGCTTCAATCTCACCATACATTTCATCAATAGATTCTATCACGCCATTAGAGTTTTTTTCCATTGTGAGGATTTTTTCTTTGACGAGTGATTTTGGGCAAGATTCATTAGGATTTTCAAATGTTTGCGCAAGCGTGATGGCTTGTGTATGCACTCCTGCGTGGAAATCATCCATTTTCTTATACCCATTTGTATTGCTAAATAACTGCTTGCCTCGCCCCTCAAAATACCATTTCCCTAAACGACAATTTTTATGATCCACTTTAGCAAAGGAATCTTTCACGCCGAACAAAAAGCTATACAAGTTGTTTTTATACACCGTGTGGTCAAGTTTAGCAAGGGTGCAGAAGATTCTACTGCTAAGCGTTGAGCTGATTTGGTTGTTGATTAAAGAGCTTACTTTTAAATCATTTACTATGCTGTGTAATGAAGTGATAGCTTCTTTCACAGATGTGGTCGCTTGATTTGTGTCTTCTGTCTCGCTTTGTATGTCGTTTGCCTCTTGTTGCATTGATTTTACCACTACTGCGATTTCTTTGGTAGCTTTTTGTGTTTTTTCCGCGAGTTTTCGCACTTCATCAGCCACCACGGCAAACCCTCTCCCGTGCTCTCCTGCGCGCGCCGCTTCAATAGCGGCATTAAGGGCTAGGAGATTTGTTTGCTCAGCAATATCATCAATAAGTGAAATAACGCTAGTGATTTCATTGCTTCGTTGTGTGAGTGATTCCACAAGTTGTGTTGAGACTTGCATTTTTTCATAAAGAGTTTCGATTTCGCTCAGGGCATTGTTGCTCATATTCATTCCGTATTCGGCTCTATCTATGCCTTCGTTTGTGTGATTTACCACTTCACTTGAAGCAGACAAAATGTCTTGCAATGCGCTTTGTGTCCCCATAATGCCAGAGGTAAGTGATTGAGAGTAGGTCTCAAACATATCAAAATCCTCATCTTTATCACTGCGTAAATCCACAGGCAAGATAGAATAAAACACACCGCCATCGTGGGCGAAGTGCTTCACACTAAACTCACCAATAGGCAGACAAACATTGCCATCTTGTGCATTCAAATGTGGAATTATAGAATCTAGGTTTGCCATTTTTTGTGCTTGCTCGTTTTTGAAAAAGACTTCACCATTTTTGATACCTACGATGACTTCTTGCTGTGTAAATCCAAAGGCGGCTTCGTAAGATTGAATTTGCGCTTTTAGATTCTCAATCTCTTTGTTTTGTGCATTTGTAGTGCTTGCTTGAGGCTGTGCGTTACTTGAGCTAAAAAATCCCATACTAACTCCTTTAAAGTTATATTTACACTTGGGCTAAGTGTAGCACATTTTTCTTTTGCAATCCATTAAGGCGCTTGTTTTACAGGATATTTTGTTTGCGTTTGATACATTTTTAAGGAAATTTTCACAAATTATGATAAAAAGTCTTTTTATTTTACCTATTTATGATAGTATTTTGAGAATACAAAATCTTAAAGCAAAATTAAAGGAGTCAAAAATGGTTGGCAATTCTCGGTTAGAAACACTCGAATCTATCTTGGATAGATTACGCTCAGACATTAGAAAAAATGGCTTGAAAAACTCTAAGCAACGCGAGGAGATTCTCACAGTGTTGTATAAAAGTGGCACACACTTAAGCCCAGAAGAAATTACTAATAAAATCCGCACACTTGATAAAAACGCGAGCATTTCATCGGTGTATAGAATCTTAAAGTTTTTAGAAGAAAGTGGATTTATCACAGCATTAGAGGCAGACAAAAGTGGCAGACGCTATGAAATCGCCGCAAAGGAGCACCACGACCATATTATTTGTATAGATTGTGGTGATATTATCGAATTTGTGAATCCACAAATTGAGCGCATACAAGTTGAGACTACGGAGCAATTTGGCGCGAAACTTATTAGCCACGATATGCGATTATTTGTGCGTTGTGCTAAATGCAAGGGCTTGCATACAAACAACTAAAGCATTATTATCTTGTGAGGATTTGTATCGCACTCCTTGCAAGGTTTGGTGTGTTTGTTACACAGGCAAGATATTTTGCAGTGTTTGCTTCATCAGTGGGAAGGTGCTAAATCCATCACTCTCCATAAAGTGTCCGCCCTTTTGCACTGCTATAAATTCCGCTTGTATGGCGTTTGCTAAATCTTTGGTTGAATCTAGTGGCACGATTTCATCATCGTACGCCGCGATGACTATGCGTTTGGGGGCTAGGCGGATAATTTTTTCACAATTAAGCGGTGCATTTGTAAAGCTATCAAGCTCGCTTAAATGCGCCAGTGGCTTATAAAAGCCCGATACTAAAACAATGCCACCAAGCGTGATAGAATCTGATACACTCTCAACATAGCGTAAAGAAGCAATACAACCCAGACTATGCCCTATGATAAAGGTATGCTTACTTGGGTTTGGGAGAGTTTTGGCAAGTGTTTGCACCCATTGCGTGGGAGTTGGATTGCTCGGATTTGGCATAGCAGGGATTAGCGTGTCATATCCCAAATCTTTAAGCCAATGTGATAAATCCACAAACCAATGTTTATTAGGGTGTGCATCATAGCCGTGAATGATACACACTTGCTTTTGTTGTGGATTTGATTGTTGTGTTTGTTGCATTAAGAATACTCTATCCTCTAGTGTGTGGATTTTTGACACCTTGATGTGGATTGCCCCCACCTTTGCCACCTAATTGCTTTAATTCACCATTTTGAGAGATTGCAAACGCTCCTCCAAAACCTTTTACAAATCGCCCTTCTTCATAAGTAAGTTTGATTAAATGAAAGTCCAAGAAGTTTCGTATGGTGCTAATGCCACCGCCAGAACCTTGCTTTTTCTCAAATTCATCATACACTCTATCAAATTCTGCTCCCCGCTCTATAAAAGTCGCTTTAGCTCTATATCGCAATCTTTTACGCACAATCACAGAGGCAGCCTTACTTTCATCTTCTAAGAAAAGCACCTCAATGTTGTGTGGATTACCTTTTATGCTTGCGTAATGCTCGGCAGTCTCACTAATGTAAATGTAATCGCCACTTGCAGTTTGGATAATAGGCGCATACGAGCAGAGCACCTCGCCATTTGGATTAAGCGTAGCTAGACATACAGAGCCAAAAGAAGCCTTAAATTCATTAAGCTCGTCTTTAATTTTGCCATAATCGACATTTTTTTTCGCACTCATACAAAGCTCGATAATCACATTAGTGAGGTTTTCTTCATCTGCTTTTGCAGGGAAGTCTATACGCAGATTCTCTCCATTGTTGTAAGTTATATCTAACCCACCTAAATCTACACTTTTTAAGCAGACATCTTTGACTTCACTCACACCCGCGAATTTATTTACCAAATCTACAAGATTGGCTTTATGTTGTTCATTCATATGACTAATGATACTTGCAAAACTCATTGTATCTCCTTTAATTATGATATTAGTATTTATAAATACTAACAAAAGTTTTTTAACTTTGTGATAAATTGCTTGCTTTTTATATTTTGTGTTTAATGTGAGAATCTATCCCAAATCTCCCAAATACTTCAGTCCCACGCTACACGCGATGATAACGCCAATAAGCAAAAGTTTATCAAAACTTTTGCTTTCGTTAAAAAATACGATTCCCACCACTACGCCCCCACAAGCTCCAATCCCTGTCCATATCGCATACGCCACGCCCATCGCAATCTCGCGCATAGCAAGCGATAGGAGGGATAGACTTAGCACAAAAAGTGTGGCAATGCACAAAATATAGATATTTTTGCCACTCATAGCGTAGCGTTTCATAGCGATTACACCAAAAATTTCCATAAGCCCAGCAAGCAAAAGATACGCCCAGCTCATCGCTTCCCTCCCTTGCTTTTTGTAACCAACTTAGAATCTAGCAACGAATCTAGCGCGTTATCAATCTTTAAATCGTTCGCGAGATTCTCGACTATGGCTTCATCTTGCGCTACGCCGTCTTCTTTTTGCGAGACAAATTTTAGCGCAATGACAGCAAAAAGCAACAATGCGATAAGGCTTACTTTTATGAAAGAAAACGGCTTACCAAAGATGAAAATCTCGCCTGCCACCACGCCCGCTGTGCCGATACCGACAAACACGCTATAAGCCACGCTTACTTCAAGCACCTTGCACGCCAAAATCATCGCACCAAATGAAAACGCAATCCCAAGCGCAGTAAGCATATAAAGCAATGGCGTATTAGCGTATTTTAGCCCGCTTACCCAAAAGCACTCCACAATCCCGCCTAAGATAACCAAACCCCACGCAATATTGACAAAATTCACATTGCTTTGCTGTAATTTTCTCACAAACGCACGCCGTTTTATGCGCATTTTTGTAAGATAATTTACCTGCATAGATTCTCTCCTTATTTGTGTTTTGGAGTGGGATTGTAGTAAATATTAGAGTCTAATGTCAATAAAACTACCCTCAAAAAGTTAGGTGAAATTTTTATATTTGATTTTGCAATAAATTGCGCAAATCTTCTTTGCTAAGCCATTTTGTGTTGTGTTGGCTTGAGTATTCAAACTCTTGTTTTAGCATTTTACCTACTAAGCCGTCATTGGTGCGTGTATAGTCGATTGGCTGGTGGAAATGAATGCTTGGCATAAGGGTGTAAAAATCCTCAAACTCCACACAAAGGCGCGAATCATCTTTTGGTATCATCACTTCGTGGAGCTTTTCTCCTGCGCGAATGCCGATAAATTTGAGCGTAGCATTTGGCAAAAGCGCGTGAGCGACATCAACTATTTTCATACTTGGAATCTTTGGCACAAAGATTTCCCCCCCGTGCATTCTATTAAGGCTATCAAGCACGAAATTTACCCCAGAATCTAGCGTGATAAAAAACCTTGTCATTCGCTCATCAGTTATGGGGATTTGTGTTTGCCCAGATTCTATAAGTTGCTTAAAAAATGGAATCACAGAGCCTCTAGAGCCCACGACATTGCCATATCGCACTACGCTAAACTTGCTTTTGTGCGTGCCCTTGAAGTTGTTTGCCGCGATAAAGAGTTTATCTGAGCACAGCTTAGTCGCACCATAGAGATTGATAGGATTTGCCGCTTTGTCTGTGCTTAGTGCGATTATGTGGCTAAGATTATTTTGCAATGCTGCATTTATGACATTGCTCGCACCTTGAATGTTTGTTTTTATGCACTCCATTGGATTATACTCTGCGATTGGGACTTGCTTGAGCGCGGCAGCGTGGATACAAATATCAATGTCATTAAATGCCATTTCTAATCGTTTCTCATCGCGCACATCACCGATAAAAAAGCGCATTCGCTTATCGGTAAAAACTTGTGCCATTTCATATTGCTTCAACTCATCGCGACTATACACTACCACTTTTTTTGGGTTATGCTTAGTGAGAATAGTGTGGATAAATTTTTTACCAAAACTTCCTGTCCCGCCTGTAATAAGGACATTTTTATCATCAATTATGGATTTCATCATTTGCCTCTTTATTGGTAGGTTGTGTGAAATCTTGCGTTTGAGCAGGCTCTTTAAAGTATCCTAAATCATAGAGTTTATTGACAATATCTACCATTATGGGACCACCATTTCCCCCACCGCCACCGTGCTCTACCATTATAGTAATGGCGTATTTTGGGTCTTCATAAGGCACAAATCCCGTAATCCAGCCGTGTGAGCGCGCGAAATATTCCATTTGAGATTCTTTAAGGCGTGTTTGGACATTTTGGGCGATTCCTGTGGTTTGGGCTGTGCCTGTTTTGCACGCGATTTGCGCCTTTGCGCCTCGTGTGCGCCAATACGCCGTCCCACCATCAGGGGAATTACACACTTGATACATTCCTTTTTGTAGCACCCAAAGTCGCTCTTTTTGCACATTTGTAAGGACATCTTTTGTTGAACGCTCTTTTTTTTCGTTATTAAAGCTAAGGGCAAAATGAGGTTGGACGAGATTTCCTGTGGCAAGTAGTGCAGTATAGCGTGTAACTTGCATTGGGGTTACGAGAAAATAGCCTTGTCCGATAGAAGTGTTAATCACATCGCCTCCAGCCCAAGCTTCCCCTCGCATTCGTAGCTTCCATTCTGGTGTTGGGACGACACCACTTTTTTCATTAGGTAAGTCAATGCCCGTTTTTTCACCAAAGCCGAGCTGGTGCATAACTGATGAAATGTTGTTAATGCCTGCTCGCATTGAGAGTTTGTAAAAATACACATCAACAGAGGAGCGAATAGCTTTTAGCATATCCGCACTCCCGTGCCCGCATTTCCAATCGCGAAACTTTCTCCCGCCAAGCTCTATAAAACAAGGTGTGTCAATAATGGTGCTTTCACTCACGCCAGCGTGCTCTAAAAACGCTAACGCCATTCCCATTTTAATCACCGAGCCGGGCGGGTATTGTCCGCTTGTAAGTTTGTTGATAAGTGGCAAATAGGGATTTTCAAGCAAAGCATTCCATTTAGACACACTAATGCCATCGACAAAGTCATTTAAGTCATATTCTGGGTAGCTTCCTGCAGCGAGTAGCTCACCATTTCGCACATCCATTACGATAACTGCGCCTTCTTTGTCTTTAAAGTGAGAATCTATAAGCTCTTGGAGGCGCAAATCAATAGTGAGATAGAGATTATTTTGCGCTAGCCTTGTGCCCTCATCAATGATACTTATTTCTTTATGGAGTGCGTTGATAAGTGTTTTGCGATAGCTTGCATCGCCTTGCAAGAAGTCATTATAAGTAGATTCTATGCCTGATTTGCCGATGACTTTGGTGAAAAATGAAAGTGGATTGTTTTCAATATCTTGTTTGTTTGCTTTGGAGACATAGCCAATGACATGTGAAGCCGAAGTGTTATTAGGATAAAATCGCTTGGAATCTGGTTTGATGAAAACATAGGGGTTTTGTTTAAGAAAGGTATAGTTTTTTTGCATATCGGTGTATGAGATAAAATCCGCAACTTTAATAGAAGTATGGTTGTATGAGGTATTTTGGTCTTTGTAAATGCTTGCCATTTTTTCTGCATCTAAAAATGGCAAGTGGCGAACAATGAAATCGATTTGCTCTTGCATTGTGGCTTGTTTCAATCTTGGGGCTAAAGAGATAGAGAATCCTAGCTCATTGACTGCTAATGGCTCTCCATTCCTATCAAGGATATGTCCGCGCATTGGCATTAGTGTTTCGATTTTGGTGGCATTTTTTTGCGAGAGTTTTTCATAATATTCGTGGTTTATAGTCGTAAGCACAAATAATCTCACCACCACAGCAAAGGCAATGAAACCAAAAAGACCAAGTGCAATTTTAAATCGTATATTCATACACACCTACCAGCACACTTTCAATAGCACAATACAACACCAATATCAATGGGGTAATTTGTGAATCAAAGCCAAAAGAACCATCTAATATAGATAATGCCACAAAAAAACCTACATACGCGCCAGCTACTTGCATTATACGAAGCACTTTGCTCTCGGCAAGATTCTCAAAGATGAAGTTAAACACAAACGCAAGAATAGCAAAAAGTAGCGGTAAAAACCACAGCGCGAAGTCGTTAAACACACCTACGACACTTATAGCTACAAGCACAAGACAAAACCGCCAAAAGTCATCTTGCTCATCATATCGCCTAAATAAATAAAACAGCACGCCAATCAATGGAGGCAAAAACACAAATCGTGAAGTGAGACTCTCATACAAGAAGAGCGCAATAAACAATAGCGCAGTGCCTATAATTTGGCTATTAGAGCTATCTCGTCGCATATTGGAAAATGTTTGCATTTGATACAATCCGCCCATATTTTGTGATTTGGTAATTTTGCTTTGTCTATTATAGCAAATCCTTTGTGTTTAAACAAACTTTCTTTGTAAGTTAGCACTAAAATTTCACGCAATCCTAGCATTTTTCCCTCATTTTTTATGGAATCTATAAGTGCGCTTGCTATGCCAAGATTGCGATAGTTTTCATCGACAATAAGCGATCGGAGCTCTCCTAGTGTGTTTGAGTAAATATAAAGTGAGCAAAAGCCAACAATATCATTGCGTTTGAGGTTTTTATTATTTTGTTGTGTGTCTGCTTGCTTGATTCCCTTTACGCGGATAATGTGATAAGAGCGGATAGCATTTGCTATTTCATCTTCACTTCGCTCTAAGATTACACCCCTTTGCACTTCGCTTTGCACTAATTTACGCATTTGTGGAATATCACTAAGACTTGGTCGCTCGATGCTAAATTGAATCGATGAGGTGGGGGGTGGCGTGTGGGTGCGTGGAGTTTTGGTTGTGAGATGTGAAGTTGGTGTTTGCTCCGTGATGCCTAGCACCTTTTGCCAAATAATTTTTCGTAAAACTTGAGCACTTGTGATTTTAGATTCTATTTTTTTATTGACATTAGTGCTTGTGAGTAAGAATCCTTTGAGTAGCGCAAGCTCCTTTTGATTGAGCTTATCTGCTTTTGTATAAATGGTTAAAATTTCTTGGTCATCTCGCTTGAGTGTGTTTAAAAATGCTAACACTTCATTATCTTGGGCTAAATGCGGGTGTCTGCTATCGCGCAACACGATAAAAAGCTTGATAGAGCTCCTTGCGCGCAAAAATTCTACAATGTTATTTTCCCATTGCTTTTTTACTTCTTTGCTTACCTTAGCATACCCAAAGCCGGGCAAATCAACAAAGCGCAAAGCAAGAGAGAGATTTGGGTTGTCTTGTTCTTTAAATGTCAGGGAAAAAAAATTGATAAGCCGTGTCTTGCCCGGAGTAGAGGAGCTTTTGGCGAGATTTTTCCCTAGCAAAAGATTGAGTAGGCTTGATTTTCCTACATTGCTTCTACCGATGAATGCCACTTCGCTTATATCACTTGGCATTGCTTGTTTGAAATGCTCCGCACTGCTAAGGAATCTCGCTTCGCTAGCAAGTATCATTGTTTATTGTCCTTTTGATTCTCATCAAGCATAAAAATAAGCGTTGTTGGGCGATTATGCGTGCCCTGTGATTGGGCTTGCCCTTTTTTTGTGTTAAATGTAATGTAATCACCTGTAATGGCGTTTTTTTCACCTTTTTCAGTGATTTTGGCGTTGTCATAGAGGCGATATTCATCATTTTGTGTGTCATAGATGATTTTTTGCGCAATGCCATTGACCTCGCGTTCTTGTTGATGTGCGAGAAATCGCACATTGCCTGTGGCTGTGTATTCAATTGGTTTGCGCTTTTTATCCATTTTAATGACAACTTTATCAGCCCACAGCATATCTTCGCCTTTTTTGATAAAAACTTCCCCATTAAGCTCGGCGAGATTGATTATGTTGTTGATAGTGAAATTTTTTGCTTTTATTTCAAGTTTTTCTGCCGCTACGACGCACGAGAGAAGTAGCAAGAATAAATGGCAGATTCTTGCCATTTATTAGCCTTTTGTGGGGACAACTAACTTTTGGTTAATGTTGATAGAAGCATCTTTTAGCCCATTTACACGCTTAATCTCATTGATATTGGTGTTATATTTCCTCGAGATGGAGCTGAGTGTTTCGCCCTTTTTTACTCTATGTATGATATGCACAGATTCTACACTAGGAGAGCTTGGTTTTTGTGCGCTTGCGACTTTTGTTGCACTTTGTGTGTTTTTATCAGTAGGTGCTCCTTTGTATCCTTTGAAGTTTTTGTGGAATCTTGCAAGATTCTCATAAGGGAGATAGACATTGTATTCTTTATCTCTGCCTTGAGGGATTATATTTTTCTTAAAATGTAAATTGTATTTTTTGAGTTCTTTTAGGCTAATCCCAGCACTTCGCGCCACAGCATCAAGCGAAGTCCCACTTCTTAATTTCACCACAGCAAGAGAATCAGTCGCTCCACGATTAAGCAAATATTCCATATCGCTATTACGCAAGAAATCAGCGTCATTAAAGGTTAGGCTCATTGCTACAATTTTGCGGATATAGTTACGCGTTTCTGCGGGAAGATATGCTTTTTCATCATCAAGGAGCGTGCTAAGGCGCATATCCCCGCCAGCTTCCTCAATCGCCCGCTTCACGCGACCATTTCCACAATTATACGCCATAACCGCAAGATACCACTCGCCTGTAAGCTCATAAAGATATTTTAGATAAGAGAGTGCAGCGCGCGTGCTTTTGATGACATCATAGCGTTCATCAATGTTTTTATTTACCTCTAAGCCCATAAATCTCGCAGTGCCCGGCATAAATTGCCAGATTCCAGAGGCTTTTTTGGGGCTTTTTGCGTTGAGTGCGAACTCTGATTCAATCATCGCCACAAACAAAAACTCCTGTGGCAAACCCTCTTGTGCGATAATGCTACGAATGGTTGGAATAAACAAATAGCTATTTTCAAACTTTTTGAAAAAGTAATCAGATTTGGTTTCTATCCTGTCTTTATACTCGCTTTGCTCTGGTAAGAAATCGTATTCTAATCCAAAAGATTGCAAGACTTTCATATTATCATCACTCATAAATGCGTAGTAGTCTCCACCACGCGCATTTGAGAAAATACAAGAGACACTAAGAGTGAAAGTGAAAGCAAGTGCAAATGCACTTTTTAATGGATTTTTTTTGTAAAGATTGTATGTTTTCATACGGCTTGCTCCTTTGATAAATAATGTAGAGAATCTCCATTTGCTTTTATATCATTTTGCAATGACACCAATCGTGGCATTTGATTAAAAAGATTATAAGCATTTATTGTGCTTTGTAAGCAGACTTCAGCAAATGAGATTCCTAAAACTTCTGCGATTTTTTGCGCGATAAGTGGGATATATTGTGGCTCATTGCGCGTGCCTCTATGCGGGTGCGGTGTGAGATATGGTGCATCTGTCTCAAGCAAGATTCTCTCTCTTGGGATAAGAGGGAGAACTTCAAGTAGAGATTTGGCATTCTTAAAAGTGCAAATCCCCCCAATACCATAAAAAAACCGCTCACTTAAGCCAAGTAAAATTTTATCGGCATTGTAGCAATGCAATACGCCACGCACGCCTTTATAAGAATCTAAAATATCAAAAGCATCTTGCGAAGATTCTCGTATATGCACGATAAGTGGTTTGTTAAACTCTAATGCAATCTCTATTTGCGCAACAAAAATATCTTTTTGCTTTTGTTTGATATGTGCGATTTCTTTGTCATTATCGCCTTGTGGTAAGTGGAAGTAATCAAGTCCGCATTCTCCCACAGCGACACATTTTTTGTCATTGATAAACTCCCTTAGCATAGCAATATCAAATGTATCAATATCGCAAGGGTGCGTGCCAACGGCAAAAAATACATTGTCGTATTTATGCGCGATGGCTTTGGCTTTTGGTAGTGTGGCGATGTCTGCGGCGGGGATAATGATTTGTTTCACGCCAGCATTGTGGGCATTTTTTAATACAGATTCTCTATCATCATCATAGTGTGCAAGGTCCAAATGACAATGTGTATCTATCATCAACGCTTGTGTAAATGCCGACATCTCCCCTCCTAATATTTTTGGAATTGCTCCATTCCTAAAGCCACATTATATAAAATATATGCAACAAGTTATGCTAAAATTAAAAAGTTTGAATCTTAGCATAAAAAAATAATTTTTAAGGGAAAAATTATAATGTTTAGCGGACTTATTAGAGAGATGGGCGAAGTGCTTTATTTTAGAGATAATGCCCTAAGAGTAAAATGTGATTATACCCCAAAGATTGGAGATTCTATCGCAGTTAATGGCGTGTGTCTTACTACTATAAGCATAGAGCGTGATGGTTTTGTCGCACAGCTTAGCAAAGAGACGCAAACCACCATTGTATTAGAGAATTTCAAAGCAAAATCACGCGTGCATATCGAGCCTGCGTTACGCGCAGATTCTCGGCTTGATGGACATATCGTGCAGGGGCACATTGATGGTGTGGGCGTGATAGAATCTATCTCCCACCAACAAACCCAAAGCACATTTTTCATCACCACAGCTCAAAGCACGCTTGCGTGTATTTTACCAAAAGGCTCGGTGTGTGTCGATGGTGTGAGTTTGACGATTGGAGAGAAGCAAAAAAATGGTTTTTACCTCACCATTATCCCGCACACACTTAAAAATACGCTCTTTTGTGAATACAAGGTCTCACACAAGGTAAATATCGAAACCGATATGTTTGTGCGTAATGCTTATGGTGTGTTGCGCACATTGCTTAAAGATTCTCCTGATAAGACAAATGGTGCTCTTTGGGAGCAAGTCCATTGCCTTGAAATGCAATACTAAAGCGCGCGATGATAGAATCTAAAAGGCGTGCAAATGAATGATAAAAAAGCACTAAAAGCCCTTTATGGAGCACATAATCATCAAATAGTATCCACGCACGACACAAGTAATGCCCTTTTATCGCAAATCCTCCAAAAAGCACGAGAATTTGACTCGCCACTTTTTGGCAATGTTGTCTTTTTGCAATCCTTGATTGCAATGTATGGAGACAATGAAACAAACAGAGCATTTGCGAATCACAACGCCATTGCAGAAATTATCGAGTGGATTATAGAGACAGAGCATAGCGCGCAGATGAGTTAGATTCTATATTTTATTAGGTAGAACTCTATTTTAAAGAAATACTATCGCCTTGCAAATGCACTAAAACCATTAAAAATAGGTGTTTTTTTTTATAAAATGTAACAAATACAACAAAACATTAACAAAATAGTCATATTTAGCACTTTTATTTTGAAGTTTTGCTATTATAGCTTTGTGTGTAATTAAGTTACAAACAGGGAGGTTTGCTAAATTACCCGAAATTTTGTTTCACAAGGAGGATTTATTATGGAGTTCCTAGAGTATCTCTTGGCATTCATAGCGGTTTTGCTGATTTGGTTTAAACCGCAAAAAGAACGATTGGCGTTTGGCATCATCGCTGGGGTGATTGCCTTTGATGTGGTATTGTGGCTTGTGGCGTCTGCGGCGTCTTGGGTCCCAGGTATTACGCTGTAAGTAGGAGGCTGTTATGAAAGAGTTATTTGATAAACTTCTCACAGAGAAAAATTTCAATATCGTAATGGCAACCGCTGTGCTCCTTATTTTGGTAGTCCCTGTGGGTATGGCAAACCTCTACTTAGGCTTTGTCAAAGGAGAATCTCCTTGCTTGCTCTGCGGGCACGAGCGATTTGGTATGATTATCGTTGGGATTTTAGGGCTATTTATGGTGCGCTATGGCGTGAAAATCAAGTATATGGTAGCGGTGTTCCTCACAGGCTTTTGGTTTTTATTTGAGGGCTTGCGACATATCGGTAACCACGCAGGACGCGATATAGGACAGGGCTTTGGCGAGGCTATGTTTGGCTTGCATACTTACACTTGGGCGTTTGTGGTGTATTGGGTAGTGATTTTGGCTATGGCTGTGATGATGCTCTTTATCCGCAAAGACAACGCACTTGGCAAAGAGCTTCTAGATTCTGAAATTAAGATTAAAGAATTTAGCCAATATGGCAAAGCAGTGTATGCGCTTTCTGTGTTTATCGTATTTACTAATGTCGTGCAGTTTTTTATCACCAATGGACCACCTCCATTTGGCGGACGGGGCGCACCTGCAGCTACTCGATTTACTTGGGATATTGGTTTGGCTTCTAAGTTTTGGGACCCTGTGCATTGGCACGAGAATTTCCGCCCGGGCAAGCTAAGCCTACTTGGTGGCAATCAAGGACCTAAGCCGTGGATTCCGGGAGCAAACGAAAATGAGGACTCAAACTATCCGTTTGATACCAATCCTGCTAATTCTCCGATTCTTAGTCAAAATCAAACACCACTTTCTGTGGTAGGCACAAAAGAGATTGGCATAATCCCTGAAAACTTCGCGGGCAAAAAAGGCTATGTCGGTGGTTTGGCGTATGATAAGAAAAACAACGAATTTGCCGTTGTCGGCACAGGTGGCTCTGTGTATTTCACTGATGATAATTTCAGCGAATATAAAGAGTTTGCCGCTATCGACCAGCCAAACGGAACAGATGTCCCTATCACCGTTGATGCGACTTTTTATGCACCGGGCAAACTCGTAGCCACTGCGTATAACAAAGCGATTTGGGGCGTAGAGCGCGTGGAAAGCCTAGATGAGACAGATAAACTAATCCAATGGGAGTTTTTGCCTCGTGTAGAGGGGAATTTGCTTCCAGCGTTTGGTAAGAAAAATGAACTGCTCTACAAAAATACCAAAGGCGCGAGAATCAACATTGGCACAACAAGAGCGAAGAAAAACTATATCTTAAGCCTTGCTAAAGACCCAGATTCTCGATATGCGTATATGGTGACAGTGGCTGCCAAAAAAGCTCCAAATGTTGTGTTGCTAAAATATGACACCAAAGACAACACAATCAGCGAGGAAACAATTTTGGAATTTGGCAAAGGCTTAGAGCTAAAAGAGGGCGCGAAAGTGAGCAACTTCTACATTACAGGTGCAGACATTGTAAATGGCAAAATGCTTGCCGTGTCTAAAAACTACAATGCACTGCTTGTAATCGACCTCGCTAGCAAGAGCATTACCGATGCTTATACACTCCCAAGCGTGGGTGATATAGGCGACATAGCTATCAAAGGCGATGAGCTCTACCTCCTCACACGCGAGGGCGGAGCAGACAAAGTCGCTGTGGTGGCAAATCCTTTAGTAAAAGCTCCTGTGAGAGCTCCTGTCGCAGAGGCAGAGCCAGCAGCGCAATAAGGTTTTAGTAATCACACTACCAAGAATCTTGCTTATAGCAATTCTTGGGGTGTGATATATTGCAAACGCATTAAAAATTCTTTAACCTTTGTATTCTCCACTCTACAAACACTTTAAATTACGCTACAATTCTAAAAATCCTTAATAATGACAGAATCAATCCCTAAAAGGAGTGCTTATGCGCGCGTGGTTTCGTGTGTATTTGTGGTGTATTAGCTTAAGTATTGGGCTGTATGGTGTCTCTAGTGATACTCTCACTCCCCTCACTCCAAGCCACACACTTAAAAACATTGATATAAAACAAGATATACAAGAGGACCAAATGCAACCACAAGAGGGAATCGATGTCAAACTTGATACTTACTCACAAGATGGATATTCTGCTTTAGAACTCAACAATAAATCATTTAAAGAAAATGAAATTGAGGCAGCCCTATGGCGCGCAGGCGTAGGATATAGGGCATATTACAGGTTTCGTCCTGCAAAAGATGTCCTTATCAATTTTCACTTTGGGACAAGTATTGAAATTACGCAAAACCGACTTGGAGGGAAAACAAAAACTTACAATGACGAAATGTTTAATGAAGAGCACGCGTATGATTGGGGGGTTAGAGTAATGCAAAGCGGAAGCGTGAGTAACATTGGCATTACTATAAGTATCGCTGGCAAGCATAATATACAAATCACTATTCGCCAACTTTTCCTTGATAATGCAGCATTGCTTAAACGATATGCTTCAGGCTCATCTCTTGTGAATGGTATCCCGTGGGTAAGTGCGCAAAACCAGCTTACTAGCGCGACAAATGCACTTTTTAATAATACACAGATTCTGGCAAGTTATAGTTTGTATTTCTAAGATGAGGAATGTAAGAGATGGTGGCTCGAGGCGGAATCGAACCACCGACACGAGGATTTTCAGTCCTCTGCTCTACCGACTGAGCTATCGAGCCATTTTTATTGAGTTTAAAACTTGGGATTATACAAGGTTTATGGTTAAAGATTCCTTAAAACATTACCAAATATCATAGATATTTGCAAATCTTTGGAAATTTTTTATGAAATTTTAGGTGTTAAGAAAAATGTTTTATAATGCTTGGCTTTATTTTTTATGAATTAGGAAATCTATGATGGTGAAACAAAAGATTATCGTTATGGGTGGAGGACTTTTAGTCGGGCTGTTTATAGCCTCACTTTTTTTAGGAAGTTACTTCAACAAAGTAGCGTATAACCAATATAGTTTAAAAGTTAAGGATTATGCCCTTGAGGCACTTAAATGGAGTGTAAAGCAAAATACCTTTATTGATGGATTATTAGAAGTCCTTGATGAGGATATGTTTGTCAAAGAGGGAATCGAGCGACAAGATTATATGGCATTTATGGATAAAAAGATTGAAGAATCGTTCCAACATATAAATATCGAGATTCTACCTTATGAATGGGGGATTTTAAGCTCTAAAGCAAGGCTTATCATCACTAATACGCAATCCAGCGAATTTGGCGAGATTATCGCAGATATTGAGTTTTCAAACATACTTTTTCTAAGCAAACGCGCAGAGGTTACCCTAAGGAGCACATATATCGCCAATCACAATGAGCTTAAAGAATTTTTCCCAAGCGGAGAGTTTAGCAAACTTAGCCTATATAGATTCTTAGGTGATTTGGAAATGTGCTTTAGGATAGCGCAGATACATCAGCAAAGCCAAAGCCAAGAACTCAACCTTAATGGCTTAGAAGTCGGTGTAAAAATCGACACTACAAATCATCAAATCCTCCAAACATTTGTGAATCTTCCGCTCTATAAAAGACAAAAATACAGTGCAAACAACGACATTGTGCAATCGTATGAGTTAAAAAATCTCACGATACAAAGCGACTATACTAATAATCCACTCTCAACGCAACGACTGCTTAATAGCGATTTTTTAAGTTTTTTAAATGGTATTGTAAATAACATTAACATACAATTCAAATCTTTGGTATGGCAGGATTCTAAAACGCATCTTGTGCTTAATAACGCAAATTTAGAGATTCCCATTATCGCCCACGATAACAATTTAGAAGCAAATGGTGTGTTGCGACTTAAAAAGTTAAGCAACATTGATGATAAACGCAATATATTCCTTAGCCAAGATGTCAAAAATTTGGAGTTGCATTTTAGCCTTAAAAACATCTCTACAAGCATTGCAGATGATTTTTTTGATGTCCTCTTTATCCCAGAAATGCTTCATCAATACTATGCTCTCGTGTTTGTAGAAAAGGTTTTTTCAGGCAACCCAGAAATTGCCATTTATGATAGCTCGTTATTATTGAATGATAAAAAGTTACGATTTAGCTATAATAAAACCTATGAGAATCAAAAAAGCCTTGAGCATTTTAGAATCTCTAGCCAATATTCTGCAGATGAGCTTTTTAATGGATATGATGAACTCATTGAGACAAAAGATTTCAAAAAGCGTTTTATCAAAGACAAAGAGAGTAAGGAATTTGTCTATGATTATAAAAGCGTTGAGGAAAATGGCAGGAAAACCGTGCTCATCAATGATGAACGCGTGAAATAACTCTATTTTAATTTATTAAGGATTTGTAAAATGGCAAAAAAATATTTGTTATGGTTTTTGGGGATTTTTGGTGGTTTGTTTGCATTGCTTTTTATTATGCTCTTTACGCCCATTGGTAATGGAATCTTAAAGCCCATTATTCAATCGCAAATTAACAAAAACACTCCAATAGCACTTGATTTAGAGACTTTTGAGTTGCGTGTATCGCGTGTGGCTGTGGAGATTAGACATAAAGATTCTATTGTGATTGAGATTAAGGGGGATTTTTCGCTTTTTACCCAAAGTTTTGATATTGCGCTTAATGTCGATGCAAAGGATATTGCTGTTTTTGGTGAATTGGTGGATACACCATTGCAAGGTGGATTCGTGCTTAATGCTAATGCAAAGGGAGATATGAGTAATGTGGAAATCACACTAAATAGCGACATTGCTAAATCAGCCACAAGTGTCAATGCCATCCTTAAGGATTTATCAAGCCTTCAAAGCCTTAAAGTCGTCATTAAGGATTTGCAGCTTGATGAGATTCTCGCAATGTTGGGCAAAAAGCCCTATATTGGTGGTGCGCTTTCGCTTGTCGCTGATGTGAGTGGCACGGATAACTTTGAGTTTAGTGGTGAGGCACATTTAGACATTAAGGGGGGGAATTTCTCACAAAGTGCGATAAAAAAGGATTTTGAGATTGAGATACCAAAGGCAGATTTTACTACCAATCTTCAAGTTGATTTTCAAAAGGATAGTATCGCGCATACTTTTGTCTTTGATTCTACCATAGGCGTGATACAATCAGATGGCACGACAAAGATAGATGAGCTATCAACTACAAGTGCTTATAAACTCAATTTTTCTGAGCTCTCGCCCTTTAGTCCATTAGTTGGGAGCAAGGTGCGTGGAGCATTTATCACTTCTGGTGAAGTGAAGGGCAAGGTGCAAGAGAATCTTGTCGTTGATGGAAGTGCTGGGATTGGGTTTTCTAACGCCAAAAACATTGACCAATCTTTGCGTTATGTGCTAAATCTTGTGAATCTTGCACCCGATAGCGCGACTTTGGAGGTAAAAAAGCTAAGTCTTGATAGGGCACTTTGGATGATATACCAGCCTCAATATGTTGATGCGGATTTAGATGCTAAGGTTGCTGTAAGTGATTTGTCTAAAAAACTTAATGCCAATGTAGTCGCTAATATCAAGGGTAAAACCAAGCAAGAAGCGATAAAAAAAGAATTTGATATGGATATGCCAGAGACGCCTTTTACTTTTGATGCAGATGCAGATATTAAAAAACTTGTGGGCGTAGCAAATGCAAAGTTTAGCTCGCCTATTGCTCTTTTTGAGGCAAAAAAAATCGCCCTAAATTTAGAAAATTTTGCCATCGAGAGTCCTTATAGCATAAATCTCCCTGATTTAACCAAGCTAAAATTTGCCACAGGAATGAAACTTTATGGCGACATCAAAGCAAATGGAAACTTCAAAAAGGCTGAGAGTTTGTATGTAGATTTTAACACAAAGAGTTTGGGCGGAGTTATTAGTGGGAAACTTGATGATTCCAAAATAGAGGCGAAACTTGATTCTGTAAATGCGCTTAATTTCCTCAAAATGTTAGGCTTAAAGCAATCTTTTAGCTCTATGCTTTTTGGGAGCTTTCATTATGATACCAACACTTCTAAGGGCAAGATAAGCACAACAAGCAAAGAGGGCAAAATTTTAGAGAATGATTTAACAAAAACCCTTAAACAATACTTGAAATTTGATTTAGCAGGTGAAGTGTATAATGATATTTCTCTTAATGCAGACATTAACCAAGCACTTATCAATTCAAATTTTTCGCTTCAATCGCGTGATACAAAAATTAGCTCACAAAAGACAAATTTAAATTTAGATAATCAAAGCATTGATTCTAAGATTTCTTTACAAGTCAAAGATAGCAAGGTCGATGTGTATCTCACTAATGACATTTCAAGTCCTACAATGCGCCTTGATGCGAAAGATTTGCTTATTGATACTGCAAAAAAGGCCATCAACAAAGAAGTTGATAAGTTTTTAGAAAGTGAGCAGGGCAAAAAGGCTCAACAAGCTATCGATAAAGCGGCAAAAGACATTCAAAAAGAGGGAGATAAACTCTTAAAACAGCTTTTTAGATAATGCTAAAATGCGCTTAAAGTGGCATTGCTGAGTAAATATCGTTTTTGGCACATTTGTGCTATGCTCCCATCGTGTGTAGCAAGCACTAGTGCCGCCCCCATTTTTTCTATGTATTCAAATAATGCTTGCATTACATTTTTTGCTGTGTGGGAATCAAGATTTCCCGTTGGCTCATCGGCAAAGATTACTAATGGCTTTTTGGTGAGCACACGCGCGATTGAAAGTCGTTGTTGCTGTCCGCCGCTTAGCTGTCCGATTTGTTGTTTTAGTGTATGAGCGATTTCAAATCGCTCTAAAAGATTCATATCGATTTTTTCTTCACTAAGAATGCTTGCGACTTGAAGATTCTCTAGTGCGCTAAATCCGCGAAAGAGGTAGTGGCTCTGAAAAATAATGCCAACTTCATAGCGTCTAATGGCGAGCAAATCACTTGGCTTTAATGAGTAAATATTGGTGTGTTTTGCAATATCGACTTCACCTTTTTTGGGTTGTAGCATTGTGGAGAGATTGTTTAATATGGTGCTTTTCCCACTCCCACTTACGCCCATAATCGCCATACTCTCTCCAGATTCCAAACTGAAGTGCAAATCCTCATAAAGCACATTTTCAAAACGATGACTAATACCTCGTGCGCGTAGCAATTCCATTAGTATGCCTTAAATGCTGTATTTTTCTTGGAAAGATAAAAGCCGTTCGCCCTCAGCATTAAGCGTGTATTGTTCATCAAATCGTTCTTTTAAAATCACTTCTAAGGAATCAAGCAAATGTTGCTCATTAGGAGAGTGAAAAATATCTATAATCACGCCATAAAGCTGGATATTTTGCAATAAAATATCAAAAAGTCGCCCCCTATCTTGCAAGTAGAGATTCTCATCTTCTTGGTATTGGCTTATGCGCAGTGAGATTCTGCTAAGTAGCTTTGGCACGATGTATGTATTGTTTAGATGTCTTTGCAACGCATTACTCGCACGCTCTAAAAGCTCATCAATCCGAGCCTTATCCATATAAATCACACAGGGCAAGATAGCAATGAGCCTATTGATATTTGCGCCTAAAGAGCGCGTTTCCCACTTGATAAAGAATCTATCAATAAGACCTATTTTGTGTATGGGGGATTTCATTGCTATAATGTCTCTTTTGAAGTATTAAATTTTTATCATTACCGCGAAATTAAAAAAAGTGCCCGCGTAATCTTGCTTATTCCATAGGCTAATTGCACCGACATTAAGGACAAAGTTTAAATCGCGTGGATTTATCATTACGCCAGCTTTGAGAAAGGGATATTGAGATTGCACTTCCACTTCTTTGTAAGGATTAGAGCTTGTTGTATAGCTTGTATCAATGTCAAAAAGCGCGCCACCACCGATATATAAGAATTTTAAAAAGTTGATATTGAGCTCTCCGCCGATTCTTGTGCCTATTAGTGTGATAGTGCTATTGTCTTTTCCTTTTCTTTCCTTAATCTCTGGGATAAACACTTCGGCGTTTTTAGATTTGCTAGAGAATTGCATTCCCCCTACATTAAGGAGGGCATTTATGTTAAGCGATATATGCTCAAAGTCAATCATCGTGCCAACTTTAAGTGTGCTTAGAATATTGGCATTTTCGATACTATGTTTTACTTTATGAGATTCAAAAATGCTTAAATCCATTCCCATCACCAAGTGCACTTCAATATCATCATCGTCATCATCAAATGGAATAGCAGAGAATTCTTCTTTTTGCTGAGATTCTTTAAGATCAAGGTTTTTGTTTTCTTGTAGCACGATAATTTGTTTAGAATCTTGGTCGCTTATTTTTGAGATAACATAATCAAAATCCCACTCTAAAGTGCCTTCCTTTAAATCCACAACACTCCACGAAAATGTGTAATCAATGCGTTTTTTGTTATCTGGGAGTTTGGAAATCTTTTGATGAATTTTTCCACTTAGTGAATAATTTGGTGCGATAAGCCCACCCTTTTTTACTATGCTTTCTTGGCTAAATTCTCCATCTTCGCGCAAATTTCGCACTTTGTCAATCGCTATATCTTTTTTACCAGATTCCCAAGAGATTGCATTGGTAATGTCGATTTTTTTGCCATTTTTGCTTTTGCGAATCTCGCGCATCAGTTGGCGGGCGATGATTTCTGTGTCAATATCTTCTTTGGTTTTATTTTCAATATGTGAGAGAGCAAAGACTTTCCGCTCTTTGTTAGATTGAAAGTTTTTATTTGTGTTTAAAAACTCTTGCTCGAAATGTTGTGCTGCTTTTTGTATGGCAAGCTCGACATCGTGGTTATCAATTCCCTCACTTACATAATCCACAGAATTTTTGATATACCCAACACTCTTTGCGCATACACAAGAGCTTAGCAGGATAGCAATAAGACTTAAACATCGCAAGAAATTCATTTTAGCAACCTAAATTATGAATAAAAATTAAAGTCTATAATATATCAAAAAAATATCAAAAAAACAAAGACTTTTTGTAATTTTTATACATTAAAGCAAAATAAATTGATGTATTTTGAAGTTTTTGCCTAAAGCGTGTAAATCCGCTTAGAGCGGATTTACATAGAATCTATTTGCCAAGATAGAGCTGTCTTGGGCGAGTGATTCTCGCGCCTGATTTGATATGCTCGATAACTTGCGCACACCAACCCGGCATTCTCCCAATAACAAAAATAGGCGTGAAGAGTGATACAGGGATTTTAAGCGCGCTTAAAATAATCCCGCTGTAAAAATCCACATTTGGATATAACCCTCTTTGTTTGAAATAATCATCACTTAGCGCGACTTCTTCGAGTTTTTCAGCTATATCACTTAAGCGAGAATCCATTTTGATTCCCTTTTTGTCAAATTGATTTTTGAGTGCTTTGATAGTTTTTGCACGCGGGTCATAGCTTTTATACACGCGATGTCCAAAGCCCATAAGTCTAAATGGGTCGTTTTTGTCCTTTGCTTTTTCGACAAATTTTGCGACATTTTTCACATCACCGATTTCATTAAGTTGGACAAGCACTTTTTCATTCGCTCCACCGTGTGCTGCACCCCAAAGTGCATTGATTCCTGCTGAAATTGCCGCATAGGGGTGTGCGCCTGTCGAGGCGACATTGCGCACGGTTGTTGTGGAGGCGTTTTGTCCGTGGTCGGCGTGCAGGGTAAAGATTTTATCCATTGCTTCGACTTCTAGTGGAGTGATTTCTTGCTCGCCTTTTAGCGTGTGTTTTTGCCTATTGTGCGGATATGCACGAAGCATATATAAGAAGTTCTCTACATACGACCTGCTTATGTCAGGATAGATAAATGGTGCGCCAACGGAATTGCGATAAGAAAATGCTACAAGTGTGGGAATCTTAGCAATAATGCGTCGTGCCATTGTTTGATAGTCATTTTCTTCTTCCATATCTTTGTATTCAAAGTGAAATGTCGATAAAGCCGCGACAGCCGAGCTTAGATTCGCCATTGGGTGTGCGCTGTCTGGGAACGCATTGAAAATATTGATAAGCCCCTCGTGTAAAAAACTTCTATGACGCAATTCTAAGTCAAACTCTTGTGATTCTTCTTTGTTTTTTGGTAAAGAATCAGTGATAAGAAGTTTGCACACATCAGTAAAGCTGTATTTCTCTACGACCTCTTCAATAGGCATTCCTTTGTATAATAACACTCCATTTTGCCCATCAATGTAGCTAATCGTGCTTTTACAGCCCGCAGTGCTACCATATCCGGGGTCATAGCTAAAGATATTTGTTCGCTCAAAGAGCTTAGAAAAATCTACCGCCTTAGGTCCGCGTTTGCATTCGATAATGTCAAACTCAAAGCTTTGTCCTGTTTCATTGTTTGTCAGAGTTACTGTTGCCATTTGGCACCTCCCTAGTTGTGATAGTATTTTTCTAGTTTTGCATATTTTTCTAAATACAAAGTCAAATAAAATTTAACTATTTTATAAAATGAGTAGAATCGTAAAGGTTTTGCTATAATTATGGCAATTTTTGAAAATTAAAGGAGTGTGTTTTGCGTGTAATTTTTACAATATTACTTTGTGTGAGTATATCTTGCAGTGTTTTGTTTGCGAAGAGTTCTAAGGAGCAAATTTCACAGCTTGAGATTGTGATGGTTGGCGATGCTTTATTGCATAAGAGTGTTTATGATGATGCGGCAAGGAACGCTCAAAACAAACAAGCACAACAAGAAGATTCTCATATTTCACGAGCTCTGGCGTTTGATTTTTACACAATGCTTGAGTATGTCAAGCCACTTTTGGAGAAAAACCATTTGAGATTTTATAATCAAGAGACTATTTTGGGTGGGGTTGCGCTTGGGCTTAGCACTTATCCAGCATTCAATTCACCGCAAGAATTTGGCGATGAAATGCTCAATCTTGGCTTTAATTTAGTCTCGCTTGCAAATAATCATACACTTGATAAGGGCGAAAAAGGAGTTTTGGCAATGCTCAAATATTGGCGTGAAAAAGAATCCAAAGATTCCAAACTTCTTACTGCTGGGAGTTATGAGAGTTTAGAGGCACGAGAGAAACCACGAATTATGGAATCTAACGGGATAACTTACACAATGCTCGCTTATACCTATGGCACAAATGGTATCCCATTGCCTAAAGGCAAAGAATATCTCGTCAATGTCTATACTAAGGAAATGATACGACAAGACATTGCCAAAGTGCGTGATCTTGTGGATTTTTTGATTGTTTCTATCCATTGGGGTGTGGAGTATCAATTTACCCCAAATGCTGAACAAAAAGAGTTTGCAAAGTTTTTGGCACAAAATGGTGTAGATTTAGTCATCGGTAATCACCCTCACGCTATCCAGCCAATCGATATTATTGATAATACTTTAGTGCTTTATTCACTTGGGAATTTCATTTCAGGGCAAAAGGGCTTGCAAAAGCAAATTGGTGCGCTTGTGAGTGTGAGTGTGCGTAAGAATCCTAAGGCGCATTCCAAACAAGCTGGTGGATTTACCCCAAAAGTGCGACTTGGTAATCTACGCGCAGATTTAATCTACACGCATTCTACTCAAAGCAAGGGTTTCAAACTCTACCCATTTACCCTTTTAGCAAGGCTAGAGCAGAGAGAAAAAATCCTACCAAATTTTGAGAAAGTCAAACAGGAATATCGTAATATTTTGAGTAAAAATGGCATAAAAATCCAATTTTATGAATAGTGTTACTCGTATTTCTCGCCCTTATTTTTTACACATTCCCCACACACTAAGGAGCATTATTGCCACATTACAATCAAATGGTTTTAGTGCGTATGTAGTAGGGGGGTGCGTGCGTGATGGATTACTTGGTAGGGCAATCAAAGACTATGACATCGCCACTTCCGCCACGCCACAGCAGATTCTAGAGATTTTTGCACACAGCACATTTTCGCCACTTCCCATTGGGATTAAGTTTGGCACGATTGCACTTTATCATAAGCAAAGCAAGCAACAATATGAAGTTACGACATTTCGCACTGATGGCGTATATAATGACAATAGGAAGCCAGATAGCGTGCGTTTTATAGATGATTTGGAGCGGGATTTGTTGCGCCGTGATTTTAGTATTAACGCCCTTGCTTGCGAAGTGAATGACAAAGATTGTTGTATTATTGATTATGTTGGTGGGCTAAAGGATTTAAAAAAGCGTAAAATCGCGTGTGTGGGGAATCCAGATATAAGATTTTGCGAAGATTCTCTTAGAATCTTGCGAGCTTTGCGCTTTAGCGCGACCTTAGGATTTGAAATTGCCAAACGCACTCACAATGCCATAATGCGTAATATGGAGCTTTTAAGCAATCTCTCCGCGCAACGCATCGCGAGTGAGTTAGATAAAATGCTTGTGGGGAGGAATTTTGTGCCCGTATTTAAGAAATATAGTGATATTTTTGTGTATATTTTTACACAATATTGCCAGAGTGGAGCGATTAAAAATGATAGCATAAAGACCATTTGCAAGGATTTATCGCGTTTTAATGGGCTAAAACAAGACATACTTTTGTCCGCTAGGTGGGCGTGCGTGTTGGCATTGATAGAGCGACACCAAAGCGGCAGGGCAGGGCAAGTGCTAGAGAATCTTAAATATTCTAATGCGTTTATAAAGAAACTCACATTGTTTGTGCGATTTTACGAGGTGGATTTAGGCATAAAAAAGCAAAGCAAACTGCGCATTGCTCTTAAGCAGATTCTGCGGGAAATGGGTGATAAGGCGGGAAGGGAGTTTATCACCATAAAAATGTGTCTAATGAAAAAAAAGCACGCTATTGGCGTTAAAACTGCCCTTAGTGTCGCATTAAAGGAATGTTTTAGCTTACAAGGGCTTTGTATCAATGGCGATGATTTACGCACACTTGGGCTAAATGGTAAGCAAATTGGCGAGGTGTTAGAAATATTGCTCCAAGAAGTCATTTGTGGGAAATGTGCGAACAAAAGGGATATTTTGCTACTAAGGGCAAAAAAGTTACAAAAATGGTGAACACGACTGGATTTGAACCAGCGACCCCTACCATGTCAAGGTAGTGCTCTACCACTGAGCTACGCGTTCAAGTTTTTAATAACTAAGCCTTAAGCGATTTTAGCGTGTAATTGTAGCGCGTATTTGATAAACTTTTGTTAAATTCACGCATTATTGCCATATAAATGCAAAAACTCCATAACCGCAAGGATTATGTCGTCATAGCATATTGTTTGAAAAGTTCCCCGCGCTCTTTGTAGGAGCGAAATTGGTCTAAACTTGCAGCAGCAGGAGAGAGGAGGGCTACTTCATTATTTTTTAGCACTTTTTTAATGCTTACTACGGCGTCTTGCAAATGCGTGCAAACTTCACATTCAATGCCATATTTTTGACTTAAACGCGCTATTTTTGTTTCATTGCTCCCAATGGCATAAATGCTAATCTTTGCGCCATTGGCGATTTTTCCTTGCATAAAGGCAAAGAGTGGCTCTAAATCCGCACCCTTATCATCACCACCCAAAATAAGGCGTAAATTCTCATATCGGCGCACTGCCTCGATTGTCGCATCGATATTTGTGCCTTTAGAGTCATCGACCCACAAGCGATTGTGAGAATCTCTAAACTCCTCAATCCTATGTGCGCCGATTTTGAAGCGATTGATAAGCGCGTAATCTATTGTGTTGCTTAGAATCTTAGCGATTGCCAAAGCAATGCAAGAATCAAGCAAAAATGGCTCTTTAAAGCCAATGGCGTTTATGTCAATCCCAAATTGCTCTGCGAGATGTTGAGAATCTGTATAAAAATACGCCTTTCCTTGATAGCTTTGAGTGGTGCTATGATTTTGCAACTCTTTAGGCAAAATCGCGCTTGATTCTTTACTCATTCGCGTTAATACACTTAGCTTATCGCTTACATAGTTTTCAAAACTCCCGTGCCAAGTAATATGGTCTTGTCGTATAGGGAGTAATGCGTAAATTTGTGGCGTGGCAAAATGGCTATAATGCAGGCTAAAAGAGCTTGTCTCTAAAATCCAAAGCGGTGTTTTATCCATATACAGCTCACTTAGCGGTGTGCCGATATTGCCACCAGCACGCGCATTAAGAGAATCTAAAAGTAGGGTAGTCATCTCTGTGGTGCTTGTCTTGCCGTTTGTCCCGCTAATCCATACACTACGAGGCTGTATCTCTTGGCTAGATTCTAAAAGGCGGTAAAAAAAGTCATATTCGCTAATGAGGTTTTTAGCACGCGCGAAGTGGTGCGTGGGTGCTATGCCCGGGGATATGATACATATATCCGCATTGCTTAAGTCGCGCTCATTGAGGTTTGAGAGATTATGTGGCGCGGTGGTGCTTGGATTAAACGCGCTTGATGGCAAAAGCTCGTTGCCAAACTCATCACTGCTCGCTTGAGTGAATGTATCATCATAGATTCTCACGCTAAGCCCAAGAGTGTTGAGAAATTTTACTAATGGCTTCATTGTTACGCCATAGCCAAAAATCTTAATATGAGAATCTGCGTGCATTGCGCCTCCTTAGCGTATCTTTAGCGTGATAAGCGCGAGGATATTTGCCAAAATAGAGATAACCCAAAAGCGCACGATGATTTTATTCTCAGCCCAACCCTTTTTCTCAAAGTGGTGATGAATGGGTGCCATAAGGAAGATTCTCTTTTGGCGATATTTGTAACTCCCCACTTGAAGCATTACAGAGAGTGTCTCAAATACAAACACAATGCCAATAAGGATAAGCAAAATTTCATTGCTTGAGACAATCGCCATATACGCGATAAATCCACCTATCGCCAAGCTCCCACTATCCCCCATAAAGACTTCTGCGGGGTGGCAGTTATACCACAAAAATCCAAAAAGAGCCCCGATAAGCGCGCAACTCACTACGATTAGTTCCCCGCCATTGACCACACGCGGATAAAGCAAGTAGTTTGCCAGCTCCAAATGCCCCGCTACATAGACAAACACCGATAGCGTTATTAAAGCAAAAATGCTTGGCACGGTGGCAAGCCCATCAAGCCCATCAGTGATATTGACTGCGTTTGTAGTCGCGCTAAAAACGAGCATCCAAAACGCTAGACAAATAAGTGGCACGAGCACAAATCCCACAGAAAAGCTCAAATGTTCTTTCATGTCAAAGAGCGGGGATTTGACAAATGGGATATAAAACTCCGCACTATGCCCAATATTTACAAGCACCAAGCTCACTACAAATGCCAGCATAAGCAACAAAGCCATTTTCACCCTCGCACTCATTCCAGCGTTTGAACGCGCAGCGATTTTCATATAGTCATCTCTCGCCCCGATGAAGCCAAAGCCAATAAGAGAGCCTATCCCAAGTAACGCATAAGGATTGTGTAAATCCATACAAAATGCGCACGCAAACACCGTGCAAAAGATAAACACCACGCCACCCATTGTCGGTGTGTTTTGCTTGCTTTGATGAGGGATAAACTCCGAAATAGGCTGACTTGCTTTAGTCTTCTTCGCCCACTCTATGAAGTAGGGCATTAGCGCGATACTTATGCCAAATGCTAAAAAGAAGCTAAGCCCCGCACGAAAGGTAATGTATTGAAAAAGGTTAATCCCAAATGTGCTGTATAGATAATAAAGCATTTCCTCTCCAAAAGATTTGCAAATAAGTTTTTATGCAAGCATTATAACCATAAATTTCACAACTCCTTAACTAAAAACGCAAAAAGCAACAAAGTTTGTTTGCGAAATTGAGTATATTTTTTGCTACATTACTCTCACATTAAATTTATAAATCTTATAAGGAAGCACAATGAGCAAAAAAGCCATTTTAGTCATCACTGATGGTATTGGATATAGCCCAAAGACTACTTACAACGCATTTTACCACGCCAAAAAGCCCACTTATGAGTATTTACTCAACAATGTCCCCTACTCAATGGTGCGCACTTATGGGCTAAGCGTGGGATTGCCTGATTCTCAAATGGGTAACTCCGAAGTAGGGCATATGTGTATTGGCTCGGGGCGCGTGCTTTACCAAGATTTAGTGAGAATCTCCCTAGCATTGCAAAATGATGAGATTAAGGGCAATCAAGCCTTTAAAAGCGTGGCAAATAATTGCCAGATAATCCACATAAGCGGACTTTTAAGCGATGGTGGCGTGCATTCGCATATTTCGCACTTGCTTGGCATAGCGGAACTATGTGCGAAAATGCAAAAGCAAGTCTTTTTGCATTTAATCACTGATGGACGCGATGTCCTGCCACAAAGTGCTTTAGGCTACTTAGATTCTATCCAATCGCTGTGTGAAAAGTATGAGAATGTCCGCGTGGCGAGCTTGAGCGGGCGATTTTATGCGATGGATAGGGATAAGCGGTGGGAGCGCATAGAGCAGGCGTATAATGAAATGGTATGCGCCAAAACCCCTATCACGCTAAGTCCAAGCGAGTATGTCAAATCTCAATATAAGCAGGGAATCTTTGATGAGTTTATCACTCCTGTGAGTTTCGCGCCATTTAGCGGTATGCAGGATAATGAGGGTTTTATTTTTATTAACTTTCGCTCTGATAGGGCGAGACAGATTCTCCAAGTGCTTGGAGATGAGAGCTTTAGCGGATTTACACGCACCAAAGCCCCAAAGTTACAGATTGCTACAATGTGTGAATATGACGCAAGTTTCACCTTTCCTGTGCTTTTTAGCAAAGAAAAAATCACAAACACGCTCGCCGAAGTGATTTCAAAGCAGGGCTTAAGGCAGTTTCACACCGCCGAGACAGAAAAATACGCCCATATTACATTTTTCTTAAACGGAGGCATAGAAGAGGAGTTTAGTGGAGAGAAGCGCGAGCTAATCCCCTCCCCAAAGGTCAAAACTTATGATTTGCAACCTCAAATGAGTGCGCCACAAGTGGGCGATGCGGTGTTAGAAGCAATGAGAGAATCGTATGACTTTATTGTGGTAAATTTCGCTAATGGCGATATGGTGGGACATACGGGGAATTTTGAGGCAGGCATAAAAGCCGTAGAAGCGGTGGATACAGAGCTAGGGAGAATTATAAAGCTTGCCAAAGAGCTTGATTATAGCGTGGTGATTACCAGCGACCACGGGAATTGCGAGGAGATGAAAGATGAGTGTGGCAATACGCTTACGAACCACACGGTAGGCGATGTATGGTGCTTCATAGTGGATAAGGAAGTAAAACAGCTCAAAGCAAGCGGGGGGCTTGATAATATCGCGCCAAGTGTGCTAAAGCTAATGGGCTTGCCAGCACCACAAGAAATGAGCGAGTCGTTGTTTTAAGTTAGTATTCAATAAAAGTGGCGTTATAAAGCGTTGTAGAGTAACTAGAATCTAGGAAGTCAAAAGACTTCCTAGAGGTTGTTAAAACCCAAAAGTATAGCGCACAAAGGCATTATAGCTTTGGCGAGCATCGACTTTATGAGTGATTAAACTATTTGGTGCATTGAGCGCGTAGTATGTTTCATAATCAAATATTGTCGTATTAAACATAGGTATCATCGCACCAACTTCGATACTATGATACTTTAAGATATTTGTCCTTACCCCTACATTCCAATTTAGCGCAATCCCAAAGCGTCTATCCTCTGCTTTTGGTTGCGTAACATTATAACTTGAAAGTAAGATTTGATGAAAATCATACATTGTATCAATCCTCTTGCTTTTCCAATATTGGAATCCTATGCCAAGCCCACCAAATACACCAAGGTTAAAGTTCTCTCCTGCGATAATATTAAAGAGTGCTTCAGCGTTTGCTGTAAGGTTGAATTGATAGATAGAGCTTTTTCCACCTTCTAGATTTAAAACTGGCGAAGGGGCTTGCCCAAAGCTCACTGTTGGAGTTTGGAAGGTAAATTGATTGTAATAAAAGCTCCCATACGCTCTAAATCCAAAAAATGGACTAAAGAAATGCTTATATCCTCCTACCACACCATAGCCCGGACCTGTGTTAGTCGAAGTGAATTTTGGTGCTGTGGCTGGGAGAGTATATCCTGTTTGTCTTGGAATATCTTCAGTATAGACCAAATCCCCATACATAACCTGTGCACCCACAAACACACCGCTCTCCTCTGCTTTAACCTGTGTGCTAGCAAGCACAATCGCGCAAAGCCCTGCTAAAAGGAGCTTATATATGCCCCCCCCCCTCAATGACTGAGATTTAAGGCTTGCGCCTAAACTTTCGTTCTTTATAGAACTCATAGGATACCTCCGTAAAAGTGAAATATTAAATCGTCTCATCTCCTTAGTAATTACTTTACAGAATCTTAAACCTTAAGAAAACTTGAAGCAAATGATACAAAAAAAAAAAAAAAACGATTTAATTTAAATCGACATAATACAAAAATTTTTAATCTTTTTCAAGGAAAAAAGTTAGATTTTAATAAATTTTTGCACTAAGTGATTGAAGTGCAATAGAAACAAAAATAATTCCAAAATGAAAGTTTTTCTTGCATTTTTGGTAAAATTTCAATAAATTTTAAGGAAAAGTTAAGTGTAAGCTAAGATTTTGCATTTATTTGGGTTAAGAATTTTTATTGCGTGCTAGAGAAATTTATGATTGCTTGAATATTTTGCCCTCGCGCATTTCCACTACATTGTTTGCGAGTTCGATAGTGCTAGGGCGGTGCGCGATTAAGATGATGATTTTATCTTTTCGCACGGCATTGATTGCTTCTTTGATTAAGTCTTCTGTTTGAGAATCAAGCGCGCTTGTAACTTCGTCTAAAATAAGTATATCGGGGTTTTTATACAATGCACGCGCGATTGCGATTCTTTGGCGTTGCCCTCCGCTAAGATTCGTGCCAAACTCATCTAAAATCGTGTGGATTCCATTAGGGAGGCTTGCGACATACTCTTCCATTTGAGCTTTTTTAAGAGAATCTAGGACTTTAGCTTCATCGATTTGCAAGCCATAAGCGACATTATGCGCAATCGTGTCATTAAAGATAAAGATTCTTTGTGTAACGATTGCGATATTTTCCCGCAGGGATTTTTGCGTGAAGTGCTTAATGTTTTCGCCATTGATGAGAATCTGTCCCTTTTGGACTTCATAAAGGCGCAAGATAAGGTTGATAAGCGTGCTTTTGCCCGAGCCAGATTTCCCCACTAGGGCAGTGATTTGGTTGCGTTTAAAGGTGAGGTTAATGCCTTTAAGCGCGTGTGTCTCCTCGCCACTCTCGCCATAAGAGAACTCCACGCCACGCACCTCTATGGAGTCTATTGGACCTTTAAGCTCTAAGCTCCCATCAGTGATATGAGGCTTTTTATCCAAAATTTCAAAGATTCTATCACTCGCTACAATCGCACTTTGCATATAGCCCCATAGATTGATAAGTCGTTTAAGCGGTGTGTAAATCATAAATAACGCCGTGCAAAATGAAGCAAAAGATTCTGTGGTGATGTTGCCTGCTTGGATTTCTAAAGTGGCGACATAAATAATCGCACCTAGTGCCACTGCGCCTAGCACTTCCATAAGTGGCGAAGTGAGCTCGCCTACTTTGGTGGATTTCATACTTACGCGCAAAAACTCTTTATTTTGTCGCTCAAAGGTTTGAGATTCCAGCTTTTCGCCGTTGCTTGCTTTAATAATTTCTATGTTGTTAAAAATTTCGCTTAGCTTGGCGGTTATATCGGCGTTTTTTTCTTGCAAGGTGCGGGCGTATTTTTTGAGCTTTTTTACAATGAGGTTAATGGGGATTATGGCAAGCGGGATAATCACAAGCCCGATGATTGCGAGCTTGGGGCTTTGATAAAACACAACGACTAAAAACCCTGCAATGGTAGTAATCTCGCGGATAATGTCTGTTACATAGTTTGAGACTGCCATACGAATGATACCAATATCATTGCTAATGCGCGACATTAGCTCGCCCCCGCGCATTTTATTAAAGAATCCTAAATCAAAACTGAGCAGATGTCGAAGCATTCTATCGCGCACTTGACGGACAATGTCTTGCCCAATGTAGCTCATAAAGTAAGATTGGATATACATTCCAAGTGATTTGCAAAAATACACAAACACAATGAGCGCAGGGACGATAAAGGCTAGAGTGTTGTTTCTCGCCATTTCCTCAAAGCTAATGCTAAATAATGGTGTATCTCGCGGGACTTTGCCCTGAAGCGTGCCAAGTAGTGGCTCTACCATATATGCTATACCCGCTTGTGAGAGTGCGGCGAGTAGTGAGCCCGCAATAGCAATACCAAAGCTCACATAATGCCCGCGGATATAAGGAAAAAATTTCCTAAAAAAATCTACAAGGACTCGCAAGGGTTATTTCACCTCAAAGCCACTCTCTAAAATCGCTTCGGTAATTTGCTCTTTATCTGCTGGAGATTCAAACTCCACGCTAACACTCTTTTTAGCTAAATCCACATTGATGAGGCTCACACCATCAATCTCGCCTACGAACTTTTCTACTTTATCTACACATTTTTGGCAGTGCATACCTTCGACATTGAGTGTTACTTGCATTGTTGCTCCTTAGTTGTAAAGTTAGAGAATCTTAAATCCTCTGAGCCTTGCGGCGTTTAGCACCACGGTAATAGAGCTAAAGCTCATCGCAAACGCACAAAACATAGGGTCTAAAAAAATCCCAAATCCACCTAGCGCACCGCACGCAATAGGGATAAAAATGACATTATACCCAAAAGCCCAAAATAAATTCTCTTTTATATTGATAATTGTCGCTTTGCTGAGATGATATGCGTTGAGAATCGCCTTAGCATTTTGGTTATACAAAATAATATCTGCGCAATTTTGCGCTATGTCATTCCCGCTGGCATACGCCGCACTTACACTCGCACTTTTAAGTGCGGCGGCGTCATTTACGCCATCGCCTACCATTAGTACTTTTGCTCCCTCTTTGTTAAGTTTGGTTACATATTCAAATTTTTCATTTGGTTTTGCATTTGCTACTACTTCGTTAATGCCTATAACACTCGCACTTGCTTTCGCACTTCGCTCATTATCCCCGCTTAGCATTGCCACACTTAAACCCTCTTTTTGTAAAGTAGCGATTGTGGGGATAACTTCGGCACGAAGCAAATCAACCAAGTATAACGCGCCTAAAATTTCCCCACCACTTTTGCTATCGTGTGCTAGATATACAGCGAGTTTGCATTCGTTATTGTCAAATTTCTCTACACTAGATTGTGTGAGGTTTGGATTATCAAGTTTTAGGCACTCTACATTTCCAAGCACATAGCCCTTGCCCTTAATCTCGCCTTTAATGCCAAACCCAGCAATAGAGCTAAAGTTATTGACTGCTAGGCTTTGCGCACCTTGTGCTTTGGCGTAATCTTTAAGCGATGTGGCGATGATATGCGTGCTTTGAGATTCTAAAGAATATACGATTGAGAGAAATTCTTTAGAATCTATGAGACTTTGGGAGTTTTTGACTTCTAGTCCTTGTGAAAGCGTGCCTGTCTTATCAAAGACAATATGTGTAATCTCGCTTAGTGCTTGCAAGCAACTCGCATTTTTAAAGAATACCCCCATTTTATTTGCCTTTGCTTTGGCGTGTAAAAATGCCATTGGCGTGGCAAGTCCGAGCGCACAAGGGCAAGAAATCACAAGCACAGCGATAAATATATCTAATCCAAAGGCAAAATCTCGTGCCACCCACCAAAAGCTCCCCGCGCAAAGCGCGATAGTAATCACTAAAGGCACGAAAATTGCCGCGATTTTATCGGCTAAGATTCCAATAGGAGCTTTAGAATCTTGGGCGTTTTGGATAAGGGTAAAGATTTGACTTAGCGTTGTTTGTGTGCCGACTTTAAGCGCACGCACAAAGAGCACAGATTCTAAGTTTAGAGAGCCAGAGTAGATACGCGCTCCTTTATTCTTTAGCACAGGCACGCTCTCACCGTTAATGCTTGATTCATCGACACTGCTACTTCCTTGCACTACCTCGCAATCAAGAGTTATCAAATCATCTGGCAAAATCTTTACTATATCGCCTATGGCAATATCTTGGCTTAACACCTCTTTAAAAGTCGCATTTGCATAGTCGTCTTGCTGTGTGTTTTTGGAATCTGATTCTAGGCGCAGGAGCTTTTTTTGGTTGATTTGTAAGAGAAAATTCGCGCTTTTTTGGGCGTCATCTTTGGAGGCATTTTCTATCGCCTTGCCAATCATCACAAAGCATAAAATCACGCACACAGATTCAAAGTATAAATGCGTGTGCGTGCCAAAAGCAAAGATTTCATACACGCCCTTAAGGCTATACACAAACGCTGCACTCGTGCCAATGGCAATAAGAGAATCCATTGTAGGATTTTTGGCAAACAATGCCTTAAAGCCTTTGAAATAAAAATTCCGCCCACAATGCGCCACTATAAGCGCACCAAAAAGCATTATGCCACAATCAAGCTGAAGCGAAAAGATGTGTGTCCCAAGCATTCCCACAACCGAGAATGTAAGCACTATCGCGCTAAAAAATATCGCTAAGGCTAGCCGTAATTTTGGAGGCAAAAGTTTAGAATCTAGGGCGTTAAATTTTTCAATGAGACTTTGTGGATTTTTGAGATTCTCTTGTTTTTGAGATTCTTTTGGATTATGCAGACTTGGCTCATAGCCCATTTTAGCAATGTAAGAAAAAATTTCTTGCAAAGTCGCTTGGCTACTATCATAAAGAATATGGGCTTTTTGTGTGATGAGATTCACCTCGATTTTTTTGCAATATGGCTTGCGTGAGAGCGCACGCTCTATCCCAGCACTACACGCTCCACAACTCATACCGCTAATGTAAAACTGCGCTTGTGCGTCTTGCTGTGTAGTGGTGTCTTGCTGAGAATCTGTCATATTGCCTCCTTTAAATTTTTGTCTATCGTAGTAGCATTAGGTAAATTTATGTTAATTTTAGGAATTTTTCTTTATATTATACATTACCATTATACAAGTTGTGTCTCATATTTGCATTTAGGGAATTTTTAGATAAAATACCTTTGTTTTAAAGAATGGAATCTAAAAAGTCATTGTAAGGATTAGCAAATGAAGCAAAGCACAATCACACACACACGCAAGACAAAAGAAACAGACATAACCCTAACTCTTAATCTTTATGGCAGTGGCAAGACAAAGATAAAAAGTGGCGTTGGGTTTTTTGACCATATGTTAGAAGCATTAGGTAAGCATAGTTTAATGGACTTAGAAATTCACTGCAAGGGCGATACGCACATTGACAATCACCATAGCGTAGAGGATTGCGGTATTGCGCTTGGCGAAGCATTGCATACAATTCTCTATCCATTAGCTGGTGTAGAGCGGTTTGGCAATGGAAGTGTGGTAATGGACGAAGCGTGCGTAGAGTGCGATATGGATTTGTCAAATCGCGCGTATTTAGTATTTGATACAAGCGCGTGTGAGCTTAAAGGCAAAGTTGGCGAATTTGATGTGGAGTTGGTGGAGGAGTTTTTTAAGGCGTTGTGCTTTAATGCTAATATTAGCGCGCACATTGTCGTCAAACGAGGAAAGAATCTCCACCACATTGTTGAGGCGATGTTTAAGGCATTTGCGCTTAGTTTCCGCCGAGCTATTAGCCCAAATGAGCGCGTAGGCACACCAAGCACTAAAGGAGTGCTGTGAAAAAGACAAAATTACTCTTTATTGATGTCGATGGCACGCTCACGCGTGGCGATGTGATATACACACAAAGTGGCGAGGAGATTAAGAAATTTAACATTAAAGACGGACTTGCCCTTAATGTGTGGAATAATAAGTTGGGGCGTATGAGTGCGATTGTAACGGGTAGGGAATGCGAGATTGTCAAAAAGCGTGCCACAGAGCTTGGAATCCATTATGTCTATATGGGTGTGAGCGATAAGGGCGCGGTGGTGCGTGAGATTCTCACAAAGAGTGGAGTGCAAGCAAAAGAGTGTGCGTGCATTGGCGATGATGTGAATGATTTACCGATGTTTAAACTCATCGCGCAATCTTACGCGCCCAAAGATTGTGCGAATGGAGTGAAAAATCGCGTGAAATACATTCTTAAGACAAAAGGCGGAAAGGGCGCAGTGCGCGAGATGATAGAGCATATTTTACACAAGGAGAGAGATAATGGACTCGCACAATATTTCGCGTAGCGTGTATGGATTTTTTATTATCTTGCTTCTTGCAAGTCTTAGTGCGGTTGTGTTTTTTCGAGACGATAGAGAGCAGATTAAAGATATAGGGCACGAGATTCCAAACATTGAAATCACAAACTTTGATTTTTCTTTATTGCAACTTGATACTTTTGCTTTGCACGCAAAAGGAGAAAAGCTCTTTCGCTTTGCGCAGTATGATGAGGCATTTAATTTCTATGGGTATCAACCAGATTCCCAAAATAAAATCCAAGAAGTTTATGCACCCTATGTCAAGGCACAAGAGAAGTTCTATTATTTTTCTCAAGGGTTGCAATACACAAGCGGAAATGGCTTAAAGCTATGGAGTGAAGATGGCGTATATGATTATAAAAACGCTCTTTTAAGAGGGCGGGGAATCTTTACTCTCAAAAACGCTGGGACGGATTTACAAGGGCAAGATTTGGTGTTTAGCCACCGCACAGGGGTGGTAAGTGGCACAAATTTAGAGGGAACGATTTTATTACAATGATAATGGAGGCATAAAATGAAAATAACAAAAACAATACCATTGCAAGCGTGCGTGGCTTTTGGAGTGTTTTTTAGCGCGTGCTCAGAGCTCACAATGAGTAGCTCGAAGTTTCAAACTTCACAATCTCCTTATGAGCAAAGCGACCAATATAACGCCGCTGGAGATTCTGTAAGCACGATAGGGGGATATGCGAGCGATGATTCGTGGAGCGATACCTTTAATGAAATAAGCAAAGATAATCCTACAAAAGACACAAAAGACAGATTAAAGGGAACAATGAAACCTTACAAACAAAATGGCAAGTGGTATCACCCACAGCAAGTGAATTTGCACGATAGCTTTGATGGTATAGCGAGCTGGTATGGGCTAAAATTCCACGCTAAAAAAACCGCAAGTGGTGAGAAATACGATATGAACGCCCATACTGCCGCACACAAAACAATGCCAATGAATACTATGGTGCGCGTGTATAATGTCGAAAATGGCAAAAGCACGCTAGTGAGGATAAATGATAGAGGTCCATTTGTAGAGGGGCGTATAATTGATGTAAGCAAGGCTGCCGCTCAAGACCTTGATATGATGAAACAAGGCACAGCAAAGGTTCGCCTTGAAGTGGTAGGCTTTCAAGGGGTGGTGAATGTGGATTCAAAAGAAGTGCTTAATGCTGATGAAATGCTAAGAGAGGAATTTGAAGTAGGTGATACGCCAAGAAGCATTACGGGTGGGAAATTTGCCATACAAATTGGTGCATTTAAGCGTGTAGAGGGCGCACAAGAGACAAAAGAGAAAAACAATATTTATATGCCCTATGTCGTAAATATCATTAAGGGCGTAGTTTCCAATAATGAAGAAATTTATCGGGTAATGCTTGAGGGATTCCAAAGTGAGGAGGAAGCCAGAGACTTTATGAAAACACATAGTAAGGATTTTGAAGATAAATTTTTAGTGCGCGAGTAAGGCTGGCAAAATCCCGCGCACATACACAAAGCGATGGAGGGTTATTTTTTTAGCGCGCTATATGGAAGTTTCGCTTTGCCAAACTCTACGATTTTGCCGTGAAATCGCGCATACACAAAGCCTAGTCCAAGATTCTCAAAGTCCTCTCCATAGAGCTCGCTCACTCGCCCTAGTTCGCCCTCTAAGCCACTCATAAAAAATGCTTGAAGGTTTTGGTAATCCTCAAATTCTATCCCAAGCCCACTAAGGAACTTTTGTGTATATTTATCCACGACCATAATTTCGCGCCCACACATATAATTTAGCACGCAATCCGCGCTTTCAAATCCAAATCCCTTTTGTGCTAAGAGCCAATCACGCGAGAGATTCTCTTTTATGTCTTTAAAGTTGCAAAAAGTTTGGAGTAAGTTTTGTGTGAGATTTTGTAGGCGCACTGCTTTTTGGTTTTGTAGTCCTACAATATGGCTTGCAAGCACAGAGACTTCGCAATTTGCGATATTTTCAATCATTGTGTAATTTTCGCGCTCAATTTTACTATCTTGCGTGAAATCGACCATACATTCCCCGTTAATGTGTGGGATAATGCCAGCATTGCGTAAAGATTGCAGTGATTTTAGGACATTTTCCCATTTGCTATTTTGGGTCAAAATCGCACCAATGGCTACTTCAAAGCTCCCAGCATTCGCCCACCACCATTTTGGACTATGCGCCAAGAGATTGAGTTTTTTTAGCTGGTGTAAAATATCAATGCACTCAATCATAGTAACACTCAATCACCTTGTTCTTGTGTTATTTCGCTTGTATCCACAAATTCGCTATATGCACTCAAAAGATAGCTTTTAAGGTTTGCGAGCACGCTCTCCCATTTTCCCATTTCGCTTTGTGGGAATCCAAGCACATTAGGATACCACACACTTTTTACGCCATTGCCATATCGCCAATCATAGCGTTTATTGAGGAGCACAAGCGTGCTTTTCCCCATACTCGCGCTTAAATGCGCAAGCGCAGTATCAATGCTAACTACCACATCGAGATTCTCTATAATTTGCCTTGTAGCATAAAAATCGCTCATTTCTTCCTTGCAATCGTGCAAGCTAAATTGCTCGCAAATTTCACTATCTACTCCCGCGTGGTTAAGGCAAAAGATTTCTTGTGTGGGGAAAATCTCTCGCAACATTGCAAAAAGTGGTTTTGGCTCGATATTTTTGAGTGAAGATTCTAAAAATTCAGAATCTGTGCTAAAGCACACGCCAATCTTTAAACCCTCGCGTGGCTCTTCTTCTAAGCTCCCGCGTGCGAGAGCCTTTTTTACCTCGCTTTTATACGCGAGATAATGTGCGTTTTGGCTTACACTTTGTGTTGTCTCAATTTGCAAGGCAAGTGGCAATGAAAGCAATGAAATGCTTATATCCACACGAGTTAAATCAATATCGCTAAGATTTGAGATAATCATTACCTTTGTCCCAAAGTCCCCGTCAAATACATCACTAAAGAGTTTTACAAGTGGCTCTTTAACAAAGAAAATTACTTCTTTGGCGTTATTGACTATATCACATAAAAATCTCCCAAACATAATGCAATCGCCAAATCCCTGCTCATAATACACAAGCACGACTTTTTTTGTAAAATCAACCGCATTTTGCTCGCCACCATTGTAGAGATTTGGCAAGTCTGGGAGCATATCTTTTTTGCCCTTTCGCGCTTCATAGACCATAAAGCCCTCTTTAAATTGGTCTTTTTTCAGCAAGAAATGCGCATAGTTTATGACAAAATCTATATTGCTAGAATCAAGCGCAATAGCGCGCAAATAATATTTCTTTGCATCTTCAAATTCTATATTTGCGTAGTTGAGCGCATTTGCGTAGTTGAAGTAAAACACCGCATCATTTTCAAAATCTTTTTGAATCTCTTGAAAAATCTCTATCGCATTGGTAAAAAGCCCGATTTTAATGTAAGTATTTGCTAAATTTATCCCCGCTTGCTTAAATCCGCGTTGATATGCCATTTGATAGAGTTCTATTGCCTCTGGGAATCGTGAGAGGCTTACTTGTGCGTTTGCGAGGTTAAACATCGCTCCTAAATCATTTGGGTCAAGTTGCAATGCGATTTTATAATGCTCAATAGAGCTTAGCGCGTCTTCATTATCCACATAGGCTTTGGCAAGGTTGAAATGCCAAGTGGCGTTTTTATCAAATTCTGGCATTTCTTGCAAGCCAAGTTTGAGAATCTCTACTGCTTGCTCTGGCATTTGTGCTCGGCGGTGCGCTTCAGCGAGATTAAGCCATAATCCCTCACAGAGACTATATGCGACTTTGATAGCGAGGTTGTGGGATTTTAAGTCATTCATCAACTCTGCTTTATGCTCGCTATCTTGCTTTGTTGTGTGCATTGCTTTGATATTTTGGGCTTTTATATTCTCATCTTGCGTTGCGTCTTTTTGTGCATTTTGGGTGCTTGTATCATCTTGCTCTTTATCCTCTTTATCGGACACTTTTGGGGTGTTTTGCTGGAGTTGGGCGAGGTTGCCACGCGCTAGACTAAGCCCCTTGCTTAAGTATTCAATCGCGTGTGTGTGGTCTTTGAGTTCGAGCATTACGAGCCCTGCGAGATTCCATATTTCCACATCGAAGTGGTTAATGCTTAAAATCTCTATACAGAGTGCCACGCATTCGTTGTAGCGTTTATTTGTAAAAGCCTGCAAGCAGAGTTGCTTTTTTAGTGTTATTTCTTTAAGCTCTACGCTTTGGGATTGTCCGTTATGAAAGTCTTGCATTATCCGCCTTAAAGATTATGTTCGTCTTAATGTAAAAGCAAATTTTAATCCCTACAAGGTGCAACCACAAAAGTTTCAAAAAAAATTGACATTTTAAATTTGTCTTTAGATTCTTAACAAAATGGCGATTTGCTAAAGTTATTTTAAGCAAAGGATTTGTATAATCCGCCCTTAATTTTACAGGAAACTACTTCTAAGGAGATTTGCAATGAAGTTTTACAGCAATCTTAAAATTGGCACAAAAATCATATCAGTGGTGTCATTAGTCCTTGTGTTAGGCATAGCGTGTTTGGCTTTGGTGATTAACGGGGAGGTTAAGGAGGAGATACGCCAAGATGTGCGTAAAATCCTAGAGGCGAATACCTTGCGGTATAAGAACTTTATGACTGGGAGTTTTGATGAGGTAGCTACACTTGGTGTCTCTGCTGTAAAGAAACTCAGCACTGAGTATGTAGAAAATCGAGGTGGCTTTGTCAAAGAAGCCTATGATGAACTCTCAAATATGTTGTTAAATTCGCGTTGGAGTAACTATGCTTTTTTGTATATGTTAAATCCTAGAGATTCTGATGTGAGTAATAATCTTATTTTGACTGATAAGGGTCGCTTGGTGCTGACATTAAAAGATACAGGTGGGAAGATAGAGGTTCTTAAGGCAGCTGATTCACTTGTCGAGCTACCAGCTATCCAAGAGGCTGTCAAAAGTGGTGGCTCAGCCTTTGGTTCTCCTGAAATGCTAAAAATAGGCAATGATGAGTTCTTTGGCGTGATAATGTGTGGTCCTGTTATGAACAAATCAGGTGAAGTAACCGCAATCTTAGGGGTGGTTATTGACTTAGCAACACTCTCAAATCGCCTTGCTGATAAAAAGCTCGATATTTATGAGGGCAATGTCCGCTTTATCGTAGATAAAAACGGCACAGTAGCTATGCACAGTGCTAATGACAGCATAAAGGGTGGCAAAATGACAGAGTTAAACAAGCACGAAACTGCGTTAAAATTGTTTAACGAGGGTGTTGTAGCTGGCAAAGATGGATTTTATCCTTATACCACTTATGGCACTAATTTAGAGGGTGTGGCGTATGCCTCGAGTTTCCAAGTGGGCGATGAGAGCTTAAATGAGCATTGGACTATCATCACTACTGCTCCTAATAGTGAAGTGTATGCACCACTTTATAAGTTAAGCCTTACTATCATTGGTTTAAGTGCAATTATGGTGGTTGTGGTGATACTTGTAATGGTGTATTTCGTGCGCTCTCAAGTGAGCAATAGAATCGCCATTATCTCAGCTACACTGCTAAACTTTTTCCGTTATTTAAATCACGAAAAAGTGGAGTTAAAACCTATTAGAATCCGTGCAAACGATGAGTTTGGTCTAATGGGCGCAGCAATCAATGAAAATATCCAAAAATCCCAAGATAATTTGAAGCAAGATGAAGAGGCGATTTTACAATCTGCTGAAACTGCTAAAGAGATAGAATCAGGCAATCTCACCGCAAGAATTATCAAAAACCCAGCTAACCCGCAGTTAGTGGAGCTTAAAAATGTGCTCAATAAAATGCTTGATACACTTCAAGAAAAAATTGGGAGCAACATTGTAGAGATTTCGCGCGTGTTTGATTCTTATACGAAACTTGACTTCACCACTGAAGTAAAAGACGCAAAAGGAAGCGTGGAATTGGTAACAAACACTTTGGGTAAAGAGATTAAAGTAATATTAGAATCAAGCGCGGGATTCGCCAAAGAGCTTGATGAGCAATCAATCGTCTTAAAAGAATCAATGCAAAAACTTACCGAAGGCTCTCAAAAGCAAGCAAGCTCACTAGAGCAAAGTGCTGCTGCAGTAGAGGAGATTAGTAGCTCAATGCAAAATGTCAGTGATAAAACCACAGAATGCACACATCAAGCTGAAGATATTAAAAATATCGTAGGAATGATTAAAGACATCGCAGACCAGACAAACCTCCTCGCGCTTAATGCTGCCATTGAAGCTGCACGCGCGGGTGAGCACGGGCGAGGATTTGCTGTGGTGGCTGATGAAGTGCGAAAACTCGCAGAGCGAACTTCTAAATCACTGGGCGAAATCGAAGCAAATGTCAATATATTAGTGCAATCTGTCAATGAAATGAGTGAATCTATCAAAGAGCAAACCGAAGGATTAGGACAGATTAACGAAGCAATCGCTCAACTAGAAAGCGTAACGCAAGAAAATGTCGAAGTGGCAAATGCGACAAATGAAATCACTAAGAGAGTAAATGGTATCGCTGATGAAATCTTAGAAGATGTCAATAAAAAGAAATTTTAAGGCGACATTTCAAATTGATGTGGGGTAAAAGCCCCACTTTTTGCTTGTCATACTGAGGGCGAAGCCCGAAGTATCTTAACTAAAATAGAGATATTTCGCTTCGCTCAATATGACAATAAAGACAAGAGGGTGTTTTGGCTTTTGTAAAGCCTCACTATGACACGCTTATAACGCCTCACATAATGCAATCACACTAACTCTGCCTTGCAAAAATGTATGATATTTGGAATCTATGCGCACTTGTAGCATTTCTTTACTTGGCGGAGTGGCTTTGATATGAGGATTTAGGATTCCTAATTTCACCCCGAGTGCTCCAACCGCACACGCTCCTGTCCCACACGCTCCCGTAATGTCCTCTACACCGCGTTCAAAAGTGATATATGAAACATTTTCTTTATCATTAGCAAAGGCGACATTGACATTGGCATTATACTTTTGGCGCAAGTGTGCCAAAAATGCGTTATCTTTACTTGTGGGTAGCGCGTTATCGTTGCTAAAGCAAATCAAATGCGGCACACCGCTATCAAGCAAATACCAATCATTCCCCCAAATGCTCTCCTCTTTGACTTCGTTAAGAAATTCACATTTACCAAGAGAAGATTCTACAATGTCATTATTTTGCGTATCAATGGTAATTTCAATAATGCCCTTATCGCTTAAAAATGTGTGATGTAACGGGGCAATGCCTTGTGTGTAAGCAAAATGTCCTACACACCGACTCGCATTGCCACACATACTTGCTCTTGAGCCATCTTGATTGAAAAAAAGCCATTGATATGCGGGCTTTGGTGTTGTGCTCTCTTGTCCTTTTGTCGTTTGCACGATTACTAAGCCATCAGCTCCAATCCCGCTATGACGCGCGCAAAGTTTTACAGCGAGCTTGTCATAATACTCTAAATCCCCCGATGTAATCGCGTTGTAAATTAAGAAGTCGTTGCCATTGGCACAATATTTAGTAAGTTTCATACACTCTCCTTGTATTGTTCTGTAATCATTTCTAAGATTTTGTGTGTTTGGCTTTGGAGTTGTGCCAAACTTTGCGTGTTGGTGATTACAAAATCTGCCTGCGCCTTTTTGACTTCAATGTCAATTTGAGAATCTATGCGGGCTTTAGCATTTGCCATATCAAGTGCATCTCGCGCCAAAATGCGCTCTAAGCATACTTCCTTTGGCGCATACACCACGAGGCAAAATCGCGCAGGGTATTTTTGCTTCCCACCAGATTCAAAAAACAGCGGAATATCTAAAAAATAGAGATTTCTTTGTGCCTCTAGCTCACGCGCTTGAGTGAGAATCTCATCAGTGATTTTAGGGTGCAGGAGAGATTCTAATTGTTTTTTGGCTTGCTTGTTGTGAAAGATTATCGCGCCTAACGCCTTTCTATTGACAACGCCATTTTCACATACTTCATTTCCAAAGAGTTGTGTTACTTCTTGTGCGCAGGATTGCAAAATACTATGCGCGATAGAATCTGCACAAATCACGCTATGTCCTAAATCTTGTAAAATTTTGCTCACAGTGCTTTTGCCAGAGCCAATGCAACCTGTGAGCACTACTCCATAATGCAAACCATTCATTTGCTTTGATTATCCCTTAATGCAATGGCTCACAAATTTAGAGTAATTATCCAAAATCACTCCGCCCTTGCGAAATCCTAATCCACAACTCTCATAAGCAAAAAACACATTTGGTTGGTAAAAGTTGCCATTATGGGTGTTTTGCTCGACAAATGCTTGATACACTTCTTTGTGTGAGCCATATTCTCCCTCTTTAGATTCTATGATTGCTCCATTAGAATCTAAGATTTTGATATTTGCCCCCTCGCGCCCAAAGGAATGCTTACACACTTGTTTGCTTGTAAGTGGGCTAAAGCTCGCTGGCAAAAGCAATGGGTGATTAGGGAATAAATCCCATAAGATTTTTAGCATTCGTTTGCTTTGAAACATTAAAGAATAAGCGGGATTAAGGAAAATAGTGTTTTTATTTCTCATCATTTCGCGCATAATTTGCGCAAGTTCTGGCTCATCAATAGCGATATTTTCCCACGGGATAAGTTTGAATAAAAATTCGTAATTTTGCCCGCCAAACGACACACCATCAGATTCTGAAAACTCCACTTCATCAATGTAAGCAAACTCTCCCTCAAAGCCCGATTCTTTGGCAAGCTGGAGTAAAAAACGCGTGGTGATTTCCTCCTCCACATTGCCCTTGACACTGCTAAAGAGGATTTTCCACCCCTCATATAAATGCTCAAAATCCTCTAAATTAGAATCGAGCGTGATGAGTCGCTTGAAGTTATCACGCAGGGCTTGAGAAATGTCATTAAATTGCAGATTCTCATCTTTGCCATTTGCTTTGAGCATTGCCCATTGGATTAGCGCACTTTCATAGAGCATTGTGGGAGTATCAGCATTAAATTCTAAAAGTTTAATGGGTTTGCCATCAAGTCCCCCAGCTAAATCAAATCGTCCATATAAAAACCAATGAATATCCTCCTCCCAGCTTTGTCTAATCATCTCGTGTAGCACAGGCGGAATGTCAAGCTCAAAAAGCAAATCATTTTGCAAGACGAATTCTCCTGCTTGTGAATACATTTCAAAAAGTTCATTTCCTGCTTCATAAAAGGCGTTTGCTTCTTGCTCACTTATGGTGATAAGCTCATTATCAATGTAGGGTGTGCTGTCTAAATCTGTATGCCAGCTAAGTCCAATATCCTCTAGCACTTTGTTGTCTATGGGGTTTAGTGTTTGTATTTGCATTATTTTCCTTTCGTTTGTGTGAAATTTAAAAATCCATTATACAACAATCAAAAAAAAACCGATAGTATCATTCCTAAATCAAGTAATAAGGAGCAAAAATGAAATTAAATAATACAATAGGCAAAAAATTCTTATCTAGTATCGCACTTAGTGCTGGGCTTGTGGCGAGTGCTGGTGCAGCTGAAGCTACTCCATTTGGATTCATCGGTGCGTATTATTCTCAAGGCACAAGCGGAATGCCCGTAGATAATGGCAAGCAGGCAGGATATGCTAGCGCAGCAGCACATTTGGGGCTAGATGTTGGCTTTGGAAGTGGTTTGAGTTTTGGTGTTGGTGCTTGGGGTGCGTTTCCATTCTACCAAAATTATTTTGGGATTGACAAAACTGATGGTGTAGGCGATAGAGCGTTTCCAAATACTTGGGAAGTTTCTGATTTGTATGTCAAATATGATAATTCTGTAATTTCTGTGGCTGGCGGACGCTTTGATGTGGGGAGATTCTATCACGGCGTAAATGGTAAAGAATACACAGGAATGGATTACCTTTGGGGTAACATTCAAGGCGTGGCATTTAATCTCAAGGCAAGTAGCTTTGGCTTTTGGGCGTTATGGATGAATTCAAAACTCGGCGTAAATGGCAATTACAATAGAATGAGTTATGAATTAGCGAGTTTTAATAACTTTGTGAGCTGGAAGCACGGACATAAAGGTGAAGTCTTTATGAGCGGACTTGATTTTGATTTTCAAGGATTTAAGCTAAGTCCATTTGCCTTTTATGATACAAATATCCAAAATAACACAACAACAGGCTCTACCCCTATCCTTACTGCTGGAGCGAAGGCGGTTATTGATGTAAGTGTGAGCGGGTTTGAATCTATCACTACTATTCGTGGATTATGGCAGGATTATAAGATTGCTGGCGTCAAAAACAATCCCTTAATGTTATGGATTGATGAAGAGCTTATATTCGCTGAAATTTTTAAGTTTGGTGCTGGATATATTGCAAACAACCAAGATTCAGTGATTTTGTATGGCAATGATAAAAGTCGATTTTACGGGTATCGTTCAAATGCTCCTTACGGGCACACAAGCCCCATTTATTATGGTGGAAAGACAGGCATTTGGTATGTATTTGCTGGGATTAAGCCAGATTCTCGCTTAGAGCTTGATTTGCTTGCTTCGGGTGGGGATTATGATGAGTATTCAGCGGTACTTAGCTTTCGATTCTTTGGTGATGAAAATGCAATCAATGGCAAACTTGGTGGGGGCTTTGTAAGCACAAGACCGGGCTGGGCTGATGAGGTAAGAAGTCGCAATAATGCGATTGCTTTTGTGAAGTTTTCTTTCTAACTTTTTATAATAAGAATCTAGCTCTTTTAGGGGGTTAGATTCTTATTACTTGCTTTTTCCTAATACGCGTAAAAACTCCGCTTTGACATATTTTCGCAATTCGCGTAACGAGGGAATGGCTAAATCGCCATTGAGCAAATCATTTTCCAAATCGCTATCCAAAAACTGCACGGTTTTGCGCGTGTGCTTGTCGATACCGACTTTGCCAGAGAGTGAGAGCTTTTCGCCCCCTGTGATTGGGGATTTGATAAGGTGTGTATTTTCGCCATTTATCCGCGCCCAAGTCATCTTGCTTACCAATCCCACATCATCGCGTATGCCAGAGTTATACGCATAGCTTCCAATCCCAAAGCATAGAAATTTTGTGGGATTATAGCCATTGTCCTTGCACCAGCTATATACTGCGCGTGCGCGCTCCACCGTGATAGCATCGCCATAGATTATACGCACTTTATTTAGTCCAAAATACTCATCAACAAGTCTTATCACGCCCTTTCGTGCGCGCTCATCATCTGCGCTCGCATCGCCTGTGAGGATTAAAAACGGGTCTCCAGAATCAGGACGCAACACGATAGGAAATGCGCGTTTTTGTATCATTTCGCTTGCCTCTTTGTCGCGCTTTAGCTGCTCGATAATCTCCCATAGATTCCAAGTGTCTGAGACGATTGATGCCATTGATTTGGGAAATGCGCTCATAATGCGCTTAAAGCTCTCCACTTCATTTTCTTGCCCGCCTAGACACATTACGCTATGCTCGCTTGCGGGGATTGAGCCTACGAGATGGGCTTGTGCGCCGTATTCGTCATAGAGATTTTTGAGTGCCATCATAGAATCTGTGCCATTAAAAAACAAAATATGCCCCATCGATGAATTATAGCAATCATCAATGCCGTTCATTCCGCGCTGTGCGAAATCGTGGAAATTATAACTCTCATCAAGGTAGCTCCCTAAGCAATCATATTCTATGCGCTTAAATCGCGCGGCATTTGTGGCGACAAGGCAGGATTTCCAAATTTGAGAATTTAAATAAGTTTCGATGAAATTTACAAACCAACAATGCTCATCTTGTGTGGATTGAAGCGTGATAATGGGCGAGTGCGAGGGGATAAAGCTCCCTTCAGGCACGATTTTAAACCGAATTGGCAATTCTTGGGGGAGGCTAAGCCATTTGTCGATAAGAAATTCGTAGGATTGTTGGGATTTATCTAGCTTCATAAAATCGCTGTATAAAAACTCTAGCCCTGCTTTGATTGTGGATTTATCAGTGGCTTTAAATTCTGCATAGAGGGCGTGGAGTTTGGCGATTGCTTGGCGCATACCAAATGCTACGATATGCCCATTTAGCGCGCTTAAATCTAGTCGTGGATTGCGACAATAAAGCGTGCTATACACGCATTCTAAGCCTTTGGGATACATTGCGGCGTGTGTGTATTTATAACAATCCGCGATAAAAAGTAGGGTAGGCAATGCGGGTGGTGTAGTCAAGGTAGTCGGTGTAGAATTATTTGTCGTCTCTTTTGTCATTATAAATCCTTACTTGTTTTTATAATGACAAAGAAATTTTCGTGCCTTTTGGCGTGGTTTTTGGTTTGTGCCTGCTAGATTTGGGCTAAATGTGGGCTAGATTTTCCATAGATTCTTAGATTTTGCAAAATTTTATGTGGCTAGATTTTTATAAATTTTGCTAAATCTTGCCCGCAGAGCCTAGCACTTCCATTCGCTCTGCGATTACCGCGCTCATCGCTTCCATAGCGGGTGTGAAAAACTTGCGCAAATCAAACTGCGTAGGGTCGTCATTTGCCACTTTTCGCACTTGCGCCATAAAGGCTATGCGCAAATCCGTGTCGGTATTTACTTTGTTGATTCCGCCCTTTACCGCTTCTTTTAGAAAATCATAAGGCACGCCTTTGCTGCCTTTTAAATCCCCGCCTGTGGAGAGGAAAGACTCGCGCACATACTCTGGTATCGCGCTTGCGCCGTGCAGGACTAGCGGGATATTGGTGCGCTTTTTGACTTCTTGGAGGCGGGCAAAATCTAGCTTTGGCTCGCCTTTAAACTTAAACGCGCCGTGGCTTGTGCCAATGGCTGGGGCTAGAAAATCTACCTTGCTTTTGGCGACAAATTCTTGTGCTTCTGCGGGATTGACTAGCACGGCGTCTGCCTCGCTAACTGAAATATTATCCTCGATACCTTGCAATCGCCCTAGCTCGGCTTCTACGCTGACACCTTTGCTGTGGGCATAGTCTACAACCTGCGTGGTGAGGGCGAGATTTTCACTAAACTCGTGGTGAGAGGCATCAATCATCACGGAGGTAAATCCCGCGTCAATGGCCTTTTTGCACGATTCAAAGCTTGTGCCGTGGTCTAGGTGGAGTGCCACAGGGATATGGCTATATCGGCTTGCCATCGTGCGTGCGAGATTTACCACCATATCGATGCCGAGATATTTTATCGCGCCCTCGCTTGCTTGGATAATGAGCGGGGATTTTGCTTTATCAGCGGCTAAGAATATCGCATTTAGCATTTCAAAATTGACAAAATTAAACGCACCTACGCCATAGCCTTCTTTATGGGCTTTTTGGAGGATTTCATTTCCTGTAACTAGCATTGGATTCTCCTTGTAATGTAAGATGAGATTTGTATCAAATTCACGGAGAAATTGTAGCTAAATTTTCATTATAAAATCAGGGTGAAATTTATAAACTTTATTTTTTACTTTGATAAGAATCCCTGTATTTAAAAGTTGCTTAAAGGTTTTTACCACCGTTGGCTTGGATACATCAATGTTGGCGATAATGTCCTCATAACTCCCGTGAAATACACTATCTTCATCTGAATGCTCAATAAGATACCTAATAATCTCAATTTTTTTACCACCCACAAAAGTCCCTATTGCTTTAATAAGGATATTTTGTGATTCGATTTGTTGGGCTTGAGAGAATGGGAGCATTGTCTTTTGCATCGTGCGTAAAAGCCCGCTAATGTCAATGGGCTTTACCACATAATTATCCACTTTGAGTTCAATAGCATCAAGGAGATATTTTACTTCTGTGTGTGCTGTGGTGATGATTACAGGGATATTTGCTTGGTTGGATTTACGGATTGCAGAGATAAACTCTAACCCATTCATTTTTGGCATTAAAATATCTGTAAGCACAATATCAATTTTGTGCATACTAAAGATTTTCCACGCCTCTTGTCCGTCCTTTGCGGTTATGAGCCTACCGACATAATCGCCCAACACCATTGAAGTGAGATTAAGCGTATCCTCATCATCTTCAACATAGAGCACTGTGAGCTTTTGTAAGTCTTGTATTTCCTTACTTATTTCCATATTTTAGCTTGTCCTTTCGCATTTTTGAATAGCATTTGGTTTTAATGGAATCGTGATACTAAATAAACTACCATTATAAGTATTTTGTCCTAAAGATTCAATATTTTTCACATCTATTTGTCCAAAAAATTGCTTTTCAATGATTTGTTTTGCCATATAAAGCCCAATACCTGTGCCTTTTGCCTTATGTTTCGTTGTGAAATAAGGCTCAAAAATTTTTTCCATATTATTTGGCTTTATTCCGCCTGCATTGTCCTTGACATAAATGTAGAGATTCTCCTCATCTTTGCCTATGGATATTTGTATGAGATTTATATCTCTAGGATTTTTTAGTCCCTTAAATGCGTCAATGGCATTATTCACAAGCACAAAAATCACTTGAGTAAAGGTATTTTCATAGCCTAAAATTTCATAATCGCCATTAGAAAAATCATTTTGCGTAGTGATTTTATTATCCCTTAACACGGGGTTTATAAGCTCCAAAGATTCTGTAATGGCATTTTGGATACTAAAATATGTTTTTTGCACTTCTGGGCGGAAGAAATTACTAAAACTCTCAATAGTCTCACTCATATTTTTGGCGATTTTTAGTCCATATTGTGTTTGTGTTTGTATGAATTCCTCGCTCAGTTTGCCATTTTCTTGTTTGGTTTGGAAACTTTGAATGAGCAATGTAAGTGAATTTAGTGGCTGTCGCCATTGATGAGCGATATTGTGGAGCATTTCCCCCACCGAAGCAAGTCTTGCTTGCTGATAAATAAGTAAATCTTTTTTTTGATTTTGGGCGACTTCAAGTTCGATAGATTTTTGGAGGTTGGTGTTAATGTTTTGGAGTTCGAGTGTTTTTTGCTCGACAAGATTCTCTAAATCCGCATAACTCTCATCAATAGAATCTGCAATACTTTTAGAAAGGAACAAAAAAGCCCCCGCAAGCACACTCACAAAAAACCCAAGCAAAATAAGACTTGAATGATAAATAGAATCACTAATAGCTTTATTGTGTGTAGAGAGTTGTATATTGATTTCAAAGAGTTGTAAAAACAATTCATTAAGTTTTTGTGTGTCTAAAGATTCTCCTAAAAATAAAAAATCTATTTGCTCCATAATGTCTTGTTGTTGATTAGTGAGAATGTCTGTTTGCTCTCCTAATTCTTTTGTGTAGTAATCTTGGTAAAAAGAGTGAATTGCTACTAAAATTTTATGCCTACTTTCTTGTTCTTGCAATTTATGTTTATACCGCTCCCAAAGATTTTTTATTTTGTGAAGCTGTGTGGAATCTTCGACATTGTATTGGCTTAAAACCAGAATCTGATTGTAAGTCATATTTGTTTGGGTTTTGGTGTAATTTCTATCATAATCACCCTTTAATCCTGTAAGTGAAAGTAATCCTGTGAATGAGCAAAGCATAAATGTCGTGCCAATTAGCCACATTAAAATACTTGTTTTTTGTTTGGTTGAAATATTTTTAAAATATCCTTTGGTGCGCGTTAGCATTTTTATTTTGCCCCCCCCCCATAAAGATTTCATTTTATCCCTTTTTGTAATGTGGTTAAGTTTAGAGATTGAATGGGTTTTGTAACTACTTCTTAGAGCGCAAAGCCTCTTTTATCTCTGTATTATTGAGATTTTCAATGACCTTTATACTACCATAAATCCGCAACAATTTTTCTATTTGTGCGTGCGTTAAGTCGCGTTTATCTCCTAGAATCTTAATGCGCGTAAGCTCTTTGAGTTTTGTAGCACGATGAAAGGTAATGACAAAACGATGCGCCTCATCACGGAGTTTTTGGAAAAATTGTAGTTTTTTATCACTCGGAGAGAGTTTGTGTATGCCCCTGTGTGAATGCAACATATCATTTGCGCTTCCCTTTGCCCTATGGGCTTTTCCTGCTATTTTATGTTTAGCAATGGCGATAATATCCACATTCGCGCCACTGGATTCTATAATTTCGCGCGCAAGATTGAGCTGCGCACTTCCACCATCAATAAGCCAGCAATCAGGCGGAGGATTTTCCTCAAATTTATGCGCACGCCTTGTGAGTAATTCACGCATTTGGGCGTATTCATCGCGTGCTTGTAAGGAGAAGTGGCGGTATGATTGCTTAATAAAGTCGTTATTTTCAAAGACTATCATTGAGCCCACACATTGACTTCCCGCGTGATGAGAGGTATCAAAAACTTCGATTCTATATGGTGTGTGGGTGAGGGCAAAAAATGTTTGAATTTCTACTAAAAGTTCGTTGTATTGACTTGTTTGGATTTCTTCTAAGCGTAAAATTTCTGTTGCATTATTGTTTGCTAGTGTGATAAGCTCAGCTTTTTTGCCTTTGATTGGTTGGAGAATGGGGATTTTTTTGTTAAATTTGTCATAAAAAAAATCTTGGAGCTTTTCTTTATCGCTAAACTCACCAATATCACTAGGTAACAAAATACAATCAGGCAAAATGGGAGGATTTTTGGCATAATGAGAGAGTAGGGCTTGAGAATAAAGCGCGTGTATTTCATTTTGAGAGGATAATGCACTATTGTGCGCGATGATATAATCACTTGAATTGACGCGTCCATTGCGCACAAATAGCTTAAACAAAATCACTCTTTGATATGTCTTGCTTGTGTGAGAATCTGCACTTGATGAAAAATTCACATTTGGCGCAAGAATACTAAAAATATCATAATTGCTTATGTCTGCTAAATCAATGCTGCTCTGTATTTGCATTTGTGTAATTTTTTTTATCATATCGCGTAGCTTTGAGGCTTCTTCAAAAGCCTCACATTTAGCAAAGGATAGCATTTTAGATTCTAACATTGTAAGAAGTTTTTTCTTGTTATAAATGAGTTCTAGGGAATCTTGGAGTATGCTAGCGTAGTTTTCTTTAGAGATTTTTTGCTCACAAGGCGCACTGCAACGATTGATTTGATAAAACAAACAAGCTTTTTTGCCCTTGAGGCAGGATTTTTTTTGCACGAGTTTGTTGGTTTGTAAAATACCCTCTAAGAGCTCTTTTGCGCCAGAGCTAAAAGGACCAAAATATTGCACTTTTTGTTTTTTAATGATTTTGCGTGTGATACTAATGGTAGGAAAATCTTCAGATCTATCGACATACAAGTATGGATAGGTTTTATCATCGCGCAATAAAATATTATATTTTGGTTTAGAGGCTTTAATAAGGGCATTTTCTAGGATAAGGGCGTCTTGTTCGCTTGTGGTAACAAGCGTTTTAATATCATTGATTTGTGCTACCATTGAGGCGATACGAGGACTTAGATTGGCACTTTTGGCAAAATAACTTTTTACGCGTTTATTGAGATTTTTTGCTTTTCCCACATACAAAAGCCTCCCTTGCGTATCATAGAACTGATAGATTCCACATTTTTGCTGTATGTTTTGTATAAGATTTCTTAAATCTTTCATTTAACCACCATTACGCCTAAAAATAAGCTATAATTTAACACTAAGACTCTAAATGCACAATATTACAAGAGGCAATTTGCTACAAGGAGTATTTGCGCGCTCTTATGAGGACAAGCCTTGCAAGGGTGATTTTAAGGATATATGATGAAAATTTGCATTGTCGAAGATGATACTAACTTCCGAAAGGCACTAGAGATTACTTTTGGTGATTATCCACAATATGAAATTGTGAGTTTTAAAAATGCTAAGGAAGCACTAGATGGCATTGATGAAAGTTTTGATGTCGTCATCACTGATATAAATATGCCTAAAATGGACGGATTGCAGTTTTTGAGCGCATTGCAAGAGCAGGGTAGCGGGCATTATAAAGCCATCGTTATCACAGGGAATGCCAGCGTGCAAAATGCCATAAAAGCAATACGCTTGGGCGTAAAAGATTTTTTAATTAAAGAAAAAAATATTGAAAAAGAAATGATTGAGGCACTAGAGCGCATTGCTAAGGAGCAAGAAAGAGAGCTAAATGCGCTAGATTCTAAAGCAAATACCCAAAAACTTCAAGCAAGCGCACCAAAATCACCAAGTAAAAAGAACACAGAGACAAACCTCGTGGAATCTAAGCGATTTATCGCTACTTCACCTGCATTAGAGCAGGCAAAAAAAATCGCACTCAAAGTCGCTCCAACTGATGCTAATGTTTTTTTAATGGGACAAAGTGGCGTGGGAAAAGATGTATTTGCAAATTTTATCCACGAAAATTCAAATCGTGCCAAATCTCCATTTATCGCTATCAATATGGCGGCAATCCCTGAGCATTTATTAGAATCTGAATTGTTTGGATATGAAAAGGGCGCATTTACGGACGCTACAACACAAAAACTCGGAATCTTAGAAGTCGCAAATGGCGGGACTGTGTTTTTAGATGAGATTGGTGAAATGCCTATTGGTTTGCAGGCCAAACTTTTGCGTGTGCTCCAAGAAAAAACGCTTACAAGGCTTGGGAGTTCTAAGGAAATTGTTATTGATGTGCGCTTCATCTCTGCGACTAATGCTAATATATCCCAAAAAATCACTCGAGGTGAGTTCCGCCAAGATTTGTTTTTCCGCTTGCAGACAATCCCAATCTTTATCCCACCACTTAGCGAGAGAAAAGAAGAAATCCTCCAAATAGCGGAGTATAAACTCCAAGAAACTACGCAAAAATATGGTTTTGAGCCAAAGAGTTTTAGTGAAGATTCTAAAAAACAAATGCTTCAATACGCTTGGCACGGGAATGTAAGAGAGCTTTTGAGTGTGATTGAACGCGCAGTCATTTTAAGCGATGGTAACGAAATTAAGCCCGAAGACTTAGCATTGCAAAGTAGAGAACGCGTATTTGGGAATCTTCAAGATTCTAGCATTGCAGATTTGGAAAAGGAGCTTTTATATCAAATGGTGCAAAGAGAAGATGGCAATATGCAAAAAATAAGCGATTTGCTAGGAATGAGTGAGAGTGTCTTGCGCTCAAAAATCGCTCAGTATGGAATCTAAGACCAAAGGAATTGCAATATGATAATCAAAGACGCCACAATGTGTGATTATCGTGGGAGCAAAAAGGGTTGCTTAAAGGTTGAGAATGGCATCATTGCGGAAGTAACGCAAAACTTAAATGAAATAAAAGAGTATCAAACACACGAGATATATGAGGCAAATGGCAAACTCCTTATGCCAGCTCTCATTGATATAGGCGTGTATCCTAAGGCAAAGACACTCTCAAGGAATAATCTCACCACGCTTTCAAAGAAGGCTTTAAATGGTGGATTCTCTACTCTTTTACTTTTTCCACAAAGCACGCCAGCTATCGATAATGAAGCCATTGTAGAGCTGGTAAAAAGTCTTGATATAGCCACACAAGTGCATTTTATCCCAAGCATAAAGCCTACTATCACGCAAAATAGTGATAGTGCGAGCCCTCATAAACTAAGCGATATAAGCAGGCTGTATGATAATGGTGCGCGTTGCATTTGCACCAATAGCGATATTGATGGGAATATGCTTATACGCATAGCCCAATACGCCAAAATGCTTCAAACACCTATCATTTGCCTCCCTAAAGAAAGCTCATTATCACAAGGCGTGCTTTTTGAGGGTGAGTTTGCGGGTAAATTAGGATTGCCAATGATAAGCTATAAATCTCAAAGCACAGAAGTGGCTAAAATATGCGAAATGTTTGTGGATTGCGATATTACATTGCTTTTAAATGCTGTGTGCCTCCCGCGTAGTGTGGATATTATCCAATCTTACAAAGCACAAGGCTTAAAGGTGCATACACAAGTAAGCTTACATCATTTGATTTTGAATGAAGAGGTGTGTGATAATTACAACACCGCTGGCAAAATTACTCCACCACTTTTGCCAGAGAATTTGCGCGTAGCATTATTGGAGAATCTTAAAGGCGGTAAGATTGATGTGCTTAGCACTTTGCAGTGTGCAAATTTCAACTCGCAAAAAGACCAAGTGTTTGAATTGGCGGAATCTGGGATTGATTGCATTGCCTTTGGTTTTGCCCTTGCGTATGATAGGATTTTTAAGGCACATAATATTGAGCTTAGTGTGCTTTCAGCATTGTTTTCACACAATCCTGCGAGAATCTTGGGGCTTAATCGCGGAAGTTTGGAAGTTGGAGCGGAGGCAGAGTTTATCATCGTCAATGAGGATTCTCACACGCTCATAGAAGATTCCTTTTCGCCGTATAATGGAGTAAAGTTGCGCTCCAAAGTGGAAAAAATCTATTGCAATGGGACAATGCACGAGTTAGTATAGTTTAGAGTGTGGATTATGATGAGAATTTGTGTATTATGGGTTTTGATTCCGTGTGTTGTGTTTGCCAAATCATCGTTTTTCCCTGACATTAACGGGGTTGTTGTGGAGGAATTTTTCGCACAATATCGTGTGGTATTTTTGTATTTTGCCTTGCTTTTGCTGTTTTTTACCGCGTTAGTAAATCTTATGCAAAAGCATTTTGTAAATGTTTTTTTGCATTTGGGGTTGGTGTTGCTTTTTTTATTTATTATGATTGGGAGTGTTTTTGTATCGGCTAATCCAAATGATTCTAAGATGTTTTTCCTCTCTAAAATTTCAATGTTTGTTTCGCTTGGAGTATTTTTGAGTATGTTACCCTGCTTTATAATGAGCGTGTGTATCCATTTTGAGAATCGTGCATATTTTTTTGAGTTAAGTGGTGCTAAAAAGATTGCAAATAGCGCGTTATCATTTTTTGTGGGTATTGGATTGGTTATTGTTGCTTTTGGTTTGAGTGTATTTTTAAGCAAAATTGGAGCGGATATAAAACAGAAAAATTTTGACAACATCTCTATTTCTCTCATTCTTTCACTATGCGTTTTTGTAGGGATTTTGTATGTGATTTATAGAGAATCTAGCCTTGCCACGCCCAACGCTAGTCAAAGGATATTATTCTTTTTGCAGCACGGCTCGCTTAGTTTTGTAGCCATACTTGCGATAAATCTAGTAATGCGATATTTGCTCTAAAACGATTCTTTTAAGAAAAAAACTTTATAAAATTTTTGGAAAAAACAATCTTTTCTAATTCTTTTTGTGTGAGATGTTGATTCTCGTTGTTGCCAGATTTAGCTAGCAAGGTGCGTAAAATCTCCACACACGATTCGCAAAATGGCAATGGATAATCCGCATACCACGCTGTGGTAACATTGCCTTGTTGCACAGTGAAGCTAAAGGAATTTTTTTGCGCTTGCACTAAGCTTAAAAGCGGATTTTTGGAATCTATGAGTGCTAAAAACTCATCGCACGCACAAAAGTGTAATTTCGGTGCGCCAAAGGCTTGAAAGTCTTTATAACTCACCACTTTAATATGCCCAAAGCATTGCAACACTTTGCCATTAGGCAATGTGAGTGTATTTAGTCCAGCAGTGCTTTGGACATTGGCAAAGGGCGCACTGATTCCATCAGTGCTAATGAGTTCTTTGAGCTCTTGTGAAAAGTTGTGAATCTTATTGAGTGATTCAATGGTTTTTTCAAACATTATCCACCGCTACTTATCCACACTGATTCTCTATAATATCGCACAATGCGTGGATAACAAGGATATGGACTTCTTGGATTCTTGGTGTATCGTTGCTTGGGACGATGAGATTTATTGCACACAATTCATTCATTGCCCCGCCATCACGACCACTTAGCCCGATATTTTTGCACCCAATTTCTTTACCAATTTTAAAAGCATTGAGCACATTAGCAGAGTTCCCACTTGTGGAGATTCCAAAGATTATATCGCCTTTATTTGCGAGGGCTTGCACTTGGCGAGAGAAGACAAATTCATACCCATAGTCGTTGCCTATGGCAGTGAGTGCGGAAGTATCCACACTTAGAGCTATGGCAGGAAGTCCTTTGCGCTCGCGTTTATACCTCCCTGTGAGTTCAGCAGCAAAATGTTGAGAATCTGCCGCACTCCCGCCATTGCCACAAATAAGCACTTTACCTCCGTCTTTAAGGCATTGCACTAAAAGTTGCGCGCTTTGCTGGATAGAATCTAGCATTGCAGGCAAGGCTTTTGTGCTCGCTTCGATGTGTTTGTGAAATTCCTCTGTAATAAAGTCGCTAAAATCTTGCATTACAAACTCCTTATTTTTTCTATGATGTTGCTACTTGATTTGTTGGGGACAAATTCAATTAAACGCACTTCTTTGACAAATTCACTTCCAGCAATTTCCTTACCTTCATAATCCGCCCCTTTGACTAAAACATCAGGGGTGAGATATTTGATAAGTTCGCTTGGCGTAGATTCTTCAAAGATTACGACATAATCTACACTCTCCAAACTCGAAAGCACAAAGGCTCTGTCCTCTTGTGTGTTGATAGGACGAGAATCACCCTTAAGTGCTTTTACAGAGCTATCACTATTAAGCCCAACGATAAGCATATCGCCTAATGCACGCGCTTTTTTGAGGTATTGAGTATGCCCGCGATGGAGAATATCAAAGCACCCATTGCTAAAGACAATTTTAGTGTTTTTGTTGTTTGCCCTAAATGTATCTAAAATACGCTTGAGTTGTTCTTTTGATAGAATCTTGTATCCACTAGAATCTTTTATCTTAGCGTGCAAAAAATGGTCAATTTCAATATGTGTGGCGTTTGCACTACCAACTTTGCCGACCACCACCGCTGCTGCCATATTCGCAAACTCACTTGCCTTATAAATGTCTAACCCAGCACTTAATGCAAAGCCAAGAGCAGCAATCACGGTGTCTCCAGCTCCCGTTACATCATAGACTTCTTGGGCGAAAGTGGGAATCTTTTGGCATTTGCCCTCATCAAAGATTCCAATCCCATCTTCGCTTAGCGTGATAAGCGAGATGGAGAGATTGCAAAGTTCTTTAATCTTTAATCCAGCTTGCAAAAGACTTGTATCATCGTTAATAGTTATACCTGTGGCTTCTTGGGCTTCCTTTTTGTTTGGAGTGAGTAGAGTTGCGCCTTTATACTTCGTGTAGTCCTTGCCCTTAGGGTCGCAAAGCACGAATTTATACTCCTTTCGCGCAAGAGTGATGATGTGTTGCGTAAATGTGTAATCTAAAAGCCCCTTGCCATAATCTGAAATAATCACACAATCCACTTTTTTAAGCAAAGATTGCAATTCATCGCGCACTTTTGCTAAAAGTATAGAATCTACACTAAGCGCACTTTCTCTATCTACGCGTAAAACTTGCTGGTGTGAAATGATTATGCGCGATTTTTTGGTCGTTGGACGCGAGGAATCAACAAAAATATGGCTAATATCCACACCAAGTGATTGCAAGGTTTGTGTGAGCCATTTGCCATTTTCATCATCGCCTATCACTCCACACACGCTTACTTGTGCGCCAAGAGCAATAAGGTTATTTACTACATTGCACGCTCCGCCTAAGCGATTGCTCTCGCTTTTGACATCTACGACTTGCACAGGGGCTTCGGGCGAAATCCTCTCGCATCCACCCCAAATGTAGTGGTCAATCATCAAATCCCCAACTACAAGGATTTTTGGACTTTTATTTTCTAAATCAAACATTTTTGCAATGGGTTATTTTTTAGCGATTTCTCGCTCATAGATTCTCTTAATTTCTGGGACATACACTTTTATAGCTTCTTCTAGGCTAAATCGTGGTGTGTAGGATAAAAATTCTTTTGTGCTTTGAATATCTGCTTGCGTATGGTTTTGATAGAATCCATAAGGATTGTCAAAATATTCCACTTCAAATTCGCCTAATTCTGCTTTGAGTGTATTTACTACATCATTAAAACTCCGTGCTACGCCTGTGCCCACATTATAGATTCCGCTTTTTTGTGCTTCTATTGCTTTGACATTTGCTTGAATGACATCTTTAATGAAGACAAAATCACGCTTTTGCTCGCCGTGCTTAAAAAGTCGCACTTTTTTGTGCTCTAATGCTTGGAGTCCGAGTTGTAGCACCATTGAGGCGGTTTTGCCTTTATGATATTCTCTCTCACCAAAAACATTAAAATATCGCAATCCAATGAGTGGAATCTGTGGCTCGCACGCAATTTGTCTGCGCGAAAAATAATCCATATACAACTTAGAATACCCATAGACATTTTCTGGGACTTCGCCTTTTCCTACGATATTTGGTGCACTTGAGTTGCCATAAGTCCCAGCAGAGCTTGCATACACAAGCATAGCACCTTGTTCTTTAGCGATATTATAAATATTTCTAAAGGCTTCAAAATTGGTCTTTAGCACGAGATTCTCATTTGTGGTGGTGGTATCTGAAATGGCAGCTTGGTGGAAAATGTAGTCAAAATTGCGCTTGGCAATGCGCGCTAAATCTTCATCATTGGTAATATCACCAATGATAATTTCATTTTTAAAATCCACAAGATTCTTAAAACTTCCCAAGCTTTTTAGATTTCCATTTGGGAATCGTTCATCATTGCGAAATGTATCAAACACAACTACATTTGCCTTTGGATATTCATTTTGAAAATACAATGCCAAGTTGCTTCCCACAAAGCCAGCTCCGCCTGTAATAAGGATATTTTTACCCTCCAAGTCATCATAAATGTATTTCATTTTTGCTCCTTTCGTCTTTTTAAGTTAAGTTTTGCTGTGTGATTATAGCGCGTATTTGGCTAAGATTTGCCACAATGTGTAAATTTGTGAAGTGCGTATCCTCAAAATCGCCTGATTGTATAAAACGCTGTGGCAGTGTGCAATCTATAAGAAATTTATTTTGCACACCTCCATTTTGCGCACATTGCATATCTGTGATTTTATCACCGATAAATAATGAAGTGTGTAAATCAATATCAAATTCACTCAATGCTTGCGTAATCATTCCGTGCTGTGGTTTGCGACAATCGCAATTTTTTTCTGGTAAATGAGGGCAAAAATAAATGCGCTCAAAGCCAAATCCAAGTCGTTTTGTGAGTTGTTCTTGCATAAAGGTGTGTAAAATTTCCATATCTTGCTGTGTGTAAAGTCCGCGCTCAATGCCTGATTGGTTGGTTATTACAAGGAGGAGAAATCCTTGCTTTTTTAACTCTGCCAAAAGCTCAAAGATTCCATCACAAAAGACAAAATCCTCTATTTTATAAGTATAGCCCTTGCCATTTTGGTTGATTACACCATCTCTATCAAAAAACGCGCATTGTTGCACTATTGTTCCCCTATTATCGTATCTTTGATTTTGGTGATTTTTAGTTTGCTAATGCGTGTGTTGTCCATTTGTAGCACTTCAAATTTGCACGCGCCATCTTCACATAAATCACCCACTTCTGGCAAGCGTCCTAAAAGTCCAAATACATAGCCGCCAATGGTAATATGGTCGCCTCGCTCTTGAATATCAACATTAAGGAGCTTTTCAATATCATCAATAGTAATTTTCCCGCTTACTTCATAGACATTTTCGGCGATTTGTTGGTATTCTTGTGTTTTTAAATCGTGCTCATCAGAAATATCGCCCATTACTTCCTCGATAATATCCTCCATTGTCAAAAGCCCAGAAGTCCCGCCAAACTCATCAATAACCAAAGCAGTATGCACTTGCTGGCGGTTCATCATTGTGAGAATCTCTGAAATATACGCACTTTCAGGCACAATAAGCATTTTACGCACGAGATTTATCATATTGCTTTCTTTTTGACTGATAGCATTTTGGAGTAAGTCGCGGATATGCACCATTCCCACGATATTGTCTTTAGAATCTCTATAATAAGGATAGCGCGTGTGGTTTGTCTCAAGCACGATTTTCATATTTTCTTCATAAGAGTTTTCCGCACATAGGCAAATCATATCTTTTCTTGGCGTCATAATCTCCTTTGCTACAATATCCCCAAAATCTACTGCGTTTTGGATAATTTCTCCCTCAACAGAATCGATATAGCCCTCTTTGAGACTTTCACCAACGATGATTTTAAGCTCCTCATCGGAGTGGGCCAGCTCACTTTCTTTCGCCTGCTTTATCCCCATACGGCGCAAGAAAAATGCCGCAAGCAAATCAAACAAACGAATAAAAGGATAAAAAGTAAGCCAAAAATAATGCAGTGGCTTAGCGATAAAAAGCACCATAGATTCTGTTTTGGCAATGGCGATAGACTTTGGCACAAGCTCGCCTAATACAACATGCAAAAGTGTGATAAAAACAAAAGAGAGGGTGATAGAAAGTATATCTATAAGCGCGCCATTGCCTTTAAAGGCAAATTCAAAGAAATATAAAATAAAACTCCCAATGCCATCTTTAGAAACCCAACCAAGCGCAAGAGAGGCGAGCGTGATTCCAAGTTGGGTCGCGCTTAAATAAGTATCGAGGTTAGAGGTTATTTTGAGCGCAAGAGTAGCATTTTTTTTGCCATTTTTAGCAAGTTCTTCTAGCTTACTTCTGCGGACTTTGACAATGGCAAATTCGCTTACAACAAAAAAAGCATTCAAAAAAACTAGCAATAATGCTAAAAGAAAGAAAAAGCCCGAGTGATATGGGTCCAAAAATACTCCTTAAATTACGGCAATAGTTTTGCCATTACAACCTTAAAGCATAAACCACGACTCTACAAAAACTAACCTTAAAAGCAACTTAAAAATTATTTTTATCATTCCGTTGTGTGTAAAATTGCACCTGCGACTTAAACTTTACACAAAACAATGTCATTATAGCGTGAAACTATACGCCACAAGGATATTTACCACCATTCCCACGAGTAAAAGTGGCGTAGAGCGTTTGACAAGTGCTATTGGATTTATTTTGGTGTATCCTGCAAGCACTAAGATTCCGCCTGAGATTGGCGAGGCTGCGCGTCCTAAGCACGAGGCGATTTCTATGGGTAGCACTAAGACCATCGGGTGAATCCCGAGCTTTGTGGCAATATCTGGAGCGAGCTTGCCAAAGGCATTAAATGCCGCGATTCCGCTCCCCATAATTACGGTGGCAAAATACACGATAAAACTTAATAGCGTTATGGTTAAGATAATAGCCGATGCGCCCATATTTGAGATGGCATTAGCGATGATTCCTATGCCTCCAAGTGCCTTAATGCCCTCTGCGAAAATCCCCGCTGCGATGATAATCGCTACAACGGTAATAAAAATATCTGCCATTGCGCGTAGGATTACAAGCATATCTTCGCCTAACTTTTTACCATCACGGTGGCGTGCAAATTCTATGATAAACACAAGTGCGATACTAATGAAATTTGCCGTGATAACATCAAGCTTCACGCCCATAAAATACGCGCTAAATAAAAACACGATAGGCAACCACGGGAGCAAGATATAAAATGTCGGACATTGAGGATTGATTATTTTAGGGATTTCTACCTCTTCGTTGTTTATGCCCTTTGCTTTATCGCGCTTGTCCATATATGCGTAATAAAATGGGATTAACAGCGCGATAACCACCACATAAGCGATAACGACATAAATTTGATAGTCTAAAAATAGCCCCACAACATTATCCTTTTCGCCTACCATATCCGCCATATTTATGGAGTTGCCATCTTTTGGTCCATAATCAAGAGCGATTAAAGAGAGCACCGATGCAGCGGTAATGGGGCGGATTCCAAGTGCGATGAGCACGGGATAAATACACGCAAGCAAAAGTATAAGCAATCCTGCATAAGAGGATATGACGATTTTAAGTGCCATACCCACAATGAAAGTCCCGCTTAATACAAGGTATTTGTTGCGAATCTTACCCAAAGGCTTATTAGCAAGGTAGGCGAGTTTGGCAGAGGCGTTGATATGTTTCATATACGCAGCAAATCCAGCCACTGACATTATGATAAGCCCTACACCTGCGAGATTTTTCTTAAAACTTGCCGTGATAAAGGCAAAGGAATCAAGCAAATTTGTAAGAAAAGTGATTTCTTCAGGTTCGCGATTTGTGTTTGGAATCGCTGTGCCCGTGAGGTAAAATGCAGCAATGAGAATCACAACGCCAGAGACAAAAAATATAAAAATAGGATTGTAGTTTTTTAGCACGAAATACGCCACAATGCCCACAGCGAGAATCGTGCAAAGTATCATTGCAAAGTCCATTGAGATTCCTTAGTTTTTGTAAAGATTATAGCTTAATATCCATATTCTTAAAATCTGTAATACCCACAAATATTACAAAAATGTGAAATTATGTAACATTGAGTAAAAATGGCTTACAGCAATCTCAGCTCCTTTGTGTGGGGTTAAGTTGTCCTTAGTCATTTAAACATTATTGTGTTTGTGTCTTGCTAAGCCACGCGAGGAGCTCATTAAGCACTTCTTGTTTGTTAATCTCTTGGAAAATCTCGTGTCTTGCTCCTTTATAGAGGTTCATTGTTACACTAAAGCCAGCATTTGTGAAATTATGCGCGATTTTTTTCACACCTTTGCCAAAGTCCCCACAGCTATCGCAATCCCCACTGATGATATAAATAGGGAAATTTGTTTTTGTTGCGTTTGTAGAATCTAGTGGCGTTGGCGTTGGGTCTTGCACCCATTGCGTGCCTTCAAACAAATCAATAAAACTACAGAGTGAAAATACAAATTGACATAACGGGTCGCGTTTATACGCATTCACACCTTCTTGACTGCGATTAAGCCACGCGAAATCACCATAGCTTAGATTCTCACCATTTGGTTTCACAAAAGGCTTATTAAATCCACCAAAACTAAGCGCGTTAATGAGTTTATTGCCTTGCGTCAAACCAAGAGTTTTGAGAATCTTTGTGAGTGTAATGCCAAATGGCAAAAGTGGATTATACGCAGGAGAGCCAGAGAGGACAAGTCCATCAAGCTCATAACCAAAAATCTTGGCATAACCACGCGAAAGCAATGAACCCATACTATGCCCAAGTAAGATAAATTTTTTATCGTTAAATTGATTTTTTATAATCTTACTAAGCTCGTGCATATCAATAATAGCGTGATAAAATCCGCTGTTTGAGGGGAGATTTTTAGGTGCGTTTGGAAATTTAATCTGTTTGAGTGAGCGCATTTGCCCTAATGGGTGAGAATCATCAATGCTTTTACCGTGCCCTCTGTGGTCGCTAATGGCTACGATATAGCCATTTTGTGCGAGATTCTCGCAAAGCCACTCATAGCGTGCCTTATGCTCTACCATTCCGTGCGCGATTTGGATAAGTGCTTTGGCGTTTTGTATGTCTTTTGGCATATAAATATCATATTTAATGCGTAAAAAATCCACAACTGAAGTAAATTCCAAGTCTTTTTGTATAAAAATCGCTGACATTTGCGCCTCCTTTTTGTTTCTTGTATTTTGCCCTAAAGGGTATAAAATGTGTCAAATAAGGCAAAAATTCGTATAAAAACGCTACAATTTGACACTTGATTTTAGGATTTTATTTTATTATTTAGGCGTTGTGATGAGGGAAGTTGTTGATTATGGAGTTTTAGGTTTTTTGTTGTTTTTGAGCATTGTGGTGGTTGCCATTGGCATTGAGCGGGCGTGGTTTTATGCTACTGTGCGTGTAGATGATTATAATGACAAGCGACTTTTGGAGTTGGACTTACATAAGCGATTAACTCTTGTTGCGACTATTGGCTCGAATGCTCCGTATATTGGACTTTTAGGCACGGTGTTTGGCATTATGGTAACTTTCGTAGAAATTGGCAATAACACACTTTTAGATACGCAGGGCATTATGTCTGGGCTTTCTTTAGCACTTAAAGCCACTGCTGCTGGGCTTGTTGTGGCGATTCCTAGCATTGTATTTTACAACCTGCTTGTGAGGAAAGCTGAAGTAGTGCTTACCAAATGGGATATTTATCATAATCCATCAAATATCGCTCCCAAACCTTCATCACGCCTTGATAAAGAGAGTGATAAATGAAAAAGATAGATTCTCTTAACCTTATTCCTTTCATTGATATTATGTTAGTATTGCTTGTGATTGTGCTTACAAGTGCTTCTTTCATACACCAAAGTAAAATCGAAGTGGAGATTCCCACTTTGCAAGAGCAAAAAGAGGGAAGCATACAAACCGAAAGCAATGAAAAGATTGTCGTCATTGACAAAGAGGGAATTTATTATTTTGATGATGTGGCACTTGAATTAAACGCATTAAAAGAGGAGTTAGGCAAACTTGATTTGCAAACTCAAATTATCATTCAAGGCGATAAGCAAAGCGGATTGGAGCATTTTTTAGACCTTAGCACGACTTTGCAGGCGTTGGGATTCCATAATGTCTTTGTGATTACGCAGAAAAATCAAAAATAAGGAGAATGGGCTTAACCCCCATATTTTAAGGAGGAAATAATGGTTATTTTAGCGATAAATGTGTTATTTACAGGATTTATGATTGCACTTTTTGTGTGGGATTATCGCACTTATGGCACGCAAAGCCACAAAGACTTAAAGTCAATTATAATGAGTAGCGGGGTTTTGGGGACTTTTGTTGGGATTTTTATCGGTTTGCTTGATTTTGATGCTTTTGCACTGCAAACCTCTATCCCCACGCTTTTAGATGGATTAAAAACAGCCTTTTATACTTCGATTTTAGGAATGGGACTTGCCATTTTGCTTTCAATTTTGCAAAAAAGCAAAAATATCAAAAGCACTGAGGAAAGCGATATAGATTTTTTATTTCAAAAATTAGAGTTTTTAAACCATTTAAACCATTTGCACCACTTAACAAAATTAGAGAGGATTCCAACGCGAGATGATATTATAGAATTATCACACAAAAATTATGCGATGATAGAATCGTGCTTTAGTGAAGTAAATACTTCTTTAAAGCTCGCTGTGAGTGAGCTAGCAAAGGGCGCATCGCGTGAGCTTATCATTGCATTAGAATCTGTGATTAAAGATTTTAATACAAACTTACAAACACAATTTGGCGAGAATTTTAAAGAGTTAAATACCGCGGTTGGCAAACTTCTATCGTGGCAGGAGGAATATAGGCATTTCGTGCAAGAAACACAAGTGCTTTTGCGTAATGTTGAGAGCACACTTAATAGCACACAAAGCGCAATGCAAACTTCACAGCAAACATTTGAGCAAATCCTCTCGCAAAATGAGCGCGTGAGTGCCTTTTATGAAGAGAATCTTAAAATCATACAATCTTGTGAGATACAAAACAACAAACTTCAAACCCACTTAGCCCATATCGCAAACTTAGAGCCAAGCTCAAAGCAGGCATTACAAAGATTAGAAACTCTTTTTGATACGATGAAAGAAAACGCCAAAAATGCGCAATCCCATATCGCAGACCTTAATGAAAACATCAAACAATATGCCCTGCAAAGTGCTAAAGATATGCAGCAAAACTTTGATAATGCGACACAATCACTCATCGCACAAAGCGCGCAAAAACTAGAATCTATGAGTAATGATACGATGAAAACACTCCAAAGGGACTTTATACTCTTGCGACAATCTAGTGATGAAAATTTACAAGAAATCCGCAATGTAAGCATAAGAAGCCTAGATTCCATGCTTGAGGGACTAAAACAAACACTTGAAGAATCTAAAGGGCTACAAAAGCATAATGTGGAAGTGCTCCATACTTTAAGCGAGCAGGCGAGTAAGAATCACAGCGAGATTTTACAAACCTTTAGCTCGCAACTCAAAACAATGAATGAAGAAACGCTAGACGCGCTCAATGCAAGCGCAAACAATGCGCGCGAGGGCGTTATGAGTCAATATGAGCTCTCTAATAAATACATTAAAACCATTGCTTTGCAATACTCTAAACTCCTCCAAAAGCTAAGCGAAGACTCTATAACAACGCCAAAGCAAGTTAGCGAACAGATTCTAAGTGAATTTAATGAGTTTCAGCACGCAATGATTGAAAACATTAAACAAATGCGAGATTACCTTGTGCAAAATAATAGCGAACTACATAATTTTTATAAAGTGCTTGGGGAAGAGATTTTAGAGGATAGCAAACAAAACTCTGCTCTAAGCCAAGAACTTAAAGCATCGTTACGGAATCTTGATGAAGCAATGAGCGCGAGTGTGAATAATTTTTGGAAAAATTATGAATGGTTTTTGCAACGCATAACAGAACTCATCGGCGCACGAAAATAGCACATAAAAGTATGGAATCTAAGGACTAAACAATGAATAATAAATCCTCGCACAATCATTGGATAAGTATCTCAGATATGATGGCTGGGATTATGATGATTTTTTTGCTGGTGATGATTGCCTTTATGATACTTTCTCAACAAGCCCAAGATGAGCTAAGCGCACAAAATAAGCGATTAAGTGAAATCAATGAAAAAATCACAGCCATAGCGCAAAATTACTCAAATTTGCAAGCAGAGCTTTTTTTAGATTTACAAAAAGAGTTTTCTAAGGATTTGGCGCGTTGGGACGCGCAAATTGATGTGGATAATACCATTAGATTCCGCGAGCCTGAAGTGCTCTTTGACGCTGGGGATAAGCAAGTCAAACAGCGGTTTAAAGATATTTTAGATGACTTTTTCCCGCGTTATATAAAGATTCTCACTCTTCCAAAGTATCAAGTCAATATCGAGGAAATTCGTATAGAGGGGCATACTTCAACAGATTGGATAAGTGCAATTAGCATCGAAGAGCGATATTTAGGGAATGCTGAACTCTCTCAAGCAAGGGCATTTGAAGTGCTCAAATATTGTTTTAATCAACGCTCTATCAACGCACACAAAAAATGGCTTATTGCAGTGTTGCGTGCCAATGGACTTAGTTTTGCAAAGCCCCTAGATAATGATAAAAAATCGCGTAGGGTAGAATTTCGTGTGATTACGAAGTCAAATGAGAATCTGCTTGAAATTTTAGATTTAAGCAAGGAATTTGCAGAAAAATAGCGTTTTTTAAGGAAATTTATGGCACAATCGCAAGTTTATTTCACTTTATATAAAGGCAAGTAAATGAAACGAACCTATCAACCACACAACACACCAAGAAAACGAACTCACGGATTTCGTGCAAGAATGAAAACAAAAAATGGGCGCAGAGTGATTAACGCTCGCCGTGCAAAAGGGAGAAAGCGACTAAGTGTGGCTTAATGAGACAAAAGCCAATCAATCTCTTAAACTTAGCTCGTTAAAGCGCACCTGCGAATTTGATGTCGTGTTTAAAAATGGCAGACGCTTTAGCACGGATTTTTTTACTGCATTTATTATCGATTTTGCCAACCCACACACACTAAAAGCGCGAAACTCACAAGACAACTATCGTGGCGCAAATCTTAAAGATTCTCCTATTTTTCAATCTATTCTTGCGCGTGGAGCGCAAGTGTATTTGGGGTTAAGTGTTTCGCGCAAGGTTGGAAATTCCCCAACACGCAATCTTTACAAACGCCGATTGCGTGCATTGTGCGCAAGCAAAGAATTCAATGGGCAGATGATAGTTTTTGTGCCTAAACCCTCATTTGGTGAGCTTGACTTTCAATCATTGCGCACATTAAGTTTAAAAGCTATTCGATACAATGCCAACAATCTTTAATCTCCCAAAACTCGCCAGCAAAATAAAGGCAATATTTGTGCGTTACATTCTTGCATTGCAGGTTGTATGCTCTTGCGTTTTTTCTCTGTTTAATGTGATTTTAAGTAGGACATTGAAGTTTTTTGTCATCATTTATCAAAAAAGCCTCTCTCTAGTCATTGGGCGGAGCTGTAGATTCTATCCTAGTTGTTCAAATTACGCTCTTTGGTTATTTGATTTTAATAAGCCATTTCAGGCGATGCTAAAAATCACACACAGAATCCTTATGTGTAGTCCTTTAAGCAGTGGCGGTATAGATTATCCAACTTTAGAAATGAGTATTTGCCCAATTTTTTTCACAACAAATCCACAGCAAAAACGCATAAAATATTGGCTACTCCCTTACAAAAATTCTCTATTTTTAGCTACAATTTCATATCCCAAACGAGTTAAGGGCACATTTGTTGTAATTAAATCATTTTAAAGGTTACATTATGTATTATCCAAATCCCAATCAAAACAATGACGATGGCGGTGGTCTTGGGCGTATAATGTTGGTTATTGCCTTAAGCATTGGCTTTTTTGCTGTATATATGACGATTTTTCCACCAGAGCAAAAGCATAGCCAACATAATACACCAAATCAAGACGCCACTTCTATAAATACCCTAGAGCAAGCTACAAATAATGCAAATAACATAGGCAATGCGCCTATTGCGCAATCTAATCCTGCTATGCCTAAAGATAATGCGCAAAATTTCGCACTGCAAGCACAAAGCAATATCCCGCTTAAAGATTCTCTTATTTCTGTGATAGAATCTAAAGATTTTGAGATTGAAATTGACGCGCTTGGACGCATTAGAGAAGTGTATTTAAAGGACGAAAAATTCACACGCGATGAGCAAGAAAGCCTCTTTAGTATCATCGGTTCGCTGTTTGGTGGTTCTTCTACCAAACCTCATATTGATAAACTTGCTCTTTTTGGGGAATCTGAGCTAAGAGCCCTTGAGGTGCGATTTAGCGATAATGCGATAAATCAAAAGGCGTTTAGCACGCCATATATCGCTTCTGCTCCGCGTCTAGAGATAGAATCTAGTCGAGATTCCGCGCAAAAGTCATCACAAATTCTTACCCTTACGCAAAATCTCGGCGAAGTAAGCATTACTAAAGAGCTGAAGTTTTATGAAGATTTGACTTATGAAGTGCATATTGGTGTGAGTAATCCAAATATTGAGTATTTTATCAGCAATGGTATGCGTCCAAAGGGTGATAAGGACAATTATGTCTTTCGCGGAGTGCTTTTGAAAAAAGATGATGGTTCTATTAAAAAAATCGAAGATGGCGATGCGCAAAACGAAGACTTCCCTAAATCACGCTTCATCGCCAGCGTGGATAGATATTATACAAGTTTATTTTATACTAAAGATTTAGCCAAAGGCCTAAATATCCGCATAGGAAGAGATTTGCAAGATAATCCAATGCCGTATATGAAGCTCTATGGGCAAGATAGCTTTTATGGATATATTGGACCAAAGGATTATAAAAATTTAGAACACATTTACAAAGAGCTTTCAGATGTCGTGGAATATGGGGTTTTTACTTTCTTTGCAGAGTGGATATTTTTACTCCTTGATTGGTTGTATGGCATTTGTGGGAATTGGGGGTGGGCAATCGTGCTTTTAACCCTCTTAGTGCGATTGGTGCTTTTCCCATTGAGTTATAAGGGAATCCTCTCAATGCAAAAGCTCAAAGATATTGCGCCAATGATGAAAGAGATTCAGACGCGTTACAAAGGCGACCCGCAAAAAATGCAAATGCAAATGATGGAGCTGTATAAAAAGCACGGCGCAAACCCGCTTGGTGGTTGTTTGCCCTTATTGTTACAAATTCCTGTATTTTTTGCTATTTATCGTGTGTTGTATAATGCCATTGAGTTGAAAAATTCGGAGTGGATTTTTTGGATTAGTGATTTAAGTGCGATTGACCCATATTTTGTGTTGCCTGTGCTTATGGGCGTTACGATGTATCTCTCGCAGATTCTCACTCCATCAAACTTCACTGACCCAATGCAAGAAAAAGTTTTTAAAATGTTGCCGTGGTTTTTTATGATATTTTTCATTGTTTTTCCATTTCCAGCTGGGCTGGTGCTTTATTGGACGATTAACAATATCTTTTCTATCATTCAGCAACTTGTCATTAACAAAGTCCTTGAGCGTAAAAAAGCCATAGCTCAAAAGATAAAAGAAACAAAAGAAATAAATGTAGAGGAGCAAACCAAGCACAAGGGGAGGAGAAGTAAATGAAAAAAATTACTGCCAAGACACTCCAAGACGCGCTTTTGCTTGCCTCTGAGGAGTTTAAATGCTCCGTAGTGGATTTAGAATATGAAGTCGCTCAGAATCCAAGTGCTGGGATTTTGGGTATTGGGCGCAAAGACGCGGTTATTATCGTGGATTACAAAAAGGGCTATGATGAGGCAAATAGTGAGCAAGAAGATACACCAAAGCAAGATAGTGGAGATTTCACATACGCTAAAAAAGCAAATGCACCACAACCCCAAAATACCAAGCAATCATCTCAAGCACCACAAAAAAGCACGCGTGCATACCCAAACATAAGCAACGCGCAAAAAAATATTTCCACAAAGGAGCGATATGAAAGCACTTATGAGGATTTTAATGATAGTCTTTGGGGTGATACGAGCTGGGGCGAGCCAGAAGGAAATTACACGAGTGCAAATCATTCAAAGCACAAAGCACAAAGCGCATTCCAAGCTACGCAAGATTCTAAAGATTACAATGTCTCAAGCTCTACTTCCGTTGCGAACACACCAAAGATTAAAGAGATTGATGAAAAGGCTATGGTAAGTGATGTTGAGTGCGAGCTAAAGGAGTTGTTTTCTTATTTGCCTTTTGAGATTGACCATATTAAGGTAGTTTTTATGAATGATGAACTTTGCATTACCATTGATGGGAGGGATTGCGCGCTTTTGATAGGCGAGAAAGGCTATCGTTACAAGGCTTTGAGCTATTTGTTATTTAATTGGATTAACCCAAAATATGGCGTTACCGTGCGTTTAGAAGTAGCAGAATTTTTGAAAAACCAAGAGCAAATGATTGATGTGTATTTAGAGGGGATTATTGAGCAGGTTAATGCGACCTCAAAAGCACAAACAAAGCCATTAGATGGTATTTTGGCTTATATCGCACTTGGCAAGTTGCGCGAGATTTTCCCACAGAAGTATGTGTCCTTTCGCCTCACTGATGAGGGCGAAAAATATATTATTATCAACGATTTTAAAAAGAGTTAATGCAAGATACAATCGTTGGAATCTCCACTCCTGTTGGCATTGGTGCGATTTGTATCGTGCGACTTAGCGGTAAAGACGCGCTAGATATTACACTAAAGATTGCCCGCCGAGATTCTCTCACTCCGCGTTATGCGACATTAAGTATGGTTTATGATGGAGAGGGTAGGGTGATTGATGAGGCAATATTGCTTTATTTTAAAGCCCCGCATAGCTTTAATGGAGAGGATATTTGTGAGATTCACTGCCACGGTGGAGTCGTATGTGCGAGAATGGTCGTCTCAAGCGCACTTAGTTTTGGTGCGCAAATCGCACGCAATGGCGAGTTTAGCAAACGCGCCTTTTTAAATGGCAAACTTGATTTATCCCAAGTTCAAGCCATAGCCTCTTTGATACATTCTAAAAGCGCGGTAGCAAATGAGAGCTTAATCCACCAAATGCGCGGAAGTTTAAGCACATTTATTGAGAGTGTGCGGGAGAATCTTATTGAGATTTTGGCTTATAGTGAGGTGCATATTGATTATAGTGATGATGTGGGGGAGGATTATATCACTATAAGTGAGAAGGTAGATTCTATCATTGCCACATTACAGCGTATTTATACACAATCAAAGCAAAGAGAGGGGCTTTTTACAGGGTTTAGGCTATGTATCGTAGGGAAGCCAAATGTGGGAAAAAGCTCGCTTTTAAATGCGTTGCTTGGGTTTGACCGTGCCATTGTTTCACCGATTGCTGGCACTACGCGCGATAGTGTGCAAGAAAGTCTCACTATCGCGGGCAATGTCATCACGCTTATCGACACTGCGGGCATTCGTCAAAGCCCTGAGACAATAGAACAAATAGGAATCCAAAAAAGCCTCCAAGCCATAGAGCAAAGCAACCTTATCCTTGTGCTTTTTGATAGCTCAAAGCCACTAGATTCTGAGGATTACGCGCTTTTAGAAGTGCTTAGACAAAGAGAGCAAGATATGCTTTTTGTGCGCAATAAAAGTGATTTGCCCTGTGGCTTTAGTCAAAAAGACAATGAGTTTTTAGAGGAGTGTTTTATGCGTATTTCAAACAAAATCGCGCCACATATTCTCTCAATCTCAACCAAACACGATAATCTACAAGAGCAAAAGCTCCAAGCACAAAAGGTTGTCGATTGTTTGGCGCGGTTTTTAGAGACAAAACATAGTATCGATTTCCCACTACTTAGTGCGACTTATCAAGTCGATAAAGTGCATAACGCGCTTGATGAACTCCAAAGTGCAAAAGCAACTCTACAAGATGGAGCGTTAGAGCTTTTTTCGTTTCATATCAATGGGGCGATGAGTGCCCTTAGCGACATCACGCGCCCATTTGAGTATGGAGAGCTTTTAGATTCGTTATTTAGCAATTTTTGTCTTGGCAAGTAGTTAAAAATCCAAAACTATATTCACAAAATATCTCCTGCCCTCTTGGATTACAGGACCATAGTAGCTTACATTTGCGCTCGTTTGAGCTTGATTATTTTGGTAAGTGTAGCTCCTAAAATCCGCGAGGTTGGTATCTAGCAAGTTATAAATCCCTGCATTTACCCTCACATTATCCGTGATTTTTACCCCTGCTCCTAGATTTAGCACGGTGGAGGGTTTGTAGTAGATTCCACCGAGTAGTTCTTTTAGCGCGATAGCTTGCGCGCTATTGCCTAGCGTAGTGGTATTTACGATGCCCTCTCTAAAGTGCGCTTGCAAAAACACATTAAAGCGTGAGTATTGATAGGCGATTTTGCCAAAGAGATTGTTTCGCGCGGTGGTGCTTAGCGGATTGCCTTGATTGCTCCCTGAGGTAATTTCAGAATCTATAAAAGTATAGCTCATATCAAGGCTAAATCCATATAGAGGCTTTAGCCCAAAGCTCGCCTCTATGCCTTGGCTATACGCGCTATTGGCATTATACGCCATACTACAAGTAGTCGCTCCGCTCGTGCTACACGCTACATTGTTTGTGTTTGTTACGCTTTGAGATTCGATTTTGTCGCGGAAGTTTGAGCGAAAGAGCATTAAAGAAAAATCCACATACTTCATATCTAGCACCGTGCCTATTTCATAGCTTATTGAGCTCTCTGCCTTTAAGTTAGGATTGCCGATAAAGGGCAATGCGCCCTGCCTGCCATAGCCATAGACTGCGTCAATGGTTTGGTTTGCATAAGGGGCTTTATACCCTGTGGCGACACCGCCTTTTATCGCCCAGCCTTTGAGAATCTCATAGACGAGGTAGGCGCGTGGGCTTACATTATGCCCGAATTTATCGTTGTAGTTATAGCGCGCGCCAAGTGTGAGGGTAATCCCGCCCCATATATTCCACTCATCTTCAGCAAAGATTGCCAAAGTGTTGCGGTTATGACTTGCAGGCGTGGCGGCTAAATCGTGGTAGTTCTCAAAGCGATATTCCGCGCCGACATTGAGGAAATTTGAGCCTACGATGGTGTTTTCAAATAGCGGGGCTAGAAGTCGAGAATCCACAACTACATCATTGCTAGCGATTCCGCGATTTTTGGTGGCATTTGGGTTGGTGTTAGGGCCTACGACAAGTCGCCCTGTGTTTTCAGCGTGAGAAAACTGAATCGTGTTTTTCCACGAGCCATAGGAGTAGTCCCCTCTGTGTGCGAGGGCAGTGGAGAGTTTATTGACACCCACCCATTTTTCATAGCCACCTGTGTAGTTTGTCCCGCTTAGGTTCGCGCCTAGTGTGCCGATTTGCCCATCGCGGTTATCATAGGTGGATTTGGAGTAGTCAATATCCGCAAAATAGGTGTTTTGTTCGCTTGGTTTGTAAGTGAGACGCCCGCCGAAGTTATACATCACAAAGTGCGAGCCAAAGAAACTATTTACGACATTGCCTTTGTCATCGGTGGGTTTTTGGCTTCCGTGTCGCGTGAGCTGTCGAGCACGGAGATTTAAGCCCCATTTCTCTCCAAGTGGCCCGCTTAGATAAAGCGAGTTTTGGAAACTATTGCCAAACCGACTAGATTCTGGCACTATGGCTTCCGTTTGGAAGCTCCCGCCCCATTTATTGCTTATGGGTTTTGTGATGACATTTATCACGCCACCTAGCGCATCAGAGCCATAGAGCGTACTCATAGGACCGCGGATTACCTCTATGCGCTCTATGGCACTTGTGGGAGGCATAAAGGTATTATACACGCCTACGCCTAGATTGGCTGTGGCGACATCACCGCTTGGATTTTGTCGCAAGCCATCGAGCAAATAAAGCGTGTAGCCTGCTGGCATACCACGAATGCTAATGGCATTTGCGCCGAGTTTGTTGCTCGTGCCCTCCAAGCTAACACCGGGCACTTCTTTTAACGCCTCGCCCAAATCGCGGTAGGGCTTTTGTTCTAGTTCCTCTTTGGTGATGACTGTTACGCTTGCTGGGGAATCAACAATATTTTTTTCATTTCCACTTGCTATGGAGACGCTTTTATCTAAGCGGACTTTTTGTGTGGATTTTGACGAATTGGAATCTGCAGAATCTGTATTGTCTTGTGGGGAAGTATTTACGCTCTCATTATCTGCTAAAAAGATAATATGCCCCCCCCCCCCTTATTGCTCTCTATTTGATTTGCGATGGCAGTGGTATGAGCCATACAAAGTGCTAATGAAATATGAATAAAATGATTTTTTATCATTATTGCTCCTTTTGTGATAATTTTACTAACAATTCTTAAAATTGATAGTGGAGCGCGGATTATAATATTATTTTTTGTTTTTGACAAGAGAAAAGTGAATTTTTTGTGAATTTTTATGTTTTGGATTGAGATTTGATTAGAAGTTTTACTAATAAAGGTCAAAGGAGAGAGAGTGAAAGGATTATATCTTGGCGTGATTGTTGCGTTTGTGTTTTTGGCGTGCGGAGATTCTCAAAAGCAAGAGCAAGTGCCACACATACAACCCACAACAACCCTTTCGCCAGAGTTGAGTGCAAAACTTAATTTGCAAGAAAAAGAAAGTCGTGTGTTTGTAATGCAAGATATGCACGATAGAGGCAAAATCGCTATTTTAGAAATAGCGCAAATAAGCGCGTATGATAGTGATTTGGAACAAAGTGAATATAAAATCACTCTTTTTAGCCCACAGCATACTTCTGCTTTGCCCATAGGATTTACAATCCCTGTGGGAGAGAAAGATGGTGATTTGCTTTTTACCAAACTTAGCGATAAGAAAGTGAGGTTAGGGCTAGATTCTAATGGAATCATAGAGATTGAATACCTTGATAAAGGGCAACATAAATTTTTCTCTCAACATAATTTTTTTACAGAAGTGGATTTTATGCGTGCAGAGATACGCTATTTTATAGCAAGGCGCAAATGCTCAAGCACTAGAGAGTGCCTTAAATTTGTGCCAAGTTGTGATGAATTTGAGGAGTGCTATTCTAATAGGGCACTTGTTACACTACCATTTATCCCGCTTACACATAGTGAGAGTGCTAATTTTGTAATTAGAAATATAAACAAGCAAATGTATCAATTTTTAGAGCACTCTACCGCGCGACAAGATTTGTTTTACGCGCAAGATGTAAGTGCGCAGAGGCAAGAAATACGAGACTATCTGCACGAGCGATTAAGTGTGAGGAGAATGGCACAGCGGGTAATAGCATTTAAAATGCCACATAGCGATTTCTTAGGGGCAAGCAAGATAGGCTATATGGATTCTAATATTCTTGCGTTTGTTATGAATATGTATTTTTATGAGGGGAGCGAGCAGTATATTTATACTTACCCGATGATTTTTAGTCTAAAAAATGGCGAGCAATTACCAAGCGAGAGGATTGAGAATCTTTTTTATGCTGGCGTGCGGGATTGGGAGGAGGAAGTTTTTCGCTCTATGGAGTTTAAAGCCTTGCTTGAAAAATATCGTAACAAAGAATCTACCCAATGCTTGCCAAAAGATGAAGATGAGATTTTGCCTCCAGATAATTTTTTTATTAAGCACTCTGGCGTGGTATTTACCTACAATACAAAAGGGTTTGTCCCAAATGGGTGTGGGATTATCGAAGTGCTTGTGCCATTTAGCGAGTTACAACCATTTGTTGATTTAAGTTCGCCTTATGCGTATTTGTTTGGAATCTAGCGGACAATCTCAAAACTTACCCAATCTTCACTGCCATCTTCGCCGATGATATAGAGGCTGTGTTCCCCGCTCTCAAGCTCTATTTGTAGGCTTACACTTGGATTGGTGAAATCATTTATTTCTACTTCTGCAGAGTTGAGATAGGCGAAAAATTTTTGTTTTTTAAGATTGGCAAGGCGAATGATGAGGTTTTGCCGTCCATCAAAGTCAATGGGTTGGATAATTTTTAATCCATTACTTGGATAGAGGATTTTAAGAACTTTGTTTTTCTTGTAAGTGTGTAAAAGGTGGGAGTTAATATCAATGTTTTGAATGCTGTAATAATTAAGCACCGCTGTTGGCAACTCTAAACGCACTACTTGCTTAGCATTTTCAAAGCCCTCATCAAGCGAGTTTAACTCTTTTTTAGAATCTTTATCAACCCATAAGGCTTTAAGAAATGGCGAAGTGCGTAGAGGCAAGGCATTTTGCGGATATGGCGCGGTGATTTGGGTAATGCCAAGATTTGCAAATTCCTCGCTCAAACGATACCCCGTAGGGGAATCTAGAGTAATGGTTTTAATGTCTTGCTGAGCGAAGTGAAAATCTAACCCATCAAGTTCGCCTAAAAGCTCAAAGAGCAAACTTCCAGCGGTTTTTACGCCAAAAATTTTTGGGTTTGCTTCTCCTGTGAAGTTTCCAACCCATACCACAAGCGTGTATTTAGGAGAAGTCCCAGCCGCCCAAGCATCTTTTCTCCCATAGCTCGTTCCACTTTTCCACGAAAATATTTTTTTATCTTTATGGAGATTCTCTAATCCAGCGCGCTCTAATTTCTGCATTGCTCGTAGCGTGAGATACGCCGCTCCAGCAGATAAGAATCGTTTTTCTTGCACTTCATAGCAAGGTTGCTTGGTGAAATTTTGTGTGCTTTGGTGCTGATTGGAATCTTTTTGGCAGGGCTTTTGTGTGTCATAGCGTAAGTTTGCAAATACTCCATAATTGCCAAATCCCGCAAAAACTTTACCTATGTCTTCTACGCTTAACTCCTTTGTGCCAAGTATGAGAGAAAGCCCATAGCGCGCATAATTATTATCTTTGAAATGTAAAATATCTTTAAGTGTAAAAAAGAATTTTTCATAGCCATATTCTTGCAAAAGTTTGACAAAAGGCACATTAAGCGACCTTGCAAGCGCAGTTTGTGCGGTGATAAGTCCATAGTATTTTTTGTTTGCATTTTGTGGGGCAAACGCACCAAAAAAAAGTGGCACATCAATGAGTTTGGAATATGGAGAGATAAGCCCCTCATCAATGCTAAGTCCATAAAGCAGGGGCTTTAGTAGTGAGCCCGGAGAGCGTTTGGCGATAATGCCATCAATTTGTCCATAATTTGAAATATCTAAAAAATCTTGAGAGCCAATGTATGCGATGACTTCTCTGCTTTTGGTGTCGATTAAGAGCACACTTGCATTCGCAATGCCATCTTTTTGGAGAATCTGTGAATAGGATTTGACGCGCTGTTCAAAGCGTGCTTGAATGTTTTTATCAATGCTGCTTTTGATGAGTGGAGTGGAGTTTTTTTGTGCTTTTATAAGACGCAGGGCTAGGTGCGGGGCAAGGTTTTTATGTGTGATAAGTTTTTTAGGCAATGGCTCTTGGCTCGCTAGTTTTAGCACATCATCATCAAAGTGCCCCTTTTGGTGGAGACGAGTGAGTAGAGCATTACGCTTTTGGAGTAAAATATCTTTGTTTTTTTCTGGGTTGATTAAGCCCGGCGCATTTGGAAGCACGGCAAGTAATGTGGCTTGCGCCCAAGTGAGTTCATTTGGATTTTGTAAGCCAAAATACAGCAACAATGCTCCACTAAAACCAATAATATTGCGCCCATACGAGGCGTTGTTGAGATACATTGTGAGGATTTCATCTTTGCTATAGAGGCTTTCAAGTCGCAATGCGTAAATCATTTCATCAATTTTGTTCTTATAACTTCGTTCATTTGTTGCGTTTAAAAACTTGCTCACTTGCATTGTGATAGTGCTTGCTCCCGCGCGATTGCTTTGAGTGAGGTTATTTTTAATCGTGCGCGCAATCGCTAAAATATCAATGCCAAAATGTGAATAAAAGCGTTTGTCTTCATACTCTAACACAGCGGTTTTGAGCTTATCTGGCACGGGAATTGTGGCTTTTAAATGCCATTGTTCTTCTTTGTTTAAAAATACGCTTAAAAGCGCACCATTTCTATCAAGAAGCATTTTGCTGTATTGTGCTTCAAATGGGTCTTTTGTTTGATTGTGTTGTGCGTCTTTTAGTTGAGAATCTAGTGCGAAAAATGTCAAAAAGAAATACCACACGCCACTTATGCTAATAAACACAACAAATGCCTTGATAATGGTGTTTTTTGAGAGTTTTGAAGTGAGTAGGTAAGTGAATGTATGTGTCTTTATGCTTTTGAGGATTTTTATGATGTAAGGTGGCGGTGTAATATTTTTCATCAATAAACCTTATAAGGATAGCACTGCTTACTCAAAGTCCCCAAACCATTTGGCTATATCGCTTCTAATGGTTTGTCGTAACTGCATAGCGGCAATTTTATTATCATTGAGTGCTCTTTGGAGCAGACTTAATGCACCATTGCGAAATTTGCTCAAATACGGGTGGTCAATCTGCGCCCAATCGCCTAAAAATACAATTTTACTCCCCTCGCCCACACGCGTGCCAATGAGCTTTATAGTGGCATTGGAGGCATTTTGCACTTCATCAAAAATAATAAATTTGTTTGCCAGCGTGATTCCGCGTGCGTGTGCGATGTCAATGACTTCGATATTATGCTTTTGTAAGAAATATTCCGTTGCTTGCTCTTTTTGGATACTTTTGGTTTCGCCCTTGTATTCTATACGCTTTGCTAGCGAGTTTTGTTGCAATTTATCAATGGTGAAATTTATCGCGCTAAAAAGTGGATACATAAAATAGTGGAGTTTTTGTGCTTCATCTCCTTTGCGATAGCCTAGCTCAGCGTGTTTATCGCTCGCTGTAACGGTGTTGCGTAAATAGAGTATGCCATCAACGCTGCCATTTTTTAACAAACTAATCCCAGCTTGCAATGCAATAAGAGTCTTGCCACTTCCAGTAGCCCCTGTGATAATGCTTAGATTGTTTTTAGGGTGCGTGAGTAGGGCATAAAGCATTTTTTGCTCTAAATTGATAGGCGTGATATAGGGCTTTTGCTCTTCGAGGATAGAATCTAGAGGCATAATCTCACATTTTCCCTCAACCTTAAGCCCAAAAAATTTGCGTCCCGTATGATAGAGCGAACTATCAGTATTATCAAGCTCGGTAATTTCTAGCAAACTCCAATCTGTGAGATTTTTAAACGATTCTCTTTCTTCAAGTGTGCTTATTTCCTCATCTTTATGCACTTCAAAACTCTGCCAAAAGTCGATTTTTTGTGGATTCTCCACGCGGTCGCGAAAGAGCGATTGAGCATTTATCCCTTGCGCGTGAGCACGGATTTTTAGCGAAATATCATTAGTCAGCAAGATAAGGTTATAATCTTTAGCGATTTGGATAATTTTACTATCATTCACACTAATGGTAGAATCTAAGTGATAATGCTCACGGAAAATCAGTGTAATAGGGATTTTTAACTCATCTTTAATAAAAAACATTTCACTTAAAAAATCATCTTTATATCTCTTTGTGATGTGTGAGTTGTTTTTTTGAGATTTTTTTGCGTGGGGCTTTGCGTTATTAGAATCTTGTGGTGATTGAACGGGGTGGTTGTTTGTATAAATGTTGCGAAAAAATTCGCGGATAAAATATCCCATTTCATTTTGCAATTCTTTTTTGCTATCAAGTTCATCGATAATTGTGTCGCTAAGAAAGAGTTGATTTTGTCCGTTTTGATAGAGATGGATAATGTTTTGTATATCATCTAAAATTATTGATGTATCAAGTAGGTAGGACTTGCTTGTCATTAACAACCTTAAAGTAAAATTTAGGAGTGATTGTATCAAATTCACTTAAAGATACAATGTTTTGTGTTGAGTTTAAGGAGGTATAACTATGTTATTAGTTACTTTTAAGGGTGAATTGGTAAAACTCTATGGCAAGAGATTCTCTGTGGGCGATAGTGCGCCTAGCATAAAGCTCATTAGTCGAGATTTATCGCCCATAGAGGTCGGTGGAGCGCAAGATAAATGTCAAGTTATTAGTGTCGTGCCAAGCCTTGACACAGGTGTGTGTGCTGAACAGACAAGGCACTTTAACCAAAAGGCTGCCTCACTGCCAAATGTCAAAGTGTTTTGTGTATCTATGGATTTACCATTTGCACAAAAGAGATTTTGTAGCACAGAGGGCATTGAAAATGTGAGCGCGGTAAGTGATTTTGTAAAAAAGGAGTTTGGCAAAACTTATGGACTATTGCTTGAGAGTTCGCCACTTGAGGGATTGCTCACTCGTGCGGTAATTGTGGTGGATACAAATGGCAGGATTGCTTACCAAGAAATTTGTTCTGAAATTACTAAAGAGCCAAATTATGATGCCCCATTTTTCACACTCAGTAAATTAACTCAATGAGGAGACACAATGCAAATCAACTCTCTTAACGATATTGTCGCGTTTATTGATTCTGGTTATACGGGATTTTTGGCGACAAAAGGCACTTGCGGGAATCCACGCGTGCGCCCTGTGCAAAGCGCACTTGTGTATAATAATAAAATCTATTTCGCCACTTCTATACACAAAAATCTCTATAAGCACATTCAAAACCACTCGGGCATAGAATATTGCACTTGCTTAGATGATGGGAGTTTTTTGCGTTTGCGTGCAGAGGCTAGGATTGCTAATCATATTGATGCGAAGGAAGCTATGATGGAGCGGTATCCATTTATTAGACAAAAGTATAAAAGCCCAGAAAACCCAGATTTTGCGGTGTTTTACCTCGAAAATATTAGCGCGCAGTGGCAAAAAGGAAGCGAGAAAGTAACTTTCACACAGGAGTTTTAGTGCTTATCTAATGCTCTTTGTGCGAAATAAATACAAGTAAAAATAACACTATATAGCCACAAATATGGGCAAATGACAAATTCAGCCAACGACAAATCAAAACCAAAGAATACATACACACAAATGGTAAAAAATAAAAGCACAAGCGCGCAAGAATCTAAAAACCCAATAAGCACAACCACACAAAGCGTGATAAATCCACTCTGCCAAATCCCCAAATGATATACATCAAAAGGCAAAATATTGCACGCACCTAAATACAATACTGCTCCAAAAACGCTTAAAATAAGCATTGTGCTATCTTGAGGGCGCATTTTTTGCTCTATAAAGTATCCTATCCACGAGAATCTAAACATATCACCAAGCACACATCGAGTAACAAAAAGCATACTTAAAAGCACGCAAAACACACTTGGGGAATCAAAAAATGTATAAATAATTTCAAAAGTGTTATAACTCTGCTCTGTGTGGAGGTTGATTGGGATAAGACTTATGGCAAATAGCACAAATGCAATGGTGTATTTGAGTTTTAAGCCTTTGGTTATTTTGTCGTTGTATGCTTGGGATTGCAATAGAGCGGTTTTTATCTCCATAAATTCTTGCATACTTTGGCGTATATCTATGCCTAAAAGTTTATTAAGGGCAATTTCTATTGCATTATACAGTCGTTTGTTGAGCAATGCGCTATCGCTAAAACCCCCAAAGGTTTGCGCGATTTCTCGGTCTATTTGCGCTTCTTTGCGTGCTTTTTGCGCTCTAGATTCTATCCCAAAGCCTAGAAGTGTGTAGTCTTTAATGCCATATACTTTGAGGAAGATAAAATTTACCACATTTCCAACAAAGAGATACAACGCACTTAGCACCACAACTAATGCAAACATTACATTTCCTCTATTGGAGTGTTTGCGAGATTCTCTTTTGCTTGTGCGATGACCATATCATCGATGTAAATATACGGAGATTCTTGGGAATCTTTGTCTTTTGGTAAAGGCTCATCTTTTTCCTGTGGTTTGTTTGGCGTTGGTGGTATATCGCGCACTTGAGCGATAAGCTCATCAATAGAATCTAGCGGGATTTTTAGGTATTTTATTTTTTCTCTATTGTGCGTATAAGTAATGTGCAAATGCGTAGAATCAAGCAATGCACTTGGATAGCTTACTTCTCCATTTTGCGTAACATCAATGGTTAGTAAGCGCGTAAAGGTGTTAGGATTTTTTAGCAAAAAGAGGCTTAAAGACGCTCTTGGGTGTATTGGCACGCTTTTTCCGTAGATGTTTTGAAATTCTAAGAGCGGATTATTCATTCCGTCATTGTGGAGCAAAAGCACCTCTTTATCCAAAGCAAGCAACACAGAAGAACTATCAAAGTTCTTTATATTGCTTTGCAGTGGCTCCCCCCATTTGTTTCCAAAATCTTGGCACATTTGCAAAAACGCGAAGTTTTCATATCCGCGGTGGATTCTATAACTTGCAAGGCAAGAAGTGGAATCTAGAGCGATTATAGTGGGTTGAAGTTGGGATTTTAGAGAATTTGTGCGCTTAGCAAAGAGGAACTTTGCATCTTTGTTAAAAAACGCCACAAGTGGATATTTATCCGCAAGCTCGTGATAAAGTGGAAGCATAAATCCACCATTTTCTAGCTCAAGTGGTGGTGTGCGCACAAGATGTGAAAGATTAGCAAATGCCCCTAAATGAAGCTCTGTAACATAATTTAAAGATTGTAATTTCTCATCAAAATACAGCTGATAGACTTTACTTGTCGCCCATCCTCCAAGACTAACCCCTACTACAAACAAATGCACACGCCTTTTGGAATCCATAAACACCACAGGGTTGCCAAGTTTTTTAATAAATTTCCCACTTAAGCGTGAGAGCATTTGGGCGTCTAAAATAGGCTTTGATTCACTCCAAGTGTTGTTTGTGCCATTTTGCTTATCTAAAAAACTTTGATAGATTTTTACATCTTTGTCCCCCTCCCTGCTCCCTGCGAAAAACACGACCATAAGCCTATCGCCCAAATCAAGCAGACTTGAGCTGTGGGCTGATTTTTGTGTATTTGGGACAAAGACATTTTGTGTGTTAAAAAAATTCATTTCGCCAAGTAAGTCCGCATTTATTTCAAGGGTGTGAGTATTTTGTGGTTCAAATAAAGATTGAGCGGGGTTTGTAAAATCTAGTGCATATTCTTTATTTGTTTGTTGCAAAAATGCGGAGTCGTTCCGCTCGCCATTAGCATTGTGATAACGCACAAAAAGTCCAACTCCCGCGAGTCCTAGCAATAAGACAATAAAAATAACCCTAATCCCAAGCAACCTATCCCTCCAAAGTGTAAATGCAACCCCCAAAGATTCTAATAATATTGTGAAAACTTACACGCTTTTAATAAACTTCGCAATCCTCTCAATACCTTGCTTAATCGTGTCTATATCGCACGCAAATGAGAATCTCACATATCCATCTTGCCCAAAGGCACTACCGGGGACAAGTGCGACACCGACTTTTTGGAGCAATTCTTCACAAAATTTCATAGAATCCCCACCGCAAAGATTTTGAATACTAATAAAATGATAAAATGCCCCTTGAGGCTTGCGAATACTAATGCCACCAAGCGTGCTAAAAAGTTGATAAGAGACCTCCATTCGCTCTTTAAACGCCACGCACATTTCTTTTATTTCATTATCACATTCATTAAGTGCCACAACACTGGCTTTTTGTGCGATAGAATTGATATTTGATGTGCATTGAGATTGTAAATTATCCATTAACTTCACAAGATTTTTATCCTTGCAAGCCAAGTAACCCACGCGCCAGCCTGTCATTGCCACTGCCTTGCTTAAGCCATTGACTACTATGGTGCGTTCATACATATCCGCATTCACTGCTGCGCTTGAGCAAAATACACCATCATAAAGGAGTTTTTCATAAATTTCATCGCTTATCACCCAAATATTTGTGTCTTTTAATACCCAAGCAATGGCTTCCAACTCTTTTTTGCTATATACCATTCCTGTGGGGTTTGACGGGGAGTTGAGCACAAGGGCTTTGGTTTTTGGTGTGATAGCAGCTTTGAGCTGTTCGGGTGTGATTTTGAAATTTTGTGATTCTGTTGTCGGTAAAAAGATGGATTTTCCACCACAATACTTCACTAACTCTGGGTAACTTACCCAATAAGGTGCTGGTATGAGCACTTCATCGCCATCATCAATGAGGGCTTGAAAGATATTAAAAAGCGAATGTTTTGCACCATTGCTAACGAGAATCTCACTAGGCTCGTATTTCAATCCATTATCGCGTTCCAACTTGCCACAAATGGCTTTAAGTAATTCTGGGATACCTCTCACGGCAGTGTAGTGAGTGAAGCCACTATTAAGCGCGCGAATGGCTTCATTTTGTATAGGGGTTGGTGTGTCGAAGTCTGGCTCGCCAGCTGAGAAGCTTAAAATGTCTTTGCCTTGCGCCTTTAAATCGCGTGCAAGTGAGCTAATGGCAATGGTTGTCGATGGCTCTAAAAGTGTGATGCGATTGGCATAGGGATTTTTAGATTCTTTCATAGCTTCCTTCCTTATTGGTTATTTAAGATTTTTGGGATTGTATCAAAAAGTCGCTTAACACAGCCTTATAAATACACTTTTGTAACGAGAAATACACAATTACACAAATCTCACTAGGGATTTATTCTTGTGTAAAAACACCATAACGCATAAGTTTTTCATAGCGGTGCTGTAAAAACTTATCGTCTTTTTGTATTTCTTGCACAGCGCAGACGAAATACTCTTCAATAGCCTTAGCTGCATTTTGTTTATCTCTATGTGCGCCCGATAGAGGTTCTTTAATAATATCATCAATAAGGTGTAGTTTTTGGAGTTCTTCTGGGGTGATTCTTAGGGCTTTTGTTGCGGTTTCTATTTTCGTGGGGTCATTCCATAAAATCGCCGCACAGCCCTCTGGAGAAATAACGCTAAATATAGAATATTGCATCATCGCTAGTTTATCAGCCACAGAAATAGCCAAAGCACCACCACTTCCGCCTTCGCCGATTACCACACAAATAGTTTGTGTTTGGAGTGCTGCGAATTCTTGGAGATTTTTTGCTATCGCTTCACTTTGTCCGCGCTCTTCAGCTGCGATACCCGGATATGCACCTGAAGTATCTACGAGCATTAAAATTGGTAATCCAAATTTTTCTGCAAGTTTTGCTGCTCGAAGTGCCTTGCGATAGCCCTCTGGGTGAGGCATACCAAAGTTTCTAGTAAGTTTATTTTTTGTCCCTCTGCCTTTTTCCTCGCCGATGACAACCGCACCAATACCACCAATTTTGCCAATAAAGCACACGATTGCCTTATCATCGTTAAAATGCCTATCTCCACAAATCTCGTATTTGTCCTGCATAATAAGCTCAATATAATCAAGTGCATAAGGTCTATCTGGGTGTCGCGCTAATTGGAGTTTTTGATAGTCGCTCATATTGTTATATACTTGAGCGATTTCTTTTTCTAAATCTCGTTGCAAGATACTCTGTGCGTGAGTATCCCCTCGAATGCTAGCAGATTCTATATCGTCTTGGAGAGATTTGATTTTGCTCTCAAAATCTAAATATGTAGCCATTACGCCTTATCCGTTAAATTTTTGAAACACCACCACGCCATTTGTGCCACCAAAACCAAATGAATTGCTCATCACGGCGTTTAGCTTTGCTTCTCTAGCGACATTTGGGATATAATCCAAGTCGCATTCTGGGTCTGGCGTCTCATAATTGATTGTAGGCGGCAAGATACCCTCATTCATTGCCATAATGCTAATGACTGCTTCTAAACCACCAGCTGCGCCAAGGCAGTGCCCAATTTGTCCCTTTGTAGAGCTTACAGGCGGGCAATTTTCCTTGCCACCAAAGGCTGATTTGATAGCTATGGTTTCAAATAAGTCATTATACATAGTGCTTGTGCCGTGCGCGTTAATGTAATCAATTTTGGTATTTGCCATTTTTAGCGCGGCTTTCATCGCGCGGAACGCTCCTTCGCCTTGCGGTGCTGGAGTGGTAATGTGGTTGGCATCACCGCTCTCGCCAAAGCCAATTAGTTCGGCATAAATTTTCGCTCCGCGTGCCTTAGCAGAATCAAGGCTTTCTAAAACTAGCGCACCAGCTCCCTCTCCCATTACAAAGCCATTTCTATCCTTATCAAATGGTCGAGATGCCTTGAGTGGCTCATCGTTTCTATCAGAGAGTGCTCTCATCGCCGCAAAACCACCAATACCAACAGGACAAATGGTAGATTCTGAAGCGATGACAATCATTTTGCTTACTTCCCCGACCATAATGCTTTTGCCTGCCTCAATGATAGCGTGTGTGCCAGCCGCACAAGCAGTAACACTAGCGATATTTGGTCCCTTAATCCCATATTCAATGGAGGCAAAGCCACCAATCATATTGATGAGCGCAGATGGGACAAAAAATGCACTAATTCTTCGAGGTCCTTTATCAAAGCAAGCGATTGAGTTTTGTTCAATATTGCCAAGTCCCCCGATACCAGCTGCAGAACTAATGCCAAAGTCATTGCATATATCTTGGGACACTTTATTATCGCTACCAAGCAATCCGCTATCTTGCAATGCCTCTTTAGAAGCCTTAAGTCCTAAGTGAATGAAGCGACCAGCCTTTTTGACTTCTTTTGCGTCCATTACCTCTTCTGCATTAAAGCCGACAATCTCGCCAGCAATCTTCACAGGGAAGTCTTCAGCATCAAATAGAGAAATTCTTTTAATACCACATTTTCCCTCTACTATAGCCTTAAAAGAATCACTCTTATTTAGACCTAGTGAATTTATCATTCCAAGTCCCGTAATTACCACTCTTTGCACTTAAACTCCTTCATCACAAAACAATTTAGATTTACAAGTTAAGAATCTACAAAATACTGATTTGTAGATTCTGTATTGACATAAATTAAGTATGGTATGCTTACTTGCGTGCTTTTTCGATATATTCCACCACATCTTTTACGGTTTTTATATCTTTGGCATCATCTTCTGGAATCTCGATTTTGAACTTATCCTCTAACGCCATAATAAATTCAACAACATCAAGAGAATCCGCGTTTAGGTCATCGATAAAACTAGAATCTTCTTTAACCTCGCTAGCATCTACATTTAATTGCTCTACAACAACTTCCTTTACTTCATCAAACAACGCCATAATTGACTCCTTATTTTAAATTTGAACTTAAGAGGGCATTATAGTAAAAAAAGGCAAAAATACCCTTAATTTAGACAAAATTTTTTAAAAAAGCTACATATATAAGCCACCATTAACCTTCAAAACCTCGCCTGTTACATAACTTGCCTCATCGCTTAGTAAAAACGCCACAACGCTTGCCACTTCCTTTGCTTCGCCAAATCTCGCCAATGGGATATTTTGCATATAAAATTCCTTAATTTCATCTTTTAGAGAATCCGTCATATCCGTGCGGATAAAGCCCGGTGTAACGCAATTAAACCGAATATTGCGTCTTGCACCCTCATAGGCAAAGCTTTTTGTCATTGCTATCATACCGCCCTTGCTTGCAGCGTAGTTTGTTTGTCCAGCATTTCCTCGCTCGCCAATGATAGAAGCGATATTTACCACCGCTCCAAATCGTTGCTTGCTCATTGTTTTTAAGGCTTCTCTTGTGCCGATAAATGCAGATTTTAAATTTGCATCAACCACACTCATAAAGTCCTCTACACTCATTCTTAACGCAAGATTATCTTTAGTGATACCAGCATTATTGACAAGATAGCTAAGCTCGCCATCGGATTCTACAATACTTTTAATGCCATTGACAAAATCCTCTTCGTTTGTTGCATCAAAGTTTATCACCGCCGCTTTACCACCGCTCGATTCTATTTCACTTTTAAGAGAATCTGCCAATTCTGGCTTGCTACGATAATTTATCCACACTTTAAGTCCTAAAGTTGCTAAATAGCGACAAATTTCTGCGCCTATGCTTTTACTTCCTCCTGTTACAAGGACATTTTTTCCACTAAAGGTCATTTTTACTCCTTAAGCCATTTGTTTTTATAAAATATTGTAGTTTTGGATTGCAATAACCCCCAAAACAGATTGCTACGGCACACAGAAATATAAGGTGCTCTGCTGTGTTCCCACCCTGAAGCGTTGCCTACAATTTCCATTGCATAGGTCTATTATGGAGGCGCGAAATTATACTATAAATTGGCATAAAATTTTGTAGTATAATACACAATTTTATTTAAACTCCAAATTTCATAAGGGTGAGTGATGCGCGAAAAAAATTCTCTGTCCATTCAAGGTGCAAAAGAAAATAATTTAAAAAATATCCATCTTAAGATTCCAAAAAATGAGTTGATTGTTTTTACAGGATTAAGCGGGAGTGGCAAAAGCACGCTAGCTTTTGATACACTTTATGCAGAGGGACAAAGACGATATATAGAATCGCTCTCAAGTTATGCACGGCAGTTTTTAGACAAAGTAGGCAAACCAAATGTAGATAAAATCGAGGGGCTAACGCCAGCCATTGCTATCGACCAAAAGACAACTTCTAAGAATCCACGCTCCACCGTAGGCACAATCACAGAAATTTATGATTATTTGCGATTGCTTTATGCGCGCATAGGCACACAACACTGCCATATATGTGGTGATAAAATATCCCAAATGAGCCAAACAGACATTATAGAGCAAGTGTTAAATTTACAAGAAGATTCCACAATTATTATCCTCGCGCCTATTGTAAAGGAAAAAAAGGGGAGTTTTGCTGATAAGATAGAATCTCTGCGCCAAAAAGGATTCGTGCGTGCGCAAATCGATGGCGTGATGACACGACTAGATGAGGAAATCGAGCTCGCAAAAAATAAAAAACACACCATAAAGGCAATTATTGATAGGGTGAAAGTTACACCAGAAAATCACACAAGAATCGCACAAGGCGTGGAGCGGGCGTTAAAGGAATCATTTGGCGAGGTGGAGATAGAGCAAATGCTTCCAGATTCCAAAGCTACCCAGCCAAAGCACATTCATTATAGCGAGCATTTTGCGTGTTTTAGGTGTAAGGTGAGCTTTGAAGAATTAGAGCCACTTAGTTTTAGTTTTAATTCGCCAAAGGGGGCTTGCACGGATTGTTTGGGGCTTGGCGTGAAATACACCATTGATGTCAAAAAGATTCTTAACAAGTCCCTGCCATTAAATAATGGAGGCATTAAGGTAATTTTTGGATTCAATAGAAGCTATTATGCTGAGCTTTTTGTAGGCTTTTGCAAAGCACATAAAATCAATCCAAGTGTGAGTTTTGAGGAGTTAGATTCCCAAAGGCAAAATTACATTCTTTATGGTTGTCCAAATCCTGTGCGGTTTCATTGGAAAAATAGCACATTAGAGCGACCTTGGAAGGGGATTATCCAAATCGCTTATGATATGTTTAAAGATGAGCGTGATTTGAGTGATTACACGACTGAAAAGACTTGCTCCACTTGCGGTGGGCATAGACTTAGCTTATCATCGTTAAGTGTAAAAGTCGCAGGACTTGGAATCGGTGAGGTGATTGACTTGCCAATCGAGCAAGCATATAGATTCTATAATGATTCTAAAAAATTTGCCTATCTCAACGCACAACAAGCAATGATTGCCCAGCCAATCTTAAAAGAGATTACAGAGCGATTATATTTCCTTGATGATGTGGGGCTTGGCTATCTTTCTTTAGGGCGGGACGCGCGCACCATAAGTGGAGGAGAATCGCAGAGAATCCGTATCGCAAGTCAAATAGGCAGTGGGCTTACGGGGGTTATGTATGTGCTCGATGAGCCTAGCATTGGGTTGCACGAGCGCGACACCTTGCGACTGATTAAGACTTTGCGCTCTTTGCAAGAAAAGGGCAATACCGTGATTGTCGTGGAGCACGATAAAGAAACGATACTAAACGCGGATTTTATTGTGGATATTGGACCGGGTGCTGGCTCACAGGGCGGAGAGGTTGTCTTTAGTGGGGATAAGCAAGCATTGTTGAAAGCAAAAACACTTACCGCACAATATCTTAACAATCAGATTCTCATAGACCACCGCGCTAATAGGATACAGAAAAATTGGCTTGAAGTTAGGCATATCACTATCAATAATATCCACGATTTGAGTTTAAAAATTCCGCTAAGCAACTTCGTGTGTGTAACGGGTGTAAGTGGCTCAGGTAAAAGCTCGCTTGTTTTGCAAACTCTTTTGCCTGTGGCGCAAGAGATTCTCAATAATGCTAAAAAAATCCATAAATGCGATGGTGTGGAGATTAAAGGTTTAGAGCATCTTGATAAGGTGATATATTTAGACCAAACGCCTATCGGGCGCACACCACGAAGTAATCCAGCGACTTATACGGGCGTTATGGACCATATCCGCGCGCTTTTTGCAGAAGTTAAGGAATCTAAGATTCGTGGGTATGGGGTAGGGCGATTTAGTTTTAATGTCAAAGGTGGGCGGTGCGAGAAGTGTCAAGGCGAGGGCGAAATAAAAATCGAAATGCACTTCTTGCCCGATGTAATGGTAAAATGCGATGCGTGTGGTGGGAAAAAATACAACCCCCAAACACTCGAAATCACCTATAAAGGCAAAAATATCGCCGATGTGCTCGCTATGAGTGTAAGTGAGGCACTAGAATTTTTTGAAAAAGTGCCAAAAATCGCCTCTCAACTCACCACACTCCAAGCCGTAGGGCTTGGATACATCAATCTTGGGCAAAATGCGCTAACACTAAGCGGAGGTGAGGCGCAACGCGTAAAACTTGCCAAAGAGCTTAGCCGTAAGGATACGGGCAAGACGCTCTATATCCTCGATGAGCCTACCACAGGCTTACACTTTGCCGATGTGGATAGACTGACTAAAGTTTTGCACCACCTTGTGGATTTGGGCAATTCGATGATTGTCATTGAGCATAATTTGGATTTGATTAAAAACGCGGATTATATCATTGATATTGGACCAGAAGGTGGTGATAAGGGTGGGAAACTCGTGGATTGTGGCACGCCAAGTCATATCATCAAAAATCACAAAAAGAGCGGAAGTTATACGGGCAAGTTTTTAGAATCTGAAATGGCGATTTTAGATTCTAAAAGTGCGAGGACAAAAAAGAATAGTGCTTTATAGTTTTATAGAGTTTGAATAATTTTCATAAAATCGCGTAAGATTACAAATGCCAAAGAATGTTTTTATTTAAATTGAGTCATACACCATTTTTGATGCCATTATAACAAACAATAAAGCAATAAAAGCTAGCATATATATAAAATCTCTTGTGCTGTTTGCTTGGGTTTTGTTTTTTGCTTGAGCGATATGATTAAGCAAAAACATTAAATAACCAAAACTAAGTAGAGATAAAACAAAGCAAATGAAGTGAGGCGTATCTAAAGCGGAAGTGTCTAAGGTGCTTGCAAGGATACATTGAATGAGAAGTAAGGGTAGGTATAGAGAAATATCGCACCATTTTGCGTGATATTTGCCAAACAAAAGTAAAAAGCACAGCAACTGCACATACACTAAAAAATATGTGGTTTGGTGTATAAATATTTCTAACAACATCTCTATACTTTGCATATTATTCCCAAAAAGCTCCAGAAAACCACGCATTGCCAATGTAAGTAGGGTCATCATATCCAGGTGCATTCGCCACACCTATGTTGATTACTCCTATACGAAGCAAAAGCATAGGCCAAAACTCAGCCCTTGTGTCCTTTAATTCTTTTTGAGATAGGATTTGTATATTTAGATTCTTTGATTTTGTTCCAAAAAGAAACTTACTATCTGCTTGTGATAGTTCTTGTGTTGCTTTGGATTCCATAGAATCAACACCACTCGCCCAAAGCCCACTAATGCCTAAAAAAGCACTTAATATTAGTGTTGAAATTATTTTATTCATCTCATATTCCTTAGGTTAGAATGTTAATAATTTATAATAGGAATATTTTTTATTATAAATTATTAAAAGCACATACTAATAAATTTTTATTCTTTTGTCAATGTAAAAATATTGTGTTTTATAATTTTATTGTTTGAGCAAGTTTTTAAGAATCAGTAGCCAAACAGCAACAAAAAGTCCACTTTTGTCATCACAAACAATGAGATTTTATGCAAGTGCAAAACTCACCTTTTGCAACGACAAAATCCATTATGTCTAAGCTTTTACTCTCGCCTTTATCCCCTCTTTGTCCGCACTAAATTCCACTTTGTCCCCATCTTTTAGCTTATCTTGCAAGATGAGCTCGGCTAGTCTATCCTCGACTTCCTCGTATAATGCCCGCTTCAAAGGACGCGCACCAAACACGGGGTCAAACCCCACGCTAGCGATAAACTCTTTTGCCTTAGAATCTAAAGTGATACTTATATCTCTCTCACGCAATTTTTTAGCGATTCCCTCAAACATAATATCCACGATTTTAGCGATTTCCTCCGCTCCTAGCGGATTAAAAATCACCATATCATCAAGTCGGTTAAGAAACTCTGGCTTAAAGTAGCCTTTTAGCTCCTCTTTTACGGCGCTCTCACGCTTAGTCTTATCCTCTATACTCATTATTTTATCGCTACCGATATTGCTTGTCAAAATGATAATGGTGTTTTTAAAATCCACCGTTACGCCTTTATTGTCTGTCAAACGCCCATCATCAAGCACTTGCAAAAGCAGGTTAAACACATCAGGGTGTGCCTTTTCGATTTCATCAAAAAGTAGCACACAATAAGGCTTCCTGCGCACCGCTTCAGTGAGCTGTCCGCCCTCCTCATAGCCCACATAGCCCGGCGCAGCACCCACAAGGCGCGAGACTTCGTGCTTTTGCATATATTCGCTCATATCAAATCGCACTAGATTTTTCTCACTATCAAAGAGAAATCGCGCTAATGCCTTAGCAGATTCTGTCTTGCCAACGCCTGTGGGACCAAGAAATAAAAAACTCCCAATAGGACGATTGTTATCGCTAAGTCCCGCTTTGTTGCGCTTGATTGCGCGTGCGATTGCCTTTAGCGCGGCATTTTGCCCGATGACAGATTGCCCAAGTTTATCTTCGATGCCTAAAATCTTTTCTTTCTCGCTTTGGAGCATTTTTTGGATAGGGATTTGCGTCCAGCGACTAATGATTTTAGCGATACTCTCTTGTGTAACGGCGTTTTTAAGCAGTGTGCCACCCTCTTGCATTTGCTCCCATTTTTCATTTAAGCCCTTTTGCTTTTCAATCGCCTTTGGAAGCGTGTCATAATCGATTTTTGCTGCCTCTTCGAGCTTGCCCTCGCGCTTGCAAATATCGCTTTTGCGCTTTAAATTCTCGATTTCATCTTTTGCTTTGGCGATTTGCTCAAACACGCTCTTTTCGTTTTCAAATTTCGCTTCTAGCTTGGCGCGTTCCTCATCGGCGTTGCTGATTTCTTTTTCTATCTCTTTTAGGCGATTGCTCGTTTGGGTGGAGTCTTTTTCCATTTTCAATGCCTCTTTTTCCACGCGCAAATTTTGCACCACGCGCTTTATGCTCGCGAGCTCAAAGGGCTCAGATTCTATTTGCATTTTTAGCTCGGCTGCGGCTTCATCGATTAAGTCAATCGCCTTGTCAGGCAAAAATCTATCCGTAATGTAGCGCGAAGAGAGCTTAGCAGCCGCCACAAGCGCGGAATCTGTGATATTGACTTTGTGGTGGGCTTCTAGTCGCTCTTTTAGCCCGCGCAGGATTTGCAAAGATTCATTGACACTTGGCTCATTTAATGCCACAGGCTGAAATCGCCGTGTCAAAGCCGCATCTTTTTCAAAATATTTGCGATATTCTTTGAGCGTGGTCGCGCCTATGGTGTGGAGCTCGCCTCGTGAGAGTGCGGGCTTTAGGATATTTGCCGCGTCCATACTCCCCTCACTTGCCCCCGCCCCGACAATGGTGTGAATCTCATCGATAAACAAAATCACATTCGCGCTTTTTTTGACTTCATCGACTACGGCTTTTAGCCGCTCCTCAAACTCCCCGCGATACTTCGCCCCCGCTACTAGCGCACTCATATCAAGCGCGATTACGCGTTTATTTTGCAAAGAGAGTGGCACATCTTTTTTGATGATTTTTTGGGCAAGTCCCTCTACGGCTGCGGTTTTACCGACACCCGGCTCGCCTAGTAGAATCGGGTTATTTTTTGTCTTGCGGATTAAAATCTGCATAAGTCGCTGAATCTCCTCATCTCGCCCAATCACAGGGTCTAGCTTGCCCTCTATGGCTTTTGCGGTCAAATCGATTCCGTATCTGGCGAGGGCTTCGAGCGTAGAATCATCGTTTTGATTGAGGATTTTGCTCCCTGCGCGGATAGATTCTAGAGTTTTTACAAGTTCGTGCATATCGATATGCTTGCCTAAAATCTGCTTAAAATCCTCGTTTTTGAGGTTTGCGATGATGAAATTATCCACCGCGACAAAGCTATCGCCATTTTGCGTGGCGTGGGCTAGAGCTAAATCTAGCGCGCTTTTTAGCTCTTTGGCAATGGAAATATTTTCGCTTGAGACGCCAGAGCTTTTTGGCAGGGAATCCACCGCGCTTTTTGCTTCTAGCTCTAAAGGCGATTTTTCCACGCCCATTTTGTTTAGGGCTTGGTTTAGTAGGCTTTGATGATTGGTTAGCATTGCCCAGATTATGTGCTTGGTTGTGAGTTCGGCATTGCTCGCGTGCAGGGCAAGCGAAGCCGCAGAATCTAGCGTTTCTTTGAAATGATTAGTAAGTTTGTCAAAAAGATTGTTTTGCATTTTTGCTCCTTTATGGATTTATTCTTAAAGTTTAATATGAAAGCATTATATAAGTTTAGTCATTTAATGTCAAGTTTATTTATAAACATTATATTAAATTTTGATGTAAAATATTACAAAAATCCCTCTATGACGAGTATAAGACTTCCCAAAAATCCTTATTGCGCGTTTGATTAAAAAAATCTTTTGTTTTGCCATATTGAATCGCATTGCCATTTTGAAGCACTAAGAGTGTGTGCGAAAAGTAGCGTAAAATCTCTACATCGTGGGTTATAAAAATGAGGCAAAGTCCTAAATTGCGTTGCAAATCTAATAGGAGGGATAAAATGCGTTTTTGTGCAGATTTATCAAGCGCGCTCGTAGGCTCATCGAGCACCAAAATATTCGCACCCAAAGCCAGCACACGCGCTAATGCTACGCGTTGTCGTTGCCCGCCACTTAGCTCGTGTGGATAGCGGTGCAAAAACTCATCATTTAATCCCACCAAATGCAAATTTTTACTAACAAGAGAATCAAGCTCGTTTGTGGCACAAATTTTGTGTGCTATCAAACCTTCCTTAATAATCTCACTTACGCGCATTCTAGGGGAGAGTGAGGAAAATGGGTCTTGAAATACAATGTTAATTTGTCTTGCTAGCGCGAGTTTTTCGTTTTTAGACATACGCGAAAAATCCTTACCAAAGAAATTCATCTCTCCGCTAGAGCGCATAAGTCGCACAAGTGCGTAAGCAAGAGAGCTTTTGCCTGAGCCAGATTCTCCAGCTATACCCAATATTTCGCCCTTATGCAGTGTGAAATTGATATTTTTTACAAGCACAAGAGTTTGCTTGCGAAAAAATCTGTGGTTTTGCACAATGGCGTTAAAGTTTTTTACGCATAGCACTTCTTTATCGTGTGAGTATGGGCGCAAGGAAAACTCACTAAAATCAATACAATCAAGCAAATCCTTTGTGTATGGTTCTTTTGGATTGCTAAAAAGCATTTGAGTTGGGGCAGATTCTATAATTTTGCCATCTTTCATCACAATGATTTCATCAGCGTAATCACGCACAATCCCTAAGTCGTGTGTGATAAGCACAATAGCACTTTTTTGACTTAAAGAGTGTAAAAGATTGATGATTTGCCTTTGGATTGAGGCATCAAGCGCAGTTGTGGGTTCATCACAAAAAATAATTTTTGGCTCATTGATGATACTCATAGCGATGAGAATCCGCTGTCGTTGCCCGCCACTTAGCTCGTGTGGATAGCGGTTTGCGAGTTTGTATTCAAGTCCTACGCTGTGTAAAACGCGTTGCAGGATTTGTATTTGTTCGTGTTTTGGAGATTTTTTATGGTGCAAAAGATACGCCTCTAAAATTTGCTTACCAACCTTTTGGAGTGGATTTAGCGCGCTTAATGGCTCTTGTGGAATATAGGCGATTTGTGCTCCTAAAAATTCACACCAAGATACAGAATCTAAATGCGCTAAATCTCTCCCCTCAAAAAACACCACATTACTTTCAAAAGCCTGTGTTTTGTTTCGTGCATTAAATGGTGAGAGATTAAGAATGTATTGTGCTAATAGACTTTTTCCTGAGCCAGATTCTCCTACGATTGCAAGTAGAGAGTTTTTATTCACATTAAATGAAATATTTTGCAGAGCAAAATTTTCATTTACACTAAGACAAAGATTGCGCACTTCTAGGAGCGTTGCATTTTGCATATCAACTCCACCGCGCAAAAAGATTATGAGGAATATGCAATAAATCAAACCACTTGCCAATAAAGAAGTTCTCTAAATCCTCAAGTGTCGTAATTTTGGCATAATATCCAGCGATTGGTGGGGCGATATGCACGCCTAAGTTAGAGAGTTTTAGCATATTTTCTAGCATTATTGAGCTTAGAGGCATCTCACGCACGGCTAAAAGGAGTTTTTTACGCTCTTTTAGCATTACGCTTGCCACCCGAGATGTAAGCGTATCGCTAATGCCACAAGCAATCTTTGCTAACATATCGCTACTTGTAGGAATGACACACATAGCCTCAATGCCAAAACTCCCAGAGCTCACACACGCACCCAAATCTTTATCATCTAAAAGCGTTACATTGTTGCGTTGCAAAGATTGCAACGCAAGCGTTAGATTGTGTGTCGTTGCGTGATTTGTGTGTAAATGTGCCCCCTCTTTTTCATAGACGAGTTTTGCGCCCTCGCTTGGGATAACGAATAATGAAATATCACTAGGCAAAAGTTTTGCAAAACGCACGCCTAAATGCACACCGCTAGCCCCACAGATTCCAAGAGTGAGTTTTTTAGGATAGTTCATAGGATGATTCCTTGATTTTTTTGGGTGATTTTTATTTTTACAATGCGCCCACTATTGACATTTTTTGCATTTATTACTTCTCCAAATCCTCCACTTTGCATAGCTTCAAATGTATTTTGCATTGAGATTCCTTGAGTTTGCGTATTTACGAGCACAATTTCTCCCTTTTTTACCAGCAGGGCTTTACGGAGTTTGTCTTTTGATAAGATTGTTTTATTGCCTAGATAGGTTCTCGCACTGCTAAAGAACACCTCGCTTTCACACGCTGGCATCGAAGTGATTTTATCAAACTCAAATTCCACAGCCTTTGTGTTGTTTTGATTGAAGTCCTCGCCGGGTCGTATATTTTGCGTAGTTTCAAAGCCCTTTATTTGCCCCTTGATTGTATAGGGCAAAAAAAATTTTTGATTTTTTTTATCCTGTGTGTCTTTGGCGTTTGCTTGGATATTTACAATAAGCGTGCCTCTAGCATTTTTAAACGCGCTATTTTTCTTAAAAAATGCAAAAGAGGCATTTTCAAGGTCAATATCTTGAGGAGATTCTATAATAATGTCGCTAATGACAAGGCTTTGTGGGCAGTTTTGCTCATAAAATTCCACATAATGGCGTTTTATAAATTCCTTTGGTTTGTCAAATGGCATTGGGGCTTGATAGGTGAATTCTACTTCGCTATGAGGCGTGTGTAAAATAAAACCATTGCGTTCAAAAATCCCAACAACTTCATAGCTTTTTAGCGTTATGCTAAATTTTTCTTCAGGCAACACAGCGATTTTAAAGTTTTTTGGAATCTCTGGGAAAAGCATTGTGGAGTAGATTTGTGAGCTATTGATTATGTAGGATTTTTGCAGAGTGTATTCTTTGGGTGCGACTTTGTGGTCTTTGATTTCTTCACCCAAAAGATTCCAAGAGAGCAATCCAAAAAACACTAATCCAAAAAATATTCTAAAACACATACACATATCCTATACTCATCATTAGTATTTGAGAAAAAATTATCGGTGCGTTACTTGCGCTAACAAATGATTCTTGACTTTGTCGAATGTCTGTAAATCGGTGAAACATTAACTCAAAGCGATGTTTGCTATCATACACATAAGCAACACCAAGTCCTAATGCAAATTTGTTTCCACTTAAGAATCTATTCACACCAAAGTTTTGCACGCCATTTGCTTGCTGTGTCCAATTTGAGGCAAAGTCTATCCCTATGAGGTAGGATAAATCAATAATCACGCCTAGTGAATGGGCATAGTTGCGCCCTAAGTTTGTGTCAAAAATCACATTTATCCCAGCACGATACGAATCGAGTGTATATTGTCGTGTTTTTGGATTCTGTCCGTTAGATTCTCCATCTGCCACATAAGAATCTGTGCTAAAAATGCGCAAATACTCTCCATATATGCGAAATCCAATGTATGGCGTGGAGTAGTGTGCGTAGCCAAACTTTGTATGTAGTCCCACGCCAAATGGATAGCTTGCTTTATATATGCTTTGTGGAGTGTTTGTGAGATAATCACTTGTGCTTAGCACCGCCCCCAAAGCTCCAAGACCGACAAAAAATCCACTTTTTTCACTCGCAATATCATTCCATTGTATATTTGGTTTGGTAAAAAGATTGGCATAATCAAGTTTTTGTTTAGTTGTTTGGAGTTCGTCATTTAAGGCAAGAGAATTTGGAGTAGATTCTTGTTTTTTTGTATGAGCAGAATCTGTTGTATCGCCAAGTGTAATACAAGGTAGCATTAGTATAATGGCGCATAATTTATGCAGGAAAAATATTCTCAAAAGCCACTCCTAGCTTGGATATTTTACATTGTATTTTTGTTTGCAAATTATATAAATAAAAGGTCAAAATTGGAGTATAATTTAACCCTTTAACAAACATAAAACAAAGGAGTAACAATGGCAACACGAAAAGAGCACGATTTTATCGGGGAGTTGGAGATTGATAATAGTGTATATTATGGGGTGCAGACTTTTAGAGCGGTGGAGAATTTTAACATTTCGCACGATAAATTAGGGAATTTCCCCCGCTTCGTGCGCAATCTCGCACGAGTGAAAAAGGCGGCGGCGTTGGCAAACTACGAGCTAGGATTGCTAGATGAAAATATCAAAAACGCAATCACAAAGGCGTGCGATGAAGTCATCGCGGGGAAATATTATGACCAATTTGTCGTAGATATGTTTCAAGGCGGGGCAGGCACAAGCACGAATATGAACGCAAATGAAGTTATCGCTAACATTGGCTTAGAGATTTTAGGACACAAAAAGGGCGAGTATCAATACCTCCACCCAAATGACCATGTAAATCTTAGCCAAAGCACCAATGACGCCTATCCTACGGCGTTAAGAATGGCATTGCACGATTATTTAAGTGATTTGGCAAAGGCTATGGAGCATTTAAAATCTTCCTACGAGAAAAAGGCAAAAGAGTTTGCAAATGTGCTAAAAATGGGGCGCACACAGCTCCAAGACGCCGTGCCTATGACTTTGGGGCGGGAGTTTCAAACCTTTGCGGTGATGATGGGCGAAGATATTCAGCGTGTGCTAGAGGCGCGCAAACTCGTGCTTGAAATCAATATGGGAGGCACGGCAATCGGCACAGGGATAAACTCTCACCCAGACTACCCAAAAGTCGTGGAGAAAAAGCTCCGCGAAGTAAGCGGACACGACTATATCGTGGCAAGTGATTTAATCGAAGCCACGCAAGACGCAGGCGCGTATGTCCAAATCAGTGGCGTGCTAAAGCGCGTGAGCGCGAAACTCTCCAAAGTCTGCAATGATTTGCGCCTGCTTAGCAGTGGTCCAAAATGCGGGCTAAATGAAATCAACCTCCCAAAAATGCAGCCCGGAAGCTCCATAATGCCGGGCAAAGTCAATCCCGTAATCCCCGAAGTGGTCAATCAAGTATGCTTTTTTGTGATTGGCTCTGATGTTACGGTTACCTTTGCGAGCGAGGGCGGACAGCTCCAGCTCAATGTCTTTGAGCCTGTGATTGCATATAGTCTTTTTAATAGTATCGTAATGCTTGAAAAAGCGATGAAAACTTTGGCGGATAAATGTATCGATGGAATCACCGCAAACGAAGCGATTTGCAGTGATTTTGTGTATAACTCCATCGGTATCGTAACCGCGCTAAATCCCTACATAGGCTATGAAAACTCCGCTAGCATAGCAAAAGAAGCACTAAACACAGGCAAACGCGTGTATGATTTGGCACTCGAGCGAGGACTGCTAAGCAAAGATGAGCTAGATAATATCCTCACACCAGAGAATATGCTAAATCCGCATATGACAAGTAAAAAATAGCTAAGGTAGTATATGGAGGTTACATTAGTTTTGTTGCAAGTTGTCGTGCTTTTGGGCGCGATATTTTTAGGGATTCGACTTGGTGGCATAGGAATCGGCTATGCTGGTGGTATTGGCGTAATCATTCTTGGACTTGCGCTTGGTATGAAACCGGGTGCTATTCCTTGGGATGTGATTTTAATCATTATGGCGGTAATTGCGGCGATTTCGGCGATGCAGATTGCGGGAGGGTTGGATTATTTGGTGCAGATTGCAGAGCGAATCTTGCGCTCAAACCCCAAATATATCAACTACCTTGCACCAACGGTTACATACTTGCTGACAATTTTAGCAGGGACAGGACACACGGCGTTTTCGATGATTCCTGTAATCGTTGAGGTGGCAAAAGAGCAAAATATTAAGCCATCTGTCCCGCTTTCAATCGCGGTGGTTTCATCACAAATCGCAATCACAGCAAGTCCTGTGAGCGCGGCTGTGGTGTATATGAGCGGTGAGTTAGAGCCACTTGGGTGGAGCTATCCATTGCTGCTAGGCATTTGGATTCCTACGACATTTATTGGTTGTATGGTAACGGCGTTTTTGCTAACCAAATTTGCAAATTTGGATTTAAGCAAAGACCCTGTGTATCAAGATAGACTTACAAAAGGGCTTGTCAAAAAGAGCGTTGGCGCACAAAATATTCAGCTTAAAAAAGGCGCGAAACTCTCTGTGCTTTTGTTTTGCTTGGGAGTGCTTTTTGTGGTGTTTTATGCAACGGCGATTTCAACAATCGGTGGCGAACCCGTGCTTATCGCAAATATCATTGTGCCACGCGATGCGGCGATTATGAGCGCGATGCTTACCATTGCGACACTCATTGTGATTTTCTGCAAAGTCGATGTGAGTAAGATTCCTGAGACTTCAAGCGTCTTTAAAAGCGGAATGGTAGCGTGTGTGTGCGTCTTTGGTGTGGCGTGGCTTGGTAATACCTTTGTCGAAGGGCACAAAGAGAGTATTACAACGCTTGCAGGGCAACTTGTTGAGCAATACCCTTGGCTTTTGGCGGTGGCATTTTTCTTTGCTAGCACCTTGCTTTACTCACAGGCAGCAACCGCAAAAGCTATCGTGCCTGTTGTGGTAATGGCTCTCGCCATAACCCCTGAAAATACTGCAAATGCGTATATCATCGTAGCGAGCTTTGCGGCGGTGAGCGCACTTTTCGTGCTTCCAACCTATCCTACGCTTTTAGGTGCGGTGCAAATGGACGACACAGGCTCAACGCGAATCGGTAAATATATCTTTAACCACGCGTTTTTCCTACCCGGCGTCCTAGCGATTGCATTTAGCGTAGCACTTGGCTTTTTGGCTGTCTCAATCGTATAACAAATGATTTGCAAGAATCTTGCATAGAATATTTCTTAGAGCTTTGGCATTCCTCCAATGGGCGAGGAAGCCGAAGCGTAAGGCTTTTTATCCATTCTTCCAGCGAGGAAGCTTGCTCTTCCAGCAATTACGGCATTTTTCATTGCTTGTGCCATAAGTATTGGGTTTTGTGCGGTGGCTATGGCGGTGTTGGTAAGCACGCCATCTGCGCCGAGCTCCATTGCCACGCTCGCATCTGAAGCACAGCCAATCCCAGCATCTACAATCACAGGCACACTCAATCGCTCTTTGATAAACACAACATTATAGCGGTTTTGTATCCCAAGCCCACTACCAATGGGTGCGGCAAGTGGCATTACAGCACTTGCACCAGCAGATTCTAAGTTTGAGGCGATTATGGGGTCATCGTTGCTGTATGCAAGCACACTAAACCCCTCTTTTGCGAGAATCTCGCAAGCCTTTAGTGTCTCAACTACATCAGGGTAGAGGGTTTTTTGTGTATCGCCGATAATTTCAAGTTTGATAAAATCAATACCCGTAGCTTCGCGCACAAGTCGAAAAAGCGTAATAGCTTCTTTTGCATTGACGCACCCAGCAGAGTTTGGTAAGAATTCAATATCCGTCCCCTTAAAATAATCCAGCAGATTCTCAGAATCTTTGTCCATAATATTCACGCGCCGCACAGCTACGGTTATCATTTGTGCCCCAGAGGCTAAAGTCGCTTCACGCGTAGTTTGAAAGTCTTTATATTTCCCAGAGCCCACAATCAAGCGTGAATGAAAGCTTTTTTTACCAATTACAAGCGGTGTATCAAAGTTATTCATAATGTTTCCTTTTTAAAGTTTTTCTAAGTTTGCAATAAGCGTGGTTGGCGTGAGTGCATAAGAGTTTGGATTCATACTTCCAGCAAGTGCGTGGGCTAAAGAAGCGTTGATACTTGCATTAAGACAGTCTCGCCCCTGTGCTATGAGTGCGCCAATCATACCCGCCAAAACATCGCCACTTCCACCCTTAGCGAGAGCCACGCTCCCAAATGTATTGAGATAGATTTTTTCTGCTTTAGCGATTATGGTGTTTGCGCCTTTAAGCACGAGGGTAACTCGCGGATATTTTTGACTAAAGGCTAGGGCTAGAGTGATTTTGTCTTTTGTGTGCGTGTCGGTAAATCCACAGAGTTTGAGCAAGGATTGGAATTCTTTTGGGTGTGGCGTTAGGACGATGTCTTTATGGAGGAGTTGCGTGATTTCCTCATTGTAAAATGCGTCTGCATCAATCACGCAGGGGATAGTAAGCCCCTCTACATATTTTAACACCTCTTTACACGCACTTCCCAATCCCATTCCAAGAGCGATTGCTGTGGTATTTTGTGGGACTTGGCTTGTCTGCATAATCTCATAAGGCACGCTAATTTCTCTTTCAGTAGCGTTCAAAATACTTACCAATCCTACACCAAAATGCAATCCAGCCTGCGCGCTTAAAATGCTTGCTCCCTCTTTATCTCCACTAAAGACGCACAAATGACCAAAATTCCCCTTATGTGCGTTTTGAATCTTGCGTGTTGGTAGGTGTAAATCACTTTTTTCAAGCAACTTTAATGGCGAGGTAATTTCATAATTGTGTCGTGAGATTCCCAAATCTGCAACGATAATTTCTCCCACATAATCCTTTGCTAAATCACTAAGAAGCACGCTTTTGAGTGCTCCCATACACACGGTGTAATGAGCCTTAAAAATCCATTTATTTAATTCATTTGTGAGTTGTTTTTGCGCGGGGGAATCTTCGCCAAACAATGCTGGAGTTGCATAAGAATCTTTGTTTGTGTTTGATACATCTGCATTAAGCCCACTTGGAATATCACAAGCAATTTTTAATGGTGCAGCGAGATTAGCAATGCGGATAACTTCTAAAATCTCGTCATTTAGCTTGCCCTGCAAACCACTCCCAAAGAGACAATCCACCACTACATCGCAGGGCAAAATTTTAGTGATAAATTTAATGCCCTCGATAAGTCTGGCTTTCTCACACATTTGTATGCAAAGCTCGCTTTTTGGCTCTTTTGCTTGGTAGATTCTCACTACGAAGCTCCCACTTAGCTTGCGTGCTAAAGCATATCCATCAGCACCATTGTCCCCACTTCCACAAATAATCGTTACAACACTTTTATGGTAAGCCTTTTGTTTGATAAGCTCAAGCAAACCATTAGCGGCATTTTCTACAAGGATAGCGGGGCTTAGTCCGTATCTCGTAGTAGCGCGTTCATCAAGGCTTTTGGTGCTTTCATAAAAGTTTTGCATTACATTCCTTAGCTTCCACAGCGCACAGCGATAGCAGCAACAATAGCAGCGACAATTTCATCATCAGTTTGCGCATCTTCTTGCGGGATTAACTCTTGCATTTTAGATTCTAAAAACGAAGTATCAAAGTATCCTCGCCTAAAGTCTTTATTAAGACAAATATTACGCAAAAATGGAATAGTTGTTTTCACACCCTTAATGGTAAATTCACTCAATGCGCGCTCAAGTTTATTTACAGCTAAATCATAACTGCTTGCCCGCACTATGAGCTTTGCAATCATAGAATCATAAAATGGCGGTATCACATAATCCTTATATGCGCAACTATCCACACGCACAAAAGGTCCAAGTGCAGGATAATATGCTGTAATTTTACCGGGGCAGGGCACAAAGTCATTATTGACATCTTCAGCGTTGATGCGCGCTTCGATAGCGTATCCCTGTGGGATTATATCACTTTGATTAAGCTCTAAGATTTCGCCTTTAGCGATTCGTATTTGTCGCCCGATTAAATCAAACCCTGTGATTTCCTCTGTAACGCCGTGTTCGACTTGTATGCGCGTATTCATTTCCATAAAGTAGAAGTGGTTGTAATCATCGAGCAAAAACTCCACCGTTCCAGCATTTGTGTAGCCCACCGCCTTTGCTGCGGCTACTGCAGTAGCACCCATTCTACGGCGTAAATCTAGGCTAATAAGCGGACTTGGCGCAATTTCTACAAGTTTTTGATGTCGGCGTTGGATAGAGCAATCCCGCTCCAATAAGTGAATCACATTGCCATAATTATCCGCTAAGATTTGGAATTCTATGTGGCGTGGATTTGTGATAAACTTTTCCATAAATACAGAATCATCTTTAAAAAATGCCATTGCTTCGCGTTTGCACGCATTGAAACTTTCCTCTAAATCCTCTTGTTTATATACCACGCGGATACCGCGACCGCCACCACCTGCGCTTGCCTTTAAAATCACAGGGTAGCCTATCTTTTGCGCTATACGCTCAATTTCAGTCATACTTGTATTGTTGAGGGCTTCTGTGCCCGGCACGATTGGGATTCCATTTTTTTGCATAATGCTTCTCGCTTCATTTTTATCACCCATTTTAGCGATGACATCAGCATTTGGTCCAATCCAAATAATGCCAGCTTCTTGGACTTTCCTTGCAAATGCAGCATTTTCACTTAAAAATCCATAGCCCGGGTGGATAGCATCTACGCCGAGTTTAAGGGCTGCCTCCACGATTAAATCTGCATCAAGATACCCGCGCAATGGCTCATCGCTTATTTCATAGGATTCATCAGCCATTTTAACATTCATAGAATCTCTATCCGCACGCGAATAAATCGCCACACTTTGGATATGTAAATCTCTGCAAGCACGGATAATGCGCACAGCTATCTCCCCACGATTGGCGATTAGAATCTTATTTATCATTTGCTCCCCTTGTTTAAGTGTAAAGTCTCGTTGCAATTTTAGTAGTCCCACATTGTAGCAAAATTTTAAAAAAGCATTGTTGTTTTGACTTACATTTGGTTACAAATTATGGTTACAATGCTAGTTTTGCACACACCATACAAAAGGATTATTCAATGACTTATGGAGATTCTGTGATTTTGGGGATTGTGGAGGGATTGAGCGAATTTTTTCCCGTTTCTTCCACAGGGCATTTGATTTTAGCTTCTAGCGTGCTTGGGTTAGCGCAAGATGATTTTTTAAAGACTTTTGAGATTGCCATTCAGCTTGGCTCGATTCTCTCTGTGTTATTTTTATTTTATAAGCGATTTTTACAAGGCATTGATATTTGGCTTAAACTCGCTATTGGCTTTATCCCTACGGGATTTTGTGGATTATTTTTGTATAAGTTTATCAAGCAACTTTTTGATGGTTATGTCGTGGCGATTATGCTTATTATTGGTGGATTGGTGTTTTTGCTTATCGAATACAGGCACAAAGGCAAGCAATACGCTACCAACGAAGTAAGTGAAATTAGCTATAAACAGGCATTTCTTATTGGTTTAATGCAGTGCCTTGCGATGATACCGGGCACTTCGCGCAGTGGGGCGACTATCGTTGGTGGGCTATTGCTCGGGCTTAATCGCCGTGTAGCAGCGGAGTTTTCATTCCTCCTTGCGTTGCCTACGATGTTTGCCGCTACGGGTTATGATGTATATAAGAATCTTGGCATTTTTGATAGCACAAATATACCAATTTTGCTTGTAGGTGGGGCTGTGGCATTTGTGAGTGCATTGTTTGCTATTAAGTTTTTTTTGGCATTTATTTCTAAGTATAGTTATGTGCCATTTGGCATTTATAGAATCTGCATTGGCACGCTTTTTTTAGTGCTTTTTTCTCTGGGGATTTTAGATTCGAGCTTGTTTTAATCCAAGCTACGCCAAATTTGTCCAAACAGCCTGCACATCGTCATCTTCTTCGATTCTATCAAGAAGCTTTTCTAGCTCTAGGGTTTGCTCCTCGCTTAGGCTAATGGGGCTTGTTGGGATTCTCTGCAGGCTCGCCTTTTGGACGCTAATCCCTAGCTTTTCAAACCCCTCGCTCAATGTCCCAAAATCGCTATAATCTCCAATCGCAGCGTATTTCGCACTATTTTCACCACTAAAATCCGCTCTAGATTCAGAATCTGCGCTAGAATCCGCCCGCTCTAGCTCCTCCAATCCATAATCAATCAACGCTAACTCCACTTCCTCTGCGCTACTCCCCTCTGGCAGCACAAACTCAAACACACTTTTGCGTGCAAACATAAATTCTAGCGAGCCGTTTGGGACGATTTGTGCACCTTGTGTTTTGTTAAAATAGCTCTTTATGTTGGCAATCGTGCGCGTGGGATTATCAGTCGTGCATTCGATAAAAATCAGCACACCTCCACTTGCCTTGCCCTCGTAAGTTACCTCGCTAAACTGCCCGTCCTTGCCACTAGCACGCTTTATCGCCGCGTCAATATTATCCTTTGGCATATTTTGGGCTTTGGCATTGGCTATGGCGGTGCGGAGTTTGGCATTCATCGCTGGGTCGCCACCGCCCTCTTTTGCCGCCATTGTGATGACTTTGGCAAGTTTGGGGAATACCTTGCTCATCTTATCCCACCGCTTTTCTTTTGCCGCCCTGCGATACTCAAACGCTCGTCCCATTGTATGTCCTTTTGTTAAAGTAAATTGAAAGTGCATTGTAGCATAATTGGATTATATACATTATTTTTTAAATAATTTGCTACGGCTTCCCACGCGCAAGGCATCAAGTTGTAAAATATCATCGTGTTTTTCATAGATAAGTAATAAATCTGGCTTGATATGGCATTCCCTAAAACCTCGTAGATTCCCACTTAGCCCGTGGTCGTTATGTTTTTGCTCTAGGATTTCGCCATTTGCCAGCTTGTCGATTAGCTCGTCTGTTAAATCTTTTTCTTTTGTTTGTAGATTTTTATAATCTTTGATAAAACTTTTTGTGTAGTTGATGTTATATTTCGCCATTTTCTACTGCTATTCTAAATTCTTTCGCACTTTTAAAAGTCCTACACCCTTTTTCTCTTGCTATTTTTGCCTCTGCGCTCGCCTTTAGCACGCTTTTTTCAAACTTGCTAAGTTTTTGTTTTTTGTGGTTTTTGTCTTTTGTGATGGTGCATTTCGCACTGATTGCCTTGCTAAGTGCGCTAAATGCGGGCAAAAACTCATCTTTGACATTTTCTATCACTAAAGTGCTCATTTTGTGTCCTTTTGTTAAAGTAAATTAAAAGTGCATTGTAGCATAATTGGATTATATAAGTGTAATTGAGATAGGCGAGATTCTTATAATCTAAGAATCTCGTGTGATAAAGAAGCCACTTATTCTAGCGGGATTTTTGCGATTGTAGATTGTAGTTTTAGAGTTTTATGCAGGGTTTGGATTATGTGCTGGAAATGCGCTTTATTGATTTTTTCATCATTTTTATGTGAGTCTAGATATTGCATTAGCACTTGGTAGCCACCGAAAAATCCGCCTTGCCCAATTTGCAATGAGAATCAATAATGCGTAAAATGTGGTGCGAAGTTTTTACCCCATTTTACGCAGTCATTGTGAGATGAGCCGATAAGTTTGGCGTGGCAATCCACTTTTTGTTTTGATGAATTTTGTGGATTGCTTCGGGCAAAGCTATCACAATAACGATAAATTCTACTCCACTGCGCTATATGACTTGCGTAATTCTTTTACTTTTATCCACGCTATAATCCACAAGACTGCTGCTACAAATACCAAAAGTAACCCAATGTAAATAAATGCAGTCAATACGCCGATTGAATAGCACCAAAAATAATACATAAAAAACGGCTCGTTTGTAATATGTGCGACTTCTTTATAATACAAATATGCGTAGTAAAATGATGACGCCACTACAAGGAATCCTAATATAAGCCCAGCGATAGCACCTATTCCAAGCCCATTCAAGCTACTTGAGCCACCAGAAAATGACAAAATTATACCACCACCACTTATGGTTATAATGATACCGCCCAAAAATATCACCACCATTGACAAAATCCAATTTTTTAGCAACGAAGTGCTTTGCGAGGCTTCTTTGAGGGCTAAAACCACTAGGACATAGAGCACAATTCCAGCCAAGTCAAATATAATACCGATAAATGGGATAAATGTGAGCAAAAAGCACCCAAACATCACAAAAACTTTGAATTTTATCCCCTGCAAATCTTTGGATAAAAACGCTTTATCTACACTAAATGCTTGTTTGATTACATAAATATCAACAGCCTTACCACCTTTGATTTGAAAATCCACTTCGCTACCTGCGGAAACATTTGAGTTGTTTTTGAGCTCGTTTGATTCATAAGTGTAGCGATTGCCATCATCACCACTGATGACGCCATCTGCAAGTATTTTACCTTTCATTTGAAGTCCTTTTTACGAAAAATTAAAGCGTGTATTCTAGCAAATAGGGGGGGGGGGGGTTGTCAAGTGATTTTTAAAGGAAAATGCAAAAAATACAAAATTTGGTGGATTTTAGATTCGCGCTTTTGTTTAATACTTCGGTGCTTTGGCTGTATAAAAATCTCACAGAAATTTTGGTTATAATGCGAGAGCAAATATCATTAAAGGAGCAATAAAATGGCTTACACTATTAAAGAAGTAGAAACTAAAACAGGCATTTCAAGTCATACTTTGCGCTTTTGGGCAAAAAATGATTTATTTCCCTTTATACAGCGTGATGATAACAATGTGCGCTACTTTAGCGAGCAGGATTTAGGCTGGGTGGCAGTGGTGCATTGCCTGCGCCAAAGTGGGCTAAGTATCGAGCAGATAAAGGAATATGTAGATTTGTGTTTGCTTGGTGATAGCACGCTTGAGGCGCGATTGGATATCATAAAGACACAGCGCGATGAAACCAAAAAAATCATAGCGCAATATCAAAAAGCCCTTGACAAACTAGAATCTAAAGTGGTGTTTTATGAAGATGCGGTTTTTAAACGCGATGAAGCAATGCGAGCTAAACTCAATCCAAACAAACTCAAAGGCTACTTTGACAATCCAAGTAATAAGCACTATAAGGGCGTGGGAGAAAATGCAGCAAAAAAACTCACTAAAGTGTAGATTATAAAATACAGCGTTTTTGGGAATCTCTTAAAGATAAAATGCCTTAAACACAGAATCTAGATTCTGTGTTTAAGTAGCGAGGGTTATTTAATCACACCACAAGCCATTCTCGCACCGCCACCACCAAGTGCTGCTGGGTGGTCGCTGTGGTTATCGCCACCAGCGTGAATCATAAGCGCGTGCTTTTTGATTTCGTTTATGTCTTTGATTTTTGGTGCGAGCACAGGATTGGTCGCCTTGCCATCAGCATCGACATAGAGTGCGGGCAAGTCGCCTTTGTGGCCTTTGCTATCCCAAGCAAGTGAATGGTTTGTCGTGTTTTCTGGGTCCCAGTGTCCGCCTGCTTTCATTCCTAAGCCTTTGTCTGTCTTGCCACAATCAGGATTCTCGTGGATATGGAATCCGTGAATGCCCGGTGCCAAACCTTTAAGATTTGGGAAAAACGCTACGCCGTGCTCTGTCTGCACAGCGACTACCTCACCTGCGTCTTTGTTTTTCTTCTCATCTAGGGCTTGGACCTTGATGACGATATGCCCTTTAACTGACTTTGGGTTAAACACCTCTTTATTCTCAGCCATAAGCAATGAGCCTAACAACACAGAACCTACTAAAACTACCTTTTTCATCGGCAACTCCTTAAAAGTGATTTTTGAGAAATTTTATTGTAACACAAAACACACTAAAAATTATTTTTTACCATTTTTTAGGCTATATTTCCTTGTGTATGTTACATTTTTGCCTTTTGATTTACGCTTAAAGAAGTGCTATGCACTCAATCTCAATAAGCGCGTCTTTTGGTAATGATTTCACTGCCACCGTGCTTCTAGCTGGCTTATGTGAGCCAAAGGCTTGTGCATAAATTTCATTTACCACACCAAAATCAGCCATATCAGCCAAAAAAATCGTAGTTTTTATAACCCTTTGTAGCGAACTATTGTGTGCTTGCAAAATTGCACTTAGATTCTCTAAAACTTGCTTGGTTTGCGCTTCTATACCGCCTTTTGACATTTGATTTTGGGAATCTAGAGCGATTTGCCCAGAAGTAAAAATCAAACCATTAGTAACAATGGCTTGTGAATATGGTCCTATCGCTTGTGGAGCGTTGTTTGTAGAGATGATTTGCATACATATCCTTTGTTTTAAGATTGTGGCATTGTAGCCAAAGATTTGGTAAATTGCATATTTGAGTGGAGAAATTATCTGCAAGGGTTTGTAATTTGTATGAAAAAATCTTATAATTTTGAGTTTGATTTAGAGTTAAGACTTTATTAAGGAAATGCAATGTATAAAAAAATCTTTATGTTGGTGGGTTTGGTGAGTTTTTGCTTTGGGGATAATTTCATTATTGACACGCATTCAATCCGTGATTTTGAGCTTTTATTAAAGCCCAATCAAACACTAATGATAAACCACAAAACAGGGAAACTTATCGGAATCCTTGAGCAAACCCCCGATGGCAAAATGAAAAAACTTCCCATTCCACAAAAGTGGTTTGATAAAAATAAAGAAAGTGCTTACAGACTAAAAAATTATCAAGATTCTACGCCACGACAATCTGGCGGGTTAGATTCTATGAAAGTGTATGAAAGCAATGAGGATTACAAAGAAGTCCAAGAAATGCGTAATCTCCATAAGCAAGAAAATGCTAAAAACCAAAATAAAAACATTCCGCCCGCAACTCAAAGCACTCAAACTCAAAAGGAGAGAGAAATTAGCGGAGCGAAAAACGCCTCAAGTTTCCAATATGAACATAAAGTGCGCCCGACAAGCACAAGTAACAGCAACGCTAGAGAATGGGATAAATCAAAAATCATTTATGAGCAAAAAAGCCATACTATTGACCTCAAATGATTGGGAATCTAAAGCGCGGGGCTATTTTTTAGTGCTTCTAAGAGCACGGTGGCATACGAACCCTTTGGGAGATAAAAGCTAAGCTCCATTTGGGCGACTTGCGGTTTATACGCTACTTTTAGATTCTCTAAAAATACCCAAGCATAGCGTCTAGAGCCATTTTCTGTAATGGCGGAATCTAAAAATGGCGATTCGATTTTGTGTGCGATGTCTTGTGCGTTAAAAAGTTTAACCCCACTTAACGCACCTGTGGGGACAATATCGCGTTGCAAAAAGCGCGTAGATTCATCTTGTGTGTGCTGAATGTGGAAAAGTTTGCCCTGTGGATAATGCTTAGCGACATCGCCAGCAAAAATCCTAAAAAAATGCGCTTGATTATGCAAATCGTGTAATGCTTGAGATTGTAATCCCAAATGAGTGATTTCAGGGATTTTTGCAAGTTCTTTAACGCTAAAATTTGCAAATATTTTGCTTAACTCTATGCGTTTGCAAAGCCACGCATTAAAGAGATGGCTTTGGAGTGATGAGCGCAAAAAGCGAGTGAGTGTTTTATCACGCGGTTTTTTTATACTTTTTGCTTGTAAAAAATTATCCCCGTCATTGCCAAATCGTTGCGCGCCAAAGTAATTTGGGAATCCTCCCTTATCAATAGCTTGCAAAACATTTTGTATTTTTTGAGATTCTATGGGGGAGATTTTTTTTAAACGCACAAAAAATTCATTGCCCTTTAAATGCCCGATTTTAAGTTTGTTGCAATGGGCTTTTATATCAAGGATTTTGATATTTTTATCCTCTAAACTTGGTAGCGCGTAAGAGAGGCTTTGCTCGCAAGTTTTAGGGATTGTGAGGTATTGATAGGTGGTTGGAGCTTTGTCCTTTAGCCCAGCGTAGCCGATTTGCTTGCTCTTTATCCCAAGTGAGTTTGAGAGAATCTTTACAAGCTCAAAGGTGCTTAGATTCTTTTTGCGCACATAGAGCATTAAATGCTCACCACTTTGCGATGCTTCATATAGCGGGATTTCTTTAACCACAAAGTCTCTCGGGCTTGGTGTGAATACAAAGGACATAGGTGCGTGCTCTAAATGATAGAGTCTTTTTTGTGGCAAGGTTAGAGAATCTTGTGAAATTATTTGGTTTGCATTATTTTGCATAAAATTTTCCTTTGGAATACACTTTTAAGATTTTTTGCTATTATACAAGTTTGCTTTGCAAGATTTTGCGTTTTTAAGGAAATTTATGAATACTAAAAATCCTAATTCTGTGGGCTATATGTATAACTTGCTTGATTTTAATACACCATTTAACACGCAAGAATCTTGGGATAATGCAGGGCTTAATGTGGGCTCACTTACCCAAGAGTTTGAGAATCTCTATGTCGCTTTAGAGCTTAATGCTACTATTGCGCAAGAAATGAAGCCAAATAGCCTTATTATTACACACCACCCGTTGTTTTTTAAGAGTTTTAAAAACTTTGATATTGACACTTATCCAGCAAATCTTGCTCAAATTTTATTGCGTAAAAATTGCTCGCTTATTTCAATACACACAAACTTTGATAAAAGTCATTTGAATGAATTTTTTACGCATAATGTGCTTGGATTCCCAACCTTTACACAAGAAGAGATTGTGTGCTTTGGCAGTGTGGATAAGCAGGACTTTCAATCCTTTGTCGCGCATATCAAGCAAAAGTTGGGATTGGCAAGTTTGCGTGTGTGTGAGGGAAGTCGTGATGTTGAAAATATATTTGTGATTTGTGGGAGCGGGTTTGGCGAGATTGAGTGCGTGGATAGAATCTGCAAAGAGCGTGGATTCTCTAATGTTGTGTTGCTTAGTGGTGATTTAAAATATCACGATGCGATGAAAGCAAAGTCGCTAAACATCGGACTTATTGACATTCCGCATTATGAAAGTGAAAAATATTTCACACAAATTCTTCACACAATTTTGCAAAATGCCAAATATCAAGCTATAATTATGGATTCCAAAAATCCCATTACCATACTTTAAAAAGGAGCACAAATGAACAAACATTTACAATCGCTTAAAGAAATCGCAAAACTTGATAAACAAATCGATGACCTTGAGCCAAAGATAGTCGAAATCCGTAAAGGACTAGATTCTAAAATCCTACAAAAAAACAAAATGACAAAAAACATAGAAATTTTGCAAGAAGTTATCGATAATAGAGGACTTGAGATAGGCGAATGTGAGCGTTCAATCGCACAAAATGGCGCAAGGCTTGAGGAGATTAGCAAAAAGATGAGCGAGATTACGACAGACAAGCAGTTGCGCGCATTGAGTGTAGAAGAGGACATTGCTAAAGAAAATTTAAGCGTAGCAAATGGGCAAATCCGCAAACTTCAAGCTGAACAAAGTGCCAAAAAAGAGGAGATTAAAACTCTCCAAAGTCAAATAGACGCACTTAGCACGGAGATTAAAGAAATCGAAGTTGATGTGCAAGCGCAAGTAGCTGTGGTAAAGAAACAACAACAAGATATTTTTGATGAACGACAAAAAATCGTAGTAAAATCAGATACCAAAACAATCGCCTTTTACGAAAAAATACGCCGATGGGCAAGAAACACAAGTGTTGTGCCTGTGTTTAAGCAAGCGTGTGGTGGGTGCTTTGTGCGCATCAATGATAAGACTTATGCTGAAGTGCTTAATGCAAGTGATATTACTATTTGCCCACATTGTGGCAGGATTCTCTATCCTTCTGATAAGCAAACATACAAAGAGTGTGTGATTTAGCTTTGTGCTGTTGATTTTTTGGATTTAGATTCTGTATATTTTTGGTTTATTGGGGGAGTGCTTTGGTGATTACACCAAAGCATTAGTATTTAAGAAAGCTGTGCTTTTAGCATCCAAATGGCTTTTTGCAGGCTTGCGCATTTATCATCAGCATACGCACCACTTACTTTATCACCACTTTCATCAGCGAGCTGCGAGAGCTCTGCGAATGTCTTTTCAAAATACTCATAATCACTAAGGACTGCTTTTAGCACAGTTTTAGAATCAAAGCTACTTTTGCTTTCCTCTTTGATTTTAGCATTTTTGCTAATATCGCTCATTGTGAGATATGGTGTGCCACCAAGTTGCAAGATTCTCTCTGCGGTATCATCAAAGACTTCTGCAAATTCCTCATAAATTTCTTGCAATGCCTTGTGTGTAGGGTGGAAATCCATTCCTCTTACATTCCAGTGGTAATTATGCACCTTTACATAAAAGACTTGTGCGTCTGCTTGAAGCTGTTTAAGCTTATCGATTACTTTACTCATTTGTTTCTCCTTATTGTTTAAATTTTGTCTTAATTTTTAAGACAACGCAATTCTAAATAAGATTTGTAAATAAACAATCAATAATTTTTATTAAATACTATTTATTACTTAGATAAATTTCGTAGATTCTAAGCAATTAGTGATAAGAATTTGCAAAAAAATGACTTTATTGTTTATTTTTGTATAAAATACCCTTGATTTTAAATTTTTTATAAGGAGTTTGTTATGCGATACATAGCATCAGTTCTTTTGAGCGCATTTGTCGTTCTTTCGTTTCTAGGTTGTCCTTCAAAAAATGGTAACATCAAAAATCACGGACTTAAAGGTGCTCCAGAGTGGGTTCTTACACAAGGCGTAGATGGTGAGACTTATGGTGTTGGCAGTGCGAAAATCACTAACGATAACATTAGCTGGGCGATGAAAGAAGCTACAACTAAGGGCACAGCGGAGTTAGCTGGAATCTTTGAGCAAAAAATCGAGGAGAAAACAAAGATTTTAGAAAAAGATGGCAACACAGAGAGTGTAAGAGCTATACGACAAAGTATTGATAAACTTTTGGCAGGTGCTACACGCACAGCTACTTGGGTGAGCGATACAGGCGTGCTTTATGCGAAAGTGCAGATTAAAGAAATTGACAACAAGTTGTTAAAGAAAAATCTCCAATCAGTGCAAAAAGTCGATAAAGAAGCCGCTAAAGCTCTATCAGAAGTTGTTGATGAACTCATTGATGGCAAGAAATAGTCATCAAAATCATCTCTCCACGCTTAAGTCCCTTAAGCGTGGGTTTTATAATGTCTAATCAATCTCCACAACACATCAATTCAGATTCTCAAAATACCAACACTATCGTTTTTGGTCCTGTTTTATCACGCAGGTTTGGCACTTCGTTAGGCGTTGATTTATCTCCACAGCTCAAACAATGCAACTTTGATTGTCTTTATTGCGAGTTAAAAGCCGCCAAAAGTATAGATTCTATGCGTAGTGTAGTGAGTGTCGATGAGATTCTGCGCCACATCACGCAAGCACTCCAAAAAATAGGCACACACAATCTCAATGTGCTGACATTTACTGCAAATGGTGAGCCTACGCTCTATCCACATTTATACGAGCTTATTACGCGGGTAAAAGCAATTTTGCCAAGTGGCATTCGCACACTTATTTTAAGTAATGGCTCGCTTTTTTGGCGAGCAGAAGTTGCGCGTGCATTGCGCAAATTTGATATTGTGAAGTTTTCGCTTGATTCAAGTAATCCTAAAAATTTTGCTCGCATAGATAGACCGCACAAAAGTTTAGATTTAGAGCGGATAAAAAGTGGAATCAAGCATTTTAGCAAGGAATTTGGTGGGATTCTTATCGGCGAGGTTTTGTTGCTTAAGGGTGTGAATGATAGCGAACAAGATGCCATTGCCCTCGCACAATTTCTTAAAGACATTACCCTCACGCGCCTTGATATTGGCACGCTTGATAGACCTCCAGCACACAGAGCTTCACCTTTAAGTTTTGAGGAGATACAATCTTACGCCAAGCATTTTAGTGGGCTCAATGTGCATTTGCCAAGTCGCCCGCAAAATACTACAAACAACTCTTGTGACAATCATTTACTAAAGGACATAAGCGCGCAAGAGATTATAGAATCTATCGCAAGACGCCCGCTAAGCGCAGTTGATATACAAACACTCTTTTCGCCAGCAAGCCAAGAGTTGATTACTAAACTTATCGATGAGGAAGTCTTAATATGGGAGAGAGTAGGAGATATAGAGTTTTTAAAAGTGCGATAAAGTTAGAATCTACCAAAGGTAGATTCTAAAATGTGCGTTATTTCTCAACGGCTTCTATCTCGATAGAAATCCCCACAATATCGCTCACTTGGTTATCTGGTGTATTGCTACCGACTTTGAAGTCCTTTCTATTAAGCTCGCCACTAAGTGAGAGTGAAATCACATCTTTGCCACTTTTTGGGTGCTTGATAGGACCGCTTAGCTCTGCTTTAAAAGCGATATTTTTCGTAACATTGCGGATTTTTACATCAGCATAGAGCTTGCCTTTTTCAAACTTTGTCATTTTGAAAGTTGCCTTTGGGAATCCTTTTGCATCAAAGAAATCCTTTGCCTTTAAGTGGTCATCGCGTGAGCTGTTGTTGGTGTTAATATCAGCGATACTTACTTCACCGCTAAGTCCTTTGACATTTTTACCATCAAAATCAACGCTACCGCTCAGTTTCTTAAAATCACCTTTAACTTTGCTTACCATCATATGTTTGACTTCAAAGCCAACTGATGAGTGAGAAGCATCGACCTCGTATTCTGCTGCCCAAAGAAACCCTACACAAATAAGTGCCATTAACATTGAAAGTTTTTTCATACCAAACTCCTTAAAAGAGAAATTTTAGGCTATTTAAGCCAAGCAACATTATAGAATCTAAAAACAAATCAAAACATTTACTTTTGTTTTGTTTGCCTGTTGTGTTTAGAATCGTTACAGGCGGTAGATTCCATAGCTTCCCCACACAATCGCCCAAAAGAGTAACGCACAAAATTGCGCTGCACTTCCCATATCTTTTGCTTTTTTAGCAAGTGGGTGAATATCTTTACTAATGTAATCGATAGCACTCTCAATCGCAGAGTTAAAAAGCTCTACGATGAGCGCAAGGAAGCAGGGCAAAAGCAAAATTACTAATTCCACCCAATCCCGCGCGATAACTATGCCAAGCGGGACACAAATCCCGCATAACGCACAAATCTGCCGAAACGCCGCTTCATCATACAACGCCGCCCTAAAGCCATCGATAGAATAAAAAAGCGCGTTATAAATGCGCTTTAGTCCTTTTTGCTGTGGTTTGTTGCGTTGTAAGTCTTTGTCGTGCTTAGAATCACTCATCACTTATTTCTTTAATTTATTTAAGGTTGTGGAGTTGGATTAGTGGGTTGTAATGGAGATTCTAAGTGTTGCGCTTGAGAATCTCCCTCGTTGCCCTCGCTATTTGCACTAAGTGAATAATTCCCCACTACAACGAGAGCTAAACTCCATTTGTCTAGTTGCACGAGTGGCGTTGTATCGCTTTTAGCTTGCAGGGAAAATCTCGCATTATTCACTTTGCCCTCTAAAATATCACGGAAAAGAAGCAGTGTCTTTGCAAGATTCCTACTAAATGCTTCTATATTGTCATTATCTGCTCCTTTAATCTCACCTAAAAGAGAATCTCGCATAAAATTGAGCGCGAAAATTGTGCGCTCTATATCGCTATTTTGTGTAGAGTTAAAGAGTATCCTTGCGACATATTCTTTAAGGGCATTTGAGTGCATATCTATATCAATGTGGTTAAGCCTAAAATACATTTCTCGCAAGAATTGTGGGTTTTTTAGCAGACTAAAGATTTCTTGCAAATCCTTATTTGCAAAGTCATTATGCGTAATATCAAAGGCTATGTTGCTTTTTTGCAGGTATTCATCATTGTGATTTTTGCATTGGAGTTGTGTGCTAAGGAGGCGCATTGGCTTTTGTTGTCCTTTGTTATAAATGAGTAAATCCTCACCACTAGGCAAATAAACTTCTTTGGTGGCGAGTGAAATCTCTATATCGCAAGAAGTTGGGAGGTTTAGCTCGCTTAAATGCGCGCTTAGCCCCACCTTTGCTTTTTTGGCATTTCCACTTAGCGTGATTTGGATATTTTGCGCGAGAGTGTTTGACATTGTAGGCGTTTGAGAGAGATTGAGGCTCGTTGTAATGGGATTATAGCGCACACTTTCACTTTTACACACGACTTCGACAAAGCCATCACACGCAAATGGAGCGAAGTCTAAAAAGACCAATTCTTGCGCTATAAATTGATTTATGCTCGCTTCAATTTTTTTGCTTGCTTTACTCGTTTGGTAGAGTAGCCACCCACCTAAAATAACCGCCACTAATCCGCCTAAGCCTAAAGTAATAGAGAGGAGTTTTTTCATCGCCCACCTTTATTTATAGAATCTATACATTACACAAAAGCACATTATAGCGCAATCCACATAAAAGTTTAAAAAAATTTTTTGTTAGGTTGCAAAAATGAGGATAATTTTTCTCAAATAGGTTTAATTTTTGCTTAGAATTTGATATTTCCAAAATTTTACGATATTCTTACTAGAAGTTTCGCATTAGTGGGTTTATGGAAACATACTTTGTATTTATTATTTAGGAGGGTATTTTGTGTCGAGGAAAGAGCATTTATCATATCACTTCAAGTGTGCTAACATTGTCTATATCCTGTGCTTTATGTGCGGGGGGGGGGGCATTAAGTGCTAGAGATATAATGTATCTCGCACAAAATGACGACCCAAACGCACCAATTACTCAGCTACCACAGCAAAGCACTGAGCGCGACCCAAATGACTTTGGCATACCAAATGATAAGTTTAAAAAGCAAGCAAAGGCATATAGCAGTGGCTCGAGTATAGATAAGCCACTATTTAGAGCCTTGCAAGCTGAGGGTGGCGATATGAGTAACGCGCTAAAGATTCTCCCTAATGTGCAGTTAAACGACCCAAAGCGCACGGCAAACACCGCAGGTGAGCTCAATCCAGCGAGTATAAGTATCTCGGGCGGATTACCTGCGCAAAATAACTTTTTGCTTGATGGCTTTAGTATCAATAATGACTTAGACCCATTTGGCGGGAGTGGTGTCGGTGGGAATGCAGAGACTTATGTAAGGAGTGGATTCCCACAAGGACTTAATGTCGATACTTCATTGCTTGATTCTATCACGGTATTGGATAGTAATATTAGTGCGCGATATGGTCGCTTTAGCGGTGGGATTGTAGAATCTACCATTAGGAAGCCCCGCACCAATGGCTTGCACGGGACATTTTCCGCACAATATGCCAATAGTAACTTTAGTAATCTCCCCTTGCAAAGCAATATGCTCCCTAATTTGTATAGCTTGCCAATTATTAGTGCAAATTCAAGAAATGAAAATTATCAACCAAATTTTAGCAAGACTATTTATCGGGCAAGTTTGGAGACTTATTTGACAGAGCATTTTGCCATCCTTGCTGGGATTAGTTTTGCTAGTAGTTCTATCCCATTATCGACATTTCAAAGCTTTCAAGTTGGTAGTAATGGCTCTAGAGAACAAAGCACAGGGACAAAAGACCAAACAAGGATAAATGATAATTACTTTGTCAAACTCTTTATTAACCCTAATGAAAATTTTAACTTGGAGTATAACTTCGCTTATATGCCTCAAAGTAGCACTTACTTTCATCCAAACACACCAGATTCTACTTATGTGATGAAGAGTGGCGGGCGACAAATGGGGGTAAAAACTTCTTGGGATACAGAGTATGGACTATGGCTAGCCAATGTCAATTACTCAAATTTAGAAAACTCAAGAGATACAGAAAGTTCCTTTATCAAAAATCCAACTACCTTTTATTCCGTGCAGGGTTTCTTCCCAAGTATAAATCAAAAGCAAGATACTCTAAGTGTGAAAAACGACTTTGCTTTCACTCCTCTAGAATCAAGCGCAATAACGCATAACTTTTTAGCTGGATTAGAGTTTATTTACCAAAAGGCATCAATGGAGCGCACAAAAGAACATCGTGCTTATATTGCTTGTGGGTTTGATTTAACAGGGGCGGTAGATATTTTTGGTGTCAATAGTTCAAACTGCGCCAATTATGATGGCAGTGGCACTATGTATGCGTATTCCCCCATTGCGAGAGATTTTAGCGCGTATAGCTATTCTTTATATGGAGAAGATGAAGCGGAGTTTGACTTAGGGCGCGGTGGAGAGATGAATGCACGACTAGGATTGCGATTAGACGGGGATTTTAACTACTTTAAAAAGCACAAAATCGCTCCGCGATTTTCTCTCACCTATATCACTCCAGCCCCTCGTAGTTGGCGCACGGAATTTACCTTAGGGGCAAACCGCTACTATGCACGCAACCTTATCACCTATGGCTATCGCTCCTTATTGGGTGCGGATAGATTGGTTTTTACCCGTGCAAATAACACTAGTCCTTGGCAAGTTGTTCGTAGGGAGACTGCTAGTTATAGGCATAGCGTAGAGATTAATGGCGTAGATTTGCCCTATGATGATGAGCTAATGGGCGCAATCACGCAAAACTTAAGTGATTTTGTGCTGAGTGTGAAGTATATCTCACGCAGTGGTAAAAAGCAAATCACCAATACACTTACTACTGAAGGAGTAGAGATACTCTCTAATAATGGAAGCTCAAGCGCAGACATCATCTCTGCCTCCCTCTCTCATAAAGAGCCTCTGCTTACAGGACAAGTGGAGCATTTCTACTATCTCTCGCTAGATTGGAGTAATGCAAGACGCAATTATAACCCCTATATTAACGGAGCGGATATGTATTCTGCAAATGATATAGTTATCTTAGATGGTGTATCAATGCCTTATAGCGCGATGCCCTCTCAAAAAATCAACCAACCACTTACGATAAGGCTTAACGCTTCGCATAGCACGATTTTTAAGAATGTAAAACTAAACCTTAACAACTTTTTGCGCTTTAGAGATTCTTGCCAACAAATAGTGCTTACTAATATGAGAATCCCAACTGGCGGTGGGATGAATTATACAATGCAAACAATGAACCTGCAAAGTGCCTTTATGTGGGATATGCGTATTGGGCTTGAGAGAGAAGTGTGGAAAGGCTCTGCGCTCTTTGTCAATATCGATATTTACAATGTGCTCAATTCTAAGAATCTCACCACACTTGGTGTGCAAGATGGTGTGTTGCTCTTTGGGATTCCCACAGGGACAAGTGTGCTTATGTATGAAATGGGACGGAGCTTTTGGGCGCAAGTGGGATTTAAGTTTTAAATGAGAGACTTAGATTCTATTATCTTACATCCATTGCAAGATTTTGCCCACATCATCTGCTTCAAAGCATTTAATTTGTGAAGTTTGGTTTGGCTTTTTAGGCAATATGACATTTTCAAAGCCATAGCTCTCTAACTCTTTAATCCGCACATCAATATTATGCGCTTCTCTAATGTCCCCGATAAGGCTTACTTCGCCAATAAAAGCGGTTTTATTGCTTAGTGGGCGATTTCTTAGGCTTGAGATAATCGCAGCAATCACGGCTAAATCCGCGCTTGTCTCAGTGATTTTAATCCCACCTGTTACATTGATAAAGACATCATAGCGATTAAGCGGAAGCTCAATTTTGCGCTCTAGCAGGGCTAGGAGCATTGTTAAGCGATTATTATCAAAGCCTGTGGAGGACCGCTTAGGATTGCCAAACGCACATTCACTCACTAACGCTTGAATCTCAATCACTAACGCTCTAGAGCCCTCTAAAATCGCTGTAATAGCACTCCCACTCATTGATGGCTTTTGAGAGAAAAAGAGCCTTGAAGCATTTTTCGCGCTGACAAGCCCTTGAGAAGTGAGCTCAAAAATCCCCACTTCACTTGTCGAGCCAAAGCGATTCTTAAATCCGCGCAAGATTCTAAGTTCTCTGCTTGGGTCGCCCTCAAAGTAAAGCACACAATCTACCATATGCTCTAGCACGCGCGGTCCAGCGATACTCCCCTCTTTAGTAATGTGCCCGATGATAAAAATAGCGATATTACGCTCCTTTGCTAAGCGCATAAGCATAAAGGTAATCTCACGCACTTGGCTAACAGAACCCGGCGCAGAAGTAATCTCGGGGGAATAAAGCGTTTGGATAGAATCTACCACGCACATTGCATACTCATCATTGATAAGCGTGGCGCGGATTTGGTGTATGTCTATTTCATTGAGCAAAAAGAGATTTTTATCTACACAATTCAGCCGTTGCGCTCTATCTTTGATTTGACTTTTGCTCTCTTCCCCGCTGACATAGAGCACCTTTTTGCTTGTGTTTTTGGCGATAAGCCCGCTAATTTTAAGAAGCAATGTAGATTTCCCCACGCCCGGACTCCCACCGATGAGATAAAGCCCACCACTCACAATCCCACCGCCAAGCACAATGTCAAGCTCTTGCTCATACGAAGTAAATTGGTGCAAGGCTTCAAATTCTACTTCGGTTATGGCGATTGCTTTATTGTCCGTATTGAGTGATTGTGTTTCTTGGAGTGTTTTAATCTGCTCGCTATTTAGCTCGATAAAAGATTCCCACGCGCCACAGCTCGAGCATTTGCCAAGCCATTTTGAGCTTTGGAATCCGCAGTGTTGGCATTCAAAAAGAGAGCGTTTTTTTGCCATATTTTGCCTTTATCACTTTATTTACGCGCTAAATATAGAATCAAGCAAGGTTGCGACATATTCTTGGGCACTAAAGGCGATTAAATCCTCTGCTCCCTCGCCCACGCCAAGAAACACAATAGGGATTTGCAATTCGCTCACAATGCTAAAAATCGCCCCTCCCTTGCTTGAGCCATCAAGTTTGGTGATGATGATTCCATCGATTTTGGTATGTGAGGAGAAGTGTTTGGCTTGATTGATGCTTGAGCTTCCTTGCGTGCCATCAAGGATAAGGTAGTGTTTGATGAGGTTGCTCGCGTTTGGGTTATCCATTCTCTCGCATAATGCCTTTTGGCTTACGCGAATGATTTTTAGCAATTCATTTGTAAGATTGCTTTGTGTGTGCAGTCGCCCAGCTGTATCCAAAATCACCATATCATACCCCTTAGCAATGGCTGAAGTAATACTATCAAAGCATACTGCACTAGAATCTCCGCCGATTTTTGAAGCAATCACAGGGATTTGCAACCGCTCACCCCACGCCTTAAGCTGTTCGATAGCTGCTGCACGAAAGGTATCGCCCGCGCCCAAAAGCACACTCTTACCCTCGTTTTTGTATTTGTTGGCGAGTTTGGCAATGCTCGTGGTTTTCCCCGCGCCATTTATCCCCATAATGAGTAGGACTTGTGGTTTTGTGGGGAGAGTTTCGGTGTGTGGTGGTGTGGAATCTGAGCGAATGCGTAAAATCTCGACAAGTTTTGGGGCTAAAATATCACGCGAAATGTTTGAGGGCAGGGAATCTAAAAGTGATTGGATAACATCATAATCCATATCGCATTCGATTAAAAGCTCTTCAAGCTGGTCTTTTGAGAGGCTATCTTGCTTTTTACCAAGTATTGAGCCTATGTGGCTGGTGGTCTTTGAGAGAAAGGAGAGCATAGCTTATTATTTAGCGGGGTTGGCTTGGCTTTGCTCGCTAGATTCTACAAAATCTGCGGGATTTGCAGAATCTTGTGGTTGTGCTTGAGGCTCATCTTGTGTGTCGTGTGGCTCGTGCGTCAAATCCGCATTTTCATTTATTGGTAAATCCAAATCACGCATTTCTTGGATTTGAAAAGCATTTTGTGCCTCAGCATTAAGCACATCGTGCAAGATAAAGAGTAAATCGCGCTCTATCATTTCTTGTGGCACGAGCCCTGCATAATCCACCACCTTGCTTCCATCGACATCTAAAAGCCATACATAGCCCGATGAAATATCTTTATCTAAAAAGTTTAATATGTCATTATTAACGCCTTGCACGACTGCGGGCGTATAAATAGGATAACTTTTAGCATAGGCGTTTAAGACAGAGTTTATAGATTGTATATTTTGCTCATTTTGTGCGGCGGGAGTAAGGATAAAAAGATTGATATATTTTGCGTATTTTTGCTTTAAATCCACAATATGTGGGGCAAGTGCGAGGCAGTTTTTACAATCGTGCTGGACAAAAAGCAAAATACTTGGTCGCTTATTTGAAGCATCACTTTCCTCGCTTGTAGAGATTTTAATTACCTCACTATTGCTATCAAGCACTTCAATGGTAAGTGTTTGCGCTTCATTGGAATCTTCCCCAACAGAAGTGGGGTTAAGAGTGTAAGTAAAGCTATCCTTTTTCTCGTGTTTAAATTTATCACAAGCTACAAAATTCAAACAAAGCAATGCGAATGCAAAAAAACCAGCGATATATAATGCCATTGATGTCTTGTGTGTCATAGATTCTCCTCCCACTAAAGAATGTGATTGTTTCATTATTTGTCCTTATTTTACATTATCAAAATGTTTAAAGCAAAATGTGTGCTATGATTATACACAAAAAAGGATAAATTGCGTATGAGTGCTAAAAATGCGTTTCGCCAATGGGCTAAAATGCAACAAATTTATGCTAAAGCAAAGGTTTTGCACGCTAAAATCTCTCCACTCTCAAACCTCTCTACAAGCCCATCACAAGCAAATCCCCTCACAGAGAATCTCCTCGCACAAAAGCCATTTGACAGAGATTCTAAAATTATTTGTAAATATCTTTTCGCACTTTTGCAAAAACTTCAATCTAAAAATATTTTATTGTATGCTCCATTTGTGTTTGAGGCGGATATTTGGGAGTTAATTTGGCGATTAAAAAGGCAAAAAAAGAAAATTTTTCTCCCATTTATACAAGATTTAAGTTTTAAAATGTTACCATTGCACTTGCCATTACAAAAAAATCGTTTTGGCATTTTTGAAAGTAAATATTCTAATTTTAATTTAGCAAAAATCGACACGGCGGTGATTCCAACATTTGGGATTGACGCAAAGTTTAAGCGCGTGGGATTTGGCAAGGGAATGTATGATAGATTTTTTTCGCGTAACCATAAAATTGGACTTTATCCTAGAAAGAAAGTTTGTAAAATTTTTGTAAGTCGCACACCTTGCATAAGTCCTCGTGTCCTTACTCAATCCTTTGATATAATGGGGGATTATTTTATTAGCGCTTTGTCGTGTTGCAAAAGGACAAAGTATGATGATTGTAGTGTATATAGTAGGCGTGCTCCTTTTCGGCGTTATCGTTGCCTGCGTTACTTACCTAGTAAGCAAAAAGATATTTAGTTCTAATGTTGATGTGCTTTTAGAGCAAGCAAAGGCAAAGGCAAAGGCGATAGAATATGAGGCAGAAAAGCTGTTGCGTGAGCAAAAAATTAAGTGCAAAGAAGAAGAAATCGCTCTAAGACAAGAGTATGAACAAAGTCAATCTAATCTTAAGGCTGAATTTCAAGCAAAGGCAACAGAACTTGAAAGGCAAGAATACAAAAAGATTCAAGAGCTTGAGCGACAAGAAGAATCAATAAGAGAAGAGCAACAAAGATTAGCGAGTTTAGAAAATAAGATTCTCAACGCACAATCTGAGAATCAAAAAGTGCGCGAACAATATGAGGACGCACGCAAAGAGGCGGTTAAAGTTTTAAGTCAATATAGCAGGTTGTCTATTGATGAGGCGCGCGAGAGACTTCTTGAGATGCTTGAAGAGGAGCTTATCGAGGATAGGGCGATGATGATACGCAAGTATGAAGAGCGAGCAAGGCACGAAGCCCAGCAAAAAGCGCATTATGTCATCGCTCAAGCCACAATGCGCTATGCGGGAGAGTTCGCCACAGAGCGTCTCATAAATGTAGTAAGTCTGCCAAATGATGAGCTAAAAGGGCGCATTATTGGTAAAGACGGGCGCAATATAAAAACATTAGAGATGATAAGTGGCGTTGATATTATCATTGATGATACACCAAATACTATCATTGTAAGTAGCTTTAATCTCTATCGCCGTGCTATCGCGCTAAAGACGCTAGAAGCACTTATAGAAGACGGGAGAATCCAACCCTCGCGCATTGAAGAAGTGTATGAAAAAACAAAAGAGCAAATGGACGAAATCATCTTGCAAGATGGCGAAAATATCGTTCTTGATATGGGGATTGGCATAATGCACCCCGAGCTTAAAAGACTTTTGGGTAAAATGCGTTATCGTGCAAGTTATGGACAAAATGCACTTGGGCACTCTATCGAGGTGGCAAATCTTGCAGGAATGATTGCAGGCGAGCTTGGTGGTGATGAGCGTTTAGCGCGTAGAGCGGGAATCTTGCACGACATTGGCAAGGCTTTGACACAAGAACTTGGTGGGAATCATATTGACTTGGGCGCGGAAGTATGCAAGCGGTATAAAGAGCACCCTGTGGTAATAAACGCTATTTACGCACATCACGGCAAGGAAGAGGCAAAAAGTATCGAGTGTGCGGCAGTTTGCACGGCTGATGCTCTCTCTGCTGCTAGACCGGGTGCTAGACGCGAAGTGTTAGAGAGTTTTTTGCAACGCGTGCAGGATTTAGAGAGGATTGCCTTACAAAAATTTGGCGTGAAGCAAGCCTATGCTATCAATGCTGGGAGAGAAGTGCGCGTGATTGTGCAAGCTGATTTGGTCGGCGATAATGAAAGCATTGTGCTATCACGCGAAATCGCCAAAGAAATCGAAAAATCTATGCAATATCCCGGAGAAATTAAGGTAAATGTAATCCGTGAGGTTCGCGCAGTTGAGTATGCAAAGTAGCAAACACTTTGTGTATAAAATTTGCTTTATAAGGCATATTTGCCTATGAAATTTATTGTAAGGACAAGAGATGAAGACACAATGGAGTAGAGATTCTTGGCGCAAAAAGCCAATCAAACAGCACCCAACATACAAAGATTCCAAACATTTGCAAGAAGTTGAATCTACTTTAGCGGGTTATCCTCCACTTGTCTTTGCTGGCGAGGCGAGGAAGCTAAAAGAACAACTAGCAAAGGTATGCAGGGGCGAGGCATTTTTATTGCAAGGCGGGGATTGTGCGGAGAGTTTCTCACAGTTTAATGCCATAAATATCCGCGATTTGTTTAAAGTTATCGTGCAGATGAGTGCGATTTTGACCTTTGGGGCAAGTTGCCCTGTGGTAAAGATTGGGCGAATGGCTGGGCAGTTTGCTAAACCTCGAAGTAGTGATTTTGAGGAAGTTAATGGAGTGAGTTTGCCAAGCTATCGCGGAGATTTGATAAATGGCGTGGAGTTTAGCAAGGAAGCACGCGAGCCAGACCCAAATAGAATCTTGCAAGGCTATAATCAAAGTGCAGCGACACTTAATTTGCTCCGTGCCTTTGCACAAGGGGGATTTGCGGATTTAAATCAAGTGCATAAATGGAATCTTAGCTTTGTAAAAAACAACACTTTTGGCAAAAAATACGAGGAAATTGCAGATAGAATCACGCAAGCCCTGCATTTTATGAAAGCGTGCGGGATTGATTCACAAAGTTTGCCGACATTGCGTGAGACAGAATTTTACACAAGCCACGAGGCGTTGCTTTTGCATTATGAAGAGCCATTGTGTAGGCAAGATTCTCTCACGGGGCAGTGGTATAACTGCTCGGCGCATATGCTGTGGATTGGTGAGCGCACACGGGGATTAGATGAAGCGCATATCGAGTTTTTGCGCGGTGTAGATAATCCGCTGGGCGTGAAAGTAGGACCAAATGTAACAAAAGAGGATATTTTGGGGCTTTGTGATATTTTAAATCCTAAAAATGAGGAGGGCAGGCTTAATCTCATCGTGCGAATGGGCGCGGATAAAATCAAGCAAAATTTCCCTAAAATCTTGCAATCCTTGCAAGGCGAGGAGCGCAATATCGTGTGGAGTTGCGATCCGATGCACGGAAACACGATTAAAGCGAGCAGTGGGTATAAGACGCGTAACTTTGATAGTGTGCTTGATGAGGTAAAAAGTTTTTTTGAGATTCACAAAGCAAATGGAAGTATCGCTGGTGGCGTGCATTTAGAAATGACAGGAATGGATGTAACCGAATGCACGGGTGGCTCGCAAGCTATCACAGAAGAGGGGCTAAAGTGCAACTACAACACGCAATGCGACCCGAGACTAAACGCCACGCAAGCCATTGAAATGGCATTTTTAATTAGCGATATGTTAAAGCGCACATAGGATTGTTGTTTAACCTATGGTGTGAGTTCCGCTAGATTTCACTCTTGTAGATTTTGTGCTTGCCACATTTTGGCGTATTCGCCCTCTAGTGCCAATAATTGCTCGTGCGTGCCAGATTCGACTATTTCGCCATCGCGCAAAAATACGATTGTATCGCAGTTCATCACGCTTTTTAGCTTGTGGGCGATGATGATGATGGTTTTGTCTTTGGCAAGGGCGTTTAGGGCTTTTTGCATTGCAAATTCATTTGCCACATCAAGACTTGAGCTCATCTCATCTAGCAGGATAATTGGCGAGTCTTTTAGGATACACCTAGCGATTGAGATTCTCTGCTTTTCCCCGCCGCTTAAGGAAGTCCCGCCCTCACTCACAGCCGTCTCAAGCCCCTGTGGTAGTTCACGCACAAAATCTAGCGCATTTGCAGAATCTAGTGCCTGCTCTATCTCACGCTCACTTGCGTCCTCCTTGCCAAATGCGACATTAGATTTCACACTCCCTTTAAACAAATACACCTTTTGAAACACCATAGAAAATTTGCTCATCAATCTTTCAGGCTCTATGCTAGCGATATTTTTTAGACTGCTAGGCTCATTTGCATTGCCGATTTTTATCGCTCCATTGCTTGGCTCATAAAATCGCGCGATTAGCTTTACTAGCGTGCTTTTGCCACTGCCAGATTTACCGACAATCGCTAGGCTACTTTTATGCGGAATGACAAGGTTAATATTACGCAGGGCAAAGTCGCTTTTTTGATGTTTGTTCTCCTCATTTGCCCCGTAGGCAAAATCGAGATTCTCCACTACGATGTCATTTCCGCGTGGCAATTCTTTGTCATCGCCCGCGACTTTGCTTTCGCGCAGAAGTGTCAAAATATTTTGCCCAGATTTTGCAAAATAGCGCAACTCAATAAAATTTATCGCAAAAGTCATCAGCGGGACAAACGCCTTAGAGCCAATCAAAATAAAGCCCAAATACTCAATCACGCTTAATTCCCCACTAAGCAAAAATTCCCTCCCAAAGCCTATCATAAGTCCAATTCCAGCCCCCATACACGAAATCACAGAGAGCGCAAAAGGCATTAGCCCCACTTCGATGCGGATACTCTCTTTTCGCAAGTTTTCAAAGCTAGCCTCCAATCGCTTAAATTTCTCCCCGCTTAGATTATGTGCCTTTATCGTGGCGATTCCATCGATATATTCGTTGATATGATTTGAAGCGTCCAAAACTGCGGCTATGTGCTTTTGGCTTAGATAGTCGCTAAGTCGCCTTGTAAGCGCAAGTAAAATCACCGCAAAAGGCACGCAGGCAAAAAACGCCAACGCCATTTGCCAATGATAGACTGCAAGCCCGATAAACACAAGCACGCTTAGCGCGAAGCTCGCAAAGACTTGCGGGAGGAGGTGGCTACTTGCCTGCTCTAAATTTGCAAAATCTTTCATCAAACAATGACTAAGCCTCGCAGGATTTGCGCTCTCTAAAAATCCTAATGGCAGTTTGCGGATATGCTCAGCCAAAGCGATTCGCCCTTGTGCGCTTGCTTTGTAAGTCTCTTCAAAGTTTGCCTTATACGCAGGGAGTGAGAGATAAAAGCTCGCAATCATTAGCCCAAACCCCACCGCACAAATTATAAGCAATTCGCTAAAATCCGCTTCCTTTGCTCCCAAAAGTGAGCCCTCAAAAAATGGCGATAATACTCGTGCTACAAAATAAATAACCACAAAAATGGTGCTAAATTTTGCCACTTCGGCAATGGTAGTCAGCGCGAACGATTTGTAAAATCGTCTCGTGTCATTTAGGGTGATGTCTTTTATCATTTGTATCATTGTATCTCCTTTTGTTTTGGTGTTTTTTGTGTTTTTAAAATTTAAATTCTCGAATCTAGACGAATTTTGTGCGTGTAGATTTTGACTTCAAGTCCAAACGCCAAAATCCACACGCCTGCTAATTTTTAATACTCCATTGTTGTGTATCATTGTAGAGATTCCATAGTTCCTTATACTGCGGGCAAGACTTTAATAAGTCTTTGTGCGTCCCAAGCGCGAGAATCTCGCCTTTTTCCATTAGCGCGACTTTGTCGCATTTAAGCGCGGAGTTGAGCTTGTGTGCGACCATTATGAGTGTTTTTCCACGCGCTAGATTTTTTAGTGCCTCATTGAGCTTTGCTTCATTTTCGCTATCAAGTGCGGAATTTACCTCATCAAGCAACAAAATAGGCGCGTTTTTCAAAATCGCCCGCGCTAAGTTTATGCGCTGTGCTTCGCCACCGCTTAGATTCATTCCTCCCTGCCCGATGACACAATCTAGCCCATATTTGGTGATGATTTCATCGCATTGCGCTAAATGCGCAGCGTGCAAAATTTCCTCATCGCTGGCTTCCTTGCCAGCTTTTATATTCTCACGCAGTGAATCGAAAAACATAAAATTCTCTTGAAACACAAAGCTCATTGCTTCCATCAAATCGCGTTCTGCAATGTCTTTTATATCCACGCCACCTATGAAAATCCCCCCGCGCTCGCGCTCATAAAATCGTGCGAGCAAATGCACGATACTAGATTTCCCCGCACCGCTTTTGCCGACAATGGCAAGCGATTCCCCTTGTCGCAGTGCAAAACTTACATTTTTAAGCGCGTGTTTTGCGCTCAATTCTCCATTTGGATTTTGATATGCAAAATCTACGCTTTTAAATTCTATGTCAAAGCGCGTTGGTTTGAGCGGATTTTTGCTTTGTGGCAGGGGCTTTTGGCGAAAGATTGTATCCACTCGCTCCACCGCTTCGCTTATTTGCATTAGCTCGCTACTTAGGTTAAAAAGGCGCAAAAATGGCGCGATTAAGCCATTGCTAAGCAATATGAAAAACACGCATACCAAAATATCGTAGAGATTGAAAGTATCACGCGTGATAAAATACGCACAAAAGGGCAACGCAAAGAGGATAAAGCCATTTACAAGCGTAGTAAAAACCCCAAAAGGACGCATACATTTGTAAGTAAAACTCAAAGTGAAATGATGATAGTCCTCCACAGATTTAGCAAAATCTTGGAATGCAAAAATGCTTTTGCCAAACATTTTTACCACGCTAATGCCTTTGATAAACTCCATACTTGAGGAGTTTATGGATTCTAGCTTGCTAAAAAACTGCTCTAAGCAGGCTTTCATCTCTACTTTTGTCTTGCCATAGACGCTAAATTGCACAAATAGCCCGACTAAATACACCGCCACGCATACTATGGCAAGTCGCCAATCAGTGAAAACAAAAATCACAAAAATCACGCACGCCCCCACGATAGATTGGATAAATTCTGGAATCTTATGGGCGACAAAGTTTTCGATTTTTTCGACATTTTCTTGCAAAGTTTTGTGAATCGCACCTTTTGTCGTGTGTGTGAAATAGCCTAGTGGAAGCGTGGCTAGGTGGCGAGCAAGGCGCAAGCGTAGATTGTAGAGAATGCGATATGCAGCAAAATGACTAAGCGTAAAAGTCGCCCCTTGCAAGAGCATAGAGACAATCACGCTAGAAATGGCGATAAGCGCGCAATAAAACACCAAATTTTTATCCACATTTGCCAAATCGTGCGCGTTTAGGACAAACTCTTGGACTATCCAATACCCCGCAAAATAAGGCACAAACTGCAAAATCGCAGAAAGCGCGCTAAGCAGGCTAGAAAAAGCTAAAAGCGTCTTTTTCTCCCCGCTAATCTCAAGCAATCTAGGCACACCTTTTTTTGGCTTTTTGTTTTGGTTTGTTGTTTTCATTGTTTTACTCCTTTATGTGATTTTTTTATTACACGCGGTGATAGCTAGCGCGATGAGTCCAAACACAAGCGAGGCGCAAAATAGCGCGAAATAGCCATTTGCTACGCTTGATTCGATTCCGTTGCGAGCCAATACTTCGCTAAAATCTGCCAACGCTTCGCTAACGCCACTTAGGCTAGATTCTGCGCTTGCCACGCTAGAATCTCCACTGCCAAGCCCCACTCCGTCAAAATCCGCGCTACCAAAATCTGCCCCGCGTGAATGGTGAGAATGCCCCTCGCCTTTGCTTAGGGCTTCAATGGTATCTTGCGCGATAAAAATCCCTAAAATCTGTGAAGCGATAACCCCGCCGATGACAAAACAGGCATTTTCCGCCGAGCGCAAGAAGCTAAAATCTACCCCGCTTTGTGCGCTAGATTCACACACTCGCATTCCTAGCGAATACATAAACACGCATAGCGCGCACATATACACGCCAATGCACGCTAGCCCAAGCAAGATTAACGCGTGATTTTGCCATAGCCACATATTTGCTAGCAATAGCAAAAACACGCACGCACAAAACGCCAAAAGCGTGATAAACGCAGGGCGAAATCCAAAAATGCGGATAAGCAAATACGCTAAAGGTGCGCCTACAAACATCGCTACGCAATTTATCACCCCACCGACAATCCCAACGACATCAAGCGAAAATCCAATATAGACTAAAAGCATTGTGCTTGTGGTGTTTGCAAGCGCGATAGGGAGCATACAGAGGCAAAAAAATCCTAGCCACCCCCACAAACTTAGCCTTTTTAGCGTTTGCAAAATCGAGTCTTTGGAATGGCAGGAATCTTTAAAATGCAGGGAGTCTTTGGAGGGCGAGGAATCGATGGCGTAATTTGTCGCGTTTGTAGCGATTTTTGCGCTATTTGCGGGCGATATTTCAGAATTTACACCGCGAAGATTCCCATATTGCCCATTTGAGTTCATACGCACAAACGGCACGCAAAGCAACGCCACAAAAAACGCCATCACAAAGCACGCCACGCTAAAGCCATATTTTTCATAGATGATGAGGGCGACTATGATGCCCATAATCCCACCAACGCCAGAGGCAAGGAGCATTATGGTATTTAGGCTTACTTTTTTATCCGCGCTTGTTTGCTCTATGGCAATGGCATTTAGGCTAATGATAGCACACGCCCCAAGCAAACACATAACCATAAACGCCACGCATAATAGCCCTATATCTTGTGGCGAGGCAAAAGCCCCAAGCGCGATAAAACTAACCGCAGAGACTAGCCCAAGTGCTAGGCAGAGAATCTTAAAATTATGTGCGTGCTTTTTGCGCCAGATTTCCACCAAGCCAGAGTAAAAAAAACTTAGCATAAAGGGAATCATCGTAAGGTAAAGTAGCCCGATTTCTTGCGGGGCGATGCCATCTTTTGCCATTATCGCGGGCAACGCGCCATAAATCATCAGCGTAAAAATGCTAATAATGCTATACACGCTAAAAGAAATGCTATACAATTTCATAATTTTGCTCCTTTGTGTTGATTTATTTATTGTCGTTTTATTGTCATATTGAGCGTTAGCGAAATATCTCACTTTTTAGAATCTAGAGATATTTCGGCTTTTTCAAAGCCTCAATATGACAAAATCATAGATTGCCACGAAGTCGTGCCGACTTCTCGCAATGACAAAAAAACTTGTCATACTGAGCTTTTTGCAAAAAAGCGAAGTATCTCAAAACATTGAAAAACAGAGATATTTGGGCTTTTTCAAAGCCTCAATATGACAGAAAAACCTCCTTTTAATGTTGATTTAATATTTATACGCCACTTGCGCGCCGAGATTCCACGGGTTGCCTACAAGGTAGTAGGGTTCTAGTGGATTAAGTTGCCGTGCATAGAGCGCGTAGCGCGTGTTGGTTACATTTTGGGCGAAGATTTTAAAGCTAAAGTTTTTGTATTCATAGCGCGTGTTGAAGTCCAAAACCACATAGGGCTTTTGCATCAAGTCATCACTGCGTATCAAATCATCAAAATATTGCTTTGTGTAAAATCGCGCATTGCCACCTACATACAATCTATGCGCATTTATGCGTAAGAAATTCCAATCCGCACTTGCAGTGAGGCTCACAAGCGGTGCGTATTTTAGCTCCTTGCCACGCACATCATAGGGAGCGGGTTGCCCGCCGATACTTAAGCTACCGACATTTTTGCCACCATTTGTATAGCGCGCGATACCGATATTTGTGCCGAGACTTACATACAATCGCTCGCCATTGTAGCTTATATCTGCTTCAAACCCCGTGCTATATGCGTCTCCTATGTTTTTGATACTTTGGGCGATACTATTTCCCACATAGGCTTGCCTATCTTGGATATACGAATAATAAACAGCGAGATTTGCCATAAGCGCAGAATCTAAAAAGCGCAAATGGCTTCCTAACTCCGCGCTATAAATCTGCTCTGGGTTATAAGGCTCTTTGTCATCATCTGCATAGGGGAATTTCGCAAATCCGCCCATTTTGGTGCTATGCGTGCCTGCAATGTAGAGTTTAATATGCTCGTTTGGATTAAAGCCAAATGAGATTCTAGGATTAAAAGTATGCCAGCCCTTGTCGTTTTTATAAGCCGAATTGATAAGAGCACCCGGTGCGAGAGGGCTATCTATGGAAGCGTGATAATACTGATAGCGTCCGCCAAAGCCGATGTCAAAATATTGCCCTAAGGGGAAATACCCATCGCCAAAAAGAGCGAATGTATTTACCCGCTCTGTTGCACTCCAATTTGCCCGAAATCCAAATGGCGTCATATCACCAGCCCCACCGATAAATCCGCGCATACCATTATCGGTAATCAAATGCTTATAATACGCACCAAAAGTCGTGCGGATTCCATTGCTATACTCGCTATCTAAGCGCAACTCCTCTAGCACTTGCGTAATATCATAAAAATACCCGTCCTTTTTGCCTCCATAAGTTTGCACCAAAGGATAAGTGTTAGTAAGAGAATCTGTTTTATTAAAAGCAGTAATGGAGCTTAGCAAATGCCCACCAAAGTCATAATCTAGCTTTAGGCTTGCTTGCTGGGCGAGGAGCTTTTCCCAAGGGCTTTTGGCATACACGGCGTTTGGTTGCCCAAGTGTAGTGCCATTTGGTTGCCACGCTTGATTAGCCCCGTAGCCATAATTATCCGCCACAGGAGAATCTGCGGGAATCTCCCAGCCACTAGCGGTTGTGCCGTTTTGGTATTGGGATTTGGTAAGCCAAAATCCTTTGGTGTTTTTAGGCACATAGTTAAAATTATAGCTGACCGTGGCTAGAAACGCACTTGTAGGGGCATAATACAGCGAAGCCCCGCCTAAAATGCTATCGCTATCTTTCATATTTTTGTTCCCATATTTGATAAAGCCATTATCGTGTATGTAGCGCACGCTTGCCTTGCCCCAAAGTTTGTTTTTGACTAGTTCGCCACCTATGTAGGCGTTTAAGTCCTCATAGAGCTTTGAGCCTGTGAGAGAGACATTGGCATAGTCGCCTTTCATCGGGTTTTTGGTGCGGATAGAGATTAGCCCTGCTTGGGAGTTTTCGCCATAGAGTGTGCCTTGCGCACCGCGAAGCAACTCTACTGCCTCCACATCGCCTAAGGCTTGGATAAGGAAATTTGCACTTTGTGGGATACCATCGACATAGAGATTGAGCGTGGTGGTGTAATAATCAGGGCTAGAAATCCCGCGCAAAGAAGCCATAGGAAACACCGATGTGCCGTGAGAATCTTGAATCTGCAAGCCCGCAAAAATGCTACTTAGCTCGGTAGTGGATTTTATGTTGGCATTTGAGAGTTGCTTTTGCTTTACCACTTGCACGCTAGAATTTACACTTTGGATTTCCGCTTCATATTTGTTTGCATAAGTCGTAGTAGTGGATTTTTCGAGTTGCACAGATTGCTGTGGTGTAGCGTTAGAATCTTGTTTATCGCTAAATTTTGTGTCTTCGCTTTGTGCGTTTATATTACTTAATGCTAATAGCGCGCAAGTAATAATAGAAATTGTGTAAGGCTTAGTTTTTGGCATTGCTTCCATTAGTTATCTCCTTAGAATTAGATAAAAATAAGTCGCAATAATAATAAAAGCCATCAAAAAATTTCTACTCTAAAATACCAAAATACCTCAAAATAATATAAATTTTTGCGCGTAAAACTTTAATTTGTGATTTTTGTCGTTTTGTTGATAATTTATGATATAATAACAATTCTTAAATTTTATTATAGTTTATTATTTGCGAATCAATACAAATAAGGAGAAATGATGACTACACCTATCAAAGACAATACAAGGGCTAAAGCTAGTTTGTATTCGCACTATGATGTTTTTTCTCGCTCTGCGAGAAAGGTCGCACAATTAAATCTTTCAAAAGATATGCAAAGCCTAGAGTTTTTGGGACAAGATTTTAATGTGAGATGTAATGTTGTTTCCATACTTGATGGAGTAACGCTACATTATGGAAGTTTTGTGGGGGATTTTTCTTGTTTGGATTATAAATTTGATTCTCCAAGGGTGCATTTTGGATTATTGCAAAGTGGAAACTACAAGAGCGAGTTGGATTGCGAGCCTTTTAGTGTGGAGGGTGGTGAAATTTATATAGTAGCACCAAACACACATACAATTGGTCAAAGTTCTTTTGCGGATTGTAATTGTGTGCAAATTGACATTGATGTAAAAGAATCCAAGAGAGAAATACAATCTTTTTTATCTAATTTTAACATCGAATTGCTTTATGAATTTCTTATCCAAAATCCATTAGTGGTGAAGTCCTGCCTGCATACTCGTGGCTTACTTAATATGCTTTGTGGAACAAAGAACATTGATTTATTAAGACTAAAGGTCTTAGAGTCTTTGCTTACCATACAAGAAAGTGCTTATAAATTACAAATGCACAACGCTTATGGTATAAATTACAGTAAAAATGCTTATATTGCCCGCGTGGCAGAATATTTGGAAAACAACTATAACGCAAGCGAGGAATGTTTGAATCTATGCACGCTTGCAGAGCGATTTGAAGTGTGTGTGAGCAAACTCACAAGTGATTTTCGCTCGGTTAAAGGCATTTCTATATATCAATACCTCAAACAATGCAAAATTCAAAATGCTATTTTTTTGTTGCAATCTGGCAAAAATGTAAGTGAAGTCGCAAATGAAGTGGGCTATGTCAATGTTTCGTGTTTTTGTAAAAACTTTAGAGAAAAGATAGGAGTAAGCCCAAATAGATTCATTAAAACGACCAAAAATCATTAAAGATTGTGTTTGGGTTGAGAATCTATGAGATTCTAGTGAGTTACAAAAATACATTGTTTTGTCAATACCAAAGACAAATTGAACGCGCATTATTTCGCGCTAGTCGCCTTATCCACCATATACGCCACGCTTTGAAATCTGCTCTCACTATACGCGCAAAGTCCTATCTCACAAGTGCTACTTGAGCTCACACCGATGATATTTGTCGCGCTTTCATCTGCCAAATGTGCCGTGCTAGACTTGTTGAGCTCTGGAGTAAAAAAGCCCTTTTTACCCGCAAATCCGCAACATTCAAAGCTTTTTACCACGCGCACATCATTGCTACACAGCTTTGCCACTTCCACAATCGCGCTATCCTTGCCCAGCTTTTTTAGCAGACAAAGCCTATGCACCAAAAGTGGCGAATCCACCTTGCTCCAAGCAAGTTTGTCGCTTATGCTTAAAATAAATTCGCTAATGTCATACACCTTATATCTATCCCTAAACTGCGCAATCGTAGAGTAAAAGCAACTCGAATGGTCTGTTATAATCGCATATTTTCCGTCCTCCGTTGCCTTTTGTAGCTCGGATTCTAAAAACGCCATATTTTGTGCCTTTATACTCTCATAGTCCTCAAACATCTTGCCACAGCACATTTGTTTGATTTTTTGTGGATAAATTACGCCGATTTTTGCTTTCGCACAAATGCTCTCCACTACTTCTTGCAATGGGCGTTTGTCGCGCTGTTTGGCATTTGGGGCAAAAATGCGATTCATGCAAGAAGTGAAATACACGACTTTATCGGGCAGATTTTCGCCCTTGTTTGTGAGTGTGTAACCATTTGCACGGGGCATAAATGGCGGAGTAAAGGGCAGATTCGCACTTAATTTATGCAATGCGCCTGTGATTTTGCTAATCCAAAATTCACCAAAAATCACACTTGCCACGCGGTAGATTCGCAGTCCCCCACGCGCCACGCCCAAAATTGCACTAAAATTATTATAAATTTTTTGCGCAATTTTCTGCGTTTTGCCACTCATCGCCACTCTTAACTCAAAGGCGACATTTGCGGTATCAATCCCAAGCGGACACAGCGCAAGGCACGATGAGCAAGTAGCGCAGGTTTCATTGCCAAAGTATTCATATTCGCTCAAAAGCGCGTCTGCCTCATACTTTTTGCCGTCTTCTAAAAGTCGCGTGATTTCGCGTAGCACTGCAATACGCTCACGCGGTGTTAGTGCAATCTCGCGCGATGGGCAGTTTTTCTCACAAAATCCGCACTCCATACAGCGATTTATCATCTCGCTATTTTCGGGTAGGTTGAGCAGATTTTTGGGTGCGGATTTAAGGTTTTTCTTAAAAATTGTCGCATCATCGCTGATTATGACATCGGGATTCAAAAGTCGTTTCTCATCAAAGGCATTTTTTATCGCCACATTGATTGCATAAGCCTTTTTGCCCCACTCGATTTCCACAAATGGCGCGACCATTCGCCCTGTGCCGTGCTCTGCTTTGGCACTTCCACCCATTAGCGCGACTTTACTGCTCATTTCCTCCACAAGCGCGGCAAAATTTTCATATTGCTTTTTGTCTTTTAAGTCTGGCGTGATATTAAAGTGCAGATTTCCCGCTAATGCGTGTCCAAAAATCACGCCATCAAAGCCATATTTTTTAAACAACTCTTGCAACCACGCCACGCCATCGGTGAATTTATCAATCTCAAAGCACACATCTTCAGTAATAATCGTAGTCCCTTTGGGGCGCGTCCCTGCGACAATAGGCAAGATTCCCTTGCGAATCTTCCACCACGCATCATATTCGTGCGAATCCTTTGAATACAATGGCTCAAAGGGCATTTTGATGGATTCTAACTCCGCTTTTATTGCAGTTAGATTCGCCTCTAACTTTGAAGGCTCTTGTGATTCGCTTTGAAATAAAATACACGAATAGCCTTCTTTGCACTCTTTGACTATGCTAGGTATCCCTTCGCTATCTTTAACCGCCATAAGACAGGCATAATCCATCATTTCCGCACTCACAACTTTGTCCCGCCCAAGTTTTGATAGCGCGACAACCGCCTTGCTTGCTTCGCTCAAATCCGCAAAAAATAGCAATCCACACGCCTTAAATTTCGCGTCAATCACGGCGTTGTAGCGCACCTTGCTAATGAATGCCAAAGTCCCCTCGCTACCGATTAAGATATGATTTAAAATATCCGCAATGTCGCTAAAATCCGCTAGGGCGTTTATGCTGTATCCTGTGGTGTTTTTGATTTTGTATTTTCGCGCGATGAGTGCGGTTAGCTCTTTGTCGGCTAAGATTTCAGCGCGGAGTTTTTGCAGAGATTTTACAATGTGTGCGTGGGTTTTGCAAAAGGATTCAACGCTATTTTTGTCTGCTGTATCGATAATCGTGCCGTCCGTTAGCACTGCGCGGACAGAATGAATGGTGTTATAGCTATTTTGCTCCACGCCACAGCACATTCCGCTTGAATTGTTGTTGAAAATCCCGCCAATTAGCGCAGTTGTGATAGTCGCGGGGTCTGGTCCAATCTTTTTGCCAAGCGGTGCTAACGCCACATTTGCCTCGCAACCAATCACGCCACACCCGCACTCAATGACATTGCCATTAACTTCAATGCTTTTAAAGCCCTCATTTGCGATGATTAACACCGAATCGCTACTGCATTGTCCGCTAAGCGAAGTCCCTGCGGCACGAAAAGTTATAGGCGTGTGGCATTGCCTAGCAAGTGCCAAAAGACGGACAATTTCGTCCTCGCTATTTGCGCGAATGACGACTTTTGGCACGAAGCTATAACAGCTTGCATCCACGCCTAGCGCGTATCGCATTAAGTGCGAATCCCAAACACGCCCATCACAGATTGATTTTGCCTTGCTTATGAATGTTGTGTAGTTTGGTTTCATTGTGCATCCTTATGTGAATCTAAAATGTGAAATCTCCCTAAAATGCGACATTGTAGCAAAAAATAGACTCAAGACAACTTAAATCTTAAATGTTAAAGAGTCTTAAGCTATGATTGCGCACGGTGAAAACAAGCATATCGTTACTTTGTGATTAAAGTTTTTGTAAGAATTTCTTAAGGCAAATTTATGAGATTTCTAGATAAAAATCAAAAAAATGTAAAAAATTTCAAAATTTTTGCAGATTTTTTACAAAATTAACAAAATATAAGGAAACTTTAAGGTTTGTTTTTATAAAATCCCGCTTTTGATTTGAAAAATTCTCGTAATTTTTGGTCATTAAACAAAGCATAAAATAGCTTTTCTTTAAAATGGATTTCTTTTTAATGTAACCATAAAGAGAAATTTTAGGGATTTTGTTAAAAGCCTTTGAGAATCCTTATTAGACATTTGGAGTGCTTTTTGCTTTAAATTTTCGCTCTTTAAAGTCGAATTAGAGGGTGGAAAAGATGGCTAAAATTTATTGAATTTTACAATCTTGTTCTTTTACACAAAACTTTACTTTAGATTCTTAAAATGGGTAACCTCAGTTTAAGATTAAAGCAAATTTTGAGTAATGATCTTTGAAATCTAAGCAAGAGATAAGAGGTGTGCTGGTTTCTGGCAACCTTTTTCTTAAGCTATGTTAAATCTCAAATATACTTTGAGCTTATCGAAGTGATAAGAGTTTAAGCTTTGACTTAAGACTAGGACAACTAACCTAAAAACAGATTCTTTGATTTATTTAGGGAATCTACAATTTTGGAGAGTTTGGCTCTATTGATTTAGATTCCAACTCCCCATTTTTTATGGAGAGTTTGCGTCATTATTTTATATTTTGGCTCAAACTTCCATAGTTTTTTATGGAGAGTTTGATCCTGGCTCAGAGTGAACGCTGGCGGCGTGCCTAATACATGCAAGTCGAACGATGAAGCCTTTAGCTTGCTAGAGGTGGATTAGTGGCGCACGGGTGAGTAACGCATAGGTAATATGCCCCATAGTCTGGGATAGCCACTGGAAACGGTGATTAATACTAGATACTCCCTACGGGGGAAAGTTTTTCGCTATGGGATTAGCCTATGTCCTATCAGCTTGTTGGTGAGGTAATGGCTCACCAAGGCTATGACGGGTATCCGGCCTGAGAGGGTGAACGGACACACTGGAACTGAGACACGGTCCAGACTCCTACGGGAGGCAGCAGTAGGGAATATTGCTCAATGGGGGGAACCCTGAAGCAGCAACGCCGCGTGGAGGATGAAGGTTTTAGGATTGTAAACTCCTTTTGTTAGAGAAGATTATGACGGTATCTAACGAATAAGCACCGGCTAACTCCGTGCCAGCAGCCGCGGTAATACGGAGGGTGCAAGCGTTACTCGGAATCACTGGGCGTAAAGAGTGCGCAGGCGGGATAGCAAGTCAGATGTGAAATGCTATGGCTTAACCATAGAACTGCATTTGAAACTGCTATTCTAGAGTGTGGGAGAGGTAGGTGGAATTCTTGGTGTAGGGGTAAAATCCGTAGAGATCAAGAGGAATACTCATTGCGAAGGCGACCTACTGGAACATTACTGACGCTCATGCACGAAAGCGTGGGGAGCAAACAGGATTAGATACCCTGGTAGTCCACGCCCTAAACGATGAATGCTAGTTGTTGTGAGGCTCGTCCTTGCAGTAATGCAGCTAACGCATTAAGCATTCCGCCTGGGGAGTACGGTCGCAAGATTAAAACTCAAAGGAATAGACGGGGACCCGCACAAGCGGTGGAGCATGTGGTTTAATTCGAAGATACGCGAAGAACCTTACCTAGGCTTGACATTGATAGAATCTGCTAGAGATAGCGGAGTGCTGGCTTGCCAGAGCTTGAAAACAGGTGCTGCACGGCTGTCGTCAGCTCGTGTCGTGAGATGTTGGGTTAAGTCCCGCAACGAGCGCAACCCTCGTCCTTAGTTGCTAGCAGTTCGGCTGAGCACTCTAGGGAGACTGCCTTCGTAAGGAGGAGGAAGGTGAGGACGACGTCAAGTCATCATGGCCCTTACGCCTAGGGCTACACACGTGCTACAATGGGGCGCACAAAGAGATGCAATATTGCGAGATGGAGCAAATCTCCAAAACGCCTCTCAGTTCGGATTGTAGTCTGCAACTCGACTACATGAAGCTGGAATCGCTAGTAATCGCAAATCAGCAATGTTGCGGTGAATACGTTCCCGGGTCTTGTACTCACCGCCCGTCACACCATGGGAGTTGTATTCGCCTTAAGTCGGGATACTAAATTGGTTACCGCCCACGGCGGATGCAGCGACTGGGGTGAAGTCGTAACAAGGTAACCGTAGGAGAACCTGCGGTTGGATCACCTCCTTTCTAGAGAATTGTTTGGGTAATTTGTTTTATCCAAACCAAAAAAGTTAGAGATTTAGTGCACCTCTTTGTTTCTTGCTTAGTTTTCAGAGATCATCTCAATGTAAAGTTAGCATAGGGGCTTATAGCTCAGGTGGTTAGAGCGCACCCCTGATAAGGGTGAGGTCGGAGGTTCAAGTCCTCCTAAGCCCACCAGAAAATGACATTTTGTAATAAAGCACCTAGTGGTTTGTTATTAAGATTGTGAGGGGAATTAGCTCAGCTGGGAGAGCGCCTGCTTTGCACGCAGGAGGTCAGCGGTTCGATCCCGCTATTCTCCACCATATTGCAAGTGGAGGATTTGGCTAACTTATTTAGCTTAGATTCTAAGGTTTGTTTATTCAAAGTTTAATGCAAGTTTTATCTCATAGAGAATCTCAACCCAAAGAGGTTGAATGAATGTGTGTTTGTAAGATTTGCATTAGGCTTTGTAAAAGTCGTGTTATTTAACTTATCATTGTTAATAGCCTAAGTAAATTAAAACTACAATAGCCTGTTTTATTGTGATGTAGGTGGTCGGCATATATCTAGTTCCGTATGGATTCTGCTGGCGGGTTTGGGTGTGATATAAATCATACTTGAATCACACGATACACTCAGTAAGGCAGTAATTTTAGAATACTCAATAATGAAGGCATAAGCTTTGTAAGGGCAAATGGTGGATGCCTTGGGTGATAGAGGCGATGAAGGACGCACTAGACTGCGAAAAGCTACGCGGAGCTGTCAAGGAGCTTTGATGCGTAGGTTTCCGAATGGGGCAACCCAATGCGTAGTGATGCGCATTACCGATTAAGGGGCGAACCTAGCGAAGTGAAACATCTCAGTAGCTAGAGGAAAAGAAATCAAACGAGATTCTCTTAGTAGCGGCGAGCGAACGGGGATAAGGGCAAACCGAGTGCTTGCACTCGGGGTTGAGGACTGCAATATCCACTGCAATATCTTAGCAGAAGAGTTTGGAAAGGCTCATCATAGAGGGTGATAATCCCGTATGCGAAAAGACATTGCTAGGTAGCAGTATCCAGAGTAAGCCAGGACACGTGAAATCCGGGCTGAAGCTGGGGGGACCACCCTCCAACCCTAAATACTACTATCACACCGATAGCGCACAAGTACCGTGAGGGAAAGGTGAAAAGAACCGCGGGTAGCGGAGTGAAATAGAACCTGAAACCATTTGCTTACAATCATTCAGAGCCCTATGATTTATCAGGGTGATGGACTGCCTTTTGCATAATGATCCTGCGAGTTGTGGTATCTGGCAAGGTTAAGCACACGCGAAGCCATAGCGAAAGCGAGTCTTAATAGGGCGTTAAGTCAGATGCTGCAGACCCGAAGCCAAGTGATCTATCCATGACCAAGTTGAAGTAAGTGTAACAGCTTATGGAGGACTGAACTCGTGCCCATTGAAACGGGTTGGGATGAGTTGTGGATAGGGGTGAAAGGCCAAACAAACTTGGTGATAGCTGGTTCTCTTCGAAATATATTTAGGTATAGCCTCAAGTGATAGCAATAGGGGGTAGAGCACTGATTGGGCTAGGGCTGCTCACCGCGGTACCAACCCCTGTCAAACTACGAATACCTATTGCCTTATCTTGGGAGTCAGGCGGTGGGTGATAAAATCAATCGTCAAAAGGGGAACAACCCAGACTACCAACTAAGGTCCCAAAGTTCTATTCTAAGTGGAAAATGATGTGAAGTTACTTAGACAACCAGGAGGTTGGCTTAGAAGCAGCCATCCTTTAAAGAAAGCGTAACAGCTCACTGGTCTAGTGATTTTGCGCAGAAAATATAACGGGGCTAAGATAGACACCGAAGTTGTAGATTCTATGCTGGTGCATAGAGTGGTAGAAGAGCGTTCGTATCAGCGTTGAAGCCATATCGGCAAGAAGTGGTGGAGCGATGCGAAGTGAGCATGCAGGAATGAGTAGCGATAAAAGTGGTGAGAATCCACTTCGCCGAAAGTCTAAGGTTTCCTACGCGATGCTCGTCATCGTAGGGTTAGTCGGGTCCTAAGACAAGTCAGAAATGGGTAGTCGATGGAAAATTGGTTAATATTCCAATACCAATAGTAGTGTGCGATGGAAGGACGCATAGGGTTAGGTGAGCTAGCTGATGGAAGTGCTAGTCTAAGGGTGCAGCTTGGAGGATAGGCAAATCCGCCTCTGTATGTCAAACCTCAAAGGCTCTCCAAAGTCTTCGGATAGCGGGGAGAATCACTGATACCGTCGTGCCAAGAAAAGTTTCTAAGTTTAGCTACTATTGCCCGTACCGCAAACCGACACAGGTAGATGAGATGAGTATTCTAAGGCGCGTGAAAGAACTCTCTTTAAGGAACTCTGCAAACTAGCACCGTAAGTTCGCGATAAGGTGTGCCTAGCAATAGGTCTCAGCAAAGAGTCCCTCCCGACTGTTTACCAAAAACACAGCACTTTGCAAACTCGTAAGAGGAAGTATAAGGTGTGACGCCTGCCCGGTGCTCGAAGGTTAAGAGGATTTGTCAGGGGCAACCCAAAGCATTGAATTGAAGCCCGAGTAAACGGCGGCCGTAACTATAACGGTCCTAAGGTAGCGAAATTCCTTGTCGGTTAAATACCGACCTGCATGAATGGCGTAACGAGATGGGAGCTGTCTCAAAGAGAGATTCAGTGAAATTGTAGTGGAGGTGAAAATTCCTCCTACCCGCGGCAAGACGGAAAGACCCCGTGGACCTTTACTACAACTTGGCACTGCACATGGGAGCATTATGCGCAGGATAGGTGGGAAGCTTTGAAGTCTCTACTCTGGTGGAGATGGAGCTGTCCTTGAGATACCACCCTTAATGTTTCTGTGGGCTAACTGGCTAGAGTTATCCTCTAGCAGGACAATGTCTGGTGGGTAGTTTGACTGGGGCGGTCGCCTCCTAAAAAGTAACGGAGGCTTGCAAAGGTTGGCTCATTGCGGTTGGAAATCGCAAGCAGAGTGTAATGGCATAAGCCAGCCTGACTGCGAGACAAACAAGTCGAGCAGAGACGAAAGTCGGTCATAGTGATCCGGTGATTCTGTGTGGAAGGGTCATCGCTCAAAGGATAAAAGGTACCCCGGGGATAACAGGCTGATCTCCCCCAAGAGCTCACATCGACGGGGAGGTTTGGCACCTCGATGTCGGCTCATCGCATCCTGGGGCTGGAGCAGGTCCCAAGGGTATGGCTGTTCGCCATTTAAAGCGGTACGCGAGCTGGGTTCAGAACGTCGTGAGACAGTTCGGTCCCTATCTGCCGTGGGCGCAGGAGAGTTGAGGAGAGCTGTCCCTAGTACGAGAGGACCGGGATGGACACGCCACTGGTGTAGCAGTTGTTCTGCCAAGAGCATCGCTGCGTAGCTACGCGTGGATGTGATAACCGCTGAAAGCATCTAAGCGGGAAGCCAACTCCAAGATGAACTCTCCCTGAAGGTCGCAGCAAGACTAGCTGCTTGATAGGGTAGGTGTGTAAGCATAGTAATGTGTTTAGCTGACTACTACTAATAGACCGTTTGGCTTATTTCTTTATTAAGTCTTAAGTATTCTAATTACTGCCTTATTGAGTGTATCATTTTACACCAATAAAGTTTAGGTGTAGTTTTTTTTAGGCTATTACAGTGATTGATAACTTATGTATGTAGGTTGTCAAGTTGTTGTTTCCCCCATTAGGAAAATGGAAATAAGGGCAAAATTTTAAAAAAAGAGATTCTAAAAAAGTGCCTTTATTCCCCTTTTCCTTGTGTCTATAGAGAGGAGGACACACCTAGCTCCATTCCGAACCTAGCAGTTAAGCTCCTCTTCGCTGATGATACTGCACTTTGCAAGTGTGGGAATGTAGGTCGATGCAGGGTTAGGGGAAAACTACTTAGAGACTACTTGTATTCTTTTAGCTCATTTACTTTATTTTTATTGCTTATTAGTTTTTTGGCTCAATCCAACTTAAACTCTAACAAAGGAATCTTAAGTTATGATGCACACGATGAAAAACAAGTATATCACCACATAATAAAAAACTTTGCAAGAATTTAAGAAACTAAGAGAATCAAAAACAAGAGAGATTCAAAAAAGATCATTAAATATTTTTCTACTTCGCTTACACTCGTAGCCTTGCAAGAAGTCTTGATATTGAGGCTGTAAAATTGCAAAAATTTGTAAGATTTTACAAAAAATTATCGATGAAAAGTGTGATAAATTTTGTAAAAATATTAGAATCTTAATCGCACAAGAGTATGAAAAAAATATTTAAAATACAAAGCGAAATTGAAATTGATGAAAGCTATTTTTGCTTCGCTAATACTCTTAACTGCAAGCACAATGGGTTATGCAAAGCATAGATTAAGCAAATTTAAAGGAATCAAAAAAGAGAATTTTTTGCTTCACTTAAAAGAGACAGAATTTAGATACAAGGCTAGCAGCAGCATTGAAATGTCAAAATACAAAAGCAAGATTTGTATAAAATCTTGCTAAAATTGATAAGAATCAACCGCTTAAGTTGTCTTGAGCCAACCAAATACACCACGCAAGATTTTTGCCAAAATATTGTGAGAATCAAACTAAAATCTAACCAATTTTAGCTACAATCTTGCCAAATTTTCACTAAATCCAAACGACTTTGCACGCACAATCAAAAGGGGTAAAATGACTTTCGCTACTACAAATCCTCCAAAACCACAAAGCAAACCAACACAAAACAAACCAACTCTAAAAAAACCAAAGCCCCATAGCGATTCTAGCAACTCCAAAGATTCTCTCTCCACTAGACTTATCATTATCCTAAAGCGACTTTATGAGGGCGAGTGTATCAAGGCAGACTTACTAGCGAGTGAGTTTGGCACTTCACTTCGCACGATACAGCGAGATATATCTCACATAGCAAATTTGCTAAGTATCAAATATGACAAAGGCACATATCAGCTAGATTATTACGGGGGGGGGGGAGTGTAAATCCCAAATCTATCAAGCGATTTGCCTCTATCAGCGGGATAGAAGCACTCTACCCCACGCTAGATGAGTTTTTTGTCTATGATTTGCTAGATGATGATGAGAAGTCCCTACACATTGCCAAAGGACATTTTGAAAAGCCTCAAACACAGCTCTTTGAGACACTCAAAGAAGCGATTGATCTCCACCACATACTCCACTTCACTTATAGCCTAAAGCCTAGAGTAGCAAAGCCCTACAAGCTAGTGCATATTCAAGGGATTTGGTATCTGCTAGCGAGCGAGTCGCGTAAATTAAAGCATTTCGCCCTATCCAAAATCAAAAATCTAATCGACACAAAAGAAGCGTTTGCCCCTAGCCAAAAAGTAACAACACTACTAAAATCTAATCTAAACTCCACCGCCTATCTCACCACCACCCCCAAAACCGCGAAAATCCTGCTTGCCACGCCAAAAGCTAGGACACATTTTTTGCGCAAAAATTTGGGAGCAAACTTCTCTATCATAAAAGATTCATATCAAAATCTAACGCTACAAATGCAATATGCCTTTGATGATGAAGTGATAAATTTTGTCAAAAGCTGGCTACCACACGCCCAAATCATCTCCCCCACACAGCTACAAGAAAAACTCCAAAAAATGCTCCTAGAGTATATCAAAGCGACAAATGCTGACACGGGGAGTGAGTAAAATGCAGGGATTTAGCAGAATCTACGATTCGTCTCGCAATGGCAGCGCAAATACTCCGCGATGAGTATAAACTAGGATTTTAGGATTTTTGGCAGACTGATTTAGTCTAGGGACGGCAGAAAGAGAAAAAATGACAAAAAAATACAAACTAACGGAGACAAAAATGTCAAAAATAGAGCCAAGCAAAGTCTATGACTTTGTGCTAGAGAAATTGCAGGATATGAAAGATAGCGCGGATAGCATTAGTGCTGATAGCGTGGGTGCAAGTAGCGATGATGATAGTTTGGAAGCGCAAAGTCGCGCAAAGCAGTTGCAAGAAGTCCGCAAACAAATAAGCGAATTTGAAGCAAATGCCACAAAAAGTGCGTTAGATTACAAAAATGTCGCAGAGTTTAATACTTTTACAATCGCATTTTATGGCGAGACAAATGCGGGTAAATCCACTATCATCGAATCTTTGCGGATTTATTTTGGTGAATCAACCAAGCAAGATTCACGCGCAAAGTTTGATAAAAGCTATGAAGCGTTCAAATATTACAGCGAGGCATTTTTAGGTAAGATTTTCGCGTTTTTTGCCCCATATCTTAAATCAAACGCGCTTAAAAAGATGATAGATTGTAGCGATGGCGTGATTATCGGCGATGGACGGGCGGATTTCACGCAAAAAAGTCAAACTTATCATTTTGATAATAATGGCGTGAAGTTTGACATTTTAGATGTGCCCGGTATTGAGGGCAAGGAAAATGCTGTGATTGATGAAATATTAAAGGCGACTAAAAAGGCGCATTGTGTATTTTATATCACGCGAAATCCACAGCCACCGCAAAAAGGCGATAGCCCAAGTGGCGAATCCAAAGGCACTCAACCAAAAGGCACGATTGAAAAAATCAAAGAGCATTTAGGCGCGCAAACGGAAGTCTTTAGTATTTTTAACAAATCCGTTACAAACCTTATGCAACTATCAGATTCGATAATCCAAACTAGCGATGAGAGTGGCTTAAATGATTTGGATAAGATAATGACACAAACGCTAGATTCAAACGAACAAAAGCACTACGCAGGGCGCAAAACTTTAAGCGCACAAGTGGCATTTTACGCGCTTGGGGACAAAATGATAAGCGTAGATTTGCCCCAAAATGCAAAAGATGAGGCGACAAAGGCAAAGGATTTAGCGCAAAAAAGAGAGAAATTTATCGCAAAATATTCAAAAGATGAGTTGTTAGAAAAAAGCCTATTTTTGGACTTTGCGAAATTTATCAGCGATGATTTGGCGCAAAATGTGGGTGCAAAAATCAAAAAGTCAAACTTTAATAAGGCACATAGAATCTTACTTGGTATGAATGAGACGCTTGAATTTGTGCATAAAACTTATAGCGATTTATACGACAAATGCGCCAAAGAAGTGGAGGATTCGTGCCACAAAATAGAGCGTATATTAGATAGTGCAAAAAGCAACTTTGAAGTGGCTAGTGATAGCGTGATAAGGGCTTTTAGAGGTTCGGTTCAAAATATAATGTATGACTACATTGATGACAATGTCAGTGATGATAGCTTTAAAAACAAATTTAAAGCTGTTTTGGAATCTCAACAACAATCGCTTAATGATAAATTTAAAGAAGCGTTTGAAAAAGAGCAAAAACAATTTGGCAAAGATATTGAAGTAGAGATAGAAAACTTACAAAGGCGTATAGGCAATATCGCTAAAGATTTTCAAAATCTAACGCTAAATAATGATTTTGATTCAAATCTAAGCATCAACATTGATAACGGGTTAAATACGGCTGGGCTTATTGGTGCTGGGGTTGGTGTTATTGGTCTAGCTATCACAATGACAGCAGCAAATCTTTGGAATCCTGCTGGTTGGGCTGCAGCAGGTGCTCTTGCTATTGCAGCAGTTGTTATGAGTGCGGTTGGTATTGTTGTAGGTGCAGTCAAATCTGTGTGGAAATTTTTTAGCGATGATTACAAAATGAGCGAACAACGCAAAGCGGTTGATACAAATTTGCGTAATATTTGTGGCAATATGCAAACAAAGGTCAATGAATCCATAAAAAATAATATCGAGCAAAACTTACAACCCTATATAGAAGATATCCAAGATAATCTGTCATTAAGCATAGAGCCTATACAAGAAGCAAGTGAATTTTTTGGCGAACTGCGGGAAAATGAAGTTTTGCCACTTGCAGAGCAAATCAAAATAGAGGGAGGTTTGTAAAGGAAAATGTAATTTTGTGGCAAAAATCGTGGCGGTTAAGTAAAAAAATTAAGGAGTAAAAAATGACAACACAACAAGAATTTAAAAGGCAAAAAGAGCAAGGCGAAGCAAAGCTAAACAATCTGCAAGGATTTTTAGAAAAAGGCAGGGATTTTGAGCTATTTGGCGTTAGCGTAGATAGCGGTTTAGAAAAGCTACAAAAAGCAAAAGAGAAAATAAATCAGCGTAAACTAAAAGTCGTGCTTGTGGGAGGATTTAGCGAGGGTAAAACTTCTATCGCTTCGGCGTGGCTAGGCGAAGTTTTGGGGAAAATCGATAGCGCAGAGTCAAGCAATGAAGTGCTTGTCTATGATACAAAAGACAATGAAGTAGAGATTGTCGATACGCCCGGGCTTTTTGGATTTAAAGAAAAGGGAATGGGCGTAAATGCTGAAAAATACAAAGACATTACCAAAAAATTCGTAAGCGAAGCGGATATAATTTTGTATGTGATGAATCCCACAAATCCTATCAAAGAAAGCCACAAAGATGATTTGGAGTGGCTATTTCGCACACTAAATCTACTGCCTAGAACGATTTTTGTGCTAAGCAAATTTGACGAAGTGGCGGATATGAGCGATGATAGGGAATTTGAGCAATCATTTACGATTAAAAAAGAGAAACACATTATCCCAAATCTGCAAGATGCGATAAATCTAAATCAAAGTGAAAAAAGCGACTTGCAAATCGTAGCCGTATCGGCAAATCCTTTTGGCAAAGGACTTGAATCGTGGTTAGCAAATAAAGATGAGTTTGAAAAACTCTCCCATATAGATTCGCTCCAAAATGCCACCACAGAGTGCATTAAGCGCAATGGTGGGTTGGAATCTATTTTGGTTGAATCTCAACAAAGCATTTTAAGCGACATTGTGGGGAGGCAACTGCCTAGTGCTATATCGCTACAAGGAAAAATCAAAGGCGATATGCAACGATTAAATGAGAGCGCAAAAGCATTACAAAAGGATATGTTACGGACAAATGACAAAATGAACGATGCGCAAATTGCGCTTCGTGGCTTTGTAACGGAATATTTTAACGATTTGATTAAGCAGGTAAATGGGACGAGTTTGGAGACATTTGGCGATTTTATGCAGGGCGAAATCGGCAGCGAGGGAAGCCTAATAAGTGCAAAAATTCAAAATGAATTTCAACGCCACACGCATTCTGTCATCAATGACTTGCGAACGAGTATCGAGCGATTTGACGCAGAGAAAGGCGACTTTGAAAAAGCAATCAGTAGCTATGGTAAGCAAGGCGTAGAGTGGCTACAAAAATCAGGTGCTATAAATTCTCAAAATGTTTTAGCTGCTAGAGATTTGCTAAAAACAGGACTTGAAAAAATAGGCATAAATGTCGGCACAGCATTGAATTTTAAGCCGTGGGGAGCAGTAAATCTTGCAAAAGGAGCTAATACCGCATTAGCTGGTGTGGGACTCGCGCTTGAAGTGTGGGATAGCTATAAACAGCACGAAAAAGAACAAGAATTTCAAAAGGCAAAATCTAAAATCGCTAATATGCTTGAAACTCAAATGAAAGAGATTTTAGACACGATAAATAGCGATAAATTCTACGAACTTTTCAGTGGCTATAATGAGCTAAAAAACGCACTTGAATCCACACAAAATGAGCTAGAATCCTTTGAAACACAAAGTCAAAAATTTGATGAATGGGTAAAAGAGGGCGAAATCATTGAAGCTGAAATTGTAGAAAATTAGTGTAGCTATACAAAAAAATACTTTAAAAGTATATCAACGCGACAAATAATGTCGCGTATAGGGAGTAAAATCTCGCCTGTAAATGCCAAAATCTTGCACAAATCCCCTGCAAAACGCAAATAATCAAAACAAAAAGCGCAAATGCGGGTAAGATACAGCAAGAGCGGGCATTACAAAATCTTTTTTAAGGAGCAAGAAATGTCAATTTTCACTCGTTTATTGTTGGGCAGTGCAGCCCTAGCAGGCGTAGGATACGCAGGATATAAGGCAAAAAAACACCTAGATAGCCAAATGGAGAAGCCAGAAAACTATGGCTTAGGCTACAAAGATGTGGCGTTTGAGGAAGCGGGCAAAATCATCTGCAATGGCTTAGGAGCGATAACTGAAGGACTAGCCAAAGGTTATGAAAAAATCTTTGATGAGCCACTTTATGCAGAAGGCGTGATGTCTAGCCTAGATACCCTAAAATCAACTTTGCGCAAGAGTGAATGCAAGCACCTAAATGGTATGCAGCTCGCACCAGCCCTTGTGAAAAAAACAAGTTTTAGCGCGGCGCAATGCAGTCGCATAGGTATCCCTATCTATGATGAGGAGATGGATAAACTAAATACCCTCCACGATGAAATCCAAAAAAACGATGATTTCATAGACGCGATTTATGAGCTAGAATCGCAATGCTACAAGGCGCATAAGACGATTTTAGATTTTGTCTCATTTGCTAAAGATATGGCGCGAGATTCTAGCGATACGGATACTATAAAGAGCTTAGATAACATATATAGTGTCGCTTCTAGCAAATACGACTTAGATGAAGTAGGCGAGATAGAGAGCGTCAAATCCGCTATAAAATCTATCAAAGAGTCTTGCGATAGATTAGCCACGCTAAATGCAGAGCTAAAATCTAGCCTAAAAGATTCTGCTTTGCAAGATAGTCATCACGCAAGCAAACTAAGCGAGGCTTTAGAGCTAGCCACAGCACTAGATGGCGTGATAAGAGGGGATTTTGCAAGCTATGGTAGCTTTTGTAGCGAGCGCGTAGAGACATTGCAACAATCCGCTTAAAAAGTCTATAATTATGAGACTTTATCATTGTGAGAGAATCTTAAGCCCTCCTCCCTTGCGGGAGTAGGAAATTTTGTCATTGCGAGCGTTGCAACGCAACGCGTGGCAATCCACAACAAAAAACATAAAAATGGATTCCCACGCAAAAATTCGCTTACGCTCATTTTTGCTCGCAATGACGGATTTTTTTGTCAATAAAATTTTCTTTGTCATATTGAGCGTTAGCGAAATATCTCGATTTACATTTTTAGATTTTCTAAAGAAGCTACTTTGAGATGCTTCGCTTGCGCTCATTCCGACAAGTAGATTTTTACCAAACCAAAACAAAGGAGCAAAAAATGCCAATCAAACCAAAATCATTCATAGCAAAATGCCCCAAATGTGGCAAAGTGAAATTTGTCTCGCCCAAAAGCGATGCGCTAAGCCCGCTTGAAATGTGCCCAATGTGTGAGAAATGCAATGAGCCAATGAGTAAAACACCAATGCCAAATTTAGATGTCAAAAGCATAGGCGATTTTTTCAAAGGCTTGTTTAAGGGCAACTAAGGTTAAAAGCAACGCTTAATAGGCTCTCGTGCTTCAATCCTATCGACAAAATATAAGGACGCAATGATGGACTTGAAAAAATTCTCAAAGATTATTAGTGTGCTGTATAAGTTTTTAAGCGAATTTATAAAACTATGGGAGCTAGGGAAACTAACGCGTCTAGGGAGCTTAGGATTTGCACTAAAACAACAAGCAGAGATTTTCACAAACGAGCTAGAATCCAAACAAAAGCGCGTAGATTCTGCATTTGAAGCATTAGATTTAATCCTCGCGTATAAAAAGCAAAATCCACAAGAATTTGAAGAAATATTTTGTGCGTTAGAGCGATTTAGCCAAAAGCGCAAAGTCGATAAATCAATCGATGAAGCGATAAAGTCGCTTTTAGGCTAGATTGTCGTTTGGATTTCATAGCAAAAAAAAATCTAAAAAGTGCAAAACCAAAAACTAACGCACAAAAAGGAAGCAAATGGGAGCGATTTTTTTATTTTTATTAGCGGTTTTATCGGCTATTTTAGGATTGTTTCTCTTTATAGCGTATATGTATGTGTTTGTTTTTGTGGGCTTTATCATCGCTAGCATTGCGATTTTTTATTTTTATGGTGTGGCGTGGGGGCTAGCGTGGCTAGGGCTGTGGTGGGTAGGTGGCTACCTCATCAGCAAAAGCAAATAACCCAAAATCTTTACGCCTATATTTAAGACATTTTAAAATCTCGAGCATAAAGGAAACAAAATGACAAACCTGCTGATTTTATACAATCCATACTACCAAGACACCGTGATAGAATCCCACTTAGAAGTGCTAAAGCAAAAGGGCAAAGTCGCTTTTGGCAAGGTGCGCTCCAAGCTAAAAGACACGCTAGGAAGTCAAAAAAGCCAAAGCGAAAATCCGCTAGGTTTAGCCACGATAAAATCCGAGCTACATTCACAAAAAGCACAGGACAAACGCGCATATTTGCAACTTTTTTTGACGGATTATGCCAATCTCTATGTGGCAAAAGTCGATGAGATTTTGGATAAATCCCAAGCCCCAAATGAGATAATCCCAAACTACTATCAGCAAAAAGGCTTAAATGTCGAGGAATATTTCATCATCACGGATTTGCGCGAGATTGTGCGTGATGATTTCGCGACTTTACGCGATAAATATTTGGCAAATTTCACTACTCCCGCCTTTGCAAACCACACTTACGCGCTTTATGGCAACGCCTACACATATCCCATAGAAGTGGTGCAAAAGCGCGAAGTATGCTATTTTGAGGGTGATGAACGGCATTTTCTTACGCTCTTTAAAAGCGAGGCATTTTTGGCGCAAAAGCAGATTTTGACAGACTACATATTTGGCGACTATCTCTACGCTCTGCACCCCGATAGCTTTGAAAATCTCATTTTTGCCGAAATGGAATTTCACGCAAATAAAAATGACAAACTTTATGATTTTAGTGGCGTGATTTTGCGCTATGCAAAGGCGTTTGAGAGTGAATGCTATGAATTTGTGCGCGAAATCGTGCGAATCTTGGGCGCAAGGGATAGCGCGATTTTGGAGCTAAAATTTGGCGTGGGAAGCAAAATGAAAGAAGTGGCGAATCTATCGCACGAAAAGGCGATGCTTGGGGCGTATCTGCATTTGCTTGATAATCTTTTGCGAAAATCTATAAAAGCGCATTTAAGCACAGAAGTGTCGGCATTTTGCGCTAGATTCACAAAAGATATTGCCTTTATGCAAAAGGCGCGAAATCCTGTGGCGCATTCGGATTTTGCAAGGTTTGAAATGGCAAATGCCGTGCGCGATAAAATCATCGGCGTGGGGCAAAGTAGCGTAATGGTGGAAATGCTAAAAGCAAAAGAATTACTAAAATAAAATTTAAGATTCGGCATAAATTGTTTGAAATTTTACGAATCTAAATGTGAATTTTGTGTGATTTGCGTTAAATTTTAGGCGATTTTGTGTGCTAAAAGAGTAAGAGGAAAAAGAGGGCGTGTAGCAGGTAAGAAAACTTCTGTGTTTTTGCTTCGCTTTGCTTGCAACTGCAAGCAGAATGTGCTATACAAAACATAGATTAAGCAAATTTAAAGGAATCAAAAAGGAGAATTTTTTGCTTTATCAAAAGAGACAGAATTTAAATATAAGGCTAGTAGTAGCATTGAAATGCCAAACTTCAACAGCAAGATTTATGCAAATCCTGCTGTTGAAGTCAAACATTAGTATCTAACCTTAAAGAGCGAATTTGATTGGCTAAGTAACTTAGATTCTCATAAATGAGTTGTTTCTAAGTTGTGCTTGCGCACAATGAAACAAGCCTTGTGTGGATATTTTCATCTCGCTTATTTAAAGAAAGGCAACTTTGATTTTGCGACTTTGGCGCAAGTCAATTACAAAAAGTAACAATTTCCTTGACTTTATTTCTTTGTTGGATTCCAAATTAACCACTTTTGCTTATAATCAAACAATAAATAGCAACAAAGGAGATAAGATGGAAAACTTTGATACATTCATTAAAGAGTATGAGGTGCTTAAATCAGAGCGAGAATCTCAAGGTATCCCGCCATTACCATTGAGCGTAGCGCAGACAAAAAGTGCGATTGAGATTTGCAAAAGCACTCAATCAAGCCAAACACAAAAAGACTTTGCAAAAGAATTGCTTATCCACCGCGTGAATCCGGGCGTAGATGATGCAGCTAAGCTCAAAGCAGAGTTTCTCGCTGAGATTCTTAAAAGTGGCAAGGCGCAGGTTTTCATACCAAAAGAGGCGGTGAAATATCTTGGCACAATGCTTGGTGGCTATAATGTCAAGCCACTCATTGATGGTTTAAGTCTGAGCGACAAAGAGTTGGCGCAGGATTGTGCGAATGCACTTAAGCATACATTGTTAATGTATAATAGCTTTGAAGATGTCGCTAAGCTAAGCTCGAGTAATCCTTTAGCAAAGGAAGTTTTACAATCTTGGGCAGATGCAGAATGGTTTTTGCAAAAGCCAGCCTTATCAGAGGTCATTAAAGCGTGTGTGTTTAAGATTGATGGCGAGACAAACACCGATGATTTAAGTCCTGCGGGAGATGCTTTCACGCGTAGCGATATTCCACTCCACGCTAAGGCAATGCTAAAATCACGCATTGAAAACTACGAAAGCAGAATCCAAAAGATTAAAGAAGTCGCTAGTAAAAATGACGCTCAAGTAGCGTATGTAGGCGATGTCGTGGGCACAGGAAGCTCAAGGAAGTCTGCGTGTAATTCGATTTTGTGGCATTTTGGGCGCGAGATTCCCTACATTCCAAACAAAAAAGGCGGTGGAGTTGTGCTTGGTAGCGTGATTGCACCGATATTTTTTAATACTTGCGAAGATTCAGGTGCGTTGCCAATCGCCGTTGATGTAAGCAAACTTAATGAAGGGGACATTATTGAAATTCATACAAATAAGGGTGAGATTCTCAAAAATGGAGAAGTAGTAGCCAAATTCACACTAAGCCCAATTACCATTGGCGATGAGATTCGCGCTGGTGGGAGGATTTCACTCATTATCGGGCGCAATCTTACAGCTAAAGCACGAGATTTCTTAAAGCTCCCACCGAGCGATATTTTCAAATCTCCTAAAACACCACAACAACCAAAAGGATTCTCATTAGCTCAAAAGATTGTCGGGCGTGCGTGTGGTGTAGAGGGTATCGCACCGGGCACTTATTGCGAACCAAAGACTACGACCGTTGGCTCACAAGATACCACAGGTGCGATGACACGCGATGAAATTAAAGAACTTGCCGCTATTAGCTTTGGCGCGGATTTTGTAATGCAAAGTTTCTGTCATACAGCAGCATATCCTAAGCCTTCAGATGTGAGCTTGCACGCTACATTGCCAGAGTTTATCTCTACGCGTGGTGGTGTCGCACTGCGTCCAAAAGACGGCGTAATCCACTCGTGGCTCAATAGATTCTGTTTGCCTGATACACTTGGCACAGGTGGAGATTCTCACACGCGCTTCCCTATTGGTATTAGTTTCCCAGCGGGGAGTGGATTAGTGGCGTTTGCGGCTGTTACGGGCACTATGCCACTTGATATGCCAGAATCTGTGCTCGTGCGATTCAAAGGTAAGCTCAATCCGGGCATTACCTTGCGTGATTTGGTGAATGCAATTCCGTATTACGCAATTAAGCAGGGGCTTTTGACCGTTGAGAAAAAGGGCAAAAAGAATATTTTCAGCGGGAGAATTTTAGAGATTGAGGGCTTAGGCGATTTGAAAGTCGAGCAGGCTTTTGAGCTCTCTGATGCGAGTGCAGAGCGCAGTGCTGCAGCTTGTAGTGTGCGATTAAATAAAGAGCCAATTATTGAGTATCTTAAGTCAAATATCGCGCTTATTGACGAAATGATAAATAAGGGCTATCAAAATGCCGATACGCTCCGCAGGAGAGCACAAAAGATGAAAGATTGGATAGCAAATCCTGTGCTTTTGGAGCCAGATTCTAACGCAGAATATGCCGCAGTAATTGAGATTGATTTGGCAGATGTCAAAGAGCCTATTTTGGCTTGCCCTAATGACCCTGATGATGTGGCGACTTTGAGCGAGATTTTGGCAGATTCTAAGCGACCAAAAGAGATTAACGAAGTCTTTATTGGTAGTTGTATGACTAATATTGGGCATTTCCGTGCGTTTGGTGAGATTGTCAAAAATGAGGGGCAGTCTAAGACGCAAATTTGGATAGCACCGCCAACAAAAATGGACGAGAAAAAACTCACACAAGAGGGCTATTTCTCGCTCTTTGGTGCAGCAGGTGCGCGTATGGAAGCACCGGGTTGTAGCCTCTGTATGGGGAATCAAGCACGAGTGCGTGATAATGCAGTGGTGTTTTCTACTTCCACGAGAAACTTTGATAACCGAATGGGCAAGGGAGCGCAAGTGTATCTAGGAAGTGCCGAGCTTGGTGGTGTGTGTGCGATATTGGGACGATTGCCCAGCACAAAAGAGTATTTAGACCTTGTGCCTAAGAAATTAGAGGGTAAAAACACTGTTTATACTTACCTTAACTTTGATAAAATCGAAAACTTCGCCCTGTAAGATGTAACCACATAAGAATTGCATAGATTCTTATGTGGCTTATATAAAATGTTTATGTCTTATTTAGTGATTGCTTGATAGTCGCTTAGTGATTTGCCCACTGCCCACTCAAAGCTATCATAAAATGCCTTGCATACAGGGTTATTGAGTTCTGGAGTTGCTTTTTTTGTTATGACTGTGTGTTTCATATACTCAACATTATCTTCATAGAGGAAGTAGTCATAGCAAGATTTGTAATATGTTCTAATATACTCGTATTCCTTACCCATAGATTCAAAATATTTAGATTCAAAATATTTGGCAATGTCAAAATCGCTGGTTGTTGCATTTGATTGTTTCTCGCCATAGCGCATTCTAAATGGAATAAATGTTTGAAATAAATCACCTATCAATCTATCGCCATAATTTCTAAATACTTCCCAATATTGCGAAAAAGATTCCTTTGTAAGTGGTATTTTCTTAAATTGCAAAAATGCTACTACTTCAATCAACTCGCTTTTATTATAATCACCTTGCTCATAGTCTTCAAATAATTTTTTATCGTAGTCATAGAGAATTTTTTCAAATGATTCTTTTATAGAATCTGTAAATTGAAAATTATCATAAAAATCCTTAAAGGCATTGCTAAATTTTATGACATAAAGCGTATTAGCTCCTTGTTGATAAAACTCGCGCACTTGATATTGCAATCCAAAGAGTTTTTGTATCTTTGTCATATCAAGGTATTCTATGCCATTTTGATGAGTGGAGATAAATAACGCCAAATATGAATAAGTAGCGCACTTACTACCTCCATATAGATCCTTTGCCATATCGCAGATATTTTTAATCGTTGCATTGAGTTTTTTCTTTTCTTTTATACTTTCTTTGAGAGCAATATATTCTTCCCAATCATTATTAAAAAGACTTAGGTATCGTTCTTGTGCCATATCTTGCGCTATTTTTGCCACGCTTGCTTCTATATTGCTTGTATTACTTGGCGTGGCAAACGCCACCACAGCAAATGAAAGAATCATAAAAATACATTTTTGCATTGTGTGCCTTTGGTATAAAATTTGGATAGATTCTATCCCCCCCCCCTTAAAAACTCCTTAAATTTTGGTTTTGGGGGCTGAAATTTGCAAAAATAGGACCTATGTGAGTGGAGATACAGGAGTGCAGTGCGTGATTGTCTTAAAAGAAGTTGTAGCGATTGAAATTGTTGGACTTGGATTCCTTAATTCTATGCCCTTAAATGCCTAAGCCATTATGATAACTTGCTGATTTTTACATCTTTTAAGTAGCGTTGTGCTATAATCATCTTTCGCAAACAAGGCGATTATGCCTTAGAATCCAAATAAAAGGAATAAACAATGTCAGCAAATCAAAAAATCGTAAGAAGTGTAAGAATCGTGCTAGATGAGGAAAAAATCTTGCGTGAGGGCAAGTATAAACTAGAGGATTTATATGCGTATTTAGATGAAATAGCTAAAGAAGCAGATTTAATCAAACAAGATAAATACAACTATGTCGGCAAGGGCGATAAAAATGATTTATCGCGCATAGGGATATTTACTGTGAATAACGCAGTCAAAAATGAAGCAATCACGCGCAATGTCAAAGAGTGGCTCTGGTTTGAGAATGATACACTTGATGTAAATGTCATAGAATCAGCAAAAAGACGCGGAGATGGGATATGGGAATAGACAAAAATGAGCAAAAATATATCAAATATATCATCTTTGATTTAGATACTAATCAATTAAGGGATATATTCCCCGATAGCACGAGATTGCCTTACTCTATGATTAAAAAATTCTTTGAGGATAGAGGATTTATACATAGGCAATATTCGGGCTATATTTCTAAAGAATTATTAGATAACTATGATATTATCAGCATTATGGAGGAATTAGGACAAAAATTCACTTGGTTAAAAAACTGCATACAAGAATTTGATGTCTCAAATGTAATAAATGAAGTAAGCGTAAAAGACCAAATCATAAATAGCGCGTTACAACAAGAAAAACAAAACAAAATTCAAAAAATTAACAAAATCACTCAAAATCCACTAATTAAACCCAACACACATACTGCACCAAAACTCCGCAAACGATAAAACTAAGCATTCTTACAAAAATCTTGAGATATTTTTAAAAACAAAAAAACTAAAAAGCTACACTTCGTTTTTAATGAACTACCAACTCCGTGTGATAGCGTGGCAACTCGTGCAAGAGCGAAAGATTCTAGTTTGAAACTCAGCAGCGCGCAAAATATCGCCTTTGGCAAGAGCTTTTTCTAGCGCGATGATATTTTCCTCATCGTGCTTAATGGTGCTTAGGACGACATTTTCTTCTAAGGTGTGTGAGGGTTTGATATATTGCATTACATCGTATTTTTTGAAGTCTTTGTAGGTTTTTTTGAAGCCTTTTAATCCCTTTGTGATGACAGCTGTGTCATTATAGAAGAAGCCTCGTTGCATTATGCCCATACTATATTCTAAATCGTGCATCTTGCTTACGATGTCGCTTGCTGGCATTGGCATAGCTACAATGACGCAAATTGCGAGTGTCCTTAAGTTTTTCCCCACTTTACTTCCTTGTCAAGTTCTACTAAAAACTGCTTAAACTACGCATTGTAGCACATTATTTGAAAATGTGGCAAAAAAATTATACTTTTTTGATACTTTTATGCAGTTGTTTTGATGATTTTAAGCATATAACACTTTAAGTTTTGCTAAAAATAGCGATTTATGTTAGGAAATTTAATTCAAAAAGCGAGGGGGCTAATAAAATGCAGGACGCACATTTGGGATTTATTCGCGCTACAAGAGCAAGTTTGATTGCTTTGCTTGCCTTTATTGTCATATTTAGTGGTGTTTTTGGTTATTTAAGTTTTAAGGCATACCAGATTAGCGAGCTTTCTGGCAAGGATTTTTCAAGGGCATTTCAGGTGTATCAAAAGGATTTGAGTGCGGATTCTAATGTGCTTATTGATGTGTTGTTAGAGAGCGAGGACTTAGTCGAGCAATTTGATTTTATTATCCAAGCGAGTGGGCGTTTGGCTCATATCATCTCATCGGGTGCTGATACGCAAAGAGCGGTTACAAGTGCTATGTTTCGTAGTTGGAATGAGAGTTTTATCAAAAATAACGATTCTATAAAAGAATTTTATGAAGAGGTCAATACCACCATAGAAATCACCAATGCAAAGGAATTTGCCACAAAAATGCAAAGCCTACTAGAATCTATCACAGCAAAACTTATCCAAAAAGCTCACAGCAACGCTTCTATTGTAATTTCTTCGCTTGATTCTCAAAATTTAGCAAAAGAATTCCTCGCCAATGCGACAACCAACCCTGATGGTAGCATTATCCACACTCCGCAAGGCTATGAGAAATTAAATTCTATCCAAATAGCCTCGATGAGTGCGAGTGTAGCTGGTGTAGTGATTATCCTTTGTTTGGTTGTGAGTGTTTTGGTAGTATGGTTTAATGTAAGTAAGATTGGGAAAAATCCAAGTTTGTTTGCACAGGCTCAAGAGAGCGTAGATTCTAAACAAAACGAGGCAAAAAAATCTGACGCGAATGATAATGCAGATTCTAAACAAAACGAGGCAAACACGCAAGAACTCAACCAAAAATTACAGAATTTACAAGAGCAGTTTATCCACGCCAAAAATGAAGCAAATAAAAGCATAGAATCTAGCAAGGAGCTAAGTGCGCGATTGCAAGGAAGCATTGATATTACAAAGACTTCGCAGGATAAGATTTTGCAAAGCAAGGAGCATTTTGAAGTGGCGTATCAAACTATCCAAAACCTCCTTGAGGGCATTAACCAAAGCATTAACGCACAAGGTGAGTTTAGCTTAAAGTTTCAAGAGTTTGAGGGCAATATCGAAAACATTAAAACAGCACTTGTCTTTATCGATAATATCGCCTCACAAACCAATCTCTTAGCCCTTAATGCCGCGATTGAAGCAGCGCGCGCAGGTGAGCACGGGCGAGGGTTTGCCGTAGTGGCTGATGAGGTGCGCAAACTTTCAGAATCTACACAAAAAAGCCTCAAAGATGTCGAGATGAGTATCAACCTTTTAATGGGAAGCCTGCAAGAAATCACTGATGTAGTCTCGCAAAATACCAAAGTCTTTGAAAATCTCGCAAAGCAAAGCGAAGATTCTAAAGAGAATCTCACACTTACACAAAATTCTTTAGGTGAGGTGGTGGAAAACATTAGCGCGCAAAGCAGTGATTCTATTGATATTGCTCAAAAGACTTATGAGGCCATAGAGGCGTTTGAAAAAATTGCTGACTTATTACAGCAAAGTGCACAGTCCTTGCAAGATGAACAAAACGAAGAAAACAATGGAAATCTTGCTGATGAAAATGGCACAAGTGGCGAGGCGACACCAGCTCAAGCAAGCACACAATCAAACGATGAAGGCGAGGCAAGCACACTTAAGACAGCGTAAGTCCCAAGTGTGCGATTGCTTTAAAAAGCTATAAGACCACATTCCACAACTACTACAATTTATTTGTTAAATCAAATTTTGCAAAAGGCGTAGTTTCTTATCAATATCTTTGATAATTTCTTTTGCTTTAAGTTTTTTGTTGATTTGCTCTAGCCTCTCTCGTAATACTTTTTCAGCAGAATCTTGAGGGTAGAGTTTATCCCATTTTTGCATTCGAGCGAATTCCTCTTTATCGTAAGGCAAGTCATTTGGTATGAAGTAAGTTTCAATCATATACAAATAACTGCGCGCGATGTAACCCTTAGAGTATGGCGCAGGATAAAATCTTTTATTTTTGGAATCCACAAATACCTTGCAGTTGCCGTATTGTGAAAATTGCAAATCTTGTGGCGCGTCAAAATACTCAAATGTGCTACGAGAGGCATTTATCTCGCCAATAGCTGGGACGATATTAAGCACATCGCTTTCCATTTGATTAAAGAGCTGTGCGTCTTTGGAGGTGTTTTGTGTGTCTTGGCAGTTTGCCCTGCCTTTTTTGCCCTTTTTGGAGGTTTCACTCCAGCAAGAGAGATGTTTGCCAAAGGCACTTGCAGGCACAATATGCTCAAACTCGATAATTTTAGCCTTTTTGTTTGATTTTGTGCTTGGAGTGTATGCGCTAGATTCTATAATCTCTGGCGTCTTAAACCCATTAAAATCACTTTTTGGTTCAACTTTAAAGGGGGCTTGGCAGTAAAAATCAAAGCGGTATTGTGCGTTATAAAAATAAAACGCTCGCAACTCTTCTTTCGCCCTATCAAAGGTGCTTGCTTCTAAGTGCACAGCAACGCATAGAAAAAGTGCGATTGTATAAAATATTTGGTGTATTTTCATTATTTTCTCCTCTCAAAGCTATCCATTACGCTAGCAGCCTCCATTAGTCGCTCTTTGTCGAAGTGCGTGTAGATTCTGCTGGTATTAAGACTAGCGTGTCCTAATGCTTCTTGGACAAGCACTAAATCGTGCTTTTTGGTATAAAGCATCGTGGCAAAAGTGTGGCGGAGCATATGTGCCCCCATTTTTTCTTTTTTAATCCCAGCAAAATGAAGAATCTCGCTTAATACTTGATACACTCTTGCTTGGGTGAGCTTGCCACCCTTTGGGTTACAAAAGATGAGATTGTCCTCGATTTTGCTCTTAAGTTCAATTTGTGCTCGTTGGCTTATCCACGCATTCATTAAGCCCTCAATCTTTTGTTTTTTCATCATTACCACACGCATTTTATTTCCCTTGCCGCGCACTTGGAAAAGCCAAATATCATCTTGGGGGATAAAGTCCTTGATTCGTAGATTAAGCACTTCACTTACGCGCACGCCTGTATAAACGATTATTTTAATGATAAGTTTATCGCGATTTACGCGTTCATAGGGCATTGGCGTTTCATCGATAGCTTGTAAAAACGCTTCTAATTCATTTTCATCTAAATAAGTTGGGAGTTTTTGCCCGCTATTTTGCCGTTGTAAATATTTAATAGAAAGCGTGATATTAAAGACAAACGAACCCCCTTTTTTCTCATCGCTATTATTTTTGTCGATAAATCCAAAGAATCCAAGCAATACAATGCGGTAGTTTTTTTTGCTCGCATCACTTAAGTTCGCGGTATGCACGCTAATAAAATCAATGAGAATCTCCTCATCGATTTGCTTAAGCGAAGTAAGGTTGAGTGTTGTGAGGTATTCATAGAGTTTGCTTAGTGGCGTTATAAAGATATTGATTCCTATAAGTCCGCTACCACGCGCCATTTTACAAATACTTATAAGTTCATTAAGGTCATTTGGTTTTTGTTTAAGGGCATTAAGACAGGCAAGCAAACACTCTTTATCACGCACTTGATGATTTGAGAGTGTATTAAGCTTATAGCGGACAAATCTCCCCATCCACGCCAATAGATTCTCATTAAAACTCTCATAAGGTTCTAAAGTGTGTCGCATTTATTCCTCTGTCTTTCATCTAGTAATTAGGCATTTGTGATACATTGTGATTGTAGCATTTTATAGGGATTTTACAAACCTACTCAAAGTCATTTGGCAGGCTTTTTGAAGCAATGGTATCACTAATAGGGCTAAACTCACCTCTGCGGTAAGATTCACACGCTATTCGTCCTATCATAGCAGCATTATCTGCGCAAAATTCCAAATCTGCTAAAAGGAGTTTTTTTTCAAATTTTTCACAAAGATTAGCAATTTGAGTGCGCAAAAATGCGTTTGCACTCGCTCCACCCACAATAGCAAAATGCGAGAATGCACCCGCCTTTTTGTCAAAATATTTTTCCAATTTATTGAGGAGGTGTTCGCACGCGGTATTTTGAAAGCTCGCGCAAATTTTTGCTATGGTTTTGGAATCTAGCCTTGCTCTCTCACGCTTCTCTTGCTCTATCGTAAGCCTTACGGCATTTTTAAGCCCAGAAAAACTAAAGGCTAATCGTTTATCGTGTAAAAGTGGGAGAGAAAATGGGAAAAGTGGCGCGTCTTGTGGGTGTTTGGTGGCATAAGATTCCACGATTGGACCACCGGGATAACCCAAAGAGAGCATTTTAGCGACTTTATCAAAACTCTCCCCAAAACTATCATCAAGACTGCAAGCTATAAGTTTAATGTGCTCATAACTTTGAAACTCTAAAATTTGCGTATGCCCGCCAGAGACAAGCAATACAGCAAGTCCGCTACCCACGCAAATATCTTTTTGATTGATAAAAAGCGAGTAAATATGTCCTTTTAGGTGATTGATATACATAATGGGCACATTAAGGCTTAGTGCGAGTGCGTTTGCCATACATACTCCCTCGCTAAGCGTAATGCTTAAACCCGGACGATTTGTAACAGCGATTGCTTTGATTGCGCCAAAGGGGTTTGTAGAATCATTGCTTAGATTATGTGTGTGTAGAAATTCTGCGCATTTTTCTAGCAAGTTTGGCAGGGCGAGCGCGTGCAGGCGTGAAGCAATTTCTGGCACTACGCCCCCATATTGGCTATGATGAGAATCTTGAGAGATTTTATAATGCCACAAAAGTGCGCAATCATTCACGCGCGTAAGAGCGAGTGAGCTATCATCACAGCTAGATTCTATGCTTAAAATCATTTTGCGCCTTTTGTTGAAATTCGCGTCATTATAGCAAAGGCTCGTTAAATTCGGCTATAATTTAATATCGTTAATTTTGAGGGGTGGCTAATGAGAATGCGAGCAGAATGGGAAAAGCAAAGGGCAATTTTACTCGCCCTCCCACATAAAAAAAGTGATTGGGAATCCATTTTACCTAAAGCACGAGAATGTTTTGCGAGGATTATCTCTCATATTTTAAGGTTTGAGGAAGTGTGGGTGTGTGCCGACCCACGCGATAAAAGTGCGAAAAAATTTTTGGAATCTCAGTTTAAAAACGCAATAGGCAAGGGGAGATTAAAAATCCTTAAAGTGCGTTATAATGACACTTGGGTGCGTGATTATGGTGTGATTACTTTAGATAATGCTGGTAAAAATACACTCTTAAACTTCGGGTTTAATGGTTGGGGATTAAAATATGCAGCAAATTATGATAATGCGCTAAATGGCGAACTTCAAAAGCTCGGCGTGCTTAAGAATCTACGCAATGAAGGGATTATCTTAGAGGGCGGGAGTATTGATTGCAATGGTGCGGGACTTTTGCTTACAAACACGCAATGTCTCTTAGAGCGCAATCGCAATCCACATTTAGATAAAGGCGCGTTAGATTCTCTATTGCGCGAGAGATTGGGTGTAAAAAAGGTTTTGTGGTTGCATTGCGGATTTTTGCGCGGTGATGATACAGATAGCCACATTGATACGCTTGCGCGCTTCATTGATGAACGCACGATTGCATACAGTGCGTGCGAGGATAGAGATGATGAGCACTATGAGGCACTCCAAGCAATGCAAGACGAACTTCGCGCACTAAGAGATGACAAGGGAAATGCGTTTAACCTTATCCCACTCCATTTGCCAAAGGCGAGACTGTATCAAAAAGAGCGTAAGCCAGCGAGCTATGTGAATTTTTTGTTTGTCAATGGTGCATTGCTTATGCCAACCTATAAGGACAAAAAAAGCGATACAAGAGCATTAAAAACCTTGCAAAATGCTCTCCCACATTTGCAAGTCATCGGCGTAGATTGCGTGGAGTTAATTAAATGGAATGGGAGTTTGCACTGCGCCACTATGCAAATGTATTAGCGTATTTTCTACAAAATTGCTTAGCGTTGTCGATTGGTTAAGAGTTGGTATGTATATTGCTGACTTGTTTGTGTAGAGGGGCTGAAGTGGCTTTCGACAGGAATTAAAAGAGACTAAGTGCATGTGAGCGTGGCGGGCTCTAAAACCGCTTTTTAAATTTAAACGCAAACAATGCAAATTACGCTCCAGCTTACGCAAAAGTAGCGTAGGTTTAACCTTACTTTTGGAGCTGGCTTACTGATAGATTCTAGCTTTATTAGTGTTGCCATCATTTCGCTAGATGCTAGCCTAATGTATCTCACTTAGGCTAAAAGACTTAGAGATTGCTCGCAGGCAGGAGTTTGGGGATTAGCTCGCAGGCGAAAAGACAAAAATCTCATCTAAACATGTAGATTCTTAGAGGATTTGATTTTTGGACTGGGGTTCAATCCCCCACAGCTCCACCATTCCGCTTAAATCTTAACCTTAGATAAAAATCCAATTCATAATTTAACAAAGATTCTCATTGCCAAAAGGAATATTTTTTGCATTTTGACAAAGATTATCATAAAAGGATTTGAATGCTTAAAAATCTCTACTATAAGGGAATTATCTATGATGAAATGCTCCGTGAAGTAGAAAAGATTCCAAGTGTAGCCCCAACTCCTAAAAATCTCTCTTTTGTTGTCAAAGTTTTTGATTTATTGTGTCGTATTATTAGCGTGCTTTTCCCTCGCACTACAACTTATGTCATTGTAGAATCTCACACAATCCCAAGCATTCATTTTGAGTGTCAAAAGCACATCGATAGCATACAAGAAATTATCAAAATTGCGCTCCAAAAGGCAAAAGAGCAGGGCGTAATTAACAAGGAATGTGTATATGAAATAGCCCTTTGTATTAACAAGCATTTTTATGATGAGAATCTCCAAGAAATTCGCGCCTATTTTATCAATGAAAAAGAGATTTTGACGCCATTAGATTCTTTGCTTGGGCGTAAGGTTATCATTGGCATTGATAGCTTTTTGCTTGGCAGTGAGATACAAAAAGGATTTTTATATGTGAGTGATTATGAGGAGGTGCTATTGATTGAAAATGGCGTGGTTTGTAGCACTTTGCATACAAGCAAGGAAGAATTAGGACAAAAGATTGAAATTTTGCGTGATATGTATGGGGATTTTGATTTGCATAAGATTTGTCTGCGTGATGAAGTGCGGATTTTACTAGAGATAGCTTTCCACCAAGTGAGAGGATATAGTGCGTGGGAGCGCGTGAAACAAGATATTATCAATGAATGGGAGAGCCACAAAAATGCGCTATTAAAGAACCAAAGATTTTTTGCACTCAATTATTGTGGTTTTTTCACACGGGGTAAGACACATATTTTACGCGATAGTCTTGTTGCGTTGTGTTTTTGTGTGTGTTTTATGTATCCAAGTGCGATATTTATCCAAAACACACTCTTAGATTCTGAACTTGGGGCGTTGCAAAGCAAGGATTTTAACTTTGATGATTTGCAATCAAGTGCTACCGCACAGGATAATGAAATAAAAGAATTGCAAAATAAAAATGCCACTTTGCATAAAAAGCTCAACTCCCTTGCTCAAAACATAAACACCCCGCTAAGCGTGCATATAAGTGAAATTTTTAGCTTGCTAAAAACCTTTGATATTGCTCTTGAGCACATTGTGCTTGCCAAAAGTGAGGAAGTAAGTGTGATAAATCTGCATATTCACGCGCTCAATCAAGCCCAAATTATGCACTTTTTAAAAGCACTGAATGCGACAAATAAACAAGCAAAAGTCAAACAAATCGTGCGTAAAGATGATAGGGCACATTCTGAGGTTTTTGTCGTGAGTTATGAGTGATTAAGAAAATATGTTACAATGCAACTTTTTAGATTCTTAATGTGGAGTGAATAATGCGTGTGGAAGTGCTTTACTCAAAAATTCATCGAGCGCGCGTGAGCGATGCAAATCTCAATTACACAGGTTCTATTACTATTGATGAGAATCTTGCTCGTGCCGCCAAGCTTTATAGTGGAATGAAAGTTGATGTGGTGAATATCAATAATGGAGAGCGGTTTAGCACCTATGTGATTTTGGGGAAAAAAAGCGGAGAAATCTGCCTCAATGGTGCAGCTGCAAGAAAGGTGCAAGTCGGCGATATAGTCATCATTATTGCCTATGCGAGTATGGAAGTCGATGAGGCGCAATCCTTTAAACCAAGTATCGTGCAAGTAGATGAAAACAACGCGATTGTAGGCGTGGGTTATGAAATTTAATACTTCAAAGGAGCAAAATGTTTGATTCTAAACAATTTGGCGATATGCTTATGAATGTGCAAGAGAGTTTGCGTGAGCTCAATGAAAAGGCGAAGCAAAATGTTTTTACTGCTAAAAGTGGTGGTGGGCTAGTGAGCGTGAGCTTTAATGGCACGGGAGAATTGGTAGATTTGCAAATCGATGAGAGTTTGCTTGAAGACAAAGACTCGTTGCAAATTTTGCTCTTAAGTGCGCTTAATGACGCTTATAAATCGGTGGAGCAAAACAAGCAAAATAGTGCGTTTGATATGCTTGGTGGATTAAATTTATTTGAGAAAAAATCCTAAGGTTGTGGCTTTGAAAAAAGTTTGTTTATTGTTTTGTTTGGCGTTTGGCATTGTGTTGGGTGCAGATGGCGATGGAAGTGAGGCTACCAAAGATGTCTTAAATCCACAGGATAAGCTAAAAAATTTCCAAACGCTAAAAGACCTTAAAGAGCGCGAGAATATAGATTCTGGAGATTCGCAAAAGTCTCAACCCAAAAAGCAAGAAGACATACAAATCACGCCAACAAAGACACCCTCCGCCACAGCTACTCAAACAACCACACAACCTAAACCAACCCAAGCCACCAATGCACCCACACCCAAAGCCCCCGCTCAAAATTTCAACTACTCGCATTGCAAAAACTACTATCTTAATGCAAGCGTGCCTGTGGGCGATACGCGTGCGATAGCCCTCAAACATAAAGGCAAAAAGGTTTATTTACTTCAATCCAAGACGCGCCCTAATGCAAAGATTCTCAAAGCCGACCCATTTGTGGGGCTCTATCTTGTGGAATCTGGGACAAGCAAACTAAGCTATAATTTACTTGCGCTCGATTCTCGCACGCTAAAAGACCCAAATCTTGCTACTATCAGTGCTAAAGAAGTCAAAAAAGGCAAAATCACCGCACGCCAAAGCGGGTATCTTAATTATGCGAAGTTTTCCTCTCCATTAGCGCAAAACAGTGTTATTGGCAATATTTGCTATCAAATTTATGGAATCGGCGTGGGCGGGAATGGCTTTTTAGAGAAAAAATACATTGATAGATTTTTAAATGTTGGCGCAAGTTATAGTGATATAGGCGTGCGCTTTGATATGAATGCAAAAAAACCACTTGTGCGTTTAATCGACCCATTTTTCCCTAATAATCCATTTATGGTGGGTGATGAAATAGTGAGCGTGAATGGCAAAAAAGTCGGCAGTGTGCTTGATACGATATGGGTTATTACTAATCTAGCACAAAATACAAGCGCAAAGATTGCCTTTAAGCGTGATGGCAAGGTGCATACAATTACCATTAAGCCAGATAAAATGTATGGTGGATTGCTTTTGAGTGATACATTTTTAGAGCGATTTGGAGTGGCGTTTGGCGAGGATTTAGAAGTGTTAAGTTTAAATGATAGCGGACATTTGCGCTTAGGATTCTTAAAAGAGGGCGATAAAATCGTATGGATAAATAAAAAAGAAGCAAATATACACAACATTAAAGAACTCTTATCAAACTCTCAAAGCGATGAGGAATTGCAACAATATGGAGGTAAGATTCAATTACTCATTCATCGTGGTGAAGCAGAGTTTTTTATTAAAATCTAAGGAATCTCCACAATAATGCCAAGTAAAAATTCTTCACAATGTATAGATTCTCAATCTAGTTTTAATCTTCACTCTACAATGCGCGAGTTTGAGGACTTTATCACACATAATGCTCCGCGCGCGCAGAGTTTTCACCCGCATTACCAAAAAGCATTGTGGGAAATGGTGCTTGCTGGTGGCAAGAGGTTTCGTCCTGCTCTTTGTTTGTGTGTGGTTGGCTCGCTTGCGCCGCAAATGCTCCAAAACGCCTTTTTGCCAGCTCTCGCCATAGAATCTATCCATACTTATTCGCTTATCCACGATGATTTGCCCTGTATGGATAACTCTCCATTGCGCCGTGGCTATCCTACACTGCATACGACTTATAATGAGACGCTCGCACTCCTTGTGGGCGATGCGCTCAACACTTATGCCTTCGAGCTCCTTTCTTGTGCGAGGTTAGATTCTCATATTAAAGTCGCGCTTATGCTTGAGCTTTCTAAAAGTGCTGGGGCTATGGTGCTTGGACAAGTGCTTGATTGCGAGTTTGAGAACACAAAATTAGAGATTGACAAACTCCAATGTATCCACCACAACAAAACCTCACAACTTATCATTGCTTCGCTTAAAATGGGCGGATTGATTGGCAATGTTAGTGATTGTCTTTTGGAGCAACTTGCACGGTTTGGCAAGGATTTAGGGCTCTTTTTCCAAGTGCGCGATGATTTAATCGATGTGCTTGGTGATAGCGCGATTGAGGGCAAGGCGTTGCAAAATGACACACTCAAAAACACTTATGTCAATCTACTTGGCATAAGTGGCGCACAACAAGAGCATAAAAACCTCACCGATTCTCTAAAAAATCAGCTTGATGAATTTCCAGATTCTCTTGCGTTTCATCTTAGGGAATTTTTGCAACCATATTTTCAAGAGATAAATCCTACAAAGGAGAAAAAATGAAAAATATTTTACTTACTAATGATGATGGCTTTGATTCTAAGGGATTAAGCGCGTTAAAAGAAGCCCTTTCTCCATTAGGACGCGTGCTAGTAGTCGCCCCCGCGAATGAAAAATCTGCGTGCGGACACGGACTTTGTATCACTAAACCATTATTTTTCCACGCTGTGAGGGAGGATTTTTATAAACTCGATGATGGTTCGCCCACAGATTGTGTGTATCTCGCGCTTAATGCAATGTATAGTAATGGAATGCGCCCTGATTTAGTTGTTTCAGGCATAAATTTAGGCTGTAATATGGGCGAAGATGTAACTTACTCTGGCACGGTGGCAGGGGCTATGGAGGGAGCGATTGCTGGGATTCCTAGTATAGCGATTTCACAGCTTGTCAATAAGGAGGGCGATGCAAAAGATTGTGATTTTAACCTTGCTAAAAAGGTGGCTTATGAAGTTGCACGCAAACTCTTAGATTCTAATCCGCTTGGGAATCGAAAGTTTCTCAATGTCAATGTTCCACTTTCAAAGGAGTTTAAGGGATACAAGGTTACAGAGCTTGGCTATCGTCTCTATGGCAATGACGCAAAAAAGGGTCGTTCGCCTCGAGGGCAAGAATACTATTGGCTTGGCACGCACCCACTTAAATTCGAGCCTCGTAGTAAAAAAATGAGCGATTTTGAGGCACTCAAGCAAGGATTTGTTTCTATAACACCACTAAGCGTGGATATGACAAGCTATGAAGATTTAGAGAATCTCACTCGATGGACGAGTGAGTGAGATTCTTACTTGTATGTTAATTTTGCAAGGAATGTGATATATGTGTAATTTGTCCATTGTGCAAATTTATGCGATAAATCTCGCGTAAAACATTCCCCGTTATACCTAACTCGACAATAGAAACACTTTCAAACTTTGCTATCACCCCTTTGGTAAAGATTTCATTAAATTCATTAGCTAAGTTTGACAACTCTATTTCTAAATTACTATCAAGCGTTTGCATACTATAACTTAGGGTGATATGTGGGCGGTGTAGCCACTCTTGATTTCCATTTATCGTGCGATTTAAACCATTTACTCCTAAATCTTTAATTTGTTCTTGTGCTTGTTTTGGCAAGTCTGCATAAATCCTGCCACTTACTCTTGGAAGTGGGGAATCTCTTAAGGGTGAAAGTGCTTGAGTTGCAAGTTCGTTAAATTCCATAATGCTTTGGTAGCCCAAAACTCAAAGTCTCAATTTTATTTATCGCCTCTTGTGGGACTATATAAACCAAACCATAAGTTTTATAGTGCTTGCCCAAATTTCTACCTTGCAATGATGAATTATCAACACCAAAAACTACACTACATAGCAATGTGATGCAGATAATTTTACAAAACAAACCAAATCGTGTCATAGGGTTCTCCTTATCTTTGAAATATAAATTACAAATAAAATGCTATGCAACAAATGTAAAAAATACAATGTGGTTTTTGTAAGGTTGTTGTAAAATTATGGGTTAAAGAGTAATTTTATGGAATCTAGGCTGTTTTTCACCTCTTGGCAATCAAAAAAGTAGATTTGCAAAGTAAAATTTTGCTTTTTGTGGGTTTTTGGATTCTCTTTTTGATTCTCATCAAGTTGTTTTTCATCAAATCGATTTTCATCAAAAAAGCAAATGCGTGCTTTGTAGGTAAATTTTCGCGGGATTTGTGCCTCTTGCGTAGAGTTAGATTCTCTGCTTGTATCCGTGATTTTGGGGTAGATGAGGTAGCCTTTGTCGCACTGATATTTCGCCAAATACGCAAAGAGCTGATATAAATCGCCCTGTGAGATTCCATAATCATTTCGACTAGAATCTAGAATCTTCCACTTGGTATCAGCGATAAAACGCGCGGATTTCGCGCCGTTTTCATAGCACACTAAATCGGGGTTGATTTGAAATTTACGCTCACCATTTATTTCTACCAAATATTTGCTTTTTTCCTGTGCTTTTATGCTGTGTCCCTCGCCACATTCTCTTTTGAGATGCCACGCGACAAAACTCTCAAACAGCGCATTCATATCAAAAAGTAGCGCGAACGCCTTATCCCCGCCTTGATAGGGCATAAAATTATGGCGTTTGAGGAAAATTTTGCACCACAAAAGCAAAATCTCATAGCTCTTAAAATGCCTTAGATTCTCGCATTTGGCGAAATCTTTGTCATAATTTTGACTAGGGCAAATCTCATCAAACACAAAGCGACTTTGCAAAATGCGCCCACTTGTTTTGGCACTAAAATTACACTTGCTTAGAAGCAAAAGTGTGCTCACAATAAGGCGATTTGGCGCAATATCAGCGATAAATTCATCACTTGCGGTGTAAAATCGCTCTTTGTGCGCGAAATTGTGCTTTAAATTCTCGTTAAAAAGCAATTTGCCTTTGAGAAACGCACGATTTTCCTCGCGCTCGACATAATCGCTCTTTATCCCCCTTTTGATAAGGCACTCTAACTCATCTAAAAACATATTAGCAAAGATTTCAAGCAAGGGGAATTTGTGCGTTTTGAGGTTTGAAATATGGCTTTGCTTAAAGGGCGAATCGCGCAAAGTTTGTAACATATTTAGCAAAATATTCTTTGCCTCGCACACGGGGCATTTTTTGCGCTTATTTGGCAAAGATTCCCCCTCCCTTGCGTTAGGGTGTCGCAGGGGGTAGGCGTTGTCATTGCGAGCCGATTTGTCGGCGTGGCAATCCATTTTTTTATCATTTTGAGCTGTAGGTAAAAAATTTACATTGTCATATTGAGGTTTCGTAGAAACCGAAATATCTCTATTTTTATTAAGGTTTTGAGATACTTCGCTACGCTCAGTATGACAAGAAAATAAGTTTGTTTTGTCTTGCAATGACGAGCAGGCGCAATTTTGAATTTTAAAGCCATCATTTTCACTTGCCGTGCGAAAAGTCTTTGGCAAAATTTCCAAACAAAATCCACTTTTGGTTTGGATAAGCCCGACATAATTCCGCGCTTTAAGGCGATTTTTGCCATAAGAATTTAAAAATATGTGGTTGCCTTTGTCATCAGCGAAATTTTTAAGTTCATTGAAAAACTTTTGGGCTTTGTCGTGTAGTTTTTCTTTGTCATTCTGAGGGAGCGAAGCGACCGAAGAATCTAAAACAGCGTGCAAGTCTTTATTATCGTTTTTGGATACTTCGCTACGCTCAGTATGACAAGGCAAGTTTTTTATATGACAAGGTTTTATAGCGTGAAATATATCCTCCACGCCAAATACTTGCCACTCGGCGATACAAAGGGTGTTATTTTTACTCATTGTCGCTAGATTCGCGTGAATCTTTTGATTGATAGATTTTAGTGAAAGTCTCTATATCCCACGAATGAGAATCGCTAATGCGATACACGCGCTTTTCGTTATCCACAAAATCATCGCTCAAATTCACGCCCAAATCGCCTTGTGAAAAAGCCTTAATCATTTCATTCCCATTTAGCACCGCTCTAATTTTGGCATAATCATCATAAAAATACTCTTGCAACAGCGGGATAATCTTTAGCCCAAAGACTTCGCGCAAATCCCCCATAGAATCCACACCGATAAAAAAGCTATGCCCAATGGTATGCTCCCTATCAAGCAAAAATTCGATTCGCACATTTATATATTGTAGCAATTTACGCAGATTCACGCCATCGCAATTTTCACTCAAAATGCTACAATCAGGCATCATCTCTACAAACTCAAACCGCCTACGAAGCGCGGTATCAAGCAATGCGATGCTTCTATCAGCCGTATTCATCGTGCCGATTATGTAGAGATTGCTCGGCACTCCAAAAGTTTCGTTGCTATATGGCAGGGTTACACGCAGTTCCTCATCGCCACCGATTCGCTTACTAGACTCGATAAGCGTGATGAGTTCGCCCAAAATCTTAGCGATATTCCCCCGATTGATTTCATCGATAATGAGAATGTAGGACTTTAGCTCGATTTTCTCATCGCTATTTTCTAATATTTCTTGTGGTTTAAATTCTTGAAATAACTTGTATAGCTGAAAATAATATGTGCTTGATTGCCATTGATTTTTCTTCTTTGCTATTTTTGCCATCATTTCTTTTGAAGTTTGAAATTTCTCATCGCTTTGCAAAACCTTTTTTAGAAAATCTATATTCAAAAACAAATTTATTTTTGTGTCTTGCGTATCAATATAGATTTTTGTTTCATCAAAATCTTTAATGCGAAAACTACCGACATTGCTTTTCTCAATCTCTCTTTGATTTTCTGCTAAATCACTTAAAAATTCATTAAGTTTGTTTTCAAAATTTTTCTCATATTGTAGAATCTCTTGGCTTTTTAGCGAATTTTCCAAATTTTCTAGCGCGTTTTTGCAAAGTTGCTTAAAGATTCCGCTTTTGATTTCATAGCTCATCTCGCTAGATTCTAGCCCATCGCTAGAATCTATAAGTTTTGGCTTTATCCCCTCGACAAATTCCTCATAAGAAAAACTTTGATGAAAGGTTACAAATTCAATTTGCCCACATTCTTTATATTTTTCAAAAATCGCCTTTTTATCCTCTCTAGATTCGGGAATCTGCATTGACTCATCATAGTGGTGCAAAATCTCCAAAGCCCTATCAATCGTGCTGTAAGTCTTGCCCGTGCCCGGCGGTCCATAAAGGATTTGATTAAGTGGCGGATTAGTTATCACATTTTTTCCTTTTGGTTTAAGATTATTTTGTGTTATTTGTGGCAACATATCCTCATAACCCTTTGGCACAGCATAAAACTTACAATTTTCATAAATTTGTTCAATATCTTTGTTATTTCTCTTAGTTGTTTTGATATTTGTAAAAATAGGTGCTTGCCATATCACACTAGAATCTGCTTCTACTTTATCCACAAAAGCACCATTTTTGTGAATATGTGCTATCCACCCACCACCTTTTACGACTTCATTTTTAAATTCGTTTTCATCTTGTGGGGAATGAAAATATTGATTGCCTCTATTTGTTACTTTGCTTTCTTTCCATTGTGTTTGCTCTGTCATTTTCACTCCTTTTTGTGTTTGTAATTCTACAAAAGCATTAGCGTGAGAATCTTGCGAATGAGATTCTCTACTTCGCCACAAGCACAGAGATTGGAGATGAATTCACAAAGCTATTTTGATGGGAGCTAAAGATTCTATATAGGAGAGAAGATTCGCTTTCGCCGATGACAAGTAAGTCGTATTGCTCGGCGATTTCGAGCACGACATCGATTGGATTACCCGTGCGCAAGAGTGTCTTGCACGATATGCCCTCTTGTTTGAATATGTTTTCAAATTCATTGATAATCTCGTGGGAGTGCTCTTGCTCGATATTTTCAATCATTTCATAATCCACGATACCGCTTTGAGCATACATTACGATGTCTTGGCTTGCGTGTAGGAGCGTGAGCTCAATGTCCTCTCGCTTGCCAAAGAGCTTAATGATAGTGCCGATAGCTTTCCTACATTCTTGTGTATCACTCACCCCAAATAAAATTTTTGTCATTTGCTACCTCCTTAAATCATTGATAAAGTTACACGATTCCTCAAATTCACTCTCAAAGGCAATACAAGCAAGAGTATCATTTGGTTTGATTGTATCATATTGTCTGTTAAGAATCGCTAACGCGTTATTTTTCCATACATTTATAAGCGCGCTGGAGCCAAATTTGCCTTTATTGAAAATATAAAATTTGCCACTTTCTAAACGCCCTAAAATGATTTTTTGCACTCCATTTGCAAGCGAAGCTTGAGAATCTGCATTCGCGTATTGCGCCTTTATGAAGCATAATCTCGCCCCACTAAGGAACTCTAAAATACTGAGAATTATGGTGTAAAAATGCAACAACGAAGCAAGCGGGTTACCCGGTAGCATTATAAATATACTTTTGCCTAAAATCGCTATGCTTAAATGTTTGCCCGGTTTGACATTCACTCCGTCAAAGAGAAAATCCGCGCCAAGCTCGCTTAAAGTTGATTTAAGCAAATCTGCATCGCCCACACTTGCCCCACCTGTGGTAATGACTACATTGTATTGAGTAAGATTTTGCAATTTAGTGAGGAGTGTGGATTTATCATCGGGCAAGATTCCCAAGTATTGTGCGTTGTGATGATAGTGAGAAAGGATAGAATCCAAGCTGATTGCATTTGTATTATAAATTTGATGAGGAAGTGCTTTTGTCCCGGGCTCTATGACTTCATCGCCACTTGAAAAGAGCGCGATAGATAATCTTTTACACACTTTAATCGTGCGCAATCCTTGCGAAGCAAGCAATCCCAAGTCAAGTGGCTTTAATCTTGTGTAGCGTGGTAAAATCACAGAATCTAGAGCGATTTCTTCGCCTTGTAATCGAATGTGTTGGTTTGGGAGAATGTCTTGTGGCAGGGCGATATGCGTAGATTCTTTAGATTGCGTGATTTGGACTTTTTCGATTGGGACTATCGCCTGCGTGCCAGCTGGCACGGGCGAGCCTGTCATTACTTTTTGGCACATTCCGTCTTGTAGTGTTATGTCCTGCGCGCTTTCTCCTGCTAGTGTGCGCCCCTGCAAGGTAGCAACGCGACCGCTATCAGCTAAACGCACAGCATATCCGTCCATTGCAGAGTTATCAAAAGGCGGGAGAGCGCGCGAAGCGATAATATCATCAGCCAAAATCCGCCCCCGCGCCTCAAATATATCAACCTCCTCACAAGTTGTGCGAGAATCCTTTGCGATAAAGGCACATTTGTCCCATATAAGCGCAAAAACTTCATCAATATTTAAATTTTTACGCATTTTGCTCCTTTAGAGTGGCATTAGATTTTATTGTTATGCGGTGGCAAAGTTTGGATTATCGTGCTTTTTTGCACCTTGTTTTAGGCATTCTGGGCAGATACCAATAAACACGGCTGAGGTATCATAAAGCACAAAGCCACTTTTTGCAGATATGGCACTCTCTAACGCGCTTGTATCAATGACAATATCTTGCAACTTTCCACATTTTTCGCAAGAAGCGTGAATGTGCTTATCGCAGGAAAGCTCGTATTTTTGCTTTTGACTTGGGGCTTTTACCTCTCGTAAAATGCCAGCCTCGCACAATACCCCCAAATTTTTATACACAGTAGCAAGGGAAATAGATGGGTAAAATTCTCTAATATTTTCATACATTTCATCGACATCCATATGCCCGTTGCGTTTGAGCTCATCAAGCATTGCGATTCTTTGTGGCGTTACTTTGAGTTTTTTTGCTTGCAAATCTTTTATCCATTGTGTGTTCATAATTCTCTCCGAAACAAAATATTTAATGTATTGAATTTTGGCATTATAAACATAAAATTTAATTTTTTGATAAATCTATAAAAATTTATGTGTTTTTTGCCTGTAAATATTTTATAAGTTGTGTTTTTCCAAAAGGCTATTATCAAGGAATATAACCAAAAAAGTTTAAATTTTTATTTTGATTGTCTTTTTAACATATCTCTTACTCGAGCTATATCAAAAATCCCGTTTTTTGCTCTGGCGTTTAGTGTAGCAAAGATTTCATCGATAAATGCCAAATCTAGTCCATAATCTTTTGGATTCGTAGAAATTTCTAGCGTGTCAAAAAGCCATAAAAGTCGCTCCCTAAATGGCGATAAAAGCGCGTCCGCGTGGCTTGTGCGTGGCAAGCAATCCAAAAGTAAAGGCAGGCTAAAACTACACGCTAACCCGTGCGGAGTGCCAAAGCGCATAGTTAGCGGATAGCTTAGCGCGTGGGCTAGAGCGGTTTGGGTATTGCTAAAAGCAAGTCCTGCATACATACTCGCTTGCATTATATGAGTTCGCAAGGGGAGCGAATCTAAATTGTGGCTTAAATCCACCAAATCACGCAAGATAATCTCTATCGCATTTAGCGCGTAATGCGTGGATATGGGGTTTGCATTATTATTCCAAATAGATTCAAAGCTATGGCTTAGCGCGTCAAGTGCCGTGTGTATCGTAGTTTCTCGTGGCAGACTTAGCGTAAGTCGCGGGTCATAAATCGCTTCTTTTGGATAGAGAATCTCATCGCTCAAAGAATGCTTGATAAAGGCGTCATTGTCCCAGATAGTTGCCCAATGGGTTAGCTCAGAGCTAGTGCCTGAAGTAGTCGGCAGAGCATAGAGATATTTAGGTTGCGATTTGATTATAAAATTTCCATTTTCAAGCACACTATCCACGCTTAAAAATTTCGCGCTATCAATTACGCTCCCTCCACCAAGTGCGATAATCGCATCAAATTCTGCCAATGTAGATTTTATCCCCCGCAAATGCTTAACTTGCGGATTTGGTGTAATCTCATCTATAATACCGACAAGTTGCGTCCCTAGCGCGTTTGCAATCTTATCGCTTAACCCTCTTTTACTAAATCCCTTGCTTGTAACGAGCAAAAATCGCGCACCTTGCAAACGATTCGCCACGCTTTTAATCGCCTCTAAATAATCTACGCCAAAGCGGATTTTCACAGGATTGTAATAAGTAAATTTCATCGCCACTCTTTGAAATTACGATTCATTAAGCCACGCACTAAATCTCTGTGCCACTTGCTTTGGTGTGATTTTGGGGCGTCCTAAATCCTTTTTGCTTCCCTTTGCAATATCAAGGTAGATAAAATACGCCCCGCCATTTTGTGCGTCCAAAAACTCCGCTAAAATCGCGTTAAATTCATCTAAATTTTGCGCTTTTTTTGCCACTTCGTAACCACAGGATTTTGCCACTGCGACAAAATCCACAAATGGCGAGATATTAAACTGCCCTCCCGTGCTATCGTGGCTTTGATTATCTAGCAAGATATGGCAGAAATTGCCCTTGTTTGCGCACCTTGCATAATACGCATTGCCAGCAAGTGTGCCAAGTCGCATTAAAAGCGCACTATCGCCATCAATGGCGATGACTTTTTTGTGCGATTTTAGCGCGATTCCTAGCCCTAACGCGCTTACACAGCCCATAGAGCCTACCATATAGAGCTGATTTGGTGTGTCGCCTAGTTCGTAGAGTTCGCGTCCGCATTTGCCTGTGGTGGCGAGTATGGCACAATTTTGCCCTAGATTTTGGATAATTTGCAGTGCTTGTAAGCGTGTGGGTTTATTGTGTGGTGGCGCGTTGTCTTTTGCGTGTATTTGTGGGAGATTTGTTGTTTGCTTCGTCAATGAACTATTGGTTCTATTCCCTCGCTCACAACTGCACAACCCACAAATCCATCGCAAAATACTTCCGCGCTGGGCGTTTGTATTTGAAGTGGTGTGCGTATTAGATTCAGCGTTTTTAAAATTTAAATCAAGTGGATTATTTATCAGCGCGACTTTTTCAAAGCAATTATTGCGGACTATAAAGAAAAAACTTTTATTGGATTCTAAAATCTCTTTTGCGTGGGCTAACTGCTGTTTTGCCACTTCTAATCGCGAATCCAAAAATGCACATTCCACTTCGCAAGTTTGCAAAAGATTATCGGTGATTCGTCCTAATAATTCGTGCTGTGGCTCATCGGTATTTTGCCCTTGCTCATTTGGCTCACCACGCAGGGATACAAAGCCAAGTATGGGAATGCTAAAAGTGTGATTTAGGCTTGTAAGCGGGGATAAGGCATTGCTTAATCCGCTGTTTTGCATTAAAACGACTCCATACTTGCGATTGTTTTTTGTGGATTGCCACGAATCGCTTCGCGATTCTCGCAATGACAAATCGCTTGAATTTTTTACAATAGCAGATTCGTGCGGTAGCATTTGAGATGAGAAATCGGGGTTATGCGAGGCGAACGAATGAGATGCACTTGCCGTGCGTTGCAGTGAGTGAGCCGAAGCACTCCCCGATTTATCGCTCAAAGGCAACGCACAGGCTAGGCTTATCCCACTAGCAATCGCCACTGCTTCTCCCTCATTATTTGCCATTATAAAGGCATTCTCATTTATCGCCCAATTTATCAGTGGCGCAAGATAGCTACACGGCACACCTGCAAAATCGCTAAATCCTAGCCTTTGTAGCTCCGCTCCAAAATCCTCTGTCCGCATTTTGCCCCTTTTTTGAAATTTTAATTTTTTATTATCGCTATGCTTAAATTATCGCCTATGGGGAGTTTTTGAGTGTTTGATAAGCCATATTCGCCCATAAACTCGCTCACCGCTTCTCTCACACCCACATATCCAGCCGAAAAATACTCGTGGATTAGTATCACGCCACCGCACACCATTTTGGGGTAGAAAAATTTTAGCCCTGCCAAAATAGGCTCGTATAAATCCGCGTCAAGATTGACAAAGCAAAATTGCTCATTTTCTAAGCCATTTTCTGCGCTTTGTGGAAACCAGCCCTTTTTTACCACGCATTGCTTTGGGTAGGGCATTTTGCTTAGCACGAGTTCTACGCTTGTGTTTGAAAAGTGCTTTTTGCCTAGACTTGCGCCCATTGCGCCGTCTTTGCTTTGAGATAAATCTTTGTCCTCAAAACCCTCAAATGTGTCAAATAAATACAAGATTTTATCTTTGAAGCATTCATTTATGCGCCGTGCAAAATCCCCACGATAGACGCCTAGTTCTGCGACATTACCTGCTAGATTTTGCGCGTGTATTTCTGTGGCGAAATTTTCTAAAAATATTTCTCTTGCCCTTACACTTAGCTCGATATAGCTCACATCGATTTTGTCCCACGCTATGCCTAGTTTTTCAAGTTGTGCGCGGATTTCATAAAATCCCGTGAAAGTGCCAATGACAATAGAATCAAAATCTATGTCTTGCAATGCTTCGCTTGTGTGGATTTGAAAGGTTAATGGCGCACTCAAAGCACTATTCCCCCCCCCGTTAGAATCTAGCTTTATACTAGAATTTGCTTTTAATGGGTCATTATCAATAAAGCACAAAATTTGCTCACCCTTTTGGGCTAGATTTTGTGCGATTAGCCGTCCGCAGTTACCTGCACCAAAAATTACGATTTTACTCATAGTATGTCCTTTACATTTTAAATTTTTAGTTTTACAAGTTTTCGCTTGTGTGTATTCTAGAATCTAGATTGCCAAAAATCTGTGTTTTTAGATTCTCGCAATGATAAAAAAGTGTGAGAAGTATTTGCGATGAGAAATTGTGGTTTTCAAGCGCGGGACGAGGGTGCATACTATATCGTATGTAACCAAAGCCCTGTGCGCAGAATCCACGATTTATCGCGCAAAGACAAGCACGCATTAAATCGTGCCCGGGATTAGCGAGAGAATCTCTTTCACACTCATACATTGCGATTCTACCTCCGCGCTTCTGTCATTTTCTAAAATCCCTTGCGCGACTTGTTTCATCGCTACAAAACTCGCCCGAAGCAAGTGATTTGCATAGATGATGATATTTGCCCCAGCCTCGCCTAGCTCACGCGCCGTGATTTCATTGAAACTTGTCGGCACGACTACGATAGGCGTTAGGCTATTTTTGGCGCGAAATTTGGCGATAAATTCCAAAATCTCATTTGGGCTTTTGTGGCGCGAGTGTATCATTATCCCATCAGCCCCCGCATCGACATAGGCGAACGCCCGATTTAGCGCGTCCTCCATTCCTTTATCCAAAATCAGCGATTCAATTCGTGCGATAATCATAAAATCCTGCGTGATTTGGACGTCTTTGCCTGCGCGAATCTTGTCGCAAAAATCCTCTATATTATCCTGCGTTTGCGCCACTTCATTGCCTAAAAGCGAATTTTTCTTTAAGCCTGTCTTATCCTCGATAATGCACGCGCTCACCCCCGTGCGTTCCAAACTCCGCACCGCAAAGGCAAAATGCTCCACTTTCCCGCCCGTATCAGCGTCATAAATTAAGGGCTTTGAGGTTACTTCAAAAATTTCATTTATCGTATTTAGGCGACTTTGTAGCTCCACTGCTTCAATATCTGGCTTCCCGCGCGAAGTCGAATCTGTAAGCGAACTACTCCAAAAGCCATCAAACTCGATTTTTGTGCCATTTTGATTCACAAACGCATTTTGCGCGATGAGTGCTGAAATCGCCGAATGCGTTTCGATAAAGCGCAATGGCGTTTTGGCGTGAATTAGTCTGCGCAGTAGCGATAATCTAGCATTGGTGCTAATGCCTATGGCACGGGCATTTTCGTTTAGTTGTGTGGAGCTAATGCCCTGTGTGTAATGCGGCTCAACTAGCTCACCGCAACCTAGCTCATTTAGCGTATCTATCACATTTTGGCGCGTTTTTGCTTGTGCGCCACTTTGCCAATCATCGCCGTGAATGACAAAGCGTGGCTTTAACGCACGGATATTGCCTTCATAGCTTAGCGTGTCTTGCGGGATTACTCTATCGATGAGCGCGATAGATTCAAGCACAGCTTTGCGCTGGTCGTAGTTCATATAGGGTAGGCGTTTGTAAGAGGCGATTGCCTTGTCGGTGAGAAGCCCCACGACTACTTCGCCATCTATTTTGGTGGCGTAATCTCTGGCGATTTTTAGGATATTGATGTGTCCGGGGTGGATTAAATCCGCACTCATTGCGACATATACGCTAGGCTTGTCTTTCGGGCTAAAATCGGAGATTACTTCAACTCGCTTCCTTGATGGACTACCTGTCCTATCTTCGTTACTCGTTTCGCAAAACCCCGATTTTATCGCCGAAATACTTCGCCTATCATTTTTCTTATTAAGTGTTATATTTTTATTATTTTTGCTAGATTCACGCGACATAAGAAACCCTTTTGTCGCTAGAATCTAGCTTGATAAAGGCAATGAAAACTACAAACGCCCTAGCGCGTTCTACTCTCTCTCTCTCTCTCTCGTGGCGCGTGATTCCAACTATGCGGAAAAAGTAGTCATCTTCGCCATTAAATGGCGCAAAGCCCCTGTCTTCTTTAGCAAAGTGAATTTCAAGGTTTAGTTGAGATTCTACTATCTCGCAAAGATTGTCAAAATCTACAAACCTGCGATAATGATTGTCGTGGATAAAGGCATTTGCCTCATTTTCTACGGGTTCTCCTTGCTTGTAGAGTGAGTTTTTCTTGCCACGCGCTTCTATGGCGAGAATCCCGTTTGGTGCGATAAAGTTTGGAATCTGAGAGAGGAGGCTTTCTTGCTGGGCGTGCGTGATAGAGTGTAAGGTAAAGCGTGAATAGATACAATCAAATACAATGCCTCTGCTTTGAGTGTTACTCGAGAGAGAGGTTAAATTTTTAAAAATTTCATCAAGGTTGGTAAAATTTCCTGCAATAAAACGCGGATTTGTTACGCCATTTCTCGTAGTGGCACAATGTGTAGCAAGATAGTTTATTTCCTCTTGGACTTGGTCTATGGCAGTGGTTTGTATGCCTTGTTTGGCAAAATATAGCGCATCTCGTCCATTACCACAGCCTAGCTCAAGTAGGCACGAATCTTTGCGTGTGGATAGGTAATTCTCCCATACAAACTCTGCGAATAATGACGGCTTCTCACCTACTTTATGTTTTGCATAAAATTTGCTCCAATAACTTTTGTCCATATTCTTGTCCTTTTATTGATATTTGTATTATATCCCATTTAGTTATTTTTTACATTTACGATTCCATAAGATTCATCGCTTATGTCTATCCAATTTTTCTCATCATAGATATTTCCACGCACTTTATAGGCTTTTTCTAATAACCATTCATTTTCTTTGTGTTGTTTTAGGTCAAAACTTATTGGAATTGTGCTTATAATTTCTCTGTTTGTTGGGTAATTTTTTAAAATATTTGGTGGCACATTTGGACAGCCATTGGGCAAGTTTTCACAAAAAATACTTGCAATGTCATAATTTGCCATAAGACGAGAATCTATTTTTAACTTTCCACTTGTGCCAAAATCTTTAAACAAAAGCAATGTGTCCATCCAACGATTTGATGATTTGTTTGGAAGTTTTGGTATGCCAATACTATCCTCACCAGCGTGGTCGCTTACCACAAAAATCTGCGTATTATCATAAATACCTAACTTTTTGAGATTCTCTATATAATCTGCTAAGTATTTTAGAGCATAAACCTCAGCATCATAATGCTGATAAAAAGATTGTCCAATGGTTGCTATTTTTGGCATAATTGCCTTATGTGGATAGTCATTCCACGCGCTTTTATTCTTAAAAAAATCAATTTTCTTGCCATCAAAATACATCACACAAGGGAAATGTGTCATAAGGGTATGTAAAAATTTAAAAGTTGGTTTGGTTGAATTTGCATTTATAGTGTGTGCTAATACATAATTTGGAGAGGTTGATTTAATCGACAAAATAGTGTTAGCAACATTTAAATTTGTTGGTAAAAACCAATAACCTTCTTTGTAAATTTTTGTCCTAAAAGTTTTTGGTGCAAATCTGAAAATCCCAAAATTAAAAAAATGAATTAAGTCATCATTGATAATATGCTGTTTTGTTTTGACAATACTCCCCAAATGTATTTCACCACTATTATGGATATAGTAATCTGTAAAATCATCACCCCAAGCTGGTATTGCAAAAATTCCTTCCACTTGTTTTGTTATGTTTGATATGTTAGTTCCAGCCTCAATCATTAAACCAACGCTAAATTTATTTTTCGCAAAAGCATCGCTAGTGTCAATATACGCCTTATCAATACTTTGTCTTAAATTTTGTTTTCTTTGATTCATATTATAGACTGCATAATATTCTCCACTAATTAGTGTTGATATACTATGTATTGTTGCATCTGTTGTGCTAATCGCATTTGGAAACAGCGTAAATCCATCAAGTTTGGTCCTAAACTCTGGAAACTGCTCTAAAATATATGGCATATGTGAACCACTAAACATATCTAGCACGATGACTACGATATTTTTATCATTTTTAGAGTATGAAAAAAGTGGCGAATCGGCGAATGGTGGCTTATTTTTATCGCTTTGATTTGTTTCTTGTGCGATTTGGGTTGATTCGAATCTTTTTGTGGTAATCTGCACCGCATTCACGCCACTTACGATAAATAAAGTTACAAAGATTATTTGCAAAGCGCGTTTTAGCCTTGTGAGCGCAAATGCCATAATTGCGATGCCAAGCGACAAAACCGTGATGCATTCAAATATTTGCCCCGTGCTTTTTTGCGGAGCAATTTGTAAAATAAACCTATCCATAGCACCATAATCGCCCACCAAAATAAAGCTATACACAAGTCCACTAAACAAAATCACGCTTAAAACAAATGCGATGATATTACTAAATCGCTTTGGCACAAATGAAAGCGCGTAAATCACAATAAAGCTAATTAGCAAAAATGCCCCAAATAGTGCAGATAGCGTGGCAATCGTCTGCGATGAATCAAACTGCGTAATATCCGTGCTATACAGCTGATAAGGCGTAAAAACACAAATGAGAAATGCAATGCAAAGGGTGGCGTAAATGGAGATAGCACGATAGATTTGCGCATAAGATTCGCTATATGCTTGAAATCGCGCAATCACACAAAGTAAAAGATAAAATCCAAGCATAAAGCCAAAAATGCCAAAATAGTATTTAAAGATATTTTTCAGTAATGGTATAAAGTGTATTGTATAGGAAATTTGCCCCAGATTTATGTCTTGTTCTAAAACTAGATATGGTTCAAAAAATGCAAATCGCCCCACATTGTGTGTAATATTTATTGTGCTTGAATTTATGCTTTTGTCCCACTCCACACCTACTAACTCAACTTTGGAAATACTACTAGAACGCGCCAAAAAATCTAATTTGTTAAAATGGATTCGTGCTTTGTTATAGTCATCTAGCGTGATAGACGCAGTGTAAATCCTATCTTTCGTATAAAGCATTAGTGCGAAAGTTAGGCAAAGCCCGATAGCCAAAATGCTACTTAATGCAATGATGGCGATTTTAAAAGGTTTGTGATGGATAAAAAACCCCCATTTGTTGTTTTGGTCGGACGCAGTGAGCGAAGAATCTAAATCTTTGTTATATTGAGCCGTAGGTGAAATATCTTTATTTTTAATTTTTGTTTGAGATACTTCGCTACGCTCAGTATGACGATTGAGAGCAATCTTGCCCCAAATTGCCCTTAATAGCGAAAATGCCATATTTGTAGTCCAATATAACACTAGCGCACTAGGCATTTGATAGAGTAGCACCAAAAAGATAAGCGAAATCAGCACACCTTGAATCTTCGCACCCCTCTCTTTTGCCACAATCCACACATTTGCAAGCGAAATAATCGTCATCAAAATGGGCAATAAATGCACTCCAAGCACACTATCGGGCGCACTCAAATCAGCAATCCAAAGAAACGAAACGCCCTTAATCCCATCAAATTCTTGTAATAAACACAGCACTGCGATAAAAAACGGCACTTGTAATGCCAATCCACCAAGCGCAGATAGCGCGAAAATGGGGTGATAATGCTTTTGTTTGTAAAGAGTGCGGATATAGCTTTGCAACTCCGCACCCTTAAATACGCGTTTAAATTCAGCGATTTTTTTATCACACACAGATTTTAGGGCGTTTATTTTTGTGGCTTTGGATTCGGCGATTTTGGCGAGTTTGAGCAAAAAGAGATTGACCAAAAGGCTTAAAAGAATTATGCTTAATCCGTAGTTGTGTGTGAGTGAATGCAGTGAATCTAGCGCGAATCCAAGCACGGATTGCAATGGAAAAATAAATGTGTAGTATAAAATATCAATTAACATTATGAATCCTTTTTGGGCGAATCTGTGTGGGATTTGCTGTTTGATTCGTGTGAATCTTTGTGTGATTCGTGTGTTTCAAGTGCCAAAATAGCATTTTTAGTCGAATCTAAATGATTTAAAATGCTTTTATTTAGCTGTGATTCAAGCAAATCTCTCTCAATCTTTAAAATCTCTATCGTTGATTGAATTCCTGAATTATGCGGGTGTTGCCAAAGAGTTTTAGCGATATTTGTTAGATTCGCGCCCTTTATGTTAGATTGAATCGCAGAATCGATGATAGTTTGCAAGTTTGCAAAATCATTTTCGCTTATCTTACCACCGATTTGCTTTAATGCCTTAAAAGTCCAAAATTCGCCTATATTGCTCTTATCATAAATATCTGCCAAATCATATCCCGCGCTATCAAAGGCAAAATCTATCGTAATCACAGGTTTGCCCTCCAAACACACAAAATCAAAAATCACACTTGAAAAATCACCAATCATCAAATCCGCTTTTGCGAATGCTATGACATTTAGCGTGTTTATGTCCCACTCTACATTGCTGTAATTTGAGAGCGCGTTTTGGAGGTGTTTGATATTTGTGCCTTCAGTTTCGCCTATTAGGCTTTGTGGGTGAGGGCGGATAATAATATTATAGGGGGACTTTGCCAAAGGCTCTAAAAGTCGCATACCATATTTGCTAAGTAGCGTTTCTTTGCCCCAAGATGGGGAGACTAAAATGGTAGGTTTGTCTTTTTTGTGTGCTTTTTCTTTGATAGATTCACGCAAAATCGCTAATTCATCTAAATAAGTGCTACCCACAACGGTGATATATTTAGCTTTGACATTGTGTGCCTTTTCAATTTCGCGCACGAAATTTTCTTGCACTTCATTTGCAACTAGCACCGAGTCAAAATAATCCACCCCAAAGGTGCGATAAGTCATCGGCGTGAGTGAATGCACGATATGACAATAATGCTTTACGCCACGACTGCGTTTGATTTGGAGGACTTCAAGGCTAGGTGTGGTAAGCACACAAATATCGGCATTTAGCATATTTAGGCGCGTGTAGGCTTTATTGCCAATGCCGATAAATTCCTTAATGCTAAAATTATTAGATTCGCGTTTGAATGCGGGGTCAGATTCATCGCTGGTGAGATAAGTATAGGGGTGTTTTAGTAAATCTAGCGTGTCTAAAATGGGTTTAAACGAACCATAATATCGCGCCCCTTCGCAGTAAAAGACGATGGAGTTAGGATTTGAGTGTGAATTGAAATTTTGGGTAGATTTACCTAAATTATGGACATCCCCCCCCCCCTTGATTGCGTTAGAGAATTTCAAAGATTTAGGCGAAAAGCTAGTGATTTTATAAAATAGATTTTTTACAAAGTAAAGCAATGAGGCAAAAATCGCCACAATAGAGCTAAGAAGCAATGAACCCGTGCCGGGGTCCAAATACGCTAAGCACACACTAGGAGAGAGAGATAAGAGCACAAAAAGAGCGAACGATGCTCTACTATAAGATTTTAGCGACATTAACAAATTTTCCTCCAAAGTAATTTTTCATATTCTTAATCCTAAGAGTTAGAATATAATTTCTACAAATCTAAAGTAAAATATTGTATTTTCCCTACTAAAGATTCTATAAAATACTCTATAATTCTACATTAAATCTTAAATTTTGGCTGAATTTTTCCGTATTTTCATATTTTTATTTTCAAGGAGATGTTGTTGTTTGATTCATTGACCCAATCTTTCAAAGCAGTGGCGAATAAAATTCGCTTTAGTGATGATGAGCGTGCGCTCAAATCTGCCTTAGAGGAGCTCAAAAAATCCCTGCTCAAAAATGATGTCTATCATAAGGCGACTAAAGAGATTCTCACTCGCGTAGAGCAAGAGACAAAAGCAAAAGGCATCGGCAAGCAAAATTTTATGGACGCATTGCAAAAAAGCCTACTTGAGATTTTGCAAACCTCTAAACATTATGGCTTCACTTACGCTCCCAAACCGCCTACGATTATTTTGATGATGGGCTTGCAAGGTAGTGGAAAGACGACAAGCACGGCAAAGCTAGCAAACTATCTCAAAGCGCGTGGCAAAAAAGTGTTGATGTGTGCGTGTGATTTGCAAAGGCTTGCTGCTGTTACGCAGTTACAACAACTTGGAGAATCTATTGAGGTGGGTGTTTTTAGTGCGCGAGATTCATCGCATAGTGCGTTACAAGTAGCTAAGGAAGCCAAGCAAAAAGCAATCGATGAACTCTATGATGTCTTGCTTATCGACACAGCTGGACGATTGAGTATCGATGAGGCATTGATGAGCGAGCTACAAGAAATAAAAGATACTATCAAACCAAGCGAGTGTTTTTTTGTCGCAGATTCTCTAGTTGGACAAGATGGCGTGAAAAGCGCGGCGATATTTAATGAAAAAATTGGCATTGATGGCGTTATTTTAAGCAAATTTGATAGTGATTCTAAAGGAGGGATTGCGCTTTCTATCGCGTATCAAATTGGCGTTCCATTGCGCTTCATAGGAAGTGGAGAGAAAATCCCTGATTTAGATATTTTCTTGCCTGAGCGTATTGTCTCACGCCTTATGGGCGCGGGAGATATACAATCCCTCGCAGAAAAAACCGCCACAGTGATGAGTGAAAAAGAAGCAAAAGACATTGGCAAAAAACTTAAAAAAGGGCAGTTTAGCTTTGAGGATTTTATAACTCAAATTGAAAATATCAAAAAACTTGGCTCTGTAAGCTCTATACTCTCAATGGTGCCCGGACTTAATAATGTAGCAAGCGGGCTAAAAGATGTAGATTTAGATAATTCTAAGGAAGTAAAAAATATCAAAGCAATGGTAAATTCTATGACGCGCAAAGAAAGAGAGAATCCAGAAATCCTCAATGGCTCGCGCCGTAAAAGGATAGCTCAAGGAAGCGGATTGGAAGTCCAAGACATCAATCGCATTATCAAGCAGTTTGATAATGCGCAAAAAATGGCAAAAAAACTCAGTCAAAAAGGTGGTATGCAGGAGCTTATGGGTATGCTTGGCGGGGCAAAAATGCCAATGAGGTAGCATAAAGATTGAAGTTTAGGTAAAATATAAGGCGCATTTAAGCAAAAATAGTTTATAATCCGCGTTTTTGTTTGTCTTTAGGTATAATGCCAAACAATCCAAAGACGGACAAACATAAAAACAACAAGGAGAAAATATGGCAACCGTAATTCGTTTGACAAGAATGGGGCGCAAGAAAAAACCTTTTTATCGCATAGTCGTTACAGATTCTCGTAAGAAACGCGATGGGGGCTGGATAGAATCTATCGGGCATTACAATCCACTAAGCGAACCTGTGGTGATAAAGTTTGATGCAGAGCGATTAGCGTATTGGAAGAGTGTGGGGGCGAAGATGAGTGAGCGCGTAAGCAAGATAACAGCCTTAAAGTAGGTATTGCATTGTTTAAAATCTAAATAAATACACAAAAAATTAGGAAAATATGGGTATGGTAGAGACTTTTGTTGAAAAATACACGCAAAAAATTGTAACAAAGCCAGATTGCATAAAAATCCAAAGCCGTGTGGATAAAGATTCCAAAGGTCTAAGTTTTAAAGAGATTTGTATTTTTGCTCACCCTAACGATGTGGGACGGCTTATTGGCAAAGAAGGCAAGATGATTGGTTCGCTTAAAACGCTCATATCAGGAGCAAAAGCCAAAGATGGACAAAACTATAAAATCATCATCAAGCCCACACAGCAATGAGTCTGTCTGCTTGGATACACAAAATCAAAAACTCCTTATTGGCATATTTGGTCGTAGTATCGGCATAGATGGAAGTTTGCGACTTTTTATATACAGCGACTTTCCTCAAGTGTTAAAGAAGGGTCGTGAGTTTCTTAGCTCCTCGTTGCAATATCCCACGCTTCACATTCGCTCTTGTGTGTTTCCAAAGGCATTGTTAGATTCTCATATATCAGAATCTACCCGCACAAAAGAGTTTGTCAAAATCGCCTTTGAAGAAATTACCACTAAAGAGCAAGCGCAGATTCTCACAAATCATAAACTTTACTCCACTTTAGCGCAAAGCAAGGAGCAGTGTGAGCTTGGCGATGGGGAGTTTTTTTGGTGTGAGATTATTGGGTGTGAAGTGGTTGAAGATTCTTTGTTGCTTGGGGAAGTGAGCGATATTGAGCGCATTGGAGATATTGATTATTTGTGTGTGAATTCCTGTGTCCCTAATGCACCAAAGAGTTTTTTACTCCCTTATACACAACGATATATTATAACCACTGATATACAAGATAAGCGTATAGAGGTGCGCTATGGGCTTGATATTTTGCGGAGTAGTTGAATGCTTCAATATAGTTTTTTTACGCTTTTTCCTCATCTCATTGCGCCGTATTTTGAAGATTCTATGCTAAAGCGCGCGATTGATAATGGGTTGATAAGCGTTGAATGTATTGATTTTAGAGATTTTGCGCAAAATGTGTATAAAAAGGTTGATAATCCACCAATAAGTGGTGGAGCGGGGCAGGTTATAGGCTTTGAAGCGTTAGCTTATGCTTTGCAAGGGTATCTTGATTCTCATATTATTTTTTTAAGTCCCTGTGGTAAGCCATTCACACAACAAGATAGTGTGCGACTAGCCAAAAAAAATCATATCAGTTTTGTTTGTGGGCGGTATGAGGGCTTTGATGAGCGATTGGTGGAATCTTTTGGCGATGAAGTGTTTAGCGTGGGGGATTTTATTTTGACGGGCGGGGAGCTTGGTGCGTTATGCCTTGCAGATTCTATTGCGAGGCAGGTAAGCGGTGTGCTTGGCAATGAAGAGTCGTTGCGCGGGGAAAGTTTTGAATCCAATATGCTGCAATCTTTAAGTTTTGCAAAAAATTCATCAAAAATGCAACAAAATTTACAAAAATTTACAAATTTTTATGTTCCTTTAGAATTTTTAAAGGGAAATCATAGTAAAATCACGGATTTAAAAAACCGCTTAGCAATGTGTAAGACTAAATATTTTCGCCCAGATTTGTGGCGTAAGCGCACAAAGCAGGGCAATTAAGGAAGCATAAATGAAAAATCGATACATACAAAATTTTGAAAAAGCGCAAATTGGTGATAAGAAAGTCCCAGAATTTAAGGCTGGAGATACTTTGCGACTTGGCATTAAGATTCAAGAGGGTGACAAAAGTCGTATCCAAAACTTCGAGGGTGTGTGTATAGCTATACACGGTGGGAGTGTGGATACAACTTTTACCGTGCGTAAAATTGGCGCGAACAATGTAGGAGTGGAAAAGATTTTCCCATTGTATAGTGAGAGTTTAGATTCTATACAAGTATTACGCAAGGGACGCGTGCGCAGAGCAAAGTTGTATTACTTGCGTTCTCGCAGTGGCAAGAGTGCTCGTATTAAAGAATTGCGCAAAGAGGTAAAATAAGATTCTTTAAAAAGCGTTAATGCAATATTTAGCGTGATTTTATGATAAATTGTGCTTTATAAAATTATTAAGTTTAAGGATTCTTAAGTGGATTTTATCAAACAAATTCCAGCAATAACCTTACAAAAAGACAGCGTGAGTGGGGATAGCACGACAAAGCAATCAAGTGATTATGTCATCACCGAGCAACGCATCGCGCTGTATCTCAATGGACAAAAACTCCTCTCTACAATGTCGCTCCCAAAGGACCAAGACGCCCACGCGGTAGGATTTTTAATGAGTGAGGGCGTGATAGAATCTGCCAAAGACATTACACATATCGAAGTGGCACAAGATGGCTTGAGTGTGTCTGTGGAGGCAAAAATCAATGAGGAAAAAATCGTCAATCTTTTCCACGAAAAGACGCTTACTTCTGGGTGTTGTGTAGGAGTGAGTGCAAATTTTGAGGGAAAAATTATCCAAAAATTCATCTCCACGCCACTTCATTTGCCACTTCCCCGCTTGTGGAATCTTATTGAAAACTTTGAAGTAGATAGCGATTTGTTTGCTAAGACAGGTTGCGTGCATAGAGCGATACTTGTGTTGAGCGATGAAAGTAGGATTGAGAGCGAAGATGTGGGGCGACATAATGCCATTGATAAAGTCGTTGGCAAGGCACGCTTGCAGGGCATTGATATTAGCGAGGCGGTTTTGGTAGTGAGTGGGCGACTTTCTATGGAGATGGTTATAAAGGCAGCGATGCACGATATTGCGATTGTGATTTCGCGCTCTGCGACTACGGAGCTTGGTATTAAAGCAGCCGCACTGCTAGGAATCACGCTTGTTGGCTTCGCACGAGGTAATCGATGTAATATTTATACCCACCCGTATAGAATCTTAGGCGAGCAAGGTATGGTAGATTCTCATAATAAGACAACCAAAGCCAAAGAGAGAGAAAAGGAAGCAAAAGAGCTGTTTTGCAATATGTAGTCGTGTTTGTTGAAATATAATGCAAAATTTTATAAGAAAAATGCGAATTTAAGTGTATTTTAAGGCTTTATAACGCACAATTTTGATTATCTTACTTAAAAAGGATTAGAATGAAAAAATTATTTTCTTTTCTATTGCTTAGTGCATTTTTAGGATTTGTAGGTTGTAGTAGTGGCTCTAAAACGCCAGAAGACGCGGCGATACGCATTGCTAAATACACTATTGATGGCGATATTGATAAAGTGATAAAAGAAGTTCGCGACAGAGATGGCAAGCCATTTGGTGATAAAGAGAGAATCGCGCTTATGAATCAAAAACTCGCAAGCATTAGTGAGCAATGGAAGCAAAATGGCGAGGTTAAAGCCATTAGGACGCAGAATCTTGAGTATAAAGAAGACACCAAAGCGAGCATGGAAGTGGTGGTAGAATTTAGCAATGGAGTGGTTGAAACGGAGCGATATAGCAATATTTGGCTTATCGATGGAGAATGGCGCGTAGTGTTTATGTTTTAGTGGGTGTGAAGCATTGCATAACTTAATAAAGTCAATCATTGGGAGATAGATTGCGAGTTGGTGAGCCTTTCCACACATATAAAAAACTTGCTATCGTATTTGCCATAGCACTTATTGCTTGTCTTTGTGTGTTTGGCATTGTTTTTAAGCCCAATCAAAGCACCAAGAGAACTTCAGCGGACATTGAGCCAATCGCATTAAAAATTAGCCAAAATGCGGAAGTTGGGGATTTAATTTTCCGCAAGGGGCTAAACACCGAGAGCGATATTATCACATATATTAGTCATTCTCCTTTTTCACACATTGGTATGATTGTTTCATTAGAGCCACTTTCTGTCATTCACGCGACTACCGATGATGATAAAAATGCGCCAAATCAGGTGATTATTAGTTCGTTAGAAAATTTTTTATCGCAAGCACAAGCAGTTGGGCTAAGGAGGCTTGATTTACCACAAGAGATTCGCACTGCTATGGCTCGTGATTCCTTGCGTTATCTTGCTAAGCCTTTTGTGCTAAGCACGGATTCTACGCGTTTTTATTGCACGACATTTTTGCTTGAAGTCATTTCACAGCAAACAGAATTTGAGGTGGATTTTATCAATGTAGATTTTGCATTTTTGGGTGGAGAGTATTTGTTTCCGAGCGCATTTTGGAATCACCAAAAAACACTCAAAGTCCTTGAAGTAAGCGAATTTTAGATTTTTATAATGTATTGTAGCCTAAGTTTTATCAATGAGAAACAAATCTTAAAACACGCATTATCCAAACTTTTAGTATAATTTTCGCATTTTTAATGAGACTTTGGAGTGAAAATGAGAAAATATGTTGTAGGCATTGTGGGTGCGAGTGGCGCAGTGGGAGAGGAGATTCTAAAGATTTTAGAAGAGCAAGACTTCCCCGTAAAAAAAATCGTGCCTCTAGCGAGTGCGAGAAGTGCTGGCGAGCTTGTAGAATTTAAGGGCAAGAACTATGAGATTATAGAGACTACTGATGAAGTGTTTGCTAAGCAGGGCATTGAAATCGCGTTTTTCTCTGCTGGTGGGAGTGTGAGTGAGCGATTTGTGCCCTCAGCAGTGCGTGCAAAAGCCGTAGTGATAGATAATACGAGCTTTTATCGTATGGATAGTGATGTGCCATTGGTTGTGCCTGAAGTTAATCCACAAGACATTGCATTGTGGGAGAAGCGTGGAATCATCGCTAATCCAAATTGCTCGACAATCCAAATGGTGCAAGCCTTAGCCCCACTACATAAAGAATTTGGAATCACGCGCGTAGATGTAAGCACTTATCAAGCGGTCTCTGGCGCGGGAAAAAGCGGAATGGAGGAGCTTGTCTTGCAAATGCAAAAATTCTTTGCCTTTGAGCTAGATTCTACTTCACCAAGTGTTTTCCCACATAGAATCGCACTTAATGCTATCCCACATATTGATGTATTCCAAGATAATGGCTACACCAAAGAAGAGATGAAAATGATAAAAGAAACACAAAAGATTATGCACGAGGATTTTGCGATAAGTGCTACTTGTGTGCGTGTGCCGATTTTGCGAAGCCATAGCGAAAGCATTAGCATAACTTGCAAAAAAGAAGTAACTTGCAAGCGCGCACAAGAAGTGCTAAAATCTGCACCAAATATCGTGGTGCTTGATAATCCAAGCGCAAATCTCTATCCAATGCCAAGTGTCGCCACTGATACCGATGAGACTTATGTGGGGAGAATCCGCGTGGATTGCTTTAATCCTCATATTTTGCATTTTTGGTGTGTCGCTGACCAGATTCGCGTGGGTGCAGCGACAAACGCGGTGAGAATCGCACAAAAATGGATTTCATTGCAAAAGGATAAATGATGATTTTTATCGATGCGTGCTTTAAGAAGCAAACGCCCTATATGCCTACTTGGTTAATGCGTCAAGCAGGGCGATATTTAAGTGAATACAAAGCGACAAGGGCGCAGGCAGGGAGCTTTTTAGATTTGTGTCAAAATGTCGCATTAGCGAGCGAAGTTACACTCCAACCTGTGGATATTTTGGGCGTTGATGCGGCGATTTTGTTTAGTGATATTTTGGTTGTGCCATTAGAAATGGGATTGGATTTGCAGTTCCTTGCGGGTGAGGGACCGAAATTTTCACAAACTATCCAAAGCGATAGTGATATAGATAGGCTTAAGGTTGGCGCGTTTCGGAATCTCGAGTATGTGTATGATTGTGTGAGTTTGACTCGCTCAAAACTCCCCAAAGATAAAGCACTTATTGGGTTTTGTGGCTCGCCTTGGACGCTGGCGACTTATATGATTGAGGGCGAGGGGAGCAAGACTTACACAAAGAGCAAAAAAATGCTCTATACCAATCCCAAACTTTTGCATAAACTTCTTGCAAAATTGAGCGATGAGCTCAAAGGCTATCTCTCTAAACAAATAGAATCTGGCGTAAATGCGGTGCAGATTTTTGATAGTTGGGCGGGTGCATTAGAGTGCAGTGCATATATGGAGTTTAGTTGGCGTTATATGAGCGACATTGCGCGTTTTTTAAAGGGCAAGTATCCACACATTCCTGTAATGCTATTCCCCAAAGGAATTGCTGGCTTTTTAGAGCATATCAACGGGAATTTTGATGTCTTTGGCGTGGATTGGAGCACGCCTATGGAGCTTGCGAAAGCAAAACTTGGAAGCAAATATGTCTTGCAGGGAAATCTAGAGCCCGCGAGATTATATGATAAAGAGGCGATGATAGCAGGTGTGGAGGAGATTTTACGCGTGGTGGGTAATGAGCCCCATATCTTTAATCTCGGGCACGGAATGTTGCCAGACTTGCCAAGAGAGAATGCCATAGAGCTTATACAAATCGTGCGCGAAAAGACAAAGCGTTAAGTGTGAATTTAGAGTGTTTTGCCAAGTAGATTCTCAACGCCTATTTTTATCATCTCATAGACCATTTCAAACCCCTCCACATCGCGGAATCCATACGGGTCTGGCACATCTTTATTATCCAATCCAAACTCGCCAAGTTTTCGCACTTTAGCAGATTCAAACCCGAGATTGAGAATATCGCGGTAATTTTGAGAATCTAGCGCGACAACCATATCAAACTCCAAATCGCTATACACGCTAATTTGTCTCCCGCGCAAGTCATCAATGCTAAAGCCGTGCTTTTTAGCGACATTGCGTGAGCCATCGCAAGGTGGCTCATCGATATGCCAGCGACTTGTCCCAGCGGAGTCAATGCGCAAACCCAAATCGTGCTTTTTGTTGATTTCTCGTGCAATCCCCTCCGCAAGAGGCGAGCGACAGATATTACCAAGACAGACAAAGAGAATGGAGTGGGGCTTTGGTGTGGGCATTTGGATTCCTTATAAATTTTTGCAATTATAGCTAAACAAGCGCGCAATGCAAAGTCAAAACACCAAAAGCGATAAAATATTTAATAAGATTTGATTTGCTAGATTTATAAGAATCTAACAAATCAAAATTTGTAGTTTTTTATCGTGTCATTTAGTTTTGTGAGGCTGTATTCTGATTTTAACAATACAATGACTGCGATGGTTAAAACACTTGAAATAACACCAAACATAAAAACCCAATGATAACCTTGCAATAAATCCATTCTAGTAAGGACCAATAAAGCAGGGAGCATAAAAAGCATAAAGCTTATCAATAGGGCAAAAAGCCAACTAGAACTTTTGCTCTTGATTTTTTTAAAAATAAAGTAACCCAATACAACACAGGCAATAAATAATAGATCAAATACCAAACCAAAACCATTTTTATATGAACCCGCTGATAGTGGATAATAGCACCATATAGCTATAAACCCCAATATTGCAGTGATAGGAATCTTAAGCAGAATGGCAGGTCCCCAAAAACTTTTTTCAAAAAATAATCCTTTTGTATTGTTTTTTAAACTCTGCACTTTGTATTGTCCATTGGATGTAGGTGTAGCACATACTGCGACTTCATCGCCATCACTTATGGGACTACTATTTATGAGAGTATCATTCCATATAAAACTTGTATTGTCAATGTCAAATAATGTTTGTCCTAAGAGTGTATTTTTGCTATTACTTACAATGCCACTAAAAATAAAATCATCAACATTATCTGCACTAATTTTTTGCTGATTGGGATCCAATTTGGGCTTGTTGTCTTTTGTGTTTATATTGCTCCCAAGCTGACTAGCTCTCAAACCACCCAAACCACCAGCCAGATTCCCTAAATTACCCAAAGTTTGCCCTAGTGCATTGTTGTTTTGTTTAGATTCGTTGCTAGATTCACCACTTTTGATGATGAAAATATCCACCGCCTTGCCATTTTCAATCTCAAAATCCACTTCACAACCATTGATATTTTGCACATCTTGTAGATTTTTGATTGCACCTTCATCGTAGTAGTATCTCACGCCATCTTCACCGCGAATCGCCCCTTGTCCTAAAATTTTGCCTGTCATTTGAAGTCCTTGCGTTTGAAATTTTAAAATGCGTATTTTAGCAAATGGGGGGGGGGGGGTGTCAAGTGGTTAGCGCAAAAAATTGCTATTTTTACAAACAATGATGAGAGATTGAGCGAATTTATCCAAAATAGCCAACAAACACAACTAAATCAAAATCGCTAAGCCAAAATAATAAAGCGAAGCGTGGCTACAAAATGGCAGAATCTCCCCATATTTTGTCGTAATTTTTCTCAATTATTTTAATATTATAATTTTTACACATAAATGACAATCTACTAATAAAAATAATTTAAATGTTACTTTTTAATACATTTAAAATAAATATTGAAATATTTAGATTTTTGTTTTACTTTTTTAAACATAATAACTTTATGGACTTCAACTCCAATAAGTCCATAAATCAAACTATAAGGAGTCAATATGAAAGAAATCACGCAAAAAAATGCAAAAGCGAGATTCTACAAATTTGTTTCATTTAGAAATAAATTTTGCCTATATCTCTCGCTTGTGATTTTAGTTTGTTACTATGGTTTTGTAGCAAGTGTAGGATTTTTCCCCGAAGTGCTCGGCTATCGTTTGGGGCCTAGCTCTATCACGCTAGGCATTATACTTGGCATTGCGATTATTGCCATAAGTATCGTAAGCACAGGTATTTACACGCTTTTTGCAAACAAATACTTTGACAAAGAGCAAGATGAAATTTTAGAGGATTTAAAAGAGAGTGGCGCATTAGAAGGAATGATAGCAGGCGACACGCAAGGCGCACACCGCGCAAATAAAGATTCCACCAATGGAGGTGCAAAATGAAAAAATTGCTAGTCTTTATGGCATTTATCGCGCTTGGGTTTGCGAGTGTAGCAAACGGCGCAGGATTGGATACGGCGAGCTTCACGCAGGGCGAGCGCAATTACTTTGCCATTGGAATGTTTTTGGTATTTGTCCTTGCCACGCTTGGCATTACTTATTTTTCGAGTAAAAAATCACAATCCGCCGCAGGATTTTACACCGCTGGGGGCAATATCACGGGAATGCAAAATGGCATTGCCATAGCGGGGGATTATATGAGTGCAGCGAGCTTTTTAGGCATAGTAGGGCTTGTGTTTGCAAACGGCTTTGATGGACTTATCTATGCGATTGGCTTTTTGGTAGGGTGGCCCATTGTGCTCTTCCTCATCGCTGAGAAGTTTCGCAATTTAGGCAAATACACCTTTGCAGATATTATCGCCTATCGTTTGGAATCAAAACGCGTGCGCACGATTTCGGCGATTTCTGGCTTAAGCGTGGTGGTGTTTTATCTCATCGCACAAATGGTGGGCGCAGGCGGACTAATCCAAGTGCTTTTTGGATTGCCTTACTCGTATGCTGTCATCATCGTGGGAATCTTGATGATTTGCTATGTAACCTTTGGCGGAATGCACGCCACCACTTGGGTGCAAATTATCAAAGCGTGTCTTTTACTCGGTGGCGCGACATTTATGGCGATAATGATTCTTTATTTAAGCGGATTTGACTTAACGCGTTACTTTGAAATGGCAATTAGCAATCACGCCAAAGGCGCAGCGATAATGGAGCCGGGCACTTTCTTGCCAGACCCTGTGAGTGCGATTTCACTAGGGCTTGCGCTAATGTTTGGCACGGCGGGATTGCCTCATATTTTAATGCGATTTTTCACGGTCAAAAACGCAAAAGAAGCGCGAAAATCGGTGTTTTACGCCACAGGACTAATCGGGTATTTCTACATTCTTACCTTTGTGATTGGCTTTGGGGCGATTGCATTTTTGCTTGGCAACCCTGATTTTATCAATGAAGCAGGGCAATTCACAATCCCGCCAAATATGGAAGCTGTGCTTTTGGCAAAAGTGCTTGGTGGCGATATTTTGCTAGGCTTTATCTCAGCAGTGGCGTTTGCTACGATTCTCGCGGTAGTGGCTGGGCTAGCGATTTCTGGAGCGAGTGCGATAAGCCACGATTTGTTTGTCAATGTCTGCAAGGACGGCAAATGCGACCCAAAAACCGAAATGCGCGTAACAAAGGGCGCGACTATCGGGCTTGGAATCTTGGCAATCATTTTAGGGCTTGGCTTTGAGGGGCAAAATGTCGCCTTTACCGTGGGATTAGCCTTTGCTATCGCAGCAAGCGTGAATTTTCCCATAATTTTGCTTTGCATTTATTGGAAAGATTTAACCACAAATGGCGTGCTTTATGGCGGAATCATAGGATTAGTAGCTGTCCTTGCGCTCGTGGTGCTAAGTCCTAGCGTGTGGGTGAGTGTGCTAGGATTTGAGAGTGCGATTTTCCCATATAATCACCCTGCGATTTTTTCTATGCCTCTCACATTTGTGGCAATTTGGGCGATTTCAAAGATGGATGTAAGCAAACGCGCTAAAATCGATAAGGCTGGATTTAGCGCGCAAGACTTCCGCGCACAAAGTGGCATAGGTGCTAGCGAAGCAGTGGCGCATTAAACCTCTACGCTACCGCTATGTTTTTAAGATTCTGTCTTTTGACAGAATCTTGCGCGAGATTTTTAAGAAATTTCTAATTTTTTACTTACTTTAAGTCTTTTTTAAAGTTTTTTTTACTACAATTCACGCTTATCTTTAAATTCACACATACCAATCCTTTAAGTGGTTGCGCGTGCAACGAGTGCGCGCTAATGGGTATGGCGGATAAACCAAACTTACAAACAAGGAGAACAAATGGTAACAATGAAAGATTTGCTGGAATGTGGCGTGCATTTCGGGCATCAAACAAGAAGATGGAATCCAAAGATGCAACGATTTATCTTTGGCGAGCGCAAGAATATCCACATTATTGACTTACAAAAGACCTTACGATACTTTCGATATACTTACAATATCGTCAAGGAATATGCTGCTAGTGGCAAGACGATAATGTTTGTAGGCACAAAAAAGCAAGCAAGCGAGACTATTAGACAATATGCAGATTCTATCAATGCTCCGTATGTGAATTTCCGCTGGTTAGGCGGAATGCTTACAAACTTTAGCACGATTAGAAAATCTGTGCGCAAACTTGAGATTATCGAACAAATGGAAGAAAGCGGACAGATTGACTTACTTACAAAGAAAGAAAAACTTATGCTTATGCGCAAAAAAGATAAACTAACAAAGTATTTGGGTGGTGTGAGATTCCTTAAAGGTGTGCCTGATGTGTTGTTTGTCATCGATGTGGTGAAAGAGAGAATCGCCGTAGAAGAGGCAAGACGACTGAATATCCCCGTAGTCGCGCCACTTGATACGAACTGCGACCCAGACCTTGTGGATTATCCGATTCCGGGAAATGATGATGCGATTCGTTCTATCCAGCTTTTTTGTAAAGAAATCACAGAGGCTATCGTAGAGGGTAGGGCGCAAAATAAGGATAATATAGAGCAAGAATTCACGCAAAATGCACCATTAAGCACGAGTGAAGAGGAAATGCAAGAAGTCATCAAAGAAGCAATCGAAGAGACTTTGAGCGAGAATCCAGAAATGTTAGAAAGTGAGTTGCAAGAGGAGAAAGAAACCAAACCAAAGACAAGAAAACCTCGCGCAACCAAAAAAGCTAGCACAGCAGAGTAGTGTAAAGGAGCTAGGCAATGGAAATTTCAGCACAATTAGTAAAACAACTGCGCGATATGACTGATGCAGGAATGATGGATTGTAAAAAAGCCCTTGTAGAAGTCGGTGGAGACATTGATAAGGCGGTAGAATATCTCCGCGAAAAAGGACTAAGTAAAGCAGCAAAAAAAGCCGATAGAGTAGCGAGCGAGGGTATTATTAGCGTGGAAGTCTCAAGTGATTTTTCTAAAGCCTCAATGCTTGAGATTAACTCTGAAACAGACTTCGTAGCGAAAAATGATAACTTCAAAGAACTCGTAGCAAAAAGCACAAAAATTGTCTTTGACAATGGCTTAAGGGAGATTGATTCTTTGCATAACGCGAGTATTGATGGCACAAATTTTACGGAGTTTTTACAGCAAAATATCGCTAAGATTGGTGAGAATATTGTCGTGCGCAGGATTGATAGTATCCAAGTGCAAGGAAACGCGATAGTCAATGGGTATGTGCATTCAAACGGACGCGTGGGCGTGCTTATAGCAATGAAGTTTAATAACGCAAATTCTAAGTCAAAAGCAAGCGAGCTTGCAAGAAATCTCTGTATGCACGCTGCAGCGATGAAGCCACAAGTGTTGAGCTACAAGGAGCTTGATAGCGAATTTATCCAAAAAGAAAAAGTTGCACTCATCGCAGAACTTACTAAAGAAAATGAGGAGTTGAAGCGACTTGGCAAGCCGTTACACAAAATCCCACAATATGTAAGCGCGAGTGAGCTGACACAAGAAGTGTTGGATTCTATGAAAAAAGAACTCCAAGAGAATCTCAAAGCGCAAAACAAGCCTGAAGCAATTTGGGATAAGATTTTGCCCGGACAAATGGAGCGATTTATCGCAGATAGCACATTATTAGACCAAAGACTTACACTTTTAGGGCAGTTTTATGTAATGGACGATAAAAAGACCATAGCCCAAGTGCTCCAAAGTGTGTCAAAAGAAATCAACGATGAGCTAGAAATCACAAAATATGTGCGCTTTGAGCTTGGTGAGGGTATTGAGAAAAAGGTCGAGGACTTCGCTGCTGAAGTCGCAGCACAGCTTTAATTTTGACACAATATGGCAATGTGGCACTTGAGGTGTGTCGCATTGCTTTAAGAATCTAAATCTCCACAACAAAACAAGTTATTGCTTCCCCAAAATATTTTTCATCATCATTTTGCCTTTTTGTGTGAGCACAGATTCAGGGTGGAATTGCACACCAAAAAGTGCGTAATCTTTGTGTTCTAATGCCATTATTTCATTATCATTACTTCTAGCAGTAACAATAAGCTCTTGTGGCAGAGTGGATTCTACCACGGCTAAAGAATGGTAGCGTGCTACACTTGTCATAGATGGGAATCCTGCAAAAAGTCGCGAGCTTGTATCAAGCGTAACTTGTGAGGTTTTGCCGTGCATTATACTTTTGGCATAGCTTACTTTCGCACCAAAGGCTATGGCGATTGCTTGGTGTCCTAAACACACGCCAAAAATAGGAATCTTCCCCGTGAAGTGTTTTACCACATCTACGCAAATCCCTGCATTTTCAGGCTTACCCGGACCCGGTGAGAGGACGATAAGGCTTGGAGATAGTGCTTCGATTTCACTCAATGTCAGCTCATCATTTCGCACTACACGAATTTCTTGGTGGCTTTCATCGCCTATCTCACGCAAGGAATCTCCGAGTAACTGATAGAGATTATAAGCAAAGCTGTCGTAATTATCAATAAGTAATGTCATTGTTTCCCCACTTTCTTTGTTTTATTAGCTACTTAGATTCTGTTTGTTTTGCCACTTTGTGTCTTTTCCACGGGGCATACCATTTTGGTGGATTATATCGCAATGGCGAGTATTCAAACATCCACGACATATTTTGGACTTTTGCAATATTCCACGATTGTATGTTTTGGTTGAAAGAATGCGCGTGAGCAAACATAAAAGACATATCCCTTACATTAGCGACATTCCACGATACTAAAGGCTGATTAAAGGACTTCGCCTCAAAAAACATATTTGCCATATCTGTAACCTTACTCACATTCCATTTATCTAATGGCTGGTTAAAATTGTGCGCGTAGCTAAACATATTATACATTTTTTCTACTTTGCTGACATTCCAATTATTGAGCGGTTGGTTAAAGGCTTGCGCGTAAGAAAACATATAGCTCATATTTTTAACCTTACTCACATTCCACGATACTAAAGGCTGGTTAAAGGACTTCGCTCCGCTAAACAAAAGTGCCATATTTTCCACATTGCTTACATTCCATTTATCAAGTGGCTGGTTAAATGACTCCGCATAGGCAAATAACGAATCCATATTTTTTACATTAGCGACATTCCAAGATTCTAAAGGCTGGTTAAATGATTGTGCTTTGGCAAATGTAGAATCCATATTCGTAACCTTACTCACATTCCATATTTGTATGTCTTGGTTAAATGTAGGTTGATTGTAAAACATATAGCTCATATTTTTGACCTTGCTTGTATCCCACGATTCTATCCCGCTAAAATCCCTTCTATATGACGCGGAGTGTTCGCATTTTTCTTGTTGTTTTTTTGAAAATGTAGAAATTTTATCACATAGATTTTTCCCATTTTCATCATTGAAATTAGCAAACAAAAAACTCATATCAGTAATTTTGCTCGTGTCAATGTCGCTTAAAGAGACATTTTGATTTTTAAGGAGTCTTACGAGTTTATCTCTCGTGTTGGGGCAGTATTTTTTGGGACAGGAAGATTTAGATTGTATTTGTGAATCTGGCTTAGCATTTGTGCCTAAATCCATATTTTGCAAGTTTTGTATAATCGAGCACCCGTTTATATAGCCTGCTACAACGAGAATCCACACAAGTGTCATAATGTTATATAAACGCATTTTTACTCCTTAAATCATCTCATTTGAGAATTATTGCACCAAGACACATCTCTATTTTAGAAACAAAAACTCATATCTGTATGCTACTCGTGCTAATCTCGCCTTGTTTAACTTGTATGATTGTAGCATTTTTGGGCTTTAATTAGTGGAATCTAAAATTTTTTTGCCAGATTTTCGTATTTTTAGGTGTTTTGACTTTATTGTATCCCGTCATTTGCTTCATTGAGTGCATTTAGGACGGCTTTGGCTTTGTTTAGGCACTCTGTATGTTCGGTTTCACCCACGCTATCAGCTACGATTCCCGCACCTGAGCGCACCACAAGCTCATCACCCTTTTTATACACCAGCCGAATCGCAATGCAACTATCCATATTTCCGCTAAAATCCAAATACCCAATCGCTCCACCATACACACCGCGCGGACTTTTTTCTAACTCGTTGATAATCTCACACGCGCGAATCTTAGGCGCACCAGAGAGTGTCCCCGCAGGTAGCACCGCGCTAAGTGCATCAAGTGCGTCCAAATCCTCGCGTATTTCGCCCCGCACACTTGAAGCGATGTGCATAATGTGAGAGTAGCGCACGACTTGCATATATTTTTCCACCGCCACAGAGCCTATTTTAGCCACTTTGCCAATGTCGTTGCGCCCCAAATCCACGAGCATATTATGCTCCGCGCATTCTTTTTCATCGCTCAAAAGTTCGCACTCTAAGGCTTTATCCTCGATTTCATTTGCCCCACGCGGACGCGACCCAGCGAGCGGATAAGTCCGTAAAATCCCATTTTGAAGTTTGGTAAGCGTCTCAGGCGAAGCCCCAGCCATTTCGATACAATCGCTACTAAAATAAAACATATACGGCGAAGGATTTGTGCTACGCAAGATTCGATAAGTATCAAAGAGGCTACCACTCGCCTTTGCGCGAAGTGGGTTGCTAAGCACCACTTGGAAAATATCACCCTCTTTAATGTAATCCTTTGCTCTCTCTACCATAGCACAAAATGCGTCTTGCGTGAAGTCTGGCGTAATGTCGCTTGTGAGTTTGAGTGGCAATGGCGGAGGAATTGTGCCTAATGCCTTGCGTTTTGTGAGAATCGCGCATAAATTTTCGAGCTTATCTTGCGCCTTTTGGTAAGAGTTTTCCAAATTATCAAGGGCGACATTTGTGATAAGGACGATTTTTTGGCGCAAATTATCAAAGGCGATGAGCGAATCAAAGAGCATTAAATCTATGTCGTTAAATGGGCTAGATTCTGTGTTTCGCACAGAATCTGCAAACATTTTATCTAATTTAGGCTCGCTATATCGCAAATATGAATATGAAAAATACCCCACAAGTCCGCCACAAAATGGGGGCAACGAATCAATCTTTGGGCTTTTATATTCCGCGAGAATCTCGCGGATTAATGCATTTGGATTGCCTTTGTGCGCAGGAGATTCAACGCCATTTAGATAGACACTTTCGCCCCTCGCAGTGATTTCTAGCGTTGGCTCAAATCCCAAAAAGCTCCATCGCCCCCATTGTTTTCTGTCCTCCACGCTCTCAAGCAAAAATGTATGCGTGGAGTGTGATTTTAAAATCCGCATAGCTTCTATGGGTGTGATAAAGTCGCTCAAAAGCTCCATTGCCACGCTTACACGCTTATATATGTGTAGATTTGGAATCGCACGGATTTCACTAATCGTAGGATAGATTTGTGGCATTTAGTTTCCTTATGTTTAAGTGATTTGTGTGTGAATTATAGCAAAATCAAGGAATTTATTAGGTTATAATGTTAAGTAAAAATTAGGAGTGCAGGTATGAAAAAATTTCTCTCTTGTGTGATAGTAGCAGTGGTGTTTATCGCGTGCGGGGAAAAGGAGCAGGGCGAGGCAAATAAGGCTCTAGCGTTGCATAATGACTTTGTCGCGCAAAAGCAAAGTGAAGAAGTCGTAGCACTACAACAAAGAGCAAACGCGAGCGGATATAAGCTCATCACTGCGCCACAACTTGAGGAGGCACAGGAGGCGATTATCATCGCTACCCTCCCGCGTGGAATCTACAATCTAGGACTTATAGAGGGCGCGAAGCATTTTGAATTTGCTAAAAGCATTACATTTAATGACAATGGGAGCGAGTGGAATTGGGATAAGGACGCGTTAAGCAGGGATAAAAGCGAGTTTGTTGAATTTTTGGGAGAGGATAAGGGTGCGATGATTGTCTTTTATGATGAGGGCGAGGATATTTTCGCGCCTTTTGGTAGTGCGCACACAGCGTTGATTTGGGCGCGACATTTAGGATATGAGAATCTCTATCGTTTGGTTGGAGGATTTGGTGCGTGGAAAGGGCTTGGGTTGCCTATTACTACCCAAATGCCAGAATGCTGTGTGAATCCACACGCCAAAGATTCTCACACAAGCGAGCATAAATACTAATGTTTGTCATCACAGGTGGTGGCACAGGCGGGCATTTAGCGATTGCTAAGGCATTGGCTTTAGAGCTCAAATCCCAACAAATCCCCTGTATTTACATAGGCTCGCTTAGCGGGCAGGATAGGCAGTGGTTTGAGGGGAGCGATGTATTCACACAGACACATTTTCTTGATAGCACGGGCGTGGTAAATAAGCACGGACTTGGCAAAATCAAGGCTTTGTATAAAGTTTATAAGGCTGTGTGTGAGTGTAGGGCGATTTTTAAGGTACATAGCATAAAGGCGGTGATTAGTGTCGGGGGATTTAGTGCGGCTGGTGCGTCTGTGGCAGCGATAAGTAAGTCAATCCCGCTTTTTATCCACGAGCAAAATGCCGTATCTGGCACGCTTAATAGTGTGCTTTTCCCTTTTTGTAAGGCGGTTTTTGGCTCTTTTGCTTTGCCTAGTGCGAAGTTTGTGGCTTGTGATTATCCCGTGAGAGAGGAATTTTTCACTAAAGCGCGCACAAGAAGCACGATAAGGCACATTCTATTTTTGGGAGGCTCGCAGGGTGCGCTAGCGATTAACGATTTAGCATTAGAGCTCGCGCCTATGCTTATCAAGCAGGGATTAAGCATAGCACATCAATGCGGAGAGCGCGATTTTGAGCGAGTGAGCGAGCAGTATAAGAATCTTGGATTGCTCGATTCTATCAATCTCTTTGCCTTTAGTCCTAATATCGTAGAAGCACTTTGTCAAGCTGATGTGTGCGTTGGACGAGCGGGTGCTTCTAGCGTATGGGAATCTTGCGCGAATGGACTTCCGTGCTTTTTTATCCCCTATCCTTACGCGCATAAAAATCATCAATATCTCAATGCGCGGACATTAGCCGATGAGTGGCTATGCGGGCTTTGTCCGCAAGCGGAGTTAAGCGCGCAAAAGGTGTTGGAGTTTATAGATTCTCTTAAACAAGGCAATATAGCGGATATTTCAAGCACCCTACAAAGCAAAATCACTCCAAATGGTGCGAGGGAAATCATCGCACGCATTAAGGATTTGACTTCTTAAGGTAGCGGGATTTGTGATTGCCTCCCCAACCCCAATAAACTTCACATTTACTGAAATAAACGCTGTTTTCTCTCTTAAATAAAAAGTTTTTCGCCTTTTTTTGTAATTTTTATATTTCATTTATTATTTATATTATTATCTTATTTTAGTTTTATTTATAAAATTTATATTTTGTTAATTTATTTATTTTAATTTACTTTTATTTAGTAGAATTATAGCATTTTTATACCGCCTAGATTCTTTGCATTGAGATTTTTGTGTTTTTAAGGAATGCTTAGGCAAAATACCACTTAAAGGAGTTACTATGACTTACATAGATGCGATAAATAGGGACTTTGAGACCCATACATTACAAATGCTCTCCGCACTCACCGCGCTTAAAAAGCAACTCGAAGTGCTCGAATCTCTCAATCTCCAAGAAAAAATCACAAGTTTGGAATCTCGCATAGCCCAAGCCAGCGATTTAACCAACAAAATCAAACTTATAGAATCTCTCGCCCAAGAAAAGCAATCTCTCAAAGAAATGCTCGCCCAAGTAGAGCAACCACACTTTGAGCTTAGTGCTCAAACAAATGACGATAGCACAAACGCAGGCGTGCCGATAGTCGAGGAAAAAAGGCAAGTCAAAAAGGTGCAAAAGCGTGTGGCGACTTGGATTCACAAATATTTCGCTGGGTTAAACCCTTGCAACGGGACAATTTTGGTGCGATTTTTAGAGCTCTCCGCGCAAAATACGCGCCCCGTCAAGCGATATGAGCTCGAAGAATCGTGTAAAGATGTCTCAAATTTCATCACCAACTACCATAATATGCGTAATATGCTTCCCACCAATCACGGCAAAGTTTTCGAGGAGGAGTATGGCGAGATTACGCTATGGCAGCCTGTGGCAGACATCGTGTTAGAAGCGTATAATAGGGCGCGAGATTCCAGACATTTATCGCATTAAATTACAATAAAGTATTAACTTTTTATTAACCATACTACACGAGAATGCAACTTGCCTTTAGTGGTGTTTTTTTTTTATAAAAATTCACAAAAGTGCTACATTTTCATAAAGAAGTTGAAAAACACTTCAAAAGGAGACAAAATGCAAAATTTCATCGCAAAGGTTCTATTTCGTGTAGTCGTTGTGGCTGGCGTGGGCTTATCAGGTTTGAGCACGCTGAAGCCAGCTGATAGTGGAGCAGGGTTTTTTATCGGTGGTGAGCTAGGATACAGTGCGATATTTAGCAAGACTACACTAGATAATAAATCTGCTTCAACTTTCCCACTTGGGAATCTCGGTGCGAAGTTTGGCTATATAGCCCCGCTTAATGATAAATTTGGACTAAGGGTGTATCTTGGCTATAATTGGGCTTATAGCACAAGCAATACCAGCACCCCAGCAGACCCAGCGCAGGGGACTGCAGCTACGAACGAAGGGACTTTGCTTTCATATCATCAAATCGCGGGTAATGTCGATGTGCTATGGAAATTTACAGATATGTTTGGCGCGTATATAGGTGCGGGCGTGGGCTATGGCTCTTATAGTAGCGTTAGCACTACGGATAATGTAACCACCACGACTAATGTCGCAAGTGGAATGGTTATCCCTGTGAATGTCGGTGTGGAGACTTACATAGGAGGCAATCACACTTTGGGCTTAAACTTTAAGATTCCAACGATTGCTTACAAAGGCACAGATACCGCCGCTACTACGACAGAGGTGAGAAATCTCATCATTACGCTAGGATATTCTTATAAATTCTAAGAATCTTAGGGCAATGCTTGAGTAAGTGGCATTGCCCTCTTGCCGTGCTTATTGTTTGGGAGATTCCCTCTTTACATACTTTTAGATACTTTTTGCGTATTCGTGTGCGTTTTTCATAATGTCAATGACACTAATCCTGCTTTGGTTTTGGAGCTCCTCTTTTTGCGCATTTTCTAGTCTCGCTTCATCGCGAAATGTCGCACGCACCAAGTCCATTCCCGCGTAAAATTCTTTCATCAGCACCACGCAGACATAATGCCCAAAATCCGTGCATTGCAATATCTTCTCCCCCGCGCTATTTGTCGCATTTGTTATCGCCCCGCTTAGTCGCAAGCCCGCTAACTCTAATGCCAAATCCCACTCCAAATTACACTGCATATTTGCGTTAAACTCCGCTACATTAAGCCTGCCTTCAAATAGCTCACACAAAAACACATAGCGCAAAATATCGCGCCTGCTAAATTCTGCGTTTGCCATATTTGCATTGTGCTTGTGCGCGATAGCCGAGCAGTAGTCTTTGAGGTTAAATGTATTGATATACAGTTTGCCATTGATAAAGCTAAACGCCCCACTGCCCGCGCCCAAATATTGATGATTGGAGCTTACATATTCATCGCTAAGATTGCTTTGTGGGGTATCGCCTTTGATTGTTGCATTAGGATTTATTTTGCCAAACCCCCACGCATTGTTGCGCTTCCACCCGCTAAATTCCGCGCAAATGAGCTCATAAAATTCGCGTTCATTGTCGCTTAGAGCCACGCCTAGCGCGGATTGGATTTTGGAGCGCGTGAGTGCGGAGCGCATAAGCGGGTAAGTGGTGATTTGCTCCGCACCTAGCGATTTAGCGATAGCTAAATCACGCAAAAGTTGCTCTTTTGTTTGGTTTGGGAAGTTAAAAATTAAATCAATGCTTAAAGTTGGCAAGATTCCTTGCGCTTTTGCGAGTTTTTCTTGCAACTGCGCACTTGAGCCAAATTTCTCATATCGCCCAATTTTGCGTAAAATCTCATCATCAAAGCTCTGCACCCCACAGCTTAGACGCGTGATAAGCCCCTTAAATCGCTCTAATTGCGCAGGTGCGATATGTGTCGGGTCGCTCTCACACGAAATCTCTTGTATGCCAAAGAGATTTTTACACAGCTCCAAAGTCTTTAATAGCTCGTCCTCATTGATAAGCGTAGTCCCGCCACCCACCACAAGCGTGTGGAAATCAAAGCCCTTTGCCTTAATGAGTTTTAGCTCTTCTCTCAATGCCTCAAAATACGCCCGCGCTAAGTTCTCATCATAAATGTATTTGTGGAAACTACAATAGGGGCAAAGCGTGTGGCAAAAGGGAATGTGGATATAAAGCATTGTGGGCTTGCCATTTGGGAGAATCTCGCTCGCGTGCAAGCGCACTTTGAAACTGCGCTTAAGCACTCTTTGCATAGAGTGGCTCGCATAGCGCGTAGCAAGGGATTGGATAAAAGTGGCAAACATAGCTTAGCTCCATTCGTTTAAATATAAGGCGTGAAATTGAAATTTGAGGCTATTTGAAACAAAGAGGCGATTATAACCAAAATAAATCAAAAAGATACAAAGGAATTGTAAAATCCACATAAATTCCCTGCGATTAGAGAATCTATGTGGTTTATAGGATATGAGAAGTTAATTGATTTTGATTTGTGCTTTAGAGCGGAGCTCCATAATTTTATCATTGATGACTTTGCCTACGGCTTGCATTTGCGCATTTTGCAAGATGATTTGCTTTGCCTGCTCGTAGGGAATCGTCTTAGCCTCGCTCTTGCTCTCTAAATAAATGATATGGTAGCCAAATTGCGTCCTCACAGGCTCTTTAGTATAAGTGCCCGGCTTTAAGTCAAACGCTGCTTTGGAAAATATAGGGTCCATAGCCGAGCGGTGAAACTCGCCCAAGTCGCCACCATTTTTTTGTTGCTTTGCTGCTGGGTCGAGCGTTTTTTGGTTTGCTAAGTCGATGAACTTCGCTTCAGCCTTGCCTCGCACCTTGTTAAGCTCGGCGATGATGTTTTTTGCTTCAAGCTCGTTATTTACGAGGATATGACGCGCTCTACCTGTTTGGTCGACAAATTGGTCTTTGTTGTTGTTGTAGATTTCTCGTAGTTGAGAGTCGCTGATGTTTGGCATTTTTGCCTTTTTGGCAAGATTTTGTTGCCACATTTGGAAGAGCATTTGCATTTTGAAGCCCTCTAATGCCTGCGTGTAGTCTTTGCTCCGCTCGATTCCCTCAGTGCGGGCAGATTCTAGCACGAGTTTATCATTGATGATAGTGTTGAGGAATGCTTCTCTTTGCTCTTTTGGGAGTTTTTCAAAGTCAGATTGCTTGACATTATACATCTCAAAGTCCTTTTCCGTGATAGCCTTGCCATTAAGCGTGGCATAAGTTTTCGCCATAGCTGGCAAACTTAATAGGCTTAATAAACATACGATAGCGAGTTTTTTCATTGACAGCTCCTTTAGTTTGAGTGGATTTGTGCGATTTGTGCTATGACAATCACGCGCATTCTATCCCGCGAAAGCTAACAAAAAGTTAATCTCTTTTCTTTTGCGTGAATCTTTGTTGTGAAATCATTGTGAAATTATAATGTAACATTTTTACCCCCCCCCCCTCATAACTCTTTATAAAAATTTCACTTTTCTTTCACATTTCGTTACAATGACTCCTAAGCCTTGCTATCTTTAAGGAGGCGAATTTTTACTAAGGAGTTGAATATGAGGAAACTTATGGTTTCTTGCGCATTAAGCGCGGCAATGGCAATGCCAGCAATGGCAGCAGTAGAGGTGTATAGCGATAGCGAGACACAGACAAGTGTGAAAATGTATGGTGTGCTTTATGGCTATAGTGGGGCGGCTGGCAAGACAGGGCAGGAGAGCACGGTAGGAGCGGATTATTTACAAGGATTACAGCTCAATTCTCGCTTGGGCTTTGATACTACGATTGATAAGTTCTTTATCCGTTTTGAGCTTGGTGCAGTAGAGCCAAATATACTCACTGGAGCTACTACAAACGCACCAGGGATTCGTAAATTTTTCTGGCAGTATGACCTTGGCTCAGCTGGGAAAATTTCTGTGGGGAGAGATGATAGCCCTACCGTTGAGGGAGGGTTCAACTCTGACTTCTTGGCCACCGATACAGGGAGCACAGGTTTTGGCTCTGTCATCACGGGGAATCGCGATATGCAAGTAGCATACAGTAACGGAGGGTATAAAGTAGCCCTTATCACTGACCATTATAGAAAGAGCGAGATTCCTAGAATCTCAATGGCATATCAATTTCGCAACAAAGGCATAATCAAAAACTTCAAAGTTGGTGCGACTTATAAGTATTACAACCACAGCGTAGGGCCACTTCCCACAAATGTAACAACTCCCACAGGTGTAGGTGGAGCGCACGCGTGGAATGTGCTTGCGGGGATTAAGCCACAATTTGGTCCTCTCTCTCTCTCTGTATTCCTTAGCTATGGTGTGAATGCACATCTGTATGGAGAAATGCGCACAAGCGCGGGGCAGGGCGAGTTTAACTACGCTACTATCGATGCTGGGCTAAATGCGAAGCGCGGTGGTGGATTTTTTGAGTTAAGCTATGCGGCTTCACAAAAGCTCGCCATTACACTTGGCTCAGGATTCCAGCTTACTTATGGTGGTAATGGTGGAGGCACAGGATATACCGCCTCAGGAGCGGACGAGCATATCCTAAGCTATAAAGTCTCTCTCCAAACACCTTACAAAGTGTCTAAGAACTTTAGCATAGTCCCACAAATTGGCTACTATAACGCATATTTGCGAAGAGCAGATGTGCATAGAGGCAGTGCTATTGGTATCGTGCGATTCCGCTTTGATATATAAGGCTTAAGGGAGTTTTACACTCCTTTAAGGACTTGGATTCTCACCCAATCGCTATGAAACGATTGGGTTTACTCACTCCCACTCTATCGTGGCTGGGGGCTTGGAGCTTATGTCATAGACTACGCGATTTATCCCCTCTACTTCGTTTATGATTCTATTACTGACTTTTTCTAAAAACTCAAAGCTCAAATGCGAAAATCTCGCTGTCATTCCGTCAATCGCCTCTACGGCGCGAAGTGCGATGGTGTTATCATAAGTGCGATTATCACCCATCACGCCCACACTCCGCACATTAAGTAGCACGCAAAACGCCTGCCACACGCTACCATAGAGCCCATTTTTATGCAATTCCTCGATAAAGATAGAATCCGCCTCGCGCAATATCGCCAAACTCTCCCGCGTAACCTCGCCCATAATGCGAATCGCAAGTCCGGGTCCGGGAAATGGGTGGCGCATTAGCATAGATTCTGGGATTCCGAGTTCGCGCCCCAAACTCCGCACTTCATCTTTAAAGAGTTCGCGCAATGGCTCGATGAGCTCAAATCTCATCCACTCAGGCAGTCCGCCGACATTGTGATGAGATTTGATTGTCTTGCTGGGACCTTTCACACTTACAGATTCGATGACATCGGGGTAGAGCGTGCCTTGTGCCAAAAATTTAATCTCGCCATTTGCGTTGTGCGCTCTTGCCTCGCGCTCAAAGACTTCGATAAAGCTTTCCCCGATGATTTTGCGCTTTTGCTCTGGCTCGGTAATGCCTTGTAAGCGACTTAAAAACAGCTCGCTTGCGTCTGCGGTGATAAGCGGGATTTGTAGATTCTGCTTAAACATTTGCTCCACTGCCTCTCTCTCGCCCGCGCGGAGTAAGCCCGTATCGACAAAGACGGGGATTAGATTCTCCCCGATTGCTTTGTGGAGTAATGCCGCCACCACGCTAGAATCTACGCCACCACTCACCGCGCACAGCACTTTAGCGGACTTGCCTTTGTGCGATAAATCACGGAGCTTGTCGCTCGCTTCCTCGATAGGCGTTTTAGCCTTATCTCGTTGCTCGCAACTTCGCAACCCTGATTTCTCATCACAAATGCTTCGCCCTTGCTTATTAAACTTTGATTGTGTTTTTTTGTCATATTGAGGCTTTGAAAAAGCCGAAATATCTCTATCGCTGGACTTTTGAGATACTTCGCTACGCTCAGTATGACAAGCGGTGTTGTTTTTAGGGTTTTGCCTTTGTTGATTAGTAGCGTTATCATTGTGAGCAAAACAAGCAAAGCGCAGTTTCTTTAGAAAATCACTTTTTCTCTCTTCCCACACCTTTTTATTTAGACACATCACAGATTCGTTATTTATGTCTTTTTCGCCATTTCGCACAAAGCCAAATCTTTCATAAAATCGTATCGCTTTGAGATTTTCCTCATACACGCTAATGTAGATTTCCTCTCGTTTGCCACCCTCCCATAGTTTTTCTAGTAGCGTGGCTAAGGCTTGTGTGCCAAGCCCTTGATTGCTAAAGCGCATATCAATCATAAACCTATCTATCCACAATCGTTGCTCAGATTCTATATCCCCAAACATCACAAAGCCAATGAGCGTATCCCTATAATATATCGCATTTGTTTGCCAAGCCTTATCCTGCGTGGCATCTTTGATAGAATCTGCATTAGATTCGATAAAGTTTTTATCCCTTTCGCTTACTTGCAAAGCGCAAACCACATCTTTGTTTGAGGCATTAATCGCTATAAAAGTTATATCGCTATTTTGCGTTGCTGTGGCGTTGTCATATTGAGGCTTTGAAAAAGCCGAAATATCTCTATCGCTGGACTTTTGAGATACTTCGCTACGCTCAGTATGACAAGCGGCGTTGTTGGAGTTTTTATTGTCATTGCGAGCAAAATCATTAGATTTTGCGTGGCAATCTATCGCATTTCCAAACCCCACGATTTTGCGCACTTTGGCGATTTCAATCTCGGCAAAATTGTGCATATTCCATTCATTACTTGCCCCGCAAATCTCACGCGCAAAGTTTGAGAGAATCTGCGCTCCGCACTCGCTATGCACCACTTCGGGGTGGAATTGTATCGCATAAATTTCGCGCTTCAAATCTGCAATGGCGCAAATCTCGCTATTCTCACTTTTGCCAATCGCGCTAAATCCACTCGGCAGGGCAATGACTTTATCACTATGGCTCATCCACACGATACAATCTTGCTTCACGCCACTAAAGATTCCGCGTGAATCAATGATTGTAAGATTTGCCTTGCCAAATTCTTGCGCACTAGATTTTGCGACTTGTCCGCCGAAAAAATGCGCGATAAACTGCATTCCATAGCAGATTCCCAAAATGGGAATCCCTAGCGTGAAAATCTCGCTATCAGGTTTATATGCGTCCTTTTCATACACGCTTGCAGGACCGCCACTTAGGATTAGTCCGCGCGGATTTTTCGTCTTTATAGACTCCGCGCTCTCAAAATAGGGCATTATTTCCGTATAGATTCCCATTTCGCGCAAACGCCTAGCGATTAACTGCGTGTATTGGCTTCCAAAGTCAAGCACGATGATTTGGGGGTGTAGCATTTGCGAGTGTTGTGGATTGTGTGGCTTTTGTGTTTTTTGCATAGAGGGGGTTTTAGCGGATTTTGCACTCATTATGTCTCCTAAATTTAAGGCTAAAATCGCATTATAGCAAATTTGCCTTAAGCCCTTATAACAAAATGACGAATGTCAATGCCAAATATTGAAACTTACAACCCGCTAAAAGTGTAAATATAGCGCACGCCCACGCTCCAATACTGCGTAAAATCCCCGCTAAGTCTTGTGGTGGTGTTAGTCGTTTGGGCGTTTGTCTTGGCGACTTTGAGCGAGTTTGCATTAAAGTTGCTCACAAAAAATGGCACGCTAAAGATAAGCTCGATTCCGTGATGTTGGGCGAGTTTGGCTCGCGCTCCAAGATTAAGTGCTAAATCAAAACTCGCCTTTGGGAATCCATCGCCAAGTTGGCGCATTTGCGTATCAAGCGTATCTATATCTTTGCCGACATAGCTTTTGCCACCGATACGCACACCGATAAATCCCCCAAGATGAAGCGAATTTTGCGCTATGATATAATCTAGCAGGGCATCGACATTTACCCCATAGCGTAGCATTATGGGATTGAGCGATTTTTGTGCGTTTGAAAAATGCGTATGCGTAGCGTGTAAATCGCCATATATGCGCATTCCTAGCTCACCTTTGCTAGCAAATTGCCTCCAAAATCCCTCATAACCCACAATAAGCCCATAGCCCCCACCAATCCCGCGCATATCAAAGGAATCTATGGGAGTGATTGTCGTGGTGGTGGTTGTCCCGCCTTGAGCGGTGGAAGTGTTGTTTATAGTGGTGGTTTCTATTTCGTGGTGATGAGCAAAGCCAAATGTACTCAACGAAGATTCTATCCCTATGATAAGCCCGCTTGCTTGGCTAAAATCTTTGGATTCCAAAGGCGTAATTGCGTCTCGCGCTTGAATTGGGTTATTTGTATGTAAAACTTCACCTTGTTTGTTTGTGAGAGAATCTCCGCTTTGTTCGCCTTGTAGATTTTGGCTCTCATAGGGATTGCTATCGTCTTTTAAATCTTTATTGTTTTGTGGATTTTGATTGTCATACTGAGCGTAGCGAAGTATCTCTTTGTCTTGCGTTTGAGATGTTTCGCCTTTTTGTAAAGGTTGGGTATGACAATATGACACAAGCACCACTACCGCGATTATCTTTTTCATTGCTTTTCCTTTGTGTAGAATCTCGATTTAGAATTTATAGCCCACTTGCACCCAAAACTGCCTGCCTAGCTCATACACCGCATACGCTCCAGCTGAAGCAATACCGGGGATTATCGAGCCATTTGTCGTAGCTGCCCCTGTGGCTTGGAGCGTTGTCATATTGCGTGCGTTTAGGACATTATAAATATCTACATTGACATAGAGCGTGTGTGAGCCTCGCACATTGAGTTCTGTGCCCACTCGCATATCCCAAGTAAATGCCGCAGGGAAGTGCATTTTATCAAAGCGCAAATAGGCTTTTCCATCAATGGTTATACTTTGTGCAGAATTTATCATTCGCTCAAATCCCTCGCGATAGCGAAAGAAATTATTAAGTATCCACTTTGTGCGTAAGATTTTAAAGTTATGCGTGGTGGTAAGCCTTAGCGTGAAAGGGCGGGCGAAATTCTCCACAGGTCTATCGCGGTAGCGAATCAGCTGTCCGTCATAGTAAATGAGCTCGTTATTTGCGTATTCATCATCGTCCCTATCTGTGCCATTATGGGTGTTTTGCCAGATATTATAACTGCGTTTGACTTGGGTTAAATCATAAGCAAATAAGTAGTGATGTGAGATTCCAAAGGTTTGGATAGGCGCGATATTTTGTAGCACGAGCGCGACAATCTGGCTTTGTGATTTGCCATTATTATTCCAATATGAATCGCTACGAGTTTGCACATTCCCTGTGTCTTGCCTCATCACTTCATCTCTACCAAAGCGCATAATGTATTTCGCGCTAAACTCAAAAATCCCAAGTTTTTGCGTGATACCAGCCATTAGCTCATCATCATAAGGCACGCGGAGTTTATCAAAGTGAAAAAAGCTAGATAGATTGTAGTCATTTTGCTTTACCCACGCGGTTGGGGTATTTACCGCGATACAATCTGCTTGAGCTTGGCTATTACACATTGACCTGCGCCACACTTCCCAACTTTTGCTCTGCTGTGCATAGAGCCAATAGCTTAACAAATTGCGCCCATAGTAGCGATTCGCTCCAAGGGTGAGCTGACTTTGCCACTCTCTTGGCGCGGGGGTTACATAATTAAGCGCGAGTCTAGGTGCAAGCGTGTGTTTGCCCATATAACTATCGCCATCAAGGCGCACTCCGGGGCGGATATTCACATTTCCTAAAAAGCCAAAATCCATATTTATGTCATTTTCTGCATAGATTCCATAATTCACACCATTAAAGACAAAATCACTTGCCTTAGCGATTCGTATTGTATGAGCAAATTGCCCGCCAGCACCGCTACCGCTTGTGATAGGTGTGCCATTAGTGCCACCTCTAAGCAATGGCGAGCTCGAGCATAGCCCATCATAACCTAAAGAATCTGTCCCACAGGATTGATTTTCATTCATTTGTGTGGGATTTCCCTGCATCCAATACGCATCAGTTGGGCGATTTCTCCCAATGTAGAGATGAGAGAGCTCAAAGCCTACGCGCACGGTGCTAGTGAGGCGGTTGATTTCTAATGACTCAAAGCTAAAATCGCTTTTATAAGTTGTGGTAATTTGACTTTGGTCTAAATCCCCATAGCCTCCCTCAAAGACAAGCAAGTTTGTCCCTCCACCATTTTTCTCCACACTGCGATACCATTGGTAGAAATAATTTGCATCGCTTCGCCGAGAATTTTCTACAAACGATAAACCAAGCGATTGTGTCCATAATCCCACAGGCGTCTGCCATAATGCCTTTGCACCTGCTTGGATTCCCCCAGTTTGCATTTCGTAGTAGCTATTCATCGCTGCGTCATTGTAGTAGGTATTGTGTTGTGGGGCGTAGCCTAGATTTGCTTCTAGGGTGAGATTTTCAGTGGGATTATAATGTGCTTTTAAGTAGTAGTTATAAGATTCTCGCTTTTGCTCGCGCTTTTTGTCTAAATCGTTGCCATATTTATAAGAGGCGAGATTACGATATGGGTTTAGCGGGATAATGCTCTGTGTGGTGGTGAAGCTCGCCACTAATCCTAAATCTTTGGTAATGTAGCCCTCTAGGCTAGATTTTACCGAGTATTTGAAAAATTCTGGTTGGTAGCGTTCATCTGCGCTCAAAAAGAGACTGCTCTCTGCGCGGTTATCATAATGGTATTTGGTAAGCGAGAATTTTTTTGGGTCGGCATTGCCCTGCGTGAATTGATAGCTGATATTGCCGTGCCAGCCTTTAATCCCGCCATCATCTTTGCGTGCTTTGCGGACATTTGCCTCCACTACACCGCCTGTGAATTTGCCATACGCCGCGCTGACATTAGAATCTAAAACTGTGATAGATTCGAGTAGGCTTGTGTCGATATTTAACCCTTGAGAGCCTGTGGAGCGGATATTTGATTGGTTGTTTGTCGTGCTTCCGTGCGGGTCTAAGTCGTTATTCATATTAAAGCCATCAATTTGGAAGTTGTTTTGATGAAAGAGGCTACCACTTATGGATATGTTGGCAGGGTCGATTTCTCCCGGCGTGGTGCTTTTTAGCTGAGAGTTGTCAAACTGCACATTGGGTAACACGCGCAAAATGCTCGTAATATCGCCATTTCCGCTTGGGTTAGAATCCAAGAAATTGCGTCCTACTTGCGTGCCACTTTGATAGGTTTCAAATTCTTTTTCGCCATAAGCTGTTACTTTGCCAAGCTGGACTTTTTTGGTTACTTCTTGTTTGTCTGTGGGTTTTGATTCTTGTGTTTGTGTGTCTTGCTCATTTTGGGCTAAAATTATTGCATTGCGTAATGTATAATTGCCCCCCCCCCCTAATAGATTATCATTAGCTAAAGCAAGATTAACTATTATTAAACACAAAATAAGGCTTTTGGCATTCATTGTGCAATCCTCAACAAATGATTTGATTAAAAGAAAGAACGGCAGATTATAATATTAACAACCTTAAAACCAACTTAAATAATAAGAGATAATTTTATTATTATACTAGATATTTTAAGAATGCTACTAATGACAATGCGCAATGTGGGACTTTGAAATAATTACAACAAAACCAAACAAAAAATATATTGTAGAGAGAGCAAATTGAGAAATTTTATGCTACAATCACGGCTTATTTTATACCATTTAGGAGGTCATTATGGCTTTAGATATGGCGAAGAAAAAAGAGATTATCGCAAAGTTTGGGCGAGATAAAAACGATACAGGCTCATCGGAGGTGCAAGTCGCGCTTTTAACCCAGCGCATAGCAGACTTAACCCAACACTTAAAAGCAAATCCCAAAGACCACTCATCGCGTTTAGGCTTGCTTAAACTTGTAGGTTTGCGAAAGTCTTTGTTATCATATTTGAAACGCACAAAATACGAGTCGTATGTCAAACTCATTAAGAGTCTAAAACTTAAGGACAGATAGGGCTTTAAGTCCTATCGCCTTGACAATCCTTTTATATCCATATTATCTCTAAGACGCTTTTATAATCTTTATTCCAAGAGTTTTTAAACTTTCTATAAAATCAATAAGAGCTCTATAGGTTTCCTATAAAGCTTTAGAAAAATTAGAGAATCTTTTGGGCAATCGCTTTAATTTTCTTATACACACTATCAAAATCCACGCCATAAGTGCGTGTCTCGCCAATGGTGGTGATAAAATTCGTATCGCCTATAAATCGAGGCACGAAGTGCAAATGCAAGTGCTCTGGGATTCCCGCTCCACCCGCACGATGGATATTCATACCCATATTTATCCCGCTTGCGCCATATTCATAGAGAATCTCAAAGGCCTTTTGAGAAAGAGAGTGGATATGCTGCCATATTTGTGCGTCTAGATTCTCAGGGGAGCTACAATGTGCGTGCGGGATAATCATAAAATGTCCGGGCGTATAGGGAAAGAGATTCATCACTGCGAAGCACATTTCATCGCGGTAAAATACGCGGTGTTTCTCATCATCATTTGGAGTTTTTGAAATCGCACAAAACACACATTCATCACCCTTATCCCCGAAGTATGCCTCGCGCCAAGGGCAGTAGAGTGCTTGCATTAAAGATTCTTAAATAAAGCTTGGCGCATCATTGCTAAAGAGCACCAAATCATTTGGAAGCGTGCAGGCTTTTAGCATTGTTTCAAGTAATTCTTTACTTGGCAAAATGATTTTTTGCGCGCTTTTAATATGGCTAGAGAGCACTTTTGTATTGAGAGAGCCCGTGATAATGGCAATGTCAAAGACTTCATCAATTTTTTTGGCGAGTTGGATATTTGCCTCTTTAGTGCTCTCTACGATACCGGGCGTGATGATTACGCGTCTTCCATTATAAAGCGAGGAGAGGCGCACAGCCTCGAGCATTCCGTTGAGATTCCCATTGAAGCTATCATCAATGATAAGTTTTTGATTTACTTCTATTTTTTGCAAGCGGTGCTCTGTTGGCTCAAGTCTTTTGACCGCACGCACAATCTCTTCGGCTTTCATTCCAAGTTCGGTGGCGATACTCACTGCCACAGCGATATTGTGTGCGTTAAATGTGCCTAGAATCTGCGTCTCAAACTCCACCCATTTGTCTTTGATTTTGAGCTCAAATGTCGTGCCATCGAGCGTGGCATTGACATTGCGACACGCTGCGGGGTAGAACTCTGTATTGCGTGGTTTGATAGTTTCAAAATCGTGAGGCAAGAGGTTTTTTTCATAAATGTATGCTTTTTTTAATCTATTAGAATGCAAGAGCTCAAATTTCGTCTCTACAATGTTTGCGAGATTTTTAAAGTATTCTAAATGTTGCTCGCCAATCTCGCCAATAATGGTGTATTGCGGATTTAAAAATTGCGCGATTTCATCAATATCACCCTTTTGACGCGCGCCAGCTTCGGCTATGTAAATATCTGTGGTGTAGGTAAGATTCTCGTTAATATCTGCAATAATGCCAGCAAGCGTATTGACACTGCGTGGAGTAGCATATACGGCGTATTGCGTGCCAAGAATCTGCCTAAGATAGTTTTTAATGCTTGTCTTTCCATAGCTTGCTGTAATCGCTATAACCTTTAACCGACTAAATCGCTCCAACTTTTCTTTTGCCATTTTTTTATACTGCTTCAAAAGAGCAAATTCATAAGTCTTTGACACAATATGTCCAAAGATAAGTGGGAGGATATGAGAAATAGGTGTGTTTGTCTCAAAGCTAAAACTCAACGCCTCATCTAAAGCTAAAAATAAAAAGCACAAAATAAAGAATCTTATCACCCTTTTGGTGAATTTTAAAGGTTTATCTTGTGAGAATCGCCACGAACACAACGCCACAAAAAGCACACCCACAACAACAATACAATATTTCTCAAATCCAAAAACATCAAGCGTTATAAACACGCCAACAGGCAAGAGAAAAAACCAAATATGCCAAAGTGGCTTATGATGACGGAAAAAGACACGAAAGAGGCTGTAATTATACCATTGCAACAGCGTGATAAAATAAAATGCTATTTCAAGGTTTAGAATAAAACGCGTGGCAACGCCTAAAATGTATTCATCACTCATTTATTATCCTCGCAATATACTAAATTCACTGAAAGTTTTTCTCTCTTCACGATTTGATTGTATATGTGAGACATTTGCTCGCAATGGTCCTTTTTGAAGCATCTCACAATAACTTTGTAGCGTTTGCTCTTTGGCTTGGGCATAGATTTCCACACTTCCATCTTGGAGATTTTGTGTGCTTCCCTTTATGCCTAGCTCATCGGCTTTAGCTTTGGCAAATTTACGATAACCAACTCCTTGCACCTTGCCATACACAAGGATATGCCAACAAGTAAGAGAATCGAAATCGTGCGATTGATTTGATTGCACTTCATAAGATTGTAGCGAAATTTTAGAATCTAAAGCCTCTTTAGGAGTATTTTTATGTGTAAAGTAAGATTGTATAACGCTCGCTTGATTTAAGAAAAAATAATGCCCGCCCTCAAGTGCGAAAAAGTAGGCATTTGGCAATAAGTTGGCGATTTTTTCTCCACTGCTTAGCGGTGTAGCGTCATCTTGTGTCCCCCAAAAGACATAACTTTGCGCATTGCAGGCTTTGAAATGCTCACTAAAATCTTCATTTACGACATTTTTAAATGTTTGATACATCGCCTCATTAAGGTTATCAGCGTCCTTTGAACGGAGGGCTTTGGCATTTAGTCCTAGAGTTTTAGCGACTTTGGCAAGAGTGATTTTTACGCGCGTTTTGAGGGATTTGGGCGTTAAGATTCCAGCACTAGAGAGCAAGATAAGAGTGCGAAGTTTAAGTGCATTAGTAAGTAAAAGCGCGACCTTTCCACCAAAGCTATGTCCTACGAGGATATACGCGCTTAAATCAATATCACTCACGCTTTGTTGTAATTGGCGTAAGAATGATTCCATAATATTGGCGTAATCGCTTGTATAAAGTGCTTTATCGCAAGGACTTCCACCAAAGCCGGGTAAATCCACATAGCAATGCACAAATTCTGCGAAACTTTTGTCAAAGGCTTGCTTCATTAGCTCTTTATTGCTTCCCCAGCCGTGTAAAAATACCAGCATACCGTGCGGATTTTTTACTTGGAGATTGTGTAATTCATAGCTTAATGGAAATGTTTGCTGCATATATGTAATGTTTTTTATCGCCATACACACTCTCTTTTTAGTTTTTAAACGCCAAAATTATTTTTGTATATCGCATTATAATGCGCGGATTTTAGCGTTTAGTAAAATTTCAGTTAGAGGAGTTTATTTGCCTTTGGCACGCTGGATTTTTTCTATGTAAGCATAGGAAATTTTTATGCGTTTTTTATGCGGAAGATTTGCGCTAAGAGAGTTGAGGACATTTTTAAAGTCTTTAAACAAATAATTTGCCCCAGAACCCGGAATAGGGTTAATCTCGTTGAGATAGACTTCATCATCAATCACAAAAAAATCGCAACGGATAATCGCTCCCTCAAAGGCATTTTCATAAATTTGCGTAAAGTTTTTTTCAATCTTTGTGCGAAGATTCTCGCTTATGTCCGCTTGGAGAATCTGCTGTGTGCGTGAGAAATCTAAATATTTTTTCTCAAAGTCTAAAAACTCGCCTTTTTGTGGCTCTTCAATAATGGAAAAAATCCACTCATCTTCGCCATTGTCATTTTTTACCTTGCACCCCGCGAGATTGTATTCTTTAATATTGTGGATAAAAGGCTCAATGACAACGCACTCATCATATTCAAACGCACTCTCAATGGCATAAGCAAGTTCTTTTTGCTCCGCGACCACACTCACACCGATAGAGCTTCCAAGTCTCGCTGGTTTCACAATTACAGGATAGGGAAAATTTGGAGTAAAATCGCTAAGTTTTTTGTCAAATTCAAAGTCGTGGGTGTATAGGACTTGATAGGGCAGGGCTTTGATTTTGCGTTCAGCACAAAAGAGCTTTGTCAAAGTTTTGTTAAAACTGAGTGCGCACGCTTCCACTCGTGGCGCAATATAGGGAATCTTATAAAACTCAAACAACGCGCTTAGGATTCCATCTTCGCCATCTGCGCCGTGTATGAGGCTATAAGCGGTTTGGATAGGGATATTTTTGCGTGTTTTAAAAATTGTATTGGTGTAATAAAATCCTGCAAATGTAGGGAAAATTTCCTTGCATTGAGTTTTATACTCTCCTTTGGCAAAAAATGAGGATTTCATATTTTTGCTTGGGATAAGCCAAAAACGATGCGTAGAATCTAAAAAAATAAAATGTGCTATGTCGTTGCCTAAAACCTTTTTAAGCGCAATCGCACTCACAATGCTAATCTCGTGCTCAAAACTTATCCCACCAAAAATCACACTAACTTTCAATGCTTACTCCTTGCCTCATTTGAAATAGATATTTTACCAAAGTTTGAATTGTGTTTCAGTGCTTTTGTAGAGATTTTTTCGCACACCGCCTATGTCATATTCTACGGCAAATCCATATTTCACCGTTGTATTGCCTGATTTGCGTATTTTGGCTTTTTCATACACATCTGCTGGGATAGCTAGCGAGCCTACACCTGCCGAAGAATGCGGGGGGAGCTTTTTATTTGCGTTTCCATCGGTTATGAGATTCCCATCCATATACAGCGCAAGGTGAGAAATGTCTAAAAACTCCTGTGTTTTGTTCTCTATGCTAAGAGCCACCGTGCCTTTAGAGAGATTAAACGAATTTGCCTTGAGCACAAGATGTTCGTTTTCTATGCTAAGGGCTGGGACGGATTTGTCTTTTAAAATCTTGCCCGCTGGCGTCTCGCCTCTGAAATTTGGCGCATACATATCTGCCCCGCGTGAAAGTAGCAATGCTATCATTTCTTTATGATTATTTTTTGTGGCGTAGTGTAGTGGTGTATTGCCCAAGTGCTCATCGGCGACATTGACTTCCGCGCCTTTTTTGATGAGTTCTTTTGCCACCTTGACATCGCCTAATGCCACGACTTTAAGCAACGCCGTCTCGCCGTGGCATACCGCATTGACATCTGCTCCACGCTGGATTAAGAGATTTACGATTTTTAGATTCCCTTTTCGTGCTGCGTCATAGAGCGGAGTGCTATCGCGTAATCTCGCTTCAATATCTGCTCCAAGTGATATGCCCTTGCGCACTTCTGTGTAACTATCGCTAAAAAGCATTGTATTATATCTGTCATTTGCGCCTTGTGCTAGGGTAAATGCAAGCATTACAATCATCAAATGTCTCATTGTTAGGATTCCTTAAGTTATGGATTTGCATTTTAGCTGACTTTAAGCAATTTTTAATCCCTAAAGACGACAAGCAAAGTTGCTTTATCACTATGTGAGTAATTGTGAGATAAAAATCTTTTAATTCTCATTTTATAATTTATAATAAAAATATTTTAGTAGATTCTCATACTATTAGGGTTTTTATAGAAACTTTTATTGTTAATAAATAAAAATCATTATTTTTTTGCTATAATTGCCAACTCAAAACAAAGTGCTTTAAAGCATTTTGTCATCTCATTATTAAAGGATTAAAGTATGAAAAAACATATATCTGTCTCACTAGCATTGGCTTTAAGCGCGAGTTTATGGGCTGATGATACAAGCACGCAACAAGAGGCTATGCAAGAAGCCAAACTTGGTAAATCCACGGTTACAGCGCAAGTTATGCGCTCAGAGCTCGATGAGCTCAATCGCAGTGTGTATAAGATTGATAAAGAGCAAATCGCAGAAAAAGGCTATCGCAGTAGCGAAGAAATATTTCGCTACACGCCTTTTGTGGGGTTAGCAAATGTTGGCTTGGGGAGCAACTTAGATTTACGAGGGCAGGGTAATCGCGCAAATACAAGCGTGCAAGTGCTCATCAATGGGAATTATTCTAATATGCTTGATTCTAGCCACGGAGTTACGCCACTTAATACTCTCTCACCAAACAGCATAGAATCTATTGAGGTTTTGCCCGGTGGTGGCGCGGTAATGTATGGTAACGGCACGAGGGGGGGGGGTTGTTAATATCCTTACACAAAAAAAGATATGAGACTCCATATTTTAGTGCGGGACTTAGCTATTCTAATACCATTGCTAGCGTGGGGAATAATTATAACGCCGATGTGCGCGTTGGCGGGAAGATTGGCGATGGCACTTATATCACTACAAGCGCAGCTTATATCGATAGAGGCGGACCTAGACTAGGTGATAGGACTAATGGTGCGCAAGGCTCATTTTCGCTCACAAAGGACTTTAGCCCTGATTCAAGTGTGAGTTTTGATATAGATTACTTTGCAGGGATTATCCGCACCACGCCAAATAATTCCTTTAATGACATAGCCAATCCAAGCAAGTCTGATAGAGGCACAGCGGGCACGGGCTCAATGAGAAACTCCCAACGCCGTCTTGATGTAAGCCTAGCGTGGAATATGGCTCTAAGTGAAAATAGCAAGTTTGATGTGCGCGCATTTTATCACTTAAATAAAATCAAATATGAAGATTCTATAACTAATTTAACCAATTATCGTTATGGGACTTTTGCCTTTGCTACGACTTCTGCTGACCAAAGTGGCTCACTTTTTGACGACCAAAAGGCTGGTGTGAATGCCAAATATGATTTAAATCACACCAATGGACGCTTTATGTTGGGATTAGAATCTGTCTATCAAATCAGCAATCGCACAATGGAGCAACTCATTAACGCAAGTGGTGGGACAGGCGCAGTTACCGCGTATAATCACCCAATGCACATTGCCTTTAATGGTAATAAATGGAATACCGCGCTTTTTGCGTTAGAAAAATACGATTTTGGCAAGCGATTCTCACTTACAGGTGGTGCGCGATATGAATATGCTTACTATGATATAGATGTAATAAATCAACAAACGATTACTATGACAGGTGGCGCACCAGTGCCGATACGCATTAACGCAAATGGCTATCTTAAAGATTCTCTGCATAATTATGCACTAGAAATCACACCAAACATTCGATACAGCGATAATGGCAATATATTTGTAAAATACGAAAAAGGGTTCTTCTCGCCTAGCCCCAACTCTATGCTTACACGCAGTGGTAGCAATTATATCACAACGAACTTAAAACAAGAGGATTATCATACTTTTGAATTAGGGTTAAAGGACTTTTGGGGCAGTAGCGTAGCATTCAGTGCGAGTGTGTTTTATACACTTACGCAAAATGAATTTTACACCATTGGGAACGCACACTCCGCAAGTGGCGTAGTCTATGGTAATTATGATAGGACAAGTCGCGTAGGCGTGGAGCTTTTCTCCGAGCAATATTTGCTTGATGGGAATCTAAGTCTAAGCGAGAGTGTTACTTATATCGATGCGAGAATCTTACGCAACAATGGCGCGAGTGTAAAAAACTTGCTTATTCCCTATGTGAGTAATTATAAGGCGACCATTGGGCTTAATTACAATGTAAGTAGAAACTTTGGAATTTGGATTCAAAATAGCTTTTATGGACAAAGCAAAGATATTGAGACTTTTACTACCACAGGGCAGGGGCAAGCTCAAACAAGGACAAGCAATGGACAAAAAACAATCCCCGCATATAGCCTCACAGACATTGGGCTCAATGTCAAACTTGGAGATTTCTCTTTAAGCGCGGGCGTGCGTAATGTCTTTGATACATTTTATTATAGCTATTACAACGGAGATGCGAGTGATAGTGTCGCTGGCTATGGATTCTTAATCGGTGCTGGGCGCAGTGCATTCCTCGAGGGCAGACTGAGCTTTTAGCCTTTTAGATTCTCTAAGTTTGCTTATTTTTGACTGACAAAAAGCCCGAGCAAAGTGAGAATCCCGCCGATGATAAGATAGGGCGTGAGAGACTCGCCCAAAGTGAGTGTGGCGATAAACACGCCCACCACAGGAATCGCATAGATATACGCGCTCGCTTGCAATGTGCCAAGTCGCTTTAGGCAGGCGTTCCAGCTTAGATAGCATAGCGCGCTTGCCACAAGCCCTAAAAAGAGCAAGTTTAGCGCGTTGGTGGGATTACGAAAGCGCGAAGATTCTATAATCTTGCTAAAATCCCCTCCGCTTAGCTCCACGCTCTGCCACAGCGCGAAAGGAAGCGTAAAAATAAGCCCATAAAAAAAGATTTTGCGCGTCATTGCGATAGCATTTTCCCCGCGATACACGCTAAAAAGTCGCTCCAAAATAATCGTATAAACCGACCAAACAAGCCCCGCTAAAATGCAGAGCATATCGCCAAGCGGGGATATTTCCACGCTAAAACTACCATTTAGCACCACAAGAATAATCCCAACAAAGCATAGCCCAAAGCCAAGAAAATAGAATCGCCCAAGCCTTTTGCCAAAAATCACTCGCGCAAGAAGTGCGGTGGTAATGGGGTTAAACGCGACTAAAAGCGAGGCGTTTGACGCGCTTGTGTAGTTAAGCGCGATATTTTCTAGCAAAAAATACAAACAAGAGCCACTAAGTCCAGCTCCTGCGAATAATAGCTCATTTTTCACGCCACGAAAGGCGATAGCTGTGCGACATAAAAGCGCGAGGAATATATATGCCAAAAAGAAGCGGATAAAGAGAATCTCTGCAGGTGCAAAATCGCCTAATAACGCCTTTGTCGAGCTAAAAGTGCTCCCCCACACGATAATGGTAAAAATGGCTAAAAAATGCCCTATAAGGTCATATCTAAAGGTCGGCATTAAACTTGCTCCTTAGTTAGAAAATTTTAAGACAGCAATTATAGAGATTTTGGCAATAAAAGCAAGGGTTTTAAGTAAAGAGTGGATAGAATCACAAAGATTGTATTCTATCCAAAGTTGTATTAGTATTTCCACACATATTTAGCTACGAAGTTGCGTCCGGGCTCAATAAGTGGATTTGTGAGATTTATGGGGTCTGCGAGTGGGAGTGTAGTTCTAGTCCATTCAGATGCTGGATTGATACCAATTTCATTAAAGAGATTTGAGACGCCCACAATGATTTCCATATCTTTTAGATAATGATTAAAAGCACCCAGCTTTATCCCTAAATGAATGTCAGTCATTGCATACCCTTTTGTAGCGATTTCATTTGCGCTATCTATGCGTTTTTTAGGCGCATAATATCGCTCTCGCACGCTTAAATAGGCTTTGTTAAAATTTAGTCGCAAGGATAGATTCCCGCTAAATGGTGCAATATGCTTAATGGGTTTATTATCCGTTACATTGTGTCCGTGTAGGTAGGCAAAGGCATAGTTTAGCTCGACTAAGCCACTCTCTCCAAAGCTATGATTGCCTTCGAGTTCTGCACCCGTGATATATGCCTTGCCGACATTTTCATAGCGAAATGTCGCATCGCCAGCCTGTGTGGTATATGGGTTTCGTGCGCGCATATTGTGATAATTGGTAAAAAACCCAATGAGCGAGACAAAGTGATTTTCGCTGTGGAATCGAAAGCCAAATTCTGCAGTTTGGCTGTATTCAGGTTTGATATTTGGGTTTGCTAAGATACTTTGTGCTGCTGTGCTAGAGCCTCCTCCACTATAAGTATTGCCTATGCGCTCGCTAATTTGTGGTGCGCGGAAGTTGTGGCTTATATTAAAAACATTGCTAAAATATGAGCCTAAAAACACGACAGAGCCTAGAGAGCCTGTGAGTGCGCCTGTATGGATTTTGTTGTTTTCATCGATGAGGGCAGAAATCTCGGCTTGATTGAAGCGATTAGCCCAATTTCCCTCTTGGTCGCTGTGTCTCTTAGAAATCCAAGTGTAGAGGTAATCTCCGCGAATAGCCCCTGAGAGAATCCACGGCTCAAAGACTTTATAATCATCTTTGACAAACACCGCAAAATTCGTATTTGTATAGGCGCGGTTTCTTGTTGTAATGACATTTGTAGCAGTATTGATTTCATTGCCCGGCGTTAAAGAAATCTCACTCATAAAATCTGCTCCATAGCTTAAAGTGTGCTTGCCAATATGACTATCAAAGAGCAGACGCCCACCTATAAAGTTATTATCAAAAGTTTCGCGTTTGCGGTTTTGGTTGGCATAGAGGATTTGAGAATCTAGGTGGCGATAATAGAGATAGGCTTCCATAGAATCTGCAAAACCCAAATCCTTAGCCTCAGCACCAGCACGCAAATAATACTCAATGCTTGGAGAATCTTCTAAGCGGATTTTATTTGTATTTGTAGCAGAGATTTGATAGCTTGAGCCCGGTGCTGCTGCTGTCCCTCCTGCTCGCTCTGCTGATACATTAGTATAGCGTCCTTGCAAATAGTAGCGCACACTTGATTTGGTTGTATAGCCTGCGTTGAAATCTACTCCATAGCCTTGATAGCCAGAGTTTGCTACCTTTAAATATTTACCATCGCTTTGCACAGGGCTTGTGTAATCTCCACCCATTCTGCCATTTGCTCCGATGAGTAAATCCCAGCCACCGCCACCGCCTAGCACTTCTGCGCGTCCTGCTACGCCGTCATTTACGCTTTGATATTCAAGTGAGCGCACCCTTGCTGTCGCCTTAAAAGACTCGCCTTGAAGGTTGTAGTTACTTCTGCGCGTGCGGAAATTCACTATGCCATTGATACTTGAGCTACCCCACAAAAAGCTACCTGAGCCACGCAACACTTCAATAGAATCAAAGCTATATGGGTCAAACATATTAAATTCCGCTGTGTTGCGCCCAGCAAATGGCACACCATCAATCATCACTGTGCTACGCCAATCGCGTGAGTTTTGTCCGCGAATGTTAATTTGCCCGTTGATTGCGCCTTGTCTTGCGAAGTTTATCCCGGGGACAGATTCTAACACATCTTGCACTCCACCAAGTGAGGTTTTCTCTAGCATAGCGTTAGAATCAATAATGCTGATTTGCTTTGGTTGTAATTCGATTGGGAGCTCACTTTGTGAGACTTGTGCAGTTACACTTGATTTTTCAAGTTGGATAGATTCTTCTACATTAGTGCTTTGAGAGTTGCTATTATTGTTTTCTGCCCCCCCCCATTATCATTTGCTAGAAGCATATTTCCTAGTAATATGCTTGATATTAGGCTTATTTTTATGGTTGTATTTTTGGTAGTTTGCATTATAGCTCCTTAAAGTTTTAATATTCGTTATTAAAAATTAAATAACGATTGGAGTTATACAATAATTTTTGTCATTTGTAAGCAAAAATATAAAAATTGCAGAAATTTTTTGTTAGAGACTTTTAAATCCAGTCTAAGCAAATGGCAATTTCCCCGAGTTGCCCTTGTTATGCCAAATACTTTGGATATTTATTGCTTGGTTGCATTAGTTTCTTTTTTTTACGAAAGGAGGTTACGAAAAAGAAAAATCTTTCATTGGTCGGTATAACAAGTTGTGGCGACTCAGGGGTATCCTATGTCTTAGTGGGTTATCCATAGGATACGCGCGTATTATAGTGTTTTTTTTTATAAAATCCATTTACCAAGTAAAATTTATGTAAAATTTTCGCGCAGAGATTCCCAAACTTCCCAAAAATCTCTTAAATCCGCACGATAAACTCATCGTGGCTAAAAGGGCTAACCTTAGAATGCAACTCCAAAGGCACGCTATAAAGCTTACTTAAATGCGTTTGGTTTAATAATTCCACGCTTGTGCCAAAGAGCGCGTTAGAATCTATTTCGCCCTCGTTGCGAAGTTTTGAGAGCAACAAAACCTTGTGCGATAAAAATAGCGCGTGGGCTGGGAAATGCGTATTTAGCACGATAGATACGCCCTGCTTGCTTAAAGATTTGAGCGTGTCTAAAATCATCTTTTGATTGGCAAAATCTAAGTTTGATTCTGGCTCATCAAGGATTAAAACCTCTGGCCGTTTGACTAATGCGCGGGCAAAAAGCACCATTTGGAGTTCGCCACCGCTTAGCGAAGCGCAGTTTTTATCGGCTAAATGCGCGATTCCTAGCTCGTGTAATACCTCTCTAGCACGCATAAAATGCTCCTCTTTTGGCTGAAATTTAATAGCATTATTTAGCCCTAGCACCACCATTTCAAGCGCGCTTATAGGCAGAGTTGCACCTTTAATCTGCGCGACATAGGACACTTTATCCCACATAGCACCTCTAAGCTCGGTGATATGTCGCCCTTGCAATAAAATTTCCCCACTGCTTTTCAAAAATCCCAAAAGGCATTTTAGCAATGTCGTTTTTCCCGCGCCATTGCGCCCTAAAATGCTTAAAATCTCGCCTTTTTGAAGCGAAAAACTAATGTTTTTTAAAATGTGCATTTTTTGCAACCCCACAAAACGCCAAAAACACAAATCTTTGACTTCTAGCAGGGACGTTTTAGAATCTCGCCCAGCATTTTGTAAAACTTCTTGCGACAAATCATTTCCAAAATCTTGCGCAAGATCGTGCTTAGATTCTCGCGAAGTGTCCTGCCTAGATTTTGGCAAGGATTTTGACTCCATAATCTTATTCATAGCTTTATGCCTCCTTTGTTTTTATGCAAAATGTAGATAAAAAATGGCGCACCAATGAGTGCTGTAAGGATAGAGATGGGAATCTCATTTGCGCTAAGCGAGCGTGAGAGCGTATCGATGATGATGACAAAGCCCGCGCCAAGTATGCCACTAAGTGGCAAAAGCCGTGAGCTCTCGCTTCCCACGAGCAATCGCGCAATGTGAGGCACAAGCAATCCCACCCAGCCGATAATCCCGCACAAACTCACGCTCACGCTTACAATAAGCGTGCAAGAGAGGATTACCACCGCCCTCAAGGCGTTTAGATTTACCCCTAGAGATTTTGCCTCCTCCTCGCTTAGAGAGAGGATATTTAGCTTCCAGCGTGCTAAAAACAACGCTACGCAACCAAGACACACCGCAACTACGCCTAATGCAAGCTCGCCACTCCACACTCTTGATAGAGAGCCAAGAAGTCAATAAGTAATGCTAGGGAGCGTATCTTGCGGGTCGGCAAGGTATTTCACAAGGCTTACAAGGCTAGAAAACAGCGCGGAGATGATAATCCCGCTCAAAACCATACTAATGGTGCTAAGCGGGACAAAGCGCGAGTAGCTAACCGCCACGACAAGCACCAAAGAGATGATTCCAAACATAAATCCAAACGCAAACACGCCAAGCATACTGCACCCAAACATAAGAGCGAGCACCGCTCCAAAGCTAGACGCGCTTGTAACGCCCAAAATATCAGGGGTTGCTAAAGGATTGCTAAAAAGGCTTTGAAACGCACAGCCTGCCATACTTAGCCCCGCTCCCATAACGATGGCAAGCAAGACGCGCGGAGCGCGAAAATCTAGCAGGACAAATGTATCCACTTCGTTATCAAGGCGATTTCCAGCGATTAGTGAGAGTATATCGCTAATATGAACTTCATACCGCCCAATGCTAAGCGCAAATAGTGCAATAAGAAGCACAACAGCAATGCTTAAAATGTAAATGAGAGATATTTTTAGAGTAGAGTAGGGCATTTGCACTCCTAGATTCTAAATTGCGACAACACACATTAGTATTTCCACACATATTTAAGTGTGAAGTTACGACCGGGCTCTACAAGCGGATTAGTAACAGAAAGCGCGTAATTTGCATTCATTCCTGTTACGGGGTTGCGCCCTATGGTATTAAAGACATTAGAGATTCCAAAAATAAGCTCCATATCTTTCAATGTGCTTTTAAACTCCCCAAGTTTTACCCCAGCATACATATCTGTCATTGCATACGCAGCAGTTTTACCCTCTGGATTAGAATCTTGTGGGTCTATGCGAGTTTTTGCACCATAAAACCGCTCCATAACGCTAATATAAACTTTATCAAAGTTAAATTTCAACATTGCATTACCATAAATTGGTGCAATATAGGCTATTGGTTTGTTGTTGGTAATGTCGTGTCCATAGTTATAGGCAAGATTGTAGTTCAATTCCACCTTAGAATCTAAAAAGTGATGTCGCCCTTCTAGCTCCGCACCTGTGATATAAGCTCTCCCTACATTTTCGCTGCGTGTGAGATACGCATTGCCCGGATTTCCTCCTGTGATTGCATCGAGTAATGTTTGATTGGTATAGACACGCGTTAATATCATATCGTGGTAATTAGTGAAAAATCCTGTAAGTCCTATAAAATGCTCCCCTGTATTAAAGCGAAATCCGAGCTCTGCAGTTTGGCTGTATTCTGGTTTTATATCAGGGTTTGCGACTACATATCGCGGAGCAGAAGCACCTAAAGACATTCTGCCTGTGCCACCTGGGTCTTGGAAATTATGACTTATATTGATGACATTGCTTAAATAATCTGTGATAAACCACACAGAGCCAAGTGAGCCTGTAACCGCGCCTGTATGCACGGGTTTATCACTAATGGTGTTAAGCAATGCGGCTGGATAGTTCTGCTCTATGCTAGTAAGCGTCTTGCCAAAAGTGGTAAGCACATAGTCTCCTCGTGCTGCAGCAGAAATAATCCAACTATCAAATACTTTGTAATCATCTTTTGCAAATATTGCAAAATCTGTATTGGTGTATTTTCGCACAGCTGTCCTTGATGTGGTAATCCCACCTGTGTTATCGATGATTTCTTGCGCTACCTGCGTGCCTTTTATCGTGCTTTCTATTTCTAGTCCATAATTTACATAGTGTTTTCCAAAGTTCCCATCAAACACCAACCTTGTGCCTACAATGTTGTCATTATAAACTCTTTGATGGATATTGTTTCCGGGCGTGTAGCCGTTTGTCCCACCAGAGCGATAATTCCAAATATCTGTATCCCAATGGCGGTAATGCACATAAAAATTCATAGAATCTGCAAAGCCTAAATTGCTTTTTTCTACCCCAGCGCGAATGTAATACTCTGTGATTGGCACTTCAGCCACAGAGATTCCATAATATGAGCCCGGTGCTGCAGCTACCCCAGCTCCGCCACCTGCGCGATGAGATTCTATATGTGAGTAGCGTCCCTGTGTGTAGTATCTCGTGTGATTTTTGTTTGTGTAGCCAATGTTAAAATCAAGGTTAAAGGTTGTGTAATTGGAGTTTGGGGCTTTTAAATAATTACCCTGACTTCCTGCTGTGAGAGATTGCAAGGGTGTGGTGTAGTCATCACCTTGCCTTGTGCTCGCTCCTATTAGCACATCCCAACCATTACCACCACCCAAAATCTCCGCTCTACCAGCAAAACCATTATTGACACTTTGGTATTCTAGGGCGCGGATTCTCGCTGTTGCGCTAAATTCTTCGCCACCAATGTTGTAATTGCTTCTGCGCGTGCGGAAATTTATCACGCCATTCATCGCATCACTTCCCCATAATGCACTCGCTGCACCACGAATAACTTCGATAGATTCAAATTGATAGGGGTCTAGCACATTGAAATCTAGTGTCGAGCGACCAGAAAAGCGCACACCATCAATCATAATAACCGAACGCGTGTTGTTTGAGTTTTGCCCGCGGATAGTGATTTGTCCGTTGATTCCCCCGCTCCTAGAATACAAAATCCCGGGACTTGTTCTAGTAAGGCTTGCGGTCCGCCGACACCCATTCTCTCTAGGATTTGAGATTTTTCTACTACGCTTATTGCCTTGCTTTGTAGCTCGATAGGCAGTTCGCTTTGAGAGACTTCAGCAGTTACAGAGCTCTTTTGGAGTTGGACATTTTGCGCAGATTCTCCATTATGAGAATTAGTGTTTAAGTTTTTTTGATGAGCTGAATCTAAGTCAGTATCATCAGCCAAAAGACAAGTAGCAAGTATGCTTGAGAGTAAAATAAGATTGCCCTTATTCATAGTTTCTCCTTTTTAGATTATAAGATTTGTTACTAAACTTTGAAAATGTAACACAAAATTCATATATATATATATATATATGCTAACTATTTGGGTATCATTGTAACGAAATTACTCAAAAATAGGTTTAAATATCAAAATGAGTAATAAACTAAGAATAAGGAGAAAACAATGAGTATGCAAGCGTGTGCTCCAAGCGATGTCTTGGAAATAACTACAAATGAGGTAAGCGATAATCTCGCTATAAGGTTGAAAGAAGTGTATAACCATAAAGAGATTCTCAAATATGGGAAAGTGGCATATTTTGACACTTATGGTTATGAAAAAGATGGAATCTACAATCACTTTCTTTACAAATGCGCGTTAGAATATAGAGATGTGTATAGTGATTTGGCTGGGTTTGAGTTGCAGAAGTATTGTGCTGTGGTTTTGCCTATGGGCATTGATGAAATAGCACTATGGGAGCATAGAGACAAACTCTATGAGTTTTTGGATAATGGCGGGATTGTAGTTAGCTTTTGTCATAACTACACGGGGATTTTGCCAAATAATGCGGGCTATATAAAAAGCCCCGTAGAAATCCGCGATAGAGAAATACGGCTGACAGGACACGGTCTCACAGAGGGCGTGCGCGAATATGATATAAACTTCCGTAGAGGTGTGAAAGGGTTTTTTAATCGCGGGTATTTTGAGATTCCGCAGGGCATTTGTGAGAGTGCCCACGCCAAAGCCCCCTCTGCAGGGAATGAGGAACAACAAGATTTTGAAATCTTTTTGCGTGATAGTGAGGGGAAATGCGTGGGCTATATCGATAGAATCTCTACAAATGGCGTGATTCTCGCCACTGCAGGCGCGGATTTGCTTACCTTTGGCGTGTTTGAAAACAATAGTGCTAGAAGGTTAGGGCTAAATCTGCTAAGCTGGCTAGGGCGCGAGCTAAAAAACAGGGAATCTAATCCGTCATTGATAGCGAGCACAGCGCGTGAGCGTGGCAATCCGCACGCTACAAATTGTCATACTGAGGCTTTAGCCGAAGTATCTCAAAATAACCAAAACAGAGATATTTCGCTCGCGCCCAATATGACAAAGCCTGCCACAAATGCAAGCCAAAGTGGGCGGTTTCACTTTGACACAGACACCATAAAAGCCCAAAATCCCAAAAATCCCCTGCGTAAAAATCCCAAACTAAAAAATGCCATAATCACAGGTGGCGCAAGCTATGAGCGCAACTTTTTCTACAACAAAGGCGCAAAATACGCGCATTTTTTTGACAAGCGAATCTACCATAAAGACGCGCAAAATACGGATTTTAGCGGGCTTGATTATATCGTCATCGCTTCTAGGGCAAATCCGCGCTTTTTACTACCCTGCAAAGAGAAATTTGTAGAGTTTCTAAAAAATGGCGGGAGCATTGTGAGCTTTGGCGAGGTTACGCAGGGGTATTTGCCAAATATCGCGTGGAAAGAATATGGCGTGAATTTTTGGTGGTGGCTCTCTCAAGGTGCGGATATGTCCTTTGAGGTGGGCGAGTATGGCAAACGCCTCTTTAGCAAAATGGAGCTTTTCACGGCTAAATGGCACTATCACGGCGCGTTTTATCCGCCTAAAGATTCGCAAATGATTTTGGCAAACGAGCTAAATGAGGCGATAATCTACAAAGATACGAGCTATAAGGGCGGGCTGTATGTAACCTCTCTTGACCCAGATTTTCATTTGGGGCAGGGCTTTATGCCAAAGACAGAGCCGTTTTTTGATGCGTTTATGGAGTGGATAGAAGAAGATATTTTACATTCTAGAATGTGAAAAATTCGTCTTTGGGTAGTCATTGCAGAGATTTGAGAGTTTGCCACAAGGCACGCACGAGTAGTGCGCTAACCTTGTGTCAAACTCTCAAAAACTCCACAAGCATTACCGCAAAATACTAGAATTTAGGTTTTGTAAATGTGCTTATTTTCTTGTCATTGCGAATGAGCAGTGGCGAGTGTAGCAATCTATTTATTTGTCATACTAAAAATGCTTGTCATGCTGAGGGCTTTTAAGCCCGAAGTATCTCTCAACTTCGCAAAAAAGAGATATTTCGCTATCGCTCAATATGACATTGTTAGGTGGATTTAAAATTGGATTGGACTAAAAAACAAAAATGGATTGCCACGATTTTGCGACCTTATTAAAAGTCGCAAAATCTCGCAATGACAAACAGGGCTAAAATCTTGCCCGCAATGACAAAAAACAATATTACAATAAAGGACAAAACAATGAACACACACAAAAACATACTTTTTGCAATGTTTGCAAATCTTGTATTTATCACGCACGCCTTTAGTGCGAGCTTCCCGCTGACACTTGTCGATGATGATGGGGTAAAAGTAACTATCACAAAAGAGCCGCAAAAAATCGCCATAGCAGGGATTTGGCCCTTGCCATCTGTGATGATAATGCTTGATAATAGCGCGAAAAGAATCGCGTATATGCCACAAGCCTCTAAAAACGCGCTTTTGTATTCCTTTATGATAGATTTTTATCCACAAATCGCGCAAATCCCCACAGGCAATAGCGAAAATATCGAGGAGTTGCTAAACTACAAGCCCGATGTCTTTATCTGTCATAGCGCAAATAAGGCTATTTGCGCGCTTATGCGCAAAAGTGGCGTGCCAACCCTTGCCATAAGCGTGGCAAAATGGGGATACAACTCGCATAAGACTTTGGAGGGGTGGTTTAGGCTTGTTGCACCATTGCTAGATAAAGAATCTAAAGCAAAGCAGATTTTGCAAGAAATCAAAAAACAAGAGGAACTAGCACAACAATCATACACACAAAATCTACCTTTGCAAAATACACACGCGCAAAATCCACAAAATCTTAGCGTAAAAAATGCAAAAAACTCTAACACACATAGAGCGCACACCCAAAAAGAATCAACCGCGCTTCCAAAAGCGATTTTTATCCATACTTACGCAAGCGATGAAAAGCTCGTAATCGCGGGCATTTTTGGCAAGTATTTGCTAGATTTTAGCGGTGGGATTCACGCGCTAGATTCCCTGCGGAGTGCGACTACTTCGATTGAGGAAATCTACAAACTAAACCCTGATATTATTTATATCAACAACTTTACGCCACTTTTGCCAAAGCAGATTTTAGAATCGAAGCGGTGGCAGGGCATAAAAGCAGTGCAACAGAAGCGCGTGTATAAACTGCCATTAGGGAGCTATCGTCCATTTGCCCCGGGCGTGGATTTGCCATTGCTTCTTGCGTGGCTACGAGCACATAACGCAGAATTTATAGAATCTAGTAAAGCACATTTAGACAGCGCAAAAGAAGTGATAAAAGAGGACTACAAGGCGTATGCAAAGCAATACTACAAAGAAATTTTTGGGCTAGATTTAAATGACGCACAGATTGATAAAATCTTTAATCCATCAAGCAAGGCAGGGCATTTGGATTAGAATCTACTTGATTAACGCGCTGATTTGCTTGAAATGCTCATTTTTAGATTCTAGCATTGCGCCAAAGAGGAGCGATTCTACGCACGAGATTTTCGCACCACCGCTTCGCATTAGCTCGATAGCATTTAGGTGGTTTGCTTCTTTGCGCGAGTTTAGAGCATCTTGCGCTACCCACACGCTAAGCCCTAAATCTAGCGCGTGAAGCACACTTTGAAGCACACAGATATGACTTTCAATCCCGCAGACTATGAGGTTTTTTGCCCTGCCTTGTGTATTAAGCTTGGCGATAAAATCCATAATCTCGCCATTGCCAAAAATACTAAAACTTGTCTTTTCTCGCACGCAGATTGTAGAATCTCCTCTGTCAAATTCCACGCGTTTATCGGTATTTCCAAGCCCTTTTGGATACTGCTCGGTGATAAGCGTGGGAATGCCTAAAATCTGCGCCCCGCGCAAAAGCGTGTTGGTATTTTTGATAAGATTTTGGCAATCAAACATCAGCGGGAGTAGCCTCTCTTGCACATCGATAACTACTAAAAGGCTTTCATTTGGCTTGTAGAGCCCGTATTCAAATGGTTTCATTTCTACACCTGCTTAATCTAAAAAATTTGCAAAATATTCAATGATTTGTCTGTCATACGAAGGCTTAAAAAGCCGAAGTATCTCTACATTGCCTCTACGCCTCGCACAAAAATAGAGATATTTCGCTTGCGCTTAAGTATGACAAAATTCAATAAAAACAAAAAGCACCTAAAATCGCGCTTCAATACAACAATAAATAGCCTGTGTTTTAAATTTTAAAATTTAAAGTTTTGCCACAATCGCCTTGGTGTCCCTAGCGATGACAAGCTCTTCATTTGTGGGGATTACGCACACTTTGACTTTAGAATCTTTAGTGGAGATTATCGCTTCTTTGCCACACGCGTTGTTTGCTTCCTCATCGAGTTTCACGCCCAAAAACTCCAAATGCTCCACAATCATACCGCGTATAAATTTCGCATTCTCCCCCACGCCCGCGCAAAAGGCAATCGCATCTACGCCTATCATCACCGCACAATAGCTTCCAATGTATTTTAGCACGCGATATGCAAAGGCAGCGCGAGCGAGTTTCGCCCTCTCATCGCCTTTTAGCTCGGCATCAAGCAAATCCCTAAAATCACTTGACACGCCTGAAATCCCAAGCACGCCAGATTTTTTGTTTAGGATATTTACGATTGCTTTGGTGTTTAGCCCCTCTCTATCGGCGATATAGTCCAAAATCGCAGGGTCTAAATCCCCGCTTCTAGTCCCCATTATAAGCCCCTCTAGTGGCGTTAGCCCCATACTTGTATCCACGCATTTGCCGTTTTTTACCGCAGAGATGGACGCGCCATTGCCAAGGTGGCAGACAATGATTTTAGAATTTTTATAATCAAGTCCCAAAAACTCCGCCGTGCGCTGTGAAACATACTTATGGCTTGTCCCGTGAAAGCCATATCTGCGCACTTTGTGCTTCTCATACCATTCATACGGGACGCCATACATATACGCGCGTGCTTCCATAGACTGATGAAACGCCGTGTCAAACACCGCTACCATAGGCGTTTTTGGCATTTGCTCGGAGCAAGCTTTGATACCCATTAAATGCGCAGGATTGTGCAATGGCGCAAGAGCGGAGCAATCCTCGATATGCTTTATCACAATCTCATCAATCAGCACAGATTCTTTGAAATACTCGCCTCCGTGCACCACGCGATGCCCGATAGCAGCGATTTCATCTAGGGATTTGATTGCGCCGATTTTTTTGTCGGTTAGAATTTCTAGCACCGCAGATATGGCGTTTGAGTGATTGACTAGGTTTAGCGTCTTACTTGCTTTTTCTTCGCCTTTTTTGTAGTTTAGCACGCTTCCTTCAAGCCCGATTCTATCGCAGATTCCAGAGGCTAGGACTTTTTCGCTATCGACATTTATGAGCTGAAATTTTAGCGATGAGCTCCCGCAATTTACCACTAATACATTCATTTTTTCTCCTTTTTGTTGGTATGCCTGACACATAGTCTTAACTCAATCTTAAAGGACAAAACATAACAAAAGCAAAAAATAATGTTAATTTATCAACATATTGTGTATAAATTACACAAATTCTAAAACAACTTTAATATAAATTTATATGAGAGATTTTTGGTTTTTGTTATGTATAATCCAAACATTTATATTTAGGATTGTTGAGAATTATAGATAAAAACACGAATTTGAAAGGCATAAATTTTAAGGATATAATTTTGACAGGTGCTCTGTGCGAGGCTATATCCTATCACAAATGGCATTGGCAAGTAGCTTTTGCTCGTTTTTGACAAGTCGATGATTTTATTGTCTGTTGTCGTGCTTGTGTTGGTTAGGATTATATCTGTGCTCAAATCACCAATCAAACCATAAAAAGGGGGCAAAATGAAATTCTCTAAACAAATACTCTCTCTACTATGCGTGATATGCTTTGCAATGTATTGCACGGGGTGTGCCAAAAACAAAACTGCTACTAATGCAAAACCTCAAAATAAGCCGACTTCACAAGACGCACAAAATCCACAAACACAGCAACCCTCGCAAAATCAACCTCAAAGTGCGACTACTTCAAAAGATTCACAAAGCCCGCAAAATCGACCTAACAACGCATATTAGATGACTTATCCCAAAAATCATAAAATAAATATTCAAAAATTTTTGCAAAATCTAAGTGTGTTTGTGCCTAGTCATTATAAAAATACAAGCAAATTTTAGCTATGATTTTGCGATATTTTATACTGATTTAGAAGTATTAAGGCGGGCAAATGGACTACAAAAAGGCGTTTTTTAGTAAGTTAGAGGATTGCTATCTAGGGGCAAAGATAAAGAGTGCGCAAAATAGCGTAACCCAAAATAGCACAAATGCAAGTGGTGGCAAGGCAAATGCAAACAGCACAGCAAACGGTGCGCACACAAATAGCACCGCGCAAAGTGGCTGGACAAACTTGCTTCATATCAAAGCGCAGTATTTTGCGCATATCAAAGCGCATTTAGATTCGCGCATAAACGAGCTAGTGGGCGATGATAGCATAGAATCAAATGATATTTACAACAAACTCTACACCTTTTTTGATAGCTACCTAAACGAGACAGGCACGCCATTTTTTACCGATACGCCCATTTACAAAAATATCTATGCCAAAATTTATAGCAACTCCAAAGACACAAGCCTTTTTTACAAAACCCAAAATCTCTACTATGTCAAAAGCGACACGCTCTATCAAAGCCTAACTTTGCAAGACAATGAGGGTAGATTTAGCATATTTTTTGACGCGAGTGAATATAGGCAAAACGCCGATAACAACAAAAGCAAGGTGGTTTTTAAGCTAGATTCTATTTCGCCCGTCATTGCGAGTGAGCAAAGTGAGCGTGGCAATCCACAAGATGAGAATCCTACCCACCCCCTAACCCCCTCCGCAAGGGAGGGGGAATTTATGGATTCACCCCAAATCACCATAAAAGTAACCAACCAAAAAGATTTATTCCCCGATTTTCTCAATGTTTTTAAGACAAATTCTAATGAATTTAACGATGATTTCATAAAAGCACTGATTGATAAAAATTTATTACCCAAAAAGCCCACCGATTCGCATTTAGAATCCCTAAAAAAACTCTTTTCAAGCTACAAAAAGCAAAACGACCCCGACCTATTTATGTGTGAGCTAAATCTGCAAAGTTTGCCTTTTGCAGTGGTGAAATTTGATTCGAGCAGAAATGCTAAAATCCTAGAAGACGGGAGAAAATCATAATGTCCCTAAGCATTCAATACGACAAACAAGGCAAGATTTATAGCCCATTGCGTGAGAAATACCTAGTCGCCACTCCAGAAGAAAAAGTGCGACAAGCTTTCATCTGCACACTTGTAAATCATTATGGCTACGAGCTAGCCCAAATGAGCGAGGAGCTAAAAACAAAAGACGGCAAAAATAGCACGAGGGCTGACATTGTCATTTGGAAAAGCATTAAAGACAAGCAAAGCTCCAAAAACCCTTTTATCATCGTAGAATGCAAGGCTGATACGATTCGCATAAGTGAGGAGGATTACAAGCAGGGTGAGAGCTACGCTAGAATTGCCAATGCGCCATTTTTTGTTACGCACAATAGCTATGAGACAAGATTTTGGCGTGTGATAAAAGATAAAATGCCGGGCTTCATACAAGAAATCGCCAATATCCCAAAAAATAATGATACAGACAAAGAAATCGCAAAAATCCTTGATTCGCTCGTGGTGTTTAAAGAGGATGAGTTTGCAAACCTACTGCATAAATGCCACAACATTATAAGAAATATCGAAAAACTCGACCCTGCCGCTGCCTTTGATGAGATTTCTAAAATCTTATTTATGAAAGTTTATGTTGAGCGTGAATTACTAAGCGGGGAACAAGAAAATAAATTTACCATAGCATTTTTAGAAAATGCCAAAAAATATAACCCCGATTATCTCTATGATACTTTTGAGAAAACCAAAAAAATCTTTGCCAAAGATTTGATTTTTGATAAAGATGAAAAAATCAACCTTAAAGAACACACCATTTTACGCATTATCAAAGAATTGCAGATTTATAATCTCTCGCTTACTTCAACCGATGTCAAAGGCATAGCTTTTGAGCGATTTTTGGGACGCACTTTTCGCGGGGAAATAGGGCAGTTTTTCACGCCTAGAAGCGTGGTAGATTTTATGGTGGAGATGATAGACCCACTAGAAAATGAAGTAGTATGTGACCCAGCAAGTGGAAGCGGGGGCTTTCTTATCCGTGTGTTTAATAAGGTGCGAGAATCGATTCAAAAAGATATTATTAGACAATATGAAGCCTTTAAATTTAAACTTATAGGCGATAAAAACGAGGAGAAAATCACACAAGAAGAGGCAAAAAAGCTCAATGACAAATTCCAAAATTTACAAAAAGAATTACAAATTGATAGCCTAGATTCTAGGCTTCATAAGCTCTCAAATCATTGCATTTATGGCACAGATGCTAATGACAGAATGGCGCGCACTTCTAAGATGAATATGATAATGCACGGCGATGGGCACGGAGGGATACACCACCACGATGGCTTGCTAAATGTCAATGGCATTTTTGAAAATCGCTTTGATATAATCCTAACCAATCCACCCTTTGGCGCACAAGTCGAAAAAGAAGACAAAGTCCAAGAAAAAGACACACAATTTGAAGTCCAAAAAGACGGCGAGAAATACAAAGTCAAAAAAGGCGACAACGATGAATGGTTAGCAAAAAATGAGGAATTAGCTAAAAAATACTACGCCCTTTATGGCAAAGAGATTTACCAAAACGCCCAAGCTAAAATCATAGAAAACATAGGCAAACCCATAGCCCAACTTTTCGCGCTAAAAGAAAACTCTACAAGCGATAAAACCGAGCATTTATTTATCAATCGTAGCCTAGATTTACTAAAACCAAGCGGACGAATGGGCATAGTCTTGCCTGAGGGTGTGTTTAACACGCCAAATGCCGAGTATGTGCGTAAATTTGTCGAGGGCAGGGCGTTTTTACGCGCGGTTATCTCACTGCCAAATGAAACATTTTTAAGCTCCAAAGCAAGTGTGAAATGCTCGATTTTGTTTTTGCAAAAATTTAGCGTTGAAGAGCAAACGCGGTGGGACAACCTGTTAAAATCTTACAGGCAAGATTTAGAGCAAGATAACAAAGAAAAACTAGATTTGCTAGATGAAATCATTGCTTATCGCAAACAAAAAGGCGAAAAAGTCGCAAAATACAGCGCAGAGGATAAAAAACGCGCCAAAAAAGAGCTAAAAGAGCTAACCGAGCGCATAGAAAAAGAGGCGTTAAGCAAAACAAAAATCGATTTTGACTATCCCATATTTATGGCTGAGCCTGAGGCGGTGGGTATCACTAGCACGGGCGAGACGGGAGATAATGTCCCAAATGATTTGCTCGATAGCTTTGAAGTGATAAATAATGAAAGAGTGCTAAAAGAAAAAGGCATAGCCACGCATTTTAGGGAATTTTTAAAGACGCATAATATCGCGTGGAATGCGCGAGATTCATTGCAAGATAGAGAAGCCAAATGACAGATTTTGCCTCCCTTAGTTTGCAAGAAGTAAAAAGGCTTTTTTCAAAAGAGCGCGTTTCAAGCTATGAGAATTTACAACAGCATTTTGACAATTTCGCGCTAATCGGCGCGATTAGCGAAAAGCTAGGCATTGCCGAGATTTTACTACGAAACAAAATAGATTTTATAATGAGTCAAAACACAACGCTATGGCTAGAAAATCTCCCAGCCGAGCTAGAATCAAGCATTGATAAAAGCCTACAAAAACACAAAATCATCTCTACCCAAAGTCTAGGATTTTGGCTAAAAGTGATTGATTTTTACAAAATCCATAGCCAACTTTTTAGCTATGATTTTTTAGAAGATTTAAATTTTAAAAGATATTACGAGCGCAACGCAAATCGTTTCAAAAACGGCGTGAGATCAAGACGGTATCATAAAGCAAAATTGCTCGTGCATTTACTGCGAAACCTGCGAAATAGGGCATTTCATTTTGAGAATCTTTATAAACTTAACGAGGATAACAAGCCAAGATTGATTGCTTCAATAAGAGATGAGAAAAACGCGCTATGTGTGATAAACTTAGAAACAAGTAAGATTCAAGTATTTTTAGAAGATGTGATAGGGGAATTTAGAAAAGAAGTGGAAAGTGGCGGAAAAGGATCCGCCAAAAACGGAGCAATTATAACACAAAATTCTAAAAATAAACTTAAAGGATAAAAAATGAGTAAGATTCAAGTGGTATGGTTTAGGGATTTACAAACTTGGAGTGTCGCCCTACAAAACGCTAAACAAATTTCAAGCAAATTTGACCTTGTCAAACTTGGCGAAGTTTTGATAGATTTGACTAAAAGCAGAACTTTTATCATAAAAGATAATGAATTTTACCAAGAACCCACCATTTCATCAAAAACAAATCTTATCACACCACGCAAACAGGGACTAGGCAAAGAATTTAAAGTTAAAAAGCGCGTTTTGATATTGCCAAATGATTTGGTTATAGCTAAAATGCACACGCAAAATGGATTATATGCCATTGCAAAAGAGACATTTGCTTCTACAACGACTTTTATCCCTTTTGAAGTCATAGAAAGCAAAATCAACAAAGATTTTCTTTTTATAATCCTTAAAATGACTTTGCAAAGATTGCAAAAATTTGATTCTGTGAATCGAGAAACATATACAACAGATGAGATTTTGGATTTACAAATCCCACTGCCGCCGCTTGAAATTCAAAATAAAATAGTCGCAGATATTCACGCGATTCAAGCCAAAATCAAAGCATTACAAGATGAGGAAAAAAGACTAAAAGATGAGATTGAGGCATATATATATATAGCACTTGGCTTACAAAAGCCACAAATTGCGAAAAAACAAAAGGTTTTTGTCGTGCGATTTAAGGACTTAGAGCGTTGGGACATTGCCTATAACCAAGGTGCTTATAAGCGAGAAAACAACAATGCAAAACTTGATAAATATCACTTACAAGAGCTATGTGAGATAAATCCTAGCGTAGATATGAAAGAGCTTATAAGGCAAGATAAAAATGTGAGTTTTATCCCTATGGAGAGACTTGAAACGGACGGCAAAAGCTTTTCTCCGCTATCAAAAAAGGCGTCTTTACATAAAGGCTTTACAAAATTTCAAAATAATGATTTGCTATGGGCAAAAATCACGCCTTGTATGCAAAACAAAAAATCTGTCGTTGTAAATGGGCTAGAAAATGGCGTAGGATTTGGCTCTACGGAATTTTTCGTGCTTCGCGCAAAAGATTCTAAAAAAACTGATATACATTTTATTTTGCAGATTTTGCGAACGGATTTAGTCATAGAGCAAGCAAAATTGCATTTTAAAGGAAGTGCGGGGCAACAGCGAGTGCCAAAAGAATTTTTAGAAAATCTGCAAATCCCCCTCCCGCCACTTGAAATCCAAAAAGAAATAGTCGCATTTGTAGAATCCAAAACCGCGCACATAAGCAAAATATCGCAAGAGCGAATCGCTTTGCAAAATAGCATAGAATCTAAACTACAAAAAATGCTCGTGGATTAAGGAGGATACAAATGACTAAACTTTATGGAATTGTCGAGTATTTGGGAGAATGCAAAGAGACAAAAGATATAAGCCCAGACATAAGAGAGTATATTTCAAATGATAAATTTAGTATTGATAAATATAAGGCATTTAAGCCATTGTCTGCTAAAAATGGCGTAAGAGTGTTTAAAGGCTTTGCCGATGCTAATACGCTAGCAAACATTTCTAAAACAAACGCATATTATCAAAGGGCTATTGACAAAAAACATAGCAAAGAGATTGAGCAATATATCATAAAAAGTTCAGCGGATAGATTTTATTTCCCAGAGGTTACTCTGCTTTATGAATATGACCCTAGCATTGAGCCAGAAAAGTTGCCCCTAAAATCCATAGTTGATTTATTTGCTAATAAAAAAGATATTGAAATAATCTCTATGCTTGGGGCGATAGGCGTGTATTGCCTAGAAATTGCAGATAATGAGGTATTGTATAGATTAGATGGAAATCATCGTTTAGAAGTATTAGGTAAATGTGCAAAAGATGGGCTTACTAGCACTTTTAAGCAAAATAAAATGGCGTCTTTTTGCATTATTTTGACACCAAAAACGGAGGGATATTCTTTTGAGCACTTATATTTTTACCTGCTTAATTCAAAAGCCTTGCCTATACACTCTCTAAAAACACTAGAAATCATCACACAAGCAAACCAAAATGGACAAATGAAAGAGTTTATAGAAAATGATAGTTTTTTGTCTATTATGAATCAAACTAAGGAATGTTGGGAAAATTTTAACAATAGCGAAAAAGAGGTGCTAATAAGCGTTGTTGGCGAAATGATAGCTACACAAAAAACAAGCAAATTAGTAAATATAGTGAAAGAATCTGTGGGAATATACATAGGCGAAAAACATAGCCAAGAAAACACAAAAGCACAAATAATTGGTGTAATTTGCTGGCTACGGCTAAAATCTAAGGATTCTAGTAAAACAAAAGAAAATCTTGTAGAATTTAAAAAATGGGTTAATCATTTTAAATATGAAATTGCAAATTTTAAGAAATTTGGGGATTTATATGAAGCATTTATGAAATATGATAATCAAAGGCGAAGAAAAAGACAGATATTCGTAGCAATGGAATTTGAGCAAAATTATAAGGCTATATATACAAGTGCGATTGAAAATGTGATTCAGCGGATAAAAGGGCGAAATAAACATATAGATTTGGAGCTTATACCCATAATGGAGCAAAGTGGTGATGTAGTGATTCCACAAAAGATATTTGATGAGATTGATAAATGTGATATTTTCATCGCTGACATAAGCACAAATAATATCAATGTAATGCTCGAATATGGCTTTGCAAAAGGCAGAAACAATGAAAAAAGCAAAAAATATGTTATCGTTTTTTACAGCGATAAATGGAATAATGAAGTTTTACAAGAATTAGAAAAAATAGAAACTCAGCATATCCAAAAAATTACATTAGACTTAAAAAATAAGCCTTTTGATATACGCGTGAATAATCACAACAAATGGACTAATCAAGATGAACTCGAAAAGAAATTAGAGCAAGAATTTGAAACTTACTTGAAAGAAAATTATTTGGATTAAATGATAGATTTGTTTGAACATAGGGAGCAATAGAATGACTAACATAATCCTCTATACCACCACCGATGGCAAGGCAAAAGTTGAGCTATATGAGTTTGGCAAAAATCTGTATTTGGCACAAAGTGCAATCGCAGAACTTTTTGCCACCTCAAAGCAAAATGTGAGTTTGCATATCCAAAATATCCTAAAAGACGGGGAATTGAGCGAAGATTCAGTTGTCAAGGAATACTTGATAACTGCCAAAGATGGCAAGTCATACAATACGAAATTTTACTCATTAGAGATGATTTTGGCTATCGGCTTTCGTGTGCGCTCTAAACGCGGTGTGCAGTTTAGAATCTGGGCAAATGAGCATTTGCAAAAATTCTTACAAAAAGGCTTTTTAATCGATAGCGCAAGGCTAAAAAATCCAAAAGGTAGGACAGATTATTTTGATGAGCTTTTAGAGCAAATCCGCGATATTCGCGCAAGTGAAAAGCGATTTTATCAAAAAGTGCGCGATTTATTTGCTTTGAGCGTGGATTATGACGCTAGCGATAAAGCCACGCAAATGTTTTTTGCCGATACGCAAAATAAACTACTTTATGCCGTTACCCACCAAACTGCCTCCGAGCTAATCTGTGCTCGTGCTGATGAAAACGCGCCAAATATGGGACTAACTTCGTGGAGTGGCAATATCGTGCGCAAAGGCGACATAATCATCGCTAAAAACTATCTAAACAAAGATGAACTAGATAGCCTAAATCGCCTTGTAAATGTATTTTTAGAATCTGCTGAATTGCGCGTGAAAGACAATCAAACGCTTACGATGGACTTTTGGAGAGAAAATGTGGATTCGTTGCTAAAATTTCAAGACAAAGAGATTTTAAAAGATTTTGGCAAAATATCAAATGCAGAAATGGCAAAAATCGTGCGCGAAAAATACGAAATTTTCAACGCCAAACGCAAAAAAATAGAAGCACAAAAGGCAGATGAAAACGATATAAAAGAACTTGAAACTAGCTATAAAGAATTACAAAAAGGTAAAAAATGAGTAAAAATCAAAAATCTACGCGCAAATCTTTAAGCGAATCAGTAGCAAAAAAACTCGTGCTAAATGAACTCATCAAAGAAAAATATGCAAATTTTAGCGAATTTTTGGGTGAGATAGATTTTGGCACATTTTCACACACTATCACTTTGCAAGAATATCAGCAATCCGCGCTCAAACACGCCATAATCGCGCTAAAACTCTATATGGGCGACATAAACCAAAATCACAGCGATTACGCACAAATCGAAGCGTTTAATGACAATGCAGATTCACTGCTACGCGCTTATCGCACATATCAAAGGCAAAATCTCATAACGCCAATCGAGCGAAGCGACATAAATCGCGTAAAATCTTATCTGCTTTATAAACATTGGCTCTAAAAATGCCAAAAAATATGTCTTGCAAACTATCGGGCGAGGGGTGCGAATCGAGCCTTTTGCAAATGTGCGCAAAAGGCTTGAAAAAGCACATATAGATTCTACCATAAAATCTAGCCTAACGCCTTTATGTGCGGGGCTAGAGAGCTTATTTATAATGGCAAGTGATTATAATGCGATAGAGGGGATTTTGCAAGGGATTGAATCTTTTAAAACAAGTGGTGCAATAAAGGGCTTTAAGGTTAGGAAAGATTTTTCGCCATTGCTTGTGCCGACATATAAAGAGGGCAAAAAGCGTAACGAAGTCTATGCGATTTCTAAGGTGGATTTTGAGAATTTGCGTAAATTTGTGGAGAGCTATGATGAGGATATTTTATTGCTTAGTTGTGGGTGCAAGGTTGTGGATTTAGGGCTTAGCACAGCGCGTAAAATCCGTGAGAACAAAGGCTTTGAAGTGCGCGGAAATAGGCAAAATCTAAATCCTAGAAATGCTTTTGTAGTTGTCGATAGATTTTTCCATAGCACAGCAAAAGAGTTGAGCGAATTTAAAAATTTAGATAATGAAATCTGTCATTTTGAAAAATTTAGTAGCACGCTAGATGAAGTCATCATCGATGAAATCAACAAGAAAATAAAAGAGCTAGTAAGTAGCACAAATGCAGGGCAAAAAAGCGAATCGCAGCTAATGGAGGAAGTAAAGAGTGGCAAACTAAGCATAGAGGACTACACCAAAGCGATAAAATCTAGCACACGCAAAGCCACCAATGAAGTCTATGGCTACACGCTAGATTCTAGCTTGTCAAAACATTATTACAATCCGCTAATCATCGATGAAAAGGGCAAAGGTGGGGTAGTGTATGCGATAAAACACCCCAGCGAAGTGGAGTTTTTGCGTGATTTAGGCGAGTATGTGGCGAGTGAATCTAACGCGCTAAAAAATTGCGAATGGTGCTTTTGTCGATTGGTAGAAAATGTCGATGAAATCTATGTGCCTTATTTTGATGAAGCTATGCAAGAAATGCGGAAATTTTACCCTGATTTTATCTTTTGTGAAAAGCGCGGACTTTGACATTGTCTTTACGGACATCAAAATGTGCTTTTGTAAAGCCAAGTGTATAAAAAACGCATTCATACACAAGTAGCACGGATTTGATGATAAGATTAGCGGGGGTGCCGTGTTTGATTATCCAGCTCCCCGAGCAAAAGTCATCATTATCCATCACGCCATAGACTTACAATGTGATAAAAAGCCATAACATTATAACTATGTTCATTCTAGTTTTAAAAAGATTGTTTTTTAACAATTTTTTGGTAGTATAAAACTCTTGTTTTGAAAATGATAAAAAATAATCCAAATCGGATTTTGCTATCATCGTATGTTTTGACAAGGAAAAGGAGACAAAATGACAACTACACAAAAAATCAAACGTGAGATAAAGCGAATCTTGCGACAAATTGGGATTATAAAAACGCCACACAATGTAAGAATGATGAGTGATAGCGAGATTCGAGCCGATATGGCTGAGTATAAACGCCTGAATAACGATACGCGCTTTGTGATGGAAAAGGAAAATCTCTACATTTGCAAAGGCGACAAATACACGGAAAATGGCGGAGTTATCAATAACTCTTACTTTATCCAAGATATTTGGGGTGCGCGAAAAGTGCTAGAAAATCACCCTGCGGTGCATTATGATGTGGGTTCTAGCGTATGGGGATTTATTGCGCATTTGTTAGCGCAAAAGCAAAAAATCGTGCTTATTGACATTCGCAAAATGAGCAATAATTTTGACACCACATTTCTAAACGGGGGGGGGGGGGATCGTCCCTGTGGCGTGGAATATATCCAAGCAGACGCGACAAATTTAGAACATATCAAAGATGAGAGTGTAGAATCTATCTCCGCGCTTTGTAGCGTGGAGCATTTTGGGCTTGGGCGATTTGGTGATAAAATCCAGCCAGATGCGTGGGAGTGCGCTTTGAAGGCATTTCAACGCGTTTTGAAAAAGGGCGGGAGGTTATATTTTAGTGTGCCTGTGGGGCAAGTTAGCAAGGTTTGTTTTAACGCCCACCGCGTATTTCGCTCAGAGCTCATCATCAATACGCTTGATAAGATGGACATCGCGGAGTTTAGCTATATCGATGGTTTTGGGACGATTATGTGTATGGAGCGCAAAAATGGTGCGTTGCAGGTGTATAAAGACAAGTTAGATTCTATCCCTGAATACAAAAATAACGGCGTGGTGGGACTTTTTGAGTTTGTGAAAAAGTAGTGGGTGTTATAAATAAATGTAATAATTTTCAAAGATATGACAATGGAGAGTATGCGATTTAAGATTTTTACATAATAATGCTACATCTTCTAACTCGTAATCCTTACTATGAATGATTCCTAAGTATAATTTGATTTGTTTTGTTATGTTGTTTGTATTGTATAAATTATAGAAGTCAAGTAAGTTAATCGGCTTCACTCTAGTGCTATTTATTGTTGTGGTGATGAGGCTAACCATAATTTCGTCAGTTTCATCACCGTTATGCACAATACACAATAAAACGATATAGCTCTATGCGTTGTCGCACTATTTCATCGCTCCTTTTGCGCTTTGCACGAGTTTATTAAAGCTCTCAATGTCATTTAACGCCATATCGGCGAGAATCTTCCTATCCATCTCGATATTTGCGAGCTTTAGCCCGTGCATAAACTTAGAATAGCTTATATCTTGCATTCTGCACGCTGCATTGATACGGATAATCCAAAGACTTCTAAAATCGCGCTTTTTTTGCTTCCTGTCGCGAAACGCATAGCACAAACTTCGCTCTAGTTGCTCTTTTGCCTTGCGGAAATGCTTCCTACGCCCGCTATAAAAGCCTTTTGCCTGTTTTAGGACTTTTTTGTGTCGCCTGCGGCGCACTATGCCTGTTTTTACTCTCATTGTTTCTCCTTTACCTTTTTTAGGTGCAACTCTTATTTCACGCTTGTGCTTTTGGGCGTATTTGTAAGATTATTTCGGCTATTTCGCCTGCGATGAATGACATATTCTATCTTGGCTCATAGCCTCTAAAGCCCACAAACACGCCTCAAAATCCCTGCGCTTATTTTTATTGTTTTTAGAGTTAATCTTTCCCTTTTTTGCGTATTTGTAAAATTCTATTTTACGCATTTTTAAGGGGGACTTTGACTGAAACTTCTCTTTTTTACTCGCATTTTTTGTGCATTTTAAAATGTGCAAGCCTTATAAACGCTCCACATTAAGCGATTTATCCACATTGTGAAATCTATGCCACAACGCTACGCTTGGCAAAGTAGATTCTTCACAGAATCAATATTTGCGCTATGCACAAAATGGGGCGATTTTAGTCGCGCTTTGCGCTTGGGCGATTTTTTTGTCAATATATGACTGCGAAACGCACTACCGCGTTTGATAAGATTTTTTTTGCATTTAAATCTTTTTGCCGCCCCGCGATTTGTTTTCATCTTTGGCATTATGCTTACCTCCTTTCATAAGATTAGATATTGCTATGTTGCACAGCGTATTTATGTATGTTGTTAAATATTTCTTTATTTTGTGTGATAATGTCCATATTTTCGTCAATAATCCCTTGATACATTGCGTTGTTTTCATCGACTACTTTTTTATTTAAATAGCCCTGCATATAGTATTTGTAATACAAATCAAGGGCAGTTAAAATTTTAAATTTAGCGAGCATTATGCCATTTTCGTCCAAATTTTTATCAGCATTAGAATCTAAATAGTTTTCTATTTTTTGCGTCATAGAAAATTCTACCTCCACAGTGGCACTTTGGATAAAAATCTTTTTAGCAATCCAAAATGACGCCAAAATAGTAACAATAGGCAACAATATATTTGCAAATTTTAGTGTAATCTCTAACATTATTTTTTGACTTCTTTAGCTTGTTTTGTGGTTTGTTTTGTCTTAGCTTTTGCTTGCTCTGCTATTCCTTGTGCGCGGATTTTTTTTGCCAACTCTAATGCTAGGCTATACCCACTTAAATGTTTAGAATTTACTTGTGTTGTTGTTTGATTCCCACTCATTTTTACTCCTAATTTTTTGTAAGTTTGGCATTATACCACAAATTCACTTCGCCACTTACTCCGCCCTTTATTTGGATTTTTTAGGCACATACAGCACGGAGAGATACCGCCCCTCTAGCTTTGGCTCTTTTTCTGCTATCGCGATTTCCTCTATCATTGCTGCGACTTTTTTTAGCGTATCAGCCCCAGCTTCAGGGATATTTACCTCGCGCTGTTTGAGAAACACTTTAAACCGCACATGCTTTCCAGAATTTAAAAACTCGATTGCGTGTTTTACTTTGTAGTTGATGTCGTTTTGGGCGATTTGGGTGGAGAGTTTGATTTCTTTGATGTCGATTTGTTTTTGCTTTTTGCGCGCTTCTTTTTGTCGCTTTTCTTGATGATAGCGGAATTTCCCATAATCCATTACTTTGCAGACGGGTGGTTTGGCATTTGGCGAGATAAGCACCAAATCCAAATCCTCCCTCACCGCGATTTCTAACGCCTCTCTAGAGCTCATCACCCCATACACTTCGCCACTATCGCTGATACAGCGCACTTCGCTAAGGTTTATTTCCTCATTTATTAGCACTTCTTCTTTACTCAAAGCTCACCCTTTGCAATTTAGATTTTACCATTTCCAAAAATTCTCCTTCGCTTAGATTGTATTGTGAATCCTCTTTTTTCACGCGTCTATCGCGCAATGCTAGCATTTTGGATTCCACTTCGTTTGCACCGATGACTGCGATTAAAGGCACGCGGGCTTTTTCTGCGTTGCGCACGCGCTTTGAGAGGGTTTCATTCTTATCGCTCACTTCGCTATACGCGCCGATTTCGCGCAGTTTTAGCTGGATTTCTTTCGCATACGCGTTTTGCTCCTGCCCGATAGGGATAAGCACCACTTGGGTGGGCGCAATGGCGAAAGGAAACTCCCCGCTAAAATGCTCTGTCAAAATCGCTACAAACCGCTCAAAACTCCCCAAAATCGCGCGGTGTAGCATCACAGGCCGTTTGGCTTCGTTATTTTCATCGATATATTCTAGCTCAAATCTTTCAGGCAGATTCATATCCACCTGCACCGTGCCACATTGCCATTTTCGCCCTATCGCATCGGTTATCTTTATGTCAATCTTAGGTCCATAAAACGCCCCGCCACCCTCATCTATGCCGTATTTTATGCCGTTTTTTTCTAGCGCGTTTTGTAGCGCAAGCGTAGCGGATTCCCAAATAGCATCTTCGCCTATGGACTTGCTTGGGCGCGTGCTTAGCTCCATCTCATAGCTAAAATCAAAGGCTTTCATTATCTTGTGCGTAAATTCTAGAATCTGATTGACTTCGCTTTCAATCTGGCTAGGCAGGCAAAAAATATGCGCATCATCTTGGGTAAATTCTCTCACCCTCAAAAGCCCGTGAAGCACGCCACTTTTTTCGTGGCGATGCACGATTCCGTATTCATAAAATCTTAACGGCAATTCGCGGTAACTTCGCTTGGCACTTTGATAGACTTTGATATGCCCGACACAATTCATCGGCTTTATGCCGTATTCTTGCTCATCGATGGTGGTGAAATACATATTTTCTTTGTAGTTGGCATAATGCCCGCTTTTGCGCCACACATCGCTTTTTAGGATTTCAGGGGCGCGCACAGGCTCATATTCGCGCATTATCAGCGCACGGGTGAGTAGCTCTTCTATTTTGCGTCTAAGCCTTGCTCCTGCGGGTAGCCATATCGGCAGTCCCGCGCCGATTTCTTCATCAAATGTGAAAAGCCCCATTTCTTGCCCTAGTTTTCTATGGTCGCGCTTTTTTGCCTCCTCCATTTGCGTTATGTAGGAATCTAGCGACTCTTTATCGGCAAAGGCAATGCCATAGATTCTTGTCAGCATTTGCGCACTCTCATCGCCCCCTAGATACGCTCCTGCGATTTTGGTGAGCTTAAAATGCGCTAAAAGTTTGGTATTTGGCAAATGCGGTCCCCGACACAAATCAAAAAAATCGCCCTGCGTGTAAATCCCAAAGCTATTCCCTGTAATCTTGCTCATCACCGCGAGTTTGAGCTCATCATCGGCAAATCTCTCTTGCGCGTCTTTGCGAGTCATCGTGGATTTGGTGATTTCATAGCCTTTTTGGGCGATTTCTTTCATTTTCTTTTGGATTTTGGGCAAATCCTCCTCGCTGATTTTAGAATCTACCTTAAAATCATAATAAAACCCCTCATCTACCACAGGACCTACAAAGAACTTCGCCTCAGGATAAAGGCTCTTTATCGCTTGGGCTAGCAAATGCGCACAAGAATGACGGATAATCTCTAGGGAATCTTTGCTATTGTCAAAATAAATATCCACCCCACCATTTAAAGCACGCTCTTTAATTGTGCAAATATCAAAAATTTCTCCATCAATATTTTTGCCAATAATTGTCTTACTCAAACTATACCTTTAAAATCTCATCTTCTTTGTGTTTTAATGTTTCATCAATTTTTTTAATAAATTCATCAGTAGTTTTTTGCACGCTATCTTGTGTTTTTTTGCTTTCATCTTCGGTGATTTGTTTGTCTTTTTCAAGTTTTTTGATTGCATTGTTTGATTCTTGACGGGCATTGCGGATAGATATGCGTCCCTTTTCTGCCATTGCTTTTGCTTGTTTAGCGATTTCTACGCGTTGTTCTTTTGTCATTGGCGGGAAGTTTAAACGGATAGATTCCCCGTCATTATTGGGATTTGCACCTATATTTGCTTCTAAAATTGCACGCTCAATCTCTTTTAGTAAGCCCTTATCCCAAGGCGTTATGAGAATCGTGCTTGCATCTTGGATAACTACTGAAGCCATTTGATTAAGCGGGGTAGGGTTACCATAATAATCTGCCTTTACACTATCGAGCTGAGCAGCACTCACACGCCCACTGCGAAGTTGAGAAAACTCCTTTTTAAGAGCGTTGAGAGATTTTTCCATATTTTCTTTGGTTTGAGCTAAAATTTCATCAGTTTGCATTATTTTCCTTATAATTTTATGGTGCGCTAGGAGCGGTTGGCGCACTTGGAGCTTGATTTTGTGAATCTTGTGAGAACGGATTGAACTCATCAGTAACCTTTAATGCGTCTTCAGCTTCTTGTCCAGCAGAGGGTTGCAATGTGCTTGGGATAGTAGAATCAAGTTTATCTGTAACGCTTGTTTGTTTGTTATGGATATAAGCAAGAGCAATGGTATTAGCGATAAATAATAATCCAAGAAAAAGTGTAGCTTTAGCTAAAAATCCAGCCGGTCCCTTTGCGCCAAACATACTTTCATTGCTTCCACTATACGCGCCTAGCCCGATACTTGAGCTTTTTTGTAACAACACCACAATGGTGATAAAAATCGTCAAAACGATTTGAATGACAAGCAGAGTATTTGCCATATTTCTTACTCCCTAAAATAAAATTTTATATAAATCAAACAAATATGCTAAAATCGCACATTTTAGCAAAAAAATCTTTAAAAATTACTAAGAATCTACAAGTTTATCCCCCACTTTTAATCGAACTCCCAAAAAATATGTCGTAATATCCATTGGAGTTTTTGAGGGAGCTTGGACTTTACTAATCTCTAAACTTCCACACTCACAGCCAACAACTACACTTTTTGGCAAGATTCTTAGAATCTGTGCGGGCGTGAAGTGCCCCTGTGTGTCAAAACTTACAATTTCTAAAATCTTTAATCCATTTTTTGCAAAGATACTAGGCCAGCCTTTGAATGCTAAATATTTGCGATAAATTGCCTCTGCATTATCAAAGCAAATTTCTCCATCGCTTTTTTTAATCTTTTTACAATAGCTTGAGTCTGCATTGCATTGTGGTAATGGGAGAATCTGCTTTTCTTTTTCAAAGTCTTGTAAAAATTGTTGCAAGATTTGAGCACCCTTGATTGCGAGGGTATTCGCAAGTTCTTCGATGTTTTGATTGGTATTTTTAACAAAGCTCATACCCAAAATCGCTCCGCTATCAAGGCTTTCTTCCATTTGCATAACACTTATGCCAAAAAATTTTGGATTTGCCATAATCATTTCTTGTAATGGACTTGCTCCACGCAAATGAGGCAGTATAGAAGCGTGGAGATTCACACACGGGGCAATGTCTAAAAATTCTTTTGAGAGAATTTGCCCATACGCCACGACTACGATGATTTCTGGGTGTAATCCCCGCACGCTATCTAAAGTCTGTGCGCTAATGCGCTCGGGTTGTAAAATGGGCAAGTTAGGAATCTTAGAGAGTAAAAAACTCTTTGTCTCTGGGGGTTTAAGTTCTTGTTTGCGTCCAAATGGCTTATCGGGTTGAGTAAGCAACCCCACGATAGTGTGTTGTGTGTTTTTTAGTAACTCTTCAAACACTACTTTAGCAAAATATGGCGTTCCAGCAAGCAAGATTCTCAAATTTCATTCCTTATATTGTCCAATTTCCAAAAAGCGTGCCACTTCGTTGCACTCCATTAAGCAAAAATTCTTGTGTAATTTCTAATTTATCACCATTGCTTAGAAACATTGATTTTTCCCGCTCTATGAGGTATTGTGCAGCGATAAGTTTTGTTACAATTCCGCCTGTGGCGAACTCTGCATTTGGATTTTGTGGAGCTTGCAAATCTTTAGAATCTATGTGAGTGATATGGGGTAAAATTTTGGCATTTGGATTTTTTGTGGGATTATCATCGTAATATCCATCAATGTCGCTTAAAATCACCAAAATTGTCGCGTCAAAATAATGCGCTACATACGCACCGAGCCTGTCATTATCCCCGATAAATTCACTTACCGAAGTAGAGTCGTTTTCATTGATAATTGGGAGCACATTATGCACCAAAAGCGTGTCTATACAATCTTTAGCGTGCTGTATTTGTGTTTGGGAATCAAAGTTATACTTTGTCAGCAAGACTTGAGCGACCTCGATACCAAATACACCAAATTCATCGCGGTAAATCTGCATAAGTAGAGGTTGCCCAATGCTTGCTAATGCCTGTTTGTTTGGCATTGAGCGTTTGTCTATTTTTATGCGAGTGTATCCTGTGGGTGTAGCACCAGAACTTACCAAAATAACATCATATCTGGCGCGTAGAGATTGTATGAGATTCACAAGTTTGGCGATTTGGGTGGTTTTGATTGTCTCTCCATCTGAGATATTTGAGCCACCGACTTTGAGCACGACACGAGGTTTATTCATTCTATTTCCTTAATTTTTAACGATATAAACTTTGTATTATACATAATCAATTAAGATTCTATAAAATATTTAAAACAAAATAAAGAGAATCGTATGCTAAAACTCTCTCGCACAAATGCGTGGATAATGCTTTTTGCCGCTATTGGCTTAGAAATCTGCGGGCTTAGCCTGCTAAAAGTCTTTGAGGCAAATCCTATCTTAGGTAAAGTCATTTTAATCGCGCTAATGAATCTCTCATATTTTCTTATGTCGCTTACACTGCGACAAATCGCTGTGGGCGTGGCTTATGCCACTTGGGAAATCATCGGTGGGATTGGCGTGCTACTTGTTAGCTTTGTGTTTTTTGACCCCGTTTTGACCACCGAGCAGTATTTTGGCATTGTCATAGGTTTTGTGGGGATTATTTGCATAATCTTAGGTGAAGAGCATAGTGAGGAATCACCGAAAGAATCACATAAAGATTTTAATCCAATGCAAGAATCTAGCCTAAAATCTAGCGTGGAGGCGAAATCTGTGGCGGATTTTAGCGCGGGTTTAAATCCTGCTATGGAATCTAGAGCGGATTTTGGTGCAAAATCTCGCACGGATTTTAGTCTAGATTCTCAAGCAGATTCTAAGAAGGGGCGCAAATGATAGCATTTTTGTTAGTTGCACTCTCTGGCTTGTTAGATGTGTTTGCAAACCTCGCACTAGCGAAATCAAATGGCTTTAAGAATCTAAAATGGGGGATTTTGGCGTTATTGCTTGTGGATAGCGTGTTTTTGTTTTTGGCATTTGCGCTTGATTTGGGAATGGAGCTTCCTGTGGCTTATACTTTGTGGGGAGCGATAGGGATTTTAGGCACGGTAGTTGGGGGGTATTATTATTTTGGGCAAAAGCTAAAACCCATAGGTTTTGTAGGCATAGTCCTTGTGCTTATCGCGGTGTATTTGCTTCATTTTGCGTAAGATACTATCGTTTGTGTCATTACGCTTCTTTTATCCATAAAATCAAAGGAGCATAAATGAGATTTTGCAAGAAATTACAAAGCGCATTGTTTATATTGCTTTTTGCAAACTTTAGCATTATATCCGTAGCCTTTGGCTTAGATATAGATTCTTTGCGACAAAAGCGAGACATTATAAATGGCTCTTTTGTCAAAAAAACACACACTGATATGCTATATAGTAATACCATATATGAGGGCAAAGGGCGCATAAGTGGTGTGCTAGTGTGGAGAACGGGCGTCATAGCAGATATGGAAGGTTGGGGATTTAGAGAGTTATTGTTTGTGCCTGATAGAAATAGTGTGTTTGATGAATATATGAATTTTACTCTATGCAGAAGCGATGATGAAGAGCACTCAAAACAGCACCATTGCTTGGATAAAAATATCACTACAAAAATATCTCACGCATTGGGGCAAAATTGGCACGAAAAATATGCCTTGTCAGATTTTATGGTAAGGGCAGAAGTGGATATTGCTAATCATAAGAATTTTATGACAGATTGGATAGAGGGCGGTATAGATTATGTGGATTTTAAAGATTTAAAATTGCATTATGACATACATATTGACTATTGGCAAAACAATATAAATCAACTTTTTGAAAATCCACTCGCAGAGCCAAAAATTATGATAAATATTTTAAGGTATGCCTCCAAAGACTCTTATATAAACTTACGCGAATCGCCAAATGGGAAGATTCTCTATGCGATACAAAAAAACGAAGTTGCAACATACAAAAAGACGCCTGATGAAGAGTTTGGAATATTATTTTGCAAAATGACAGAATCTAGCGCAAACAAAGGCATAATCATATTTTTAGGCAACGATTCTCCCAAATGGTATAAAATCGCCTATATCCCACCAAATGCAAAAGACACAAGCAAAGCAATCTATGGCGTGATTCATAGCTCACAAGTGGGATTTGAATGCGGGGAGTAAGATTCAAAGTTATAGAATCTCAATCAAAGCAAGATTTTTAAAAATCTCGCGCGAATCTACGCTTATTTATAGCCTTTTTTAGCACTCCAAATCTCTACTTTCCACCGATTCACGCAATCTTTGTATTCATCATAATCTTGTGCGTATTTTTCATCGCAATCATCATTCGTTTTTTGACAAGCGACATATTTATCATAATTTTTTAGATATTTGTAAGAGCAGCCTTTGCCACTATAAACTTCTGCATTGTCATAATCCCCGCGCTCAAAATAATCTCTAGCGATACTCAAACACGCATCGCCAAACTCCAAATCACAAGCCTTTTGCAAAAATCTTTGCGCCTTTTTGGTGTCTCTTTTTGCGCCGTAGTTTTCCCAATCAAGACTACTATAAAATCCATATAGCTGATAGCAGGATTTGCCGTCATTTTGGGCGCATAGCTTTTCGCGCGTGGGATTGACTTTGTCGCAAAATATCTCGTCATAATCGTAAGTATCGCACAGCATTCCATAGTAATATAGCGATTTTTGGCTATCTTTGGCGATTCCTAGTGATTTGTCGCCATTTTCATAGATTTTTGCTAAATTATCGCACTTATTTGGACCGCCTCCTATATGCGTGTGGCAGAGTTTATCGGCGTAGTGAATGTATTTTGAGCTATTTGGCGCGATACCCATTTTTTCATCGCCCTTTTTGTATATATCTACAACTTCCCAGCAATAATCCTCAGTCCTTGTATAGCTATCATCATCGCAAACTTTATCCCACGCTAATTCGGCTTTTGCTAGATTTTTAGGCACACCTAACCCTAGCGCAAACATTCTCCCCAAAACATAGCACGATTCGTTTTCATCAATATCGCTCTCCAAATCACAATCGCCCTCCAAATAGCCTCTAGCTTTGTCGTAGTCGCCTTTATAATAATAAAATACGCCAAGTTTTCCGCAACCCATATTATTTTTGCAATCATTGATAAATGCCTTTTCATAAAAGTCATCTTGCGCTTCACAAGCCTTTTGCAGTCCTAAATAACAAGCTTTTGAATGATATTTTTCTACTAATTCAAATTGCATTGAACCTCTTGAAATTTCAAAGCCATATACTTTGTGCGATTGCGCCCAAAATGCGCCTAACTCAAAACAAGCCTGTGCTTCCTCTGCCTCACAAGCCCTCTCTAACTTTTCAAATGCCTCATCTCTTTCATCACAAGCCTCTTTGCCATTGGGCAATGTTTCATCATTGCGACATTGCGATTCTAGCTTTAATAATTCATCGATTGTTTTGCCCGTATATGCGCTCTTTTGCGTGGCATCATCGTTGATATTGTCCGCATACGCAAATATTGCAAAACCCACGAAACCTATGAATCCCAAAATTGCGAATCCAAAAATCAAAGAATTTTTATTTTGCATAATTTATTCCCCATTTTTTCGCTTGTAGCAATAAACTTGCGTCTTAACCACCTACACATTAAATCTAAAGTGCATTACATCACCGTCTTGGACGACATAGTCTTTGCCCTCGCTTCGCATTGCGCCCGCTTCTTTTGCCTTTGCCTCGCCTCCGTTTTTGATAAAGTCATCATAGCTAATCGTTTCCGCACGGATAAAGCCTTTTTCAAAGTCGTTGTGGATTACGCCTGCGGCTTGCGGGGCTTTGCTCCCACGCGCTATCGTCCAAGAGCGCACTTCTTGCACGCCCGCAGTAAAGTAGCTAATAAGCCCGAGTTTTTCAAAGCCTAAGCGAATGATTTGCTCTAGCCCAGATTCTCCCACGCCTAGCTCACGCAAAAATTCTGCCCGCTCTTCCTCGCTTAGCCCCACCATTTCCTCTTCGATTTTGGCGCATAGCTTTATCGTTTCAAAGCCGTTTTTTGCGCCATATTCACGCACTTTTTGCACATATTCATTCTCATTTGCTAGCTCGCCTTCACTCACATTCGCACCATAAATCACCTCTTTCGCACTTAAAAATCTTAGCTCTTTATTTAAAATCTCATATTCTTTGCTTGCAGATTCTGCGAAACTTCTCGCAGGATTATTCCCCTCTAAATGCGCTAGCAACGCCCTTGCACATTCTAAAATCTTTCCTGCGTCTTTGCTTGCTTTTGCCTCGCGCTCTAACTTCCCCACTCGCTTTAGCAAGGTGGCAATGTCGGCTAAAACTAGCTCTAATTCGATGATTTCTATGTCGCCTAGCGGGTCGATACGATTCTCAATATGCGTAATGTCAGAATCTTCAAAACACCGCACGATATGCAAAATCATATCCGCTTCTTTAATGTTTGCTAAAAATTGATTGCCAAGTCCCTCGCCCTTGCTCGCCCCGCGCACAAGCCCTGCAATATCGACAAACTCGATTTGAGAATGCAAAATCCGCTGTGGATTGACAATTTTTGCTAGCTCATTTAAGCGCGTATCAGGCACTTCGACAATGGCTTTATTTGGCTCGATGGTGCAAAATGGGTAGTTTGCGCTTTGGGCATTTTGTGCTTTTGTCAGCGCGTTAAAGGTGGTGGATTTGCCGACATTTGGCAAGCCCACTATGCCTATGCTAAGTCCCATTTCACGCCTTTATTTGGATTTTTTGGGAGGGGTTTTTGGCTGGTTTGATAAGGGCTTTACTTGCTTAGAGTTGCGCGCAGGCAGTTTTTGCTTAGAATCTTTAGCGTAATTATCCAAGATAAATTCCACCCCCGCTCTAACTCCAGCCCCGCTCGCACCATAGGGGTTTATATCCCACTCTTTCTCTACAAACGCAGGTCCAGCAATGTCGATATGAAGCCATTTGTCTTTATACTCATCGCGGATAAACTCGCCCAAAAACATTCCAGCACTTATCGCTCCGCCATAGCGCGAAGAGGCGGCATTGCTGACATCGGCGATTTTGGATTCTATGAGTTTGCCTATGTGGCGGTTAAATGGCAGGCGTGCGACTAGCTCGCCACTTTTTAGCGCGGATTTTTCAAACTCCTCTTTGAGATTCTCATTATAGCCCATTATCCCGCTTGTATATTCGCCTAGCCCCACTACGCACGCCCCTGTGAGCGTGGCAAAATCAATCAGCACATCAGGCTTTAAATCCTGCGCGTAAGAGAGACAATCAGCAAGGACTAATCGCCCCTCTGCGTCCGTGTTTTTGACTTCGATAGTTACGCCCTCACGCGAGAATAACACATCATCGGGCTTATAGGCATTGCCTCCTATCATATTTTCAGCCGCCCCCAAAATCGCATCGACTTGCACCTCTGCATTTAGCTGGGCTAAGACATTTATGATTCCTAGCACGGCACACGCCCCACTTTTATCGGCTTTCATCGTTGTCATATAATCCGCTGGCTTTAGGCTAAGCCCTCCGCTATCATAGGTTAGCCCCTTGCCTACAAAAACAATTTTTTTGGCATTTTTATTTTTTGGCTTATAGTGGAGGTGGATAAGGTAGGGTGGATTAGTCGAGGCTTCATTCACAGCGAGATATGCCCCCATTTTTTCCTTAATGAGAGCTTTTTTATCTAAGATAGTGCATTTAATGTCAATGTCTTTTGCCATTTTAGTGCAAAAATCAGCGAGATACTTTGGTGTGGCGACTTGAGGTATTGTATTGACCAAATCGCGCACCATATTAAGATTTCCTGCTATGATATGTGCTTTTTTGGCGAGATTCTTAAGTGTGGGTTGTGCGAGTTTTTTACTTGGGCTTATAAATATTTTTTTGTAAGTTTTTGGCTTCTTTTCACTTTTATATATTGCACAATCATAATCTCCCGCTAAGATTCCAAGCATTAGTGCATAAGCGAGATTCTCATCATCAAAGGAACGAATGCCTATACTTTCGTATTTAAGCGTCTTAAAATACTTGCTTATGCCAGCTCCAGCTTCACGCACACTATCGCAATCCACGCTTTCAAGCACAATAAGAAGTGTTTTTTTGGCTTGTAAGAAAAACTTTCCTTTACCTTCAAATCCTAATGCTTTTGCTTCTTTGAGTAGCGTAGATTCTACTTTCTTGCTGATAAACTCTACTTGCGCTTGCGTGTTTTTATTTTCTACTATTTGTAGTTCAAACATAGCGTTATTGTGTAATTTCATTGTTGCTCTCCTTTTGTAGTTTTTTATCTATGCGCCTTGTTTGTGTGTGAAAATACCAAAAAACTCCTCCACCAATGCAAATAGCAAGCGGAATAAGTAAATATGGGTGATTCTTAAACCAATCAAGCACAAGAAAAATTTCCTCACCAAAATACCAAGTGAGTAAAATCGTAATTGCCGCCCAAACTTGCGCACACAAAAAGTTGATAATACAAAACTTTAGCGCGCTATATCGTGTAGTGCCGATACTCATTGGGATAATGGTGCGCATACCATACATATATCGTTGGATAAAAATAATGCTCCATCCATATTTTTGCAATAAAAGATGAGCAAGCGCAAATTTACGCCGTTGGCTTTCAAAATTCTTTTGAATGCTCTTGCGGTTAAGTCGCCCGATGTAAAAATAAATTTGGTCTCCCGCAAAGCCACCGAGCCCAGCGATAAAAATGGCAAGCCATAGAATCATTTTGCCATCGTGCACTGCTAATCCAGCAAAGATTAGCCCAAGTTCTCCCTCCAAAATCCCCCAAAAAAACAAAATCACATATCCCCATTGTTCGACATATTCTTCCCATAGATTCTTAATAAACTCCTCTAATGAGAATCCTGAATTTTGATACAAGATAAATAGGGTAATTACAGCAATGGCTAGCAATATCCAAACAGCGAATTTTTTGGGTTGTGAAGTGATAAAATCCTTTGTGCTTTGAGTGATTTTTGCAATATCCATTTGCTTACTTTAATCCGTAATTTATGCTTAAATTTCTAACGCGCTAAAAACTCTTGTATGTTCTTGGAGTTTTTTTGCTCCACCGAGTTCTACAAGGTTAAGCAGGAAGCACGCCTCAATGCACTGGGCATTAAGTGATTTAATGAGATTGAGGCTTGCTAGTGCCGTGCCACCTGTGGCTATTAAATCATCGACAAGCACCACGCGTGCATCTTTTTTGCTTTTAAACGCATCAATGTGAATCTCAATTTCATCAAATCCATATTCAAGTGCGTATTTTTCACTGACTGCCGTGCTAGGGAGTTTTCCCTTTTTTCGTATGGGGACAAATCCTATTTTAAGGGCATTTGCTAACGCCGCACCAAAGATAAATCCCCGTGCTTCAATACCCACGATAAAATCAATGTGCTCGTTTTCATATCGTGCCTTAAGAGATTCTATAAACTCACCAAAAACCTCTCCATTGCCTATCATTGTGGTAATATCATAGAATAAAATCCCAGCCTTTGGATAATCTTTAATTGTTCGTATAGAATCTTTGAGTTTTTTGCTATCCATTCTCTCTCCTTAAAATAAAAGCAATATTCTAGCGAAATTTTAGAGTAATGCTTCAATTTTTTGCTCTAACTCTTTAATGCGTGATTTGTATTTATCAGTTTCGATTCTGTATTGTGAGTTGCGTGCTTTTAGGAGTTTGACTTCATTTTTGAGCGCATTCATTTCTTGTTGCATATTATCGATATTTCCTAATGCGCGTTGGAGTTGAAGCTGGTGCTTACGCACAAGCACTTCTGCTTCGCTTAGTGTGAGCTTCATCGAGGCGGAGTTGCGCTCTTCCTTGCGTGCCACACTTTTGTAAAAAAATGTCCTAATAATCATATAAAGCAAAAAAAGGATAAAACCTGCGAGGAAAAACCATCGCGCAAGAATACTCTCTCCCATATCAATCCTTTGTGTGTAGTTTTTTTATTCTATCAATATGTCTGCCACCCTCAAACTCTGTGTGTAAAAAAGCATTAAGTATGCCAACTAATGTATCCTTTGGTGTGATTCTCGCGCCAAGACATAACACATTAGCGTCATTATGCGCTCTTGAGAGTTCTGCCATTTGAGAATCTTTACAAAGCGCAGCACGAATGTGTGTGTATCGATTTGCAGCAATGCTCATTCCAATGCCACTTCCACAGATTAAAATCCCTTTTGTTTGTGGATTTATGGATTCACAAAGTTCCTGTGCGTAATCAGGGTAATCTACGCGCTCATTTGAATGCGTGCCAAAGTCGCGCACTTCGTAGCCTTGTTGTGCGAGAATCTCTTTGATATATTCCTTTATTTCATATCCTGCGTGGTCGCAAGCAATGCAAATTTTCTTTTCTTCCATAATACATTCTCCCTTTAATGTAAGAGCATTTCCTTTAAAGTTCCTTAACGCCCATTGGAACTACAACTTTTTTATTCTCTTGTATTGTTTGAGCAAGATTATCTAATCCATTAGTTCCTTTAAACATTCGCTCCCAACGGACAATATAACGCTTTTTCTTATCCATATCTGCACCCATTTCTTCGCTATTTGCACGATTGATACTAAAGTAAATAAACCAAGGTTTTCCCACAATGTCCTTGTATGGCACACTACCAAAAAACCTAGAATCAAAACTATTGTTGCGATTATCGCCTGTCATAAAGAAATTGTCTGGTTCAATTTTGATATAAAAAAATGTTTCTCCATTCTGTGTGTGTTTGCTCATTTTTGTGTCTATGCCCTTTGGACTAAGCATTTCCTCATAAGTAATATTTTTGACTAAGACAAAGTTTTGTGCTTCCTCATCGCTAAAGGACTTTTCAAACAAATCACAATCCGCGCGCATATCTGCATCTGAGATTTTTATCTCACCTTGTGCGCAGACTTTTTTGTAAAACTTCATAGCTTTTTCATCGTAAAAATATTTTGTTCTCGCCGCAGGGCGAGTGAATGGATTTACATCGTCTTTATGCCAAAAAACTTCTTCATACATTATTCCGTTGAATTGTCCAATAAATGGGTCTTTGATGAAAGTTTTGCCAAAAAATTCTCTTTTTTGTGCGTGAGGATACATTTTTGAAATTTCCTCATCGCCACCATTTGGGCGTAAAAAATAGCCTTCTTTGGTAAAAATCACTTCATCGCCACCCACGCCATACACACGCTTAACATAATGTGTTTGCTCAATAGGAGGGATAAACACTACCACTTCGCCTTTTTTGGGTCGCTCTCCCTCGATGATATGTCCATTGCCACGAAAGTCTGGCATAAGCACGACATCAAAATACGGGGCTCTAGGAAGCGGTATCCCATAACTGAACTTTTTGACAAAGAGGAAATCTCCCTCTAAAAATGTCCCAACCATTGAGCGAGTAGGGATTGTAAAGGCTTGAGCGAAAAAGAATATTAACAAGAGTGCTAAAATTATCGCTCCCGTCCAAGTCGAGCAAAATTCCCATAGAGATTTTAAAAGTTTCATTTGCTAATCCTTTAATGATGAAGTTTTGTGTGAGTTTATAGAATCTTGCGCCATTTGAGTGGCTTTAAGTGTGTTTTGCAACAATGAAGCAATCGTCATTGGTCCAACTCCACCCGGCACAGGAGAGATAAAACTACATTTTTTTGCCACATTATCAAAATCTACATCTCCTACAAGTTTGCCAGAATCTAAGCGGTTAATGCCAATATCTATCACAACTGCGCCTTGTTTTATCATTTCTGCTTTGATGAGATTGACCTTTCCTACGCCGACACAAACAATATCAGCGTTTTTGGTATAAAGACTTATATCTTTAGTAAGGATATGACAAATGCTTATCGTTGCTCCAGCATTAAGCATAAGTGTCGCTAGTGGCTTGCCAACGATATTGCTTGCCCCTATGATAGCGACATTTTTACCACTCACTTCAATGCCATAATGTGCGAGCAAATTCATCACGCCTAATGGTGTAGCTGGCGCAAAAGATTCTAACCCTGCACTTAAACGCCCAATATTGTAGGGATTAAATCCATCAACATCTTTATGAGGAGCGATAGATTCTAAAATTGTCGCACTATCTATGTGTTTGGGAAGTGGAAGTTGGACTAAGATTCCATTGATTTTTTCATCAGCGTTAAGTTTGTGAATAAGTGCCAAAAGTTCTTTTTGTGTGGCATTTTTGGTGAGTTCAAATTTTAGCGAATAAAATCCAACGCGCTCGCACGCCTTTTGTTTCATATTGACATACGCCTTGCTTGGTGCATCATCGCCCACTAAGATGACCGCAAGCCCGGGTTTTATATTGCTAGCACTTAGGGTGTTGATAATGTCTTGTTCGATTTTTTGTGCGAGAGGCTTGCCCTCTAGTAGGGCGTATGATGAGATTAGAGATGAAGATTGCGACATATATTTCCTTAAATGTAAAGTGTTTTGTATTTTTAGGGTTTTGTTTTGTGATTATAGTATAATAAGATTTGTAAAATACAAAATTTGGTGGCTTTTAGTATGAAAAAATTTCTAACTTTTTTTTTAGTTAGTGTGGCAGTGGCGTTTTTTAATACTGCAAATGCCCAAGAAAACGATGATGGATTGGATTTAATTTCAGCAAAAGATGAAGACCTTGATGTGCTCTCAAGCACAAGAAGCAACCAAAATGAGGACTTTGAGGGGCTTATCAGCTATTTTGAGTATGGAAAAAACCTCTATGAGAATCCGCGTGGTATCGGATGCAATAAGTGCCACGGAGCGCAAGGGCAGGGTAGTGTAATAGCCAACTACACACACAAGGGTGTTGATAAGATTCTTAGTGCGCCAAGTATTAAAACACTTTTATATGAAGATTTTATTGAAGTATTGCAAAATCCCAAACAATCAAGCGTTATGCCAAGATATTATCTTACACAAAAAGAAATTGAGGCAATTTATCACTATGTAAAAGAGCAAAGCAACAAACAAAGTGAATGATATTTTCTTATTTAGATTGCAACTTAGTATTTGTTTAGAATCATTACTTACTTAGTGCAAAATTAAGAAAATTACGCTACAATTATTTCTCGGTATTTTTGATATAAGGCATAATGTATGAGAGTAAATCTAGATAATGACGAAAGCAATAATGGCTTGGAAGATGGCTTAGATTTTGGAGCACTTCTTAAAGAACACGAAAACGCTACAAGTGGCGAGATACAAGTAGGAAAAATAATCCAAATAAACGATGAGTTTGCGATGATTGCTCTTCCTTATAGTAAGGTTGAGAGTAAGCTTCCTGTTAGTGAAATCAAAGATAAAAATGGTAGCCTCTTGTTTAAAGAAGGCGATGAGATAGAAGTCTATGTAGAAAGAGGCAGGGTATCTCATCAAAAAGTAATGCGGACAAAGCGCACCGCACAGAAAATCAAAGAGCTTGGCAACGAGATTCTTAATAAGGTTATTGAAGCAAAAGTTATCCAAAAAAACAAAGGTGGCTTTGTGATGGATTATGACGGGATAGATGTGTTCTTACCGCGTAGGGAATCTGCCTTTAAAGAGGGACTTAAGGTTGAGGGTAAAAGCTATAAGGTTATGGTTACAAAAATTAGCGAGGAGAAAAACTCTATCATCGTTTCACGCAAAAAGTTTTTTGACTTTGAAAAAAATAATAGAAAAGCAGTCGTAGAGCGATTGTTAATTGGTGATAAAGTGGTGAAAGCACGCGTTAATAGCACGACTACATTTGGTGTATTTGTAGATATTGATAATGTTGAGGGGCTTATCCATTACACAGAATTAAGCCATAAAGGACCTGTAAATCCACAAAAATACTTTAAAGTCGGTGATGAAGTGGAGGTGAAGATCCTAGGATATGACGAAGAGAAAAAGCGACTTACGCTTTCGTTAAAAGCGTTGATGAGCGACCCTTGGCAAGAAATTGGCAATACGCTAGAAGTCGGTTATGCGATTAAAGTTGTGGTTACAAATATTGAAGAGTATGGTGCGTTTGTGGATTTGGGTAATGATATTGAGGGATTCTTGCATATTTCAGAAATCTCTTGGGATAAAAATATCAAGCACCCTGCAGATTACTTAAAAATTGGACAAGAAATTGATGTGGAGATTATTGAGATTGATTTGGTTAATAAACGCTTGCGCGTATCACTCAAAAAACTCTTACATAAACCTTTTAGTGCTTTTGCCAAAGCACATAAGGAAAATGAAACAATCACAGGCAAAATTGTTACTCTTACAGATTTTGGTGCATTTATCAATCTTGGCGCGGTTGATGGGTTATTGCATAACGAAGATGCGTTTTGGGAGCGTGGATTGCGTTGCAAAGATACATTTAAAGTCGGCGATGAAATAGAAGTAAAAATCGTAAGGATTGATTCCGCGAACGAAAGAATTTCTCTAAGCAAGAGACTTTTAAGTGATTCTCCAGCTAAAGCGTTTGCTAAAAAGCACGGGATAGATTCTATTGTTGAGGGAGTCATTATGGACATCAAGGATTTTGGTGTGTTTATTGAGCTTGATGGCGTGGAAGTGCTCGTCAAAAATGAAGATATTCCAAAAGACCAAGTCGAAAATCTTAAAAAAGGAGATACTTTAAAATGCGCTATATATGCTATTGATGAGCGTAATAATAAAGTCCGCGCTTCTGTCAAACGACTAGAACGCGTGCAAAATAAAGAAAACCTTAAAGCGTTTAATCAAGCAAATAAAGAAAGCCAAACAATGACTTTAGGAGATAAGATTAAAAATAAATTTTCTTAAGGTGTTTGAATGAAGAAAGTTCTCTCCAGCATAGGAATTGTATTTTTTCTTGTTGCACTTGGGAGTGTAGCGGCGTTGGTGTATTTTAAGACGGATTTGATAAACCCCAAAGTCAAGCCAAGAGAATACCCAGACGCCCAAATCCCCGTGTCTAATATTACACGCGATAGCGTGTGGTTGGAGAATTTTGGTGTAGATTCTAAAGATAGCTTTCAATATCCTGCCACAGAACTTTTTGTGAAGTTTGATTTTTTAAATGGCGATGAGCAAGATATAATGCGTAGCATTGAGATTACAGGACTTGATGAGTATAAGTTTTTTTGCGTCTCTCAAGTGCTAAAACAAAATCGCCTTGATAGCACTTATTATAAAAGTGGCAATGCCTTAAAATTGCTCGTATTTATCAACGATAAAGCTAAATTAGAACGATTATTGGCAGATTTACAATATTACAGAATCCAATATGTAATGAAATAAACTTAAACTTAAGGAGTGCAAATGGCTACAAAAATCGTGGTGTGCGACCATATTCACAAGAGTGGTTTGGATTTATTAAAATCCCAAAAAAACATAACTTCACAAGACCTTTCATCTTTGCCAAAAGATGAATTGCTAAACAATCTCAAAGAATGCGAAGTTGCGATTACGAGGAGTTCCACAGATGTGGATAGTGCGTTTTTAGAGGCTGCGCCAAATGTGAGGGCTATCGTGCGTGCTGGAGTGGGCGTAGATAATGTGGATATAGAATCTTGCTCCAAAAAGGGCATAGTAGTGATGAATGTCCCAACGGCAAACACCATAGCTGCAGTAGAGCTCACAATGGCACATCTTATCAATGCCGTGCGGAGCTTCCCGGGAGCAAATCATCAGCTCAAAAATGAGCGCAAGTGGAAAAGAGAGGATTGGTATGGCACAGAATTAAAGGGCAAAAAGCTCGGCGTGATTGGCTTTGGAAATATTGGTTCTCGTGTAGCAAAACGCGCTAAAGCCTTTGAAATGGAAGTGCTTGCCTATGACCCTTATGTGAGCGCATCAGTGGCGTTAGACGCGGGGATTAAATACACCACAAAGTTTGATGAGATTCTCGCTTGTGATATTATTACGATTCATACGCCCAAAAATAATGAAACAAAAAATATGATAACCAAAAAAGAAATCGCCAAATGTAAAGACGGCGTAATCTTCATAAACTGCGCGCGAGGAGGGCTTTATAATGAAGATGATTTATTCGAGGGATTAAAGAGTGGTAAAATTCGTTGGGCTGGCATTGATGTCTTTAACAAAGAGCCCGGCATAGACAACAAACTTCTTGATTTGCCAAATGTCTATGTAACGCCTCATATTGGCGCAAATACCTTAGAATCTCAAGAAAAAATCGCCATTCAAGCTGCTGAAGCCGCCATAGAAGCCGCTCGTGGCTCAAGTTATCCAAATGCGTTGAATCTGCCCATTAAGGAAGTGGATTTACCACCAAGCATTAAAATGTATTTAGAGCTTATTCAAAAACTCTCATTTATTTGTGCTCAAGCAAACAAAGGCGTTTTTAGCTCGTTAAAAATCACTGCTCAAGGCGAGGTAAGCACATATAAAGATTCTCTTAGCACATTTGCTTTGGTTGGTGCGCTAAGTGCGAGTTTGGGTGATGCTATCAATTATGTTAATGCGCCATTTGTCGCAAAAGAGAGGGGATTGGAAGTAGAATTTAGTGGCAAAGAAATTTCACAAACCTACAAAAGCCATATACAAGTTACATTGCGTTCTCAACAAGATAGTTTCAGCGTTGATGGCGCAGTGTTTGAGGACAAATATTTAAGAATCACGGGCGTAAATGGCTTTATTTTTGATGTCGAGCCAAATGGAAAAATGATATTTTTTAAGAATACCGATGTGCCGGGTGTCGTTGGAATGGTGGGAAACACTTTAGCAAAGCATAATATTAACATTGCAGATTTTCGTATGGCACGCAAAGATAAAGAAGCGTTAGCGGTGGTTGTGGTCGATGATGATGTGAATGAAGCGATTTTAGGCGAGTTGGAATCTATCCCAGCGTGTCTTGGATTAAAATATGTCGTTGTATAAGATTGCAATAAAGAAGCAACAATGAAAAGAAACACACAAGAACAATATTTACAAGACATTACGCGTAAAAGGTTAAGTGAAGTCTTTGTGGGCTTTATCAAAGCAGAATCTTTTAGTGGTATTTTGCTCTTTTTTTGCGCAGTATGCGCGATGTTTGTAGCAAACTCTTCTATTTCTAAAGAATATTTTGACTTTTTCACACAGAGGTTTGGAGTTTCTATTGGAGAAGAGAGATTCTATGGATTTAGCATTCAAGAGTGGGTGAATGATGTGCTAATGGTGCTTTTTTTTCTTATGGTTGGTTTGGAGATTAAGCGAGAGGTGCTTTTTGGTGATTTAGCTGGGTTTAAAAAAGCGGCATTCCCTGTCATTGCAGCACTTGGCGGTATGGTCGCACCGGGCATTATTTATTTCGCGCTTAATGCACAAACACCTTCTTGGCACGGCTTTGGAATCCCAATGGCTACGGATATTGCATTTGTTTTGGGCGTGATTTTGTTGCTTGGTAAATGTGTGCCAATGGCATTAAAGGTGTTTTTGGTTACCTTAGCGGTGGCTGATGATTTAGGTGCGATTATGATAATAGCCACAGCCTATCCATCACCTGAGGGCGTGCATTTTGTTTGGCTAGGATTTTCAGCACTTATAGTTGTCGCCCTCATAGTGCTTAATAAAATCGGTGTGCGAAATTTGGGAATCTACTTGGTGGTTGGTGGATTGCTTTGGTTTTGTGTGCATCATAGTGGGATTCACGCGACTATCGCGGGAGTTATTTTGGCGTTTTGTGTGCCTGTGAAGCCAAAAATGCCAAGCGAGCAGTTTCTCAACCTTTTTGAAGAATTACCTCAAAAGTTTAAGCAAATGGATAGAGATAAGAAAAATGTGCTCCTCACACGCGAACAAATGGATATTTTAAGCACTATGGCAAAGGATTCTATCAATGTTCAAAACCCACTTTTGCGTTTAGAGCACGCTTTGCAGCCACTTTGTGCGTATTTTATAATGCCACTTTTTGCGTTTAGTAACGCAGGAGTGAATCTCTCTGGTGGCATTGATTTTGGATTGGATTATATCGCACCGGGCATATTTCTTGGGCTTGTAGTTGGCAAACCTATTGGCATTTTGCTTTTTACATTTCTTAGCGAGAAGTTGGGTGTCGCAGCGCGTCCTGTGGGGATACGATGGGCAGAGATTCTTGGGGCTGGAATGTTGGCTGGCATTGGATTTACAATGTCGATTTTTGTCTCAAATCTTGCTTTTGATTCATTTGGCGGGGGAGATTCTCAAAGTGCTGAAGATGTTGCGAAGATTTCTATTTTGATTGCTTCTAGCACGGCAGGCATTCTTGGTGCGGTTTTTTTGTTTGTGTATAGTTTTATAAAAAAGCGTTAGCCCACAGCACACTTATGTAGCTATTTTAGAGATTACAGTAGAGATTCTTTGTGTAAAATTAAAATCTTTTAAGCAAAGAATTGCTACAATTTCACACCTAAATCACAAAAAAGGATAGCAAATGAAATGTAAATTGTTCTTTTTAACTTTAATAAGTGCGTGCGTGCTTATAGCCGATGAGATTCCCGCTCAAAGACCTCAAGCTGGCGTTGATGACACGCTTATAGGATTAGCACCTATTGCGTTTTTTATCTTGTTGATTTATTTTCTCATTGTGCGCCCACAAAACACTCGCCGTAAAAAACATCAAGAAATGATAACAAGCCTTAAGAAAGGTGATAAAATTATCACCACAGGCGGTTTGATAGCTGAAGTGGTAAAACCAGAAGATGATTTCTTTAGTGTGCGCTTAAATGATGATACAATAGTAAAACTCTCAAGAGAGTTTGTCGCTTACAAAATCGATGATACACAGCAAAACAACTAAGTGATTATGACGCGATGAATCAGGGTATCAACTTTCGCCTCTTAAGTCTTATTGGGGCAGCAATTTTTGGAATCTTTTTTAGCCTGCCGTCATTTTTTGATATACAAGGGCGCAAGATTACGCTTGGACTTGATTTACAAGGCGGGCTTAATCTCCTTTTGGGCGTTAAGAGTGAAGAGGCGGTGAATGCAAAACTCTCAAGCCTAGCTTCAAGCATTAAATTTGAAAGCGAAAACAAAAAACTTTTAGTAGATTCTGTAAAAATGCGTGCAAACAAGCTTACTTTTGAGGTGCTAAACCCACAGGATAAACCAGAAATACAAGCAATGCTAGAAAAATTTGATGGTTTAGTAGTGCTTGAGGAAAACAACATCTACACCATATCGTTTAGCGAAGAAGAAATCAATAAAATCAAAGAAGATGCTATCGAGCAAGCTATTGGCACAATTCGCAAGCGATTAGATATTTTTGGTCTAAGCGAGCCTAGCGTTACAAGGCAGGGAAAGGAAAATATCCTAGTCGAAGTGCCCGGTGAAAATACACCACAAGAAGAGGAGCGGTTGCGCAATCTTATCTCCAAGCCTTCGTATTTGGAGTTTATGGCAGTCGATGAGGAGCGCAACGCACGAGTGAATCTAATGAGTGATTTGGAAGCTGAGGAATATGGTGATGTAATTTTGCCATTTGCTAAGAGCACTTCTGCTGGTGGAGAGAGCGGTTTTTTGCTTGTAAAAAAAATCCCTATTTTAGATGGTTCATCAATTACAAGTGCTTCCCCAAGCAGAGACCAAAATAACCAATATGTGGTGAGTTTTACACTAGATTCTGCTGGAGCGAGAATCTTTGGGGATTTTTCTGGTAAAAATATTGGCAAGCGATTGGCTATCGTGCTTGATGGCAAGGTGTATTCCGCGCCTGTGCTTCGTAGTAGGATTACTGATAGCGGGCAAATAAGTGGAGACTTTGATAAATATTCCGCTGCAGATTTAGCCCTCACGCTCAAAAGTGGTGCATTGCCTGCTTCTATGGAAGTCTTAGAGAAGCGTGGAGTGGGACCAAGTTTGGGTGAAGATAGCATTAGAGCGTCTATGATTGCCCTTATAAGCGGATTTGTGTTGGTAGTAATCTTTATGATAGCGTATTACAATGTCGCTGGAATCATTGCTGTGGTAGCATTGTTGGTTAATATTGTGCTTATTGTGGCTGTTATGGCACTTTTTGGCGCGACACTCACATTGCCCGGAATGGCTGGAATCGTGCTCACCGTCGGTATGGCAGTCGATGCCAATATTATCATCAATGAGAGAATCCGCGAAGCCTTACGGGGAGGGAACTCTATCACGAAGTCCATAGAGCTTGGCTATGCTAACGCCTCTAGGGCGATTTTTGATTCAAACATCACTACGCTTTTGGTCGCTATTTTACTTTATGCTTATGGCACAGGCGCGGTGCAAGGATTTGCTATTACGCTAAGTCTTGGAATCATTGCCTCGATTCTCACTGCTATTGTCGGCACACACGGAATCTATCAAGCCATTTTGCCAAAAATCGCTAATTCAAAGGCATTATGGCTATGGTTTGGTGTGAGCAATGCGACAAGAGATTCTCAAAAACTTGGATTAAGCAAGTAGGGGAGGGCACAATGGAAGTATTTAAAAAAGTAAAGATTTATGATTTTGTCAAATATAGCCTCTATGGTCTTATTCTTTCTGTGGTGCTTTGCGTTGCTTCAATCGCGCTTATTGTGATAAAAGACTTTAAGTTGGGCATTGATTTTGCGGGTGGGAGTATTGTGCAGATTCAATACACCGATTTACAAAAAGCCCCAATTCAGCAAATTAGAGAGATTCTCTCAAATGATGAGCGATTTAAAGGATTCCAAGTAAGTGAGTTTGGCGAACCAAATGAAGTGTTGCTAAAGCTCCCTGAATTTGGCGAAAGTAGCGCGCAAGTAGCTCAAATTGTCCAATCTCTTTTGGTATCCACAGGAGCGTTTGAAATTCGCCGTGATAATACCATTAGCGGAAAAGTGGGTGATGAATTTAAGAAAAAAGGGATTATTGCCATTGTGCTTGCCTTAGCGGCAATGATGGTATATATTTCTTTTCGCTATGAGTGGAGATTCTCTCTTGCTGGGATTTGCACGCTCGCACACGATGTAATCATTGTCTCTGGCATTGTGATTATCACTGATATTGATTTTAATTTAGAGGTGCTAGCGGCGTTACTAACGCTTATTGGTTATTCGATAAATGACATTATCATCATATTTGATAGAATCCGCGAGCAAATGCTTTCAAAGCGAATGAGTGATATGAATTTTGTGATTAACGAGGCGGTTTCTGCCACACTTTCGCGGACGATTCTCACTTCTGTAACGGTGTTTTTGGTTGTCTTAACGCTCTATCTCTTTGGTGGGGATATTATCAAAGGATTCTCACTGCCAATGCTTGCTGGCGTGTTGATTGCGACTTATAGCTCAATGTTTGTCGCACCAAGACTAGCGATTGTATTTGGCTTTAGTTTGGATACATATTACCAAAAAGAGTTAGAGAAGAAAAAAAGAGCACAAGAAAAAGAGCGGTTACGCGCAATGTATGAAAATGGTCGTGTATAGCACAATAAACTTAAAGGAGTAGTATAAATGAATTGGGGAAGAGTGTTTTTTGTATTTTTTAGCGTAATGGGACTAACGCTTGGCGTGGAGTTTTTATACGAGGGCAATATTGTGATTTTATTTTTATGTGCAAGTGTGAATTTCTTGTGTGCAACCTTTCGCATAGGCATAAAAAGCTCTCTATCAGCCGAGATTTTGGCGACTTTTGTGGTGGCGATATTTCATTTAGCAGCAGCATTTATCATTTTGCAAGTTTTTGGAATGAAGCACTTAGGATATGGGATAGTCATCGGTGCAGTGGTCGCAAACTTTTATGCCCTCGTGCTCCTTACTATTGAGAGTATAAAAGACGGGAGAGAGGAAATTTAAAGGAATAAAAAATGAGTGATATGAATGCAATAAACAAAGGAGAGGGAATGCAAGAAAATCAAAGCCCGCTTATCGAGCGCAAGAAAATCTATAATCCACATAGCACAGAGGGTGTGAATGAACGCAAAATATTTGGCGGGAATCCTACAAGTATGTTTGATTTAAACAAAATTAAATATCAATGGGCATATAATTTATGGAAGACAATGCTTGCAAACACTTGGTTTCCAGAAGAAGTCAATATGAATGCTGATAAACGCGATTATAATGGTGGATTAGCTCCACAAGAAAAACTTGGCTATGACAGAGCACTTGCTCAGCTTATTTTTATGGATTCTTTACAAACGAACAATTTGATTGACAATGTCAATCCCTATATGACGAGCCCAGAAATTAACCTCGTGCTTGTGCGTCAAGCCTACGAAGAGGCTTTGCATTCACAAAGCTATGCTGTAATGGTGGAATCTATCTCTGCTAATACAGAGGAGATTTATGATATGTGGCGCGTGGATATGCAGTTGCGTGCGAAAAATGACTATATCGCCGATGTGTATATCGAGCTTGCCACCAACCCAACGGAATACAACCTTATTAAAGCAATGTTTGCAAATCAAATTTTAGAGGGGATTTATTTTTATAGTGGATTTTGCTATTTTTACACACTTGCTAGAAGTGGCAAAATGCTTGGCAGTGCGCAAATGATACGATTTATCAATCGCGATGAAGTAACGCATTTAGTCCTTTTTCAAAATATGATAAACTCAGTGCGCAAAGAGCGACCCGATTTATTCACCAAAAACCTAGAAGAAGAAGTCATAGAAATGTTTAAAAAAGCCGTAGATGTAGAATCTTCTTGGGGTGAGTATATCACGCAAGGACAGATTTTAGGACTTACAGGCGATATTATCCGCCAATATATTGAGTTCCTTGCTGATGAGCGATTAAGCAGAGTAGGGCTACCAAAGCTCTACAACGCCACACACCCGATTAAATGGGTGGATAAGTTTTCAAGCTTTAATGACCAAAAAACCAACTTTTTTGAAGCGAAGGTAACGAATTACGCAAAAGGGAGTATTGATTTTGATGATTTCTAAGAATCCATATAGGAAACTTTGCGCCTTGCAGGTGAAAATCGGACAGGATTTTGAGTTAAATTTAAAAAAAGTGCTTGAATACCTTAAAAATATCGAACAAGATTCTATTGTTTGCACGCCAGAAGTAGTTTTTAGCGGGTTTGCGTATCAAAAAATGGAAGAGGCGAGCGAGTTTTCAAAAGTTGTTACACAAAAACTTTTAGAATCTAGCGAAAAATGCACCATAGTAACGACAATGATAGAAAAAAAGCGCAATAAATTTTATAACAACCTTAAAGTGTTCCATAAAGGCGAGGTTATACACAAACAATCCAAACACAAACTCTTTGAGCTTGGCGATGAGAATCTGCACTTTGAAGCTGGAAGTGAAGATGAGATTTTACCTTTTTTTGTGGATTCTATAAAATGCGCGGCGATTAATTGCTTTGAGTTGCGTTTTATTGATTTATGGAAGCGCGTTCAAGGAGCGGATATTATTTTTGTCCCAGCAATTTGGGGCAGGGCGAGAAAAGAGCAATTTGAAACTCTCACCAAAGCCCTTGCTATTAGCAATCAAGCCTTTGTAGTGGCAAGTGATGGTGCAAATGATACAATGGCTAAGGGAAGTGCAATTATAACGCCGTATGGAATCGTATATAAAAATGACAAAAAAGAGATTGTAAGTATGCAAGTTGATTTGCGTGATAGTGCAAAAATGCGCAAACATATCCAAACAGGAATCCCAATCAATTCATAATAGAATCTAAAGAGGTGCGAATGTCCCAGCATTTGGTTAAAATGGTAGATGAGATTCAGCGGTTTGTGCGTTTATCGCCAAAAGTAATAAACGCTATGCAAAGCGTGGATAGGGCATTTTTTGTGCCAGAGATTTTTTTAGACAAAGCATACAGCCTCGATGCGTTGCCAATAGAGCAATCTCAATGGATTAGTTCTCCACTTACTGTGGCGATAATGACGCAATCCCTTATGCCACAAGGTGGGGAAAGTGTGTTAGAAGTCGGTTGTGGAAGTGGCTATCAGGCGATGATTCTCTCTAAACTTTTTAGACGCGTTTGCACGATTGAGCGCATAGAGAGACTTTTTTTAGAAGCACGAAAGAGGTTTAGTGCTCTCAGTGCGGATAATATTTTTAGCAAACTTGGTGATGGACAAGATGGCTGGGAAGAGCACGCACCCTATGATGCCGTGATTTTTAGCGCGTGTGCGCAGGGTATCCCGCTAAAGATTATCGAACAGTTAAAAGAGGGCGGTGTGCTTTTAATGCCATTTTTACAAGATGGCAAACAGCATATCACGCGTTTTGTGAAAATTGATGGTGCATTAAGCAAGCCACTTGTGATTACACAATGTCTTTTTGTCGATGTGTGTAATGGAATCTTAAGGCAATAGTGTATGCTTGAAATCTATGTGCCTGTGCTCATAGTGGGTGTTTTAGCGAGTTTTTTTACTACGCGCTTTTTGAGTGAAAATTTTTGGAATCCTTATGGGCTTTTTGGGCTATGTCTTGGTATTTGTGCGTTGTTGCTTGTGCTTATAGATTCTGCTTTTTTGTGTTATTCGCTATTCTTGTATGGATTTTTTGTAGTTTTATTTGTGTTGGCACTTGTTGATGTGGAGTTTTTAGCATTGCCAAATGGAGGACTTTTGGTGTTTTTATTCATAAGTATTATGGTAGGTTTTTTTACACCAGATATGTTAGTTTCTATGCAAATTACGCAAATCACACAAGGCTTTGCTATAATGGGAATATTGTTTGTCCTTAAAGTCTTTTTAGAATCTTTTTGGCAAAAAGAACTTTTTGGCGAAGCAGATATTGTCGTATTGGGTGGCATTGGAATGGTTTTTGGAGTAAAGTTTTGTGTGTTTAGCATTTTTGTTGCTTCGGTATTTGCGCTTATTGTGGCGTTTGGTGTGAAAGCTATAAAACGCGTTGTTTGGCGTAAGATTCCATTTGTAAGTTTTTTATTCCTCGCTGTTTGCGCGGTATTTTTTGGTGGAGCGGAATTTTTAGATGAGTTTATAAGCGTAATAGGAGAAGTGAATGTTTAAACGCTATTTGTTTTTGTCATTCTCTCAACTCTTTTTCCCATTTTTGCTGGTGTTGTTATTTATTGCGTCTGTGGTGTTGCTTATATCTATTGCTGGTCGCACTTATGTGGTGAAAATGGACTTTTTAGACCTTTTTACACTTTTTTCTTATTCGATACCTTCAAGTATTTCTTTTATTATTCCTATTGCATTTTTTGCTTCCTTAGTGCTTGGAATCTCGCGCTTAGCTTATGATTATGAGTTAATGGTATTTTTTTCATTAGGAGTGAAGCCTATTGCAATCCTTAAAGCATTCACTCCCATTATTTTGCTTGTTACGGCAATTTTGTTTGTTTTTTCATTGGTGGTTGTCCCACTCTCATCGAGTGCGAGTATTAACTTTGTCTCTAAAAAACGCACCGATGTAGATGTGAATTTGCGCGCAGGAGAGCTCGGGCAAAAGATTGGGAATTGGCTTGTGTATGTCGATAAGGCAGACAAACGAAAATATGAGAATCTTATTTTGTATTCGCAGGGTGGGTTTGATAAGCGCGATAGCGCAGAGTCCTTTGTCGTGGCTAAAAATGGAAGCACGAAAAATGAGAATGGAATCTTTGAGTTGATATTAGAGAATGGCGAAGCGTATTTCGCTAGCGAGGAAGAAATCCGCAAGATTGGGTATGAATTGATGAATATTTACCAAGTGATTGCTGAACCACAACTAAGCGCATATCAACTTGTTGATTATTGGCACAGCGCATTTGATGGCTCTTCTAAGAGCAAGAAGCGAAAATTCGCCCAAAGTGTGATGCTTTCACTTTTTCCATTATCTTCGATATTTTTGATTCTTGTTTTTGGCGTGGCTAATCCGCGTTTTCAATCTAATATGTCGTATTTTTATGTGATTGGTGCGAGTATTTTGTATTTTGTGTTGCTTTATATTAGCGCGGAGAATTTTCCTTTTATTGGCATTGTATGTATCCCTAGTGCGTGGTTTATGCTTTCTTATCTGCTTTATCGTAAGAGCATTAAGCCATATTATTAAATTATGATGAGATTATTAGCTAAGATTGCTTATGATGGGAGTGCGTTTAGTGGATTTGCTATTCAGCCAGATTCTCATATACACACGATAGAGGGCGAATTAAGCAAAGTGCTGCAAAGCGTGGGGATAGATTCAGTGCTTTTGTATGCTGGGCGCACGGATAAGGGAGTGCACGCAAGTGGGCAAATGATTAGCTTTGAGAGTGAAATACATTGGAATCTCGTGCGATTAAAAGAGTTGCTTAATCAAAAACTTTATCCACATATTTGTTGCAAATGTATATGGAGAGTGCCAAATGATTTTCATCCTCGATATAATGCGTTATGGCGAGAATATCGTTATATCGCCACCAAAAAAATGCCAAATGTGCTATGTGCTCGCTTTGTTGGATTTGAAGATTATGGCGATATGTCTCGTGTGCGAGAATCATTAGGATATTTTATAGGTGAGCATAATTTTAGATTCTTTAAAAAGCAAGGCACGCTGAGCAAAAGTGATACGCGTCATATTTTTCGCGCAAGTTGCTACACTTATCGAGAATATTTGATTGTAAAGGTGCGAGGAAATGGCTTTTTACGCGCACAAGTGCGACTAATGCTAGGGACAATCTTTGCCTTTGGACGCGGTGAGATTACAAAAGCAGATTTGCTTAGGCAAATTGATGCCAAAGAGCGCGTATTTTGGCAACCAATTAGCCCAAATGGATTGTATTTAAGTGCTGTTGGGTATGAAATATTTGGCTCGAAGTTATAAATGTATAAATTCTGTGCTACAATATAAGCATTTTTATGATTTGTGTAGCCAAATTAAGAGGATAAGTCTTTTAAAAGAAAGGGATTGTTTTGAAAAAAAAGATTAAAACACTTGCAGGAAGCATTGATAAGGCGTTTACAGATATAAAGGATTTAAAAGAACTTGAAAATCTAAGAATCCAAATGGTAGGGAAAAAGGGTGAGTTAAGCGCACTCTTTGCTGAATTAAAGGAACTTAGCGAAGAGGTGAAAAAAGATGTAGCCAAAGAACTTAATGCCCTTAAGACACATTTTGAAAGCACTCTTGAAAAGACAAAAAAAGACTTAAGCGCACAGGAAGTGGCAAAAAACCTCAAGCAACAATATGTTGATGCCTCGCTTTTTACCACGCTAAAAGCTACAAGTAACGGACACCCAATCAATCAAGTAATGGATAAAATTATTGAATATTTTGTCAATATGAATTTTTCTCTCCAAACAGGACCACTCGTAGAAGATGACTTCCATAACTTTGAAGCACTTAATATCCCAAAATATCACCCAGCACGGGATATGCAAGATACATTTTACTTCAAAGATTCTCTTTTGCTTCGCACGCATACAAGCCCCGTGCAAATCCGCACAATGCAAAATGCTAAACTTCCCATTCGCATTATCGCTCCGGGCGCGGTGTTCCGCAGGGATAATGATGTAACGCACTCGCCAATGTTTCATCAAATTGAAGGGTTGGTGGTGGATTCAAAAGATAAGGTAAGTTTTGCGAATTTAAAATATATTTTAGAGGATTTTTTACGCTATATGTTTGGTGATGTGCGTGTGCGCTTTCGCTCGAGTTTTTTCCCATTTACAGAGCCAAGTGCAGAAGTGGATATTTCCTGTGTATTTTGCAATGGTGTCGATGAGAATGGCAAGGGAGGGTGTCGCGTGTGCTCGCATACAGGTTGGCTTGAAGTATTGGGTTGTGGTGTCGTGCATAGCAATGTGTTTAAAGCCGTTGAGTATGAAAATGTAAGTGGATATGCGTTTGGTCTTGGTATAGAGCGATTTGCGATGTTGCTTAGTAGAGTGAATGATTTGCGCAGTTTCTTTGAGAGTGATTTGCGCGTATTAGAACAATTTTAGGAGGAAGCAATGATTGTTACAAAGCACCTTCTCTCTGATTTTATAGATATATCTTCTCTCTCACTAGACAAGCTGTGTGTCGGGCTTAATACTATTGGTTTGGAAGTAGAGAGCGTGGTGGTTTTTGAGATTCCACAAAAAGTCGTTGTGGGCAAGGTTATAAGCAAATCTTATCACCCAAATGCAGATAAACTCAGCGTGTGTGAAGTAGATGTGGGGAGCGAAGTGCTACAAATTGTTTGTGGGGCGAAAAATGTCGATGTTGAGCAATTTGTCGCGGTCGCATTAGAGGGCGCAACTATTCCAGCTAGCAATAAGGAATCTAAACCGCTAACAATTAAAAAAACTACCCTGCGTGGCGTAGAAAGCTGTGGAATGATTTGCTCAAGTGTGGAGTTAGGATTGCCTAAAATCAATGATGGGATTATGGTGCTCGATTCTAGCATTGGGAAGTTTAGTATAGGGCAGCAACTTTGCGATTTAGAGTTTTTTAATAATTATGCTATTGAAGTTTCTATCACTCCAAATCGTGGTGATTGCCTAAGTGTGCTAGGAATCGCACGCGATATAAGTGCGTATTTTGACTTGCGTTTAAAGTCTATTAACGACATTGATAATATTTTGTCTCTTGGGCTTGGACGCGTGCTTGGGATAAATGTCGAAAACAAACTTTACTCGCACTTGCTGTATCGTGTGGCTCAAATCAATTCATTTTCCTTGCCACTCTCTGTGGCTCTTGTTTTAGGCTTTAATGATACACTCAAAGATGATGTAGTGCAGAGTTTCTTAGAATATGGGCGGTATCTTAGTGGAGTGATATTTAACGCATATAAACTTGATGAGTGTCGATTGCGTGATAGCGATGAAGATTCCCTTGAAGCACAACTCTATGTCAAAAAGGATAAAAATGGTGTGGAAACAATTTGCACAAAGGATAAGATTCTCTCTCAAGTGGGAATCTTTCACAATGATACAAAGTTTGATTGCAAAAATGAGATTATCGTTATAGAGGCAAGTTATGCGCCACCAAAAATCATCGCCGAAGCCATTTATAACCACAAACTAAAAACCACGCCACATATCGCCTATCGCTCTACACGAGGGAGTAATCCAGACTTAGAGCAAGGAATGAATATTTTATGTAGGGCAATGTTACAAGATTCTAAAACTTTGGTGTATTCAGGCACGCACAACATTGACCAATATGACCAAGAAAACAAAATTAAAACAACCTTTGATTCCATTACCCATATCATTGGCGATGTGCTTGACAAAGAAGAAATGAGTTCAATTTTGAAGCGATTGAAATTTGAGTTAGAAGTAACGGGTAGCGAAAGTTTTTTCATCGCTTCTGTGCCACCATATCGCCACGATATAAGTAATACACAGGATTTAGCGGAGGAAATTTTACGAATCTATGGGATTGATAATATCACTCCAAAACCGTGTGCGTTTAGCGAACAGCTTCAGCTTACACTCCCATACGCACGATATACTTATAGACGCAATGTTGCAAAGTCTCTTTTGGCGCACGGGCTCTATGAGTGCGTGCATTATGTCTTTGCTAGTTTGGCACATTTAGATTCTCTTGGCTTTGCGTGTGTAGAAAATGAGCTAGATTTGCAAAATCCAATTAGCAGTGAAATGGATACTTTGCGCACTAGCCTTATCCCAGCAATGATAGAATCTACTAAGCGCAATAAGAATCTTGGATTTAAAAACATTCGATTCTTTGAGATTGGCTCGGTATATAATGCTAAAAGAGAGGAGAGCACGCGTCTTTGTGTGCTTCTAAATGGAGCACTAAGTCAGGAATGCTATCCAAATATAAAACCCAAAAAATGGGATATATTTAGCGTGGCAAACATAATTTGCAGTGCAGTTGGAGAGTTTAGCTTGCAAAACGCCTTACAAACACCACTTAAAGATGAATTATTGAGCAAATTTGGCTTTAAGAGCGATGGGGAATTCCCACATATACTGCACCCATATCAATGTGCGTTTATTTTTCAAAACGATGAGTGCATAGGATTTATAGGCAAATTGCACCCAAGTTTAGAGATTGAGGATTGCTTTGTGTGTGAGGTATTACTTGATGAGCAATATGCAAAAATCCCGCATTTTAAGGATTTTTCAAAATATCAAAAATCACAGAGGGATTTGACCTTGCTTCTTAGCGATGATATTCCTTTCCATAAAATTCGCACAGCAGTGCTTTTAGCACAGATTCCGCATTTGCAAAATATTTATCCTGTGGATGTTTATGCTCAATCTAAGGGGGTTATTGCACTAAGCATTCGTCTTATCTTGCAATCGATGCAAAAAACCTTAGAAGAAAAAGATTTGGTAGATTCCACCAATGCGGTTTTGGCACTCTTAGAGCAAAAATTTGATGCCAAACTTAAAACTTAAGATGTTGGAATCAAATGCGAAATATAAGTATAAGCGCGAGTAAGAAATTTCATTGTGCGTTTGACGCAATCGCCCCAGATAAATCTATATCTCATCGCGTGGCTATGTTTGCGCTTTTAAGCAATGGAAAGTGCGAAGTGCAAAATTATCTGCTTGGCGAGGATACACTTGATACATTAAAAATCGCCCAATCACTTGGTTTGGAGGTTAAACAAACCGCACAAAATAGCTTTATTTTCACTCCGCAAAGCACAGATTGCATAGATGAGAGAATCTTAGAGCCCCGTGATATTCTTAATTGTGGCAATGCTGGCACTGCTATGCGACTATATACAGGGCTTTTGTCAGGGATTAAGGGGTATTTTGTCCTAAGTGGTGATAAATATCTTAATGCTCGTCCTATGAGACGCATTGTTGAGCCACTTAGCAGTATTGGTGCGAGTATTTATGGGCGAGAGGGCAGTGCATTTGCTCCGCTTACCATCATTGGCAAACATTTGCAAAACTTCTCTTATGAGAGCAAAATTTCATCAGCTCAAGTAAAAAGCGCAATGATTCTCGCGGGACTTTTTGCTGGAGAGAGTGGCGGGGAAAATACTTTTAGCGAACCACTTTTAAGCAGAGACCATACAGAGCGTATATTGCAAGCTATGGGAGTGAATTTCACAACCTCGCAAAATGCGCAATCACACACACTGCGATTCCAATCGTTGCCTAAAAATGCCAAACTTCAATCCTTTTCACTCACAATCCCTGCCGACCCTTCTAGCGCATTTTATTTCGCACTTGCTGCGTGCATAGTGCCAGATTCCTGTGTGGTGATAGAAAATATATTGCTTAATCCTACGCGCATTGAGGCGTATAAAGTGTTAGAAAAAATGGGAGCAAAGATTTCTTATCATCTCAAAAGCTCACATTACGAGGATATTGGCGATATAGAGGTGCGCTATGCTCCACTAAAGGCGGTGAATGTGAGTGAAAATATCTCGTGGCTTATTGATGAGATTCCCGCATTGGCTATTGCATTTGCCTGTGCTAATGGGAAAAGCAAGGTTTGTAACGCTAAAGAATTGCGCGTGAAGGAATCTGATAGGATTGCAAGTGTGGTTGAGGGTTTGCGTGCTATGGGGATTGAATGTGAGGAATTTGAAGATGGATTTAGCGTGCAAGGTGGCGAGCTCAAATCTGGCACTATCGATTCTCACGGGGACCATAGAATCGCTATGAGCTTTGCTATTGGTGCGTTATTATGCGGAGCAAAGATTACAGATACGCAGTGCATTGACACTTCATTTCCTAATTTTTTAGAGCTTTTAGGTAAAATTACAACCGTTACAATACACAACGCTTAAAAGGGACATTTTATGGAAGTAAGATTGGCGCAAAATTATGGTTTTTGCTTTGGCGTGAAGCGTGCTATCAAAATTGCTGAAGAGCATAAAAATGCTATCACACTTGGACCGCTTATCCACAATGCAAAAGAAATCACGCGTTTGAAAATGGATTACAATGTCGATACAAGTGAAACTTTAGAGAATCTCCAAAAGGGTAGGCAGCTTATCGTGCGCACTCACGGGATTCCCAAAAAGGATTTAGAGCGTTTGCAATCGCAAAAATTTGAAGTCATAGATGCTACTTGTCCATTTGTGCGCAAACCACAAATGATAGTCGAGGAAATGAGTGCTAAGGGGTATGATATTATCGTGTTTGGCGATGAGGAGCACCCTGAAGTCAAGGGCGTGGTAAGTTATGCGAATACAAAATCAAATACACAAGATTCTAAATCGGCTGTAAAAGTAGTGGCAAATATGGAGGAGCTTAGTCATTTGCGTTTAGGCAAGAAAATCGCGCTTATCTCACAGACAACCAAACAACCAGAGATTTTTGGGCAAATTGCGAGTTATCTTATTATGCGTGTGGCTGAAGTGCGAGTTTTTAACACTATTTGCAACGCGACATTTGAGAATCAATATGCCGCAGACGCACTAAGCAAAGAAGTGGATATAATGATAGTCGTGGGTGGGAAAAATTCCTCAAACACAAAACAACTTTTAATGATTTGCAAGAAAAACTGCAAAAATAGCTATCTTGTCGAAGATGAAAAAGAATTGCAAAATGTGTGGTTTAAAAACAAAAAAATATGCGGAATCACCGCAGGAGCAAGCACGCCAGATTGGATAATCCAAAGAGTGAAGCAAAAAGTAGTGGCGTTGTAAATTATTGTGTTAAGAATCTCGCGTTATTTAAACATTTTCCTCAATCGCTTTTTACCAAACTCTACGCCGGGCTGGTCATAAGTGTTTATCTCTAACGCACAACCTGTCGCAGATGTAAGTAGTTCAAAATATGCTATAAGCCCACCTACACTCACTTCGTCTAAAGATTCTAACTCAATGCTATCCACAGGGATATTTTGGGCTTGAAGTGTCTCTAATGTCGCGCATTTTTGCTTTTCTAAGAGCTCACAAAATTTCACTTTATTGATAAAATCTGTGGATTGCAAATGTGGTAAGCTAAGATTTGGAATTTCTGGAGAATCTTTTGGTATAGCGTGTGGCGAGAGTGAAAGAAAACTCACACTTTTATCAGCGCGTCCCTGCACGATAAGTTGTAAAAATGAATGCTGGTCAATGCTCCCAATAAGCCCTATGGGACTTAAGCCTACATTGTTGCCTTGTTTGTCAATTTTTCCCAAACTTTCCCCCCATAACTGCACAAACCACGCATTAAATTCTTTAAAAATGCTTGAATAAGAAAAAAGCACGCTCATTGGATATTGAATGTGGTTTTTTGCAAGAAAGAATGCCTTGTATAAAATGTGCTCCTCCTTGCGCGCAAAAAAGAGTTCCATAAATGATTGCGCCCCCTGCAAAAGCGCGTATGTATCATAGCCGAGCAATCTTAGTGGAAGTATCCCCACAGCACTAAGCACAGAGAATCTGCCACCGATATTAGGCGCAATAGTGATATGCGCGATGTCTTTTTCTTTAGCAAAACGCGCTAAAGCAGAATCAACATCTGTAATAATGGCTAAGTGTTTTTTTGTTTTATGAGATTCTAAGAGATTAAATTCATTGATGACATATTTTAGCAGACTTGAAGTTTCAATAGTCGTCCCAGACTTAGAAATAGCGATAAAAAGTGTGTTTTTACGCTTGCAGTTTGTAAGCAAATGTGGAATCATAAGCGCATCTGTATGCTCTAAAAATATAAGGTTAGGGCGTGAATCGTGGCGTTGTGTGTTTTTATGAGGTTTATGACGCAATAAGCAATCAATGGCTTTAAGTCCAAGAGAACTCCCTCCAATGCCAATAATCACAAGATTTTTAAGATTTTTGAGAATCTTTTTGCGAGATTGGATAAATTCTTCGCAATCTTGCGAGGCACGATTACTAAAGGGTAGGGCGTAATATCCGCTTGCTTGTTCTTCTCGCTCTTGCAATATTTTGGCAAACAACGCTTCAATTTGTTTATTTGGAGTATCTATATCAAAAGAACCTATGTAAAAATCTTGCTCAAATTCCAACATTTACTGCCTTTCTTTAAGATTAAACATTAGTGCAAAAGTGCATAAACACACATATCAACCAATCTACTAGAATATCCCATTTCATTATCATACCACGCGAGAATCTTAGCAAACTTCTCGCCAACGACATTTGTTTTATCGGGCACGATTATAGCACTATAACTTGTGCTGATAAAATCACTTGATACACATTGTTCATTATCGACATAAAAAATATCTGGACGCGCCTTTGCTGCGTCTATAAAGAGTGTATTGATTTGCTCTTTGCTTGTGGATTTGCTAAGATTCACGCTTAAATCCACAAGACTCACATCGGGTGTAGGCACACGCAGGGCATAACCACTAAATCGTCCCTCAAGCTCTGGGATAACGAGTGAAATCGCCTTTGCCGCTCCCGTAGAAGTGGGAATCATACTAAGATTTGCCGCTCGCGCCCTGCGCCAATCTTTATGCTTCACATCAAGGAGATTTTGGTCATTGGTGTAGCTGTGAATAGTTGTCATTTGCGCGGATTGTATGCCAAAATTTTCGTGTAAAACCTTAGCGATAGGCGCGAGGCAATTTGTCGTGCAAGAAGCATTAGAAATAACAGCCTCGCCATTATAGTTGTGTTCATTTACTCCATAGACAAAAGTCGGGGTATTTTGCGCTGGGGCAGAGATGATGACGCGTTTGATTGTATCGCGCAAATGCACACTTGCCTTATCAAGTGCATTAAATTTGCCCGTGCATTCAATCACAGCTTGTGCCCCAAACGCACTAAAATCAAGTTTGCTTGGGTCTCTGTCGCTTAGAATCTTTACACGCTTAGATTTGCCAATGCAAAGTGTGCTATCATCGACTTTGTGTGCTTCATATCGTCCGTGCACAGAATCATAGCGCAACAAATGTAAAAGTGTGTCAATATCAGCAGTGGTATTCATCGCCACAAGCTCTATGTCATCTCTATTTCCAATGATTCTCGCAGAGCAAAGTCCAATGCGTCCTGTGCCATTTATTGCTACTTTTAGACTCATATCTATCCTTTTGTTTTTAGATTGTCTTTTTTTGATGTATTTATTACAGCGGTATTTTAATGCAAAAAGGCAAAAAAATATTGATTTGTGTGAAAAATGTAAGTAGAATCTGCATTCTAAGTGATTTGTCCTTGTAGCTCAGCTGGATAGAGCGTTCGATTCCTAATCGAGAGGTCGTGGGTTCAAATCCCGCCGAGGACACCAGATTCTCAAAGACACTTAGCTTAAGGATACTTATGTATATCATTTTAGCCACTTCAAATGTTAATAAGCGCATTGAAATTAACAATATTTTTTCACATTATGAGATAAAGGGCATTGAAGTTGTGAGTTTTAGCGATTTTATAAAGCCTTTTGAAATCGTTGAAAACGGAAGCACTTTCGCACAGAATGCCAAAATCAAAGCCAAAGTGATATATGAAGCGTTAAGTGAGTATTTTAGCAATGAAAAGAGCACTAAAAACTTCTTAGTGCTAAGTGAAGACAGCGGACTTTGTATAGAGGCATTAAATGGTGCGCCTAGCGTGTATAGCGCGAGGTTTAAAGACATAAATATCCATAATTTTGCCTGTGGTAGCCCTCACACACACTTTGATGATGATAATGTGGATACTTGGGTGCGCTATCAAGCCACTCTTCCACGCACGCTAGACACAGATTCTATCAATGTGGAACGGGTAGTTTATGAGTTGGGCTTAAGGGGGTTAGAATCTTCAAATGCCACCTTTGTGGCAAATATGTGTCTTTTTGGTAAATTAAATGAAGTAAAAAATCCATTATGCGAGCACTTTGAGGGGATTTTAAAGGGCAGGGTAGTAACGCAAAAATCTGGCGACAAGGGTTTTGGTTATGACCCAATCTTTATCCCTGATGGCTATACACAAACGCTCGCCCAAATGCCCAATAAAGATTCTCTCTCGCATCGCAAAATGGCATTAGAACAATGTGTAGAGTTTTTGCGTAAAACTTTATGCCTAAGTGCAATGTAGTCCATTTTTTGTTGTTTGCATTTCCTCTCACCACTGAGAATCTAAACACTAAAATCCTTCCCACCAACGCGTATCTTTGGGCGTATTGCCAATGATATACACTTCGCCAATTTGTGGGACATTGTAGCCTATATCACGCTCTTTGGCAAGATTGCCTAGTATCTCTACAGGCTCATTCCAGCCGTGAGAGCCAGCCATAAACCGCCCCCAATGGATTGGTTGAAGCACTTTGGCGCGAAGTTCTTGTGCGGCTTGTATAGTTTGCTCTGGGAATGAGTGGGAATATTTCCACGCTTGGTTGTATTGTCCATTTTCTAGCAAAACCAAATCAAACCCGCCAAAATAACTGCCAATTTCTTTAAACCGCTCATCATAGCCTCCATCACCACTGAGAAAAACTTTCTTTTCTCTCGTTTCTAACACATAGCTTAGCCATAGCATTTCATTTGTCTTATAGCCAAGTCGTTTGGTGCTATGCAGTGAAGGTGTGGCGGTGATTTTTAAACGCGTGAGATTCTCATTTTTGAGCTCTATGCCTTCCCACCAATTGAGCTCAACGATTTTTTTGGCTTCCACTCCGTATTTTTGTAGTAATGGCGCGGTATTTTCAGGCACGACAAAGAGTTGAGCGACTTTGGCAAGGGACTTTATCGACTTTTTATCCAAGTGGTCATAATGTGAATGCGTGATAAGCACAATGTCAATGGGTGGAAAGTCCCTTAATGTGTAGGTTTTATGTGCCTTGAATGCGCGATTGATAAAGGGTAGGGGTGAAGCATAGGTATTAAAAACAGGGTCAATGAGGATATTCACACCATTACTAGAGATATACAGTGATGAATGTCCGAGCCATACGACAAAATCTTTTGTAAAAAGTTCAGAATCTAAGCTGATAAAATCTTTATTTGCCATAGGCAATGGCTTTGATGGTTTGGTGTTTTTGGCATTTTTAGACCTGTAATATTTCCACACATCGCTAAAGGTAACCTTTTGTGCGGAGAGTATATCAATGTGCTCATTAGTGTAAATAGAGCGATTTTTGTGTGGTGTTTGTTGAGATTTTTGACGCGTGTTTGAGTGGATAGAAAATTTCACATACTCCATACATTTATCCTTTTGTATGCTCTCTAGCGTGCTGTCGATGTGCGCTGGCGTGATGATTTTAGATTCTGTGTAGTTGGCATTATAAGCACACGCATTCAAAAGCCAAACACACAAAAACGCCAGCAATACCTTAAATACATTTGTCATTTAAGTTTTAAGCCCTTTATTTTGGGTTAAAAGAGTTAAAAGCAACATTGTAGCATAAAAACTCTTTGAAACTTTTTTGTGTAATTTTAAATATGAAGTCGGGACGGATAGATAAATAGTAATTTGAAAATTATAGTTTTCATAAATGAATTTAAGTATTCTCAATTTTATTTCAGCGTTTTGTTTAAGGCAAGTTTCTGGTTTCTGTGAGTTGTCCTTGTTGTGCCAAATACTTTGGATATTTTTTTGTTTTGGTTGCATTAGTTTTATTTTTACGAAAGGAGGTTACGAAAAAGTTTTTTCTATTGCTCGGTACAACAAGATTCAGTGATGACAACTCACAGGTATCCTATGTTTTAGTGGGTTATCCATAGGATACGCGCGTATTATAGTGTTTTTTTTTACAAAATTCATTTACCAAGTAAATTTTGTGTTAGAATTTCATTTACAAAATCTAAGAGAATCTGTAGATTCCACTAGGGGTGCGATAAATGAGCCTTTGGCAAAAAGTGAAACACTTTAGCGAATTAGTTGTGTTTGAGCATACAGCGTTTTCTGCAGCCTTTATCCTTGTGGCTATGGTTGTGGCAAGCTTGCAAAAGCACGCAGGCATTTGGTTTGGTTTCCCTACCCTACTCCTTTGTGCCCTTGCACTCATTAGCGCGAGAAATTTTGCAATGGGTTTTAATCGTTTAGTTGATAGAGATATTGATGCTCTTAATGAGCGCACAAAAAGTCGTCCAAGTGTTGATGGACGCATTTCTGCTACACCACTTGTCATTTTTTGCGCGCTTAATGCCACGATTTTTGTTGTTACCTCATATTATATTAATGATTTAGCGTTTTATCTCTCATTGCCGTTTTTGGTGATTTTGGGTGGATATTCGTTTATGAAAAGATTTTCATCAATGGCGCATATCGTGTTAGGACTTTCGCTTGGACTTGCTCCTATTGCAGGTTGCATTGCGATTTTAGGTAGTATGGAATTTTGGTGTTTAGCACTTTGCATTGCGGTGATGTTTTGGGTGGCGGGCTTTGATTTATTATATTCTTTACAAGACATAGAGTTTGATTGTAAGCATCGCCTACATTCTATTCCAGCACGATTTGGTGCAAAAACTACTTTATATATTTCAAGAATCTTTCATTTCTGTGCGGTGGTATTTTGGGCATTTTTCATCTCGCAAACAGAAGTGCTTGGTGTCTTTTCATATATAGGGCTTTGTGTTTGCGCGCTAATGTTAATATATGAGCAATACTTAGTGCATAAAGACTTTGAGAATATTCCACGAGCATTTTTTACTACGAATGGATATTTAGGATTTGTTTTTTTGACATTTATTCTTATTGATGGGGGATTGCATTATGGAATCTAGCTTTGAGACACCACTCATTTTGGCGAGTGATTTTAAGCAAATACTTCAAACATTTGACATTCAAACACGGCTAGGGAGCACCCACACTCAAATTACCTATGAATTTGTCAATGAAACAAATATCAAAACATTCCAAGATGAATTTAGTGCTTTAGCAAACTTAAGTGAAACACCGATGATGAAATGGATACATTCGAGGGGAGCTAAGGGGAAATTGGATTCTGGTGAAGAAGTGTTGTTTGAAATTTTAGTTGAAATGTATAAAAAAATTGAGAATCTTGAGCGACTTATCAAAAAGGAAGAGCGCACCCTCCCCCCGCTAGCAAACACCGCTAAACTTGGATTTGTAGGACATAATGTGCTTTGCCTTAAAGATGGACACAAATTTGACAATATGGGCGATATTTATGTGCGAATGTTTTTGCCGATTTTCCCTGAGCGTGATATTGGAATCTTTGCTAAAGTCATTCATTCGCAAATCGCACATATTCAAAAACTTCACTTGCGCGATACGAGAGGATTTGATAGTTTTGTGGTAGAATGCGAGCGTGCAATGATACTAGATGCTAAAAGCAATGAAATAAAAGAATAAAAGCAATTAAAGGAAAGTTATGGAGATTTCACTAGAGAATATCAGCATTGTTTGTAGTATTTCTTGTCTTGGCGCGGTGATTATCCTTTCTGTGTTAAATTTCTTTAAAAATAGCGATATGACCAAGCGTCTTAGGCGATTTGAGCGCGGATTTGAGGATATTAACAAAGAAGTGTATAAAATCAAAAAGTGGATAAAAGACACCGAATTAGAGAGCGAATACAACAATAACGCCATACACACGAAAATCAAAACCGAAGTCAAAGACGCACTGAATAATGGAATCATCAATGTCCAGCGACAAATTGAAGTTTTAGAATCTCAAACACTCAAGCAAAATGATTATGTCGAGGAGAAAATGCTCCAGCTCGAAGAGAAGCTACGGGGACTAAACTATACACCTTCAAATGGCAATGCGATTGATGAGAAAAAAATCATAGGACTATTTAGAGATGGTTGGAGTGTTGATGCTATCGCTAAGGAAATGCGTTTAAATAAAGGCGAGATTGAATTTATCTTAAAACTTTCAAATATACGCTAATATGGTTTTTAAATGTGTTTCATCGCATTGGGGTTGATAAATAGAGGTTAGATTTGAAATATTACATTTATGGTGCTTTTGCGTTATGTATGTGTGGATGCTCGACAACTTATAGTGGCTTTTCATACAGCCCCATAACACAAACCGCAGATTCCAAACTAAGGGGCACATACCAGCAGGATTTACCAAACAAACAAATCCACAAACGCACTTCAGGGCGTAATACATTCTTCTCTCGTGATAGTATTTTAGAGCAATCAAGTCTTGCGCTAGAGAGTGCGTTATCAGATTTAGATTCCAATCGTGGTAAGGAGCTAAGAGCCGCACACGAGGCTTATAAAAAAGAAATTATCACTCTAAGTGATAAGGTGATAGAAAATTGGGGAAATGATGAAGTAGAGCTGACTTCACAAGATTCTATTATCAAATATTCAGACCATTATCTTTCGCGCTCAAAAATTAACTTTAGTGATGGAAAAATCCGCGTGGAAACGGTGGATAAATCAAACCCCGAACAATCCTTGCAAAACGCTATTGTATCGACATTGCTTACGCCCGATGACCCCAGAAGTATAGATTTGTATTCAGATTCTGCAGTGAAGTTCGGCGGGAAGCCATTTCTCTCGGGCTTAATCAAAGATAATGAGGGTAAAGAAGTGCTCTATGAGTGGAGAGCAAAAAAATATGCGCAATATCTCGTGCAAAATAAACTAAAAACGCGCAAGGATAGCAAAGGTGATGAAGTGTATTATGTGGATTTGCAAATGGAGGGAAATTATGCCGAGCTCGCGGGGAATAATTATCAAGCGTTTGTGAAAAAATACGCTAAAAAATATAATCTCCAACCTGCCCTGCTAATGGCAATTATCCGCACAGAATCAAACTTTAATCCCTATGCGATGAGCTATGTTCCAGCATTTGGACTTATGCAGGTTGTGCCAAGCACAGCGGGGGCAGATTCCCACGAGCTTATCACGGGGCAAAAAGGCGCACCGACCAAACAAATGCTTTTTACCCCAGAGACAAACATTCACTATGGAAGTGCCTATCTCCATATTCTTTATACACGCTATCTTAAAGATATTAAAAACCCACAATCCCAAGAATATTGCGTGATTGCAGCATACAACACAGGCAGTGGTAATGTGCTTAGAGCGTTTCATAATGATAGAACAAAAGCTATCGAAGTTATCAACTCGCTTTCTCCAAAGCAAGTGTATAAAAAGCTCGCAAGCAAACTCCAAAAAGCCGAAGCAAGGGAATATGTGCAAAAAGTAAGCGGTTTTAAGCAACAATACAAAGGTATGATATGAGGCTGTTTGAATTTTACGCTGAGCCAAAGGAATGTAGCTACCTAAGCGATAAAATTAGTAGATTTCGTTATTTTCATATACAAAATTGCTCAGATTCCTTTTATATTGGGCTTTTAGAGCGTGGATGGAGACGATTTGGGAATTATTTCTTTGTGCCAATGTGTGGCGAATGCCAAAAATGTATCACTATACGCACCCTTGTGGAAGAATTTAAATTTAGCAAAAACCACAAAAGAGTGATAAAAAATAACTATAACACCGAACTATACATACAAAAACCAACTATTAGTCAAGAGCATTTGAATCTCTATGACAAATATCACAAAAAAATGCACGACAAAAAAGGCTGGGAATATATCCCAATCACGCAAAAAAGCTACACAGAGATGTTTATCGAAGGACATCAGCATTATGGTTATGAATTTTTATACCTCGTGGATTCTCAGCTTGTAGGCGTTGGTTTGGTGGATATTTTACAAGATAACATTAGCGCGGTGTATTTTTTCTATGACCACGATTATCAACATTTAAGTCTTGGGACTTTTAATATTTTAATGCAGTTGCGTATCGCTAAGGAAAAGAAATTGAGATATTTTTACCCGGGCTATTGGATTGATGGACACGGCTCAATGGGATACAAAGAACGATTTAAACCATTTGAATGCCTAATAAACACGCCTGATATTTTTGATAGCACACAGTGGGTGCTTCATACTAAGGAGATTGACATTGCACAAAAAAAGGAGGAGTGTATCAATAGTGTGTTGCAAAAAGCACAACCAAGCCAACCTCTATATGAAGATTCTAAGCAAATGCAAGGTGTCTTGCCAGCGCAGGAGCAAAATGAGGATTTTTACAATAACACAGGAAAGCCCTAGATGAATAGCGCATTAAGCGGACTTTATGGCATTAGCGATACAGCCCTCACGCCAAAAGAAACAATTTGCACTCAAGTGCAAGAAGCAATCAAAGGTGGAATGAGAATCTTTCAATATCGCGATAAAATTAGCGATGATAACGATATTATAGAGATTATTTATCGCTTAATGGATATTTGTGCTAAATCTAATGTTCTTTTTGTGCTTAATGATAGAGTGGAGCTTGCTATTAGACTTCGATGTCCTGCCTTACACATTGGTAAAGATGATGGAGACATACAAGTCATTCGTAAAAATTTTACAGGGATTTTAGGAGCTTCATCATATAGCGATATAACCCGCGCAAAAGAATTGCAAAAGCAAGGGATTGACTATGTGGCTTTTGGTTCGATATTCCACTCACCCACCAAACCAAATGCCAAATGTGTGGGTGCAGAGATTCTCTCTCAAGCAAAAAAAGAATTACGCATTCCTATTTGTGCGATTGGTGGGATTAGCAAAGATAATATTTCGTTGCTAAAAAATGCCAATATGTTTGCTGTGATAAGTGCTTTGTGGAATGGAGATGTGTATAAAAATGCACGGAATTTGTGTCAAAATACCTCATTATAAGTGGAATCTTATATGCTAACGCCTGTTTTCCTTTATAGTGGTGATTTTCACTGTGATGAGTTTTTGCGCGATGATGTCCATTGTCCTGCTCTTTTGTCAGGTAAAAATACTCTTTATCGCACACATAATATGTGGCTAAACAACGAAGTGCAAAAAACTATCCTCCCGCTTTGCCAAAGCACAAAATCCGTGCAATCTCACAAACCAAAAAACAATCAATCTCAACCTATTATCATCTTTGTTGGTGGATTTTTAGACAGCATTCATCGAGTCGTTTTTAGGGAGTTTGCGAGTTTTACCCTAGATTCTTGCGCGCAGTTTTCAAGCATTCCATTTGTGGCAAAAATATACACCACATTTTATTGCAAACGACTTTTTGTTTCTCTATTGCCCGAGATTCTTGCTTTAGGCTATACGCCATATATCATCGCACACAGCTGGGGAGCAAGCAATATATGTAAGGCATTAGAGAATCTAAAAGAAAAATTACCACGCAATTCAATTCCAATTTTACTCACACTTGACCCCGTTGGATATTGGCGACCTACGCACGAGATTGAGTGTGTGGAGAAATGGGTCAATATCTATATTGCTGATAAATGGAAATATTGCTTTAAATCCTCAAATATATGCACTTTTATCGGGCACGCGTGGAATGAATGTAAATACGCAAATAAGAACATTTCGATTAAAAACAAGCACTTAAGCGATATAAGTGATAAAAAATTTATAACTCCAAGAAAAAAACCCATAAATCACGCAAGTGTAAGGACAATGCTAAGTGTTTTTAATAAAAATTTATCTTAATTTTACTTTAAGTTGTGAGATTTGGATTGCAAATTTAACCTTAAAAAATAATACATTTTCTATCCCAAAATAATCGAAGATTCTCTAAAGTTAAGCACCTCGCCGATTATATCTGCTCTCTCATATCCTGCCAAGCGCAAGTCATATACTAAAGATTTCGCCTCGCTCGCTGGCAAACTAAACACCAATCCCCCACTTGTCTGCACATCATAGAAGATAATATCATCATCTATGCCACACTGCACGCTTACGCGTTTGGAGAAAGCTGATTTGTTGTTATGTGTGCCACCGGGGATTATCCCATCACTTACAAATCCTGCTACCCCATCAAAGAGCGGAATATCTTGGGTGTAGAGCAAAAGAGTTTTATCCCCACACATCTCAAGTGTATGTCCGATAAGCCCAAAGCCCGTAATATCCGTGCAAGCGTGGATTTGATATTTTTTTGCCTCAAGACTCGCGCGCAAGTTAAGCGTAGTCATTGATTGCACCACTTCGCGTTGATTAAAGGATAATCCACCCTTGATAGCCGTGCTTAAGATTCCCGTGCCAATAGGTTTGCAAAGCACGAGTAAATCGCCCACCTGCACGCTATTATTGCGCCATAGTGCGTTTTTTTGCACCAAACCATTTACACACAATCCATATTTTTGCTCATTATCACTCGTAGTATGTCCGCCAAGCAAGAATGCACCAGATTCTGTGATTTTATCTAATCCCCCGCGCAATATTTCCTTAGCTGCGTTTGTATCGACATTTGTGCTATCCCACATAAAGAGATTCAGTGCGTTAATCGCCCTACCTCCCATTGCAAAAATATCACTTAGAGAGTTAGCCGCTGCGATTTGTCCATATAAATACGGGTCATCAACAATAGGTGTGATAAAATCCACCGTGCTAAGCAAGACCAATCCATTTGGTAATTCTCTGCTTTGTGGCATACCCTGCTGGGAATCTAGCAAGCAATCTAAGGCAAGCGCACCCGCATCATCACTGCTCTCAAAGCCAACTAAAAGTGCGTCATTGCGTGGTTGGGTAAGGCTACTTGTAATTTGTCGTAAGTCCTCCGGACCCATTTTTGCAGCTCACCCAGCGCAGGAGACAAATTGCGTTAATTTATACTCATTCATTTAACCTCGCTTACAATGATATAACGCCCTCGCCTTTTAGCATTTCTTCGATTGCTTCTAATGCGTTGCCTATCATTCCTACCTTTACTCGCTCTGTAAGCGCAAAGTAACTTAGGCAAGAACCACAGGAATATACCTGCACGCCGAGCTTTTCGAGCTCTTTTAGGGCTTCTACGATTTCATCATTTTGCACTTCGCCATTATCGGTGGTGAGAAGCACGCCACGATTGAGAAAGAATATCCTTTGCGGGAGAACTTGTGTGTTTGTAAGGGCTTTTAAAAATGCGTTGATAAGCATTACGCCAAGTTCGCCCTCGCCTATTTTATCACTTCTTACAAGGAGTGTTTTAGGCAGAATCTTGTTGCTTAATTCCTGTGTTTTTTGTGCTTCTGACTTTGCTTTTATGATTATCATAAATTGTTTTTTGTCATTGGAGTGTCCAACTTCAAAAGCATAGCCTTCCTTTTTTAAAAATCGTGAGATATTTTCCTCTGCACTCACGCTATTGCCTATGACCTCATAATGTGCGTGCTTGAGCGTCTCGCTTGTTACTCCATTGAGTGTTTTTTTAACACGCAAAAGTGGCTCAGGACAAGCTAAATTGCGCACATCAATATTGATATTATCACCCATTGTTTATCCTTGTATTAAAACTTCAATGCAAACGCGTATTGTAGCATATTTTGCTTTTTTTTAAAGGATTAAATCATAAGCAAGTGAGAATCTAATGCCATTTTTGTGAGTGGAGGCGACATTTTCCACGCTTTAACTTTCCTAAAAAAAGGATTTTTGTGCGTGTTTTGCGTGTGATTCTCTTTAGTGCGTGTCTATGCTTGGCGTGGATACAAAACAATATCTCATACTCCTCTCCGCTTTGGATACGCCATTTTTGCCCTCCATTTTGAAATCGTTTAAATGTTTGGCTTGGGATAAAGGTTAAATTTGAATGCGATAAAAGTTTAGGAATGTCTTGGAGTAAGCCATCAGAAATATCCATACTTGAGCAAATGTATCTGCCAAAAGATTGCATAAAACAAATGCGCGGCAATGGGAGATAAAATCTATTATGCAGGCTTTTTCTTTGATTTTTTAGCACTTGCGTTGTAAGATTGCTTAGATTTTTTTGCATTGGCTTAAAGCGCAATAAATCACGCAATGTCTTTAAACTCAATCCTATTCCAAAATCTCCCTGTGTGCAAAAAAGCAAAGAACCACTTTGGCTATGGCGCGAAATAGGCTTGTTGGCAAATCCAAAAAGCGTGATATGAAAGGCGAGTTTTTTGCCCAACATTGTATCTCCGCCTATGATACGAATGTGAAAGTTTTTGCACACATCGCTAAATCCATTCACTATTTGAGTAATTTGGGATTTATTCATATCTTTGGCGATTACGAGGCTTATGAGGGCAAATGTTGGCGTAGCATTTTTGGCAATAAAGTCAGAAATATTGACTAAAAATGCCTTATAAGCGAGCATATAAGGACTAAACCATTCTCGCTTGAAATGAATATCCTCACAAAACCCATCAACCGCACTAATAAAATGAGAATCTTTTGCAAGGGGTTGAAAGTCTTTGGTAGAATGATTGCCTAAAGAGACATTCCTACAAGGCAAATATTTGTGTGTGTGATGATGTAATTCTTTTTTACATACAAAGACATCATCATCAAATTTAGCACACACGCCATTTTTTTGTCCGACTTTTTGCAAAGAAGCGATAAAGAATTCTTCAATGCTTTGTGCCATTCACGCGTGCTTTATCTCTTTTATAGGGTGCGTTTTCTCTTGCTAGTCGAAAGAGAAAGTGTGTGAATCTCATCTAAGATTCTCACTTCAATGCGTAAAACCCCGCTTTTTAAGGACTTTGGAGGAATGACGATAAAGCCACCTTTTGCTTCTCCATTCGCCTTAAGTGTATTTTTACGCAAATAGCTTGAGAGGATAATAGACTTTATGCGCCGTTTTTCTTCTAATCGTTGCTCTTGTTCGATTCTATCGCGCGCGCCAAACCACGGGTCATAAAAAACAAATCCGGGGTATCCACGATAGATTAAAGAAGGATAGGTAGCGTAAGGATATGCTTTAGATTGCGATGGCTCTTTAGACACAACAACACCAAACGACTCAATAGCAAGCCCAAAATTCAAACCAGACTGCTTTACCTCTTCAAAATTTAAAATTTTCACAGGATTGGAGTTATAAAACGCGGACACACTAGGCGTATCAAAGATAAATTCCTCGTCATTTTCTTGTGTTTGTGTGTTTGATTTTTCTTGGGTTTTTAGCGTAGCACCAATGTAAATTGTTAAAGGCTCATTTTGGGTTTTGTTGAGTTGCTCTTGGGCGACTTCAAAACGCACAGAAGAATGAGTCTTTGTAGAAGTAACAAGCATAACGCCATTTGTATAAGCTTTTTCTTGTGTGCCATAGCGATTAGATTGAGAATCAAGAGTGTTGATAAAAATTTTCTTTTGCGTGCAACCAAAAAGCGTGAGAGAAACAACACCTATAAGCAAATACTTAAGGCAAGTTTTCAATGGATTGCCAAATGCCATATTTATCTCCTTTGTGTCTTTTTGTGTCAGTGATTGCAAGTCTAGCACAAAATTTACAGAGAATCTAAAACAAAATCTCATTTTATAAGAAAATTTTTTGCGAATACTCAGGTTTTTATAAGTTTTAAGGATTAAAATTTGCTTATCATCATAAAACAATCGTTTTAGAGGAATGCAATGGAATTTGTCAGCATTATTATGGGGAGCAAAAGTGATTATGAAGTAATGAGTGAGTGCGCCAAAACCTTAGAGAAATTTGGTGTGTCTTATGAGCTTATCATATCCTCCGCTCACCGCTCGCCTGAGCGCACAAAGGATTATATAAAAGACGCTCAATCTCGCGGAGCGCAAGTTTTTATCGCGGCAGCTGGTATGGCAGCGCACTTGGCTGGTGCAGTTGCTGCGCAAACTTGCAAGCCTGTGATTGGCGTCCCGCTTACTAGCGCACAAAGTGCTGTAAATGGGCTAGATTCTCTGCTTGCCACAGTGCAAATGCCAAGCGGTATGCCTGTGGCGACTATGGCGATAGGCAAGGCTGGAGCGATAAATGCCGCACATTTAGCAATGCAAATACTAAGCCTACAAGATTCTCGTCTTGCTAAAAAACTTAGCGATGAACGCGCTAACAAGCTAAAAGATTTAGAGCAAAGCTCACAAGAAATCCAAGTATTACTAAGAGGATAAAATGTCAGAAAATCAGATGCCACCAAATGAAATGCCACTAAGCGAAGCGAGTGAGATAAGTGAGAGAAATACAGATGGAGATTCTCCAAATGTGCAAGTCGTTCCACCACAAACACAGCCAACTCCTGTGCCTGCAAATATCCAAGCCTCTACCACTTGGATTAGCGTTGATGAGTTTGCTCAACTTTCAGGATTAAGCAAGGAGAAAATCAACGAACTTATAGAATCTGGCACACTAAACACAAAAAAAGACGCAGAAGCGATACTCATTGATGCGAGTAGCGGGACTTATGCGCTTATCAAGCGCGTGCAAGGTAGCCTCGTAAGTGAGGGTGAGCTCAATCCTATGTTTGTCGAAAAGACTATCGCGACTATCCTAAGCCTACACGATAAGGTGATTGCAAGTAAAGATGAAACTATTAGTGCGTTTAAAAACGAAAACACATTCCTAAAAGATGCTCTTGTATCAATGCAAGAAGTCTATGATGATGATAAAAAGACAATGGAAACCTTGCGCCAAGAGCTCGAACACGCAAGAGAAGAAGTGGAATTTATGAAGCGCAAATACCGCTTAATGTGGGGAAAGGTTTCTACCATTACTGAGGGCAACAAAACCATTGATAGCAACAAAAGCTAACACGCGATTTTCTTGCATTGCATAACTTTATGATTCTAAAATTCCTTTCTTAGCGAAGCGTTTAGTCCTATTGTATTGTTGATACCATAATTTACAAAAAATCCACCCACATCAACAAAGGTATTATTTGCCAGAGTAAAACTTCCACCCAAAGCGATATTAAGTGTATTATAAAGTGGTGGAGCATAAGTCAAACTTTGTGTGCCATAGAGCACTTTGATGTTTTTGTTTTCCTCCATAGTCATAACTTCATAATGAACCTTTCCAAATATATTATAACCATTAAGCAAATAATTCCCCTTGATTCCAATCCCTACCCCAAGTGCATAAAAACTATTTGTTTGCGTTTGCAAGGCATTAGAAGCATTTTCTTTGAGTGCCTCTATGCTATACACATAATGGTGTAATCCTGCATAAGGCGTAAATGCAATGCGCTCACCCATAGAAAATGCCTTAAACAACAAAGAATCTATTTGGATAATACTCATATCTTGGGAAGCATTTGTGCGAGATTGCACCAATGTATTGTGGCGATTTACCTCTCCAAATGAGCTAAAATATGCTCCACCCAAGAGAAAATGCAGAGCTTGCGAGAGTTCGATAGTTTGCGTAGCCCTAAACATAACATTATGACTTGTGTGTGTGATAGACTGCGCGTTGTTTGTGTGCTCTATGTTTGCCTTACCATAACTTACACTAAAAGCTGTGTTGAATATTTTGCTACCCACTTGCGCCCCAATAAGCGTGCCGACATTATTCCCGTGATTTCCAGTGAGAAATTTTGAGCCAATCACACCAACTCTTAGATTCTCCCCTGCTGTGTTAGAATCCATAAAGTCAGCACTTGCATTTTTAAGGCTAAAAAGTGCGCTAAATGGAGCATTGATAATATCATTTATACTTTGATTAGTGCTACTCATATATTGCTTAATTTGCCCGCTACTCCCACTTGAGTAAATGGCATTCCCCATAACAGCCTTATTTGCTTCAAAAATTGCGCGTTCATTGCCAACCAACCCTTGTGTGAAAGTATTTACTTTTGTGGAATCTAAGTTGTAAGTGGCACTTCCACCATTAAGGGTAATATTAGCAAAGTCTGCGTTGGTGTAGGTTATGTTTGCTCCATTTATCGTGCCTGTGATGAATTGATAGGTTTGTCCATCACTTGCACCAGAAAAATCCACAACTACACTCCCACCATTATTGGTGAGATTCCCTGCGAGTTTTCCCATTGTGCCATTTTGTATCCCAAATGTAAGTGTGCTGCCACTATTATTTTGCAATGTCCCAACTTGAAGCGTCCCGCCGTAGATTGAAATGCTAGAATTGCGTGGATTATAAATCCCGCCGCCATTGATAGAATCTCCACCCATTTGCGAAATCAATGTCCCTGTAACGCTCATCGTGCCACCATTTGTGATGATGAGATTCCCACCGCCACCAAAGGCAGGGTCAAAGGCATTAAACAATCCACCGCCCGTAGTATCCACGCTCATATCTTTTGATTCTATTCCGTTGTAAAAATTGCCCGTGATTGTTACGCTTCCGCCATTTAGCGTGAAATTTGACACTGAATTACTTTGAATGCTACCTGAATAGCCGACATTATAGACATTGCCCGTTAGATTCACACTTCCGCCGTTGTTTGTTAGACTATTTTGCAATCGAATTGTATTGGCAGATATTTTAAGATTCGCGCCTTGAGAAAGGTTTGTGCTTCCATTGTGGATAAAAAATTTGGCATTACTAAAATCCGCAGTGGCATTTTGTGTGAGATTTAGCGTAGAGCCACTTCCAAATCGCACTTTGGATTCGCCACCATATTCCGAGCCTTGTGCGTTGATTGTGTTTCCGCTTGAGATGACACTCAATTTCGCTCCATTGCCGATATTGACACTCCCATTTTCAATGCTAAGCGTATGTGCACTTATAAGCGTGGATTCTATCCCACTAGCCACGCTCAATCCACTTGAATAAAAAGTTGTAGTGCTGTCTTTGATTGTGAGTGCATATTGCGAGCCTGCCGTGCCGTTTATGCTTAAATGCGGATTGCGATTTAGCCCTATGGTAGTCATTTGCCAGCCTTGTGGGCTTTTTGTCGAAGTTATAGTATCTTGCCTTTGTCCGCCATTTAGCGTGATGCTTGTCGGCAAAGTAGAATTCGTCCAATCAACGCCATAAGCACCGCTCAATGTAAAACATACAAGTAAGAATTTCGCACCGCGTTTATTACACATAATTTAATCTTTAGTTTAAGAATCAAAAAAGAGATGTTCTATGAGAATCTTTATCCCCAAAAGCACCAAAATTCCTCCGCCTAAAAATTCTGCCTTGCGCCCCAAAAATAATCCAAATTTATTGCCAATTTTGAGTGCAACAATACAAAAAACAGCCGTTACAATACCAATACAAGCTACACTCAATAACAAATTTGTCTCTAATACCGCAAAGCTAACTCCAACCGCAAGTGCATCAATACTTGTGGCAATCGCAAGAGGAAGCATTGTTTGGTATCCAAATTTATCACTATCGCTTGCGCATTCTTGTGGCTGGAAAGATTCTTTTATCATCTTAAAGCCAATACAACTAAGCAAGACAAAAGCAATCCAATGGTCATAATCGGCGATAAAACCTGCAAATATAATGCCAAGAAAAAATCCCAAAGCAGGCATTAAAGCTTGGAATCCACCAAAGTATAACGCAACAACCATACAATGCTTAGGAGTAACGCTACGCACACTAAAGCCCTTACATAAACTCACAGCAAAAGCATCTGCTGCTAAAGCACAAGAAAGCAAAAAAATACTCCAAGTATCCACACTTAATCCTTCCTAAAATATTGTTGTTGAGTTTTACTAAATCAAACAATATTCCGCGAGGTTAAGTAAGTTTGCTAAATTTTAAACGGATTCTCAACAACCTTTTTTCTATCCACAATATATGGAATCAATGCCATATGACGCGCTCGTTTAATCGCTACTTCTACGCGTTCCTGCCATTTTTTTGTGTTGCCTGTAAGTCGGCGAGGCATTATCTTGTATCGCTCTGAGAGCGAATGCTTTAGCATTTCAATATCTTTGTAGTCAATAAATTCTAGCCCTGCCTCTGTGTATCGGCAGTATCGCTTTGAATATTTTCTTTTTTCCATTGTTTCTCCTTTAAAATGGTATATCTTCGTCATTTATGTCAATTTCTGGGATATTTTGATTATATCCCCCCGCGTTACCTTGTGTGTTGCGTGGTTGTGAATTTTGATAACCTTGATTTTGGGAATCTTGGCTGTATCCATCACTTTGAGTATATTCTCCACCACCTTTGCTATCGAGCATTTGCATACTTTCAGCAATAATAGTGTGTTTTGAACGCTTTTGTCCACTTTGGTCGCTCCAGCTTTCAAAATTCAATCGTCCCTCAATAAGCACTTTTGAGCCTTTTCTTAGGTATTGCTTAGCCACTTCTGCGGTGCGCCCAAATAGCTTCACATCGACAAAGCAAGTTTCCTCGCCCTTTGTGCCATCTTGCTTGTTGTATCGTCTATTTGATGCAAGCCCTAAGGTGGCTACTGCGCTTCCACTTGGCAAATAGCGAATGTCCTCAATATCACGCGTGAGATTCCCTATAATGATAACTTTATTATACATTACACAACCTTAAGATTCTGTAGATTCTTGCTTTGCTTCCACAGATTCTTGTTCTTTGGGAGAATCCTCAGGCACACTCACACGCTCTTTTGGCTTCCTCTTTGGTGCTTCCACTTTGCCATTTGCCCTATCTACAAGTGTTTGCCACGCTTTTTGTTCTTTTTTGCTCTCATATTTCACAATGAGGAATCGCAAAATATCCTCGTTGATTCTGTAATTACGCTCTAATTCGGCAATAAGGCTTGGGTTAGATTGAAAATAAATGACAAAATAATATCCGCGCTGATTTTTCTTAATCTCATAGGCAAGATTACGCATACCCATATCTAAGCAGGTTTCAATCACCCCTTCATTTTTGGTGATAATGTCCTTAAAGAAATCAATTTTTGCTTTGATTTCTTCCTCTTGTAGTGTCGGTTTTACGATAAACATCGTTTCGTAGTGCTTCATTGTGTCTCCTTTTGGTTATCGCCCTTTCTTTGAAACTACCTATCTTTCGATATTTGTAGTGATTTTACAAAAAAGAGCAAGGTTTAAAGTGCTAATTCTACCCAATCATTGCTTGAATTTTCATTAAAATCGTTGCAGAATTTTTACTTTTTCCACTTTTTGCCTCCAAATCCCACGAATTAAGCAAATCAAAAATTTCAACATAATCGCGCTCTTTTAATTTCATACAATACCGACTTTGTCGCTCAATAATAGCCTTAGGAGGATTAAAGCCTAAAATTTCTCCCGCATCTGGCGCACCTTTGGTCTTAATGTAGGCAAAAAATAAGAAAAGTTGATAAAAAAATCTCTGCACATCTCTAGCTAGTGCGACTTCATTCACGCCTTCTTCATAAAGTGTTTGGAGAATCTTCACAATAGGCTTTTTTTCCATAATGGCACAATTCAATTCTTCTGTGTTAAAGCTTGCCACCCCTTCACATAAAAATCGCACCGATTGAGTATCGATAATTTTTGTTGGTTGAGTCTGTGATTTTGAATCTGCGCTTGGAGATTTTACGCCTATGCCAAATTTTTCAATCTCTTTGCAAGCAATGGCAAGATTGTTGTTTTGTAATTCTAAAATATAGCGCAAGTCTTGGCTATGAATCTCGATGCCAATCTCCTTGCATCGTGCCCTTAAAAATTCTAATCCTTCTTGTATGCTAGGCTCAAAAAACCGCACTTCAGCGACTTGCATATTTGGATTTTTAAAACTTTGAGCAAAGGCACGACAATCTTGCATATATTGCGCATCTGTTTTTGAGCTAGCGATGTAAAATTCAATGATAAGTCCGTTATTTGGGTGTTTAACAAGCGCGTTTAAAAACTTTTCACAAGTTTTTTTATCAAACTTTTTATCAAGTTTTAACACAATGAAAGTGTCTCCACCAAAAAGAGAATCTTGAGTAAGCATTGAGAGAATGCTATCTGGATCGCATTCATCGTAATAAAAAGTAGTTATTTCTTGACCTTGTGCCAAAAGCGTGGAAATTTTCTTGCCATAATGGTGTATCAAAAACTCACTTGCACCATAAAGTAAATATGCACGCGGTGGATTTGGTTTAAGCAAAAGAGAATCAAGCTCTTTTTTATACATTGTTTCCTCTTTTTATCTTAGTTTTGGCACGCTTGCTGGTGCGAATTGATTTTGCATTATATCGTTTTTGAGTTATTTTTTGTGGGTGTGTTTGCCTTTCTTGTTTTGGCAATCCCTCACTCTCACAGGCAATGACTTCACCAAAAATTTCACGCGTTAAAATATTTGCCCCTATAATGCGTAAATACACAATACTTAGTTTCCCAAAACTTGCAGATTCTACTATAATCCTCGCCTCAGGAATACAATCTAGTGCCACACACACCATAGGAGAGCTATCATCGATAACCACTGCCCTGCAAGTGAGTTTTGGTGCATTTTTGGCGCAAAAACGCGCAAATTTCAAATCTAAAAAATCAAACCACAAACGCATATATTCACGCTCTTTTATGTTGAGCTCACGCGCTATTGCTTCGAGGTTTTGGCTCAAAAATCCCACTTCATTGCTTTTATGTAAATGTGCCTTTAAGATTCTATGCACACAAAGGTCGCTATATCGGCGAATAGGCGAAGTAAAATGTGTATAACACGCAAACCCAAGTCCAAAGTGAGAATCTGCGATATGACTATAAATAGCTTTGCATTGGGCTTTAATTATAATCCAATCTATAATTTGCTCTAATCCTAGCATTTTTGCTTGGTTTTGAATCTGTGTAATTTGTGCGTGCAAAGAATGTAATGATTGTTTTTTGTCTTTTTTAAAAAGATGAGAATCATTGCCCTGTTTGCGTGCATTATCAAAATTTTTTGCATACACGAATAATTCTGCAATTTTTTGAGGCTTTGGGGCTTCGTGGATTCTATACATTGCACTTTTTTTAGAGATTGTAGTAAGTAAATTTGCAGAAGCGACATTTGCTAGGAGCATTGATTCTTCAATAATGCTATGAGAAAGCGCGAGGGCTTGCTTTTGTGAATCTAAGAGTGCCTTTGGAGCGAATGAAGCAACCTCTCCATTGCCTTTAAGCCTAATGTGTGCTTGCAATCCCTCAAATTCATAGCCATTTTTTAGTCTTTTTGTGCGAAGTTTTTTTACTTGTGTCATATAGCTTTTGAGCCATAATAGCTCTTTGTTGAATTTATGAGATTCTATAAAGTTTGCCACTTGTTCATAAGTAAAATGCTCCCTTACTTTTATAATTCCCTCCTTAAGAGAGCAATCAAGCATTTGCCCATTGTTAATGTGGATTTCCCACACTAATGCCAAACGCTTTAATCCAGCCTGCAATGAGCAAAGTCCGCTTGAAAGAGCAAAAGGGAGCATTGGGATAACACAATCTGGGAAATACACACTAAAGCACCGCTGTTGTGCATCTTTATCAAGTGGAGTGTTATGCGCTACATATTCCCCCACATCGGCGATAGCGACATAGAGTTTTTTTGTCTTTGTATCATAATAAATCGCATCATCGTGGTCTTTTGCATCTTTGGGGTCAATGACGCAAAATGGAATATGCGTATAATCCTCTCTATGCGGATAAAGCTCTGAATCAATAACGAACTTCCCTCCTCTTTTAAAGGATTTTTCAATATTTTGTGTGTATTCAACGCATTTGTGGCTAAATTCTTGTTCCACAGCATATTCTTTTAACACAATATCTTTATCAATCACCTCATTATCAAACACTCCTAGCACCTCAATAATCTCGCAAGTTTGCATATTTACTTGAAGCACGGCTTGCTTTGGTAATGTTCGCAGAGATTTTTGCGTTGCCTTAAGGGAGAGAATCTTCCTCTCACGCAAGGCAAACCCCACAATCGTATTTTTATGCTCTATGGCGATACATACGCTTAGTGGCACTTTTGGCACAAGTGTGGCGATAAACTCCGCTACAAGTTTATTTATCATCACTCCAGCACGCTTACCTTGCTTGATATAGCGGATTTTAGCGATGAGTATATCACCTTTATTGGCATTTGGCGGGAAATCTTTTAACATAAAGTCTTTTTGTAATGTTTTAGAATCTAGTGAGATTCCAATATTTGTAGGCGTATAAAATGGCGATAAAAATGTCTTTTTTGGGGAATCTTTACTTTGAGTTTTTGAAGTATTTTTAGAATGTTTTGTAACAATATCAAGTCTTCCTACAAGCAAATGTGGCTTTAAACGCAAGGTATTATTTTCGCACTCAAGCGCGTCTATGGCGAGCAGATTCTCTATTATAGTGTGCGGGGGTGTAGATTTTTTTATGCTTTTTGCATTTATGCCCTTTGTGTAGAGCTCATAAAATAAGAGGTGGTATGGAAAATCTTTGTTATTGTGTATTTGAGGCGACTTCATTAGAGTCCTGCATTACCACTCTTACGCAAAAACACTTTGTTTGTGGGCAAATTTTTTGCGATAGTTTTGTAAAATTTCTCCTAGTGTGCGCGGGATAAAGGCGAGATTCTCACAGCTTACATTGATACAAAAGTCATTTCCACTTGGTTTTGAGTGTAAATGTCCGTGTATATTCAGCGAACATTGTGAAAGTTTAAACGCTTCATCAAGCACATCTCGCGCCGCTACGAATCTATCGCGCGCTTTGCGATTGAACACAGGAAAATGTGAAAACATAATCCGCTCACCATCAAAATCACACACAATGGCATTGAGATAAATATTTTTGAGACACATTTCGCCAAATTTTTTCTTTAATGTTCTTTTGATAAACTCACGCTCTGGGATTTGAAGTTTGAGTTTTTTGCACACCCTCCAATCGCTTTGTTTTTTGACATATTCAAACTTTCCAATATCGTTATTGCCTACGATAAGTGTTTTTTGCCCGTTGAGACGCTTGAGGCACTTTATCCCATCGCCAAAATACAAATCACCCAAATGCCACACTTCGTCTTTTTTGCCAATGCTCTGATTCCATAGCATAATACTAAATTCATCAAAATCTCTAAATCCGTGCGAAAGCGCACTATTTAAGCGGATTGGTTCTTTCACTAAGGCTGCGAAATGCCCAAAATGGGAATCTGAAATAAGAAAGGTTTTATCGTGTATGTAGTAATTCAATCTCTGCCTTTAATCGTTATTCTTTTGTCATTATAGCATTGTGGTTGCAATATTTGACAATCCTAAATAAAAATTCGTGCATTCATATCGCTTGTGAAATGCAAAACTTTAGCACACTCCTTTTGTTGCGCTTCTTGTCTTTGTGTTGAAATAATGAGTAAGTTATTATCGTCTGTGTGGTTTGTGTGTAGTGGTTATTTCGTTGAGTTTGTTTTGTTTTTCTTGTTTTAAGGCAATATCTGCAATTTGGTCTTTTACGCTGATTCTATCTGGTGCATTTGAAATATCAAATTCTTGCATACATTTCCGCAACCAAGTAAATTTTTTGGCTAATTCTTCAATGATTCTATATATTTGATATTCACTTAAGGGTTCTTTTGATATATAGCCTGAATATTGCCTATGTCCAAATCCTTTATCCTCAAAGAATTTTTTAATCAATATGTAGGGCTCTCGTGTGCTATCGGGGAATATTTCTCTTAATTGTTTGGTGTCTAAATCAAAATTTATGCACTTAATGTGTTTTTCATCTGTATTATTATCTAATCCCATATACCATCTCCATTTTCTTTTGCTGATTTTATCACATTTGTAGATACAATGCCATCTTTTAACCAATACCATTCTTTGACATTGCGCGTGATTGCTTCATTGTGTATAGCATTGTTTATTGTAAAAATTGCAATATGCGCCATATCGCTTTCACTTTTTTGGGCTACATAGGTGTATTTATCGCGTTTGTGGAGTTTTGCCTCTTTTGCTATCTCATCTAAATACGCATATAAATCCTCTAACTTATACTTGCCCTCACGCAAGATTTTTTCCTCATCTAGCACGATTCTCACACTTTTTTCGCTTCTTGTTTCATTTGCTGACATTGTTTATCCTTTTTTTTTGCAAGTTTTGCAAACATAGCACAATCGCCTTGTTTGTTTAAGGCGATTATAGCATACTCATTGCCTTTTTAGCAGATAAGATACCTCTTATATTGTTTTTAGGTATATTTATTTTTTAATGTTTGCTATGTTTGTTTCACTGCGTGCTTGAGAAATGCAATTCTCTCCTTGTATAAGCAGAATTAGCGTGCTTTGCTATGTGGGTCAAATGCGTCTCTAATGCCCTCCCCTATGAATACAAGGATTGAAAGCAAGATTGAAAGCACAATAAACACACTAATGCCAAGATGAGGGGAAGTGAGATTATTTTTACCCTGCGCGAGAATCTCGCCTAAACTTGCACTTTGCGCAGGCATACCAAAACCTAAAAAATCCAAACTCCCAAGTGTAATTATGCCTGAAGCCATAATAAAAGGGATATAAGTGATTGTGGCGACCATCGCATTTGGTAAAATATGTTTTAGCATAATAGTAAAGTTACTTAGTCCAAGTGCTTTTGCTGCTTTGACATACTCCAAATTGCGCGCTTTTAGAAATTCTGCCCTTACCACGCTCACAAGGCTAATCCACGAAAATGCCAAAATAATGCCTAAAATCCACCAAAAATTTGGCGTAATGAAATTTGAGACAATAATGATGACAAATAAAATAGGCACAGAATTCCAAATTTCAATAAGTCGTTGTCCAATTAAGTCTAGCGCACCACCATAATATCCTTGAAACGCACCCAAAGCCACACCAATAAGCACACTAAAGGTTGTCAGCAATAATCCAAAAATAATGCTAAGGCGCAATCCATACAAGATTCTCGCTGCTACATCGCGGGATTTGTCATCTGTGCCAAGTATATGCTTAGAATCTGGCGGAGTAGGCGATGGAGTGCCTAAATCAAAAATGATAGTATCATAACTATAAGGGATAGGAGCAGTGATAACCAACGAATCTTTAAGTAAAACTTCCTGCACATAGGAATCTAAATAATCTGTATAACTTTCAAAATCCCCGCCAAACTCGCTCTCTGCATAATTTACAAAAACAGGAAAATATGCCTTATTATTGTGATAAATGAAAAGAGGCTTTTCGTTTGCGATAAATGGTGCAAGCAAACTCACCACAAACAATACCACAAAAAGTATAAGCGAAATGTATGCGCGCTTATTGGAGGTAAATATACGCCATTTATGTGTAAAGTCCATTATTTTAACCGCCCTCAATCAATACAATGTCATTGTAATTTTTTGCAATTTTCGCAATCATTTGCTAAACAATAAAAATTATTTATAAAATACACAAAAATAAACAAAAAGAGTGAAATTATACTATGGAAATTACCACAAACCAAATTTTAATTGCTTTTATGCTTGCAGCTTTGGCTGGATTCTCTACTGCTATTGGCGCAGTGATAGCATTTTTTTCAAGGCAAGATAACTTCAAATTTCTCTCTATTGGGCTTGGATTCTCCGCAGGAGTGATGATTTATATTTCTTTTATGGAGATTTTGCCTAAGTCATTTGAGGATTTTAGCAAGGTATATACGGGTGTTTGGGGAGAACTTTTGGGGATATGTTGCTTTTTTGTGGGCATTATCATCTCTGTGTTTGTAGATAAACTAATCCCTGAAAATTTAGATTCTCATTCGCAAGAAGAATATAAGGAGCTAAAATTTTGCAATTTACAAGACAAAGCCTATCATCAAGCCAAACAATCAAACACCGCTATAAAACGAGCGGGAATCTTAACTGCCATAGCCATTGCTATCCATAACTTCCCTGAAGGTTTTGCGACTTTTATTTCTTCGTTGGAGAATCTCTCCTTTGGGATTGCTATTGCCATTGCAGTGGCGATTCATAACATTCCTGAGGGAATGGCTGTCTCACTGCCTATTTATCACGCCACAGGAGATAAGAAAAAGGCATTTATTTACTCCGCGCTCTCTGGTCTCACTGAACCAATTGGTGCGCTTTTTGGGGTATTTATTTTATTGCCTTTTATCGGCGAGCTCACATTAGCGGTTACTTTTGCCATTATTGCTGGCATTATGGTGTATATTTCTTTTGATGAGCTTTTGCCTGCCGCGAGAGTATATGGTGAGGCACACCATTGCTTGTATGGATTGCTTGCTGGTATGGGGATAATGGCAGTAAGCCTCGCTATGCTCAATCACTTGTAGATTCTTTAGATTTTAGAATCTATAAGTCCCATAAATCGCACTTTTGATATTGAGCTCATAGTATGTAAGTGTATAAGAAATCGCGCTTTTAGTAAGCAATGAAAAATGCTTCGTATGAGCGAGATTTACCCCAATTTCTCCTAAAACTCCATTTGTAATCCCATCTCTATCATAAATAATAGAATTATCAGCAAGTAACCCAATCCCATTACCAGAGAGATTACAATCACTCAAAACGCCCACACTCGCCCACCAATCCCATTGCATAAAGTCCTGCATAAGTTTGATTCCTAAAATAGCGTTTAAGCCATAATCTTTTGGCTCTCCATTTTGGTTTTGTGCGAAAAATATATATTGCTCCACACGCACGAATGGATACAATAAAAGTTCCCCAAAGCCAAAGACATATCCATAATCCACATTAAGTAACGCACTATGCTCGTTAAATTGATTGCGCGCTCCATTTGCTATCAAACTTCTGCCATAGCCAATTTCCACTCCAAGCAAATGATGTCCAAATGAAGTATCGCCAAATGAAAAATCAAATGCGCCAAAAAGCCCAATATTGCTCGCCGTTGCGGAAAAAACCTTAGAAGTTACAGAATCTTTTGGATTATATAATGCGGTATCCATTATATTAAGCGCAAAAAGATTGCGATTAGAATCGTTTGTATTGTAGTATTGCAAACTCACGCCTTGAGAGAAAATGCTAAAATCGTGGTTTTTCATATATGAATGCAAATACGCAATGCTTGCGTAATGCAGCCTTGCGCTATCATCAGGATAATCTTGGTGCAGAGATTCTTTTTGTAGGGTTTGTTGGTTTGGGGAAATAGGTTTTTGTAAAAATTCTAGTGCCTCTTGGTGCTGAGATACGAGAATCTGCACGCTACAAAAGACAAGATACAATATGCGCTCTATGAAATATCTCTGTTTCATTGACTTTGACCAAATGACTTAATGGGTGTAGCTTGTAATGTATTCACGGATTTGACGCAAGATTTGAGAATCTATACGAAGTTTTAGACGCAAAACACTCAACTCAAACCCCATATCTTGGAGCTTCACTTCGTCTTTAGAAGTTACAAGGAGGCTTGTGGCATTGTGTTTGTCAATTTGTGTGCGTAAAAATTCCTCATCAAATCGACTATGGTCGCTTAAAAAAATTTTTCCAACCACTGCTGGCAAATATTCCTCCAAACGCGATGGATTAGCGATGGCGGTAAGCAGGAGCATTCGTTGCGTTTGATTCTCTACAACGACCTCTCTGTCATAATCCCTACCCTCCAATACAAGCAAATCCGCACTTTTATACAAATATGGCATTTCACGATAAATCCCACTAGGTAGGACAAATGGGAAATATGGAGCAAGTTTTGGTTGTAATAAAATATTAAGTTTTTTGAAAGCAAAACGAAATCCATCATCGAGGAAAATGCACTTCGCGCCGAGATTCTTCGCTTCTTCTATGGCTTTTGTGCGATTTTTACACACAATAACCGTGGCATTTGGCAAACTTTTAGCAATGAGAAATGCTTCATCTCCAGCTTCTACTTGCTTGCAAGTAATTTTTCCATTATGAGAAACCACCAAAAGCCCCTTGCTTTTGCGTTTATATCCCCTTGAAATGACTGCCACACTGTCAAATTCGCGCGCCACTTCTATGATAAATGGTGTTTTGCCACTACCACCTACGACAAGATTCCCCACACTCACAATAGGCACACCAAAATCACGCAATCCAAACACCCTACCAAACACTCTACGCAATGTCGCACTCACACCATAAAATACCGAAACGGGTAAAAGCGCGATACTAAGGCATTTTTGAAAAAAATTCGGTCGATAGAAATATGAATCTACAAAACGCATACCCTACTCCATAGAATTAAAAATTTTTGGCAGATGAGATTTAAACGCATTTCTTAAGATTCTACGCATAAGAGAAACTACAAAAGGTTTTTCAAAGCCCATTTTCTCCAGCTCATCTGCAATCAAAACTAAATCAGTATAATCTTTTTGACTTAATGCGCTAAATTTTACATTATGCTTTTGTAAAAGTGCTTCAAATGCAGATAAAAACGCATCAATTTGCTTATAAGAATATCCTAAATCCGCTTCATCACTTTGATTTTCAAATAAATCCGCGCTTGGTGGTTTATCAATAATTTCTTGCGGGATTCCCAATACTTTAGCCAGCGCAAAAATTTCACTTTTAAAAAGTCCGCCTATTGGGTTTATCGCGTAGGCCAAATCACCAAAAATCGTCCCATATCCTAAAAGAATCTCACTTTTATTGCTCGTGCCAATGACAAGGGAGTGATTTGCAAGTGAAAAGTCATACAAAATCGCCATTCTTATTCTTGCACAAAAATTACCAATGCGCAAATTATCAAGTTCATTGGTATTTATAGAATCTTTAATGGCAAAATTTACCAAAAGGTTTTCTCGCATTTGAGCTTCAAATGACGCAATGGGTATCTCAATGTGCTTCATACCAATGGAAGCGGCAAAATTCTTTGCATCATACAAATTACGTGGATTAGAAGTAGAAGATGGCATTAAAATGGCAGTGGCATTGTCTTTAAAAACTTCCACACAAAGTTTCGCCACCACAGCGGAATCTATCCCGCCACTAAGCCCCAAAACGACACTATTAAAGCCAGCATTATGCACTTGAGTGTGTAAAAAATCACACATCGTTGCAATATATTTTTCCCAATCACGCATTTTACACCCTTATACACATTCACTCTACATAAAGTCTCTAACATTAGGGAATCTGCAAGTATAATGTTTCATTTCCGCATTATAGATTCTTAAAATAATGTGTAATATTAGCCATTTTGCATTAAAAATTACAAAAAAAGTGAAAAAATAAAAAACTTTTAAGCAAATTTTTACTATTATCAAGGCTTTAAAGAGAATCCAACAATAAGGAGTAGAAATGTCAGAAGAAGTTGTTGAGAGACGAGATTTTCTCGGTATGGCTTTAGGTGGCGTGGCTGCTGTGGGAGCAGTGGCTTCGCTCTATGCGATGAAAAGGTCTTGGGACCCGTTGCCCAGTGTTGTTTCTGCGGGTTTTACTACGGTGGATTTAAGCACATTACAAGCTGGACATTTAAGTGCGGTTGAATGGCGTGGCAAACCTGTGTATATCCTCAAAAAACAAGACGGCTCACCAAAAGTAGAGGGGAGAGATTTTGAGATAAATGGTGCGATTTACACCGTTGGTATCCAAATTTGCACGCATTTAGGGTGTATACCGGGCTTTAATGAAAAGACACAATCATTCTTGTGTGCGTGCCACGGAGGGAGATTTGACTCTTCAGGTGTGAATATCGCTGGCACGCCTCCACCAAAGCCAATGGAGATTCCTCCATTTAAGCTTGATGGGCTAAAAATGGTTTTAGGTGAGGAGGGCGAAGAGTATAAAGCCCTCAAACAAGCATAGATTCTAAAAGGAGCGAATAATGGAAGTAAGAAAAGCAGATGGAATTGTTGATTGGTTAGACCAACGAACGAATCTCAAAAAAGTCATCGAAGTATTGATGACAAAATACTGGATTCCCAAAAAGATTAACTTTTTGTGGGCTATGGGCGTAGTGCTTTTGACACTTTTCACGCTATTGGTGGTTAGCGGGCTGTTTTTGCTGATGTATTATAAGCCTGATGTGAAACTTGCCTTTGATAGTGTAAATGACACAATTATGCGTGAAGTGGCGTTTGGTTGGTTATGGCGTCATATACACGCTGTGGCTGCGAGTATGGTATTTTTAATTATCTATATCCATATGTTTGTGGCTGTGTATTATGGTTCATATAAAAGTGGCAGAGAAATGGTATGGATTGGTGGAATGCTCCTCTTTGTGCTTTTTAGTGCGGAGGCTTTCAGCGGATATATGCTTCCTTGGGGGCAGATGAGCTATTGGGCTGCAGCAGTTATCACTAATTTGCCTGACGCCGTGCCTATGGTTGGTCCTGCGGTTGTAGAATGGGTTCGAGGAAATTTTGTTGTCGCAGATTCTACGCTGACAAGATTTTTTATGCTTCATGTGTGTTTGTTGCCTATTGCCGTGCTAATGGTGATTGCGTTGCACTTCTATACATTGCGCACTCCTCATGTCAATAACGAAGAGGGCGAGGAAATCGACTTCGCAGCAGAAGCAAAAAAATACGAAGAGGGCAACAAGAAAGAATCTAAAGTCGTAAGCTTTTGGCCTGATTTCCTCTCAAAAGATATTTTTGTGGTTAGCGTATTTATGATGTTGTTTTTCTATCTTGTGTGCTATCACTTTGATTTTGCGATGGACCCCATTAACTTCGACCCAGCTGATAACCTAAAAACTCCACCGCATATTTACCCTGAGTGGTATTTCTTATGGAGCTATGAAGTATTGCGTGGATTTTTCTTTAGTGGAGATGTGGGACTTATAGCATTTGGCATTGCGCAAGTGGCATTTTTGTTCCTCCCTTGGCTTGATAGGAATCCAGCTGTTGCTCCAGCGCATAGACGACCTCTCTTTATGGTGTGGTTTTGGGTATTTATTGCAGACCTCATTGTGCTTACTATTTATGGTAAGCTACCGCCAGAGGGCATAAATGTCTATGTTGGATTCGTAGGAGCTATTGGATTTTTAATTTGGTTCTTTATTGCGTTACCTTTGGTTACCATTATGGAGCGCAAAAATAACGGAGGTGCGCAATGAGAGAAATTAAAATTTTAGTTGTTTTGATTGTAGTGGTTGGTGTTTTGTATTGGGGTGTCGAGCCTTTGGCGCACTCTGTATTTCACCCAAAGGCTGCACCTGCAGACTTTGAGTTTAGAGATTTAGCAAGAATCGACCTCTCAAAAGGCAATAAGGAAAGAGGGGAAGAGTTGTTTCAAGGGAATTGCCAAAACTGCCATAATCTTAAAGCAAAGGGCTTTGAATCTGAGCAGAGTGAGATGGCAGGCGTTGTAATGCCTGATTTATCCACAGCTGGAGCAATTTATAATGAAAATTTCTTAGCTGCATTTATCATTAACCCTGCCCAAGCGGTTAAGTTGGAGCATAAAGATTATATGATGCCACCATATTTCGCACAGGGCGAAGATGAGAATCTGGAGCAAGAAGTTGCTGACATCGTGGCATTTTTAAAATCTATCGGTGAAGCTTCACTCAAACAAGCAGTGAATTTCAATGATGAGTTCATCGCAAGAAAAGAAGCGATTGAAAAATCAAACCTTTCAGAATCGCAAAAGAGTGAGGAGATTGAGAATGCTAGAACACATATAACTGATAAAGTCATTTTCCTTGATGCGTGCTCACGATGTCATAGTATCAAATACGATGAGCCAAAAACTGCAGAGCAAATTGCTGCTAACAATCAAAAGAAAGTGGATATAGAGGCTTATCTTGGTGCGAAAGCCCCTGATTTGTCAATGATGATTCGCTCTAAGGGTGAGCATTATTTGGAGTGGTTTATCAACGACCCACAAAAGAAATCTTACAAAGAGATTAAAACTGCTATATTAGATGAAGATGCGAATGCTAACCTCTCTACAAACACAAAGAAATCTGAGTGGCAAGAAGATGAGGACTTTAGCAATCTCGCAAGAGAAATGGGCGTCTTACCTGTGGGACTTTCAATGCCACGCGTGGGATTAAATGAAGAATCGCAAGGTCGCGTGGTGCGCTACTTGGAATCTATTGGAGATTCTAAAAAAGCCGAGCGTGAAAGTCTTGGCGTCTCTATCATTATATTCTTTGGTGTGCTAAGTATCTTTGCATACTTGTGGAAACGCAAGAAGTGGAAAGACTTACACTAACAAAATATCCACACGCTAATCATACAGCGTGTGGATATTTATTATAAAATAATTTTACTCCTAATTTTATTCGTGGCGGAGGGCGTCAATAGGATTAAGCTTAGAAGCTCTTTTAGCGGGTAAATATCCAAACACCACGCCAATACACGCACTAAAGATAAATGCGACAATCGCCGTTGGCACATCAAAAATAAATGGAATCTCCATATAAAAACTTAACCCTAACGAAACAAAAAACGCCAATACAATCCCGATAATGCCACCAAGCGAACTAAGCGTAACAGATTCTATTAAAAATTGCCCCAAAACCTCGCTTTGTAATGCGCCAATCGCCATTCTTGTGCCAATCTCACGCGTGCGCTCTGTAACTGAAACAAGCATTATATTCATAATTCCAATGCCACCCACAATAAGGCTTACTCCAGCGACCATTCCAAGCAATGCCGTGAGCATTTTTGTAGTTTGAGTGAGCGTATCTGCGATTTGTTTGGTATCCATAATTTCAAAGCTATCACGCTCACCGGGCTTTGCATTACGCACTTTGCGCATTACCCTACTTAATGCTGCCACCCCCTCATCAGAATCTACGCCTTCTTGAAGTCGCAACATTAAGCGATTGGCAACAAACATCGTAGTATTGCGACTAATGGAGCGAGAATATGCGCGCATAGGCATTAAGATTACATCATCTTGGTCATTTCCAAATCCACCCTGCCCCTTAGATTCCAAAATCCCCACACATTCACACACGATATTGCTTAGGCGGATTTTTTTACCTAGTGGATTTTCATCTTTAAAGAGATTTTTTTTCACAGAAGTCCCAATCATACACACATTGCTCCCCACGCGGTATTCACTCTCTTCAAACGCCCTACCCTCTGCACTATCCCACTGCGTAACTGCAAAAAACTTCGCATTTATGCCCTGCACTTTTGTGGTGGTATTTTCAGACTTATACTGCACGAGGATTGAGTTAGATTCTGAAATGGGAGCAAGTGCCACGATATACTCACTCATTGATAACTCTGTATCACTTGCTTCTTTTAGGCTAAAATTGCGCCTTAAATTCCAGCTGATATTACCGCCTCTAGCAGGAAAAACAAGCAATATATTGCTTCCAAGCGAGGAGATTCTATCACTAATCATTTTTGTTGTCCCATTTCCAAGACTTATCATTACCACCACAGAACCAACGCCAATAATGACACCAAGCATTGTCAAAAACGCGCGCAAGAAATTCCTACGAATTTGACGCAGGGCGAGAAAAAACGCATTGATAATCATATACACACCTCAATTACACTCTGTTTGTTTAGAATCACTAAGCAGATTCCCATCTAAAAAATGTAGCTCCCTTGAAGCATATTTCGCCATTTCTGGCTCGTGGGTTACCATTAAAATAGTAATGCCAAGCGAAGAATTTAACTCACACAAAATCTCCATAATTTCCACACTTCGCTTAGTGTCAAGATTCCCCGTTGGCTCATCGGCGAGCAAAAATAGTGGCTCTGAGGCGATAGCTCGCGCAATGGCTACGCGTTGTTGTTGCCCACCGCTAAGTTTGGCACTTGTGTGTGTCGCCCATTGTGCTAGTCCTACTTTTTCTAATGCAGCATACGCGATTTCCTCTCTCTCTTGCTTTTTAACTCCTCGATACATTAGTGGTAATTCTACATTTTCTAATGCCGTAGTGCGAGCAAGCAAATTAAATCCTTGAAAAATAAAACCAATAAAATTCCTACGCAATAAGGCGCGTTGATTGTGCGTAAGGGCAAAAACACTTGCTCCACAAAACAAATATTCCCCGCTTGTGCCCACATCAAGAGTGCCTAAAATATTCGCCAAAGAACTTTTACCAGAACCACTAGGTCCCATAAGTGCCACAAACTCGCCTCTATCAATATTTAAGCTTACGCCCTTTAACGCCTCAAAGGCATTTTCGCCCTTACCATAAACTTTATGGATATTGTGCAGTGTGATAAAATCACTCATTGTAGTTGCCTTATTTATTATTTTTTAGTGAAGTGATAATTTGCGTGTGCTCATCAATGCCACTTAGAATCTCGCTAAATTGTCCATCGGAGATTCCCACTTCTACATTTACAGCCTGTGGTTTGCCATCTACGACCACCCACAATGTGCCTTGTTTGTTTCCACCTTGCTTTTTTTCCGTCCTACCAGCTTTTGGACGCGGTGGTGGAGCAAACATTGAGCTAAGAGGGCTTCCTTGCGAACCCTTATTTTTATTTACACTGCGCTCAATGGCTCTATTAAGGTCAAAATACAATGCCGCACTTGGCACAAGCAAGGTATCTTTGCTTTGTGCTATGATAATATCCGCTGTAGCACTCATATCAGGGCGCAAAAGCAAGGATTTGTTTTCAACTTCAATGCGCGCAATGTAAGTAATAATGCTACTTGAAGTGCTACTTGAGCTTGAACTCGAACTTCCATCGCCTGAACCATAATTGACTTTATCAACCTTTGCAGAGAATCTTCTCTCAGGATACGCATCAACGGTAAAACTCACTTCTTGCCCCTCTTTAATCTTGCCTATATCAGCCTCTGAAATATTTGCCTTTAGCACCATTTCTTCCAAGCTCTCTGCCACTTTGAAAAGCACCGGAGCTTGAAAGCTTGCTGCCACGCTTTGTCCAACTTCGATACTTTTAGTGAGCACCACGCCATCGATTGGTGAGATAATTTGAGAATTTTTTAAATCAATAGTTGAGCTTTTGATGTTTGTCTCAATTTCTATAATAGAAGCCTTTTTAATATCCACATCACTGAGCGCACTTGTATAGTTAGTTTTTGCATTTTGTAGTTCAAGGAGTGATGGTGAGCGACCTTTTGTGCTGTCATAGAGCTCTTGTAATCTATCGTAATTCCACTTTTTATCGATAAGTGTTTGCTGGCTAGCTCTAAGCTGGGCTTGGGCAGAGTTTAGCTGGGCTTGGTAGCGAGCAATTTGCTGATTGATAGTCTCTGGATTGATACGCGCGAGAATCTGCCCCTTGCTCACTCTATCATTTTCCTCCACGAGCACCTCTAGCACAATTCCTGAAATCACACTGCCAATTTCGACTTCATTAGTCGGTGAAAGCGAGCCAGAAGCAGAAATACTTGATTTAATGTCGCCTCTTGTGGCTGTGGTGGTTTCAAACTCTAACTTTGGTGTATAAAATATCCCAAAATATACAATAATAAGCAACAAAACCCCAATGCCAGAAGCAATGGTAATAAGGTATTTGCGCGGAATGTCTTTTATCGTAAATTTTTTAGGATTTAGTGCCTTATATATGTCTATCATTAAGCTCTCCTAGTTTGATATGTTAGCTGTATTAGATTCTGTGATTTTATTCATTTTTGCATCGTTTTCATCAAACGAAATACTATCCGTAGGGAAATACAAATCCCCACCAAATGCTTTAAACAATGTAACAGCTGAAATAAGCTCATTGATTTGGGAAGTGAAAAATTGGCTTTGAAGCGTGTAGTAGCTATTTTGGTTAGTTAAAAACTCGCTCCTATCAAGCATACCGCTCTTAGCGCGGATAATGTCGCTATCATAAGCCTCTTTAGCTATATCAAAAATAGCCCTATTGTTTTGCACTTGTCGTCTTTTGGAATCCGTATCAAAAAGGGCATTTTCCATTTCACTAATTGCTGTGTTAATGGTATTTTGCAGGGTATAAAACGCTTCATTGCTAAGCTCTTTTTGTATAAGATAATTTTGCTTAAGACTTGTCCTATTAAGTAATGGGGCACTTATAGAATTAGCTATTTGGTAAATTAGCGAGCCAGAGCCTGTATTTGAATACAACACTTCGCCAATAGAGCCACTTAGACTAATGGTAGGGAGTTGTGCGGCTTTGGCATTTGTTGTTTTATAAAGCTGTGAATGTAAGGCATAAATGCTCGCTTGCACATCAGGACGCTTAAGCACTACTTGAGCTGGAATGGTATTGACTTGAAATAATGCAATGTTAGGTAATTTATAAAAAGATTGTGTGTGGGGGGATTGTGTAATGTTATGAGAATCTGTATTGTTTGTTTGAGTTTCTTGCGTGGCGTCCCTTGCTCCATCGGCTAAAAAATCCACTTTTTGCGCCAAATCTTCATCATTTATGTCAAGGAGGACTAAAAGTGCGTTTTTGTTTTGTTCATAAGTGTATTGCAAACTCTCATAAGAGTTTTGTTGGGTGATAAGACTTGCTTTAATGGTTTTGTAGTCGTTAATACTAATAAGTCCTTGCTTGTAGCGCACTTGCGCAATCTCATCGATTTCTTTGAGATTTTCTAATATTGCTTTATTTGTGCTAAGACTATACGCATTATCACGCAAAGTAAAATACAAGTTTGCCACCTCACCAATGAGTGAAATTTGTGCGTTGGCAAGATTGCTTTGCGCTTGCTCATAAGCCTTTTTGCTACTCTTACGCAAGGCATTAAGTTTGCCAAATAAATCTAACTCCCAGCTAAGCCCCAAACTTGCGTTAATTGAATTTGTCCCCGGTCGAATGTTAATGGCTTGATTTTGTGTGCGTCTATCGGTGTAATTTGTATTAAGCGAACCATTTATAGTTGGGAGCATACTTGCGGTGCTGGTTTTGACTTGGGATTTTGCTTGTTTAATCCGAGAAGACATAATAAGCACATTGGTGTTGCGCTCTAAACCAATTTCTAGCAATGTAATAAGCTCCTTATCATTTACCAGCGCGCCAAATTGTGCTAATGCTTCTCTTTTTTGCGTAAGATTACTCATATCATTAGAGTTGTTAGTATTGGAAAAATTCTCTTTAATATGTGTTTTATTTGCAATTTCTGCATTATTTGGAATCTTTGTGCTACACGAGATAAAAAAGACTTCAAAACATATCATTAGTATAGAAATATATCTCAACGATTTCTCCGTAAAATTGATTTTAATGCCACATTGTAAAAATAAAAAGTGAAGTAAGCGTGAAATAAAAAGTTTAGTGTGTGTTTTTGTTTGTCTTGTTAGTAGCGTTTATTTTGTCATTGATTTTTTGAAGTGTTTGGCAAGATTGCTCTATGTTTTTAAAAAAACACTCCTCTTGTAATCTATCAAACTCTAAGGCTTCATTTTGGGCTTTTTGGGCGAGTTTTTGGCGATGTTCTTTCATATCAAAATAATGTCCCACATACACCACCGCACAGACAAAGAGGATAAGCAAAATATTCACTAAATTAAATTGAAACTTAAAGCAAAACCTGCAACCACGCTTTGACAAAAATTATCCTTTTTTTGCCAATTTGCTTTGTGTTTTAGGTTTTTTGGCTTGATTGCTTCTAGGATTAGGCTTTTTTGGATTCTTTTTTTGTGTGTGCGAGGCGATTTTATTAGCAAGTGCGCCTTTAAGCCAATCCTCATACGCAGATTCCACATTATCTATGGGTAATGAAATAATCTGTGGGGTTTGATAATTATGATGTTGTTTGATAATTCTAGCAATCTGCTTAAAATGCTCCGCCCTACTCTTTATTTGTAGTAAAAATTCCTTGTGCTCGCAAATCTTTTCCTTCCAAATATATAAACTTTGAATCTTGCTAATTTGCGCACAAGCACAAAGCTCCTCTTCTAGTAACAATCGTGCAATTTTGTTTGCGTGCCTTTTGCTGTTTGTTGTTGTATGAATAGCGATATACATTTTACTTCCCTTTATAATCGCAAAAGTTTGCAACTTATGTCTTAATAAGCTGCATAAACTCTGCCCTCGTGCGAGAATCTGTCTTAAAAAGCCCTCGCAATGCGCTTGTGATAATAGTAGGATTCTTCTGCACGCCTCGCATACTCACACATAAATGGTGCGCCTCACATACAACTATCACACCTTTTGGCTCAAGCGATTCTAGTAGGCATTGAGCGATTTGCTCTGTGAGGCTTTCTTGAATCTGCAATCTCCGCGCAAAAACCTCTACTAACTTTGCTAACGAACTAATCCCAGCTAAATGCTGATGAGGAATATAACCAATGCTAATATGCCCAAAAAATGGCAAAAGATGATGCTCACACATTGAATAAAATTCAATGTCCTTTGCTATCACCATTTCATCGCATAATCCCTCTTTAAAAACCGCGCCAAGCACGGCTTTTGGATTCTTCGTGTAGCCCTCAAAAAGTGTTTGGTAGGATTGTAAGATTCTTTGTGGTGTTTGACTTAGTCCTTCTCTTGTAGAATTTTCGCCGATATTATCACACAAAGCACTAAAAAAACTTTGCAATGATTGGAATATTGCCTCATTGTTGTCGTTTTTCACATATACTCCTTGCTAAACACGCGCATATTATAGCGTAATTTTAGTGTAAAATTTGCTTTTATAATTACACAAATGAATTTTTGAGGAACACAAAATGAAAAAGTCTATTGATATAGGCAAAGATTCTCTTATACGCTTGTTTTTTTACTTTTTTATCCCTAATCTTTGCGCTATGCTTGCTCTTTCTACTTACTCCACAATCGATGGAATCTTCGTGGGACAAGCTATCGGTCGCGAAGCCATAGCTGCTATTGGTGTGTGTTGGCCCGTTTTTCCCGTGCTTATTGCTTTTGAATTGCTTTTTGGTATGGGCGCAGCGAGCATTGCTTCATATTATTTAGGCAAGGGACAAGAACATCGCGCAAGGCTTATGTTTAGCTCTGTGTGCTACTTCGCTGGGGTGAGCAGTGTGATTTTTGGCATTATCTTATGTATTTTTGTGGAGGATATTGCTTTTGCCTTAGGCGCAAATGATGAGATTATGCCATTGGTAAAAGAATATTTACGCATAACATTTTTGGGCTCATTTATTATTGTGCTTCACCCATTGCTTGATATTTTTGCTATAAATGACAAACGCCCGATTCTAGCGATGAGTGCAATGATAATTGGCTCTGTTGCAAATGTCATTTTAAATTATTTATTTTTGTTTGTGTTTGATTTTGGGATTGCTGGCTCAGCGAGTGCCACGATAATCGGACATTTTTTAGGAATGAGTGTGTTACTCAGTCATTTCATCACAAAGCGCGGGAAAATTTATTTTATCAAATCCTTTAGATTCTCTTTTGTGCTTGCTTCTATGCGTAATGGCGTGCCGATGAGCTTCTCAGAGCTTAGTGTCTCATATATAATGGTGCTTGTGAATAATAAATTAGAGAATCTCGGTAGCACAGACGCGCTTGCGGTTTATAGTATCCTTATGTATAGTGGGATTGTGATTTTTACCATTATCCTTTCGTGCGCGGAGGGGCTTCAGCCCATAGCGAGTTTTAATTATGGTGCAAGGCAACTTAGCAGGGTAAAAAATATTTATAAACTTATTGTTGCATTTGCCACCATTTGTGGTATCACTCTTTATGGAGGATTTATTCTGTTTGATAGCTTTATTGCTGGATTATTCTTAGGCAAAAAGGATATTTTAGCAGATTCTCTACTTGAGCCCACTACCAACGCTATGCACATCTATTTTTTGGGCTATATATTTTTGGGGTTAAATTTAGTAAGTTCGATTTTCTTGCAATCAATCCAACGCCCAATAAGTTCATTTATCGTTACGCTTTGCACAAATCTTTTGTTTATGGTAATATTTGTAAATGTGCTAAGCGCGTATTTTGGTATCGATGGAATCTGGGCGAGCTACCCAGCTTCTTTGATATGCGCTAGCGTGGTGAGTTTATGTGTGATGTATTATGAATTTAAACACGGCGCACTTCGCATAAAAGATAAGTAAATTGCGTGAAAAGAGGACAAAATAATGCCAAAAAATGCCATTATTCTTTTTGACCTTGATGGGACACTTATAGATTCCACTCCTGCAATTTATTTTAGCTTTTCTCAAGCATATAAAGAGCGCGCCTTACAACCTCCAAGCCTAGAATCTGTAAAGCAAAGTATCGGACACACGCTGGAGGATATGTTTTTGGCGCAAGGTGTCTCAAAAGATGAAGTGAGTGAATTTATCAAATCCTATCGTTTGTCCTATCGTGCGCAAATGGAAGCAGGCACGACACTTCTACCAAATGCCAAAGAAGCGATAATGTTTGCCTATGAATTTGCACATTTAGGTATTGTTACCACTAAGCGTGGGGATTTTAGCGCAAAACTTTTAGAATCCTTTGGTGTTTTGCATTACTTTAGTGTTGTAGTTGGAATCGAAAATGTCAGCAACCCAAAACCTCATAGTGAGCCTATTATTTGCGCGCTAGATTCTATCCGTGAGGTGAAAAAATGCGACATTGCAATGTCCTCTTGCTTTATGATAGGCGATACGATACTTGATTTGCAAGCGGCTAACAATGCTGGAATTACGGGTGTGGGTGTGTTGTGTGGGTATGGAGATTCTAAAGATTTGCGACAACAAACGCAAAATATCTACCAAGATACCCTTGAAGCGACAAAGCATATCCAAGCAATTCTTAGTATTTAGCAATTTAGTTAATGTGGAATTAGCTATAATGACATAAAACTTTCCAAAATGGAGTAAAAATGAACAAAGAACCAATGACAGAATATGGCTACAACAAACTAAGGGCTGAATTAAAAGACTTGCAAGAAGTCCAACGACCGCACATTGTCAAAGAAATCGATATTGCTCGCTCACACGGAGATTTAAAAGAAAATGCCGAATATCACGCCGCAAAGGAAAAACAAGCATTTATAGAATCTCGCATAGCCGAGCTTGGCACAATGCTAGCAAATGCACAAATCATCGACCCAAGCAAGCTAGAGCACAAAAAAGTGAGCTTTGGAAGCACGATAAAAATCTTAAACCTTGATACAGATAAAGAGCTTACATATACTATTGTAGGCGCATTAGAGAGCAATCCACAAAAGGGACTTATCTCTTCCTCATCGCCCATTGCTAAAAGTCTCATTGGTAAGGAAGTGGGTGAGGAGGTAACGATTAAACTTCCAAGTGGGGAGAGCGATTTTGAAATTTTAGAAATTGGCTACAAAGCATTTAGTTTAGAGGATTAAATTGCCTTATTTATGGTAGAATCCCCCTGCTAAATATGATAATCTTAACGCAAACCTTAAGGAATATCAATGAAAATTAAGATTAAGAAATTAGAATCTAGAGCGATTATCCCACAATATCAAACTCCACAAAGTGCTGGGTTTGATTTACATAGCTTAGATTCTCATACTTTAAAGCCAAAAGAGCGCAAACTTATCCCAACAGGGCTTGCCTTTGAAATCCAAGATGGATACGAGCTCCAAGTGCGCCCACGCTCTGGGCTTGCACTCAAAAATGGTATAACCGTGCTAAACACTCCTGGGACGGTGGATAGTGATTATCGCGGGGAGATAAAAACACTTCTTATCAACCTAAGCGATGAGGATTTTACTATCAATGCTGGCGATAGAATCGCCCAATGTATAGTAAGCAAGGTATATAAGGCTGAGTTTGAGGAAGTTGCAGAGCTTAGCGAAACTTTGCGCTCAAGTGGTGGCTTTGGCTCAAGTGGTGTGAGTGAAAAAGGCACATACAAGCAATCTTAGAAACAATACAATTTAGGAGAAACAATGAGTATAAAAAAAGACTTAGAACAAATTAAAGATTCTTTTGATAGAGATGGGCAGATTTTAGAGAGTGCATTTCGCTTTGAAGTCCTCTTCAAACGATATAAAAAGATACTATTTGCCTTTGGTGTAATCGTTATAGTTGGAATCATCGCTTGGCTTGCTAATACTGCAATCACACAAAGCAAACACGATAAGGCTGCTAAGGCGTATTATGATTTACTCAATGCTAATGAAAACGAAGATTCTGAAAATCTTTTGCGTATCATTAAAGAAAATAATCCTGTGTTGCACGATTTATATGTCCTCTCGCATAATCCTAGCGAAGAGCAATTTCTCGCTCTCACAGATTCTCAAAATGCCTTTATCGCAAAAATCGCAACCTATCAAAATGCGCAAAATGCTGTTGCAAAAATCTTACAAGAACTTGAAAGCAACCAAGAGCAATCCTTTAACCCAAAATTAGACGAAGCTCTAAAATCACTAGATTCTATTGATGATAAACATTTGAAGGCTTTTGCCCTATTACAAGAATCTGTCTTGCTTCTTAGAGAGGGGAGAACACAAGAAGCAAAACATAAGGCTCAACTTATTGATGAAAATTCCCCATTTGCAAAATTTGGCGAGCTTATCAAGCACTACAAATAAGGACAATCAACAATGATACTTAGATATTTTCTTTGGGATTTTTTGACGCACAAAATTGCAATATTGTTGTTTTTCCTTATTGGAATTGTGCTTTTCACAAATGGGTGCTCATCAAAAAAATATTTCACATCTGATACGAATCTTACAATGGAATTTGCGCAAAAACTTCCATCAAAGATTACCCACTCCTCGCGTAATGGCGCGGTGCTTGCAAACAATGATGTGCTTGACAATAAAGGAGAAATCTTACTCACCATAAAACCAAATCAAAAATTTTTAGCCAAAAGTGGCGAAAAGTATTTATTACAAGAAGGTTGTAAGAATTTGCTTATTGTTGATTCCAAGCAAGAATCCCTGCAAGATATTCCATTTGATAAATGTGTGGCAAGTGCTACTCTAAGCGGGAATCTCATTGCTCTTGTAAGTGTAGAAAATGCCATAGCACTTATTGATATAAGTGCTAAAAAGGAGATTTTTACTCAAAAACTTTCATCTGTAATCGCTATAAACTCACTTAATGTCTCGCCTATATTTGATAGAAACACTATTATTTTTCCCTCACTCGATGGGAGGATTCTCATCTACAACACAAACACAAAAAACATCACAAAAGACATTCTTATCCAAAGTGATAAATTTTTCAACAACATTATCTATCTTTACGCCCACGAGAATCTCATCATTACCGCTACACAAAAACGCATTAGCACTATTTTAGGCAATAATAAAACTTTCAACTACGATGGGAACTTCAATGATATGCTTGTGTATAACAATAGACTTTTGGTTTTAAGCAGTGATGGGAAAATTATAGAACTTGACAACACTCTAAAACCTTTGCGTGAGACAAATTTAGAATACGCTAAACTTGCTTCTATTGTGGTTAAAGAAGGCAAGCTCTACACTCTTGATAGACATAAACATCTCATAGAAGTGGATTTACAAAACTTTGAACCAACAATATATAAAATAAAGCTACCAGCTAAAAAATATATTTTTTACACCAATGATAGCATCTTTTATGATGGTGTTTATAAGAGGTTTTAATGGTATTGTGTGATGTGGGGAATACATTTTTACATTTTTTTTACAAGGGCGAAATACGCAAAGAAAAACTAGATGCCCTAAAACCCAAAAAACCAGAAGTGTGTATTTATTACATTAGCGTAAATAAAAAGGCGGAAAAAAAACTTCTCGCCTCTCATAAAAACTGCATTAACCTAGCTCCATACTTTGAGATTAACACGGGATATAGTGGCATTGGCATTGATAGAATCGCCGCTTGCGCAGGGATTGAAAGTGGCATTGTCGTTGATGCAGGTAGTGCAATCACCATAGACATTGTGCAAGACAATGTGCATTTAGGAGGCTATATTTTACCCGGCTTACAGGCATACAGAGATTCTTATAAAAGCATTTCTAATGTGCTTGATTATGATATAGATTTAAGCACCAAACTTGATGCCCTTCCTCTCAACACACGAGCTGCCATTAGCTTTGGGTGTATTAAAAGCATTATTTTAATGATAGGCGATAGCGCAAGGGGCAAAAAAATCACATTTACAGGTGGTGATGGAAAATTTTTTAGTCGATTCTTTGAAAATAGTATTTTTGATGAAGCTGTTGTGTTTAAAGGAATGCAAAAGGCTTACGAAAATTTTATCAAACAAAAGGATTCTTGCAATGATAACAATCGCCTTGCCTAAAGGGAGAATCGCCAAAGATAGCCTTGAGCTATTTTCCAAAATCTTTGGTTGTGAATTTGGCTTTGATGATAGAAAGCTAATTTTACAAAAAGATGGGTTTAGATTTTTGCTCGTGCGTAGCCAAGATGTTATCACTTATGTAAATTACCAAGCCGCTGATATTGGCGTTGTTGGACTTGATGTGATTGAAGAGCACGGCATACTAAACACTATCAAACTCCTTAACTTAGGCATTGGTAATTGTAAAGTTGTAGTTGGCTCGGAGGTTGGCAAGAATCTAGATTATCAAAAGCCCCAAATTAAAATCGCTACCAAAATGCCAATCATTACTCACAAACACTTCTCTAAAAAGGCAATCCCTATCGAAATCATCAAATTGTATGGGAGCATTGAGCTCGCACCATTGGTTGGATTAAGTGATGGAATCGTGGATATTGTCGAAACGGGAACGACAATGCAACAAAATAATCTCAAAATCGATGAAGTCATTATGGAATCTTCTGCGTATTTAATCGCTAACCAAAATAGCTTTTATCAAAAACAACGCCAACTCTTGGATTTTAGTAAAAAATGTAGCGAACTTCTAAAACAAATGCAAAACTGATAAACTTTATGGTAAAATCGTGCTCCCAAAGATAAGTTACAAATGGAGGTGTAACAATGAAAGCACTATGGAAAGTTACTCTAATATGTGTTGTGTTTATAGGCAGTTGCCTTGCTGATTGGAAAATGTTTAGCGATGGGATAGACACTTATATCTATAATGATAAAAGTGGAGAAATTTATATTCGTCATAAACTTGGCAAACAAAATTATGAAGATGTGTTTGTCAAAATGCCTCACGGCACACAACCAAGCGAATTAAAAGGCAAAAAAGAGCCAAACCAAAACACACAAACCAAAGCTCCAAACAACATAGACCAAGAGCGATACAAACTCGAAGCACTCAAAAAATCTCAAGAGGCACTTAATAGTGCCCTAGAGTTTTAAGATTCTTAAAAATTAAACAACATAAAAAGCAAGATACGAGAATCTAACCCTACGAATTATGGTTTATCCGTGCTTCTCGCTCGTCCTCTTGCTCTTTATACAGCATAGCGCACGCTTTGGCAAGCTCGCGGATTTTTAGGATATAGTTTTGTCGTTGTGCGACTGAAATAGCCTTGCGCGCATCAAGCACATTAAAATAATGGCTTGAAAGCATAGTATAATCATACGCAGGCAATGGCAACTTAGCCTCTAAGCACCGCTTCGCCTCGCCCTGTGCGCTCTCAAACGCGCTAAAAAGCATAGCAGTATCTGCCACTTCAAAATGATATTTGCTAAACTCAAACTCACTTTCTTTATGCACATCTTTATAATACACGCGCTGTTTAAGAGAATCTAGCCCCCAAAAAATATCAAACACGCTCTCCACACCCTGAATATACATCGCAAGTCGCTCCACACCATAAGTGATTTCCACCGCCACAGGCTCGCAGGGTAGCCCACCCACTTGCTGAAAATAAGTAAATTGCGTAACCTCCATACCATCTAGCCACACTTCCCAGCCTAGCCCCCACGCACCAAGCGTAGGAGATTCCCAATTATCCTCCACAAAGCGCACATCGTGCTTAGTCGTATCGATGCCAAGTTGCTTTAGCGACTCCAAATACAGCTCTTGGATATTGCTAGGATTTGGCTTTATAAGCACTTGAAACTGATAGTAGCTCCCCAAGCGGTTTGGATTCTCCCCATAGCGTCCATCAGTAGGACGGCGCGATGGCGCGACATACGCGACACTCCACGGCTTAGAATCCAAACTCCTAAGCAAAGTCGCAGGGTGAAATGTCCCAGCCCCCGCAGGAATGTCATAGGGCTGGACAATCAAACAACCCTGCTCTTTCCAATATGATTGCAGGGTTAATAAAATATCTGAGAAGCTTTGCATTTTTATCCCTTTATATATTTCTACATTGCAAACAACTGCCTGCTTTATGCAATGCAACAATACAAAGTGGCATTATAACTTAAATACAAACAAAAATTTCTCTAAAACCAGCTTAGAACTTAAAAAATACAAGACAAATTTTGTGTTATTGTTGAAGTAAATAAAGAATTTTTGTGTTGTATTAGTGTGATATGCAATTTTTTTATATTATGATTGCATTAAAGAATTGTTGGATTTGCAAGATTCCTCAATCAATACCAAAACAATAAGGAGAAAAAATGAAAAAATATAATCGTGTGTTAGTGAAATTTTCAGGCGAGGCATTAGCTGGAAAAAGTGGTTTTGGCATTGATGTGAGTATCTTAGAATATATCGCTAAGGAAATTAAAGAGTTAAAAGACGCGGGATTAGAGATTGGGCTAGTTATCGGCGGGGGGAATATCATTCGCGGGCTAAGTGCTTCTCAAGGCGGACTTATACGGCGCACGAGTGGGGACTATATGGGTATGCTCGCCACCGTGATTAACTCTGTGGCTATGCAAGAAGCATTAGAATCTTTTGGTGTGGATACACGCGTGCAAAGTGCCATAGAAATTAGGGAAGTTTGTGAAAACTACATTCATCGCCGTGCTATTAGGCATTTGGAGAAAGGGCGTGTAGTGATTTTTGGTGCAGGCACGGGGAATCCATTCTTTACTACTGATAGTGCGGCTACACTTAGGGCTGTTGAGATTGAAGCAGATGTCATAGTCAAGGCGACAAAGGTCGATGGCGTGTATGACAAAGACCCGCATAAATTCACAGATGCTAAAATGCTTAATAATGTAAGCTATGATGATGCACTAAGAGACCATATCCGCGTGATGGACGACACAGCGATAGCCCTCGCAAAAGAAAACAAACTGCCTATTTTAATTTGCAATATGTTTAAATCTGGGAATCTGCTTGAGATTCTCACAAAAAATAAGGGAACTTATTCCATTGTCCAGTGATTTTGCAAGATTCTTGAAAAGTTAAATCTTTAGGGTGCTTGCTTAGGCAAGATTCTCTTTGGCGTTTCTCCCAAAATCACTAGAAAATCCCTCACAAAAGCGCATTCCACAAAGCACAATAAACCAAGAAATATAAATCCACAGCATTAAAAACAATAAAATGCTAATTTGTCCATACATACTTTTATAAGTTTGGTTGTAAAAAATATAATACATAAACCCCCACTTCGTGATAAGCCAAACTGCCGTGCTAAGAAAACTTGAGAGTGCAAGCGAGATGAATGGTAGGCGTTTGTTTGCCGAAATCTTAAAGAGCAAGAAAAACATCACCCAAGTAATAAAATAGGGCAAAATCTCAAACAAAAAGCTAAAATCCGCCACACCCTTAAGCGTTTTTTGCACTTCGCCACTAAAATAAATCGAAAGCGCAAGCGAAATAGGAAAAAGCGTAATCATCGTCCAATACACAATAATAGAATCTAAGAATCCTCTAGGCTTAGAGTTAAACATTTTGGTAGAAACATACTCAAAGTTACGAAAAAATAAAATCGAAGTCGCCAACACATACGCCAAACCCATCATTCCAAGTTTTGAACCATTTTGGATAAATGTATCAAGGTATTGGGAAAATACATCAGAGTTCGTAGGCACGAGATTTGAAAGGAGCATTTCTTTGATATGTTGCACTTCGCTTTGAAATTGAGGCAAACTCAATAAAATAGAAAAAAACACCAACAAAAGTGGAATGAGTGCAAAAATACTATAATAGCTCAAAGATGCCGCATAAATAAGCGGTTGATTTTGCTCGAAGTAATCATATATGCGCTTACACTCACCACGCGCAACGCCATACAATGCACTGAGTTTTTTACGCATATAAATCCTAAATGTTTATTAAAACCCTAGCAAGCCACCAAGTGTATTAGAGGATAAACCACCATAATTCATCATTGAAGCGTAATTCCTACATCCACCATCTATGCCATAATCACACGCCAACCCAAAGAGCTCTACTGCACGCGCTTTGTTCTGCTTCACACCTGAGCCACTATCATATAACACACCTAAGTTATTGCAACTTTGCATATGACCGCCATCACACGCGATACTAAAATACTTCGCCGCATAATAATAGCTTTGCTCTGCGCCCTCTTCGCCTTTAGCATAAAGATAGCCTAGATTCCCACACGCGACTAAGTCTCCTTGCTGGCAAGCAACATAATTCATCTCTAATATACCCATTTTGTCTTTAGTCATTCCATAGACATTGTTTGTATTTGTCATCAAGCCTAAATTATAGCACCCCAAATCACTTCCTAAATTACACGCCGAGCGATAAGCCTGTAAAGCCTTTGCATAATCTTTTTGCACACCAACGCCATTGGCATACATCCAGCCTAAATTCGTGCAAGCAAGACTATCGCCACCAGAGCACGCCACTGTGTATAAATCAGTCGCAAGTTTTTTGTCTTGGGTAACTCCATTACCGCTATCATAAGCAAGAGCGAGATTCGCACACGCAGTAGCATCGCCACCAGAGCACGCTTGGGCGTAATACTTTACCGCTGTATTTGCATCTGGCACACCATTTGTCATTCCGTGCATATAGATAAGTCCGCTACCAAAGCAACCAGCAGCATTTCCAGCCTTGCAAGATTGGGTAAAAAGCTCTAAGGCTTTGTTGTATTCGCCCATTTTTGCAAACGCCATCGCGGAATTTAGTGCTGCATTAGCATTTCTCATTTGCTCATTAAATTGCTCAACAGCGTTATTTTCTGCGGTTTGCTCGGGAGTTGGCTCAAGCTGTGGAAGTTGAGGTTGAGAATCCTGTGTTATGTTTTGTTCTGGGGTTGGTTCTTGTTTAATAGTAGCATCTTGGGAATCTATGGGCTCTTCACCAAAGACTAAATGCGCGCCAATCATTAGCATTACAAGAAATATGACTTTTTTCATTGCTCTCTCCATAGATAATGTGAAAATTTCACTATGAGTAAGCAAAAAAAATGCCAAATTATCAAAGTGTCTTTTGTAGGCTAAGAATCCAAAACTTTAGTAGAGCAAATAAAAACTAAAAAACACGGTTAAAGAGATTTTAGGGAAAATTCTCATTTAGACTCCCCCCCCCCCCCCGAAGTATATATGCACTACCCCACTCTACAATCCAGCTCACAAAGACAAACGCATACATCATATAACGCACTACAAAATAATCCAAACTTGACGCCAAAACTACTGAACACAGCAAAACACACACCATTCCTGCAACAAACACAGCAACATTGGCGTATCCAAAAAAGTCAAGTTTATGGCGATTTCTCATAAATACAGCAACAAAAAGTGCCACGCCACACAAAAGAGCAAACAAATCCAAGTAATCAAAAATATTTTCTCTATAATAATATGGCTGAAACGAACAAGCAAAAAGTGCCATAACAACGATACAAAGAGATGGGGAAATAAAAGAAAGAATCCTACCAACAGCACTTTGGGAATCTGCCCGCAAACCAAAGAGAGTAAAAATAAGTGGCAAAAAAATAAAAAATACATATATAAACACACTAAGCAAAATACGCACCTTATACCCGAGCAAAATCTCCCACGCGTCTCTTTGCTCAATGCTAGATTCTATGGATAATAGCGCGTTTATATCCTGTTCTTGTGTATCTTGCGTATAAAAAGCAATGCTAATAAAACCAACACAACACACAAACATAAAAAGACTTAAAAAAATATTTGTTTTCTTCTTAATCGCACAAAAAATCACAAAAAATAATGACAATCCAGCCCCACAAAGCAAAATAGTGGTTTTTATTACATCAAAAACATTGCCATCACGCACAAAAATAAAAAAGATATAAGAAAAAGTCTCCGTGTAAGCTGAACCCAAAATGCTTATCATAATCCAACAAAAAAGCGCGAAAAAGATACTAGAGAGGACGGTGTGAGTGCGATTAGTATAAACTTTCATTTGTTTTGCCTACCTTGTTATGAAATTATACAGCCTTAATTTTTCTCAAAATACTCATCAATTCCATCAGCTATGCCTTGAGCTATGAGTTTTTGATAGTCTTTTCTTGTAAGTAATTTTCCTTCTGTGGCGTGTGAAACATAGCCAATTTCTATAAGAATTGATGGCATTAACGCACCTGCTAGCACCCAAAATGGACCATCACGCACACCACCATCAATAGTATTTTTATGTTTTTTACGCACAGATTCTAGCATACCGCCTTGAATATCCACTGCCAGCTTGCTTGAGGCAATGAGACGATGAGTATTGATAATATTAAGTGTGATTTGCTTAGAAAAATAGTTGGTTATTTCAATATCGCCAATATTTTCGGCTTCTACAACCTTAAGCGAACGCTCAGAACGATTGTTAGAAAGGAAATAGGTTTCTATGCCACTTGGAGATTTTTTTCCCTTAGGGATAGAGTTTGCGTGTATAGAGACAAACAAATCCGCATTTTTATCATTGGCTAATTGTGTGCGCTTAATTAAATCAATAAAAGTATCCTTATCGCGCGTCATAAATACATTATAGCCACGCTTTTTAAGCTCTGTGCTTAGGACTTTTGCCACTTCTAAAACAATAACTTTTTCACATACTTTCGCCACACCCATAGCACCGCAATCTTTGCCTCCGTGTCCGGGGTCTATGGCGATAACTTTCTTTTTCTTGCTACTAGATGTAGAGTTTGTTTGTGGTTTGGGCTCTAGTGTTTCTTTGGTTAGTGATTCTTTTGAGGGAGATTCTTTGGTGTTTTTATCTGTTTGGGTGGATTGTGCTTGAGAAGGTTTGGAATCTTTGACGCCAAACTTCACATAAAGATTCTCTTTTTCTTTGATGAGTGCGTAGTCTTTTGTTGGCTTAATGACAATACGCACGATTTGTGGCGTGTTTTGCGCAATGGTAGCAGTAGAATTATCCTTAAAAGCAAAATTTTTCTTGCCTACAACTAAGATTGATTGTATATCGACAAACACTCGCCCATCATTTAGCTTGCTTTCTTTTAATTCTAACCCTGCAATCTCACTATCAAAAACAATTTTTAGATTATTATCCCCAAATGGGACAATATTAAGAATCTTATGCTCACCAAAAGCTAAAGATAAACAACATAGTAAAGAAAGAATAAAAACACGCATACCTACTCTTTATCACTTGTGAGTTCGGTGATAATCTCTTTAACACTTTGGATTTTTTGGATTTTATATCCATTTGCTCCTGTGAAATAAAGTCCATTTTGCAAATCACCCAAATGCGCAGCTCCTAAAGAATCTGCAATGCAATATCCCACTTTTTTAGCCTCTACACCGCGTTTGCAAGGCGAAACACAATTACTCACACAAGCGACTTTGGGCGCATTTCCCTCTTTAATGCGTGATAAAACGCCCATCTTTATCGCACGCGCAGGATACCCCACAGGAGACTTCACAAGCTCAATATCATCTTTTTGCACGCTTGGCATAATCTCTCTATACGCCACAGCATCACATTCATAACTTCCCAAAAATCTCGTGCCCATTTGCACGCCCTGTGCGCCAAGTTTAAAAATCCTATCAATATCATTTCTATCCCAAATGCCACCCGCAGCAACTATGGGGATATTCCCCCATTTTTTACTCTCATTAACCACCTCAGGCACGATAGATTCTAATTGACACTCTGGTTTGAAGCAATCTTCATAGTTAAAGCCTTGATGTCCGCCACTTAGCGGTCCTTCGACAACCACTGCATCGGGAATCTTGGCATATCTATCCATCCAACGCTTACAAATAATACGCAATGCTTTCGCTGATGAGACAATAGGCACAAGCGCAACATCGGGGAAATTTTTAGCAAATTCTGGCATATTAGTTGGCAATCCTGCGCCTGTAACGATAATATTTGCTCCAGCCTCGCACGCATCTCGCACCACGCGCCCATATTCATTGATAGCATAGAGGATATTTACACCTAGTGGAGCGTTATCACAAATCTTTCGAGCATTTTTGATAATTTCATTTAAGGCTTGCTTAGAATAAAAATTTATCGCCTCAAAGGGCTTTGAACTAATGAGCTTTTGTGCAAACTGCATTTTTTTGTAGTATCCTGTCCCAACGGCACTTACAATGCCTAAAGCACCCTCCTTTGAAACATTCCCAGCCAAGTTATCCCAGCTGATACCCACACCCATACCACCTTGAAATATGGGGTATTTGATTGTATGTTTTCCTATTTTTAGCGGTTTAAGCATTTAATATCCTTATTTTATTGTATGAGTATTTTTGCGAACTTCCTCTTACCCACTTGCAAAGTATATTCGCCTTTGTTAAGCTTAAGATTCTCATCGCTCACCTTTTCTCCATCAAGTTTGAGCGCACCTGCTTTAATGTCTCTGCGCGCTTGTGAAGTCGAAGCACATAGATTAGATTCTAGCGCAATTTTGCAAATCCACTCACCATTTTGGAATACAAAAGTAGCAATATCACTTGGAATTTCCCTATTTGTAAAAATTTTATCAAATTCTTCTTTGGCTTGCAAGGCAAGATTCTCATTATGATAGCGAGCAGTAAGCTCTAAGGCAAGATTTTCTTTGGCTACTTTTGGGTGGAGTGTGCCTTGTTGTACTTGGGATTGTAAATGGTGTATATCTTTAAGACTTTTTGTAGAGAGCAACTCATAATACCGCCACATCATAGAATCCGAAATACTTAAGATTTTAGCATACATTGTCTTTGCTTCCTCTGTTACGCCAATATAGTTGCCTAGTGATTTGCTCATCTTTTGCACGCCATCAAGCCCCTCTAAAAGTGGCACGGTAAGCACACTTTGCTCTTTATTAAGCCCATAGGCGCGCTGCAGTGTCCTACCAACAAGCAAGTTAAACTTTTGGTCGTTTCCTCCAAGCTCAATATCAGATTCCAACGCCACAGAATCATACCCCTGCAAAAGCGGATACATAAACTCCACCATAGAAATGGGTTGATTATTTTTATATCGCTTTGTAAAGTCATCGCGCTCAAGCATTCTAGCGACAGAAAATTTTGAAGTGAGATTGATGATTCCCGCTGTGCCAAGTGTGCCAAGCCATTTAGAATTAAAGCAAACCTCTGTGTGTGCAGAATCTAAAATTTTAAACACCTGCTCTTTGTAAGTAAGTGCGTTTTGTTCTACTTCTTGCTTACTGAGCGGTTTTCTGGTCTCGCTTTTCCCGCTTGGGTCGCCGATTGTCGCAGTAAAATCCCCAATCAAAAACTTCACATCTCCGCCAAACTTTTGAAAGGTAGCAAGTTTTTGAATAAGCACAGTATGTCCCAAATGTAAATCAGGCGCGGTAGGGTCAAAGCCCGCTTTGACAATAAATCGCTCTTTAGTATGTAAAAATCTCGCCACTAACGCACGAATATATTCCTGCCCGATAAATTCTGTGCAACCGCGCCCTATTTCATTCATAGCGTCTTGTAATTCTTGTTTCTTTTTGGAATCTAGCTCGTTTTCAAAGTCGTTGAGATTTGTTTGCTTCATATATTTACTCCATTTTAAGAATACGCATCTTTTAATGCACTAAATTCAATGATTTTGTATTGAGATTCTAGCGTATTTTTCAGTGTTTTGACACTCCCAGCAAATTCAATAAACACTTCACAAAATGTAGAAAATGTGCTATTCATTCTATCGTAATCTACTTTCAGTATGCGTATTTGATGTTTGGCTAAAGTGCTTAAAAACTGCCCTATTACTCCGCGTTTATCCTCAAAAGCGACAATAATTTTATACACAGCCTTTTGGTTTTGCGCCCATTGAGCAAAAACCATTTGTGTATCTTGCTTGATTTGTTCATTTGCCCTCGCACAAAGTTTATGATGGATAAATATTTTATTTTCGTTTTTTATAGCGATGATTTCATCACCATATTTTGGCTGACAGCAATAATCAAACAACGCCTCGTTAATAGAAAAATTGCTAAATACGACAATGTTATCAAGTCTAATCTGACGCACTTTGAAGCGATTATTAAGCTTAAAAAAATCTAAAACTCCCTTTTGTTTTTGCAAATGTGTCCTTAAATAATTTTTTGTATTTTTAAAAAAACCTCTGTCGTGCATTATTTTATGCACTTGAGAATCTAAATTATAATCCTTTAGATACTCTTGTATTTGTGCTGGGGTTCTTTCAAACATTGTGGATAAAATATTTATCGCAGAAATCCTATCAACTTCTTTAATGCGAGATTGGCACGAGATTCTAATTTGAGACTTTGCTTTAGAGGTTTTAATCGCGTCAATCCAACTACAACGAGGCTTGACCTCTTCATTCTCCTCAGCCGTGATGATACGCACAATATCGCTGTTTTTAAGTGGTTGGAGCAATGAGGCTTGTTGGTTATTCACATACGCGCTTTTTGCTCTATTCCCCACATCGGTATGCACAGCATAGGCAAAATCAAGCACCAAAGCACCGACAGGTAAGTTATAAGTATCGCCCTTTGGTGAAAATACGACAATATCCTCTTTGTATAAATCATTTTTAGCAAGCTCATAAAACTCCTCAATGGATTGGTCTTGATATTGTAAATTGCTTACCCAATTTAAATTTGGGTCTATTCCACCGCGCTTATACTTCCAATGCGCCGCGATTCCATATTGTGCGGATTTGTGCATATCAAAAGTGCGGATTTGCACTTCAAAAATGCTTGATTTATCAAAAATAGTGGTGTGGATTGTTTGATAGCCATTTTCCTTTGGAATTGCGACATAATCCTTTAAACGCGAAACCACAGGCTTAAGGTTAAGGTGCAAAATACCAAGCACTTTGTAACAATCAAGTGGCTTTTTGACGATTATGCGCACTGCAAGCAAGTCTAGGATTTCATCAATGCTAACGCCTTTGCGTTGCATCTTTTGATAAATAGAATAATACCGTTTGATTCGATGTTCGACCTCAAAGTCCTTATCTTTATAGCCATTGGTTTGTAATAAAGTGCGAATAGAATCTATAAAAGAATTCAGTTTTAAAATAATGGATTGGTAGTTGTCTCTAATATACGAGTCAATTTTCTCATATTCTTTGGGAAAAAGATAAAAGAAACTCTTATCCTCTAATTCGGCTTTAAGCGATGAGATTCCAAGTCTATGAGCGATTGGCGCATAGACAAGAAGTGTTTCCTCTGCGATGCGCACTTGCTTGTGATGAGGGAGTGCGTCTAAAGTCAGCATATTATGCAATCTATCGCAAATTTTAATCACAAACGCTCGAATGTCTTTGATTGAAGCAAGCAAAATTTTACGAAAAGAAAGCGCGGAAGCGACAAGTTTTTCATTGCTCGCATTGCCAATTTCTTCTTCGCGAATTTCTACGATTTTTGTGAGCGCATCGACTAAATGAGCAATTTCCCAGCCAAAGCCCTGTCCGACATCTTCTATCGTGCAGTGCGTATCTTCGACTGCATCGTGGAGTAATGCCGCACAAATCATCGTCTCATCGCCACCATAAAATGCTACGATACACGCCACACAAATAGGATGAACGATATAAGGGATACCGCTTTTGCGGAGCTGTCCTTGATGATATTCACTAGCACATTGGATTGCTTGTTGGATTTTAGGGGTTAGTGGCGTTAGAGATTGGAGTTTATTTATAGCCAAATCGACACTATCAACCACTCCAACTTTTTCAAAAAAACTCAAAACTACATCCTTGCCTCATTTTCTTTGAGAATCCATAGAGAAGATTCTAAAAAAAATCAGCATTTTCGTCTTGGATTTTCTCTAGTGTTACTTTTCCTTCAGCTATTTCAAATATAGCAATATCAGTGAGTTTATGAGTCTTTGTATTCATATTTTCTACAAGCACGGGCGCACCAAGACTTAGTTCCTTTACGCGTGCAAAGATGAGATTTGATAAAATGTAGCGGTCATTATTAAGTCTATCAAGGGCTTTTGCGACAATTTGTTCCATTCTCATTGGACTTCCTTACATTGGATTTAAGGCGACATTCTAGCCAAAAAATCATTTATTTTAGCTTAATTATGGTGCAAAAATAGACTTCATTGCATAAAACGCACTATCTAGCTCACGCTTAAAGTGCATATACATTGATGGGAGGATAACAATCAACACACAAAAAGCAATAGCAATTTTTACAGGGAATCCAATAACAAGCAGGTTAAATTGCGGATGTGTTTTCATAATCATACCAAAGATAATATCTGAAAACAAAATAATCGCTACAATAGGAAACGCCATACTAAAGCCCACGACAAACAAGGACGCCAACGCACCAGCAAAATGCGCCATTCCTTTTGGCTCAAAGACAAAACTCCCCACAGGCACAGAATCCAAACTTTGAGCAATAAGCATAAGCACAATATGATGAAAGTCAAAACTTAACGCAAGCAATAAAGCTAGGATTGCTAAAAGTTGCGCTATGATAGGCTTTTGTGCTCCTGTTAGAGGGTCATAGGCACTCGCCATTGTAAGTCCCATAGAAAAGCTAATAATCTCGCCACCAAAGCTAATCATCGCAAACACAATCTGCAAGCATAATCCCGCTAAAAATCCAAACAACAACTCAAAAAGTCCAGCCACCATTAAATCAACCACTGTGATTTGCCCTAAATTATATTGGGCTAATGGAAAGCAAACCAAAGTCATAAAAAATATCATTGCTCCACGCACACTTACAGGGATAAGCGTGGAATCAAAAAATGGAAAAAACGCAAACACCCCGCTAAAACGCATTAACAACAATAAGAAAGTAACAACATTCAAATCATTTGTAAGTAGTGGGACAATTTCCATTTACACGCCTCCTTGCGCTACGAAGTTATTTTAAGATTTCATTTTTTGGGTAATTTCCTCAAATTCCAACTTGGCAGATTCTAACATATCTTGGGCTTGTTTAAGAATCTCTGTGCCCTCTTTAAATAAAAGCAACGAATCTTTTAATCCAATATCATTCGCATTGAGCTTAGCGACAACTTCTTTTGCCTGTGCTATAAGCGTTTCAAAATCTTTTTGTTCGCTGCTTTGCTCTAATAATGTCTTTTGTGCCATATTATTCCTTATGTTTTTAGGTTTATCCGTGATAATTTGGTGCTTCTTTAGTAATATCCACATCGTGCACATGAGATTCTCTCAAGCCTGCGGCTGTAATCTCCACAAACTCTGCTTTACGCCACAATTCTTCAATGCTTGATGAACCAAGATAGCCCATAGAGCTACGAAGTCCGCCTGTAAGCTGATGGATAACTTCGCTAATTTTCCCACGATATGGCACACGCCCCTCAATCCCCTCTGGGACGAGCTTATCTTGTGCTGTCCCCTCTTGGAAATATCTATCCGCACTCCCTTTATTCATCGCACCAATGCTCCCCATACCACGATAATTTTTATATTGTCGCCCTTGATAGAGGATTAAATCACCCGGTGTTTCTTCTGTGCCTGCGAGTAGCGAGCCTATCATCACACTAGAAGCACCAATAGCCAAAGCTTTTGCGACATCACCAGAATATTTTATCCCACCATCAGCGATAATTGGCACATTGTGCTTTTTGGCAGCTTGTGCGCACGCATCAATGGCAGAAACCTGTGGCATACCAACGCCCGCTACAATACGCGTAGTGCATATTGAGCCCGGACCAATGCCGACCTTTATCCCATCAGCACCCGCCTCTATGAGAGCTTTTGTGGCACTTGCTGTTACGACATTCCCCACCACGACATCAACGCTAAGTTTTTTCTTTACCTTTTTGACCGTTTCAATGACATTTTTAGAATGTCCGTGCGCAGAATCTAACACCAACACATCAACTCCCGCATCAACTAGCTCTTGCGCTCTCTCTATATCAAACACACCAAATGCTGCGCCCACACGCAATCGCCCAAAATCATCTTTGTTAGAATCTGGATATTCAATGCGCTTATGAATATCCTTAATGGTTATAAGTCCTTTTAGAGTATTATTTTTCCCAACTATTGGGAGTTTTTCGATTTTGTGCTTTTGCATCATTTCACGCGCTTGCTCAAGTGTCGTGCCTACACTCGCTGTGATAAGGGGCATTTTCGTCATCACATCGCCGACTTTTTTCTTTAGATTGGTCTCAAAGCGCATATCACGGTTAGTTAAGATTCCAATAAGTTTGCTATGAGAATCCACCACAGGCACGCCAGAGATTCTGTAATTATCAGTAATTTGCTTTGCCTCTGCTAAAGTAGCGTCCGCTAAAATGTAAATAGGGTCAATAATAACACCACTCTCGCTTTTTTTTACCTTTCTTACTTGGTCTGCTTGAGATTTAATGTCCATATTTTTGTGGATTATACCAATCCCACCAGCACGCGCCATAGCAATAGCAGTCCTATATTCCGTTACTGTGTCCATCGCTGCAGAGACAATGGGAATGTTAAGTGTAATGTTTTTACTCAAACGAGTACGCAAACTCACATCTTTGGGTAAAACCTCCGAATACGCTGGAATAAGCAACACATCTTCAAATGTTAAGGCTTTTTGTAGTGATTTCATTTATTCTCCCTTAATTATTTCTTATTTATACAATCTCTTATGAATTTCCAAGTTCCTTTTGCAATCCATACGCGACATTTAAAATCTCTTGCTCAGCTCCAAAAGCACCGATAAACTGCATTCCAATGGGAATCTCTTGTTTATCACTACTTGATGGCACGCAAATAGCAGGCAATCCAGCGAGATTCACACCAATAGTGTAAGTATCGCTAAGATACATTTCAAGTGGCGTGCTAGTCGCACCAAATTTTGGTGGGATTGTTGGAGCAATGGGCGTTAGCAACACATCGCAAGACGCAAATACATCGCTATATTGAGATTTAATGTATTCACGCATTTTTTGTGCTTTTAAGTAATACGCATCATAATATCCACTGCTAAGCACAAAGCACCCAAGCAATATACGCCTTTTGACTTCCTCACCGAAGCCTTGCGAGCGTGTGTTAAGATAAAGTTCTTTGAGATTGTTTGCTTGTGCCCTACTCCCATATCGCACGCCATCAAATCGCGCAAGATTAGAGCTGGCTTCTGCTGTGCTTAAAATATAATAAGTTGATATGTGATAATCTGTCTCTAGCATTGGCTTTTGTGAAAGAGCATTTATGTCTATGATAGTATGTCCCATTGATTGAAGTATTTTTATAATTTCCTCATATCGCTTTTGTGTGGGCTCATCAGCTTTTTTTAGCCACTCTGGCAAGATTCCCACCTTGTAGCGCACATTGCTATCAAGGTTTTTAAATGTATTAGTCGCTGGGAGAGCCAAAGAAGTAGAATCTGCGCTATCGTGTCCGCTAATACTATCAAGTAAAATCGCACAATCTTCGACATTCTGCGTGATTGGACCCACTTGGTCTAGGCTTGAGCTATACGCCACAAGTCCATAGCGACTCACGCGCCCATAGCTTGGCTTTAACCCCACGCAACCACAAAAACCAGCAGGCTGACGAATAGAGCCACCCGTATCGCTCCCAAGAGATGCAATAGCAAGCCCCCCGCCTACCGCAGCTGCTCCACCGCCAGAGCTACCACCCGGCACACGCGAAATATCACGCGGATTTTTCACGCGCCCATAGCAACTCGACTCACTTGTGCTTCCCATCGCAAACTCGTCCATATTAGCGCGTCCATAACCACACATTCCATTTGCGTGGAGATTCTCAATTACGGTGGCATTGTATGGGGATTTATATCCTTTTAAAATCTTGCTCGCACAGGTAATTTCCCAATCCTTAACACTAATGTTATCTTTAATGAGAATTGGCACGCCTAGTTTATTTTGCGTCTGCGTTGTGCTTGTAGAAATGGGAATCTCGCCGTTAGATTCCATAATATAGGCATTGAGCTCAATATTTTGTGCGACTTTTTGTTTAATTTGGGTAAAAACCTCTTGGAGCTGTTCTTGGTTTAGGCTTAATGCCTGCTTTAGTGTAATCATTACAAAACCTTAAATAAAACAAATTTTGCGCACATTATAGCATTTAGAGTTGAGATTCTCCCCAACAAAACACCATTTTATTTCTTTAAATCTTAAATCTTGCAAGTGATTGGCTAATATCCTCTGTTTGTTGTTTAAGTTTATATTGCGTATCTTGCATTTGTGTGTTTATCCTTGCAAGCTCTTTAGCAAAAATATCAATTTGTTGCCCGTTGTCAATAAGATTAGAAACATTACTATTTACAACATTGCTCATTTCTTGAGAATCTAGTGATTTTTGACTTGCCTGTGTGATAGATTGTGAAATGACATCAATATCACCCTGCATTGTCTCAAAACTTTGTGTGAGAGTATCCATCGACTTGACATTTGATTCTATTTGTGTATTGATTTCTTCAACTGACTGCACCACGCTCTTAATCACTGCACTTGTTTCACTTACACTTTTTGTGGTTTTTTCAGCGAGTTTTCGCACTTCATCAGCCACTACGGCAAACCCTCGCCCGTGCTCTCCTGCGCGTGCTGCTTCAATAGCGGCATTAAGGGCAAGGAGGTTTGTTTGCTCAGCAATATCTGTAATCATTGAAAGCACATTTTGAATATTTTGTGCTTCCTCTGCAAGAGAGCGAATCTTAAGCGCGCAATCTTGCTCCTTAGTTATGCTTTCTTGGACTTGTTGCCCAATATGCTCTACGACTTGTTTGGTGTTTTGCATATTATTTAAGACTTCTTGGAGTTGCTCCTTAGTGCTTAGCGATAGTTCAATGCTTTTATTGAGTAATTCGCGAGATTTTTCTCCTAAATTTGCATTATCTTGACTAATGTGTTCAATCTTATTGGTGTTAGAATCGAGCTCTTTTGAGACTTCATTTATGGTTTTTACCACTACTTGGTTGTTTTTAATCGCACCTAAAATATCTTTAAATATGTTATGCACATAGCGCAAAAATGTATTGAGTGAGCCTGCCATTTTACCTACTTCATCGCTAGATTTTATTGTTATCTCCTCATTAAGTGCTTTATTGTTGGTAATGTAGAAAAGTTTATCATTCATCACATTAAGGTTACTCAAAATATTTTTCGTAATAATCACACACAATGCGAGCGTAAGCACCAACACAACAACCTCTATGGTTAAAGATTGCCAAAAACTTGCACTCTGTTGTTCATAATCACTTTGAAGCGCAAGTTTAAGATTATTTACCACACCATCTTCTATATCTTTTAAAATATTGATTTTTTGCGTGATAGTATCAAACCACACCTTTGCTTCTATGCCATATTCGCCCTCTTTATACTTTTGTTTGATAATTTGGCGCATTTTTTCAACTTCTTCAAAACTTTGATTGTGTAAAGATTTTTCAAATGCCTCGATACTTTTTGTATCACTAAAATCCTTAAAAGCATTATTGTATGATTCTTGTTTGGCAAGCAAACTTATAAAGGTATTATACTGCGTATCACTTGCTGGAGATTTACCCGCAAATATAGCGTTTGCTGTGGCACGCTCTAAGCCCGCACTCTCTTTGGCTTGTAAAAAATTGAGATAACCAAAAAGCAATCTTGTAATATCACCTTCTTCTATGAGCCTTGTTGATTCTACAATGCTGTGAAGTAAGTTTGTTATTGTGCCTGTATAAAAGCCAATGGTTTGAGGCAAAGCTGGCGTTTGACTTATAGAGTTATCAGCATTTGAGCGCACAGATTGCAAATCCTTTAACCCATCTAAACTCTTTTGTAAAATTGCCTTGTATCCTACGCTTAAATCCTTAGAATCTTCCACGCTAGTTTGTAAATTTAAAAGCGCGTTATCGGTAAGTTTGCGTTGCTCTTTTAATTCATTTGCAAAATTATTCCCCCTACTGCTTAAAAATCCTGCACTCAATCCTCGTTCTTTTTGCATTTCGTGGACCAATAAAGAAAGTTTTTCTGATATTGTGATTTGCATTTGAAGTTGTTTAGTTGTTTGAAGTTGTTGTTCTGTTTGATAAAGCGAGCCAAGCATTACAACCAACATTGCAAAAAGTGGCAATAATACAAGCAAGAGAATCTTAATTTTAAGTGAAATTTTATTAAGCAATGCCATAGCAAACTCCTCAAAAAAAGTAATACACCAAACAAAGTATCCAAGCATTATAGCAAAATTTATATCACAAATAATACTATCTTTTTGTTATTGATAGTTTTTAAGCTTTAGGCAAGGCATAAAAGTTGCTAAATTCCTACTCAATTCAACAAAGGGGCTTTTATGCGACTTTTACGCACCATTAAAGAAGTGAGAGATTTTAGGATAGAGTGTCAATCATTAGGTTTAGTGCCGACAATGGGCGCACTACACAATGGACACAAAAGCCTAATGCAAGAATCTCTAGCCAATAATTCTCATACTTTAGTGAGCATTTTTGTCAATCCCACACAATTTGCACCAAATGAAGATTTTGACACTTATCCACGCGACTTGCAAAAAGATTTAGACCTTTGTGAGAATCTTGGTGTAAGCGCGGTATTTGCACCAAATATAGAAGAAATCTACCCACTAGATTCTCATAGCCTTAGTGCGCACGATGAAACCACCCTAAACCCGCCCCGCACTATGGGATATATTTTAGAGGGATTTAGTCGACCGAGCCATTTTGCAGGTGTTTTGCAAGTGGTATTAAAGCTCTTTAACCTCACAAACCCAACTCGTGCGTATTTTGGCAAAAAAGATGCCCAACAAGTCCTCCTCATACAAAAAATGGTGCGTGATTTATTCTTGCCCGTTGAGATTGTGCCTTGCGAGATTGTGCGTGATGTCGATGGGCTAGCTCTAAGCTCACGCAATGTCTATCTAAGCCCAAAAGAGCGAGAATCTGCGCTATGTATCCCAAAATGTATTGACCTTATCGCCTCACAGATTCAAAACGGCATAGAAAATGTCGCCACGCTTGAATCAATGGCAAGAGAATGCTTGCGTGAAGTAGAGTTAGAATACGCGAGGTTTTATTCACACACACTTAAACCCATACAAAAAGTGCAAAAGACAAAAAGCATTTTTCTTATCGCAGTAAAAGTTGGCAAAACACGATTGATTGACAACTTGTGGTATTAGATTCTATAAATCCAAGATTTAATAATGTGTTATTTGCTTATGTGCTTTGATTTTTAGTTATAATTTCTACCTAGGTTTATCAATACTTTAAATTCTTTAGGAACAAATAATGACAAATCTTATCCTTTGTGGTGGTAGTGGGACGAGGCTTTATCCGCTCTCGCGTGGCAATTTCCCTAAACAATTTTTGCCCCTTTTTGAGAAGCAAAGCCTCTATGAGCTCACCCTCAAGCGCAATGCCAAAATCTGCCAACACACGATTATCGCGGTAAATAATGAGCAGTATTTTTTAGCCCAAAATCTTTATGAAAATCTCTGTGAGGGTGAAAAAATCACGCCAAATGCGCATTTCCTCGTAGAATCAAAAAGTTGCAACACTGCCCCTGCGATAACGCTATCAATCCTTAGCCTACTAGAAACTAGCATTTCCCAAGACCAAATCGTGCTAATCACGCCAAGCGACCACTTAATCCGCGATGAAAATGCCTACAAACAAGCCATTCAAAAAGCTAAAGACTACGCACAGCAAGATTTTCTCGTGTGCTTTGGCATTACGCCAAAAGCAATAGAAACGGGCTTTGGCTATATCCACGCTGGCGCAAATGATGAAGTGAAAGGATTTTATGAAAAGCCAAGCTACAAGCAGGCAAAGGAATTTATAGAATCTGGAGAATTTTTCTTTAACGCGGGGATTTTTTGCTTCAAAATCAGCGCGTTTTTAGAGCAGATGAAAATTCACGCCCCAAAGATTTTGCAAGAATGCCAAAAAGCACTAAACCACACGCTGCAAAGTAACACAAACCAAATTAGGGGGGGGGCAAATAATAAAAACAAACAAGGCGATGAAAGCGCGCAATCTCGCACGATAAAAATCGCTGATATGAGCGCAATCCCCGCAGATAGTATCGACTACGCGCTAATGGAAAAATGCAAAGCCCTAAAATGCGTAAGCGTAGATATGGGCTGGAGCGATTTGGGGAGCTTTGATAGCCTCTATGATGAACTCGCAAAGACAAATGCCGATGAAAATGCCAATGTCGCCCCGCAGGATTCTATTTTATTGCAATCAAAGGCAAATCTCTTTGTAAGCAGTAGCCAAAACAAGCGCGTTTGCGCGGTGGGCGTAGAAAATCTCATCGCCATAGATTCGCCTGACACGCTTTTGCTTTGCAAAAGAGGAGAATCCCAACAAGTAAAGCAAATCGCCCAAATCGCGCAAAAAATACAAAACAACGATGAGTGCTACCATACCATAACGCGCCCTTGGGGGAACTACACCGTCCTAGAAGTCGCAAATGGCTACAAACTCAAACGAATCGAAGTCAAGCCAAACAAGCGTCTAAGCCTACAAAAGCACTACCACCGAAGCGAGCATTGGATAGTGCTAAGCGGGAGTGCAACCGTAACCATAGAGGGCAAAACCCAGCTAGTGCGGGCAAATGAAAGCGCATACATACAAATGGGGCAGGTTCATCGCCTAGCAAACGAGGGCAAAATCCCCCTTGTCATCGTAGAAGTCCAAGTGGGGCAATACACGGGCGAAGATGACATCGTGCGGATAGAAGATGACTTTGCGCGGGGCTAGAGCAAAAAGATAGAGGTTTGCCAAATGCGTGGCTTTGTGAAAAGATTAGTTTGATAAAGCGCGTGCAAAATCTTAAATGGGCTTGAATTTGGCTTTAAATTTTAAAATTTAAAAAGGAGCATAGATGAAAAAAGCACTTATCACAGGGATTACAGGGCAAGACGGCGCGTATTTGGCGGAATTTTTACTCAATAAGGGCTATGAGATTCACGGCATAAAGCGCAGATCTTCGCTCTTTAACACCGATAGAATCGACCATATTTATCAAGACTACCACGAGCAAAATTGCAATTTTTTCCTGCATTACGGCGACTTGACGGATTCGATGAATCTCACGCGCATTATCCAAGAAGTGCAACCAGATGAGATTTACAATCTCGCTGCGATGAGCCATGTAGCCGTATCCTTTGAGACACCAGAATACACCGCAAACGCCGATGGCATAGGGACTTTACGGATTTTAGAAGCGGTGCGGCTTTTGGGATTGACAGACAAAACTAAAATCTATCAAGCCTCCACAAGTGAGCTTTATGGGCTTATTCAAGGCTGTCCGCAAAATGAAAAAACGCCATTTTATCCGCGCTCTCCGTATGCGTGCGCGAAGCTCTATGCGTATTGGATTACGATAAACTACCGCGAGGCGTATAATATTTTTGCAAGCAATGGGATTTTATTTAACCACGAAAGCCCCATTCGTGGCGAGACATTCGTAACGCGTAAAATCACGCGTGCAGTGGCAAAAATCGCGCTTGGTTTGCAAGAAAAACTCTATCTTGGGAATCTAAGCTCTAAGCGCGATTGGGGACACGCAAAGGACTATATCGAGGCAATGTATTTGATTTTGCAACAAGAAGTGGCAGAAGATTTTGTCATCGCCACAGGCGTTACTACCGAAGTGCGTGAGTTTGTGCGAAAGGCATTTGAAATTGTTGGTATCGAAATCGAATTTATCGGTGAAGGCGTAAATGAAAAGGGCATCATAAAGGCGTGTCGTGGCGACTACAAGCTAGAAAAAGGCAAAGTCGTAGTCGAAGTAGATAGCGGATATTTTCGCCCCACAGAAGTGGATTTGTTGCTAGGCGACTCTACCAAAGCGCGACAGAAGCTAGGCTGGAAGCCAAAATATGACTTAGATTCGCTTATCAAAGATATGATGCAAAGTGATTTGAAGCTAATGCAAAAAGATAAATTTTTGCAAGACAATGGCTATAAGATTTTGAGATATTTTGAGTAAAATCCGCGCGTTTATAACGATAAACTTATTGTGAATTGCGGAATTTATCGCGGATATAGTTGCGTAGTTTTTTGAAAGGATATTCGATTACTCTTTCGATTTTGCGCCGTTTTTCTCTTTGTTTTTTCTTTTTTGCCTGATATTTGCGCTCATTAAAATGTATATTCAAACGCTCTCCATATTTGATTTGTTTTTCCTCTTTTGTGAAAATATTATCAAAAAAATCAACAAACATTTTTTCACTTTTATAGATAATGGTTTGTGTGGTTTGCTCGATATTTTCCGCACTCCAAATATCATTTTGCCCACCCTCGTTTGCAAATTTTGCGCCCAAAAATTCCTCCAAACATTCCGCACGAAAAATAGGCTCTTTTCGCATTGCTTCAAACGCACCATTATCGTTATCAATGCGCTCTATTTCGCGTATCGCTGAATCTATGCTATCAAAATTATGCACATTGATAAAGGCTTTGGGATTAAACACAGGGCGAAATCTCGCGTATTTTTCATCGCACAAACTCTCATCGCCCCAATAAATCGGCACACACCCAGCAGAGAATGCTTGGAGGATTTTTTCTGTTACATAGCCTTTTTGAGATGAGTTTTCAAAACAAAGGCTAAATTTATATCCCTTTTGCCACTCTCTTTTGCTTGTGCTAAAATCGCCACATCTATCGCCGATAGGACCGCCGATATTGTTTTTCCACCTGCCACCCGAATCTACTTTTTTATATTCACAAAGTTTTTCAAAAAACTCACCGCGGATTTTATCAGCATCGCCATTTGTTACCATAAATGAGCAAAATTTTTTTCTTTTATCGTTAATCAAATGCTTTTTTAATGCGAATCTTAAATCATCTTTATGCAGAAAATAATACGGATACGACAAACAACGCTCACCAAAATCCATAAGATAGGTGCTTATACCATAATCAGCGAGATTCCAATCTATCGCTATATTTTCCCAAGCGACACAAATCCGCACACAATCTTTGCTATACTCCAAATACGAATCGCCAAATACATTATAAATTAAATACTTTGGGTTATCACTCCACTTAAACTCATATTTATCGCTCAAATATTTTTGCAAAAGTTGAATAATCCAATTATTACGAAAATTTGACTTATTAAAAATGGAATTATCACTCCAATCCGTTATTGCTAATTCAATTTGCTTTTTAGATTTCATAACTACCCTTTATGTGGATTTTGGTATAAAATTTCGCATTATACATAAAATTAGTTTATAGATTCACCATAAAACTCCCCTATTTTCTCGCAGATATACCCTACTTCATCATCGCTTAGTTGCGTAGCTGAGGGTAGCCATAGCCCTTTTTGCCCGATGAGATTTGAGATATTATGCTCACCGCTTACTTGATAAGCCACTTGCTTATTTATCGGCGGATACATTACGCGTGTGCCGATATTGTTGCGTTTTAAGAACTCTTGGAGTTCCTCTCGCCTCTCACACAAGCTGTCATAAAACCACGGCACCGTGCAACTTAAATCCTGCGCGAAGAGCTCTATGCCTTTGATATTTTGTAAGCCCTTTTCATAAAGCCTATAAATCTCTTTTTTACGCGCGATTCTAGATTCTAACTTTTTCATCTGCTCGATTCCCACACAGGCTTGAAGTTCGGTAAATTTAAAATTATAGCCTATGGTGTCGTGTATGTCATTTCCCCCGCCACTACGCCCGAAGTCTTTAAGTTTGCGGATTTTAGAAGCTAGATTATCGTCATTTGTGATAAGCGCACCGCCCTGCCCTGTGGAGATAATTTTAGGTGCGGAAAAAGAAAAGCTCCCAATCGCTCCCATCGTGCCGATATGTTTGCCATTTGGATAAAATGAGCCAAGCGATTGTGCGCTATCCTCGATAAGAGCGAGATTACGCTCTTTGCAGAGATTCACAAAGGCTTCAATCCCCGCTTTTGGATAGCGTCCATTTGCACTCACTAGCATTATCGCCTTTGTGCGTGGCGTGATAGCCTCCTTTGCCCGCTCTATATCCATACACAAAGTTTCGCGCTCCACATCGACAAACACGGGCTTTGCACCTATCATTTTCACCGAATTTGGCGTGGCTATCATCGTGTAGTTGGGGACGATGACTTCATCACCCGCTTCAATGCCAACCGCCAATGCCCCAAGCGTTAGGCTAATCGTGCCGTTATTTACCACGATACAATGTTTTGCACCCGTGAAATCGGCTATCATTTGCTCAAAATTTTGTGTGCGCTTAAATTCTGTCAAAAAGCCATCTTCGTCCATATATTCGCTTAATGCACGCTTTTCCTCCGCGCCAAACCACGGACGCATTTGCATAATAAATTCCATTTCACTCTCCTTTGCATTTTAAAATTTAAACCCTTTTGCGTTATGTTGCTTAGATTTTTGTCGCTTCGACATTGAGTGAGATTAAAATCCCATTTTCTTTATCCAAATGCGGATAATAGGCTTGTGAGTGGTCATCATAATCCTTGTGAATTGTTTTTCGCCAATCATATCGCCGCACATCACTAAATCCATTAGATTGCAAAAATTCGCTTAAAAGCGTAAAATTCCACACGGTTTTATGATATATCATTAAATCCCCCCCCCCCCCGACAGAATCTTTTGCATTAGAATCGTTGCGATTAGGATTTTGCGCGTTGGCATTTTTCACGCTCATTCTGCCATAGAGCGGTCCTAAAATCTTTGTCAAATCGCCCGTGAGATGATACACTTCGATAAGTTTGTCAAAGTCTGGCACAGCAAGTCGCAATGTCCCGCCTTTTTTAAGCACCCTATGCCATTCTTTAATGACATTTACCGCCTCAAATCTATCAAAATACTCAAAGCTATGCGAACTATAAATCAGCTCCGCGCTTTCATCTTCAAACATCGATAAATCATCAATGCTGCTTTTGTAGTGAATATGTGGCATATCGCATAAATCCACATTGATAAAATCAGGAATATTTCTATGCCAGCACCCAAGGTGGAGTTTCACTGCTCTATCCTCCTTCTATCAAGCTCTGCGCCCACATAAGGACCATTTTTGACTTCTAGCACTTGTGTGCCATTCTCAAGTATGTCATAGCCGTGCGCCCCGCGAAGCATTATCAAAATATCTCCAGCCACCGCTTCAAACTCCTCGACAAAGTTTTCCTTTGTGCCATAGATTCGCGCTTTAATCCGCCCCTTTTTGATAAAAAGCACCTCTTGCGTCCAATACACCTTGCGCTCGACTTCATTATGAATGTGTGCTAGGAGCTTTTTGCCACTATCATAGCCCCAAAATCCCACTTGGATAAACTCCTCATCATTTGAAAAAAAGTTTAGCCCACCATTTTTAGAATCCACGCAATCAGCCTCGCTAATATGCCTTGCTAACACTAAATCGCCTTCTTTTATTTCTCGCATTGTTGCTCCTTTTTACAATTTAAATTCTGAATCTACGCCTATTTTGCGCCCTCACTTGTGCCACGATTCACACTTTGCAAATCGCGTGACGAAAGCACAGGCATAACGCCATTTAGCTCCCAATCAATGCCGATTTTTGCGTCATTATAGGAAAGCGAAAACTGCTCTGGCGCGTCTATATACTCGCCCTCATAAGCCAACTTGTAGTGATAAATCGCCTCTTTACTTCGCACAAAATACGCATTGCCCATATTTGGCGGGATTAAAATAAATTTTTGCGCGTTTTTGCTAGAATCTGTGCTCGTGGCATTTGCACGAATGCAAAATTTCTCATACGCCAAATATGTCGGGCTATCCCTGCGGCAATCCACCACCACTTGCAAAATCTCGCCATACACGCAAGATACGAATTTATACGACTTGCTATCGCCGTGGATTCCACGCAAAACATTTTGGGTAGAGTGCGAGAATTTATCGTGCTTGAAGTAAAGTCCTTTTGGGAGAAGTGCCTCAATTTGCTCTTTTAGAAATGAAGTGTAGATATTGCCACGATTATCGTTAGCAATGCTTGGTGTGATGATATACACGCCTTTGATTTTGGTGGATTCTACAATGCTAAACTCTATCATCACGCCACCTTTTGTTTTAAGAATTCAACAAAAACTCTATTTTGTTTAATGAATCTTAACAAAATAATTCTTAAAAATAGCAAATTCTTAAAGTCTTTTGAGTTTATATTCTAGTGGAATCTCAAGTCGTAAGTTTTTAGTTACGCGAGGGAAATGCTTGGAGGCATCTTTTATCGCCTTGATAGCATATCGATTGAAGTCATCGTGCTTAGATGGACGCACTACGCGTATATTAGTAACCTTACCATCAGTATAGATGACAAATTCTACCAACACTTCATCTTCAAGCCTGCGTTTAACCATCATTGGTGGATGTTTTTGTTTTTTGTTTATTTCTCTTCTAATTTGCGAATACAGCTCGTTGTGCTCACCCTCGTGGTATGTAAGCGTTTCGATTACATCGCCTTCGTTTTGTTGATTTGCTTGGGCTGCTCTTGTTGATTGAGAAGATTCCTCTTGTTGGATATGCTCTTGGATAGGATTTGCCGTGTGGTGAGGTCTTGGCTTAGGTTTATGATGGCGTCTTGGCTTAGGTTTTGGTTCGTGAGAATCTTCATTGCTTGGATTTTGGATAGTCGCAAGAGAGAGCATAACTTCATTCATACCATTTTCTTCTACTACGCTTTGGCGCACAAAATCAACAAAACACAATGCCACAGCTATATGCAATATCAAAGAACATAAAAATCCCACACGCATAGGTGTAAAAAAGCATTCGGCATTATTTTTTTGTTGTGGCAATACTGACATTTTCGTGCCCATTTTCTTTTAAAATATCTGCGATTTGAACAAAAATATCAAACTTCGCATTTTTATCAATCTCAAGTTTTAAAAGCACTTTAGAATCAAGCTCCGCAATTCGTTCCTTGAGAGTGTCTATATCTACTGCCACATTATCATAAAAAATCTCACCCTCCTCTTTGACTGAAAGTGTGATGATTTGAGATTCTGTGGGAGTGCTCTCTTGGCTAGAATTAGGAAGCTCGACTTTTATCTGCCCTTGCGCGATAAAGGTAGAGACGCTTAGCACGATAGCCAAAAGCACTAGCATTACATCAATAAGCGGGATAACATTCAATCCGTCTTTTTTAGGAAGCCTCATAGCATATACTCCATAATTAGCTTTATTCTCATAATTCAATCAAAAATAATATTATTTTTTCTCTTGCCAAATAGCGTAACGATTGAGATATACATCAACTTTGCGTAAAAACACATTATACACAATCAATGTAGGAATCGCTACTACAAGTCCAAGCGCAGTCGCTTTAAGTGCAGTGGATAGCCCTATCATAATGCTTTTGGCATCGAGTCCGCCACTCACTCCCATATCATAGAAAGTTATCATAATGCCAACCACCGTGCCTAAAAGACCGATATAAGGCGCATTTGAATAAATAATATACAACGCGGTAAGATTCTTACTTAAAGCTTCCTCTAACTCTTCTTTGTTTGGATAGGATTGGATATTTAACTTCATAAAAAACAACACACGCTCGATACTAAACCATACAACTAAAAAACTCATAATTCCTAATATGCAAAATATGCAAATATCAATATATTCTTTTAAAAGTTCCATACTTAACCCCTTAGGATTCAAAAATTATCGGGGTATAATATAGTAATTATTCTTAAAAAAATCTTAAAAATAGTCCAAAATTCACATATTTTTCACAAATTGTTGAAGCATTTGTAAAACACAATAATAAAGAAGTTTTAAACGAAGTATAATATATAAAACACAAAAAATTAAGGAACGACAAATGACAGAATTACCGTGGAAAAGCAACATTATAGCCTTTCCTTTATCACGAAAGGATTTTATAAATAGATGGTTGGATTTGGATATTACCGTTTCTGAGTATATTTCAAAAGTCTTGTTAATAGTCGATGACAATGCGCGCAAGGTGTGGTTAAAGGAGCTGGATTCTAAAGCAAAGCAACTTTGCCAACTTAAAGCTAAGGGAAAATTGTCTAACACCATTTATGAGATTATATACACTAAAGTATGTTTTGAAAACCAATACGGATTGCAAGACTATATATTTACACCACTTGTTGAGTATATTGAAAGTCCTAGAAACAAAACAAAAAGCGCATTATTGCGAGAATATGAGTTAGTTGAATTTGAAAAGGATATGAATGCGTTTTTATGCGAATTTATAGAAATAGTGAAATTTTACAAAGAAACACAAGATAAAGCGCATAAAAGTGGAGCTTTGCAGAAAACCCATTATCAAAGAAATCATTGCAAAATACCATAGTAGAAGCTACAAACAATGGAATATGCAAGCGATTGATGACTTCATAGCAAAAAATTAAATATTTTATCCAACAACCACAAAATCTCAAAAATTCCTATTATCCTACTTAATGCTTAATCTAATCAAACAAGCTAGGATTTTTTGTTTTGAGTTTCCATTCGCCTGCCAAAACTAATAGCTATCTTTTTGTATCAAAATCAATTCATCACAGCTAAAAATAGCATTTTCTACAATGTCATCAATTTTGCTTTCTAATTGTTCTTGTGCAGGTTCTGAATCAAAGCTATACAATGCTTTAAAATAGATTTCCCCGCCCTCCAAAAATTCATATTTTTCGGGGCTACTAATCAATGCGATTTTTTCGTCATTATCGCTTGTAGATTCGTTGAGAAAGTCCAAAAATGCTTCAAAAATATCATCGTTAATTCCCCACGCATTTATTAAATTTTCCTCATCTTGCGTAGTTTTTGGCGCAATGTGATTATTTTCATCTATCACAAACACCACTTGTTCTTTTAATTCACCCATAGTTTTTACAATTTCCATTTTGACTCCTTATTAAATTTTAAAAATCTCATCTTGTGGTAACAATTCATATCCCCTGCTTGTTAGCATACTAGGCAAATCCTTTGTAGGTGGAAATTCCTCCATTATCTCTACTTGCAAATTACGCAACACTTCATCACCTAGCAAGTCTTTATATTTTCCTCGCAACGCCTTTTCATACCATTCAACCAAATGCGATTGCGTGATAATGCTAGCGATTTTAGCACCATAGCCTATTTGGGATAAAAGTGAGGCGATAATGTCTTTTTCCGCGTCTTTGCAAACGATGACAACTTTATCGCTTCGCACACCTTGCGTGATATTTTGCGCCATTTCTGCCTCAAGGCTTAAATGTTTGATTTGCACGGCTATGCCAAAATTTGCATACATATCAAGCCCTCTATCTGCTGCGTTTGTAACGCCTACGCGATAAAAATGTGCTTTTTGCGTAATATTAAGATTTGCCCTACTAATGCCAATGATAGATTTTGCAAAATCAGCAAACTCATCTAACAAAGGGAGTTTTTGTGGATTTTGCCATTATACCGCCTTAATCCATACTTTTTGCGTAGCTTTGTGATTTGAATCTTGCATTGATTTTAGCATTTGCCTTGCTACTGCTTCTATCACAGGCACTGCCACGCTATTGCCGATTTGTTTTTTAAACGCGCTATAAGACACGACAATTTTATAGGATTCTGGGAATCCTTGTAAGCGCAACATTTCGCGCTCACTAAGTCTGCGCTCATTATTGACAAGCAAATAATTCGCACTTGCCCCCGCACGAAGCGCGCAAGAAAAATGATGAGGCGTTACACTACCACCGACATTTTCGTGCGTGATATAGGGCTTTGCAATCTCTTTTTTCATTCGTGCTATGCGCAATTTTTTGATTGCCTCGCGGACGAAATACTTTTTATCCACGCGAGATTCTAGAATCTCGCTTAAGGATTTTGCCTTGTGAGAATCACCACCAAGTCCGTAAATCCCGCTAGGAAAAGCAAAGTCTAACTTCTCTCTAAATCCACAAATAATGATTCTCTCGCGCTTTTGAGGCAGTCCAAAATCTAGCGCGTTTAGCACTGCAAAATGCGTAAAATAGCCTAGATTTTGCAACCGTTCTAAAATAATCTTAAAAGTCCTGCCTTTATCGTGGCTTAGTAGATTTCGCACATTTTCTAGTAAAAATGCTTTTGGTATTTTCTCGCGCAAAATCCGCTCGATTTCAAAAAATAGCGTCCCTTGCGTCTCGTGCCTAAAGCCATGCTTTTCGCCAATAATGCTAAAAGGCTGGCAAGGAAACCCCGCACACAAAATATCAAAATGCGGAATCTCACTTGAAGTGATTTGGGTAATATCCCCGCGTGGAATCTCGCCAAAATTCGCCTCATAGCTTTTTTGTGCGTCTTTGTCCCACTCGCTTGAAAACACGCATTTACACCCTGCATTTTCAAACCCAAGCCGAATCCCCCCAAGCCCTGCAAATAAGTCGATAAAAGTAGGTTGCTTTGTGAAGTTTGTTAGCGTGCGATGCATAAGCAAAAGTCCTTTTTACACAATATTAGGCAGAATTGTAGCAAATCAAACCTTAAACTTCTTGTGAAATCTCAATAGATTCTATGACATCGCCTTGCTTGATAGAATCTAGCACCTTTAAACTCTGCGTATCATCTGGGCTAATGCGTCCAAACACCGTGTGTTCTCCATCTAAATGTGGCTGAGGTGCAAAGCAAATAAAAAATTGACTTCCACCTGTATTGCGCCCTGCGTGTGCCATTGAGAGTGTGCCCTTTTTGTGTAGATGAGGATTATTTTCTAACTCACAGGCTATCGCATAACCCGGACCACCTGTCCCAGCCAAGCGTGGATTATCTTTGCTATGCGGACAACCACCTTGTGCCATAAAACCAGCAATCACACGATGAAAGCTAAGTCCATTATAAAAGCCTGCATTAGCCAAGCTAGCAAAATTGCTTACCGTATTTGGCGCATCATTTGGAAAAAGTTTGATGCACATTTTTCCTTTGTTTGTAGTAATTGTCGCATAATTAAGCTTCTCAAGCTCTTCTTGTGGCAAGTTAAATGTTTTTAATTCACTCATTGTAGTTCCTTTAGCGTTTGTTAAGCGGTGTTGCATATATCCAAAGCCAGCACAAATCTTGCAAATGGGAATCTTACATACAATCTCGCTTTTAAAAAGCCACATTTTACCGATATACAAGAAACAATTTGCAATTAGTGCTTAAATTTTATACATAGAAACCAAAAACCACAAAGAGGATAAATGTCAGGGCTAGGACGGCTTATTTTTGAAGTTATAGTAGTGCTTTACCCCGCTTTTACTAAGGGCGTTGATGTATGATTAGAGTATATATTGGCGGGCTTTTACTTGGCATTATCTTGGCGTTTGTGGCGTGTTCAGAGGAGGATTACCCCATAGGCGCATCACCTGCGTGGAATTATATCCCAGATAATATTTCCTCTCTCACGCCTAAGGAGCAAGAAGAATTGCGAAAAAGACTTACCACAGCAAACAATGATAAAAACACCAATGAAACAAATAAAGACAACAAACAAGATGATGAATCCAATAATCAAAAGACCCCAAAACCTCAAAATACCAAAAAAGCCCCCTCCAAATCCCCTGCCCCACAAAAAAGACAAAAAGACCCTTTCCTCCCACAGCAAAAAGTTACAACAAAACCTTTGCCAAGTTGGATTTATTCTACTGCTATTATCGAAGTGCATTTCCACGATGGCAGTATGAGGAAGGGATTTGCCACAATGGTAAAGAATGGATTGTATCTTACTTCCTCAGAGATTGTGTATAGTGACTCCCTTATACCGAGTGCTATCTTTGCCAAAATACAAGATACAAGTGCTAACATTATTATTTGCGCCTTTAAACTCGACCTTAGAGCTATTGATATGGATAGTGGCTTGGCACTGCTTGAAAATATCGCTAGCACCGATGATTATTGCAATGTGCGAGAAAAAAGCTACTACCACGATAGAATCCAAAAAAAATATGCTGTTGATATTTTTTCCCCTACGAGCAAACTTACTCAAAACCAAAAAGTCTTTTATTCATTTATCGATGAGGGCTATTCATTTGTCCCAAAAAGTTTAAAGTTAGGGCGTGCGGAGAGCTACTTTGATGAAAAAAGACATAGAGAAATCCCCTATGGTTTCAACATTGCGCGTGAAGAATATGAGAATCTTCTCTTTGGTAAGGGGATTTTTGATAGCAACGGGAGGTTTTTAGGGATTGTTTCTTTAAGCCCAAAGAGCTTTTTGCCCGTGTTTGTAAAAAAAGAGGTATTGCAAGATTTTGTGTGTGATTTAAATGAAAGGTCTATTGTGAATAATGCAGAAATTACGCGTGGGTGTAAAAATCTAAAATACAGAGAGCGATACTTCTTAAGTAAAAGCTCTCTATAAAATTATAAGATTGTAATCTTTGTAAAAATTATTGGATAAACTCAATAATTGCCATTGGAGAAGCATCGCCTCTTCTTAAGCGAGTGCGATTGATACGCGTATAACCACCATTGCGCTCTTTGTAACGCGGGGCAATTTGTGTAACAATCTTTTTGGTGCTCTCCTTATCTTGTAGGTAAGAGAAAACAAACCTATGAGCATTTGAGTCGCCTTTCCTTGCAGTGGTTACAAGTTTTTCAACATAGCTTTGTAACTCTTTTGCCTTAAAAACACCTGTTTCAATCTTCTCATACTTAATGAGTGCTATGGCAAGATTCTTTAACAACGCTTTTCTGTGCGAACTTGTGCGCCCTAACTTTCTATATCCGTGATTATGTCTCATTGTCTTTCCTTATGCTTTAAGTTTGGCGAGCTTACGCTGAAAGGCAAGCTCCACTTCCTTTGGTAATTCCACCCCAATGGGATAACCAAGCTCTTTACATTTACTAGAGATTTCCTCATAGGATTTTTTACCCATATTTTTGATACCCTTTACTTCACTCTCTTGCATTAACACGATTTCACCAATGTATTTCAAGTGCGACCTATCAAGGCAGTTGAAACATCGCGCACTTAAATTAAGAGAATCTAAAGTAATAAGAAGCGTTCTAAGCTCACCAGAATCCTCTGCATTTTTGTTTGGTAGAGAAATCTCATTAAGATTCACACCATAAATACTCATTTGCTTATACATTACGGTGATAGCATCATTGAACGCCTCTAATGGCTTAATTTGCCCATCTGTCTCAATATCAAAAACAAGTTTTTCAAAATTTGGATTATCTTCTAGTAAAACATTGCTAATATCATACACTACTCTTTTTACAGGAGTGAAATACGCATCTAACGGGATATAACCCTCCTGTACATCAGGACGCAAATCCTCACTTGGCACATAACCTATGCCTTTTTTAATCACTAACGAAAAATTTAATTCAAAGCCCTCATTTATCGTGGCTAAATACACTTCAGGATTCACGACATCAGTAACGGAGTTTTGCAAATCCTTGCTATTAAGCACCATTGGACCTTTAAAACTATAAGTAACCTCATTACTCAAGTCGTTGTTGTCGTTTTTATCGACAATATTAAACCGAATATTTTTAAGATTAGCGATGAATTGTGAGACATCTTCTACCACACCGCGAATAGAATCAAACTCGTGTGTAACGCCGTCTATCTTAAGCGCAGTAGCTGCGTAGCCCACAGAGCTAGAAAGTAGCAATCTGCGCATAGGGTGAGCAAGAGTGATAGCATAGCCAGATTCAAAAGGAAAAACCGTGAGTTTAATGCGATTTTCTCCTATCTCCTCGACTTCAACGCTCTCAGGAATATATGGCTCTGTTTTAATTACTTTCATTTTTACCACCTTTACTTTTTATTTTTACTTAGAATACAACTCGACTATAAGTCTTTCCTCAATAGGTATAACGACTTCTTCTCGCTGTGGATAGCGCGTATAGATTCCAAAGGCTTTGTCTTTATCCACATCAATCCAAGCTACAATGCCTGTTTGCGCACTAAGCTCGATAGCACGCACAATTTGTGGATTATTTTTGCTTTTTTCTTTTATTTCAATCTTTTGTCCTGCGCGCACACTGTATGATGGTATATCGACTCGCTTACCATCAACTAAAATATGCCCGTGCGTAACAAGCTGTCTAGCAAATCGCCTTGTAGTAGCAAATCCCATACGATATACAACATTATCCAATCTTGATTCTATAAGTCGAATGAGATTTTCTCCTGTGTTGCCTTCTTGTCTATTTGCCTCTTTAAAAAGTGAGCGGAATTGTCTCTCGCTTGTCCCATACATTATCTTAGCTTTCTGTTTTTCGGCAAGTTGAAGTCCATACTCTGAAATCTTCCCTCTACGAGCTCCGTGCTGACCCGGTCCATACGCTCTTTTATCAAGCGCACTTTTCCCAGCCAATCGCCTCTCACCCTTTAAAGCCAAAGATACACCAAATCGTCTTTCTAATTTCTCTACTGCTCCTCTGTATCGTGCCATATTTGCTCCCTTTGTCAATTATTTCATAGAATCTAGCTTACACGCGTCTGCGTTTTGGTGGTCTGCAACCATTGTGTGGCAATGGCGTTACATCTTTTAACCAAAGCACCTTAATGCCCTCAACTCCACCAATGCTTTTAATCGCTGTTTCTCGCCCACTTCCCGGACCTTGCACTTTGATTCCCACTTCTTTAACTCCGTGTTCCTTTGCTTTAGCAAGCGCGCTCTCCACAGCTTGTTGCGCAGCATAAGGAGTGGATTTTTTACTTCCCTTAAATCCTAAACCACCAGCTGTCGCCCAACAAATAACATTTCCCATTTCATCGGTTACAGTTACATTGGTATTATTAAAACTCGCCGAAATACAAACAATCGCTTTAGCAATATTTTTTTTTGCTACTTTTTTCTTTGTTACATTGCGTTTTGCCATTATTGCGCTCCTTATTATTTGCTACCTACGGTTTTTTTCTTGCCCTTGCGTGTGCGAGCATTGTTTTTGGTCGTCTGTCCGCGCACAGGCAATCCCTTTCTATGTCGCAAACCACGATAAGAGCCTAAGTCCATTAGTGCCTTGATATTCATCGTTACCCTCTTGCGTAGGTCGCCCTCCACTATGTAACTCTCCTGAATCTTCTTAGCAATACTTGAGATTTCACCCTCATTTAAATCACTAACGCGCTTATCAAAAGAAATATTAACCGCCTGCAAAATATCCCGTGAGCTCTTAAGCCCAATGCCATAAATATAAGTAAGCGCGTATTCTACACGCTTTTTCTTTGGCAAATCTACACCAGCAATTCTCGCCATATTGTTATCCTTGTCTTTGTTTATGTTTTGGTGTTACGCAAATTACACGCACCACGCCCTTACGCTTGATAATCTTGCATTTATCGCACATCTTTTTGACCGAAGTCCTTACTTTCATACCATTCTCCTTAAAAGATTATTTTGTGTGTCCAAAGAGGTTGGATTCTACACAAAAAAGCATTAAAACCTTCTTAGATTCCATAAATTTATAGAATCTACCGCTTAAGATTCTCTTTTGTATTTAGGCGAGAATCCTAAACGCTAGCTTCTACAAACCCAATCATCTAACCTCACTTACTCCTATAAATGATGCGCCCCTTATCGAGGCTATAAGGTGTAAGTTCAATTTTCACCTTATCGCCAAGCAAAATTTTGATGTAATTCATTCGCATTTTCCCAGCAATACGACATAGCACAATATGTCCATTATCAAGTTGCACGCGAAATGTGGCATTTGGTAACACTTCAACCACTTTGCCATCAACTTCTATCACATCATCTTTTGCCATTTTGCTCTCCTATGCCTGCGTTAATATCTGTGCTTTGCCACCGATAACTGCCACTGTGTGCTCATAATGACTGCCATTTAGCCCATCTTGTGCGATTACCGACCAATTATCATTCAAAATTTTTGGAATCCCATCTTTTTGCGCTATCATTGGCTCGATACAAAACACCATTCCATCGCGGATTTTTGGACCCTGCTTTGGATTTGGAGACTCCAAGTAATTGGGAATCTCTGGTTCTTCGTGAGGCTTGCGACCGATTCCGTGTCCACAAAATCCCCTTAGTGGAACAAAACCACGAGCATAGATAAAATCTTCAAGCATTTTGCTTAACTCTTTAAAATGCAAACCACTTCGCACACAATCAATAGCATAATACAACGCGTCTTTAGCACAGTTAATGAGATTCTCATCTTGTTTGCTAATATCTCCAATCCCAAAAGTTACCGCTCCATCGCCATACCAGCCATTATACTGCACACCCACATCAATGCCTACAATATCACCATTTTTTAGCGTGTAATCACTAGGGATTCCGTGAATGATAACTTCATTCACGGAAATACACACAGCATTTGGGAATCCATACAACCCCTTAAATGAGGGTGTCGCCCCCCTTGATAAAATATAATCCTCAATAATAGAATCCAACTCATTTAAACTCATTCCCTCTTTGGCACTTTTTTGCCCAAGCAAAAGAGCTTGCGCGACTATTTCATTTGGGATTTGCAAACAAGCAATTTCTTTAGGATTCTTAATTGTTATAGCCATCCGCGCTCCTATAAACTTACTGCACTTAAAGTTTTGTATTTATTCATATAAATTTGCGCTTCAATTTTACGCATTGTATCAATCGCTACTTGCACAACGATAAGCACAGCCGTCCCACCAAAGTAAAACTGAATGCCCGTAGCCTTGACAATAAGCCAAGGAAGCGTAGATACAATAGCAAGATACAATGAACCCCAAAGCGTTAGATTGCTTGCCACAGCATTTAAAAATGTCGCTGTGCTTTCACCCGGACGCATACCGGGGATAAACCCGCCTTGTCGCTTGAGGTTATCAGCAATATCTTTAGAATTAAATACAATAGAAGAATAAAAATACGCAAAGAAAACTACCAACAAAAACATAAGAGCATTATAATAATATCCATTAGGACTAAGAATCACAGCGACTTCACGCACTACATCATTTGATGATGCACTATTAAGTAATGTAGATGGAAACACCAAAATAGCAGAAGCAAAAATAGGCGGAATCACCCCGCTTAAATTGATTTTAATAGGAATGTAATTCATAATGCGCTTATTTTGGTTTTGCATAATTACTTTCCTTGCATAAGAGACTTGCACCCTGCGCTCCGAAAGCTCCACCATAATAATAGCAAGCACGGTAAGCACCACCACTGCAATAAGTCCAAGGAATACAAAGATATTGATTTGGTCTGTATTGACGAGCTCAAAGAGCGTTTGGATAACAGATGGAATCCCTGAAACAATCCCAGCAAAAATGATAAGACTAATACCATTACCCACACCCCTTTGGGTAATCTGCTCGCCAATCCACATTAAAAGCATTGTCCCCGTGAGCATTGAAAACACTGCAAGACACATAAAAGTCGGCATATCTAGCGTAACAGCTGAGCGCGAGCCTTCTTGCACGCTCCCTAGCCCAATACTCACGCTCACTGCTTGGATAATTGTGATAACAATGGTTACATAACGAATGATTTGCATATACTTTTGCATTCCATCGCGTTCTTTTTTCATCTTCGCTAATCCCGCAAAAGTCGCGCTCAAAAGCTCCATAATAATCGAAGCAGTAATGTATGGCATAATACCTAAAGAAATAATGCTAAATCGCTCTACGGCATTACCATTAAACATATTAAATAAGCCCAAGATTCCATCTGCGTGCTGGTTTATAATGTTTTTAATAACGCCCACATCGACACCGGGCACGGGAATATACGCTAAGATTCTATACGCAAATAAAAACGCAAGAGTGATAAGAATCTTATTGACCAATGCCCTCGTCATCTATTTTGCCTTTGCTTCTTTGGTCTTTGTTTGACCGCTTGTTGTGATATTTTTATCCTTAATCTTTGTAGCAAAAGACTTTGCCTTTTGACCAATAATTTTGACTTTCTCAACATACAAAGGGATACTGAAATGTTGGCGTAAGGATTCTACAGTAATCTCTGTAAGAGAATCTAGCGACTTAGCTTTGTCTGCATTGATTATGTATGGCTTTTTCACACGAGAAGTAAAACCGACCTTTGGCAATCTCCTTTGCAATGGCTGTTGCCCACCTTCAAAACCTCTCTTTGCTTTATAGCCTGTGCGAGCAGTTTGTCCTTTACCACCACGAGTAGAGGTTTTACCCATACCACTGCCTTGTCCGCGCCCTACTCTTTTGATTTTCTTTACACTACCACTAGCTGGCTTAATGTTTTCTAACGCCATTATAAACTCCTTAATGTTTTAGGCTTTCATCTTTGCTAACGCATCAAATGTCGCACGCACAATATTGTAAGGGTTGTTTGAACCAAGTGATTTGGTCAAAATATCCCTAATCCCTGCTAACTCCACCACAGGGCGCACTGAACCACCAGCAATCACGCCTGTCCCCTCACTTGCGGGTTTAAGTAAAATTTTACTTGCGTTGTATTTATACTCAATGTCGTGAGGAATTGTCGTGCCCTTAATATTGACTTTAATGATATTCTTAAATGCATCATCAATCGCCTTTTTGATTGCATCTGGCACTTCTCTCGCTTTCCCTAAACCAAAGCCAATAAGTCCCTGCTTATTTCCAACAACCACCAACGCATTAAAACGGAATCTTCGTCCGCCTTTAACCACCTTTGTTACGCGTCCAATATTCACCACTACTTCACTAAATTCTTCTCTGTTGATTTCCATAACGCTTCCTTTTTATAGCTCTATGCCATTTTCTCGTAAAGTATCTGCAAATGCTGCCACAACGCCGTGATACAAGTATCCATTTCTATCAAAAACCGCCTTAGAAATGCCAACTTTTTTTAAGTCTGTGGCAAAGGCTTGAGCGATTTTCTTTACACTTTCTTTGTTGTTATTTAAACCAAGCTTTTTGCCATCTACCGCCGCGATTGTTTTGGATTGTGTGTCATCAATAGCCTGAGCATAAAAATATTTATTAGAACGAAAGATAGAGATTCTAGGTGCTTGTGCCACTCCATAGATTCTACCCTCAGAATTTTTGCCTCTCACTCGAAGCTTACGCTTAATGCGTAAAAGCTTTTTTCTTTCTAATACATTTTCTCTCATTGTTTATCCCTTATTTTTTAGAAGTTTTACCAGCTTTGCGAATGATAACTTCATCGCTATATTTTATGCCCTTACCTTTATAAGGTTCAGGTGGGCGAAACTCACGGATTTCAGCAGCAATTTGCCCAACCTGCTGCTTGTTGCTCCCCTTAATGGTAATAACATTTTTATCTACACTCATCTCAATGCCCTGTGGTATATCATATACTACAGGGTGTGAAAATCCAAGTGCAAGCTCAAGTTTTTTTCCATTTACCGCGACCTTATAGCCCACACCATTTACCTCTAGCTTTTTAGAGAATCCTTGAGAAAGCCCGACTACGATATTGTTCGCCAATGCTCTATATGTCCCCCAAAATGCACGAGATTGCACGCTATCATCTTTTTTACTAAAGCAAAGATTGGCATCTTTTAGCTCAACGCCAACGCGTCCAAAAGTCTCCAGTTCTTGACTTTCTTTTGCTCCCTTAAAGAGAATCTTAGAGCCACTTACACTTACTTCCACACCCTTAGGGATACTAATTGGTCGCTTTCCAACTCTTGACATACTTCCCTCCTACCAAATACTACACAACGCTTCGCCACCGACATTTTGGCGATACGCTTCATCATTTGCAATCACACCTTTGCTTGTGCTCACTACAATCACACCATAGCCATTTTTAAACCGCTTTAGTTCGCTACGAGCCTTGTATATGCGTCTCCCTGAAGTGCTTATTCGCTTAATCTCATTGATGGCACTCCTACCTTGCTCGTCATATTGAAGTTGCACGGTGATAGACTGCTTGCCATTATTTTCATTTACTCTAAAATCCCTAATAAAACCTTTTGCCTTAAAAACCTCAAGGATAGAAACAACGATTTTTGCATAATACAAATTCGTTACTTCAAGGCGTCTCATTGAAGCATTTCGGATTCTAGTTAGAGAATCTGCAATAACATCATTTACCATTTTTGCTCCTTACCAGCTTGCTTTACGCAATCCGGGGATTAACCCCTCATTGCCCATCTTTCGCAGACATACACGACAAAGTCCAAAGTCTCTATACACAGAATGCGGTCGCCCACAAACCTTACAACGCGTATAAGCGCGCACACCAAATTTTGCCTTTCTTTTTGCCTTTGCTACCATTGATTTTTTTGCCATTTTATCGTCCTTTTGAGAAAGGCATACCAAATAGTTCTAACAACTTGAATGCCTCCTTATCATTGTTGGTTGAAGTGATGATGTTAATGTTCATACCGTGCGTTACCATAATATCATCATACACGACTTCTGGGAATATAAGCTGTTCGCTAAGTCCAAAGCTAAAATTCCCTCGTCCATCAAAACCGCTACGCTTAATCCCGCGAAAGTCTTTCACCCTAGGAAGTGCAATAACAATAAGCTTCTCTAAGAAGTTATACATCATATTTCCCCTAAGGGTAACTTTAACACCCATTGGCATTCCCTCACGCATTTTAAATCCAGCCACAGACTTTTTTGCTTTGGTAATAATTGCCTTTTGACCAGCAATAAGCGAAATGGTATCTGCGATATTTTGCATAATCTTAGAATCTTTAGCGTGTTCGCCAGCACCAACACTAATAACAATTTTTTCTAACTTTGGCACAAGCATAGGATTGCTAAGTGAAAGCTCGCCTTTTAGCTTTGGCGCAATTTCCTCTTTATACTTTTTTCGTAATGCAAACATTATTCAACCCCTTCTGATTTTTTAACATTTGAAATGTGCATTGGCATTTCCTTATTGATAAATCCACCCTTTGGTTCTTTTTCCGTAGGTTTAATGGCTTTTTTTACCATCTTTAATCCCTCAACGATAACCTGAGCCTTTTTGGGAATCACCTTTAACACCTTGCCCTTTTTACCACGCTCATCGCCAGCGATGACCTCTACCGTATCGCCCTTTTTAATCTTATACTTTACCATTATACGCTCCTTATAACACTTCGGGTGCTAGTGAAACAATTTTCATAAAGTTTGCGTAGCGCACCTCACGGCTAACAGGACCAAATATTCTCGTTCCTATTGGTTCTTTCTTGGCATCAAGTATCACTGCCGCATTTTCATCAAAACGCACAAGAGAACCATTTTCTCTGTGGATTTCTTTTTTTGTGCGCACGATAACTGCTTTAACTACCTGCCCTTTTTTCACCTTGCCATTGGGGATAGCTTTTTTTACCGAAGCCACAATCACATCACCAACCCTCGCATATCGCCGATGACTACCACCAAGCACCTTTATACACATTATCTCTTTTGCACCACTATTGTCAGCGACATTCAAGCGTGTAAAACTCTGTATCATAGCTCGACTCCTTTAGTGATAATTTCCTTTAAGCTAAATGCCTTTGTTTTAGAGATGGGCTTACATTCAATCGCGCTTACCACATCACCTACTTTTACACTATTGCCCTCATCGTGGATAGTGTATTTTTTGAATCGCTTTACGATTTTTCTATACTTTGGGTGAAGCACCTTGCGCTCCACCAAAACTACAACACTCTTATCACCAGCCTTACTTACAACCTTGCCAGCAATCACCCTTTTATGTGCTTGTTTTTCACTCATTTTGTATCCTTATTTGTATTTTGCTTGACATCTTGCTTCGCACCTATGGCGGTGTTAATCCTAGCAATGTCCTTGCGCACAACCCTTAGCTCACTTGTATTTGGCAACTGCATTGTCTTTAGTTTAAGCCTCTTTTCAAAGAGCAACGACTTCTTTTCTTTTAACAATTCTTGCAACTCGGCAATGCTTTTATCTTTTAACTCAGTAAATTTCATTTTCACTCTCGCTCGTTATAATTTTTGTCTTAAATGGTAGCTTGCTCTGCGCTAAGGCTAATGCTTCGCGTGCCAAACTCTCCTCAATCCCTGTCATTTCATAAATAATACGACCCGGCTTGATATTCATAACCCATTTTTCCACACTGCCCTTTCCTTTACCCATTCTCACTTCTAGTGGTTTTGCAGTAAGTGGCTTATCGGGGAAAACACGAATCCAAACCTTACCAGCCCTTTTGATATGTCTTGTAAGGGCAATCCTTGCTGCCTCAATCTGACGAGAATCAATGCGTCCAAGCTCCAATGCCTTGATACCGATATTTCCATACGCCAAGCTCGAGCCACGCATCGCCTTACCACGATTGCGCCCCTTCATCTGCTTACGATATTTTGTCTTTTTTGGCATTAACATTTTTTATTGCCTCCCTCTTTTTGTTCTTTTTTGAGAATCTCTTTCTGCTCCATTGTCTCTTTCTTCTCTCTCATCTCTTTCTTGTTGGATTCCCTTTTGCAAAACTTCGCCTTTAAAAATCCACACTTTTATACCTATGATTCCGTAAGTTGTGTATGCTTCAGCAAAGCCATAATCGATTTTTGCGCGAAGTGTATGAAGTGGCACACGACCTTCCATATACCATTCGGTGCGAGCCATCTCAGCTCCTGCCAAGCGTCCAGAGACTTTTACTTTAATGCCCTTTGCGCCTGATTTAATCGCTGATTGCATAACTTTTTTCATCGCTCTTCTAAACGCCACACGCTTTTCTAATTGTGTTGCGATATTTTCTGCAGCAAGTTGAGAGTTTGTTTGTGGGCGTTTTGCTTCTTTTATGTTGATAGTTACTTCCTTACTTACAAGTTTTTTAAGCATTTCTCGGTTTTTCTCAATATCTACACCCTTCTTACCAATGATAAGTCCGGGTTTAGAGGCGACCACAGTTACGCGGACTTTCCCAGCTGCACGCTCAATGATAATCTCACTCACCCCTGCATAATACATTTCTTTTTTCAAAAATTTACGAATTTTATGGTCTTCTAAAATATTTGAAGGTGCTTCATCAAAAGCTGGAAACCAGCGTGAAGCCCAATTTCTGTTTATCCCTAATCTTAACCCAATCGGATTTACTTTTTGACCCATACTTATTTGCCCTCACCTTCAGTTTTTTTGTTTGCCTTTGGCTTAGTTTGTTTTGGCTTTGCAGAATCTACACTAGATTGCACATTTGCCTTTGTAGCCTTAGGTTTAGTTTGTGTTGTTTTTGACTTAGATTCCACTTGTGTAGATTCCTTAGTCTTAGGTTTAGCTGTTGCACTTGTTTTTGTCGCTTGAGGTTGAGTTGTGCTAGTTTTTGCGCTTTGTTGTGTCTCTTTAGAAACCACTTTGTCATTGTTTTTAGTTTTTGCTTGTTGTTTTTGTTTTTCTTGAGATTTTTGTGTCCCAACTTCTACAAAAATATGCGACATTGGCTTTCTAATAGGTGTGGCTCGACCACGCGCTCTAGGTGTGAAACGGCGTAAAACCGCACCTGCATCAACCCTACAAGAAGTAATAATAACCTCTTTGGCGTCATAGCTTCCATTTGCCACAGCTGAAGCGATGACTTTATAAATCACCCGTGCTGCCTTATTAGGTGTAAATTCCAAACTTGCAAGCGCAAGCTCTGCGTTCATTCCTTGCACTTCTCTTGCCACTAAACGCGCCTTTGTTGGAGAAAGTCTAATATTTCGTAACAATGCTTTACTCATTTTCTACCTCTACTTATCAATCTTTATTTGCCAATTTTCTTTTGGACACTGCCCTTGTGCCCCTTGAATGTCCGTGTAGGTGCAAACTCCCCGAGCTTGTATCCCACATGATTTTCTGTAATATACACAGGCACAAATGCCCTACCGTTATGGACATTAAAAGTTAGTCCAATCATATCAGGGAGAATCGTGCTCCTGCGCGACCAAGTTTTGATAGGTTTATTGTCTTTTGCCTCTTTGCTTTTGGCGACTTTCTTTGCCAAATGAGAATCTATAAAAGGACCTTTTCTAATCGACCTTGCCATTGTTGCTTCCTTTGTTATTTTTTCTTTCTTGAGATGATAAGTCTATCGCTCGCTTTTTTCTTGCGAGTTTTAAAGCCCTTAGCAGGCGTGCCCCAAGGTGAAACAGGGTGTCCGCTAGAGCCTGTCTTGCCCTCTCCACCGCCGTGTGGGTGATCTACAGGGTTCATCGCACTACCACGAGTTTGTGGGCGCACTCCCAAATGACGATTACGCCCTGCCTTACCAATAGAAATGTTGATAAAATCTTCATTTCCTACCACGCCGATTGTCGCCATACATTCTTCTAAGATATAGCGCATTTCACCGCTTGGCATTCTTAGGATAATGTATTTGCCCTCACGCCCCATTATCTGCGCACTTGCTCCTGCACTTCTAGCGAGCTGTCCGCCAGCACCGGGGTGCATTTCGATATTATGCACGATTGTGCCTATGGGGATAGCTTTTAGCTTCATCGCATAGCCTGTCTTTATGTCTAGCCCAGATTCCGCTGCAATGACTACACTGCCTACACTTAGCCCACTTGGCTGTAAAATATATCGCTTCTCGCCATCAGGGTAAGAAACAAGCGCGATTCTGCAGTTGCGATATGGGTCGTATTCAATCGCCACCACTTTACCCTCGATATTAAATTTATTGCGCTTAAAGTCAATAATTCTATAGAGTTTCTTTGCACCACCCTCTTTGTGTCGGCTCGTGATTCTGCCATTGTTGTTGCGCCCTGCACTCACAGGCAATTTTGTCAAAAGTCCGCGCACACTAGGTTTAGCGGTAATATCTTTTGAGCTAAGGTTGCTCATAAACCTGCGAGATGGCGTATATGGTTTATAGGTTTTAATTGCCATTTGTTACTCCTTATACTGATAGCGCATCGATTTTTGCGCCCTCTGGAATCTTTACATAAAATTTCTTAAAAGAAGCTCTTTTGCCAGCTCTTCCACGAAATCGCTTTGACTTTCCCTCTTGTCTTAAAGAATTGATTCTAATAGGGGTGAATCCAAAGTATTCTTTAAAAACAGCTTTAAGTTGATTTTTGCTTACGCCATCAGCTGTCTGCACGACAAGCACACCGCGCTCCTGCATAGAAAGCGACTTTTCTGTATAAAGAATTGCTTTAATATCTGTTATATCTGCCATTGTCGCTCCTTATGCCTCTTTAGGTTTTTTTGTGGATTTTGTGCTTGCTGGCTTAGATGAGGGCTTTTTTGCCTCCTCTTTTTGTGTGCTTTGCTTTACTTTGTCTTGTTTTTGTGCAGATTCCTTACCGATGAGTGCCTCAAAAGCCTGCTTCTCTATTACTACTGAGCGAAAGGTCGCCACAAGATACGCATTAAGCTCATCAAAATCTACCAAAAAGCAATCACGCAAATTACGAAATGCTAACGCACTCTTTTCATCACTAAACTGCGCGACAAAAAGCGCGTCTCGCACACCAAGCTTTGAAAACTTAGCAAAAGCATCTTTTGTCTTCCCGCTACTTACCGACACAGAATCCACGATAAATAAAGCTCCATTTTGTGCCTTTTTCTCTAGCGCATATTCCAATGCCAAACGCTTTTGCTTTTTGTTGATTTTTAATGTATAGTTACGCTTGCTCGGTCCGTGCGCCACACCACCGCCTACAAACACAGGCGAAGTGATACTCCCTGCGCGCGCTCTACCGCCACCTTTTTGCGCCCAAGGCTTTTTGCCACCGCCACTTACATTGCCACGAGTCTTTGCTAATGCGCCATTTGCGCGGATAGAAGCCTCATACGCCTTAACACACAAATAGAGATTATGCTCGTTGATGTCGGCATACGCCTTTGGTAGCTCGACCTCACTACTTTTTTTAAGATTCTCATCTAAGAAAATTGCCTTGCTCATTGCCTAACCTTTATTTTAACTTTTTTAATAAATCCATAATTAAATCACTTGGATTCTGCCATAAGCACCCTTATGTCCAGCGACAGAGCCCTTAAGCACCAAGATATTACTTTGCTTATCAAACGAAAGCACCACATTTTTACCATTCACAAGCTCATTGCCATAATGTCCAGCCATTTTTTTGCCCTTTTGCACGCGTCCAGGCCACTCGCGATTCCCAATAGAGCCTAATCGTCTATGGAATCTTGAGCCGTGCGCCGCAGGACCACCTTGAAAATTCCACCGCTTCATCGCACCGCTAAATCCACGCCCTTTGGTGTAAAATATGCTTTTCACTGTTTTAGCAGATTCTAAAACATCAAGGCTCAAATCACCTTGCTGTGCGCCCTCTAACTCAAGTGTAGCAAACTTGTTAAATTCTTTACTTAAGTTATACTTTTTTTGTGCTCCCGCTATGGGTTTGTTTGTGCCCTTGCCTTTAGAGTAGGCTACTATGGCTTTACCATTTTCGCCCACTTCGCACACCTTAGCATTTAGGACACGAAGCAGTGTAACCGCCTCGCTCTTGCTCCCTATGGTGCGACTCATACCAATCTTTTCAACGATAAACTCCATACAACTATCCTTTTATAAATGTAATCAAATCTACTTATCCATTGAAGTTACTTCTACATCAACCTCAGGGGCAAGTGCCAAACTCATTAAGCTATCCACGGTCTCAGGTGTAGCTGATATTATATCAATGATACGATTATGCACGCGGATTTCAAACTGCTCGCGTGAATCTTTGTTGATATGTGGCGACTTGAGCACGGTATAGCGTCTCTTTTTAGTCGGTAGTGGGATAGGTCCTTTGATTTCTGAACCTGTGCGCTTAACTGCCTCGACAATAGCCGAAACAGAGCGGTCTAAAACCCTGTGGTCATAAGCCTTTAACTTCAATCTAATCTTTTCCATATCTATCCTTTTTGCACAAAGAACTCATTACTTTTGCAATGTTTTTAAGGTGTGAATTGTAGTAAAAAAATTATTTTTTTGCAAGAGTTTTTCACACTTTTGGCATTTTAATTTAAATTTATTTCCTTTTTATAAGGAAATTTATGTATGGTGCAAATAAAATTGTTTTATTATGTTGAGCGAAGCGAAATATCTAAAAATAATACAAAAAGAGATACTTTAGCTTCTATGAAGCCTCAGTATGACAAATAAGATTTTGGATATTTACAATATGACTGAGTGAAGTCTATATAGATTGCCACGAATCGCTTGCGCGATTCTCGCAATGACAAATGCAAATTTGTCGTATTGAAAGGCAAAATGCTCAAAGTATGAAGTATCTAAATTCCTAAAAATTAAACATATACCTCAAAAAAACATTCCATCCTTGTCTTGATTTGATGACATTATTCATTACGTGCATTATACCGCCACCTTGCATATTAGTCGCTGTCTCGCCATCGAGGACTGCTCTAGAGTATATCGGCACTCGCACGCCTAATTCCCAAGTCTGAAAGCCATAAGTATTCGCCCTTAAGCCCGCCGTAATCGCCATATCAAGCCCGAAGCGACTATCATCTAATCGCTGATTATTTTTATTATACCCACCAATGTTACCATTGACGGAAGTATTTTGAAGGTCATTATATACGCCTAAGATTTCTTCTAAGCGTGAAGAGTTCCAATACTGTATCCCAGCACTCGCCCCTGTAAATACGCCTGCCGTAAAATTCTTGCGGAAAAAGAAATTTAGCATTACATCGACATTGGCATTAAAATTGATTTGATAAGTTTTTATATTCTTGCCACCGGGTATAGTAAAAAGATTGTTGTAACTCAACTCCTTGCTCTCAAAGGTAAAATCGTTATAAAATACCGAGTTATAGACCCTTAAGCCAAAATGTCGTCCAAACCAATGGTTATATCCCGCTAAAAACCCATATCCTATCCCATTATCTCTATGGCTAATGGGATCTCCTTTGCCATTAGTTACAGTTAAGCCTGAGAGTTGTTTATGTTTATGATTTTCGTTGTATAAAAAGTCGCCATATAAAACTTGCAGACCAACAAAAAAGCCATTCTTATCACTGGGCTTGATTTTTTTCTTTTGATTTTGAAATCTCGCCCTCGCATCAAATAAATCATCAATGTTAGGAGCTGCCTGCAATGGGATAAAGCCTGCTATCGCTATCACAAGAGAAGCGATGATTAGCTTACGGGGGGGGGGGGGGGAACTGCGTGTCGTCATTGCGTGAGAAATTTTTGTCATAATTAACTCCTTGTTAATAATTTTATTTAATTAAGAAATTCTAGCATAGAAATCGAATGTTTTTACAGAAAATCACTTTGCAATATAAAAAAATCCTAAAATAAATTTTGCCCTAAGATTCTCATTTATTGCTATTTTTTGCTAACATACTCGATTATATTATCATAAAAAATTTTAGGGAATCACCAATGTTTAAAGACATTTTCGCACTCACACTCGTTTCATCGTTGCGCTTCTTTGGGCTTTTTATCGCATTGCCTGCTATTGGCATTTATACTAAAAGTTTTGAGACAAGCGCATTTTTGGCAGGCATTGCCGCTGGTGGGTATGCTATCACACAGATTATTTTTCAAACCCCATTTGGAATCTTAAGCGACAAATACGACAAGAAAAAAATCATTATTGTAGGACTACTGATTTTTATCGCGGGCTCTCTTATCTGTGCGTTTTCAGACTCTATTGCTATGCTTATTGTCGGGCGATTTTTACAAGGAGCAGGGGCGATTGGCAGTGTGATAAGCGCGCAAATCGCCGAACTGACAAGAGAAGAGCAACGCACCAAAGCAATGGCGATTATGGGGGCTGGAATCTTTATAGGATTTATCTTAGCGATGATTTTAGGACCACTTGTAGCAGGATATTTGGGACTTAATGCCATATTTTTCCTCACTGCGATTCTAAACATTATCGCTCTTGTTATTTTGGTGCTAAAAGTCCCTCCCACACCAAGTATTCGATATTCTTTTAGTAATGCGCCTTTTAGTGATGTATTAAAAAACAAAAATTTACAAGTGATGAATTTAAGCGCGTTTTTGCAAAAGTTTTTGATGATTAGCACCTTTATCCTTGTCGCACTTACGCTAGATTCTAAGTTTTCTTACAATGAGCAAGATTTGTGGGAGATATATGCGCCAGCTGCAATTTTAGGGCTTTTGGCACTTGGTCCAAGCAGTATCTTAGCACAAAAAAAGGGCTACTTCAAGCAAGTAATGCTTTTTGGGATTGTATGTTTTGCCCTATCTTATCTTTTGTTGGGAATCGGCGTGTATTATAATGCACTTTGGGTGTTTGTGATAGGTGTGTTTGTGTTTTTTATAGGATTTTCCATTCACGAGCCTATTATGCAAACGCTCACAAGTCGCTATCCTAAAGCTCACCAGAAGGGAAGTGCGCTTGGGTTTTTTACTACAATGGGATTTGTGGGGTCTGCACTTGGTGCGATAAGTGCTGGAGAGGCATATCAACATTTTGGTTTGCTTACCTTAAGCATAGCCACAGCGTTTGTATGTGTGGCGTGGGGGATTGTGATGATATATTTCTTAGAGAATCCAATCAATGAAAAAAATCTCTATTTTGAGATTGAACACTATCCACAAGAGCACTACAAAAGGTTAGATTCTCTAAATGGCATTATTGAGTGGTATAGCAATCTCACACAAGGTGTAGTGATAATAAAGTTTGATAATACACAAGTAAGTGAGGAAAAGATTATCCAAACTCTAAAATAAGGGGTGTAAAATTATGGAAAGTGAAAAATTTGTCATAGCGGGCGTCTTAATCGTGTATATGATTTTTTTAATCTATCGCAATCGCCATTACTTTAAAAAAGACTAATATTTGGAGAAAACAATGCAAGACTTTCCATTCAGTGATGAGGAACTACAAACTCCCGTAAGAGTGGTTATTGAGAAAGTGCGCCCAATGCTAAACCTTGATGGCGGGGATATTAGCATTTTGGGGATTAAGGATTCTAAAGTGTATGTGAGATTAGAGGGTGCGTGCCACGGATGTCCAGCAAGCGCAAATACACTAAAATTTGTCGTAGAAAATAAGTTAAAAGAAGAAATTCACCCTAATATTGAGATTATCAACATTCCTCACGACCAGCCAAATCCCTTTGCTTAAGCTCTGTGATTAGCGTATATTGATAGGAATCTTTAGCGAGATTCTAAAAGAATGCTGTGTGGGCGTATCTTTCGCATAATCTGTGCGATAAATCAATGCAAAATGCACGGGGAAACTTGGGTAAAGCAATGCACCAAAATCTATATAATTTCCACTCTCTAAATTTGCGTGCTTAAATCGATAGCCAAATCCAAGAGAGAAGCTTAGGGCTTGATGTCCTTTGAAATTTAAAAGCTGTGGGTGATAATATCCCTCTGCACCCAATCGAAATACAGAATCTAATGGTGCGTGAATATCAAGTGCTTGCTCATAACGCGCCCTTACACCAAAGAAAAACTTCCTATTTGCACACTCACTGGGTAATCCCAAAGAACCTATGTCAAATGAAAAAAATCTCGGGGGTAAGGGTTTGTTTTCATCTCGCAAATTCCACATATAACCAAAGCCAAAACTTGCAGAATTAAAGCGATTTGATATGGCATTAAGCCCGTGAGCACGAGAAACTCTACCCTCCTCGCAAAAAATCTTTGGAGTGGGTTTGCCGTTATAAGTTATTTCTCTTTGCTCATCTTGCATTTGTGATTGTATCAATCCATCTAAATACTGCATTGCGCGAATCTCATCTTCTTTTGTAAATTCATCGCCCAATGCTATTAGCGGAGCTAGCACAATACACAGCATAAAAACAACTTTGCTAAGCACAATCTCTCTTTTGTGTGGATTCCAAATTTTGTGTCTCATCGCTCACTCCAAAAAGTAAATTCCTAATCATAGCAAAAAGCGCGTAAGATTCTCAAATTTTACCCTATTTAATTTTTCTTTCTACGATTTCAAATGGTGCTTCGCGTAACATTTGCGCATAAGAAAACACCACGCCAATCATTATATTATTCCCACTTACGCGCATATTTTTGCCTTGCAAGGCATAAAGTTTAGCAAAAGGAGCGATTTTAAGTTTTTTATAGAGATTAAGATTGTAGCGCACTTCAGTTTCTAAGTAATACTTTGGATTATATTCACTCTGCGTTGTATTGTGCAAATAATCACGAAAATTAAGCATAAAGGTTAAATTTGTGGTATTTCTTAGTCGTTTATCAAGGCTTAGTCCAATCTCATACCCAAAACTTTGTGTTGCAATATTTGGGTTAAAATCTTTCTCGCCAAAGGCAGTAAGCATAAAGTCCTTTAGCACAATCCCGCTAAAAAGTTTCAATCCCGCATTGATACGCACGATTTGTCGCCTGCCTAACTCACTTGTCGATGGCACAAATTCTGTTTGATAAGAAAGCCTACTATATGGACCAAATTCAAAATGCCACTTTGGCACGCCAAACGCCTCATTAATCTCCCATAGTCTTTGTGTATAATCCGAGCTTAATAAGATTCTATCAATCGTTTTGTTATCAATGGTTTTAGAATCTTTTGGGAAAATAACCGTGCGTCCATACTCAGCAAGGAGTGAATTAAACACCACAAAGTTGTGCGTATAATAATCTGCATTTAAACTCAATATACCTTGTGCGACAATTTGAGAATCTCCTTGCAAGCGCGTATCCGCAGAAATCACATACAAATCTTGGTTTTGCAAAGTAGTAGAAGAGAAATTTATTGACATTTGCTTTAAATCAATTTGCCAACCAATTTTTTGCTCCTTATAGACAATCTCCACTTCCTCTTGCTTTGGTTGCTGGACTTGTGCTTGTATGGGTTGTTGCTCTTTTGGCTGCTCTGGTGTTACTTGCTCGTTATTTGGTTGCTCTTGTTTTGGTTGCTCTTGTTGGCTTTGGGTGGGTTGCTCGCCCTCACCTTGCGCACAAGTGATAAGTAATCCACCTATGACACACACTCGCAATACATTCCATAGCAAAGTTTTCATTTTTGTCCTGTGTTATGAATTTTCTCTAACCACTCATTAAGCGTTTTTTCAAAACCCTTGTTTGTAGATTCTACAAGATGCAAATCTTTAGCAAGATAGCTTTGCTCTACCCAACCACCAAAATCGTGGGGATAAAGATACTCTTTTGCGTGGGGTAAAATATTTGGTGCGATAGGAATTATCTCACCAGATTCTATCATATCTAATGCTGTATTTATCGCCTTATATGCAGTATTTGATTTTGGAGAACTTGCGAGGTAAATCACACATTGAGAGAGGATTATCCGCGCCTCTGGATAGCCTATTTTACTCACTGCAAGCATTGTAGAAGTAGCTATATTAAGCGCATTTGGATTGGCATTGCCAATGTCTTCGCTCGCCAAAATTACTAATCGCCTAGCAAGAAACTCCGCATCTTCACCTCCAGCAATAAGGCGCGCGAGATAATACACACTTGCATTGACATCACTACCACGAATAGACTTAATAAGCGCGGAAGCAAGATTGTAATGTGTATCTTGCTCGCTTGTCCCATCGTGCAAAGCATACGGACGCAGGGATTTTATAGAATCTATGCTAATTACTTGCGTGAAAGACAAGGCTTGCAAGGTATTTAACATAGCGCGGGCATCGCCTGCACTCGTTGTGATAAGATACTCGCAAGCTTCTTTATCAATGCACTTTGTGGAATCTCTACTTTGTTCTGCGCTCGATTCCACAAACCCCAAAGATTGCAACGCTGTGTGTAAAATACGCTCCATTTGTGCGTAATCAAGTGGTTTAAACTCAAATAAAAAGCAACGCGAGCGAATGGCGTTTGTGAGAGTGAAAAATGGATTATTTGTGCTTGCACCTAAAATCAAACTTCTACCCTCCTCCATTATAGGCAACAAATATTCTTGCTGTGGTTTGCTTAAGCGATGAATTTCATCGATAAACACCACGCATTTAAGCAATGAATTTTCATATTGTGTAAGAAACTTTTTCAACTCTTCGAGTTTGAAATTTGTCGCATTAAAAAATCCAATTTCACGCCTTAAACTCTTAGCTATAATGCGTGCTAGCGTAGTCTTGCCACTTCCCGGAGGACCGAAAAATATGCAATGTGGCGGAGCAAAACTCTCATCACTTAGGGCAGATTGTATGCTTTTACGCAATGGAGTATCTGCCCCAATGATATGCTCCTGCCCCACAAAATCATCAAAAGTGCTCGGACGCAAAAGTGTAGTAAGATTTTGCATTGTATGTGTCGCGTCTATTTTTTAAACAAGATGATTTCATAAGAGCTTTGCTTAATGTTAATCGCTTTGGAATCTTGTGCCTTTGGGCTTTTAGCAAGCTCATCTTTAAACTCATCAATGATAGAATCTAGCTCATCAAGTCGCTCTTTTAAACGCAAAATAATATCTACGCCTGCGAGATTCACACCTAAATCACGCGTTAAGCGCAAAATTGTCTTAATCTTATCAATATCGCGTTGCGAATACAGGCGCATTTTACCCTCTGTCCTACCCGGCTCGATAAGCCCCTCTTTTTCATATTGACGCAAAGTCTGTGGGTGAATCTCTAAAATTTTTGCCACCACGCTAATCAAATACACGGGTTCATCATAACTATACATTTGCTCTCCTTAAGTTTATTGCTAACTCTGCTTTATTTATGGTAATTCACTTTGAAGCAAATCGACTAATTCCTTGCTTAAATTTTCCACTTTAGGCAAGACAACCTTTAAACACACATACAAATCCCCTGTATCTTGTGTTTTGCGATTTTTTAATCCCAACTCCTTAATGCGCATTTTTTGCCCATTTTTTGTGTTTGGTGGGATTGTAAGTGTAACTTCTTTTTGCAATGTCTTAACTTTGAGTTTCCCTCCAAAAAGCGCAATCTTAAGTGGCACTTCAATATCTTTTAGCAAATCATCACCGCTAATTTCATATTCATCGCTTGAAGCAACATTAACTTTCAACAACAAATCGCCCACGCTAGACTTTGAAGTCAATCCCTTTTCTTTTAATCGTATCGTTTCGCCATCACGGATTCCAAGCGGAATTTTGATATTGAAGTCCTTGCCATTTCGCGCATAGTGATAACTCCCGCCCACAATCGCACTCTCAAAGGGAATGGTAATAGAATCACTAATATCCAAATCAGGCTCTTCAAAGCCACTTGCCCCACTAAAACCTCCAAAACCACCAAATCCAGCACTCCCAAAATGAAAGTTTTGACTTTTGCCCGCACCAAAGCCACCTTGACCAAAAATATGCGACAAAATATCATCGAGATTCACACCTCCGCCTTGCGCACGGGAAAAATCGTGAAAACTCTGTCCGCCAAACATAGAATCACCAAACCTATCATACTGCGCTTTTTTTTGCGCATCGCTTAACACCTCATACGCAGCGTTAATCTCTTTGAATTTTTCCTCTGCTCCAGCGGATTTGTTAATATCTGGGTGATATTTTCGCGCAAGTTTGCGATAAGATTTTTTGATTTCTTCCGCGCTCGCACTTTCTGGGACTTCTAATGTCTCATATAAACTCTTTGCCATACGCTCTCCTGCTATATTTTCTGTAATTTTATATTGTTTTAAATTTAGCGTGATTATATCATAAAAGTTTAGTATTATATAATCAAGTTTAAATATCGTTTGTGTAGAAAAGTTTTAAAAATTTTAGATTATGCCGAGATTCTCGCTGGTGATGAAGCAAACTTAAATGATGCAAACAAGGTTTCAATAAAAAATTTCGTTTAGGAATTGTAATATTATAAAAATTTTTGTATTTTTAAGCAAAATTTAAGGTTATAATAGCTTATAATATCGTTTTAGAATTATTTAAGGATTATTACAATGTTAGGCATAAAACAAAACAAATTAGAAAAATTTCATAAAGAAAGAAAGCAAATGCGAGAGCAGATACACGAAATTCATAATAAATTACAAGAAATGAATGGAAATGACACACAAAAGCTTAGCATCAAAGATATAAGTCCTGCTAAAATGGGCTCATCTGCTTTGGCAAGTGCTTGGGTCATAGGGATTTTATTCATATAGTGCTTACATATCTCACATAACAACAACTAAAGCAAGAATAGAGTTTGTATAAAGTAGAGAATCTAAATCTCTATCTTTGCTTCTAAGAAATAATTCCTCCCCTCACCTGCGAGATAGCGTCTTGTAATGGCATTGTTTGTGCCAATAGAGCTTCGCTGGTAACTCACATAAAAGCTATCATACACATTGCGCACGCCTGCAGATACAGCAAAGTTTTTATATTTGTAATTGAGCCCAATATCCCCTAACACATACCCTCCTTTATTCATTATAAAATAATTGTTATCAAGCTGGCTTGCGTAATAACTATGATTTATAAAAATATCTAGTGCGTGGTTGTTTGCCTTTATCGCCCTAATGTTACTAGATAGGCTAACCTTAAAACTAGGCGTATAGGGAATCTGCGTTCCCTCTTTAAAAGAATCTGTAATCGCACCCTGCGTAGCAGAAGAGCTATTGATACTTGCAGCATTACTGCGTCCCTTTAATACATTAGAGTAGTTAAAATTTACCGATTCTTGCAAACTTACAATCTCACCAAGATATTGACTACTAGAGAGCTCTACTCCAAATCGCTGTGTCTCTCCTAAGTTATACCAATTCCGCAGTGGCACAGCAAAAAATACAGAGCGAATCTCATCATAAGTGTGTGTATAGTAAATGCTTGTCTGCAAACTCCCAAAACTAAACTCATCTTTTAACCCAATTTCAGCGGTGATATAGGATTCAGGTTTGATATTGCTAGCTTCTGGCGTGCCATTCACTCGATTGCCCGCACTATCATAGAGATTCCCTACATTCACTAGCTGACCAATGCTAGGCGATATAAACCCATACTCCCCCTTAAGATACACACTCCCTGTGCTCGTGTAGTTAAAACTTGGGCTAATTTCTGCGGAATAGTTGCTCTTTATGGACTTTCTATAATCCCTCACTAAAATATGTGCTTGTGGTCGCCCCACATTAACTAATCTATTGATGTCATAATAAAGCAACTCGCCTCGCACGCCAGCTATAAGTCCAAATTTGCCTTTATTGATAGAATCTAGTGCATAGATTCCCAGCGCATACTTAGCACCATTGCGTTTATCATAGCTTGCGCTCACCGCTTCACTTACCTCATAAGTGTTATCAATCCCTAAAAGCCAAGCGTGTATATCGCCCTTATATTTTAATCGCAGATTTAGTCCTGTATTGTGGTTTTTGTTTGTGCCCGTGATATTGCCTGTGCTATCGCCACTTTCCACATCTTCATCATTTTTATATGAGTAGAAAAAATCACTAAACGCATAGAATCCCAACGCTTCAAAATTTGTTTTTTCGCTCAAACCTGCATTATATTTGATGCTTGCTTGGGCTAAATCCTGCTGTGCTGGACCATTTAGAGATTGAGAATCTGGCATTGCATATCGCTCAAATTTTAATTGAGAAAGAGATTTTTCGCTTCCATCAGCATTAAGTTTGTTATTATATCCCAAAGAAAGTTGATGAGATTTTGTGTAACTTGCATTTATATCAACTTTTGAATTTTGGGTAATCTCATAGATTCCCTGTAATGCAGCATAAGTGGCTTTGGTGTATTCTCCCTTGCGTAAGCCATTTTTGTATGAATAGCTCGCATTTGCTCCAAGATAGAATCTATTGCTAAAGTTATATCCTCCACCCACACTTGCCTTTGCATTACTAGGCAATGAATGATGAGAAAACACCCCGCCTAATAAAGAAGTCTTAACAAAATCTTGGGGGGATTTTTTGGTTACGATATTAACCACTCCACCGCGTGTGCCACTACCATAGACCACAGAGCCACCACCGGGCAAGATTTCAATAGATTCTATATCATTGACATCAATGAGGTTGAAAGGATTTGCGCCATTAAGCACAAAACTTGAACGCGTTGCACCATAACCAGAATCATTGATATTGATTGGCACACCATTGACCATAATTTTTACCGCCTTTAGTGCGTCCATTCCCGTCCTCGTATGTCAATTTGCTTTTGTCCATTGGGTCCGGGAGTAAAAGTTATGGCAGGTTGGTGTTCTAAGGCTTGCTCGAGATTTGTATAGCCCTTATTGGCTATATCATCTTTATCAATCACTATGATATTTTTAGCCTCGCTTTGTATATCATATTCATTAGCCGTAGCGGTTACTTTATCTAACTTGATTTGTGTCATATCGCTCTGTTTGGAATCTTGACTTACATTTTGCGTAGATTGCATATTTTCGTTAGGGTTAGCATTTGCTTGCTCTACAAAAATCAAAAATACTCCCAAAAAATAATAACGCGATAGACAAATATCACCACAAAATAACTTTTTTGTATTTTTTAATTTTAAAGCCAAAAATAAATAATAATTCTTAAATATTTTATTTGCACTTTTCGTTATATTGTGTATTTTATCGCTTATTGACATTTTGTATTTTTTCATTGTTATCTCCTTAAATCTCCATAAACAAACTAAAACTTTGCTTAAAATAACCCTTATAATCCCCATTTATTAGGGACTATACCGATGCTTCACTCTTTGGCATAGAGACATTTTTTTGAAATGCTATGGGCTGGATTTATAGCACAATTTTGTAAAAAAAAAACGATAAAAAGTCTTATTTTAAGTAAAAATTAAGGTTTTTTAATTTATAACGCTTCTTACAATTTTAATTTTAAAGGATTTACTATGATAGAACAAAAATCAACCAAACTAGAGAATCTCCACAAGCAAAGAATACAAAGACGAGCACAAATAGGCGAAATTTTTAACGCAAAGTTAAGCAAGAATACACAAAAGCTAAACTCTAAAGTAAGTTCTGCGCTTGCATTTATCCTTATTTTGGGAGGAAGTGTGCTCCTAGCGCAACAACCAAATGATATTACCAACAACGACAAAGATTCTAAAGATTCTAAAGACGAACAAATGCAACAAGTCAAACTTGACAAAGTAACAGCCACTGCGGATAAAGAACTTGATTTGCCAGAGAACGCACAGCGCAATGTCATTGTCATTGACAAGCAAGATTTGCAAGACAAAGGTTATACAAACCTCGAGCAAGCCTTAGAACACCAACCCGCCATAACCTTTAATCCCGGACCCAATGGACAAAAGCAAATTGACATACGAGGACAGGGAATGGATTCTATGAAAGCGGTAAAAGTGCTTGTCAATGGCGTCTCAATCAATCCAAACCAAACGGGATTTGGCGCGACAGGACACGGACTGAGAATGGGAGGAAACACGCCTTTTGACCTCATTGATGTCAATGATATAGAATCTATTGAAATCTTGCCCGGTGGTGGCTCTGTGGTCTATGGTAGTGGCACACGCGGTGGAGTGGTTAATATCGTAACCAAAAAGCCAAGCCAAAATTTCACGCGATTCTCTTTAACAGGCTCAATATATGAGTATATCCCATCAAATGCGCCAATGTCTAAACCGCGCGGAACTGCTAAAGCGAGTGTAGGCACGGGATATAATCTTAATGAGAAAAACTTTTTAAATGTCTCAGCAAGCTATATGTATAAAAATGGCTTACGCAAAGGCGAATACACCAAAGATGCGTATTTTTCCATTGGCAATAGTTATGACAAAAGCGAGCACGAACGGCTTGATTTTTCTGCGAGTTACACACGCCATCACTCCTACTTTTTAGGCTACCAAGACAAGCAGGGCAAAACTTTAGAGCAAATGAAACAATCGCGCTATGACTTACCCACAGGCAATCTCGCAACTTCAGTTGGATACGCCAAACAAGATTTAGCTCAAGCCTCATTAAAATACACCAACGATACAAGTGAAAATTGGCGATTTGAGGCGTTAGGATTCTATGCGTTTAGTGATTTTTCATTCCCAACAAGCATTACCGCAGATACTGAAAGTGTCCCAAATACTACTTATGCCAACACTTCAGGGACCAACCTTAACCACAACGGCGGGGTTAATATAAAACTCAAACGCACCACTGATAACAATACGCTACTTTTGGGGTTAGATAATAGTTTAGAATATAGCGAAGCAATCCGTCTCCCAAGCTCTAGTGGATATAGAGACAGACGCAAGGGATACAAATACGCTGGTGCATTGTATGCTTTAGATTCTATGCGTTGGAATCTTTTTGGACTTACCACAGGATTGCGCGGTGAGGGATTGTATTATAGCGTCAAAAGACGCGGTATGACTAACCGCGTAGCAGGGACAGGAGCTGGCGGACACCCAACCGTTGCTTCTTTTGAAATTGAGGAGGGAGGTCAAGGCGAATGGAAATTTAATTACGCGGCTGAAGTTACTCCAAGTGTGCATTATAGTGATTCTGGGATTGTATATGTAAAAGGCGAGCTAGGGTTTATCAATCCCACTATCGCGCAAATCACTAATGTCGTAGAAACAGGGCAAACAAGTAGTGGAGGACAAACAACCATAAACCGCGAATTTAGAAGCACAAACCTGCGCCCTGAGCAATACATAACCACCGAAATTGGCTGGAGAGATGAATTTGCTAGCTCCACTTGGTCTTTGGCACTCTATTACACGCATAGTTTTAATGAAATCCGCTATATCCCAGAAACTTACGCCTATAATTACTATAATTTAGGAGAAACGCAAAGGGTTGGAGCGGAGTTTAGTGCAAAACAATATCTTTTTAGCAAGATTCTCACTCTCCAAGAATCCATAAACTTTAATCAATCAAATGTCATTAAAGGGCGAGAAAATGCAGGGGGCTCAAGCGCGAGTGAGCTTAACAAACAAAATCAAAGCATTCCGTATGTCCCACATTTAAAGGCTAGTGTGCTTGTAAATATTGCAGCACTAAAAAGAGGAAATCACGCGCTAAATATCTTTGCTAATCACAGCTACACTTCACAAATGAGAGATTCTGCTTATGAAATAATGAATGAGGGCGGATACACACTTGGCGATATGGGATTGTCTTATAAATACAAAAGTTTGGGCTTAAGTGCTGGTGTGCGTAATGTGTATGATACTTTTTATGTCGCCTATCAGGCAAATGGTCGCTATTACCTCGCTGGCGAGGGGAGAAACTACTATGCGGAGGTGAAGATGGGATTTTAAATAGTATAAAGTTGTCGAATAACTATTTTTTAACAAGCCGACTTTAGTAAGATAAAACAAGGAGTTAAGATGATAAATACAAAAAAAATGCTCGCTGCAAGTGCATTGCTATCTTTTGCAATCACTGCATTTGCAGCAGACTTTAGTGGCAAAAGCAATGAGGAGTTACTCAATCTCTATGCCCAATACGGCAGTATGAGTGTGAGTGATACAGCAGATTTGCGTTTGGAGTTAATGCGCCGTGCAGATAAACTACAAGGCAATGAGAAAAAATCCTTTATGGATAAAATGCGTGGGAATTATGACAAAGCTACGGAATCTTGGAGTGTAAACAAATGGAGAAATTACAGAGAAAGCGTCAATAAAGAGTATGATAAAAAACGACAAAATGACGCTCTTGCAAAGCAAGCTAAATATGGTTCGCTTTCGGCTACTGAGGCTGCTGAGTTGCGCTTAGAGATTCACAAAATTACAGCTTTCCTTGACCCAGCAAGCAAAAAGACATTCCAAGAAAAGCTTACAAAAGCTCAAGATAAAGCCATAGGTTCTTGGACTATGAAAAAATACCGAGAATATCGCACGGCAGTGAATAACGAGTTTAAAAAACTTACCGAAAAAATGCCTGAAGATGAGAAAAAACGATTAGGCATCACAGCCACACATTAAGTGCTATTTGTTGTTTTTTGGAAGTAGAGTGGGTGCTTTTTAGACTTTTATAATCAGTCTAAAAAGCATTAGAGATTCTAAAGTCGGCTTGTTAAAACATAGTATCAAAACTCTATTTTACAAAATTACATTCTATACGCTTCTTCGCCGTGTAAGTGAATGTCTAAGCCCTTTTCCTCGATTTCCTCTTTGACGCGCAAATCCGTAAAAAGCGCGATTATCTTAAAAATTATCACGCTTACCACTGCAGAGAGCCCAGCGCACACCACAATGGCAAAAATCTGCTCCAACAATAGCGCAAAAGAGCCACTAATCAGTAAGCCCTCGCCCAAAGCACCATCTGCGATTATGTCAGGATTTACCGCACCAGAAGCAAATAGCCCTACGGCGATACCACCCCAGATTCCCCCGATGCCGTGCAGTGAAAACGCATCAAGGCTATCGTCCCATTTGAGTTTGTATTTGATATAAAATAGCCCAAAGTAGCACACCAGCGCGCTTATCATACCGATTAGCACGCTTGACCAAATCCCTACAAACCCAGCTCCCGGGGTAATGCCCACAAGCCCTGCCACAAGACCGCTTAAGCCACCTAGCACCGTTGGCTTTTTGTGCTTTATCCATTCAAGTAGCACCCAGATTAAAAATCCGCTTGCCGCTGAAATAATCGTTACAATAAAGGCATTTACCGCGATGTCATTTACCGCGCCCGCACTACCTGCGTTAAACCCTAGCCAGCCGATAAAGAGCAAAATCGCGCCCAAAAACGCATAAGGCACAGAATGCGCACCGCTTGTCGAAGCGGGGGTTTTACGCGCACCCACGAGGAGCGCGCCCACAAGCCCAGCCACACCAGAGCTAATATGCACGACTCCGCCACCTGCGAAATCTAAACTCCCTCGAGATTCTAAAAATCCGCCACCCCAAATCATATGCGCGAGCGCGTCATATACCACCGTGCTCCAAATCAGCAAAAACACCACCAGCACGCCAAGCTTAATGCGCCCAACAAGCGAGCCTGTGATAATCGCTGAAGCGATAAGCGCAAACATCATTTGAAAGAGCATAAAAAGGATATGTGGCACGCCATCATCATTAAATCCGCTAATCCCAGCAAGGGCGAAATTCTCAACATTCCCGATAATGCCAGCATTATCCCCGCTAAAACTTAAACTAAAGCCCACAATAATCCACTGCAAAGTAATCACGCCAAAGACGATAAAGCCGTTCATTATGGTATTTAGGGTGTTTTTAGTCCCCACCATACCAGAATAAAACATCGCCAGCGCAGGCGTCATCAGCAAGACTAAAAGTGAGCATAGCATTATGAAACTTGTGTTTATAGTATCCATTGCTAACTCCTTATATTTTTTTACACGGCGAGTGTATCTTAAATATCATAAATTTTTACTTAAATGTGTTTATTTTAAATTCATATATTCCAAAACTTCACGCTTTTTGTCATCAAAAGTAAAAAAATTTGTTAGCATTGAGAAATACTAAACAAAACAAGGAATATAATGCTTGATACACCACATTTAGAATCTACCACACACAGTCAAAAATCACAATGCGCCACGCCCCAAATCAGTAAAAAAATCTTACGCCTTGTGGGCAAAACAAATGCGCAATACAAACTCATTGCAGATGGGGATAGAGTGCTTTTGGGGTTAAGTGGGGGGAAAGATTCTATCCTACTTGCCACCATTTTAGCCTATATGCAAAAGCACGCGCCTTTTAACTTTGAGTTTAAGGCACTCACGGTTGATTATGGGCGCGGAGGCGAGTATGAGTATATTTTTGAGTATTGCGAGAAATTGCAGATTCCCTATGAACTTTATCGCACAGATATTTACAAAATTTTAGAGGAACATAAACGCGGTGGCACGGTATATTGTAGCTTTTGCTCGCGTATGAGGCGGGGCGCACTTTACACAAAAGCACTAGAGGGAGGATTCAATAAACTCGCTCTAGCACATCACTTCGATGATGCTGTGGAGAGCTTTTTTATGAATCTAAGCTACAATGGCGCACTGCGCTCAATGCCACCGATTTATACCGCACAAAATGGCTTGCGTGTAATCCGTCCGCTCATTTTTTTGCGCGAGAGAGCGATTAAGGACTTTATCACGCATAATAATATCTATATAGCACCTGATTGTAATTGCCCGATAAATTGGTTGCCTGAGGATAAACGACCTTTTGCACGCGAAAACACCAAGCAATTTTTGGCTCAATTAGAATCTCAAAATGCCGAACTTTTCAAATCCCTGAAGAATGCTTTTAGTAATTTACACACAGGAAGTTTTTGTGATGAAAGATTTTTAGAATGATAAAACAAACTTTTATAGAGAAGTCTTTATGTATGATGAAGTAAAATTGTGTGTTTTGTAAGAATCTATGCAAGCCCTAAGGCTTGCATAAAATTAGTGATGTCCGCTCACTCGCATAGAATCGAGCTTACCGCTCTTTTTTAAATCCTCATAATAAAAGCTATGAAGCATTGAGACTTCCTCTTCGCCCATATTTCCATTGATGATAGATTCCATAGCACCTTCAATCGCAAAGGCAGCCATATAAATATGCGTGATAAGTAACGCCACCACCAAGAAACCAACAACATTGTGAATAAGAGCCATAAGGCGCAATGTGTTAATATCTGTGTTTTGGAAAAACATTACTGCTCCTGTAAAGACCATTACTGCTCCACCAAGCGTAGCCACCCAAAACCACATTTTTTGTCCTGCGTTAAACTTGTGTGCTGGGATTATTTTATTTACCTTATCAAGGTAACCACCCATTATCATTAGCCACTTAATATCATAACTTTTAGGAAAGCAATCTTTTACCCACATTAAAAACATTAGTGTGCCAAAAATCGCAAACACAATCGTAGATAATCCGTGCAAATCACGCGCAAAGCGGATAAGCCCGCCTCCACCAAGTTTATCACCAAAAACCATCATAAGTCCCGTAATGCAAATAAGCACAAAAGGCACTGCGGCAAACCAATGCACGAAAATATTATATTTGCTAAATACTTTTAGCTTGCTAGCGTGATTGTATTTACGCGCACCGATGATTTTATAATGTCCAAAAAATGCCAATGGCACAAAAAGCACGATAAGGAGGAAAATCGCGGCAAAATATCCACCTTGCAAGATAGTAAAGATTTCGCCCAAGCCATTCCAACCGCGAATCCCCTCAATAGGTTTCCCCATTGTCGCAGGCTCGATACTCCCACCATCACCGGGCACTGCTGTGCCGAGCACTACGCCAGAAGTCTTGGTGTTAAGCCCCCAATTTTTAATCGCCTCAATTTGCTTCGTGCCATAAATGTCCTTGTTATAGCCCAAATCCACTTCTTCATCGTGTGTGCCAATATGCGATGGGTCGACATAATTCTTCCCATCAGTAGCACTAAATAAAGAGCTCGAAAAAAGCGTTATCGCTAGTAACCAAACTATTGCTTTCATACTCGCCCCCTTATCAGCTACCATACGCTTTTTCCCAAGTATATGGAATCTTAGGCTCGCCCTCTCCTTTTGTAAGGCTTCTTAAGCGAATAATGGCACTCACATCATCACTACCACCAGCAAGCAATGCTTTAGTAGAGCACATTGCCGCGCAAGCAGGCACTTTACCTTCTGCGATTCTGTTTTGTCCATATAAACGCCATTCTTCCTCGCTATGTGTCTCTTCAGGTCCGCCAGCACAGAATGTGCATTTATCCATTGAGCCGCGTGAGCCAAAGACATCACTTTTTGGGAATTGTGGTGCGCCAAAAGGACAGGCATAGAGGCAGTAGCCACAGCCAATACAAGTCTTTTTGTCGTGCAAGACAATGCCATCAGCACGGATATAAAAGCAATCCACAGGACAAACCTTTGAGCAAGGTGCATCTGCGCAGTGCATACAAGCAATAGAGATTGACTTCTCAGCTCCTACAACTCCGTCATTAAGTGTAACTACGCGTCTGCGGTTCATTCCCACAGGCAAGTGGTGCGCTTCCTTACAAGCGACATCACAGCCGTGGCAATCAATACAGCGAGAATCATCGCAGTAAAACTTAATGCGAGCGTGTCCGGGTTCATTAAATCCATTAACTGCTGTTGTGTTACTCATTTTATCCCCCTTATGCTTTTTCTATGCGGCAAAGTCCGCATTTTGTCTCTGGGCAACCTGAGTTGTAATCAATACCATAGCTTGAAATCATATTCGCAGATTCTCCAATGGCGTAAGGTTCTGTGCCCGCTGGATACTTGCTTAGCAAATTTTCTCCTTGGTCCATACCAGAGAAGTTTTGTGGTAACCACACACTATTGTAATCCACGCGTTGGCTAATTTTGGCTTTTGTGAGCATTTTTGTGCCCATTGTGCCGTGCAACCACACCATATCGCCGTCTTTAATGTTAAGTTCAGCGGCTTTATTTGGGTGGATTTCCACAAACATTTCACCATACACTTCAGCCAAGTATTTTGCACTTCTTGTCTCTGTGCCTGTCCCCATATGTGCGACTAATCGCCCGCTAAGCATATTGACAGGATATTCTTTTGTCCATTCTCTTTCCATTTGTCTTGAGCGATATTCCATATTTGCACGATAGAGATTCTTTCTATCAGGGAAACTTGGATACTTCTCAAGCAAGTCTGGGCGCACAGTGTGTAAAGGCTCTCTATGCAATGGAATCTTATCAAACCAATTCCACACCACCATACGCGCCCTACCATTACCATAAGGGCAAAGTCCAGCCTCTAATGCCTTTTCCGCTAGGATATTGTTACCAAATCCTATCGCATAAGTTTGTCCCTCAACTTGTCTTTTCTCCTCTTCGGTGAGTTTAAGTCCTAAAGATTCTGCATTTGCTGCACTTATAGGAGCGTGTCCAGCAATTTTAGAATCTGGCAGGCTTCTAGTAGAAAGCATAGACTTTCCATCAGGGCTTTCCACTCCCCAATTCACACGGAATCCCATTCCGCCTTCCATTACAGGCTTAGTGTCATCGTAGAATACAGGAGTTCCGGGGTGCTTATCACTCCAGCAAGGCCAAGGAAGTCCATAGTATTCGTTTTTAAATGGTCCTGTTCCTCTGAGTGTTACTTTATCAAACATATGCCAATTCTCTTGATGTGCTTTTAATCGCTCTGGGCTCATTCCTTGCAAACCAATGCTTCGTATGCTCTGTGTATATTCAGTAGTCGCATCTTCAGGCCACACAAATTCATCTCGCCCTTTAGATTTAGCAATCTCATAAAGACTTCGCTGGAATTCCTCTAAGAAGCCCATTCTTTTCGCAAAATCAAAGAGAATGTCGTGGTCTGTTCGGCACTCATACATTGGCTCCATAACCTTGCTTCTCCATTGATAGCTACGATTAGTTGCTGCTAGGCTACCGCTAGTCTCCATTTGGCTTGCTGCTGGGAGCAAGTAGAGATTGTTATCCTTTTCGCAATAAATCGCCAAGTCATTAACATACGGGTCGATAAACACTACAAGCTCTAATTTGTTCATCGCTTGTCGTTGCAAATCAAGGAGATTCACAGTTGTCATACCCGTGCCGATTACGACTAATGCGCGAAGCATTGTGCCACCATTATTTTCAGCATTTTCAGGATTAAGCACGCCAAATTTCCAAGTAGAGTGCGCAAAGCCACCCGCTTCCATCATTTCCTTGCTTTTATAACGACCTAAAAGCCACTCATAATCTACACGCCAATGCTTAGCAAAATGTCTCCAAGAGGTTTCTGAAAGGTTGTAATAACCAGGCAAAACATCAGGGTTTGCTGCCATATCCGAGCTTCCTTGCACATTATCGTGCCCGCGCAAGATATTCACGCCACCGCCATTTTTACCCATATTGCCTAAAAACATTTGTAAAATTGGCACAATACGCGTATTTGATGTCCCAACTGTGTGTTGTGTCAATCCTTGATTCCAAATTGCAGCCGCTGGTTTGGCACTCGCCATATCGCGTGCAATGTGAATGATAGAATCTGCTGGGATACCTGTAATATCACTCACTTCTTGTGGAGTGAATTTCTCTGCTTCTTTCATAATAGATTCATATCCATAAACGCGCTCTTTAAGGTATTGCTCATCATAAAGTCTTTCTTTAATGATAACATGCAACAATCCATACACAAATGCAATATCTGTCCCGCTTCGGATTCTATGGAACTCATCAGATTTCGCTGCAGTCTTGCTAAAATGCGGGTCAATGCAAACAAGCTTTGCTCCACGCTCTTTAGCACGCAAAATATGCACCATTGATACAGGGTGATTTACCGCTGGGTTTGCCCCGATGATAAGAATGTATTTTGAAAACATCATATCACCAATATGGTTTGACATTCCACCATATCCAAATGTATTCGCCACACCGGCGACTGTAGGTGAATGTCAAACGCGGTTACAATGGTCTAAGTTATTAGTCCCAAAAAATGCTGAAAATTTACGCAAATAATAGCACTGCTCATTTGAGAGTTTCGCACTTCCTATCCACATAACAGCATCAGGTCCGCTCTCCTCTCGAATCTGGAGAAGTTGCTTTGAAATTTTATCCATAGCACTATCCCAATCTGTGCGTTGCCATTCGCCATTGACTTTGTGTAATGGATAGCGCAATCTTGTCTCGCTTCTCGCCCTATCAATCAAGTCTGCACCTTTACAGCAGTGTCCGCCCTGTGAGATTGGGTGGTCTTGTGCTACTTCTTGGCGCACCCATACACCATCTTGGACTTCTGCAATGATTCCACAGCCCACAGAGCAGTGTGTGCATATTGTTTTCACACGCTTTGCTTCGGGGAACATTTCCTTTAGCTCGCCTTCACTTGCCTTGCGTATCACACGCTCGCTATCACTTCCAAACGCTCCACTCACTCCAGCGACACCCGCTAGCGCAGAGAGCTTAAGAAATGAACGGCGTGCGTTTGAACGCGTATTTGTGTTACTCATTTCTTACTCCTTTTGTTGTTATTTTGCTTATCAAAGCCTACTTCGCAACAGCAAGATATTCCTGCCAATACTTCGTATCGCTTCTATGGAGGACTTCTTGCTTCTTGCTTGTCCCCTTAATAACCTCTTTTTGTTCAATTCCCTTTGAACAACCGCTAACCAACGAGCCAACTGCCAAGCCAACGCCACCTAACGCTGCAACCTTAACAAAGCCTCGTCTTGATTCAATTTCACCAGAAGATTGAACCTCATTTTGCTCTTGTGCCATCGCGACTCCTTAAGTGTGGATTTAGGGGGGTTAATACCCCTATGCAAATCTTTGGGCTAAGACTTGCATAAAGGCATTAAACAAATGCTAATATTGAATTATCCGTTGATATGCTCCTCCATTGTGATGAAATTTTTTAACAATGCGCCAACAAGGCTAAAGCAAGGCAAATCATCTCGCTTTTGCAATGAAAGTGCGATTGGCATCGCCATTGGCTTAAGACATTCTTTAAATATTTCATTTGCTTGGGTATTTTGAGAATCTTGAAGCAAATGGCGCATAAGCATTAACAAAAATCCAAAATGCTCTTCGCTCTCTTTAAATTCTTCGTTTAGGCGAAAAGTTGTTTTTTTGGTGAGCATTTTTGCCTTTACTAAACTCTCGCCATTTAAACAACCCTCAACATAATGCGAAAGATAAAGAAAAGTTTGTGGATTCCCAAATGAACGGGCTTTTTGACCCTTGACTAATGGCGGGGTTTTGCCTGTGTTGAATGGGATATTAAATGCCACGCTGTATTCCCTTGCTATTTCTTGTGCAGTGGTATTTGAGAGGTGATTTTTTAGCATTACAAAACTTTGCAAATCCTCATCACTAAGTGGAGCTTGAGAAAGCACTTCAATTTGCTTGTTAAAAAGCTCAAACCGCTTTGCAATAAGCTCATAAAGAAAAAATCCTGCAAAGAAGTCATAATACAGCGCACGAGCAGAGTTTATCGCCTCTTGGCTTTGTGTGGTAGCACTCTTAGATTCTCTATGGTGAAATGAAGTATCACACTTAGAATCTATTTTTTGGGCGTCATCTTGTAATAGGGAATTTTGCAACGCAGGGTTAAAATCTTTTGTATTTTTGTCAGTAAAATGCAAATTTTCCATTTTATTTCCTTGCTATGAGTTTCCTTTGGGACCAAAGATGATTTTTACCTTGCAATCCGCACAACACTCAATACTTTTCATTTTTATATCATCGCCGCTAAAGCTACTTGCAAGAATGCCCTTAATCTTTGCGATAGATTTGGTAGTGGCAAAGATTTTCCCACATTCTACACATTTAAATGGCTCATCATACGCCTTTTGCACATATTCAAAGCTCTGAGCCTCTAAGTGCAAAGTGCGAGATTCTATAGTGATGACTTTCTCAGCACACGCATCAGCGCAATATCCACAATCCGTGCAAAGACTATGTTTAAAAAGCAACTCAAAACTTGCATTATTATTGATGAGTGCCTTTGTATTGCACGCTTCTACACAAGAGAGACATAGCGTGCATTTATGAGAATCCACTTTGATATTCGCACTCGAGCGCACACCCACACTGCCAAAACTCCCGCCTCTAACCCACGCATAAAGACGCGCTGATAGGACTTCTTTGGCACTCTCATCGGCATTTGGAGTGTAGAGATAGGCGAGATTGTGTGTGTGAGATTCTAAAGATTTGATTGTATTTATTGTATTGCGCAACTCTTGTGCGTTGCTCGCTACAAAAAGCGTATCAAAGCCAAAAATACAGCGCGTGATTTCATTTATGCCCTCTATGGCTTGCATATTGCTTGGAGTAAAATCACCATAAAGTAGCACTCTAGAGCCACTCTCTTGGATAAGACTTAGACAAATAACCTCATTTAAAATATGGGGTTGCGCAACAACAAATGGTAATACCTTGCTCCCCTTAAAATCTCTTAAAACATCCGCCACTTCACTCATACAAGAATCTTGTAGCACAAGCGGTATATAACCATTATACATTCGTGCTTGTAAGGTAAGCGATTCTAAACTTTCAGTTATGCGGGAGAGTGCTCCTGTGGGGCAGACACTCACACATTCGCCACACGCCACACAATCAAGCGGATTTAGGTTAATCTCCATTTTTCTCTCATCTTTGTAGATTCCATAAGTTTGGCACACCCCCACACACGCAGCACAATATCCGCTACCATCTGCTTTAGCACGGCGATGATGAAAATCACAAAGATTGGGATTAAGGTTTAGTGGGACTTCGTAGGAGTATGCACCCACAAAGTTTGTTAGCGCGTTGATGAGTTCAGTTGGATTTGCATATTCATTGACAAAATGCACGCCCTTAATGCGCGCGACATTATCAAACTTCGTAAAAAATATCACTTGAGACACACACAATGGGGTAGATTTAAGAGAATCTTGCGCGCGCAAAATGGTAAAATTCCCAAGATTACCATTTGCACCCATAAAATCCTGTGGCTCAATATGTGTAATCTCCCAAGTAATGTCTTGTGTATTTGTGCTTTGCAAGATAGAAATGAAGTTTTGCACGCCCTCACCCACACCGATAATGGCAACTTTAGGTTCAAGGAAAATGCTTCTATGATTCTCAAATGGAGTGTAATCAAGACGAATTTCATTAACCTCATTAAGCAGTGCTACTTGAGAATCTGCGTATATATCTAAATCTAAGATAGGTTGATAGACATTGTCTTGGTAAATTTCTTGTTGCATTTTATCCACCATTTGTTGTGCTTTAGGTATAAATTCTTTACCCTTTGTGTGGATAATAACAAAAAATCATACAAAAATTACATATTTCAACAAGAAAATATGTATCTAATAAAATATAGCGTTTAGAATAGTAACACATTAAATTAACGATTCCCTATTAACCTCTATGGCAACGGAAATCGCTAATTTTATATATTGTATATTTAATCTGTGAAGTTAGGTTGCATTTACACAAATACAACAAAAATTCTTAAGGATTGCGGAGTGGTTGCGTTGGATTTATTTCATCTGGTATTTGTGTGTCCTCAGGCAACTCAATCGCTTCAATATGTTCAGGTTGTTCATCATCAATAAGCCCATCATCAATCCCAGCAAATTCTACAAAGCTTTTACCATTAAAGCGCATATCCTCTCCCATACCTACAATCTCTAATACATACCTACCCTCATTGTTTTGTATCAATTCTATATCAGCAAGAAATCCAGGTAAAAGCTCGCTAAAATGCACATTGCTTGTAAGTAAAAGATTCACTTCCACTTCTGCATCACCTTTGATTTTCTTTATAAAGCCATTAGCTTTGAAATCATTGTTGTCTTTGCGGAAACTTATATCACTAATCTCCATTTGACTGCTTGCATTGTCCAACATAGCCAATATTTCTTTTGTATCATACATTGCAACAAGTAACTGATAATAAACCTTCACAGGAATCTCTTTGATGAGTATTTGTGCGTTTATATCATTAAGTGCTATCTTGCTGTCATTTTCATTTCTGTTAAGATTCTTAATTTTTGTAGTTGTGTTGAAATTAAATGTCTCGCTCTCTCCACTATTTGAAGAATTTTTATCATCACTTGCTTGAGCTTTTATGTCAAATGTCGTTTCAAGAATCTCCACGCCATTGCCAAAATCCTTAAATCCCATACTTTTGATGCTCGTGTGCGAGTCATAATCCACAAGTTTAAATCCAATCGCACCAAAGAAATCAACGGGTTCATTAAACTTCGTATTAGAAACTACTTCTTTCATATAATATGCTTCGTTTTTATTTCTAATCTCAAACCCTCCAAAGTGTAAAGAGCTAGAAGTAAGTTTGCCATCACCATCAATCTTAAACATTGTAACAAAATCCTTAAACTCCATAAGCTCATTATCACTTGCCTTAAGTGTTATATCATTGATTCTCATCTCTAATGATGCCCCACCAAACAAAGAAATATTCGCCTTTGCCACAATGAGATTTTTATCCATATTAACCGTTATCCCAGATGCACTAGCAAGCATTGAGAGCATCTCGTGGAATGGATTTTCAAGCCTTGCTGTGTAATTTTGTGAGCTAAAAATATTATTTTTTAGCTCTATTTTCACGGTTATTGGAGGAATTTCGCCAACACCTCCACCAACAAGACCAGCAGCATCAAGAAGTATATCAAAACTTGCCTCTGAGCTAAAAAATCCTCGCTCAAAAGTTTCATTTGCGATTGAAAAATGTCCATATGCCTCATCTATTTTTGCTAGCTCACCAATGACCTCTTTAGCTGTCTTTTGCGTATTTTCATAAAACCTCTGATTTACCCCACCCATATAAAACACCTGAGCAAGATATAAGGCAATGACAACTATTGTAGCGACACCAACCGCTATAACCTTCTTTGATTTAAGTTTTTGTAGTATTTGTGCTGTTTCCATTTCTTTATGTCCTCCAACTCTTTAACAATAATAAACAACTTGAGGTTTTTTATCGTTTGATTTATTAAAATTGATTTGGTTGCGGAGGATGGATTTGAACCACCGACCTTTGGGTTATGAGCCCAACGAGCTACCGGACTGCTCTACCCCGCGACAAATGGCTGGGGTACAAGGATTCGAACCTCGGAATGCCTGGACCAAAACCAGGTGCCTTACCGCTTGGCGATACCCCAATTTCCAAAAATTTATGCAAAAAAGAATTGCTTTTTAGCAAAACCAAATAAAAAGCTAGCGATTATATAGGATTCACTACAAAAAGTCAAGCCAAAGTGTCAAAGTTTTTATCACTTTGCTTACAATTATTTATATTTGCGCTCCTTAAGATTTAACAAGGATTATGTTTTACTCGCCCTCCCCTCCCGTAACGACTTTGCTATCAATGCTTTGAATGCTCTTTGAGTGTGAAGAAGTAGAATCACTATTTTGTTGCTCCTTGCTTTGTGTGCTTTGATTGTGTGTATCGCCTGTATAAAATGGCGCGCTTTTATACCCACAAGCACTCAAAAGTATCGCTAAATATGCTACCATTACCAAATGAAAAATTCTCAACATATCATATCCTTATTAAAATTACAAAAATCTTACGCGCCACTGCGCATAAAAGATGAAATCAATCTCTTTAAAGCAGCATATCTCACGCCAGCGTTAAAAGAACGCATTGCATATATTTATCATAAGGAGCGCACGATTTTTTTTGCCGTTACACACCCAAGTCTATGCCAAGAGATAAACTATATCGGCAAGCAACTCTTACAAAGCATAAAGGACAATCCACAAAAATTTCCTACGCTATGCAAGATGGATTCCATAAAGGCATATATCCCTAGAAACTTCACACACAATCAAACACACACTTCTACACACAATCAAAATACCACTAAGATTCCATACAATGAATACGCCAAAGGTGATTTCATTAACCATTGTGAGCAGGACTGCGTCCTTTTTGATACATTTGAACGCATTAGACTTCTTATTAAAAATCATCACAAAAACACCAAAATTCCATAATTTTATATTATAATGCCCTTGCTTTAGCTAACTTTAAGGAAAGGTTATATACAATCCCACTTTTCTTGCAAGAACTTCAACATAGCCAGCAAAGCTTTTAAGTTTTTCAAAACGCAACTCCAAAATTAAGGAATAATTATGGCAGAGACAAAAACTCGCACACATACGCCCGTTGAGGGTTACAAAATCGAAGATTTAAAAGGCAAGACACTCCCCAAACTTATCGATATTGCCACAAGTCTTGGTGTAGAGAATCCACAGGAATTTTTACGCCAAGATTTGATTTTTGAGATTCTAAAGACACAGGTTTCACAAGGTGGATACATTCTTTTTGAGGGTGTGTTAGAGATTATGTCAGAGGGGCACGGATTTTTGCGCTCATCAGATAAGAGTTTTAGCAATAGCCAAAATGACACTTATGTATCTCAAAGTCAAATCCGCCGTTTTGCATTGAGGAATGGGGACATTGTAATGGGACAAGTGCGCCCACCAAAGGACCAAGAACGATATTACGCACTCTTAAAAATCGAAGCGGTTAATTTCATTTCACTTGATGAAATTAAAAACCGCCCACTTTTTGACAACCTCACGCCACTTTTTCCTATTGAACAACTCAAACTCGAATACCAATCACAAGGCATTACAGGGCGAATGCTTGACTTATTTAGCCCCATTGGCAAGGGACAACGCGCACTTATAGTCGCCCCTCCACGCACGGGAAAAACAGAGTTAATGAAAGAACTTGCACACGGAATCGCGCAAAATCACCCAGATGTCGAACTAATGGTGCTTCTTGTCGATGAGCGACCAGAGGAAGTAACAGATATGGAGCGCAGTGTAAAGGGACAAGTGTTTAGCTCAACCTTTGACCTCCCAGCGACAAACCACATTCGTGTGGCTGAACTTGTCATCGAAGGAGCAAAGCGACAGGTTGAAATGGGTAAAGATGTCGTTATCTTGCTAGATTCTATCACAAGATTAGCGCGCGCGTATAATGCCGCGACACCATCAAGTGGCAAGGTGTTAAGTGGTGGTGTTGATGCCAATGCCTTACATAAGCCTAAGCGATTTTTTGGTGCGGCGCGTAATATCGAGCAAGGCGGAAGTTTGACTATTATCGCCACAGCACTCATTGAGACAGGGAGCAGAATGGACGAAGTGATTTTTGAGGAGTTTAAGGGCACGGGCAATAGTGAAATTGTGCTTGCACGCGCTATCGCTGAACGCAGAATCTACCCAGCTTTTGATATTTTAAAAAGCGGGACACGAAAAGATGAACTTTTGCTTGGCAAGGATAACTTAAGTAAAGTTTGGGCGTTGCGCAATGTAATGCACTCAATGGACGATGTGGAGGCGTTGAGTTTTATTTACTCTAAAATGAAGCAAACCAAAGACAATCAAGAATTTCTAAGTGCAATGAACTCACAAGAATAACGCAGAGTGTGAAAATGAAAATTGGGGTTTTTGATAGTGGTGTTGGTGGCTTAAGTGTGCTAAAAAGCCTACTTGAGGCAAGGCTTTTTGAATCTGTTGTCTATTATGGCGATACTGCGCGCGTGCCTTATGGGACTAAAGATAGACAAACTATCATTCGATTCTCACTTCAAGCCCTAGAGTTTTTTTCCTCACACAATGTCGATATGCTTATTGTCGCGTGCAACACAGCGAGTGCGTATGCGCTAGATTCTCTTAAAGCAAGTGCAAATTTCCCTGTCGTAGGGGTGATAACGCCCGGTGTAATCGCCACACAAAACAAACTTAAATCAAAAGATTCTCAAATCCTTGTCATTGGCACGAAAGCCACCATTCGCTCAAACCTCTATGAAAAAAAACTTAAACAAAAAGGATTTAACAATATAAAGAGTCTTGCCACAGGACTTTTTGTGCCATTTGTCGAAGAGGGAATCTTTAGCGGTGAGCCTCTGCTCGCCCTCTTTAAGCATTATTTTGCTCACATTCAAAGCCCAGAGGCATTGATTTTGGGTTGCACGCATTTTCCACTTATCGCGCAGAGTTTGCAAGAATTTTTTGGGAATCAAACGCTTCTTATCCATAGTGGAGAGGCGATTGTGGAGTATATCCAAAACACTTATAACCTGCAATCAAATAAGATTCTAAAATCTCTTAGCTTCCACGCTAGTGATGATGTAGGTGCGCTTAAAGCAAGTGCAAAAATGTGGCTTGGCAAAGATTATTTATCAAACTAACATAATTTTGCGTAAAACAACCAAATTTACAATTTGTATGCTTTTAAGCATTACAATACTAAAGATTTTAAGGAGTAGCAAGAATGAATAAAACCTTTCTTATTTTTTACACTATAATATTTAGTCTTTTTACCGCTTGCACAGATATTGAACGATTGCGTCTTAATGTAAATCTAAAAGATAAAGATTGGGTGGTGCTTGGCGTAGAATCTAGACAAAAATTCACCCAAGCTGTCGAGGGAGCGACTTTAGTTTTCAACATTGAGCAAAGGCGGGTTTTAGGCAATACAGGGTGTAACAGCTACACAGCGAATTTTGAAATCAAACAACATATCATTACGATTAGCAACCATTCAGCCATTAGAAAGATTTGCGATAGACAAAGGGCTATGGTGTTTGAATTTGAGTTTTTACGCACTATTGAGGGAAAATTTGAACTAACAAGCCTTGATAAATACAAACAACGCGAACTAAACTACAAAGCACCAGAAGCAGATTATGGGAATCTCCCTAAAAACACAATGGTGCTTGTGGGTAAAAATGCTGCGTATTTTTTACACAGCGAGTGATAATGCCTAAAGAGCAGACGATAAAAACTTGCAAAACACAATCTAGCGGTGTTTTTGAGATTAAGGGCTCAAAATTTTTAAGTTTCCTTTTTCCTATTGCAGAATTCAAACAATCCTTAGCACTCCTTAGAGATTCTCACCCAAAGGCTGTGCATTTTGTTAATGCAACGCGATTTTATGACACACAAAACACTTATCAACTCACAGAATCTTTTAGCGATGATGGTGAGCCAAAAGGAAGCAGTGGAATGCCAATCCTCAATGTCTTGCGTGGAGAAAATCTCATTGATATAGGTTGTGTGGTGGTGCGCTATTTTGGTGGGATTAAACTTGGGGTGGGCGGACTTGTGCGTGCTTACACACAAAGCGTGCAAGAATGTATCAAAAATGCCACGCTTATTCCCTACCTCAAACAAGAAATCTTAGAAATAAAAATCCCTTATAACGCCATATCAAAAGCACAATACCACGCGCAAAAACTTGGTATTACACTTCACAAAGAATTTACAGATAAAGATATAAAAATTTTTTGTCTTGGCGATAAAAATTCGTTGGAAATATTGAAAAATTCGTTATAATCGCTTTTTATAAAATACAATAAGGATTGGTATGGAATTTTTAGGGCAATATTACTTGTGGATTAAGGCAATTCACATTATCGCGCTTACCTCGTGGATGGCTATGCTTTTTTACCTCCCTAGACTTTTTGTATATCACGCACAAAATGTAGATAACAAAGATTTTACTACTATTGTTAAGCTCCAAGAAATACGATTATATAAATACATTGGAATGCCTGCATTTGTGCTTACTCTTATAAGCGGATTGGCACTTATATTGCGTGATTTCCCTGCTATTTTTCAAAGTGGTGGTTGGTTTCACGCCAAACTTTTTGTGCTTGTTTTTCTTATTGCGTATCACTTTTTATGCGGATATTTTATAAAAACCCTTAAACAAAACACTTGTAAAAAAGGTGAAAGATTTTTTCGTTTCTATAATGAATTTCCTACACTATGCCTTATTGTCATTGCAATTCTTGTCATAGTGAAACCATTTTAATGGAGTTATTTTAGTGGCGAAACTTTGGGGTGGGCGATTTAACAAGCAATCAAGCAAACTCTTAGAAGACTTTAATGCTTCTATTGGCTTTGATTACAAATTATGGCGTGAGGACATCGCTGGGTCAAAAACACACGCTACAATGCTTCAACGCATAGGAATCTTGCATAAAGATGAACTCCAAGCCATTTTACAAGGATTAGATTCTATCGCAGAGGAAATCCAAGCAGATAAATTTACATTTAGCAACAGCGATGAGGACATTCATATGGCAATAGAATCTCGCTTAAGTGCGCTTATTGGAGAAAGTGGTAAAAAACTTCATACCGCACGCAGTCGCAACGACCAAGTTGCTCTTGATTTTCGTCTTTACTCACTGCGTGCTAATGTCGCCTTGCAAAAACGCATTCTTAGCCTTATGCAAACTCTTCTTAATCTTGCTAAATCACACACACATAGCATTATGCCCGGTATGACACACCTCCAACACGCCCAACCTATTAGCTTCGGATTCCACTTGGTTGCGTGGTGTGCAAACTTTATGCGCGATGTAACGCGTTTGCAAGACACTTATAAGCGCAATAATTTTTGTCCTCTTGGTGCAGGAGCACTCGCTGGCACACCATATAAAAACGACAGAGAATTTGTCGCTAAAGAGTTAGGATTTCTCGCTCCCACACTTAATGCAATGGATAGCGTAAGTGAGCGAGACTTTGCACTTGATTTATTATATGACATCGCTATGCTTATGATGCATATTTCACGCATTGCCGAAGAATTAGTGCTATGGAGTAGTAGTGAATTTAAATTTATCACACTCAGTGATGAATACTCCACAGGAAGCTCAATAATGCCACAGAAAAAAAACCCCGATGTCCCAGAGCTACTGCGTGGAAAAAGCGGGCGTGTGTATGGGAATCTCTTAAATCTTTTAGTAGTGATGAAAGGCTTGCCACTTGCATACAACAAAGATACGCAAGAGGACAAAGAATCACTTTTTGATAGCATTCAAACCGCCCATATGTGTTTGGAAATTTTAGAACAATGTATCGCCACAATGGAAGTCAATACGCAAAATATGCTTAAAATGGCTAAAATCGGTCATTTAAGCGCGACTGATTTGGCTGATTTTCTTGTGCGTGAGTGCGACATTGCCTTTAGAGATGCTCACCATATCACGGGCAGAGTCGTAAGCCTCGCTGAACAAAATGGCGTAGATATAAGCGAACTTCGCTTTGAAGAGATTGCAAGCATTGATAATCGTATAAAAAGCAATGTGTGCGAAGTGCTAAATTTAGAATCTAGTATGCAAGCACGAGATAGTCTAGGTGGCACTGCAAGCACGCAGGTGCTCTCTCAAATCTCACAACTAGAGCAATGTATAGAATCTGCACTCGCGTTTAAAGACATTCATCAATTACACAAGGAGTAACAATGAAAAAACAAGCAACACAACAAGAAATCATACAAATGTTTGATGACATAGCCCCTACTTACGACATAGCGAATCGTGCGATGAGCTTTGGTGTGGATATTTTATGGCGCAAGGAAGCCTGCCAAAAAGCCTACCAAAAAATCAAATCACAAAACCTCATCATCGCTGACATTGCCTGTGGTAGTGGCGATATGATAACCCATTGGATTGATGGGGCAAAAAGATTTAACGACAAAACGCGTGAATATTTTAAAGACATTTTGGGCAAAAAAATACAACAAGATTCTATAAAAATCACCAAAATTTATGCCTATGATAGCTCGGAAAAAATGCTCTCAATCGCCAAGAAAAAACTCGAATCAAAAAATAATGTAACAATAGAATTTTTGCAAGGCGAGGCAAAAAAACTCCCCTTTAAAGATGAAAGTGTTGATATTATCTCTATCGCGTATGGACTGCGTAATGTGCTTGAATACGAGGCTGCGTTAAGCGAATTTGCCCGTGTGCTAAAAAAAGATGGGGTATTAGTAATTTTAGAATTTTTAAAAAACAACCAAAAGGGTATAGCAAACCAAGTGATGAATTTTTATACACGCAAAGTGCTACCATTCATAGGTGGGATAATCTCATCAAACTTCAAAGCCTACAATTACCTACCAAACTCCATTGGGGCATTTATCTCTCTTACTCAACTAGAAAGCCTACTTAAAAAACAAGGTATTACAAAAAGCTTTACAAAATCTTATAGTGCTGGTGTTTCGACACTTTTTATAGGAGTAAAAAAATCTAAAACGCCAATTAAGAAAACCTCAAAAAAAGACAAAGATTCTACAGAATCCACAACACAATCTAGGGCAAACACCAAAACTCAAAAAAAACCAAAAACCACGACCACAAAAAAAATCACCCAAAAAACCACACAAACAAAAAATGAAGTCAAGGGCACAAAAAATATCGCCAAAAAACCTACGGATTCTAAAACAAAAAGCGCGACAAAGACTAACACCAAAGCTACAACCAAAAAATCTACCCTAAAACCAACAAAAAAAGTGGCTATCTCTAAAAAAACTCCAAAAAACACCACCTCCACAAAGGCTTAACTTGCGTATTGACTTACATAATCACACTCCTTTATGCAATCACGCCACAGGAAAGCCAGAGGAGTATATCAAAAGGGCAATAGAGCTTGGCATTGGAATCTATGGCTTTTCTTGCCACGCACCAATGAACTTCGATGAGCAATATCGAATGCGCGAAACACAACTCACAGAATATCTCACAACGCTTAAGGACTTGCGTGAAAAATATGCCGATAAAATCGACTTGCGTATCGGCTTGGAAGTGGATTTTATTTTGGGGCGAGAAGACTTAATGCTAGAATCTGTGCTAAATTGCGAGGTTGATTATTTGATTGGTTCTGTGCATTTCCTCAATGAATGGGGATTTGATAACCCAGAATTTCTTGGAAATTATGAGAATCTTGATACACAAAAATGTTGGGAACATTATCTTGATTCCATTGAGGCAATGGCAAAAAGTGGATTTTTCCAAATTATTGGACATTTTGATTTGTTTAAAATCTTTAACAATCAACCACCACAAGCCATATATCCTATAATCAAACGCGCTCTCCAAACTATCAAAAACCACTCCTGTGTGCTTGAGATAAATGCTTCAGGGTTACGCAAGCCTTGCAAACAACAATATCCCTCTAAAGAGATTCTCGCAATGGCGCGTGAGCTTGACATTCCTATCACTCTTAGCTCAGATGCTCATAGCGTAGAAAATGTAGGCTTTGGCTATGAAGAGTGCAAAAATCTCGCACTTGAACTTGCATTTGATAAAGTCTGTGCGTTTAAAGATAAGCAAATGCAAGTTTTTGACATAAACTAAGAAAAATTTTGCTACAATCTTAAGCGTAAAATGAGTGTATAAAGGCAATGGATGGCAAAAAATAAAACCGCACAAAAACTCACACAAAAACTTAACCCTTTTATGCGCGCGATTTTTGGGTCTAAGGATTTGAGTGTTGTTGTATTTATTGTCGCTATTATGGCAATCATCATCGTCCCATTGCCAAGTGCTGTGCTTGATTTTCTCATCACTATTTCTATCGCGCTTTCTGTATTGATTATTTTTATGGTGCTTTATGTTGATAAACCCACAGAATTTTCTGCTTTTCCTACCATTTTGCTTATTGTTACACTTTATCGTTTAGCACTCAATGTAGCCACCACTAGAATGATTCTTACCGAAGGTGGAAATGGAAGTGATTCTGTAAGTAAGATTATCAACTCATTTGGGCAATTTGTCGTAAGTGGAAACTACATTATTGGAATCATCGTTTTTACTATTTTGGTTCTTGTCAATCTTATCGTTATCACGAATGGTGCAACTCGTGTAACCGAAGTGAGAGCGAGGTTTGCACTTGATGCAATGCCCGGTAAGCAAATGGCGATTGATGCGGATTTAAATGCTGGACTTATCAAGCAAGAAGAAGCGCGAGCTAGGCGTGAAGCATTGCAACAAGAAGCAGATTTCTACGGCACAATGGATGGTGCGAGTAAATTTGTCAAAGGTGATGCCATTGCTTCTATCATCATCACGCTGGTAAATATTATTGGTGGATTTTTGATTGGTTATTTTCAATATGGATTGCCTGTGAGCGAAAGTGCGAAAGTCTTTACAATCCTTACCATTGGCGATGGTTTGGTGGGACAGATTCCCGCCCTTATCATCGCTACTGCCACAGGTATTATGACCACACGCGCGGCTAAAAGTAGTGGGACAAACTTTGCGAGCGATATTATCAACCAACTTATCTCAAGCTCAAAAATTTTGCTTATTGTTGGTTTTATTTTATGTCTATTTGCTACCGTGCTTGGTAGTTCATTTGGCTTTGTAGGATTGTTTTTCTTGCTTATTGCGTGGCTTAGCAATAGAGAAGACCCAAAGAGCATTGTATCGTTGTTTGAAAATTGGTTTAACAAAAAACTTAACAAGCCACAAGATACAAAATCTCAAACAAACCAAGAAGATATAGAGCGACACAAAGGAGAAAAAATCCAAGCAAGCGAAGAAGAAATCAAACAAAAAGAAGAAGCAATGCTTAATGAAGCCCTCAAACTTGAAATGCTAGAAATCCACTTAGGATATGATTTGATGCGCTTTGCAAATAAAGATGAAAATGGCGACTTGATAGAGCGTGTGCGCTCAATGCGCAAGCAAATTGCTAGTGATTATGGATTCCTTATCCCTCAAGTGCGCATTAGGGATAATCTCAAACTTAAACCTGAGTGTTATAATATCTTGCTAAAAAATGTCATCATAGGACAAGGGGAGCTAATGCCAAACAAACTCCTAGCACTTGATACAGGGCAAGTTATCAACAAAATTGATGGGATTGAGACTAAAGAACCAGCAATGGGATTAGACGCGCTATGGATAGATGCCTCTGCGAGAAATGACGCTGCGCAAAAAGGCTATATGATTATCGAACCACCAAATATCATCACCACGCATTTATCTACACTGATTAAAAAATACGCAGAGGAATTTATCACTATTGATGAAGTAAAGAATCTAATGAATAAACTGAGTGATAAATATCCAACCGTGGTAGCTGAGGCGCAAAAAATCCCTCTTAGCACAATTAAAAAAGTTTTACAAAATCTTTTGCACGAGCAGATTCCAATCCGCGATATGATAAGCATTTTAGAAACGCTCATCGACATATATCCAAACTTACAAAATGACATAAGCGCGCTTAGTGAATATGTCCGTGCTAGCTTATCGCGCACTATTACAGATTTATACAAATCTGATGATGGCACACTAAAAGCAATGACATTTTTCATAAAAACCGAACAATTTTTGCTAAGCAAACTTAAAGACCAGACAAACACCAAAGCGTTACTTTTAAGCATCAATGAAACACAAACGCTGGTAAATACTATTGTTGATGAAATGTCAAAGATTAGAGATAGTGGCATTTCTCCTGTGGTGTTGCTCGTGGATTATCGCTTAAGAAAGGCATTGGCAAATCTCTTAGAAGAGCATAAACTCGAAGTGGTGGTGCTTGGAAATTCTGAAATCGACCCAAGAATTGATTTTGAGATTCTTAGCACGATTGATGTGGCTTTTACCTAAAGAGCAAAAGAATAAAAGAATCTAAAGGAATAAAATGAAAGTATTTCATCTCTCGCATATTGACTTAGATGGTTATGCGTGTCAATTTATTGCTAGAGAGTTTTTTGATGATATTGTATTTTTTAACGCCAATTATGGCAAAGAAGTTGGCGTGCGCTTGGATTGTATTTTGGAGCAAATCCCACTCAATCACACTCAAATGCTTAGCACAAAATTTCGCACTAAAACAAAGCAATCTAGCGAGCTACAAGAATATATGATTCTCATTAGTGATTTAAACCTCACACTCCAAGAAGCAAACACTCTGCACCAAAAAGTGCAAAACCTCAAAAATGCTGGCGTGCATATCACGCTTACTTTACTTGACCACCACATTAGCGGGCAAGAATGTGCGAACAAATTTTCGTGGTATCACTTAGATTCTAATAAATGTGCGACAAAACTTGTATGGGAACATTTGAATGCCAACTTCACACTCCGCAATGAGAGTAAAAAGCAATGGTTACATAATCTTGTAGAAATGACAAATTCGGTGGATATTTGGCTTGAAGATTCCTATGAGTTTGAGTTTGGTAAGGTAGCAATGAATATGATAAGCCAAAGTAGCGAGCTTAATCGCTTTATGTTTGAAGAGGAGCATAGGGAGTATAAATTTAGCCTGCTTGAGAGCACGCGTGAATTTTTAGGCAAACAAAATGGCGCAGTGGAATTTGATAACGCACTATTTTGTCTAAAAAAGCAAATCTTAGGCGGGAATCCAGCCACACAAACAATGGATAGCATTACTTCACTCGCTCAAGCAAATCTCCTTAGTCAAAAAAAGGAGCAATGCTCGATTTATTATGAAGACAAATTAGGATTTTTAAGCTATTCAATGGGTGGCATTAGCGTGCTTGCAAATTTATTTTTGCGTCAAAACACAGAATTTGCCTTTTATATGGATATTAACGCCAAAGGCAATGTGAGCTTGAGAGCGAATGGAGAGTGCGATGTCAGCGCAATGGCAAAGGAACTTTTTAATGGTGGAGGACATAAAAATGCTTCAGGTGGGAAAATGGACGGCTTTAAAGAAAGTTTTTTATACGAGGACATTAAACAGCAAATCCTCCAACGCTTACAAAAATCCTAGATTCTAATCTTACATAAAGTTTTTCTATGCAACAAAAGACAATAGTGATTTTATTTAGTGGCAATGGAAGCAATATGATACATCTCATAAACACTCTGCACCAAAAGGTTTTTATAGAATCTGCAAGTAAAAAATCCGTGCTTTTAACCGTTGCGGGTGCGATTTGTAATAATCCAAACGCTAAAGGTTTGCAACGATTAAAAGACTACACAATCCCTTGCGAGATTATCCCACATAGCAATCTTTCGCGTGAAGAATTTGATACAAAACTCGTAAAAAAAATCACAGAATTTGCACCAGATTTATGTGTGCTAAGTGGCTTTATGAGAATCTTAACACCCATTTTTACCTCGCGCATTAAAGCTATCAATATCCACCCGTCATTTTTACCATTACACAAAGGCGCAAACGCCATTACACAAAGCTATCAATCAAATGAGGATTTTGGTGGTGTGAGTGTGCATTGGGTAAGCGAAGAATTAGATTCTGGAGATATTATCTTGCAAGAAAAACTCCCAAAGATTCCCAATGAGAGCTTGCAATCTTTTGAATCACGCATTCACAATCTCGAATACACGCTATTCCCAAAAGCCACACTACAAGCACTACATTTAGAAGAATAAAGGAGTAAAATGCAAGAATATGCACTTTCTTTTGCTGTTTTTGGTGCGCTTATTGTGCTTGCTATCCCGCTTCATAGCGTGCTTAAAATCCCTATAACAGTGGCAGAAATCTTACTTGGCATTATCGCAGCATATATTGGTGTGGTAGATTCTACGCAAACCCACATTAGTGTAATGGCAAATGTAGGATTGTTGTTTTTAATGTTTTTGTGCGGTATGGAAGTGGATTTGAAGTCTTCTTTTTCGCTTGGCAAGCGATTTTTATACCAAGCACTATGGTATTTTGTGATTTTATATGTGCTTTGTGTGCTTGTTGTGATTGTTTTCAAATTGCCTTTTATTTTTATAGCAATCCTGCCTGTGATGAGCTTGGGTATGATTATGGCGTTAATCCGTGATTATGGCAAAAGTCGCGCTTGGCTTAATCTCACCCTAAAAATTGGCATAATAGGCGAGCTTGTTAGCATTGTCGTGCTTATCACACTAGAGGGAATCTATCACTATGGATTTAGTATTGATTTATTGGAGAGTTTGCTTATTTTGTGTGGATTCTTAATTGGCGTGGTGTGTATTTTTAAAATGGCAAATGTGCTGTTTTGGTGGTTTCCAAATCTCAAACTCTTTCTTTTACCACACGATGATACCAACTCCAAAGACATTCGTTTCGTGTTTATGCTTTTTATTGTATTTATTGCCATTACCTCATTACTCCATTTAGAACCTGTGCTTGGCGCATTTATCGCAGGAGTCATCATTACTACTTATTTTAAATACAAACACACACTTCCTAAAAAGCTTGATGATATTGGCTTTGGATTCCTTGTGCCATTTTTTTTCGTATATGTAGGCACGACTATTGATTTGACACGCGTATTTATCAATCCAGAGATTTTGCTGTATGCGCTATATCTCATTGTTACAATGTTTTTAGTGCGCTTAATCGCTTCTATTCTTGTGTTTTTAAAACACTTTAAAAGTGCGAAAAACACGCTCCTTTTTGCACTGAGTAATTCAATGCCACTCACATTTTTAGTCATCACCGCAAGCATTGGGCAAAAATTTGGCGTGCTTAGCGAAGTAGCATATATTTCGTGTATCTTTGGCGCGATTTTTGAGGGGATTTTCTTTAGCATTGCCATTAAGCTCATTCACACACTATGGCGGACTAAATAAAAAGCGATAAATTTATGAGAGAAAAAGCGTTGCATAAAAATTTACATAAATCCATCGCGCATTTAGCTATTTAGATTCCACAAATTCGCCCAAAATCACACATTTTTTAGCACTATTTCGCCTCTTTTTGTGTCGATTTGCCCCTCATTTTTTAGCTCTTTTAGCACTTTTGCGACTGCTTCTCGTGCGCTGCCTATGTGGTTTGCGATATTTTCTTGGCTTGTATGCACTATGCCTTCTTTGGCATTATTTGCTAAAAATTTCAGCACACGCTCTTTAAGGCTTTTAAACGCGACATCGCCCACAATATCAAGAATCTGACGCAATCTCTTTGCCACCAGCTCGACATTAAAGCGCATTATCCCCGCATTTTGCGCACATAGCCGTTGATAGATTTCGTTGCTAAGCGTGAAAATCTCGCACTCCTCCATACACTCAAACATCACCTCATCGCCTAGCGTCTCGCTCATAAATCTCGTAGAGATGATACAGCACTCCGTATCTGTCATATAAAAAATAGTGATTTCCTTGCCATTTGGCGCGATAGAAAACACGCGAATCCTCCCGCACACAAGGCGAAAAAACCCCAACTCATCGGCGTATTTTTTTGTAGCCTTTTCCATAACCTTAAACGCACCTTTTTCACGCAAGACTTTTAGACTGCTCTCATCGCCATAAATTTGTGTATTGATTTGCGCCACTCGCGCCATTTGAGATTGATTCATAATATCTGCCTTTATTTTATTTCGCTTCGTAACAAAGTTACATTGTATTTTTGCATAATTTGTGATAATAGCACAAAAATTTTAAAACTCTTTTAAGGTTTAAAATTTAAAGCAAGGCGATTGCAAAATCTTAAATGATTTTGCGCAAAAAAGCGATAGCGATTTTGCGAGGCGCGACTTGATTAGCGATAGCGATTTTGCGAAGCGCGATTTGATAAGTCAAACAATATAAAACAAATTCAACAACAAAGGAAAGACAATGCAAAGACGAAATTTTGTGAAATTTTTAGCCCTAAGTCCTGCGCTTTTAGCGACAAATACAAGCGCAAATACAAACCCGCCAAAATCTAGCACAGATTCTCACGCAGATAAATCTAGCGCAAATCTAAGCCCAAATGGCGTAGCCTCAATCATTGATATAGATAAATGCGATGGGTGCGAAAATCTCGCCACTCCCGCGTGTGTAAGCGCGTGCAAAGAGAAAAACGCGCATAGATTCCCCGAGCCTATTGCTGAAATACCTGATTATTTCCCGCGCAAAGTCAAAGAGGATTACTCTCAAAACCGCGATGACATAAGCCGTCTCACACCTTATAATTTTACCTTTGTAGAGCGGGTAAATGTCGGTGGCAAGGACATCTCAATCCCACGCCGTTGTATGCACTGCGATGACCCCACCTGCCAAAAAATCTGCCCATTTGGCGTGATAGGCAAGGACAAAAATGGCGCAGTGGATATTGATGAGGAATTTTGCTTTGGCGGAGCGAAATGCCGTGATGCGTGTCCGTGGGGGATTCCACAGCGACAAGCAGGGGTTGGAATCTACCTAAAAATCGCCCCAAAACTCGGCGGTGGCGGGGCAATGTTTAAATGCGATATGTGCAAAGATTTGCTCTCACAAGGGCAAAAACCCGCCTGTCAAACAAGCTGTCCTAAAGACGCGCTCATCTTTGATGACAAAGATAAGATTTTAGTGCGTGTAGCAGGAGCAAGGGCGGAGGGCAAATATATCTATGGCGATACGCAAAATGGCGGGACAAGCACATATTACATTTCAAGCGTGGATTTTAACGACATAAATTCTGCAATCGCGCATAAATACGGCATAAATGAAAGCGAATTTAATGGCAAGACGCAAAAAATGGGGCGTCCGCACTTAAATATAGATGTGCCAAATTTTATAAACGATGATAGCGCACTAGTCAAATCCGTGCTTTTAGCTCCTGTGGCAGGAATCATCGCTGGGGCAATCGCTGTTAATAAAAACAAAAAAGCCCAAAAAGCTACGCAAAATAGCACGAATCTTGCGCAAGATTTACACCAAAATCCAAAATCAACCAAACTAAAATCAAAGGATTCACAATGAAAAAATCACACATTACAATTCAGAGACAAACCTTGCAAAATCGTATCGTGCATTGGGGTATCGCCATAAGCACCTTTAGCCTCATTATCACAGGGCTTTTTCAGCTCCCTATCGCGAAGCGATATATGATAAACGAACTGCCTTTAATGGCGTGGAGCGGGGATTATCACATAAGCCTTATGGCGCATTATATCGGTGCAGTGGGCTTAGTGGTGTTTGTGGCGTTTCATTTGTATTTTCACATTGCACGGCGAGAGTTTGACATTTTCCCCAAAAAAGGGGATTTTAAGAAATCTGCGCAAATCATCAAAGCAATGCTTTTAGGAGGGCAAGAGCCACCGAGCGAAAAATACTTGCCCGAGCAACGATTAGCTTACGCATTTATCGGTGGTGTGTTGCTACTGCTAGTTATCACGGGCGCGATAAAGACTTTTAAAAATCTCGCAGGGTTTAACCTAAGCGATAGCGTGTATTTTTGGGTGGCACAACTGCATAATTTGGGCTTTGCGCTTATCATTTTTGGCATTATAGGGCATTTGGCGGCATTTATTTTTAAGGCAAATCGCCCGCTTTTAAGCGCAATGTTTAGTGGAAAAGTGAGCGCGGAATATGTGCTTCATCGGCATTCTTTGAGCAAAGAGGATTGTAAGATTGCCAAACACGCGCTAGAAAATCAAACATTAAAAACAAATAATATGGAGGCAAAAAGTGGTAAATGAAAATCCAAACAAACGCGATTTAAATTCTGAATCTAGATTTGGCAAAATGAGCGCAAATGCACAACTTTCCCCCTCCTCTGCGGAGGGGGATAAAGGGGGTGGGTTGCCTTTTAGTAAATCAAATTCTACAAACTCGCAAGAATCAAAAACTACACAATCCAAACTCGCCCATTTCCCTATAATGCTTTTTGCAAGTGTGATGGGAATCGGTGGCTTATCTTTGGCGTTCAAAAAGGCAAGTGTGGCGTTTGGTGCAAATGCGGATTTTGCAGATTCAAGCGCAAATTTCGCGCAAAATCAAATTCACACCCAAAATCTCACAAGTTTTAGCAAACTCTTTGAATGCGCAAGTGTAATTTTAGGCTTTGCAAGTATGGGGATTTTCGCGCTTTTGCTTGGAATCTATGGGCTAAAAATCGCCACGCATTTTGCAAGTGTGAAAGCTGAAGCTACCCACCAAGTCAAAATCAACTTTCTCTCCGCAATCCCTATTAGCGCGCTTATCATCATCACATTTTTAGGTGCGTTTGGGAGTGAATCTGTGCTTTTCGCGCTACAAATCACCTTTTTTATAAGCGCGTTTTTGCAACTCATTTTAAGCATTTATGTCATCAATTTTTGGTTTGGCAATGCGATGAAACGGCACTTGCTAAGCCCTGCGTGGTTTATCCCTATCGTTGGCAATCTAATCGTGCCTTTGGCTGGGCATTCTGCCAAAATCAGCCCCGAATTTTCGCTTCTATTCTTTGCAATCGGGTGCTTTTTTTGGCTCATCTTAACCGCGCTCATCACCTCACGGCTAATCTTTGAAGAGAGTTTAGAATCAAAATTTTTGCCCACGCTTTTTATCTTTATCGCGCCACCGAGCATTTTTGTGGTGGATTTTGTCGCGCTTTTTGGGGGACATAGCGCATTAAGCCTAGTGGCGTATTTTGTCGCGCTTTTTTTTATGCTGCTAATGCTAAGTTTATCAAAAGTTTTTGTGCATCTAAATTTCGCGCTCTCTTGGTGGGCTTTCACATTCCCGCTGTGTGCGTTTAGCATAGCGAGTTTTGAAGTGTTTGTGGGATTTGGCACGCCGCTTTACGCGCTATTTGGACTTTTTGGGCTAATGTTGGCAACCTTTGCGGTGCTTTTTGTCGCGTATAAGACACTTTTGGCGATGAGCAAGGGCAAAATCTGCGTAGCGGAGTAGAAATGCGACTTTGTTACAAACAATTTTTGCGCAAAATCTTACAATGTGGCTTTAAATTTTAAAACCAAAGGAGAAAAAATGCAAAAATCTCGTAGAAACGCGCTAAAACTTCTTGGCGCAGGCGCGATTATCGCAGGTGGTGGAGCGAGTATCGCCACACAAGCACAGGCAAAGACTTCCACACTTAGTCCCAAAATCGCCATTATCGGTGCTGGGCTTGGTGGAATCACACTAAGCGCAAGTCTCATCAAAGCAATGCCAAATGCCAAAATCACGCTATTTGACAAAGATGAGGATTTCTACTATCAGCCCGGCTTTACGCTCATAGCCGCTGGAATCTACTCGCTAAAAGATGTAGCGTATAAAAAAGCAGATTTGATAGATAGCAAAGTGTCGTGGGAAAAGGACAATATCGCCCAAATTATCCCTGAATCTAACCAAATCATCACGCAAGGCGGGGAAACGCATAGCTATGATATTTTAGTCATTGCCACAGGCGTGGAGTATGATTTTAACGCAATAGAGGGTTTAAGCCAAGAGGATTTAGAGAGTGGGAGTAGCAATATCGCTACGATTTATACACCACATTCCGCGCTAAAAGCCCAAAAAATGTTTGATGAAATCATAGCGCGAGGCAAAAAGCAAGAAAAACTAACCGTGTTTTTTAGTGAGCAAAAAAGCCAAAACAAATGCGGTGGTACAAACAAAAAAATCAACTTTTTGTTAAATGACTTAATCCACACAAACGGGATTCAAAGCCAAGTGCAAACCGCGCTTTTTACAGGCGGTGCTTCTATGCTTTCTTCGCCAATTCACGCCAAAATGATAGAGCAGTTTTTCGTAGCGCGAGATATGCCCTATCATCTTTTGCACCAGCTTGTCGCGGTGGATAAAACGCGCAACAAAGCGACATTTCAGACAAGTTACATTCTAAATGGCAAACGCGTGGATACAGAGGAATTTATCGAGCGCGAATTTGATTATTTGTTTATGATTCCCACAATGAAGGCGCATAAATTTATCACAGAGGCTGGGCTTAGCACAAATGCGGGGAATTGGGTAGATGTGGATAAATTTAGTTTGCAACACAAAAATTTTAACAATATCTTTGCTATCGGGGATTGCGCTGGTGTGCCAAAAGGCAAGACAGGCGCGTCCATTCGCAAACAATATCCCGTAATCACGCAAAATATCATTGCGCATTTGGAGGGCAGAGCATTAGAGGCGAAATTTAACGGATATACGGCGTGTCCGCTTCTCACTCGCTATGGCAAAGCAGTAATGGTAGAATTTGACTACAATGGTGCTGCACCATCGCTAGAATGCTTTGGTGCGACAAGAGAGAGCTATCTTAATTGGGCGTTAAAAGTCTATGCAATGAAAGCAATGGTAATGCAAGGAATGATTTATGCGCGGGCGTAGGCTTTGCTTTTAGGTTTGCGTAAAATCTAAAATGTAGATTTTGCTAGACAAGATTTTTGGTGGCAAATCTTTAAAATTTAAATTTTAAAATTAAGGAGATAAAAAATGAGTAATATAGATAAAAGTATTCGGCTAACAATCGCTACGATTTGGATATTTGCCTTTGGCTTTGTGTGTGAGAGCTGGTGGTGGCTTGTGGGATTAGCACCGCTTCTAAGCGCGGTGTATGGGTATTGCCCGCTATATAAGCTACGCGAAAACTGCCCACTATGCAAAAAGGGCAAATGCGAAGTCAAAAAGTAGGATTTTGCGCGAGATTTAGGCAAGTTGAAGCAAAATCTCACGCAAATTTTGCTTAAATTGTTTGTGCTTGTATTCAAAATTTGCATTTAAAAACTTGTTATTTTTATAATCTAGGAAAAGATTTTTCTTCTCTGCATAAGTTACCGCAGTATTTTTCCAATAGATTTTCTATGTTTTTGTGGTAAGTAGGGCTATCATACATAATAAGGCACGATTTTAATGACTTGATGTCGTTTGTATATGCGCGGATTTCATCAAAGATATTTTCATCTATACCCTCAAAGAAAAAAATTTCTTCCGCAAGGCAACTCCGCCATTCGCCATTCTCCGTAGTAAGATTAAAATCCCAACGCCAACCTTTAGTGCGTTTGACATATTTTTTACTACTACCAACTTCATCGCCATTAAAATCCATAGGACATAATCTATTATTCACTATACATTCATCCTCATCTTTGTAAACAATTTCGCCCTTATCCAAATCAAAATAAGAAGACTTAAAGCAGTCCGTCCTCTCTTGTTTGGTGTATGCTTTTTGCTCTAGTGAAGCTATGCAATATGAAAGTCCATATTGTTTAAGTTCTTTTACCCTAAAATCCCAATCCACATCCCACCACTGCTTCCCATACGCTACTCTATGCACAGCGCACAGCACAAAATACATTTTTTCATCATTAGAGCATCCTTGTATTTAACTTTATGTAATGGAGCATTTTGGGTCAGTTTGCCAAAAATGAAATATCGGTATATTGTTTTTCCAAGCTTGATAAATTCGGTCTTTGCACTTCGATAGAGGTGCTTACTCCATTGCAAGTTGCAGTTACTATGTAGCCCATTTTTACTCCTTGCTTTTGTCATCTGCCTTAGGTTTTTCACAAGTGTTGCAATATTTTTTTAATACGCTTTCTATATCGTATCTGCCGTAATATATGCCATTACCATCGTAATATCTATTAAAGCATACATTTGTAACCATATATGGTTCGTTAATTGTTTTATCAATGTCTGCCCTTATTTCATCAAAGATTCTCTTATCTAGCTTGCGCAAGAGTTTTTTATTTTGCACGAAGCAATCCTTTTAGAAAATCTCATTCTAACCCATTTTATGAAAATCTTTCTACGATTTTATGCTCTTTAAAAATATGTTGGGTAAATCTTTGTATGGATTTGTTGAGAGGTATTGCTTGAAACATTCTCATTTTATACGCGTATTGATAAAAAATTACAAGTTTTTAGCGTTTTTGCCAAAATAATATGCTACCATTTTGCCATTCCACAACAACTAATTAGGAGGCAAAAATGAGAGAAATTGATTGTGCCACAATCGCACAAAGCGTGGAGAAGCTCTGCATTCAGGCGTGCTGTGTGCAGACAGATGACATAAAGGCGGCGTTTAAAAAAGCCCAAGAGAGAGAGACTTCGCCACTAGGGCAAAGCATACTAGGCAAACTTGTCGAAAATGGCAAGATTTCAGAGCAAACGCTAGTGCCGATTTGCCAAGATACGGGCTTAGCGGTGGTGTTTGTCGAAATCGGGCAAGATGTGAGAATCACAGGCGGATATATCGAGGACGCTATCAATGAGGGCGTGAAAAATGGCTATGTCAATGGCTACTTGCGCAAAAGTGCCGTAGCTGAGCCACTCTTTGAGCGCAAAAACACCACAAACAACACCCCAGCAATAATCCACACGCGCATCGTAAAAGGCGATAAACTCAAACTAAAAATGGCTGCAAAGGGCTTTGGTAGCGAAAATAAAAGCATACTCAAAATGCTTGTCCCAGCCGATGGAATCGAGGGCGTGAAAAAAGTCTTTACCGAAGCGGTGAATCTCGCAGGACCAAATTCTTGTCCGCCTATGGTGATTGGCGTGGGAATCGGCGGGACTATGGAAAAAGCCGCAATGCTTGCCAAAGAAGCTGCCGTGCGCGAAGTGGGTAGCCACAATAAAGATGAACGATACGCAAAGCTAGAGGACGAACTGCTAGAAATCGCAAATAGCTCAGGCGTGGGACCACAAGGGCTTGGAGGCAATACAACGGCGTTTGCGGTGAATGTCGAATGGTATCCTACGCACATAGCAGGGCTTCCTGTAGCAATCAATATCAACTGCCACGCCGCAAGACACGCGGACATCGAACTATAAGGGGGATACTATGGAAATCAAAATCAAAGCACCATTCACAAAAGAGGAAGTAGCACACTTAAAGGCGGGGGATAATGTCCTAATCACAGGGCAGATTTTAGTAGCCAGAGACGCCGCGCACAAAAGGCTTTTTGAAGTCGTCCAAAATGGCGAGAAGCCCCCTGTGGATTTGACAAATCAAACCATCTACTATATGGGACCAAGTCCCGCTAAGCCCGGCGAAGTCATCGGCGCAGCGGGACCTACGACAAGCGGGCGAATGGATAAATACACACCGCTTACAATGGAGCTAGGCATAAGCGGTATGATAGGCAAAGGCTATCGCAACCAAGCCGTAATTGACGCCATAATCAAGCACAAAGTCGTGTATATGGTGGCTATCGGGGGTGCGGGCGCGCTCATCGCACAAAGTATCAAAAAATACGAAGTGCTAGCCTACCCAGAGCTAGGACCTGAAGCGATTGCGAGGCTTGAAGTAGTGGATTTACCCGCTATCGTGGCAATCGATAGCAAAGGGACAAATTTCTATGAAATCGGACAAGCAAAGTATAAAAGAGCGTAGTTTATGGGGATTGCTAGTGAGTAGTGGCATTATAAGTCGGATTTCTCACAAGATTCCCCCCACTTGATAAAACTTAAACCCACAAAAAATATCCATTGTTTGATTCGCCTTAGATAGCTTGTGGATTCTTCGTTTATTTGTAGATTTGGTATTATAGCCATAAACTTTATTTTTTATCTAGCACAGCAAAGGCGGGCAAGACCTTGCCCTCAAGGAGCTCTAAGCTTGCCCCACCACCTGTGGAGATAAAACTCATATTATCTCGCTCGCCAGCCTTATCAATCGCATCTGCAGTATCGCCACCACCAATAAGACTAAAAGCATAAGTATCGCTCACAGCGTGCGCAAGACTAAATGTCCCACGAGAAAATGAGGCTATTTCGTAGATTCCAAGTGGTCCATTCCAAATGATAGTTTGACTATCACGCACCACTTCGCTAAAAAGTCTCGTGGTCGCAGGTCCCATATCCACCGCCATATAATTCTCTGGTATATCTTGGGCTGGCGTGATTTTGATATGCTGATGTTGCTTTATATCATCAGTGCTTACGACATCTACGGGGAGATAAATTTTTACACCCTTTTGCTTTGCAGTATCTAAAATCTTGCGTGCTTCCGCCACTAAGTCATCTTCGACTAAGGATTTTTGCATATCAAACCCGCGTGCTTTGAGGAAAGTATTACTCATCGCTCCACCAATTATAATCTTATCAATGGAATCTAAAATGTTATACAGCAGTGTGAGTTTAGAGCTCACCTTGCTCCCTCCTACGATAAGAAGCACGGGCTTAAGCGGATTTGAGAGGGCTTTAGCAAATGAATCGATTTCTTTTTTAAGCAAGAGTCCCGCTACTTTTTCCTTAGCAAACTTAGTGATACCATAAGTGCTAGCGTGCGCTCTGTGGCTTGTCCCAAAGGCATCATTGATATACACATCACACAGATTCCCTAAATCGCGCGAAAGTTCATCGCTATTTTGCTCCTCGCCCTCTTCATAACGGATATTCTCACACAAAATCACCGCATTTGGTGTAGCAATGCTTTCTTGTAAAGATTGTATAGAATCTATGCTATCAGCAAAGGCAATATCCTTGCCAAGCAGTCGCTCCACGCGTTTTAAAATATGTTTGAGTGAAAATTTTGGGTCATTGCCATTGGGACGACCTAAATGGCTAATAAGTGTAATGTTTTTTGCGCCATTATCAATGCAGTAGTTTATCGTAGGCAATGCCTCGCGGATTCTCGTATCATCAGAAATGTCAAAATCCTCATCCATAGGCACATTAAAATCCACCCTAATCAACACTCGCTTGCCCTGCAATTCAATATCACGCACACTTTTGACTTTTTGCATTAACTCGATTCCAGCGATTTTATTCATTGCTCTCTCCTCAAAAATTTTCTTAGTATTTTATTGTATTTTTTTACACTATTTACAAACAACTTCTTTACTTCCTTTGGTATTCGCTTCTTTAAGCAAAAAACTTCGAGCCAATGCGCAACATAGTCGCCCCACACTCAATAGCAATATCAAAATCCCCGCTCATTCCCATTGAGAGAATCTCCGCTCCATCGCCTTGAAGTGTATCAAAGATTTCTTTCGCAATCTCAAAACTCCGCTTGATTGCCTCACGCTTATTTGTATGCGCTCCAATCGTCATAATGCCTTGTAGCTGTATGTTTTGACACTCACGCGCAATCTGTCTATACACACTAATGGCTTCATTTGGATATACACCACTTTTACTTTGCTCAAAAGAAGTATTAAGCTGAAGCAATGCGCGCATTGTTTGCCCCTTAGATTCTAATCGTTTTTGCAATGCGTATGCGAGCTTTAGGGAATCTAGCGAATGCAAAAGCGCAGGCTTTAGTGCGATAAGTGCGTTGATTTTGTTTTCTTGCAAAGTGCCGATAAAATGCCATTGCAAATGAAGCGATTCTAAGGCGTTGCATTTAATCTTTAAATCTTGGACTTTATTTTCACCAAAAGCGACTTGCCCGCATTTATGCAGAGCTTTAATCTGCTCTATGCCTTGATACTTACTCACAGCGATGACTTCAATGGGATAAGAGCAATTATAAAGGCTTTTAGATTTTGCGATTTGCGCGTATATGTGCTTAAAATTACTTGTATAATCCATTTTGTCCTCGCTTATCATATTTTTTCTGGCAAATTTCTCTTAATATGTGAGATTGTAGGGCGTTTTGTTTAATATCTTTCGTGTTTTGGCTATAATTGCACTTATGAAAAGGTTGTGGAAGTTTCTTTTATTGCTTGCAATCACTCACTCTGTGTGCTTTGGTGCGCGCCCTATGAACACTGATGATGGACGCGTAGTCGATGAACACTCCTGCCAGATAGAATCGTGGATACGCACAGGACAGAGCTTAGAATATTACGCAATGCCCGCGTGTAATTTATTTTTAAACACCGAAATTTCTGTGGGTGGAAATGTGGATTACGCAGATTCTGTGCTTACGCCTGCGATGATTTTCACACTTAAAAAGGTCTTTTTGGATTTAGAGCAAGATGGGTATAGCTTTGGTCTTAGTCTTGGCAATATGCGTTCAGGCAGGATTTTAGATACAAACAAAGAGCTTTATGCGTATGGGATTGCAAGCAAATCATTGTTAGAAAATCAGCTCTTTTTGCACGCTAATATAGGCTACAAACTCCAAAATCTCGCCTATTCGCAAAGACTTTATTACACGGGCTTTGGCGTGGAATATGACCATAGCGAGCATTTTTGGTTTATAGGAGAGGCATTCTATGAGCAAGGCAGGAGGGCGAGCTATCAGCTTGGCGTGAGAATCTGGCTTAAAAAAGACAAACTTCAAATCGACTGCACTTATGGCAATGACTTTATCACGCCATTTGGGAAAAATGGCGCGTTTGCTAGTGTGGGTATCCGCGTGCTAAGCGACACACTCTTTTAAACATAATATAGCCAAGGATAATGAAACGGCTAAGGACTACAATTCCCAGCACGAAGCCTGCTCGTAATCTTTTAGCTCTGTGATTCCATTTGTTCCACACACGCGACATTGAGGATTTTTGCTTATTTTTACCTTGCGAAACTCCATACTAAGCGCGTCAATGCTTAAGATTTTATCAAAGAGTGGCTCGCCCACGCCAATGATGATTTTTAGCACTTCTAAGGCTTGAATGCTCCCTATCGTGCCAGCTATCGCACCAAGCACACCAGCAGAAGAGCAACTCGGCACAGAATCTGGAGGTGGTGGAGAGTCAAACACGCACGCATAACACGCGCTTTCCTTAGGCTTTATACTCATCACTTGTCCGCTAAAGCGTAAGATTCCCCCGTAGCAAAGTGGCTTTTGCGCGAGCACACACGCATCATTGACAAGGAACTTTGTCCCAAAATTATCCGTCCCATCGACAACCACATCATAATGCTCCACAATCTCTAAGGCATTACTCGCGTCTAATCGGCAATGATAGGGAGTGATTTTGGTATGAGGATTGAGCGCATTGAGCTTTTTTAGTGCGCTTTGGACCTTTGGTGTGCCCACTTCGGCAGTAGTGTGGATAATTTGGCGTTGCAAGTTGCTTAAATCAATGCTATCATCATCAATGATTCCAATCTCCCCTACCCCAGCGGCAGTAAGATAGAGCGATACAGGTGAGCCAAGCCCACCCGCACCAACAACCAAAACCTTTGCTTGTGAAATCTTTTTTTGACCCTCTATGCCGACATTTTGTAGCACCAAATGACGCGAATATCGCTTAAGCTCCTCATCATTAAACGCCAACATACGCTACTACCGCTTGTAATTATTTGCAACGCAACGAGACTTGCGCGCTAAGGCTAAATTCCTCGCTAGATTCTATGGGCAATGCGCTTGAATCTATGCTTTGTGTCTCTACACTTCGCATTAGTGCGACCTTAGGATATGCGTGCGAGTCGTTTATATCAATACGCTCAATCTTACATATTTTACTAAGGCTTTTTTGATATACTTCCACACTTTGCTTCGCCTGCTCAATCAACGCGCCTTTAAGCTCGGAATCTATCTCGTTTTGCTGTTCGTTTTTGACTATTGGACGCACTTTTGGGATTTGCAAAGTAAAGTATCCCATTTCATTTGCTAGTGCGCCTGCTTCGTTTAAAAGTTTCTCATACTCTTCAAATTGTGCTTTATCAAACTCGCAAGAAAACTCAGCGTGAAAATTTTGCCCATACACTTGGTTTGATTGACTCTCTTGGTCGTATTTGGTGAGCGGTGTTATTGAGTAGCTCCCACCCTTGCAAAGTTTGCTTTGCTCAAATCGCTGTGAAATAATTTTAAAACCAGAGGCAATAATAGTCTTATCTTGGAGAGTTAGCGTTGGCATTTTTAGAAGCGAAGCACTTGAAAATACGGGATTAGCAGAATAATGTGTCGGTGTCTTAGAGCCATTTACCGAGATTGTATAATTTATTTGCAACGGTGGATTACCAAAATATTTATTATCCAGCACAAATACATAAAACAGCATTCCACACGCAAACAACACCAGTCCAAAAACCACAGAAGCACAAGTTTTAAGAAACGACATTTTTAATCCTTTTATTTAATATCAATTTTATCGCCTGCTCCAATCTTTCGCACAGGGGTAAAAAAGCTCATAAGTGCGCCAAAAATCACTTGTATCACCATACACCCGACAATGCCAAGCACCGCAGGCAATATTATAGAATCGACATTTTTACTATAATTCATCATATAAATAATCCACAAAATACACAATGCGACTACAAATACGCTACCAAGTCCAATCGTATCGTATAAAAACGAAGTGCGAAATTTTGATTTATAGCGCGCTTTGCATTCTTTGCATTCTATGATTCCACCATTAGTGATATGTTGCGACATTGAGAGTTTATAGGGTGTTTTATTAACCAACTTTTTACACACCTCGCATTCAAAGTCAAAACTCATAAATCCTAGCAAGAGATTCTCCTTATGAAAATTAGAAAATCGCTATTATACTATATGTTTATGAAGTAGCCTTGTAAAATCTCACAAATGCGTATATCGCCCACGCTATGTTGCCAAGTGCGTTAAATCGCTCACGCACACTACCATAAGATTTAGTCTATTTGCTTGCATTCCTTTTTTCACGCGTAGATTTTCACGCGTAGCGTTTCTCGTCTAGTGTTTTCTTATCTATCTTTTCTTGTCTAGCGTTTTTTTGTCTAGCGTTTCTTATCTAGCTTTTTTGGTGGCAACAATTTAGCAAAATGAGATTTTGACTACCATTTGCCACATTTTTTGTTTTGCCACATTTTTTGTGTTGTCCCGCGCTTATGTATTGCGTATAAACACTTCAAATTTTTCTCTAAATTCCGCACTTTTAGCTACAAAAAAGGGCATTCCGTGCATTTTCACGCTAATGTCCTTATAATCAATAGGCTTTTTATCAATCAGCGTTGCCAAAAATTCCTCTTTCCATTTATCATTTAATACTAAATGCTCGCCTTTTGGCTCGATGATACATTGCATTATCACACGATTATCCCCCGCCCTTTTGCCTAAAAAATAAAAATCTGGCTCAAATCTCTCCGCATAATTTGCATTTTCCTCCCCATTTTCTAGCAATTCTCTATCATCATAAATTGCAAGTTCGCTAAATCGCTCATTTCGCACGATTAGCCATTCTTTAAAATGTGCATTTATTAGCTCTTTTTTAGATTCGATAAACTCCAAAAATGCTCTCTCTAATGTAGTCCCGCTAAATTTATCAAAGTAAAACCACTCATATTTGCTAAAATTTTCCACTTCCGCGTCCAAATTGCGCGTTATTTCTTTATCACCGATGATTTTTAGCGGTTTTACACTCCATTCCCCCACACGATACGAATCCAAATATTTCCTCACACCCTCGCCAAATTTTTCTAGCACAAAAAGCGCGATTTGTAGCTCCGTGCGCGGATTATCCAAAGTTTGTCGCGGGTGAAGTTTGAGCGTGAGATTGAGATATTTAGCGATAAATTCGCGTTTAGATTCTATCTCAAAGTTTCGCGACAAAAAGGCAAAATTATAATCCAATATATTCATAGCCTTTAATATCACGCGTTGCGATAAATCGCTAAATTGTATCTCTTTATATGTCTCTCCAAAATCTGTGCTAAAATCATCGTTGCTTATATTTTCGCCCGTTAGATTCTCTTTCATTAGATTTTCCTCTTGAACGCCTTTTGCGTTACATAATGGCACTTCTAAAAAGTTGCTTTTAGCCACGATTTTACGCACGATTTCGCTAGAAAAAAGCGTATTTTTACTTGAAACTTTATAGCGCGAATTAGTAGCAAAATACGCTTGCTTATAAAATTCACTTTGCATTATGTCCTTTTTCACGCGTAGCACGATATTTTTTTGCTTACTCTGTCGCAGTCCCATATTGACTAGCTCGCTATTTAGTCGGTTTATAAATTCATTTTCACTTGCCGCGTGGTAAGCCAAAATCTCTAATGCTTTCAAAGGCACTCTCTCATTATCAAATTTTCGCCGAAACTCATAATCACTAATCGCGCCAGATTGCGTTACTTGCGATTGTAGCACAAAGGGATAGTATCGCGCCCCGCGCCCAATTAGTTGCGCTTCTTTTGTCGTCTCTTTTATCGCGCCTTTATTTAGGCGGACAATGTCAAAGAGATTTAGCACATCCCAGCCCTCATTTAGCTTATCCACCGCAAAAATTACGCGAATCTCATTATTTTTTGATTCCAAACTATTTAGCAACATTTGCTGATTTTCTATATCTTTGTCATTGTTTGCGTTGATAATGTGCGCGGGTGAAAAAAGCTCTTTTATCATAAAGCAAAGATTTTGACTTGTGATTTTTTGCGCTTCAAAAAACTCTCGCACTTGCCTAAAAAGCACGATTTCATCATCATCACTTTTTGAGAGATTCGCATAATTTTCGATAAATTCCGCCACTTGCGTAGAATCAAGATTGGCGATAAACTCCAAAAACGCCTCTTCATTTGCCAAAGATTCGTTAATTGTCTTGCTTTTATACAAAATCACAGGCTTTAAAAAAATGCCATTTTGTTTTGCCAAAAGCATTCGATAAATATTTAAAATCACGCTCCCCAAAAACCGCTCACTAATCTCTAATCCATTGTATTTGAGCAAATAAATTTTCTTGCTAAATCCATCATTATGAAATTGCTTCAAAGCATATTCATATACGATTTTATCGCTATATTTTTCTAGCACGGATTCAAATTTTGGGATTGTCGCGCTAAATTCTAAAAGCAAATTTTCCGCATTTGCGCTAAATGCCTTTTGCACGATATTTTCCCAGCCTCTCTCATTTTCATCGCTTTTTGTGTTTGCGTTTAGATGGTGCGCTTCATCGGCTAAAAACACGATTTTTTGATGACGCAAATCTTGCAGAGTTAGCGCGTTTTCTCTCTCTTGCGTAAAAAGATTATACAGCCCTTGAATCGTGTTAAAATACACATTTATCGCATTTTCTTTACATTCGCCCAAACTCTCAACCGCATTTATTTCAACCTTTTGATTTTCTATGACAATCTCACGCGCAAAGAGATATTTCTCACTTCTCTCATCGCAAAAGTTGCTCTTTGTTTTTTCTAAAATATTGCTGCTATTGACAAAAAACACAAAGTTTCTAAAGCCTTGCTTGTAGCATTCTAGCATTAGGGCAGCCATTATGAGCGTTTTGCCACTGCCTGTTGCCATATTAAACATTAAATGATTTGTGCGCGGATTTTGCCTTTGCAAGAGATAGTGCTTTAAGGCTTGGATTTGATATTGTCGCAATGTTTTAGAGAGATTGCCCGTGATATATGCGGGGATTTCTATATTTTGTGCGTATTTTAGCGCGGATTGTAGCTCGGTGCTTAGATTTTGGCTATTCATTTTTGCCACCTTTATAAAACGCCCTATTTAGCTCTATCGTCTCGCTATCCACGCCATAGATTGCGTCCTCTATATCGCTATAAACTACATAATCCATATTTGAGTCCAAAATCTCATACAAAATCCGCTTTTTATCATTGAGATTCAACGCTTCAAAGTCGCTATCTTTTGGCAATGTTTTATCCACGCGATAATCCACAAATGCCTTTTCTTGCAATTCTTTGTAGATTTGTGCTAATTCATTTTCATTGTTAGATTCTAAGATTCGCGCTTTATACAGCGCATTAAGTGGCATTAACTCAAAGTAGATAAATTCATTTTTTACATTGTCATTGCGAGCCACTTCTTTATTGTCATTTTGAGCGTAGCGAAAAATCTCTTTACTATCATTTGAGATACTTCGGGCTTCGCCCTCAGTATGACAAAGATTTTGTTCCCCCTCCCTTGCGGAGGGATTCGCCCTTTGTTCCCCCTCCCTTGCGGAGGGGGCTAGGGGGTGGGTAGATTCTGCATTTGCAAATTTAGCGTTTTTAGAATCTTTGGCATTTTTATACCCACCCCCTGTATCCCCCTCCGCAAGGGAGGGGGAAATTTGAGAATTTGGATTCCAAGCCACAGCTTTTGAGATTCCGCCTTGTTCGCCGTTTATGACTTTGATAAGTCGTTCTTTTGTGATTGACTCTACATAGTCCATTTGCTCTATGCCTACCCAACGCCGTTTCATTTTATGCGCCACCGCGCAAGTCGTCCCACTTCCCGCAAAAAAATCCATTACCAAATCATTTTCTTTTGTGGATATTTCAATGATTCGTTTTAATAATGCTTCGGGTTTTGGTGTGGCAAATAAATTTGATTCTTCATCGGTTTTCAAGTTTTTATTTTCTAAAAACAATGATTTAATTTCGTCTTTTGCGTTTGCAGTATTTGATAAATTTGTCCAAATTGTTTCAGGGATACTTCCTTCGTGTTCGCTCAAAAATAATTTTCTATAAAGATTATCGCCTATAACAACTAGCTTGTCGTCTCTGTCTAGTTCTTGCATTGTAGTTTCGCTACAAAGCCAAGCACGAGATTTTAAAGTTATGCCATCTTTTGTCGTAAAAGCATATTCTTTGCTTCCGCCTTGCCCACGCCTACGCCACAAAGCTAATTTTCTATAATTTCCACGCGAATCATTGTCTGGATTCGTATATTGAGCTAATGTCGAATCATCAAGTTCGGTTCTACCAAAATTTAAATCCGAAATTTGCTTTGCATATACCAAAATATATTCACTAACTCGACTTAAAAATTTAGCGGAGTTATCTTTGCCCCGTTTTCTATGCCAAGTTATACAACCCACAAAATTCTCTCTCCCAAAAATCTCATCCATTAAAACTTTTAAATACGCCTGTTCGTTATCATCGCATTGAATGAAAATCACGCCATCTTCGCGTAAAAACTCCCGCGCAATTTCAAGGCGATTTTTCATAAACACAAGCCACGCGCTGTGGTTAAATCTATCGTTGTAGTTAAAGCTATCATTGCCCGTATTATAGGGCGGGTCGATATAGATGAGCTTTACTTGCCCGTAAATATCTTTGCGCGATTTTAGCGTGTGGAGGGCGAGTAAATTATTGCCTTTAATCAAAAAATTTGGTTTATTTTGCAATATGGATTTTAAGCTTTTGTCATTGCGAGAATCCGCGTTAGCGGATTCGTGGCAATCTATTTTATTTTTTTGGATTGCTTCGGTCGCTTCGCTCCCTCGCAATGACGAAGTGATAAGCTCAAAATTTTGCAATGCCTTTGGTTTTAGCAAAAAATCAATTTCATCGCTACCCAAAATCTCATTGAAAAATATTTCGTTGCTTTTGTCCTCATCTTTGCTTTGCGCACCTTTTAAAATGCAATCTTTATAGGGGAAATTTAGCACGATATGGCTATCGCTTTTTAGCAACTTCGCGCCCGTGTGAGCGTGAATCATAAGCCCGATTTTGTTTGCAAATCTTGTGTAGCTTGAATCTAAAATGCGAAGTTTGAGAAAATCTAAAAACGCTTCTTTGTCAAAGATAAGCGATTCGTTTATGGGCGTGAAAAACCGCGCTTTAAGCGTAGGATTTTCAAGCAAAAATGTAAGTAATTGCGAATCATTATCAAGCGCACGGAGTTTTGCCTCTTGCAAAGAGCCAAATTCGCGCTCTATGGATTGTAAGGAATTGTCAGAATCTAGATTTTGGTTTTTAGTGTGTGTGTGTGTGTGTGTGTGTGTGTCGAGTCTTTGAGAATGGTTAGCGTTTTTGCGCCTCGTGTGGCATTTTGACTAGCTTCGTTGTCTTGGTGGCTTTGTGGATTTTGTGCGCTTCCTGCGTTGTCTTGCTCGTGGCTTTGTGGATTTTGTGGCATTAGTATTCCTTTTTGTGATTTTATGATTTTGCGTTAAAGTCGCAGATTCTAGCAAGTTTTATAAAACAATAATCTTTAAAAAGCAAAATTTCGTAGCATTGTAGCGTAATTTGTGTGATTTTGCACGCTACGAGGTTTGCCAAAATCACGCAAAAATCTTTCAAAGAATCCTAAAATCTCGCACAATTTAGCACAAAAGCCACCAAATCACCGCAAATTGCATTGATTTGGATTCAAAGCCCATAAGTGATAAAGCAAAAAAGCCAGTTGATTTCGCGCAAAATCTAAGCGATGGCGCAAAATCGCCCGACAAACTCACGCCAACCTTGCTTGAAAATGCCCTCAGTGTCATTTACAAAGACGGCGAATATCGGCTTCACAATGCTAATGACTACTACAAAAAAACAAGCGATGAAAAAATCGCTAAACTTAAAAAAGCCTACGAACTTGCCAAAAAGCCCGACAAAGCGCAAATGCTAACGCTCAAACAAAGCATTTTAGAATCTTGCTCTAAACTTGAACCCTGCGCAGTAGAAAAAGAATTTGAGCCAGAAGAATTTGAATTAGAGCAGTTAGCGGGGCTACATTATGGCATAGATTATTTAAGCCTTGCTTTGATAAGTAGCGGGGAGTTAAGGGATAGGTATTTTGAAGAGGCGTTAAGCGGTTTGCGCTATCTTGGCTTCCCTATGTGGCTAGATGATGATACGCCCACAAGTAGCATAGCCTTGTATTTTTATGGCTTGCAAATTTTAAGCTATGTCGATGATGAAAGCCCCGCCTACAAAGCAAACTATGCTAAAGCTAAAAGCGACTTTGCTAAATTTAAAAAAGTGCTTGAAAGCAAGGATTATGAGAATCTAAAGAGCTTTTTGGAGTGAAAATTACGCACAAAATCTTTTAGATTCGTGTGATTTAGATTGCTTTGGCGAATCTACGATTCGCCTCGCAATGACAAAAATTTTGATTTTTGATTCGCAACGCAAATCACAATCGAAGTAGTTGCAAAAAAATACAAGCGACTTGCGCGGAAGTATCTTTAGGCGATTTCGTGGGTTTTTTAAGCGTGAAAGCACGAAATAAGACTAAAGCGTCTATTGAGTGCTTGAGCGCGAAGAATCCCGCGAAATCGTCAAAGAGACAAACGCGCTATTTTAATGTCCCCATATCGATTACATACCTAAACTTCGCCTTCCCTGTGGTGAGCTTATGATATGCCTCATCGATTGCGCTTTCACTCGCGTTAATGATTTCAGTCTCGGGGTAAATGCCGTGTTTCAAACTAAAATCTAGCATTTCTTGCGTTTCTTTCATTCCGCCGATTACCGAGCCATACACGCGCTTATGCCCCGCAAAGACAAGCGAAGAGAGGCTAATGTTTGGCATTACCTCGCTAGGTGGCAATCCCACCACGCAAAATTCCCCGCCATACGCCAAAAGATTCACATACTCCATAGGCTCGTATTTTGTGGGAATCGTAGAGATGATGACATCAAATCGCTCTTTGACTTGCGCGAGATTGTCAGTCGTGTAGAGTGCCTTTGCGCCAATTTTTAGCGCGTCTTGCTCTTTATTTTTGTTTCGTGCAAACACGCTCACTTCCGCGCCCATTTCAATCGCGTATTTTAACGCCATTACGCCAAGTCCGCCAAATCCCGCTACGCCGACTTTTTTGCCCTTGCTTACTTTGCTAAATTTCAGTGGCGAATAAGTCGTAATCCCCGCGCAAAGCAATGGCGCGACTTTATCTAGCGGCGCGTCTTTTGGCACGACAACGGCAAAATCCTCGCTTACTACGATATTGTTGCTATATCCGCCAAAAGTAGGCGCATTGTCGTGGAATCTATCGATACAATCATAAGTAAAAACCGCGCCGCTCTGGCAAAACTGCTCTTGGGATTTTTTACACGCCTCGCATTTGCCACACGCATTTACCATACAGCCCACCCCTGCGTAATCGCCGACTTTGAATTTTTTTACCCCGCTACCTATCGCCACTACGCGCCCTGCGATTTCGTGCCCGGGCACCATTGGGTAGATTCCCTCTCTCCACTCGCTTCGTGCGGAGTGAATGTCGCTGTGGCAGATTCCCGCATAGAGAATCTCTATCAAAATATCGCCCTGCCCTAGCGCGTGTCGATTAAAGCTAAATGGTTTGAAACTATCGCTTTTATGCGCTACGGCGAAACCTTTTGCGCTTATGCGCTTACCTTCTTTTGCTTCGGTGAGATTAGATTCTAGTAACATTGTTGCTCCTTTAAAAATTTAAATATATTTTTAGATTCTAAGCTGTGTAGAAATCTAAAAACGCAATTATAAAACCTGATAGCAACTCTAAGTCAAGGGTTTTGTTAAAATTTTTGCAAAAATTAGAATCTATATCCTATTTTCATATCGCCTTTAATCCCATAGCCAAGTCCCATATCCACAAGCCCAAGCACGCCGTATTGTATATAAAGAGATTGTGTGAGAGCGTGCGAACCTATAAAGTTAAATTCAAGCGAACTTTTGCGATGCTCCAAAGTGTATCCAATGAAACTTTGTGCGTTTGCCAAACTCACAAATACCCTATCGTTTGAATGATATACATTGTGGCGCATAAGAATCTCCACGCTATAAAAGTTTGTATCTTTGCGCAGTGTGTATTGCACGCCTGCACCGATTTCCGCACTTATATTGTTATAGCTCTCTTGCTTATAAGTAGTCATAATGTGGTTGCCTATATTATTTACTCCCACGCCTAGAAGTGCCACAGGCTTTATATTTTGCTTAAACCCTCCTAGTGGAGCAAGCACAAAAACGCGCTTATAATACACGCTAAGCAAGCCATTAAACGAAAGATTATCGTCTTGCTGTGCGCTCGATTGGATTGCTTTATTGTTTTGCAATATATTTGCATTAAGATTGCTTTGCACTTCATTAGCCCCTATAATGCTGTGAGCGTATAATCCCACATTATAAAATCTTGCATTATTATGAAATGATTGGAATGTTGATTGATTGCTCCCAAATCCAGCCATAACGCCAAAGAGCATATCAATAGAACCAAACTTACTCAATCTATCATACCCCACATTTGTGCTAGCAAACACAGAGTTTGAATCTCCACCGCCAAAATATCCACCGCCAACATTAAACCACACATTATTATGCAAATCATCATCTTGTGAGAAATCATAGCTTATATCACTTGCCACACTCCTTGAAATTTGCTTATACAACGCATTTTCGTCATTGTTTGCAAAACGAAGATTGTGTATTTTATCTGCTTGCGTGAGTCGCACTTGAGCTATGCGTGTGTTTATGACAAAATTATTACTAAAGAGAATCTGCTCGCCTAAAGATGCGCTATTCGCCAAATCGTGCATTGTAGAATCTATTTGTTTTAAACTTGATTGCAAAGGCGCGTAATCATCAGTTTTAGCAGCCGTATCAATGGCAATATCATTGGGATTGTGCTCTATTAGCACCTTTAAAATCTCGCTATACTTGCTAGAAATATGCTTATTTAACTCGCTAAAACTGCGCGGGTCAGATTCTAAAAACTTTACCAAAAGGGCGTTATTCTCAAACTTACTTACCACAAAAAGTTTATTATCATCATCCACAGAGGGAGCGAAGCTAAATTCTACGCGCTTATCAATGCGATTGTCTTTTATTTCTTGCGCGCTTAAGATGGTGTAATACTTCCCAAGAGTAAGCATTGTATCTATCTTACTCACACTAGAATCTAGAGCAATGACAATGTTGCTTTGCGCATCAAAAGTAAGATTTTTGTTAAAATTTAGCATTTCAAAACGATTGGCGTTTTGCGTCATTTGTCCGACATTATGCAACGAAAAAGTCCCGCTTATAGTGGCACTCGATTCTATATTTTTTGGTGTGTTATTTTGGGCATAACTTAGATTGGTAAAATTTATGCTCGAATTACTATCGCTTATAAACTTTGTCGCATTTGCCAAATCCCAAGAATTGATAAAAATGTTACTATGAGTCAAATTGATTTTGCCTAAACCTCGCGCATTTGCTTGAGAATCTGCAAGGTGCAGTGTGAGAGTTGTGTTATTTACATCTAAGTTATCGATATTAAGCATAGAAGTTGCATCAAGTGTGAGGTTTGCATTTTTAAGAGAATTAAACGCAAGATTATTTGCGCTAATACTACTTGATTGAAGTGAAATATTTTGGCTAATGAGACTTACTTGGTTTAGGTTAGTGATATTACTCTTTTCAAAAATAAACTTATCCACATTTGCTGTCGCATTTTGAGCGACATTTAGGTTTAGCTGTGTGAGATTCTTTGCGTGAATGCTTATAGCAGTGAGCATAGAATTGCCTTGTAAGTTGATAGCGTTATGCGTAGAATCAAGCGTGATATTTCGCGCTGTGAGATTTGCGCTCCCGCTTAGCTCCACGGTTGCGGTGATAGATTCTAGCGCGGTGGTATCAACCACGCTAAAATCACTCGCGCTGATTTTGCCACTAAAGTTTGCACTTTGCTCATCGAGGAGTTTAAAAACAACGCTACTTGTGCCACTTGTATTAAGGTTAAAACCTTTGTTGCCACTTAGCCCAATATGTAACTTAGAATCTTGCACCTTAAGCGCGCCATTAAGTGTCAATACAGAATCAGAATCTAAGGCTAACACTCCTTCTTTAACTTTGTTAAAAGTAATGCTATTTGCGCTTAATTCCGCCTTGCCATCAAGTTGCACTTTCGCGCTATCTACATTTTGCACTGATAAATCCCCACTTAATTGAAGTTTGGTATTGTTGTTTTGTGAATCCACGCCTCGCAAATACAAAGTATCTCTTATTGCCACATTCGTGCCACTTACTTGCGAACCACCAAAAGCCACGACATTATAATTGGCAGGCTTTGTAAAATTACTAAAATCCAAACTGCCTAAATCAAAATTCGCGTTATTAAAATAAAATGAATCTTGCACTTCAAAAGTCGCGTTATTAGTAAGGGTAAAGGCATTAAGATTATTGAGCTCCTTAATGATGAGATTTTGCACCACAGCATTAGAATTATCCAACCGCACACTATTGTGTGTAGAATCTAGCGTGAGAAAATCCGCTGTGAGTTTCGTGCCATTTTTCAAATCCAAACTTGCGTTAAAATCCCAAATGCTTGATTGAATGCTCCCGCCATTTGCAGTGATTTTGCCTTTGTAATGCGTGCTTTGATTGGCGATTGCTTGTTGCTCGGAATTTAAATTCCCGCCCTCCACTTTTTGATAATACCCAAAGCCACTGCCGTTGATATTTGCGCCGTCTTTGTTGTCGATAAAATGCTTCACGCCACCGCCAAAAGTAATGCTAGAGGCAGAATCCGCGCTAATATCGCTTTGCAAACTCGCATTGCGCCCAAGTGCGAGATTTGCGTTTTTTAGTTCGATTCCATTTGAGAATGTAAAGGAGCGATTATCCCAATCAGGCTGGCTAACCGTGGAGGGCTTGCTTAAATCCATATACTCAGGCATTGCCTTATGCGTGCCTGCTTCGGCGTTTTTGATTTGCTCGCGGATTTTTGTATCGCTTATTGTCGCGTGCGTGGTGGCGTGCCCTTGCAGTGCGATATTTGCGTTTTCCGCGCTTAATGTGCCACTTGAATTGATATGCCCATCAAAAATTAGAAAAGCCCCATCCACTGCGGAGGGGGTTTGGGGGCGGGTATTTTGCGTGTTTTTATCGCCTTTGTGGATAATATCAATATTTGCGACTTGATTTGCGCTAGATTCCCCAATGCTTGCGTGGATAATCGTATCGGCTTTTGTGCTTTGTTTTGTGCCATTTGAATCATAGCCAAAGCCCTCAATTTCAAGCGTGGATTTTGCGCTATTGGTGGAATTTGTGATAATCGCGCCACTATCATTTGCTGCAATGGTGTTGAGTTTTAAGCTATTGCCACCCAAATCAAGCACCCCTCCGCCACTGCCAAAGTAGATTCCCATTTCGCTAGATTTGTTTTGCGATAATGTGTAGGAATTTGCACCGCTTGCCGTGCCTGCCACGCTAGAATCTTTGCTCGCACCGATTGCTTCTGCCTTGCCATTTTTTAATTCTAACGCGCCTCGCCCGCTTGTGATATACACGCCATCATAAGCCTTTTTGTCCGTGTCAAAGATGACTTTGCCCTCGCCGATTTTGAGGTAGCCTAGATTTTCGCCATTACTTGTATCGGGCGTGTAAGTTGTTTTGATGATGAGCGTGCCTTGCCCGATTTTGTGGAGCGCGTCATTTTTGTCATTTCGCAGATTCCACTCCACTTCGACATTTTGCCCTATATCAAGCCCTGAACCTTTGAAATAATAATTTGTGCTATTTGCATTGCTAAAAGTGTATTTGGTGGGATTTGTGCTACTCGCGCCATTTGAAGCCTCAAACACAAATCCCCCCGCATAGCCACTTATATTGCGATTGATATTGTTTGCAACTTGGATAGCCCCACCACCGCTAAAAATAATGTCTTTGTTTTGTTGTAAATTGAGAGCGTTAATGCTTTGCGTGCCACCGCTTAGGGTTATTTTTTGCTCAAAATTTTTTTGAAAATCAAGCAATTCTTTGTTTGACACGGCGGCTATGTAGGCAGTATTTGTCGTGGTGGATTGAGAAGTTACGCCTAGCAAAATCCATTTATTATTCGCTTTATCAAAGGCGTAGATTCCACTCCCGCTATCCCCTGAAGTTATGCGGTTGTTAAAATCCCCACTTGGGCTATAAGTAAAGGTAATCCCTCGAGAATCTCCGCTTGCATAGCCTTTGACTAAGTCCAAATACGCGCTAGAATCCACATTTAAAATCCCAAAGCCACCGCCCTTTGTCTCGCCATTATCTAATCTGCTAATATCCACGCTAGTGCCACCTCGCAAAGTGATGACGCCTGAGCCTGCTTGATACACATACACATTGCCATTAGAATCTGCCAATCCCTTAATGGTGTTTTTAAAATTTTCTAAGTTTTGGCTCTCTTGGGCTGTGCTTGTAGGATTGCTTGTGTTGGTGCTATTTGTGATGTCTAGCATACTTGCTTGCCCCTCGATAATGTATTTATCAAAGCGCAGGAATTTTTCATCACGCCCATAGGGCTTTGAAACGCTAAGTATGGTATCTTCACCCGCGTCTTGCTTGGCTAGGGTATATGTGCTAAGCCCCCATTTACGAAAATTATCACTGCTATTTGGATTTTCTGGGCTACTTACATGATTTGCCGTTACGACAAATCCGCGCCCTATTGCTGTGAGATTGCCATTATTGCTCGAAGCAGAAAAATTTGGGGCTTGTGGAATCGTAAGTATCGTGCCATCTTTGCCCGTGATTTGCACTCCATTTGGATTTTGCGCGCTATCTTTGAAAACCCCCTTATTTTGCCCAAAATCCAAAAAATCTCGGTAGTAAAAATTGCCGATATTTATGCTTTGGGCATTAAGGCTTACACAAAGGAGTAAAAAAAGAAATACTTTAGAGATATTATCCATAAAAAACATTATTTTTAAACGCACTATTCTCCAAATCATTAAATTATCCAATCAACATAAGAATCTCTTCTAACCCATTTTCTCTAAAATGCACGCTTGATTGTGGCAAGGATTTATAATGAAGCAAAGCATTGCTAAGCGCATTTAAATCTATGAGTTGCGCTCCAGAAACGCAAGCAAAAAGTGCTTGTTGGTTAAAAATATATTTCCCGCTAATAAGCCTATTGCCAAAAAACGCAGGCTCAAGTGGATTATGTCCACCGACCTTTGGCACAAATGAGCCACCAAGCACAACCACATCGCTAATAGCATACATATTGATAAGCTCACCAAGCGTATCTAGCACAATCACACTCGCATTTTTTGAATCAAGTCCATCAATTTGACTAAAGCGCGCAAATGCTACATTACGAGATTGTAGCATTTTACACACCTCGATAAATCGCTCTGGGTGGCGCGGTGCAAGAATAAGTAATGAAAAAGGCTCTTTTTTTTGAAGTTGCGAAAATGCACGCAAGATACATTCCTCTTCGCCTTTATGTGTGCTTGCCCCAAGCACGACAAGTTTGTTTGGTTTATCATAATTTTTTGTTGGTTTTGGAGGGTTAAGCATTTTAAGATTCCCAAATACACTTACATTGCGTGATTTAAACGATTGCAAACGCTTTTTGTCCTTTTGACTTTGAGCAAGCACCACATCGATATATTTGAAAATCCCCGCATAAAACTCTCGCAACCGCTGATAACTTTTATAGCTTCTATCTGAAATTCGCGCATTAAGCAAAAAAGTCTTTGCCCCTGATTTTTTTGCCACAAAAAAGAGCATTTTCCACAACTCTGCCTCCATAACCACGAGGCTTTTAAGTTTATCAAGTTTGCCTTGCCACAGCGGGAGAAAAATCTCAAAAGGCAAATACTTCACAAATACGCGTGTTGGATATTTATCGCTAAAAAGTCGCCTTGCTTCTGCATTCCCTGTGTGTGTAATGGTAGTAATCAAAATAACACAATCGCTTTGTTGCGTTAAAAGTGCGTTGATAATAGGCTCTAGTGAGCGCACTTCGCCAAACGAACACGCGTGAAACCAAAAATGTGGCTCAACCAAAAGGCTTAAATGCGAAGCAAAAAATCGCTGCGGGATAGAATCTTTATGCTTGGAGCGCAAACTTGAAGCTAAAAATATAGGAATGCAAAACACATATAAAATCGCACAAAGCAAAAAATATACAAGTGGAAAACGAAGTTTTTTTCTCCTTTTGGCTCTGAGTGCGTTGCTTTTTTTTACCTTAGGGTGCGAAGATTGTATGGAAGCAAAATCTTTTGGGCTCATTTAGCTCTCCTTAAACCCACACTCTAATCCACCAAAAAGCACAGAAATGTTATCACTACCACAGGGCACAGACTTTGGAATCTCCCATATTTCGTTTTTTAGCGTGATGACTTTCGCTCCCACCCCATTTGCCTGCAAATGCGAATCTATAAAGTTTTGGAGTTCGTAGTTACTCATAGCGTTATCACTCACAAAGGCTTGGAGATTAGAAAGTTTATCAAAATATGCAAACGCACTTGCAAGGACGCTCAAAAGTATGGGCGCAGAAAAAATACCGCCCGGTGCGTGAGATGAATATTTTTGTGAGGATAAATGTGGCGCGGAATCTGAACCAAACGCAATTTTTGGATTGCCACTTAATGCGATTTGCAAAAGCGCGTCCCTATCTCTTGGGCTTTTTAACATTGGCTTACAAAATAAATCAGGGCACATTAACCCACCCATAACATCATCAAGGCTTAATAAAATGTGGTGCAAGCTCAGTGTGCCATAAAGATTCTCAAACTCCTCTAGTAGCATAAGTGAGCGAGAATCACTAATATGCTCGATGATGATTTTTAGCTTTGGGAAGGTTTTTGCCAAAAAGGCAAACACAGGCAAAAACTCAAACTCTCTATCTAAACAATATCCTGCGCTCTCCCCGTGAATGCAAAGTATAAAGCCCAAATCCTGTGCATAAGCTAAAATTTCAAGGAGATTCTCGCCAAGCACTTCTTTTATACCACTTTCGCTACCCGTAGTCGCACCTTTTGGATAAAGTTTAAGAATCTTTAATCCACTTTCCTTAGCCTTTTTAAGCTCATCTTTACTAAGAGTTTCTGTGAGGTAGAGACTTACAATGGGGAAAAAATCTTTAATCCCATTTTGATTTGCAAGGTTGAGAATTGTATCTTGGTAATCTAGTGCTACGGAAGTATTTGTAAGTGGTGTTTTTAGATTTGGCATTGCGAGACAGGACACAAAAGCGCGCGCACTAAATGGCAAAACGCTCTCCAGCATTTGTCCCTCGCGCAGGTGTAAGTGCATATCAAGCGGATTGCAAAGTGTGATGTCGCCAAACTCTCTAGAGCGCAAAAAATCCCTTGCAAAACTCCCTAAAAACTGCTCATATACGGTCAAAATCACTCCTTAAGTTTAATAAAGTCTTACTCACAAGCCCGCAAAAGGGTAAGCATTGCTTGCTTGTATGTCAATGCCATCTCCTTAGTGTCTGCTTCAAATCTGCTCACAAGCACAGGTGTGGTGTTGCTCGCACGCAGTAATCCCCAGCCATTAGGGAAAACAACGCGCAATCCATCAATATCAATAATCTCTCTAATTAGCGGAAAATTACTTATATCAATATTTGTAAGCTCCTTTGGCATAGAGGGATTGTTTGATTGTTGCACACTTTGAATCGCACACAACATTGCCTTTAGATTCTCAATAAGGATAAATTTTTGCTCCTCTGTGCTTTGTATCTTTTCTTCTGGGGTAGAAAACATTGCTGGGAGGGATTTTATTTGAGTTTCTATTTCTTTAGGACTATGGCGCAAAAAGAGTTCTAACGCCCTAAAAGCCGAATAAATAGCATCATCATAGCCAAAATATCGCTCTTTAAAGAAAATATGCCCACTCATTTCAGCAGCCAAATGGGCGTTTAACTCTTTTAGCTTGACTTTTAAATTTGAATGTCCTGTCTTATACATCACCGCCTTGCCAATCTTGCCAATTTCATCATACATTACACTCGAGCATTTCACTTCGCCAACAACAATGGGTTTAATCCCGCGTGAAGCCATTTCCCTTGCAAATAAAATCGCTAGCTCATCGCCCTTGTAGCTGTAATTTTCGCTCAACAACGCTAATCTATCCGCATCACCATCAAAGGCTATACCAATAGGGATTTGTCCGTCTTTCATTGTGCGCTTTATATCGTGCAGATTCTCTTCTTCACTTGGGTCTGGGTGATGATTAGGGAATGTGCCATCTGGCTCAAAAAATAATGGTGTATAAGAAATATGGAGAGAATCTAAAATATCTTTGATTGCCACACCAGCCACTCCATTGCCACAATCAACGGCGATTTTATAAGGAAAATTACGCAACGATTCAAATTGTGTGGTTAAAAAATCAATATACGCTCGCAACGCGCCAATTTTGTGAATCTTGGGGCTTTTAGATTCTCTAAATGGGTGGTTTTGCAATTCGCTTACAAGTTTTATGCCAAGATTTCTAATCTGCTCTCCATAAAATGGTGCATTTTGCAAGGTGATTTTAAAGCCATTGTATTGTGGTGGATTGTGGCTACCTGTAATCATTACGGAATTTTTGCAAGTAACATTATCTATTGTATTAAATGTTGCAAAATATGCTACAGGCGTGGGAATCAATCCTAATTCATACACCTCAATCCCCTCGCTCTCAAAGCCACTTTTAAGCCAAGACAATAAAATTGGTGAATGCGTGCGAGCATCGTAGCCAATGCTTATGCACTCCTCACCACGCGCCTTTAATTCTAATCCAAGTATGCGCCCAACATTAAACACAACCACTTGATTTAAGTCCTTTTCAAAAATACCACGAATATCATATTCCCTAAAAATCTTCATAATATCGCTATTTTGTGTTTCTAGCATTTACGCTCCCTATGAAAGTTAATCTATAAGTGCAAAATTTTACAAAAACTTTAGCAGAAATTAGATACAATCAAGCATTTTTCACACTAAAGCCTTTGAAAATTTTAGAACAATAAAGGATTACAATGCGTTTTAACTCACTTTTAGATTCTATCGCGCCTTATGAAGCTGGCAAGCCCATTGAACTTGTAGTGCGCGAATATGGCATAGCGCGCGAGGATATTATCAAACTTGCCAGCAACGAAAATCCATACGGCACTTCACCAAAAGTTATTCAAACTATTCAACAATATGTCGGCAATATGAGTCTGTATCCCGATGATTCATATTACGAGCTAAAAAACGCGTTAGCACAAAAATTTGGTGTGGATTCTACAAATCTTATCATTGGCTCAGGAAGTGATGAGATTATCGAATTTTGCCTGCACGCTGTGCATAGAGAAAATGCACAGATTCTCCAAGCGGGCGTAACTTTTGCAATGTATAGCATTTATGCCAAACTTTTTGGCTACAATGTGCTTAAAACCTCTGATAATGCGCATAACTTAGAGCAATTTTTGGATATATATAAGCAAAAAAAGCCCAATGTCATTTTCCTCTGTGTGCCAAACAATCCACTAGGAGAATGTTTGCGCGCCAAAGAAATAGAGGATTTTATCACTCAAATCGATGAAGAATGCCTTGTGGTGCTCGATGGCGCATATCAAGAATATGCAAGCTACAAAGACAATGCTTGCGCACTCAATCCCGCCAAACTTATTCAAAGATTCCCAAATGTTGTGTATCTTGGGACATTTTCTAAGGTGTATGGGCTTGGTGGAATGCGTATAGGCTATGGTATCGCGCAAAGCAATCTCATACAAGCCCTGCATAAAGTGCGCCCACCATTTAACATTACCACACTAAGCCTAAAGGCAGCGATATGTGCGTTGCAAGATGAGGAATTTGTCCAAATGACATTAGAGAGTAACTTTAAAGAAATGATTCGCTATGAAAACTTCGCAAAAGAGCATAGAATCGAGTGTATCCCATCTTATACAAACTTCATTACCTATATGTGCGAGGGTTTCCAATCTCATAAGCTATGCCAATGGCTACTAGAGCGTGGGTTGATTATAAGGAATCTTGAAAGTTACGGATTAAATGCTTTTCGTGTAACTATCGGCAAAAAAGAACAAAATGATAAAGTTTTGTTACAAATTGCTAATTTTTTTGCTACACTTTGATTTCATAAATGCTATTTCTAAAGCGTAAATTCTAAGACTAAAGGAGTGGGAATTGAATTTTCAGCTAATTTTGGAACAGATTGCCAAGCTACTAGGACGCGTTAATAAACGCCAACGAATCATCATCTTATCGACATTTATTTTCCTCATTTTATTTTTGACTTTTCTTGTGGTCTTTCGTTTTGAGGAAAATACAAATGAATACGAGGGTTACTCGGTGCTCTTTAATGGCGTAGATGCCAGCGATAGCGCACTAATTATCCAAAACCTCCAGCAAAATAAAATCCCTTATAAGATTCCGAATGAAAACACAATTTTAGTGCCAAGTGATAAGGTTTATGAACAGCGTATAAGCCTTGCTTCACAAGGGATTCCCAAACAGGGCAAAAAAATCGGCTTTGATGATTTTTTAGAAAATAATAATCTTGGTGATACAGATTTTAGAGAGCAAACAAAATACCAACTAGCCGTAGAGGGTGAGCTCACAAAAACCATTGAAAGCATTACAGCCATAGAATCTGCTAGTGTGCTTATCGCTCCAGCAGAAAAGTCTGTCTTCGCCAAGCAAGCCATACCTCCTACGGCTTCGGTAAAAATCCACTTGCGACAAGGAATGGATTTGACACAATCTCAAGTTTTAGGGATTAAAAATCTTGTTGCCGCTTCTGTAACGAGCCTAACTCCAGAACGCGTAAAAATCGTCAATCAAGATGGCGACTTGCTAGGCGAAGTCAATGAAGCAAGCGAGCAGCACGAAATGATGAAGCTCGCTGAGCAACAACGAAAATTTCAAATCAATCAAGAGCGAGCGTATGAACGCAAGATTATTGAAGCCCTAAAAGATATTGTAGGCGATGAAAGTCGCGTGAGAGCACAAGTAAGCCTAGAGTATGACTTCAGCCAAGTCAAACAAACCCAAGAAATTTTTGGTAACAATGTTATCGCCGCAGAACGCAACATTGAAGAACACGAAAAAGGTGTAAAAGAAGCCCCAATCGGTGGCGTGCCCGGTGTAGTAAGCAATGTTGGTCCTGTGCAAGGCTTAGAAGATACCAATATCGTCAATGAAAGAAGCAAGACTGATGAGCAAAAGAACTATGTCGTTGATAGGACGGTAAGTGAAGTAAAAAGCCCTATTGGTAAACTCTTGCGCGTAAGTGCTGGTGTGGTGGTTGATGGAAGTTACCGCGAAATCGTTGATGAAAATGGAGTGCAAAAACTTGAATATATCCCGCGCACCGAACAAGATTTAAAAGAAATTGAAGAAACCGTAAAGGCGGTAATTTCTTTCAATGAAGCACGAAATGACTTTGTCAAGGTAACAAACTTTGAGTTTAATGCCTCAACGGCTGGATACAAACCAAAAGAAGCTTGGGAGAGCTTTTCAGATACGATTGAAAAATACCTCTCACCATTTATGCCACTTATTAAATATCTTATCGTTGCTGTGGTCCTATTTATCTTTTATAAAAAGATTGTTGCACCATTTGCTGAGCGAATGCTTGAAGTCCAAGAAGAAGAAGACGAAGAGGTTGAATCGCTTCTTGCCCTTGATGATGATGGCGAGGAGGATTTAAATCGCTTTAGTGAGTTACGCAAGCGGGTAGAAGACCAGCTTAGCGGAGGTTCGTTTAACGAAGATGAAGTCAAATATGAAGTAATTTTGGAAAAAATGAGAAATGTGATACAAGAGCGTCCAGAGGAAATCGCGGCATTATTCCAAACACTCATTAAAGATGAATTAGAAGTCAATGTAAGCTAATACTTAAAAGAGGTAAAATATGGCAGTAAATCTCACCCCAAGACAAAGAGCGCAATATGATGAACTCTCAATGAGTGAAAAAGTTGCAATTTTGCTTATTCAGCTTGGCGATGAAATCACAAGTGAAATTTTCCGCCACCTCGATATAGATTCCATTACAGAGATTTCTAAGCAAATTGCACAGCTTGGCAGTATGGATAAAAGCATTGGTGCGGCTGTTTTAGAGGAATTTTACATTATATTCCAATCCAACCAATACATTAACACGGGTGGTATGGATTACGCACGCGACTTGCTTATCAAGTCTTTAGGACCAGAGGCAGCAAAGGCGATTTTAGACAAACTTGCAAAAACAATGCAATCGGCGCAAAACTTTGCCTATCTTGCAAAAATCCGCCCACAACAACTCGCAGATTTTATTATTAACGAGCACCCTCAAACCATTGCGCTTATCTTAGCTCATATGGACGCTGGTAGCGCAGCTGAAACACTTGGATATTTTAATGACAATTTACGCGCAGAAGTTGCTATTAGAATGGCGAATTTGGGCGATATATCTCCAAATGTTGTAAAAAGGGTTTCAGCTGTGCTAGAAAATAAACTAGAATCTCTTACTACTTACAAAGTCGAAGTTGGTGGAACTCGCTCGGTGGCAGAAATATTCAACCGACTCGGACAAAAAGCGGCAAAAGCGACTATCGCACATATCGAGCAAATCGATGCCCAACTTGCCACCGAAATTAAAGAGATGATGTTTACCTTTGAAGATGTTAATAAACTTGATAATAATGCGATTAGAGAGATTCTCAAAGTTGCGGATAAAAAAGATTTAACGCTTGCACTAAAAAGTGCCGATGATAGCTTGAAGCAAAAATTTATGGCAAATATGTCGCAAAGAGCGAGCGAGCAATTCATCGAGGAAATGCAATTCTTAGGTGCAGTGCGCGTGCGTGATGTAGAAAATGCACAAAGAAAAATTGTCGAGGTGGTGCAAACTCTCAGCGAGCAGGGTGTAATCCAACTAGGCGAACAGGACGATATGGTTGTTTAATCAAGAAAATATCATCAATCAACGAAGCGTGAGGAGACACGATGTGAGTAAATATGAGTTTAAGACCGTCGTGCTTGCCGATAAAACAGAAGCAAATATGGAATCTGATAATGGCGAAGGAACTGTGGATTCTATCCCTCAAGCACCGCTAATGGCTGCGTTAGAAAAGGAGCTAATCGACACGCTTTTGCAAAAAACCGATGAACTCTCTTCATCGCTTGCTAAGTTGCAGTTGCAATTTGAAAAACTCCAAACTGAAAGTGAGGAGCGCATCACAAGTGCCAAAGAAGAAGGATACAAAGACGGCTACACACAAGCAAAAGAAGATATTAAAAAAGAGCTAGAAGATGAGATTAACGCGCAGAAAAAAATCATCATAGATTCGATAATTACCCTTGAAAATACACAAAAAGACGCCCAAAACCATATCCAAGAATTAGAAAAAGAACTTAGCGGGATTGCGGTGGATATTGCCAAAGAAGTGGTGATAAAAGAAATCGAGGATAATAGCCAAAAAGTTGCCCTCGCCCTTACAAAGGAGCTCTTAGCTTCTATTATCGATGCGACAAATATCACTATCAAGGTAAATCCACAAGATTACCTCTACTTAAAGGAGGAAATTAAAAAAGTCCAAGACAACGACCTTCAAAAAGTTAATATCATATCTGACCACGCAGTAGCGATGGGAGGTGTGGTAATAATGAGCAATCAAGGCAACATTGATGGTAATATTTTAACCCGCTATAAAAATATGAAACAATCAGTGCTTGAAAATATGCGTGATGAATAACGATGACAAAGAGCAAACAGCTAGATTCTAACATTTTACAAGATGAGTGTTTAGCACAAAAATCACAAAATACAGAATCCCTACTCCAAAACAAATCCAATAAAGCAAAAAAAATGCTTGATTCTAAGCGATTGAGTGCGATGAGTATAGCTGAGCTAGAGACCGTTGCGCAAGGTATTCGCGCAAAAATTTTACAAACGGTCAGCCATAACGGGGGACATTTAAGCTCTACACTTGGTGCAGTTGAGCTTATTTTAGGAATGCACACTGCGTTTGATTATAAGCAAAACCCCTTTATTTTTGATGTCTCTCATCAAGCCTACGCACACAAACTCCTCACAGGTAGGTGGGAAGATTTCCATACACTGCGCACTTTTGGCGGTATTAGTGGATTTTGCAATCCCACAGAATCAAACGCTGATTACTTTATCGCTGGTCATAGCTCTACTTCACTATCCATTGCGCTTGGTGTGGCAAAAAGCTTCCACTTAAGGAAGCAAAAACGCATTCCAATCGTGCTTATTGGCGATGGGAGTATGAGTGCTGGGCTTGTGTATGAAGCGTTAAATGAACTTGGCGCGCGTAAATATCCCGTTATTATTATCTTAAATGATAATGAAATGAGTATCTCAAAGCCCATTGGAGCGATAAGCAACTACCTCTCACAAATGCTTGCTTCCTCACCTTATCAAAAAATGCGCTCAAAGTTTAAACAAGCTCTCTCTAAACTACCGCAAAGTGCCTCGTATCTAGCACGGCGATTTGAAGAATCAATTAAACTCATAACGCCCGGCTTGCTCTTTGAGGAGCTTGGGTGTGATTATATAGGACCTATTGATGGGCATAATATCGAACTTATCATCTCCACGCTAAAAAAAGCTACTAAGCTAAAAAATCCTGTCATTATCCAAGCCAAAACCACAAAAGGCAAGGGCTATGAAATCGCTGAGGGCAAATTTGAAAAATGGCACGGCGTGAGTGCCTTTGATTTGCAAAGTGGTAAGCCTATCCAAACTACCACAACTCCAAATCCTACAAAAATTTTCTCTCAAACTCTGCTAGAAGAGGCAAAGCAAAATCCAAAAATCGTGGGTGTAACGGCAGCTATGCCAAGCGGAACGGGTCTAGATTCTCTCATTGAGTTTGATTGCACGCGATTTTGGGATGTAGCGATTGCTGAACCACACGCCGTTACCTCAATGGCAGCAATGGCAAAAGAGGGCTTTATACCATTTGTGGCGATTTATTCGACATTTCTCCAACGCGCTTTTGACCAAATTATCCACGATACAAGTATTATGAACTTGCCTGTGCGCTTTTGTATTGACAGAGCGGGAATCGTAGGCGAAGATGGCGAAACTCATCAAGGACTGCTTGATATTGCATATTTGCGTATAGTGCCAAATATGGTGCTTTTTGCTCCTCGCGATAATGACACCTTGCGTGAAGCGGTGAAGTTCGCTGTGTCTTGTGATTACGCGCCAAGTGCATTTCGCTATCCGCGCGGAAGATTTGTGCTATCGAGCGGAGATTACGCGCCAAGTGCATTTACTCTTGGCAAAGCAGAGATTCTCGCACAAGGTGAGGATATTTTACTCATAGGCTATGGGAATGGTGTAGGCAGAGCAAATGAAACCTATAAGGCATTAAAACAAAAGGGATATAATCCAACCTTGCTTGATTTGCGATTTATTAAACCGCTCGATGAGCACTTACTCCACAATCTCTTACGCACACACAAGATGGCTTTTGTATTTAGTGATAGCTATTATTTAGGTGGTGTGGGAAGTGCCATTTTAGAATCTATGGCAAAGGCAAATTTACAAACACCACTTAAAAGTTTTGAGCTTGATGATAAATTCGTCCCGCACGGCAACACAAAACTCGTAGAAAAATCTCTCAACCTTAGCACGGAATATTTTCTCTCTATAATCTTGCAATCCATATAATCGCTAAAGTGCTTACTATGCAAAATATTGTGTTTTATTTAAATTACATAAATAATGGCAAAAATTACTAAAATGATTTTTTTGTAATTTTTTATGCAAAAATATACGAATTTTTAATAAAAATATTGTAAGATTGTAGTAATTGCTATCATAAAAAGTAGCAAGAATTTCACTTACAAAGGACAGAAAATGAAAAAAGCTGTTTTGATGACACTTTTGATTGGTTTTAGTTCGCTTTTTAGTGCGGAACACACAGTAGAGTTGCTTAACAAAGGCAAAGATGGGGCACAAGTATTTGAGCCGGGCTTTGTGTATGCACAACCCGGTGATACAATCACTTTTGTAGCTACTGACCCGACACATAATGTAAAAAGTGTGGTTATCCCTGCTGGAGCACAAGATTTTAAATCTCCCGGTGCGACAATGAAAAAAGGCGAGAAGTTTAGCGTTGTCCTAAGCAAAGAGGGCGTGTATGTGTATGAATGCACTCCTCACACAGCGATGGGTATGGTTGGAATCATTCAAGTTGGCAAAGCCACAAATGCAGACAAGGTTAATGAGAGTGTATTTAAGCAAAAGAAAGCCCAAGAAAGACTTTCTTTATACGCTAAAGAAATCAAAAAATAACCTTAAAACTCAGCAAGCAAGTTAGATTCTCTAGCTTGCTTGTATAAACTCGCTCTTATATACCTCACATTAAAAATTACTCTCTACAATACAATAGAACAGCTTGGCATTAAGGAGAAGTAATGGATACCCCACAACCTATAAAAATCGGCATTTTAGTCTCTTCGGATAGAGCATTTAGAGGCGAATACGAGGATATTTCTGGCATAGCGATTAAAGAAGTGCTAAGTGAGTTTATCAAAAATCCGTGTGAGTTTGATTATAGAATCATAAGTGATGATTTTGCACCATTGCAAGAAGCAATGCGTCAAATGTGTGAATCTCATTGTGATTTAGTCGTTACCACAGGGGGCACGGGTCCAGCTCCACGCGATATAATCCCAGAAGTAACCCAAAGTGTGTGTGAAAAAATGCTACCCGGATTTGGCGAGCTAATGCGCCAAGTAAGCCTCAAATATGTCCCAACGGCGATTTTATCAAGGCAAAGTGCTGGAATCTGCGGCAAAAGCCTAATCCTCAACCTACCCGGCAAACCAAAAAGTATCAGGGAATGCTTGGAGGCTGTGTTTCCCGCGATTCCATATTGTGTGGATTTAATCGGTGGTGGCTACATTGTAGCAAATGAGGAAGTTATCAAAGCTTTTCGCCCAAAATCCTAAAATAATTTGCTTATGGTGCGATTATTGCTTTTAGATTCTCTATAAAATAACAAAGGATTGCGTATGAATATATTTGAAAAAATCGTAGCTGGAAAAGTCCAATGCAACAAAGTTTTAGAAAATGATGACTATTTGGCGTTCTATGACATTGCGCCTAAGGCGAGAGTGCATATACTCGCAATCCCTAAAGTGTGTGTGAAAGATTTGCAAAGTGCTAGCCCAGATGTCTTAAAGGGTTTGTGTGAATTTACAAAAGAAGTGGCACAAACTGTGGGGCTTGATAAGACAGGATATAGAGTCCTAACCAACATCGGCAAAGACGCGAACCAAGAAGTGCCATACTTGCATTTTCACATACTCGGCGGAGAAAACCTTAAAGCACTTGGATTTTAATAGAATCTAAGTGCCTTTAATCTCAAAATCCCCTCATCTTTGATTACATTTCCCCAATTCCTAAATGCTCCTCAAATAACAATATGTGGCGAATGCCACCTAAATTCACCCAATCCACTTTATAATCTCCATTGCAATCCAAGCACTAGCCACCCAAAGCCAGATGTCAAACTATAACCACCAAAAGGGAAGTTGTAATTAAGTTCGTATGTAAATCCCATATTTTTGTTGATATACCATATCCAACCAAGTTTCAAAGTCGCATCAAACGCATCTAATTTGCGCTCTACATTTACCTTTTCCATTTTATTACCGCTAGTTGCGTTGATTTTTATATTTATCTTTGAATCAAAACTTTTATTTACGGCAACACCCAAATAAAAATGAGATTCTTTGTTTTTATTTGAAGAGAAACGCCAATATTTTACTATTTCTCCACCTACTTTTTGCACCCAAACCACACTTCTTATATCCAAAGTGCGCATATAATAGCTATCCAAATTAAATTCATCTGATTTTGCTATGTCAATAGTAAAATTATACAGCGCATTTATCGCAATGCTAGAGTTATCCATATTGCGCAAATATCCCATTCTAATATTTAGTGGGAATGTATTTAGATTGCTTTCATCGCCATTCCCGATAGGATGGTTTCTACCAGCATCTGTATAAAATGTCCCTATATCCAACAATCCCATATTAAATAGCCCTATATCAAAGCCAAAAATGAAATAATTTTTGCGATTCATCTCATATTCTACTAATTCATCTATTGCGCTATTTGCGGTAGATTCTTGTGAATCTGTGGGTTTTGATATATTGAGATTCGCGTTAAAATTTGCCACTTCTTTTTTGGGGAGTTTTTTAGAGATTTGCTTAGTATCCGCCCACCGCACCGCGCCTAATTGCAAGTCTGTGAGCGTGAATGAAAACACATATTCGTTGATTTCATCATCGCCTATTGTTTTGGTGCGTTGTGTGATTTTGCCTGTAATTGCGTATTCAGGTGCGGATAAGTTGCCCTCCTCGATTGTGGTGTATTGATTATACTCGGCATTTTGGCGCAGTTTGCGCGAATCTTTGATAATTTGCTCGATTTTTTTGTCCCGTCCCGCATTTACGATGATAAATTTTCCGCTGTTGCTTAAATGCCTTGTCAGCTCGTTTGCAATGATTTCAATGTCAATGTTGTCATTGGTTTTGTTTTCTATCGCGCCGATTGTTAAGACTTTTGGCTTATTTTGCTTTTTTATAGTTGGGTGATTTAGTAGTGAATCCACTTGCTTTTGTAGCATATCGCCAATGTCGTGATTGTCCAACCCAAAGCTAACAAAATCGCGTGAATCCACATATTGTGGTTGATTTGTGCCACACGCGATGAAGAAAAGTGCCAAAAATATCACACAGATTCGCAAAGTCCGCTTCATTGTGCCCCCTTTTGTGAATCTATTGTGATTTATATAAAGAATTCGCATAGATTAGTAAAACATTTCATCATAATTTGTAATTTCAAGTTCGACTTTACCATCATCGTCATATCGCACATTGTATTCAATATCACGCTTGCGATAAGGCACTTCCATAATCCACACTGTCGCCTTGCACGATGTTTGTCTTTGTTTTGTATCTATGGATTTAGTAGCAATATTTTCAATTCTTTTATCTATTTGGGCTGCCAAATCCAAATTTTCTTTATAAGATAATTTAGGATATTTTCCTCTATATTCATCTGCTAGTTTTGTGGTGAAGTCATCTGCCATTTGATTCATAGCTTCTTTATCATCACATTGTGGCGCACCGCTAAATCCACTAAACGCGATACTTATCAGCAAAGCTGTCCCGCTAACCGCCCCTATTCTAACTATTGATTTAAGCTGTATCATTTTTTCTCCTTATCATAAACCAACCTCGCAATAACGAATCTTTACGCAAATCGTGTGCTGAATCTTTTGGCGAATCTTTTGCTACATTTTGCAAATGTGGCAAATCTTGCTTTGAATTCTGTGCTAAATCTTTACTTGCACCAAAAATTTTATCAAAAAATCCCATTTAAAGCCCTTTTATCACAGGTATAGCCGCAAGTATCGCACCGATAGCGGAGAAAATAGCAACTAAAAGCATAATATAATTAAATTTCTTTTGATTGCTTTCATTGACAAGCTCGGCGACTTGCTTAATTGTTTCTTTTAGCTCCTTATGTTTGGATTCTATGTTATATCTTTGGGATAGCTGATTCCAAAATTGCAATACCGATAAATCCGCACTTACAGGCATATTTTGATAATATTGCAAGTCAAATTCGCAAATCTCTTTGTGGCAATTTGTAAGTTTTGTTTGTTTGTCCCTTGCTTTTTTATTGAAATATTCCATTTTTGTTTCATAAGCTTTTGCCAATATCAAAGAACCGATAAGATTTAGGATTCGATAGCTGTTTGTTTGCGTTGTATCTCCATTATAGATTCGCATTATATGCTCTTTGTCCTCTAAAATGACTTCTATATCATCATTTTCATAGTCTTTTTTATGCGAATCAAAATCAAATCCATCAAATTCCTCGTCATCTTTTCTTTGCTCTATGGCAAGGATTTGTATTTTTGGTTTATTGTCTTGCGGTAGTTTAAACTCATCAGTTTCTACTACAAAGCAATATTCAAAAACTCTGTAATACACAAATTCCCAATCCAAATCCGTAGCCGAAGCAATCTCGCCACCATTGCCCTTTGCAAAAAATATTTCATATTTTGCTTTGATATTTTCAGGTATCCACCTATACAAACAATCTTTTTTCTTTGATTCGCTTAATTTATTTAAGCTATTTGGGATATTAGCAACTCTATAAATCCTAAATTCGCCCACATTTCTAGCGAATTTTTTGCTTTGCGCGGTGCTTGAATCTATCGCATTTTGGCTTGAATCTTGCAAAATTTCTTTTTCGCTCTCTGCACCACTATCGCTAATTTGCGTGATTTCAAGCTGTAATGGACTGCCCTTTGTGATATTTGTAATGTCGCAATTTTCGTTGATTTTCCAAGCAAAAGTTTGATTTAGCGACTTCGTATCGGCAAACATTCTTTTCATATTTTGCGCTTTGCCTAGCTTGTCGCCCCACGCACTTAAATCTTGATTGAAACTCTCTGCCTTATTAAACATACTTCCCAAAGCCACAGCATTTGACAAATCCCATTTATCCAAAGGCTGATTAAACGCCTTTGCACCCATAAACATTGTAAAACACTTCGTTACGCTAGACATTTTCCAATGATTTATGGGCTGATTGAATCGCTCCGCATTCCAAAACATCTCCCAAGTCCAACCGACTTTATCCATTTTCCATTTCTCGCCAAATGGCTCTCCGCCGTTGTTGAAACTCTTTGCTTGAGAAAACATTCTTATCATATTTGTCGCACTGCTCGTATCCCAATGCGCCCCAATGGGACGATCGAAACTCTCCGCACCCCAAAACATCGCTTCAAAAGTCCGCGCATTTGCTATCTTATCGCCCCATTTTTCGATTTTGGCATTGAAAGTCTTGCACTGCGCAAAACACAGCTCAAAGCCCACGACACCGCTGACATTCCAATCCTCAATGCCATCAAAATCGCTCCGCGCACTTTTATAAAACAACGCTTTCATATTTGTAACTCTGCTCGTGTCGATTCGCCTTAAGCTAATGAGTTTGCCCGTATCATCATCAATGCAATTTACTAGCATTTTAAGCTGTTTTTTATCGGGCATAAACTGCCCTTTGTCATTTTGCGGGATAGATTCACGCGCTAAAAATTCACTTAAAGATAATTTTGGAGTAGATTGTGTTGAATCTACGCTCGAATCCACGCTAGATTCACGCGAATCTACACTCAAATCACCACGAATCTCTACATTTTCTACATTTTCATTTGCCATTGTTTGTCCTTTGTGTTGAAATTAAAATATGGCGAATCTTTACTTACACCAAAAATTTTATCAAAAAGCCCCATTTTGAATCCTCTTTTAAAAATTTAATTGCCTTTACAAAAACGATATATGTCAAGTGCCACGCCAAATGCAGTAAATATAGCAACGGCAAACATAAGATAGTTAAATCTCTTTTGATTTTCATCACTTACAAGTTCAGCGACTTGTTTTATCGTTTCTTTTAGCTCATCGTGTGTTTGTGCCACAAGATACGACTTTGACATTTCACGCCATATATCAAGGACTACCTTATTTTTATCCACAGGGTCTTTTTGATAGTATTTTAAATCAAAAGCGCAAATGTCTTTATGGACTTTATGTAGTGTATCATTTCTCCAAAAACAAAGAAAATCAAGCGTTTTGCCCCAAAAATTTTTTTCTTTATATTCACTTGCCAAAGTGTTTAGTTGTTGCATTTTGGCTTTATAGGCTTTGGCTAAAATATAAGCGTTTATAATGTCTGAAATTGTATTGCTATTATCGCCAATGTTTTCATTTTGCGATTTATTGATAATAAGCATACTCGCATCAGCAAGATAAAATTCCAAATTATTATCCTTGCTTATCGTGTAAGGTTTGTCATACTCGCTCGTCTCATCGTCCCCGTTAATTTCATTAAAGTCTTTAATGTTACTAGATTGATAAATTTCAAATTTATTGATATTTTCAACCTTATCAAGCGGACTAGTATCATCTATTGTTATAACGAAATCTATATCATCAAATATCCTACAAAACGCATATTCAAAATCATCAATATCTGCTTTTATGATTTTATCCTTGCCGTTTTTACTCTCGTTGTCTTTTCCTAAATAAACTTTATAGTTGTTTAAAATGTTGCGCGGTATCCAGCTACTTTTATCATCAACTACAAACCCCTTATTTTCGCTTAAATTTTCGCAAATTTTTTGAATTGAAACACTATCTTTGACTTGACTAATTGTAAATTTAGCAATATGTTTCAATTTGCGTTTGGTTTCTTGTTTTTTCTCATCAATACTTTGGGTTTTTGCTGTTTTTAAGATTTGTTCTAATTTACTACCTTTGATAATATGTTCAGTATAGCAATCCGCTGGTATTTGCCAATCTTGCAAAAAGTTTATATCTAGCGACTTCGTATCGGCAAACATATATTCCATACCTTTTACTTTACCTAGCCTTGTCCCCCACGCGCTTAAATCTTTATTGAAAGATTCCGCACCATAAAACATTGAGTAAAAAGAACCGCAATTTGGCATATCCCATTTATCAAGTGGCTGATTAAACGCCCTTGCATTTCTAAACATAGACCAGCATTTTTTGATATTTGTCATATTCCACTCATTTAGTCCGCCTGCGTTGAAATTATCCGTATTGTAGAACATTTCCGCGCTTAAATCGACATTGTTCATCACCCAATTTTTGCCAAAATCTTTTCCGCCATTGTTGAATTTTGTCGCAAAGCAAAACATCGCTCTCATATTTTTAGCACTTTTTGTGTGCCACTTCGCGCCAATGGGTTGATTGAAATTGTGCGCGTGAAAAAACATATAATAAAACCCTTTTCCTTTGCTGACATCCCAACCGCTAATGTCGCTATCAAAATGCTCCGCACGACTAAACGCATAAGCAAATGAAGTTACATTTGAAGTATTCCAATCCTCAATCCCGCTAAATTCCTCTTTTGTCCTTGTGCTATTTTCAAATAACCGATTCATACTCGTAATGTCTCTCGTGTCGATTCGCGCAAGGTTTATAGGTTTGTCTGTCTTCTCCAAGCAATCATCTATGCAATTCACCAAATCTTTGATGTGCCTACTCTTTGGGATAAATTTACCGCTTTTTTCATCTGGTTTTAATCCGCTTTCGCGCATAAATTCGCTTAAAAACAAAGTTTTTGGAGTAGATTTGGTTGAATCTACACTCAAATCACCACGATTCTCTACATTTTCTACATTTTCATTTGTCATTGTTTATCCTTTGTGTTGAAATTAAAATATGGCGAATCTCATCAAAGATTCGCCAAAAAGTTTTACTTGTCCTCATCATCGTCCCAATCCTCATCGTCATAGCATTCATCCTCGTCCTCATCGTCTTTTTCCACCGCTTCAATCAATTCAAAGCGACAATTATCACTTGCTTTTGGTAAATCATCTTTGTATTGTTTGGCTTCTTTGATGAGATTCCCACAGCCCGACTCTTCATATTCGCTTTTTGATTTTTCAAGCTCAATTACTTTGATGATTTTAGTGATAATGTCCTTGCTATCGACTTCTACCCACCAATACTGCCCATAAACGCCAATACATATATTTTCAAATGCTTTTTGCGTAGCACTAAATGATTTGCCTAAAATGTCATTTGTGCTAGTGGGTTGATAGCCCAAATAGCAATTTTCATCTTTATATGGGATAGATTCCAGAGCGTCTATTTTGGTGTCAAATACGCCCAAAATTTCATTTATTTTGTCGTCATTGAGCGTTGCTACTATCGCTAAAAACGAATTTTTGCATATAGATTCGCATTGCTCTTTATCCATACCGATAAAAAATTTCAAATCACTAGCACTAATCGCATTTGGGCTATATCCTATCACAGCTTTATAATTCCAATTATCAGATTTTGCCAAATCAGCCATTGCTGTAAGTTTGTCGGGGTATTTTTTGTGAATCTCTATTATCCTATCATAATGCAATTCAACCATATATGCTTCTTTGCGCTGTTCGCCAATCACCAAAGCGTCAAAGACATTCAAATCAATCAAATTTTTTGAGTCATCAAAGTTTTTAAGCCACCAATTTGGCAATTTTAGCGTTTTGCGCTGTGATTGTGTTAGATTTTTAAACACCTTTTTTATATCATCGCTAGAAACCTTTGAAATATCCCACGAATCAATATTTTGCATAAAAAACTTTGTATTATCAAACATATTTTTAATCTCTACCACTTTTGAAGTTTTCCATTTGTCTAATGGCTGATTAAAGGCAGAATGCGCAAACATATTTGACATATATTTCACACTTGAAACATTCCATTTATCCAATGATTGATTAAAAGCCGAATATTCAAACATACCGCTCATATTTGATACATTTGAGACATTCCAATTATTTATCGGTTGATTGAAAGGCGTATTGCAAAACATATTTGACATATCTTCGACATTAGAAGTATTCCATTTATCCAATGGTTGGTTAAAAGGTGTCCTGTAAAACATATACTCCATACTAGCTACCATTGAAGTATCCCAATCATTTAGCGGTTGATTAAATGGTGTGCTACTAAACATTCTGCACATATTATCTACCTCACAAACATTCCAATTACCTATCGGTTGATTAAAAGGTGAATTTTCAAACATATTTGCCATAGTGCAAACACTTGAAGTATTCCATTTATCCAATGGTTGATTAAATGGAGTATTGCTAAACATACAATACATATTGCTTACACAAGAAACATTCCAATCATTTATGTTGTGATTGAAATATGAATCATAAAACATACCCTCCATACTTACGACATTTGAAGTGTCCCATTTCTCAATCCCGCTAAAATCCGTGCGTTCGCTATCATTAAAAAGATATGACATATCAGCAATCGCACTCGTATCAATGTCGCCTAAATGTATGCTCAAATCATCTACCAACTCTTTTAATTTGAGTTTTGTTTTTGGACTATATTTTGCCATTGTTTATCCTTTATTATTTACTTTTCTCATATTCGCTTTCCCACCAAACTTCATTTGGTTTTGGTGGAAGTAAGCTGTCCCAATTTTTATCATCAAACTTGTTTGCGTCATACCATTTTGGCGGTTCGTTTTCTAACCAAGTTCCATTAAATGCGCCTTTGCATTCTTGCAAACTTGCAGGATTCCACTGCTCTAAACATTGATTAAATTCCCTAGCACCAGCGAACATATACGACATATCATTGACTTTTGAAACATTCCACTTGCAAATATTTGCATTAAAGTTATTTGCCCTAGCAAACATTCCGCCCATACTTGTAACGCTTGAAGTATCCCAAGCATTGAGATTGACATTGAAACTTGCTGTGCCAAAAAACATTCCATCCATAATGGTAACTTTTGAAGTGTCCCATTTCTCAATCCCGCTAAAATCCTCCCTTTTGATACCAGCAAAAACAAAAGACATATCAGTGATTGCCGAAGTATCAATATTGTCTAATCGCACAGATAGATTCGCGACTAAATTTTGAAGTTCATTGCGCGTTTTGGGTTTGTATTTTGGTTTATCGCATTCATTAAAGTCCTCTTCTTTGACAAAGTTTGATTCATCGCCATATTTTTGTTGCCAATACCAATACAACTTTGGCATACTATACATAAATTTTGTGTCATAAAGCATATTTTCCGCATCTTCAAGTTTTGCAAATTCCCATTCATCGATAAAATCAATATTTTTTAATCCAATAGCACCGCTAAACATACCAGCTATTGAATGAACGCTATTTGTATCCCACGCACTTAAATTTTGATTGAATTTTTCCGCTCCAGCAAACATAGAGCACATATCGCATACTTGTGAAACATTCCAACCGCTAATATCGCTATCAAAATGCTTTACACCACTAAACATATATGACATATCCTCCACGCTTGAAGTATCCCATTTTTCAATCCCGCTAAAATCCGTGCGTTCGCTATCCTCAAACAAACACGACATATCAGTAATCGCACTTGTATCAATGTCGCCCAAATTCACACTCTCATCGCTTATGAGTTCTACCAACTCATCTCTTGTCTTTGGATTATATTTTGCCATTTTGCACCTCCATTTATTTTTTGCGTCTTTTTCTATCGCCTTTTCTTTGTGCTGTCGTCCTAGATAATCCTCGCCTAGTCCTATTATCACCTCTTATCGGTCCTCTTGCTGAACTTTTTGATTTTGCCATTTTTTGTCCTTTCTATATTTTGAAATTTTATTCACCTTATGGGCGAATCTGTCTTAACCGCCGACTTAAAATCCAAAAGATTGCTTTGCCATTTTTGGTGTGCGTATCTAACAAGCGCGAAAATATAAACTTAAGTAATCATTTGGATTCCTTTGGTGTGGTGTGAAGTTTTGTGGATTGCTTCGTTGCGTTCGCTACGCTCACGCGCCTCGCAATGACGGGATTTTACCAGTCCCCTTAATCCCCCTCCGCAATGGTGGGGGAAATAATAAAGTGGCTTTTTAAAATTTAATGCGCGAGTTTGGAATAAGTGGTGTAAAAAATCAGTTAAATAAAGGGTATGGCCCCCCCCCCCCGATAAGCGTGTAAAATGCGAGAATCTAGCATATCAAATCTCTTGAATCTAACGGATTGATTTATAAGATTTTGCATAAATTTTTGCCTTTTTTGAAGTTTTTAACAATCTGCGAATTTTAACTTAAATCAAATTAAAAACTTCTTAAGGTTTTACATATCGTAGCCAAATTTGATATAAAATGATTTCCAAATCTCACATTTAAGGCAAATCAAGGCAAATCAAGCAATGGATATGTTTTGCGGATTTGAGATGTATCAAGCGGGGGAGAATCTCGCGTAAAGTCCGCTTCATAATGCCACCACTCGCTTTTAATCCCCCTAAATCCAGCCTCTTTCATTATCGCTTTTAGTCGCTCTCTATTGGCGCATTTTTGCGCCTCTGCTTTGGTGCATTTATAATCGCTAAATGCCTTTTGACTAAACTCATCAAACTCGCTAGGCATCGCTAAAATCTCGCCATTTTCATCTGCTAATCCCACATCAAGCGCGATTGCTCGCGAATGATTTGAGCCATTTTTATATGGATTTGCCACGAATCGCTCATCGCTCATCTTTTCCCACGCGATTTTTTGCGCACTCTGCGGACGGAAGCAGTCAAAAAATACAATTTTTACGCGCTCTTTGCTTGCAATCTCGCTAAGCCTTTTTACGCGCTCGCCCAAATCATTATGCAAAAAGCATTTATCTAATCCAAAATGTTTGTAAAGATTTACACCCATAAAATTATCTATCGTGCCATAGCGCAAATCGTGGATAAAATTACTCGATTGCGCTTGAAATAGATTTGGGTGCATAGGATTAGCACATATCGCACACACAAACGCGCAACAAATCACTACGATTCGCTTCATTTTATGCCTTTTAGATTGTGATTTTGTTTTTTGCCACTTTCGCTTACTCGCACTCTTTGCAGTATTTTTTCATAATGCGTTCAATTTCGGCGTTGTATTCGTGGGAATCATATATTTCTAGGCAAACATAAAACCTTGAAAAATTGCCATTGCTATAATGCGCAAATACTGTTTCATAATCTATACGCGATTTATCGTCTATATATGCTTTAAGTTCTGGCAATATTTGATTTTCCAATCCTTTCCATCCTAGCCCTATTTTGTAATTATACCGACCTAGTATTTGAACATTAGGTTGCACTTTGCTAAAATCATTTCCTTTTATGCAATACTCTATGCCTATCCTTTTTACAATCAATATTTTCTTTTCATAAGAATAGCTTGCCATATCTATTTTTCCTGCGTGTTCCCCGTTAAATTCTAAATCTCCTGCATTGAGATATATTATCAATGCCAAAAATAACCATATTATCTTTTTTATCTGCATTTTTGTCTATTTTAACTCCCAAAATGGCTTTCGCTACGCAGATTCACTCACACTCTTTGCAATATTTCACAACGCTCGTTAAAGCCACTCCTTACTAAGTGTAGATTATTTTTTCTCATACAAGCTATGATGCCAAATACTAAACCCAACCAACGCCACGCCAGAGGCGATATGTAGATTTCGCGCAAAATTACCTTTGAAAAACGCGCTCCCCACGCATACAAGCAGTGAAGCACTCATTCCTAGCTTTGCAAATTCTCTTTTAGATTCTACCGAAGTGAGTAGCTCTGCGACTTGCAGGGTTTTTAGGCTTAGGCTTGAGGTTTTAGAATCGTTTGATTTTGCCTCATTTAAGTGTGTCGTGCCACTCTTTGTGCCATTGCTTACACTAGATTTTAGCACACTAGACTTACTTGCGGTATTTGTGGTATTTTTTGCTTGCAATGTGCGCGGTTTTTTCGCGCTAGATTTTGTGCTTGATGCGCCCTTTGTTTCGTTCTTTACGCGAGATTTTGCAGGGCGTGAAATGCTTGCTTTATTTGTTGTGTTCATTGTTGCTCCTTAATGTTGTGATTTTTTTGTTTTTCCTAATTTCATCTTTTTGACACTCCCCCTTGCCACTTTGTAAAATAGCACCACGCAGCCAATCAACGCTAAGGGCATTAGAGGCATTATTTTTTCCTTAAGTGTATGCCACGAAGCGCATTTAGCAATAGCCCGATTGTCGTGCCATTATGCAAAAACGCCGTTTGTATGGGCGAGAGCTTCCCAAATGTCGCTAGGGCTAAAATCGCGCTATTTACCACCACGGTGATTTTGAAGTTTTTATTGACTTTGTTTAAGCACGATAATGCGTATTCTTTGGCGTCCGCCACAGATTCAATGTCGTCTTTCAAAAGCACAATGTCCGCGCTTGCTTTGGCGATGTCAGCACCTTTGCACATTCCGATTCCGCTGTGTGCTTTGATGAGTGCGGGTGCGTCATTGATTCCGTCTCCTACAAAGGCGACTTTATGCCCCTCGTTCATTATGGATTCTAAAATCTCTGCTTTTTGGGTTGGCAAAAGTTTGGCATAAAATCTATCGATTCCTAGCTCATTTGCAATTTCACGCGCTTTGTTTTCCTCATCGCCCGTTAGCATTACGATTTGTTTCACGCCACTTTTGCGCAAGCGCGCTAATGCTTCTTTGGCGTTGTGTCGCACCGTATCTTTAAGCAAGATGAGTCCTAGCAATTCCCCGTCATAGCCGATAAATAACGGCGTATGTCCAGAATCTAGAAGTGATTTGATTTTGGTTTCGTGCGCGCGCATATCCACGCCCTCATCGTCCTCTAAAAAATGCCGATTGCCAATAAGCACTTCTTTGCCATTGATTTGGCTTTTTACGCCGTGCGCGACTATGAAGGTTACTTCATCGTGGTGGATATGGTTAAATTCTCGCTCCCTCGCTGCCTTTACCACCGCTTCAGCCACAGGGTGGAAATAATGCTCCTCAATGCTCGCTGAAAGATTTAAAATCTGCTCTTTATCCCATTGTGGCGAGAAACTATGCACTTGCACGACTTCAAGTTCGCCTTTAGTAAGTGTGCCTGTTTTATCAAAGACAAAGATTTCGGCTTCATTGAGTGATTCTAAACTTTTTGCACCTTTGATGATGATTCCATTTTTGCCCGCACTAGAGATTGCGGATTTAAACGCCACAGGGGTAGCAAGCTTCAAAGCGCAAGAATAATCCGCCTGAAGCACGCTTGCCACGCGTGTCAAATCGCGGTTAAACACATACGAGAGAATGGCAAGCCCCAAAGTAATTGGCACGAGGCTATCAGCCATTTTAGAGGCGGAGAGCTGAATACTAGATTTTTGGGTAAGTGTCTCTTGGATATAGTTTTTGATTCTCGCGGTGGCGGTTTGGCTACCCACGCTCTCTGCCCAAATTTTGATTTTGCCCTCTTGGACAATCGTGCCTGATAGCACCCTATCGCCCCGCGCTCTTTTCACAGGTGTGGCTTCGCCTGTCATTGAGATTTGATTTACCATTGCTTCGCCAGAGATGATATGCCCATCGATTAAGATACTATCGCCCGCGCCCACCACGACAATATCGCCGATTTGCAAATCCTCACTTTTGGTTAGCACCAAATCGCTTTTGCCATTTACTTGCTTCTCTACCCACGCTTCGCCACCTTGAGGTTTGCTAAGCTCTTGGAGCAAATCATCGCTTTTATACATTGTCATCTCTTCGATATATTCGCCCAAAGTCAGCATAAAGTTCGTAGAATTTGCCGTGCGAAAATCGGAGCGATAGAGCGAAATCGCCACCGCCATAGCCTCCAAAACGCGCGAAGTAACGCCCTCGCTTAATGCCTCTTTTACGCCACTTTTTAGCAATGGATAGGCTGCGATTGCGCTAAATGCGGCTTTTGGCACTTGTGGCACGATAAAAGGCTCGCTAATAAGCGCGGTTGCCGAGCGCACCACTTCAGCAGAACTTGGAATCTCATCGCGCAAAGCAAAAATGCTAGATTCTGAAACCTTGCGCTTTGAAGTGGTGAGCAGATTTGTAAGCGTGTGAAAAATCTCTCTCTCTAGTCGCGCTAGCTCGCCCTGCCCCCCTTCATAGCTAATGATAATATTATGCAAAATATCATTGACACGCACGCCTTTCACGCCCTCTATCGCCTCCACAGATAGTCGCAGTGGCACAGCTTGAATCGCCCCGCCTTTATGCAACGCATACGAAAATCTCGCACGATTTGCCGTGCTATGAATGAGCTTTAATCGCACGGGCGGGATTTTTTTCGCTGTTTTTGTGCTTGAAGACTCTAAGGCGTTTTGTGAAACTTTTGAAGCCATTTTAACCGCGCCTCTTTATTGAGAATCCACTTCTGCTTTCGCGTCCTCGTATCGCTCTTTTAGCTCCTCTAATCCCATTTCAAAAAGATTTGAGATTTTGGCAAACCCTTTGAAAATCGCGCTTTGTGCGTCTTTGTTTGTCAAAATAAAAGTCGCCACTGCCCCGATAAACGCACCTTTTAAGAAATCTTGCTGTGAATTGCCCGAATTAAAAAATGAGCTAAGCGCACTTGTAGCGGAATTTTGGGCGTTTTGATTTTGGGCGTTATTAAAGCCTTGATTACCCAAACCTTGCGCGTTATTTGCGCTATTAAAGCCTGCATTGTTTGTGCTTTGATTGCCAAAGCCTTGCGCATTGCTATTTTGCGCGTTACTAAAGCCTTGAGCATTTTGCGCGTTATTGTTTTGGTTATTTGCAAAGCCCTGCCCTGCATTGTTTGAGGTATTGTTTATGTAAGGATTGCTTTGCAAAGTATCCAAGTTGTTTGCGGTATTTGCGTTATTGGTATTTTGATTTGTTGCCATTTTTCCCCCCTATTTTTTGAGTAATTTTTTATCATTTGCGATACTATCGATGACATACACGCCTGCCACGCCCGCGCACAGATACGCGCTAGATTCTAGCAGAGCTTGAAATGCACCTTTGTTGCTCCCTAGCGCGTTTGCCACGCCTATCGCACACGCGGTAATCACCGCGCCTTGCGCGCCTGCTGTTAGCGTGTTTTTGAGTGCTTTTTCTTGTGAGATTTTGCCCTCTTTGTAGTCTTTGTAATTCATATATGAAGCGAGTAAGATTCCCGCTACGCCGCCACTTACTGCGTGTCCTGTGATTGACCGTTGCGCTCCTGTATTGAGTAACATTTGTTCTCCTTTAAAATTTAAAAGATTGCGTGATGATAGCTTAGGCTACCAAAACTTACCACTTTAAGATTTTGCGAAACTCTGCCTTGCTGAATTTTTCGCTTTGCCAAAATTCAGCTTTGCCAAAAAATTTTTTGCAATGTTTGGTTTGTAATTCTACTTTTATAAAGTAAGATTTACAACTAAAATCTACAATTTTGCTTCATAGATTTGAGTTTGTAGCATTTTTTCTTGCAAAATCTTTATTTAGATTCTAGCGATAAAGTCGCTGTTTTTGATTCTGTGCTTTTTTGGGCTTTTGCATTGCTTGATGCTTTTTGCTTCGCACTTTTGGTGCTTTGCGTGGTAGAGACCGCGCTTTTTAAGCTATTAGTGAGGTTTTTTGCCCCTGTTTTGATAGAGGTAGAAACCTTGCCAAACGCCTCCTCGCCTTTTTTAAGCCCTGCTTTTAAGTCTTTGCTTTTTGCTTTGACTTGCTTTTTTAGCTCATCTCTATTATTATACGCATATACTGCGCCGCCGCCGATGATTAGTCCTGCTATAAATGGTAGTGCCATTTTTGACTCCTTTTTGATAAATTTCGTGCGTATTATAATATAATTTTCTCAAAATGCAAGTCTTTTTAGGAAAATTTTTTCATATCAAAAAGGCAATCGTTGTAAAAACGCCACCAGCTCGTCTTTTTGTAATTCTCCTTTTTCTAGCTTCGTAACAATGTCCTTTGTCTCGGCATAAAAATGCTGAATTTGGTTGATAGAAGTTTGTATTTGGCTAAAAAGCGGATTTTGGCGTAGCAAATCTTGCAACGCCATTTGAGGGAGATTTGTGTCATTTGGGAGCGCGGGATTTACAGATTTTGCAGAATCTGCAAGATTTGGATTTGTAATATTTGGATTTGCATTTTCTTTGGGCAACTCGCCTTGCAGTAGCGCAATGTGATGATTGTAGCTTAATGCTTGGAGTTGGTAGAGTGTGTCTAGCACTTTGGGATTTTGGCATAAATTTTGCGCCTGCTTGATTAAAAAATCGCAAGTTTGTAAATGGTGGGATTCAACGCCCATTGCTAGAATATTGAGCGATTTATAATCCACCACGCCCATTTCGCTTTGCAACTCGCCCAAAATATCATCTGGCAACGCGCTTGGCAGTAAAATCTCATCTTTTTTATCCGTCAAATCGCTCGCATTACAATCGCTAGATTCCCCCAAATCTAGCGCGTCTAAAATCACTTTTGCATTTGCTAAAATCTCGCGCTCTTTTTGTGCGATTTGGCGAAACACCTTGCGCAAATTCTCATCTAACATATCATTTGAATCTAACGCTCTTTCATAAAATTTGAGCGATTTCTCTCTCTCATTTATTACTAAAAATAAGATTCTCTTTTTGCTTTGTTGTGTCGCTAAAATTTCGCTCATTTGCCACGCTCACTTATGAATCTAAACTTTTTGCCATTTCATTTAGCTTCGCACAAATTGCCTCTAGATTCTCCTTTTTTACCCAATCTTCCCACAAGCTAGGCTCAAAAATGGCTTTATCATACTCGATTGTCGCACTTCCCACAATGGCATTGACTTTGATATTTTTCACAGCAGGCAGACTTTGCAAAAGTGTGATGATAAAGCTCTCACTCCCCTCCCCCGCGCTACTTTGAGGTAAAATCTCGCGCAAACTTGTCTCGCTCGCCCATTTTTGTATCGCTGGGATTTTGGTTACATTCACACGGATACGAATGCGCCCGGGAATATGATGAATAATGCTAAAAAACTCTGCTACTTGGGCTATATCACTCATTGGGATTTGCATTTTGCCCTCCTTTTATTTTGTGGATTTTATGTGGTTTTTATTTAAGATTGTGCGACAATGTATCTGCAAAATCTCTCTTAAATTTTTCTCTTACAAAGCCCGTAAATTTTGGCGTGATTGTAGCATAAGTTGTGTTACAATTTTGGCGTAATTTAGCTCTAAGGAATTTTATGCACGACATTTCTCATCTCACAGCCCCGATAAATAACATTAAAAACGCACTTACTCAAGCGAAACTAAGCGAATATGAATACGAGCAGATTCTAAAAATTTTAGGACGCACGCCAAATGCCATTGAATTAGGCATTTTTAGCGCGATGTGGAGCGAACATTGCAGTTATAAATCAAGTAAAAAATATTTGCGTGGATTCCCTACAAGTGCGAATTGGGTGATTCAAGGTCCGGGCGAGAATGCTGGCGTGATTGACATTGGCGAGGGCTATGCCGCCGTGTTTAAAATAGAATCACACAACCACCCAAGCTTCATAGAGCCAAATGCTGGTGCGGCTACGGGAGTGGGGGGCATTATGCGCGATATTTTTACAATGGGCGCACGCCCTGTGGCAAGCCTAGATTCCATACGATTTGGAGATATTAACGCGTTAGATTCACTTGGCAAAAAGCATCGTTATTTATTGCGCGGTGTAGTCGAGGGAATCGGTGGCTATGGGAATTGTATGGGAGTGCCTACCATTGGCGGAGAGATGAGCTTTGAGCCCTGCTATAATGGCAACATTTTAGTCAATGCCTTTTGTTTAGGATTGGCAAAAAAAGAGGAAATCTTTTATGCCAAAGCGGAGGGCGTTGGGAATCCTGTGATTTATGTAGGCTCAAAAACGGGGCGTGATGGCTTGGGTGGAGCGGTGATGAGCTCTGATAGCTTTAGCGAAGATTCTAAACATTTGCGTCCCACCGTGCAAGTGGGCGACCCATTTGCCGAGAAAAACTTACTAGAAGCGTGCTTGGAGCTTTTTAAACACGACTATATTGTGGGGATTCAGGATATGGGTGCGGCTGGGCTTACGAGCTCTAGCTTTGAAATGGCAGGTAAAAGTGGCTCTGGTATGCGATTAGAGCTTGATAAAGTCCCAATGCGAGAATCACAAATGAATCCCTACGAGCTAATGCTTAGCGAAAGCCAAGAGCGAATGCTAATATGCGCTAAAAAGGGTTGCGAGGACAAAGTGTTAGAGATTTTTCAAAAGTGGGAAGTCGATGTGGCAATCATCGGCGAAGTAACTAATAGCGGGCAAATGGAACTCTATTGGTTTGGCGAGCAATGTGCGCAAATCCCTATCACACCGCTAAGTGAAAATGCACCAATGCTTGATAGACCACTGCAAGCTACAACCCGCGAAAATGGCAAAGCAAAAGACTTGCAAACCTCACTAAGAGCGCAAAAAATCTTTGAACTTCTCTTAAGTAGCGTGGAAGTGAGTGATAAAAAATGGGTATATAGTCAATACGACAGCACCGTGCAAACAAATACCATAGTCTCTTGTGGGCAAGGCGATGGAAGTGTGATACGCATTAAAGGGACAAATCTCGCGCTTGCAATGAGCGTGCAATGCAATATGCGCTACTGCTACCTTAATCCATACGAGGGAGCACGACTAAGCGTAGCAAGTGCTGGGCGTAAATGCGCCACACGCGGAGCAGTGCCAAAGGCGATTAGTGATTGCCTAAACTTTGGTTCGCCCAATAATCCTCAAGTAATGTGGGAGTTCGCGCAAGTTTGCGAGGGGATAAAATCTGCTTGTGAAGCACTTAACACACCTGTGGTAAGTGGTAATGTGAGCTTGCATAACCAAAGCGATGGCGTGGATATTTATCCCACGCCTAGCATTGTGAGCGTGGGCGTGATTAGCGATTGCAACAACACGATTGCAAGCGCATTGCAAACAAGTGGAAATCACATTATACTACTTGGCGAGCTTACGCCAAACTTCGCAGGCTCGCTCGCGCAAAAGCTCATTGAGGGGAAAATTTATGGGGAGATTCCACGCATCGACTTGCAAAAAGAACTTGCGCTTTGGGAGCTTTTACACATTGGCATTTCGCACAGAATCATTAAGAGTGCTAAAAGTGTGGGCGAGGGAGGATTAGCAATCGCGTTGGCAAAAATGGCACTACTAGGCGATAAAGGAGTATGTGTGCAAAGTGGCTTTGATAATCCACTACACCTTTTCGCGCAGTCGCCGAGCTGTGTGCTTGTAGAGGTAGCTCCAAATGACATAGCCACACTCGCACAAAACGCACAAAAACTTGGATTAAGTGCGCGTGATATTGGCATTATCACTCCACAGGGCGAAAAAATCCAAATAGATTCTATCAATATAGAATCTAACCACGCCAAAAAACTCTATTTTGAGAGCTTTGCAAAAATCGCTACGAAAGATTTGTAACAAAGGAAAAATATGGATTTTGTGTATAAAAGTGTAAGTGAGTTTGTGGGGATTGATATAAGCAGTGAGATGAGTTTGGAGGGGTTTGAGGCTTCTTTGCGCTCTATGATAGAATCTACCACAAAAGCAAGTGCGCAAAGCGATTCTAGTGAGGAATTTCAAAAAAACTTAATCGCTAATTTTTTGCATAAACATTTTGACTATGAATGCAATGTGCTTGGCAAGGCGGATTTAGCCATTTATGATGAGGGCATTGCAAAGGTGCTTTTTGAGGTAAAATCTACCCAAAACAAAGCTGAATTTGTGAAATCGCCCCAAATACCCCACCCTAAATCCCTCCCGCAAGGGGAGGGACTTGCCAAAGATTCCCCCTCATTTGTGCGTGGCGATTCCCAAAATTCCCCCTCCCTTGCGGAGGGGGCTAGGGGGTGGGTAAAATCTAGTAATGACGCGTGGAGTCTTGAATCAAAAGCATTCTACGAATCCATTTTATACTTTTTGCGCGAAGTCAAGCGCGAGAAAAACAACAACATAAAGCATATTATCCTCTTGCACCACGCAGGAATTTTATGTGATAAAAGCAAAGGATTATCACGCGCTATTTATCGCAAATGCCGACAAAGCAATCCAAAAGCGCATAGACACCGCGTATAGCAACTGCGATTTTAAGCAAGGCAACGACACAAGCACGCGCAAATTTTACACAGAGATTGAATCTATCGTGCGCGAAATGAGCGACACGCTAGAATTTACCTACATAAATATAAAATCGCTTTTAGATTCACTAGATTTGCGCGAATCCAAAAGCAAATCTAGCCACCAATCTAGCCTAGATTTAACACACTCGCACAAATCCAAAACAAATTCAGCAGATTTTCACAACTCTAATCCCAAATCCAAGCAAGATTCTCACAAATCCAAACAAAATCTAGCCCTATTTTACGCGCTTTTATCGCCAAACTCACTTTTGCAAATCCCCCGTTACATTGACGCAAATACGCTAAATGAGAAGTTTTACAAAGAGTTGCTTTATATTTTGGGCTTACAGCAAATTGAGACAAATAACAAGGTGCTAATCAAACCCGATTCTACGCCAAACGCGCTATTAGATTTAGTCAAAGACACATTTGCAGACAAACTCCCAAGCGACATAGATGAAGCCTTTGACTCCCACATTTTCCCGTTGCTAATGCTTTGGAATAACCGCATTTTATTTTTGCGCTTGCTAGAATCAATGCTATTAAATTTCAAACACATTGAAAAGCCCTTTTTACACATTGAAGTTTTGAGCGATTTTAGCGCGCTATCCACGCTATTTTTCAAAGTCCTAGCCGTGCGCGAGCGTGAATCTATCCCGCAAAATCTCTCAAATATCCCCTATCTCAATTCTAGCCTGTTTGAAAAAAGCGCGTTAGAATTACAAGGCTTTGAAATCGCACTGCTAGAATCAAAACCCCTAAAAATCGCACCTGATTCTATATTGCGCCGAGATAGTGCGCAAAATGCGATTTACAAAAGCATAAATGAATTGCCATTTTTAGAATATCTCTTTGCATTTCTCCACGCGTATAATTTCACCACCACGCCAAAAGACATTGTGGATTTTGCTAAAATAAACCACGACAAGCTCATAAACTCTGCTGTTTTGGGATTAGTCTTTGAGAAGCTAAATGGCTACAAAGAGGGCAGTTTTTTCACACCTAGCTTTATCACAAGCTATATGTGTGCGCAAAGTATCCGCAAAATCGTGGTGCAAAAATTTAACGAGGCAAATCCAAAATGGCAATGCGAAACCATAGCCGACATAGAATACGAAATCCACCGCGAAATCCGCCAATCGCGCTCCGATTCGTCATTGCAGGGCGATTTAAGAAAAAGCGAAAACAACGAAGCATTCCACCCCGCTCGTCATTGCGAGACACGAAGTGCCGAAGCAATCCACGAATCAAAAATAGATTGCCACGATTCACTGCGTGAATCTCGCAATGACAAAAATACCGACACCACAAGCGCAATCCTAGCCAAGCATAACCGCACTTTTTTATCAATTCACATTTGCGACCCTGCGGTGGGGAGCGGACACTTCCTCGTCTCCGCGCTAAATGAGCTTATCGCTATAAAGCACGAGTTAGGATTATTGCTAGACACGCAGGGCAAGAGACTACGCGATATTGATTTGAGCTTAGAAAATGACGAACTCATCATCAAAGATTTTGATGGCAAAATCATCGACTACACGATTCCCGCCCACGAACATATCGAATCCCACATAATCCAAAAAGCCCTATTTCACACCAAAAAAGAACTAATCGAAAATTGCCTTTTTGGCGTGGATATAAATCCTAGCTCTGTGGAAATCTGCAAACTGCGCCTTTGGATAGAATTGCTAAAATACAGCTACTATGAAAATCTCGCCACAAAAGAGCTCCAAACCCTCCCAAATATCGATATAAATATCAAATGTGGCAACTCGCTCATAAGTCGCTTCGCCCTGCAAGATAGCCTGCGACATATCCCAAATATCGCCCAAAAAATATGCGAATATCAAAATCTCGTCTTTGAGTATAAAAACTCTAGCCAAAGCGAGCTAAAGCCACAGAAAAAAGACATAGAATCTAAAATCCAAAATCTAAAAGCGACATTTCGCCTCACGCTAAAAGACCCCAAAACCAAAAAAGAGCTGGAAAAAGCGATACAAAATCATATCCGTGATTTTGGGAATTTTTTGCTTGATGATGAGAGTTTGCTAGATGGGCTAAATGGTAGAATGGGCAATCTCTTTGCAGAGGCAAGATTAAGCGAGGAGGAGCAGGCAAAAGCCGCACAAAGCTATGCAAATATCAAGCTATTGCGTCATAGGCTAGATTCTGTGCTAAGTGGTGCGGAGTATAAACACGCATTTGAATGGCGATTTGAGTTCCCTGAAGTTTTGGATAGCAACGGGGATTTTATGGGCTTTGATTTGATTATCGGCAATCCGCCGTATGTGGTAAAGAAAAAGGACGAATATCCAAAATATCAGTGGAATAGCGATTTATACACGATGTTTTTTGAAATGGGCTTTAAAGTCGCCAAACCAAATTATTATGTGCATTTTATCACGCCTAGATTTTGGCTTGTGAATGAGAGTCTAGAATCTATGCGAAAATATTTTTTGCAAAATATAAATTTGCTTTCATTAAGCGAATCAAATCCTTTCACACGCGCCAAAACGGAAAATGTCATTAGTGAGATTCAAGTTTGCGCCCCAAATCAAAGCATCATAACGCATTACAAGGAAACCGATGAGATTTTTTATTTTGTTGATAACATAGACAAAGAAATTTTTGCGCTAAATGCGAAATGTGAGATTGTTTTCAATGTCGATAAGCCCACAATCGCGCTTTTTGATAAGATTTGCAAAAATAAAATCGCACTTAAAGATATAATGCAAACAAAGCGAGGCGCGGAATATGGCAAGGATTTTGTAAAAAAAATTCGCAAGGGCATAAAAATCTTGCTTGGTGGCGAAGTAAAGGCGTATAGCATTGAATGGAACAAATCGTTTGTAGATTCGGAGCTAAAAGATATAAAGCGATTAAGCGAGTTTTTTAAGCAAAAAGATTTGATTTATTTACGGCGTGTGGATAAGCGATTGAGCGCGAGTATGGGGAGCGAATCTTACGCATTTACCAAAAATATCTATGGCATAAAAATCACAGATAAAAAATACAATCCAAAATTTATTTTGGGGCTTTTAAACTCAAAATTGCTAAATTTCTACTATTTAAGGCGATTCACAACCAAAAAAGAGGAAATTTTCCCCGAGATTCAAACCTATCTTTATAAGCAGTTGCCTATCCCAAAAATAACGACAAAAAATAAACCTTTGGCGGATAAAATAATCGCTTGTGTGGATACGATTTTGACGATTAAAAATCCTTGTCATACTGAGCGTAGCGAAGTATCTCAAACAACAAAAGAGATTTTTCGCTCCGCTCAAAATGACAATAGAGATATTTCGGCTTTTTCAAAGCCTCAATATGACAAGAAAATCAAAGATTTAGAATCCAAAATCGATTCGCTAGTTTATCAACTCTACGATTTAGATTCCCAAGAGATTGAAATCATAGAATCTTAATCCAAAAATTATATAATTCTATCTTGTAAATCCACCATATACAAGGATATAAAAATGCCAAATAAAATAGAAATATTGCAACAACATATAAATGAATGCAAAGAAATACTTACCAAAAATAATCCGAAAGAAGCAGCAGAAACAATAGAAACAATAGGACGGGCTTATTATTATGAAAATGATGATTTTAATATAAGACCAGCGCACGATAAAATTGGCAACACAATTTATGAATCTAGTGAAAATTTAAAAAATCTTAAATGTTTGATTGCGCAAATGGAAATTAGACTTGGGCAGTGGGTTGATGAGCATAATGCCAAACATGCACAAGAAAAATCATCAACTATCAATAATATACAACTCGGAAACAACAATAAAATCATAAATTCAAAAATAAGCAATAAAATCGTGGATACAAAAAATTCAAATCATAAAGTTTCTATGATTAGACAAATTATTGTCGGTGTTATAGCGACTATTGTTGCGGGTGTTATATTGTTTTATTTGGGGATTAAATAATGGCAAAAAGCAACATTATAAAACAGCTTGTAAATAATGAAATCACTACAAAGCAGGCATTAGAGAGAATGCTAATCTTGGCAAAAGATATTAAAGATAAAAATTTAGAGAAATGGATAAAAAACGAGATTCAAGGATATGAAAAAGGCGACACTATACCAAAATATAGAAAAATCCCCATTTGTTATGTAGGGACTTATAGAAAACAAAGCATTGTAGCGTTTAATATTGTCAGTAGGTTGCATAAAAATGCTATGTTACCAACTTTCTTTTTAGATGATATGTCGCAAAAAGAAAGGGATGAATTTTCACATAAATTTGTTGATATATCAATAGAAATGCTAGAGCAAATCATTAAAGACAAAGAGGAAGTTGCAGAAGTGTTAAGTCCAAAACATTTTCAAGCCTTTCAATATAAGACAAATGTAGAAGTATTAAGTGCTAAAAAAGTATTTGATAGAATTTATTTGAGTAAAATTGTAGAAAAAGTTAGAGTAAAAGTCCTTGATATTTTGACTGAGCTAGAAAAAGAGTTTGGTTGCCTTGATGATTTGGATATTGACATAAATAGCAAAAGCAAAAAAGAACAACAAATAATATACAATACTATAAATGTGATTATCTTAGACAATCACACCGAAAACAATATTAAAATAGGCGATAATAACGAAATATTAGATTCTACGATTGCAAATATGAAAAATTAACTAATTTATAAAATAGCCGTCATTGCGAGGTGTGGCGAAGCCACAACGAAGCAATCCAAACAAAAAAATAAACTAACCTTTTACAAAGCCTAGATTCGCGCAAAATCAGAATCCAAAAATTATGCTACAATGCAAAAACTTATAGCAAACCAAACACAAAAAGGAAATCAAATGATAATAGATTTACCAAAAGAGGTGCAAGACACATTTGCCACCATAGCAGAGCAAAAAAACATCACGCAAGAGTTGCTAGCAAAAGAAGCCATTATGGAGTGGATACAAGACTTTGAGGACGCAAGAGAGGCAGATAACGCACACAAGGAATTTATGCAAAGCCCCGAAGTGATTTTGGCAGATGAAGCCTACAAAGAGCTAGGCTTAAAATGAAATTTGCCTACACCAAGCAGTCCCTAAAGTCCCTCTCCAAACTTGACAAAATCACACAAAAGCGCATTATGGATTTTACCCAAGAGTTAGAATCTTTAGAAAATCCGCGCATTAAAGGCAAAGCATTAAAAGGCGAGCTAAGCGAGTATTGGCGGTATCGTGTGGGGGATTATCGCCTTGTTTGCGAGATTTTTGATGATACAATGCTGATTTTGTGCCTCAAAGTCGATAAAAGAGATAAGGTGTATAAATAAACTAACTGCATTTTAAAATTTAAACCCCAAAAGCCACCCTTGAGGACATTCCCAAAAATTGCTGTAATTCCCGCGCATTAAACACATTAAAGGCGGTGCTTTACCTCCACCTTATTTTACGCTACAAATCACGCAAACTTCAGCCAAAATATCCCACTAACTTGCTATCAAAAGCACTTATCATATCATCTAAAAACGCTTCCATTTTGTCGCTTGAATAGTGCTGTTTGACAAACTTTGTGTATCGCCAAAAATAAAAAAGGCTCGAAACAATGATTTTGTCATAGCGCTTAAAAGATTTAAGAAAAATAGACATTTTTTTGACAAGAATGATTTTTTGATTTCTCAATTTAGTGCGTTTGAAACAATGACATTATGCAAGCGAAGTATCCCAATCACAAACTAAGCCCAAACGAGATATTTCGGCTTTTTCAAAGCCTCAATATGACAAGAAAATCAAAGATTTAGAATCCAAAATCGATTCGCTAGTTTATCAACTCTACGATTTAGATTCCCAAGAGATTGAAATCATAGAATCTTAATAATTATATTTTGCCTTAAAGTAGATTAAGCGCGCTAGCGGCAAAGAGCGTGGCACTCTGTGAGCGTAAAATAATGTCTGATTGTAATCTTATAGAGGTTTTTAGCATCGCTCGCTCACTTGGGCTAAATCCTCCCTCCGCGCCGATAATCACACTTCTAACCTCCCTTAGTTTCTCTGCCATCACGCCTTCACTCACCTCATCACCAGCCACATCAAAGGCGAGCGCATTTGGATAGCGCATAAGCGCGTCATTTAAATCCCTCAAAATTTCCATTTCTACAAGCTCGTTTCTCCCGCACTGCTCACAAGATTGGATAAGGATTTTTTGCATTCGCTCCATATTAAGCGTAAAGTTTTTTTGACTAAAATCTGCGTAAAAAAAGCTTATCTTACTTATGCCAAGTTCATTAAGCGTAGGCAGGGTTTTTTCGATAATTTTGGGCTCAATTATCGCCCAAATGATATGAGCTGGTTTGCGCGCTATGCAGGCGTAATCTTTAGAATCTACAAGTTCTAAAGTGGCTTTATGCCTATCAATGTGGATATTTCTATACGCATAAATGCGCCTATCTCGCAAATTACAAAGATTAAGAATTGCATTCTTGCCTGCACGGCGTGATTTATAAATATGTGCGTATTGCTCTCCGTCTATGATGAGCTGTTTATGCCCTGCGTTAGAATGATATAAAAAACGCATAACCCTACAAATAACACGCACAAGCGACTATGATAAAAAGTCCAAGTTCAGCACCATACAAATATTTCGCAAACTTAATGTAATCTTGCATTGCCTCTAGGCTCGTGCGCTTAGCGACTTTAAGAATCTTAATGCGCTTAATCTCGCCAATAAGCATAAGCAACCAAAACACACACATTAGCACAAAGCTAAAACTCACGCCACTAAAGTTAAAAAACACCAAATTAAGCCCGCTTAAAAATGCCACACTCAAAAGAAAAAACACAAGTGGCATTACAAACCATATCTTTTTATTCATTGCCACGAGATTCTTGTAAAAAAACAAAGTCCAAAGATTGAATAAAATTGGCATTACAAGACAAAGCGAAAAAACTGCGTGGTAGAACTTCAGTTGGTTTAGAGATTCTAAAATCATCGCAGAATCTGACACATTTTCAATCATTGTTTCCCCCTAAACTCTTTGCTATTTTTATCGAAATTCTAAGAATTCTTAAAAATCCAACAACCAAAGATTAACTTTAAAATTTTATTATTACGAAACTTTTTTAACAAATTAAGGAACAAAAATGTCAAAGCCCGCTGTCGTGCTATTTAATATGGGAGGACCGACCTCACTCTTTGAAGTCGAGGGATTTTTAAAAAATCTCTTTAATGACCCCAATATCCTTGATATTAAAAGTTCTTTTTTGCGCTCCACTTTGGCGAGCTTCATCACTAACAAACGCCTTGAAGAATCAAAAAAAATGTATCAAACAATCGGTGGTGCTTCGCCTATCATCTCACATACTTTTGCGCTCACAGAGCGTTTAAACTCCTTAGACAATGAACATTTTTACACTTATTGTATGCGTTATAGTCCGCCATTTGCTAAAGATGTCTTTGCAGATTTGCAACAAAAAGGCGTAGATTCTATTGTCCTCTTTTCGATGTATCCACAATACTCTTTTACCACGACAAAGTCTTCTTTACTCGACATTCACGCTGCATTAAAGGAGCTAAAATTCGCGCCCAAAATCCGTGTAGTTGAGCGGTATTTTTCACACTTAGGATATAACGAGCTCATTCTCAAGCGCATTTTACAAGCACTCGGGGAGAAAAATCCACGCGATTATACATTGCTTTTTTCTACACACGCTATCCCTCAAGCCACCGTGAAAAAAGGCGATAATTATCCTTGTGAATGCACACAAAATGTCGATACTTTCACGCAAGTCGCCAAACAAAAAGGGGTGGAGTTTGATGAGATTTTGCTTGGATTCCAATCAAAACTTGGTCCTGTGAAATGGACTACCCCCACGACAAAAGACACGATAAAGACACTGAAGGGACGCAATGTAGTGGTGTTTCCCCTTTCATTTACGATTGATAATTCTGAAACAGATTATGAGCTTAGCATTGATTATGCAAATCTCGCCAAGCAAAGCGGGCTTAGTGATTATATTGTGGCAAAATGCTTTAATGCAGAGTTAGACTTCGCAAGGTTTATCATCGAAATGGTGCAATCTTAATATATACAAAGGAAAGAGATGAAAAAATATGTGGTATTTGTTTTGGTTTTTGGTGTGGGAGTGTTGTTTAATGCGTGCGAAGATTCACTTGTGCTTTCTAGTGGGAATGACATTGATGAAAAAACTTTGCGCGATATAGAATCAATGGATAAAGCAAGCTATGCTGGATTAGAAAATGTCTTTTTAGATTCTAAAACTATCGATTCCAATGGCAAGCCAACACTTTTAATCTTTGGCAAAAATAACTGCCCATATTGCGACAAACTTAAAGATGACATTAAGGCAAATGCTTCTATGCAAGAGATTCTTGCTAAAAACTTTAGTGCGTATTATATTAACATCGATTACTCCAAACTTCACCATTTGGCGCAATTTTTTGGCAAGATTGCGTCCTATGAAATGACGACTTTAGAACTCGCCCAAGCGTATCAAATCCGCCCAACACCTACACTTATATTTTTGGATTCTCAAGGGATACCATTTTTTACCTATCCGGGATATTTACAACCAAAGCAATTTAGCCTGCTCCTTGAACTCGCTAAAGAACATATAATCGTGCAAGCAGATTCCACCAATGTGCTATCAAAGCAAATAATGCAATCCCTAGAATCTAGCGTAGCACAATAAGGAGTAACAATGCAAATATTGAACAACCCAAACGCAAGCCTCAAACTCTTGTTTGCTAATATGAAAATTACTATCGCGCTAATGGCAATATACGCCATTGCGTGCGGGATAGCGACTTTTATCGAGCGTGATTTAGGCACACTTACCGCTAGAGCCATTGTCTATGATGCGTGGTGGTTTGATGTCTTGCATTTGTGGCTTGCTCTGTCTTTACTTGGCTCTTTTATCACTGCCAAAGCGTGGCAACGCAAAAAATACGCCTCGCTTTTATTGCACTTTTCATTTGTTGTGATTATCTTTGGTGCTGGAATCACACGCTTTTTTGGCTTCGAGGGACAAATGCCAATAGAGCAAAACACAAGCGCAAACATTATCTATTCTGCTGAGCCCTACCTTGTCATTCAAGGATTTAATAAAGCTACGCGAAAGATTGAGGGCGTGGAGATTCCCTTTAATATCAATGCGCGCAAGCAATATGAGGTTGATTTTTTTGATAAAAAACTCTATGTGAATATCTCAAATGTGGGAGCAAAGGTCGATGAATTTAAAAACTCTTATACAAGCCTTGATTTGGCATTATTCTTTGACACTGATTTGACACAAAAAAGCACTCTATTTGGAGACATTGATTGGGAAAACCTTAAAGAAAGTGTAATCACGGCTGAAATTATGCAATCCCCATTAGGAAGTGTCGCGCAAAATACGCGCATTGATATGCAAGATTATGTGTTTTTTGTCTCTTGGGGAAGCAAAAGTATTGCTTTGCCATTTTACATTCACTTAGATTCTTTTGTGTTGGAGCGATATGCTGGCTCAAATATGCCAAGCTCGTATGAATCCTTTGTCGAAGTGCAAGATGAGCAAAACAACTACTTTAAAAAAGAGCGGATTTTTATGAATAATGTGCTGGATTATGGAGGGTATCGCTTCTTTCAAAGTTCATATTTCCCCGATGAGAGCGGGACAATCCTTTCTGTAAATAATGACCCCGGCAAAGTGCCAACATACATTGGATACACGCTTTTAATCATTTCTATGATTTGGTTGCTCGTGGATAAAAACTCTCGATTCCGCACTTTGGCGCGATTTGTCAAATCTCAATCACTCGCGCTTATTGTGGGCGTAGCTACACTTATTTCTTTGCCACAAACCGCGTATAGTATGCCTTTTGTTGATGAACTTCACGAAGATGGCGCAAAATCTAATCAACTCCAAGAAATCCAAAATACACAAAAAGTAGAGCAAACGCAAGAATCTAATGAATCACCACAAATCCCACAAACACAAGAAGTGCCTATCAATATGCAAAATTCCCTTGCCTTTGTCCAAGAGCCAACACAAAAACAAACCGAAGAACTCCTAAAAAAAATCAAAGACAATTCACTTGAATTTAGCAATGAATTTGGCAAGGTGCTCCTGCAAGACTTCGGCGGGCGTATTAAGCCACTTGATACCATTGCTGGAGAATATGTGCATAAAGTTACAAACAAAGATGGGTTTTTAGGACTAAATAATGTGCAGATTTTTTTAGGCGCGATGGTGTATCCACAATACTTTAGACAAATCAAAATGTTTCAAACCAAAAGCCCAAAACTAAGAACATTACTAGGCAATGACCCTAAACAAAACCGAGTAGCAGCCATTGATGCTTACGCAAAAGATGGCACTTATATTTTGCACAATTATGTAAATATCGCCAACATTAAGCCACTAAAAGACCAAGATACTTTTGATAAAGATGTCATTGATTTTAATGAAAAACTCTATATGTTTGGGTTGATGTATTCGGCAAAAATCTTGCGTGTTGTCCCTGATGATAGAGCGCAATCAAATGAATGGTATGATTTTGAAGACGCCTTAGAATCTCTCCAAGATGAATCAAGTAGGCAAATTATTTTTGGTATTGTCGCAAGTATTTTTCAAGGTTTTGTAAAAGGCGTGGAGGAAAATGATTGGAATCTTGCCTTTAATGGATTACAAATGCTAAAAGCCTATCAAAAACAACACGGTAGCGAGCTTATATTAAGTGATTCTAAAATCGCTGCTGAAGTGTTTTTAAACCACTCTAAAGTGTTTTACTACCTTACATTTGTATATATTACACTGGGGCTTGTATTTTTTGGCTTTGTGATAGCAAGCATTTTGCGTGCTAAGTCTCTAAATCCCAAAGTGTATATGGTCTCTTGGATTCTCATCGCTGGTGCATTTTTATGTCATAGTGCGGGTTTAGCGTTGCGTTGGTATGTCAGCGGACACGCTCCGTGGAGTAATGCTTATGAATCAATGCTTTATATTGCTTGGGCTTGCGCTCTCTCTGGAGTAGCAATCTTTGCAAGAATGCCACTCGCACTATCAGCGGCAAGTTTTATGTCTGGCATTACGCTTTTAGTCGCATTTATGGGCGATATGAATCCACAAATTGGTAATCTTGTGCCCGTGCTCAAATCCTATTGGCTTAATATCCACGTAAGCGTGATTACGGCAAGCTATGGATTCTTTGGATTGTGCTTTATTTTAGGCATTATTACGCTTGTGTTGTTTATTATGCGCTCAAGCAAACGCGCCCACATCGATAGCTCAATCCTCTCGCTTGGCGCAATCAATGAAATGAGTATGATTTTAGGGCTTTTCTTGCTTACTATTGGGAATTTTCTTGGCGGTATTTGGGCAAATGAAAGTTGGGGGCGATATTGGGGCTGGGATTCTAAAGAGACTTGGTCTCTTATTAGCATTGGCGTGTATGCCATCATTTTACATATACGATTTTTAGGCTTTAAAAATATGCCTATTATTTTTGCAAGTGCTTCTGTGCTTGGGTTTTTTAGTTTGCTTATGACTTATTTTGGGGTGAATTACTTCCTCACAGGAATGCACAGCTACGCACAAGGCGAAGCAGAGGGAATCCCATATTACATTTACATAATGATAGGGGTGATTCTTGCCCTTATATTTCTTGCTACAAGAAATGGTGCATTGGAGAAAAAACTCTAATTCATCGATTCTAAAATACGCTCCACCACAGCTTTTGGGTCGCTTGATTGATAGATTGGGCGACCTATAACGATAAAATCACTCCCCGCCCTCTTTGCCATTGCGATGTCTGCTACGCGCTTTTGGTCGCCACTACTCTCGCCAAATGGTCGGATTGCGGGCGTGAGAGTGATGAAGTTTTTATGCGTATGTGCTTTGATATTTTCCACTTCAAAGCACGAACACACCACGCCATCAACTCCCCCCTCATAAGCAAGTCTAGCAAGGTGAAGTGCGTGAGAATCTACCTTTGCATTATACACACTCATAAATCCCTTATCATCAAAACTTGTAAGTGCGCTAACAGCAAGGATAAGCGGGGAATTTTTATCCTTGCTTTTTTGTTTGGCAAGTGCTTGCATTGCCTCAAGTCCGCTACTAGCGTGGATTGTCAGCATATTTACCCCAAGATAGGCGATTTCACTAAAGGCATCACACATCGTGTTTGGAATATCATAGAGTTTTAAGTCTAAAAAAAGCTTAAAATCCCCAATTTCCTTAATATCTAAAAGAAACTCCCTACCATCACGCAAAAAACTTCGCAAGCCAACTTTAAGCCATAGCGTAGAATCTAAATGAGCTAAAGACTTTATAAGCGCAAGATTCTCTTGTTTGCTTGGCAAATCAAGGGCAATGCAAAGTTTCATCTTGCCTCACTTTTTCTTTGCCAATGGTTTTTTAACTAATGGTTTTGGCGGTTTGGATAATACAATCTTTTGATACACACGCAAAAGTGCGATAAAAAGTGCGGTAATGATAGGACCAAGTATAATGCCCCAAAATCCAAATGCACTCAATCCTGCCAAAATCGCAAAGAAAATAAGCAGCTCATTTATTTGCACAGAAGTCTTCAAAATCTTCTTACTCATTATTCCAATGAGAATTGGTTTAATCACACTATCAATAACCACTGCGATAAAAATCAAACTATACAATGCGATAAAAAGTGCGGTAGAATAATTGCCAAGATAGATTTCATACGCGCTAAGTGGGACCCACACAAGCAACCCGCCAATCGCTGGAATAAGCGAACAAAATCCATACAAGATTCCAAAAAATATCCCATCATACCCCAAAAATGCAATCGCCACACCAAAGCTAAGACCTTGTAAGACAATGTTAATCACTGAAGTATAAGAAACAACCTTTAACACGCTTATAACTTCATCAAAAACTGCCTGAACTTGCACCCTATCAAATGGTATAAGACTTACAATATACTCATATAAACGCGAACCATAATAATAAAAGAAAAATAAAAATACCACGATAAAGCCCGTATCAATGATAAATTCTAAACTGCGCTTCCCAGCACTAGAAGCGGCGTTAAAAATATATGAAAAAATCTCGGCTCCAGAAATCTTATCAAGCAACACTTTAGCTCGAGATTCTGCCTCTGGGATAACGCTTAGCCACTCTAAAATATGATTTTTGAGCGTGTTTAAAATATTATTAAACTCTTCTAAATTTGCGCTTTTAATAAAATCAATAAGAGAATCTATAACAAACACCACGGGCACAATAAGCAATAACACCAATACAAACACACTCAAAAGACAGGCTAAGATTCTAAACTTTACCACCTTAAGGAGAAAATTCATCAATTCAAATGTCGCTACACAAAGCAAAAGAGCGACCAATAAATTCATCAAAAAAGACTGATATAAACAATAAATCAAATACAAACTACAAAAAAATACCGCCCAAAAAAAATAAATCCCCTTCACACCGCAACCTTAAAAATTATATTGGATAAAAACGCGTCCAAGCAAATAGCTTTTGCCATCGCTCGCAAAAACATTATCATCAAGTGTTATTCCTGTTTGATTAAGCATTCCTATCAATCCACCACCAACTTGCAAATTATCATCAAGCATAAATTTTGCATTTGCTTCCCAATTAAACACTTGCCTACCGCTAGCCGTTGTCGTGCGTATCGCAGATTCTAAAGTGATTTGATTTTGGAAAGTGTATTCAACAAAGGCATACAAAGTAAGTGCATTGGCATAAAATAACCCCTCTCTACGCTCAAAGTAAGTGCTCTGCCCAAACGAATCAATCCCCGCTATGCCTCTCTTTGATACACTAATAAACCCTCCACCAGCCTTCATACCCACTAATTGTAATCCACCCTCAAGCCAAATAAAGGCACTATCACCATCAGTTGGCAGACGCTCGACCTCTTGGTTGCTATTGCCAATGTATGAAAGCAAATGCACTTTACCAAAAAACGATGACTCGCCTACCAAAGGCTTGTTGATAAGCCCCTGAACACCAAAACTCACAAACCTGCCCGGTGCGTAATAAAAATATGGGTGAAGTTTAAGAATGGATTGAGGAAGGTTAAGGTGCATTACTCCATAAAAAGCACCCGTAGCACCATAAGGATTGCGATAATCTGACATACGATAATTTGTTACATACGCATTGGCATTGACCCACGCAATATCAGCCGTTACATACGGAGTTACATTAAGCTCTGCGTGAATGCCTTGATTATAGTGCTTTATCCATTCGGCATCCATTTTGAATCTGCCAAATTCCGTTCTTACAGGTGTGCTTTCATTACCATATCGCACATACAATTCCGTTAAAATAGCCGTTCGCTTGCTTGTTTTAAAATCACCTCGCGTATATTCATACAAGCGTCCAGCTAACCAAAATGAACCACCAAAACTCCATCGATTAGGGCTTATAGGCGAGCGATACCCTATTGAGGTATTCACATCGGCAAAGTTCGCCCTACCGCCACTCATATATTGATAATATCCACCAATATGTCCGTAGATTCTGCCATTAGCGAGGAAATCACCCACCTCATCAGCAAGTAAAATCTGGCACACACAAAAGAAAATAATAAAAATTTTTTTGCTCAAATAAGTCCTTTAAATCCTTTTAATGCCCTTAAATAAGCCTTTGTATAATGATAGAATCACCAGCTCATTGCGCTTACTTTAATATCAAAAAGCAAAAGTAATTCCTTATGCGTTTATTTGCAATCCTCGCGCATAATCACAACTTTGACACTTTGGCATTATTGCTTTGCCAATTTTAAAATTTTGCGCAATCTCTTTTGCCAATGGACGCTGTAAAATATCACTAAGCACATCTTGTTTGATGTTACCAAGCGCAATCTCCCCCAAAGCATCGATACAACAAGGCACAACCACGCCATTGCTTAAAATCCCTAATTGCTTATGCACGCCATAACAATACAAATTCGTTGTCTTTGTATCTTGCGCACTTTCAATAAGGGAATCTCGCCCACCCCATTCAAAATCGCGCGTTTTCACAAGAAAGATTTTATACGCAAGCCTTGCCCTACTCTCTTTAGATTCCACCAAATGCAATATATTGTCTATATCTTTGTTAAAAGTAATTGAAAGTTGCTCTAAAATCTCTTGTGTAGTGGGATTTTTCTCCTTTGATTGTAGCAGATGTCCTTGCAAATGCTTTTGGTGCAAACGCAGTTGGATAAAAATCTCGCTTTTGTGTTCCCTGCAAAATTCACAAAATGCCAAAATGCACGCGAAATAATTTTTGTGAAAACTTGTTTTAGAATCCACAAATGCACTGAGCGAAAAGGCAACTTGATGAATGGGCTTTTGCGAAAGAAGCGCGAAATGTTTTGTGTTTAAAAATTTCGCATTGCTCACTAAATCCACGCGCAAATCAAACTTATCCAAAATTTTAAGATATTCATCTAAATTTTTCACAGCCAGTGGGTCGCCTAAAATATGCAAACATACGAGTTTTGTAAGTCGCTTCGGCGTGCTTAAAGATTCACAAATGCGCTTAAAATCCGCCACACTCATTACTCCACGAGAATCTGCCCTTTGACTTTGCGGACAAAAACTACATTTAAGCCCACAAATATCGCTTAACTCAATATATACTTTATCTAACATTTATTTTGGTTGCATATCGTGCAAGACTTCACGCCCAGCGATATATAAACTTTTTGCCTCTCTTGCTTGGAGGATAAAATGCAAGACAGCTTGAGACACATCATCAATCTGTGCTACTTGTGGCATTGCAAAAATAGCAATATCTGCATTTTTGCCTTTTTTTAACTCTCCAGATTCTATGCCTAATGCCTTGCCTCCGCCAATAGTCGCGCTAAGGAGCAATTTTTGTGCGAGCCATTGTATATCCGCACCCTCATAGCCAAAGAGCGCGCTTTTTAACTCCTCAAGCATATCAACGCTATTATTTGAGCTTTTGCCATCAGTCCCAATGGCGATATTAAGGGACTTTGGCGCATTGTGTAACGCAAAATATGTATTACACAATAAACGATTTGAGCGCGGGCACAGGACTACGCTATGCTTATTTTTTGCCATTTGACTAAGTTCATCGTGTGAAGCAAAAAGACAATGTGTAAAAAGTGCGCTTATCTCGTTAAATTGTGCTAAGAAGCTCTGTGCGCTAAAAAACGGGGTAGGATTACTCACACCAAAAGTCCTAGCAAAAAAATCATAAAAATATCCACTTTTGCAATCAAGCCATTCTCTTTCGTGTGGAGATTCTAAAAAATGTGCGCTTACAGGAGCTTTTAATTGCTTTGCTAGTTCCAATGCGTGTTTGGCATAAATATTGTGTAGTGAATACGGCGAATGCAAGGCAATAGCTGGCGTAAAGGTGCGGGATTGATACGCCTTGCAATCCTCCACCCGTGCTTTCAAATGAGCAAAAAGAGAATCTAGCGCACTTGGATTGCTTCCCATTGCTTCGTTAAAATACACCACGCGCAAGGGCGAATGCGCTAATGGCTCTAAATCGTATCCATAGCTACTAATCGCGCCTACGCTTCCCACACCACTTTTTAATTGTTGGGCAATAGCTTGGTGGATAGGTTGTGTGCTATCGCCTAAAACATCATCTCTCTTGGCAATCACAGAATCTAGCCACCGACCAAAATCCCCATACACAAAACTTGCGACATTGTTGCTAAATTCAAAATGAATGTGTGCGTTAATCAGTGCTGGCAAAAGCACACAATCTTTGTGAAAATGCGCACTCACATTTGGAAATGTGCTTTGAAGCTGTGCAAAAGGTGCGACCTCTAAGATTCTATCATTTTCGATAAGCACAGCATAATCGCGTTGCACACTACATTGTGTATCGCAAATAAACACTAAACTCCCGCCTACAATCACGCGCTCTTGCATCGCTTGCCTTTTAATGTGTGGAATTATTGCAACTTTGTGCTTTTGTGCGAAGATGGCGTGGATTCATAAAGCGTTACATCAAGTTTGTCAAATGGAATCTCAATGCCATTTTTATCCAAGCTCTCTTTGAGGGCTTCTAGGACTTGTGCTTTTGATTGCACCGTGCCGTGCTCAATGCCAATCCAAAAGCGGATAATAAAATTAAGCGAGCTAGAAGCCATATCGCTAAGTCCTACAAAATAGCCCTTTTTGCTATCCACGCAGGGCACAGATTCTAGCACACTTACAGCGATTGATTTGACCTTTTCTATATCGCTATCATATCCCACACCAAAGACAATATCAAGTCGTCTTTGCGTTATATCTGTGGAGTTGATAACATTCGCGCTTGCAATATTGCTATTAGGGATAATGGCGAGCTTACCATCGGGCAATCGCAAAGTTGTATTAAAGAGATTGATTGCCTCTACTTTGCCTGTGAGTGAGCCTAACTCAATGGTATCTCCCGGACTAAATGGTCGCAAAATAATGAGGATAATCCCGCTCGCCACCGATGAGAGAGAATCTTTTAAACCAAGCGCGATAGCCACGCCAGCTGTGCCAAGCACTGCGATTATGGAATTTATCTGCACGCCTATCGTGCCAAGTGCAGCGATGATGACTACTATATTTATCCCAATAAACACCACTTGGGAGAGAAAATTCGCCAACACAATGTCGCGCTCTTGCAATCCTTTTTTAATCTTTTTGGCAAAAAAGCGTGAGAGATAATACCCAAGTATCATTAAAGCAATGAGTTTGAGTGAAATGAGTGTGATGTCCTCTAAGATTCCCTCTATATTACTCGGCAAAATGTCGCTCAAAAACTTTTCCATTACATAATCCTTAATTGCACAAGTTTATGATTAAAATCATAGCGTAATTTAGCGTGATTTTACGCTTGAGTTTTATCGCGGAGGTATTTTTCGTATCATTTTTAGGCAAATACATTTTCCAAATTAAATTTTAAGTTGTTTTTAAGGGTATTTTTCTTAAAATCTCTGTGTCTTTGGGACACTAAAAGGCAACAAATTCCACAACAGGAGGAAATATGCAAGAGGAAAAGGTTATTGAGAGTTACACAGGTGTAACCCCAGAGAGGAAAAAGAGCAAAATGCCAGCACGGCTTGACTTTGTGCAAAGTGCTAGCGGTTTGTTCTTAGGTTTATTTATGATTGGGCATATGTTTTTTGTCTCAAGCATTTTGCTAGGCAAAGATGTGATGTATGCTATCACAAAGTTTTTTGAGGCAAGCTTCATTATTCGTAAAGGCGAGCCACTCATTGTATCTGCCATTGTGGCAGTCGTAATCATCGTGTTTGTTACACACGCATTTTTAGCATTACGAAAGTTCCCCATCAGCTACAAACAATTTCTTGCTCTCAAGGTCCATAAGGACTTAATGAAGCACGGAGATACTTCATATTGGTTTATTCAAGCATTGACAGGATTTGCATTATTTTTCTTAGGAAGTGTGCATCTTTTCGTAATGCTTACAAAACCAGAAACCATTGGACCAAATGCTTCTTCATATCGCTTCGTGCAAGAAAACTTTTGGATTTTGTATTTATTCTTGCTTATTGCAGTGGAGCTTCACGGCTCGATAGGCTTATACAGACTTTGCATTAAATGGGGTTGGTTTGAGAATCTCGGTATTCAAGCTTTAAGAAAAATCAAACTTGCAATGACAATATTCTTTTTGACACTTGGTATTTGCACCTTTGCGGCATATATGAATATTGGACTAGAGCAAGACAAAGACAAAGGCATAGAATACTACAAAGAACTAGACCACAAAGAGTTTGGTAAATAAGGAGGGATAAATGAAAATTACATATTGTGATGCGTTAGTCATCGGTGGAGGATTGGCTGGCCTTAGGGCTTCTATTGCGACACAGCAAAAGGGCTTAAGCACGACCGTGCTCTCTTTAGTGCCTGTGAAGCGAAGCCACTCAGCTGCAGCACAGGGTGGAATGCAAGCAAGTCTAGGCAATTCAAAGATGAGTGATGGCGATAATGAAGATTTGCACTTCGCTGATACCGTGAAAGGAAGTGATTGGGGGTGCGACCAAAATGTGGCGAGAATGTTCGTAACAACTGCACCAAAAGCGATTAGAGAGCTTGCTGCTTGGGGTGTGCCTTGGACGAGAATCCAAAGGGGCGATAGGACAGCGGTTATCAATGCGCAAAAAACAACTATCACCGAAGAGGACTTTAGGCACGGCTATATCCATTCGCGCGACTTTGGTGGGACAAAGAAATGGCGCACTTGCTATACAGCTGATGCGACAGGACACACAATGCTTTATGCTGTGGCAAATGAGGCATACAAGCACGGCGTGGATATTCAAGATAGAAAAGAGGCTATCGCGCTAATCCATAAAGACGGACAATGTTATGGTGCGGTTGTGCGTGATTTGGTAACGGGCGAATTAAGTGCGTATGTAGCCAAAGGCACACTTATCGCCACAGGTGGTTATGGTAGATTGTATAAAAACACTACAAATGCTGTAATTTGTGAGGGTATAGGTCTAGCGATAGCAATGGAAACAGGTGTGGCAAAACTTAGCAATATGGAAGCAGTGCAGTTCCACCCAACTCCACTTTTCCCAAGCGGAATCTTATTGACAGAAGGTTGTCGTGGCGATGGTGGGATTTTGCGTGATGTTGATGGCTATCGCTTTATGCCAGATTATGAGCCAGAGAAAAAGGAACTTGCAAGCCGAGATGTGGTTTCGCGTAGAATGATTCAGCGAATCCGCGAGGGCAAAGGCGTGAAGTCTCCTTACGGAGAGCATTTGTGGCTTGATATTTCTATTTTAGGGAGAGAGCATATCGAGCGAAACTTGCGTGATGTTCAAGATATTTGTAAGATATTTGCGGGCATTGACCCAGCTGATGAGGGCAAAAAAGGCTGGGCTCCTGTAAAACCAATGCAACACTACTCAATGGGTGGTATCCGCACCAACTATCAAGGACAAAGCTACTTAAAAGGACTTTTTGCCGCTGGTGAAGCAGCGTGCTGGGATATGCACGGGTTTAACCGACTTGGCGGAAACTCTGTGAGCGAAGCAGTGGTCTCTGGTATGATTATTGGTGATTACTTCGCGCAATATTGCGAAAAGGCTCAAATTGACATTCCTACAAACCTTGCAGAAAAGTTTGTAAATGACCAACATAACTATCTCTCAAGCCTACTTAACAACGCAGGTAACGAAGATGTCTATGTGATTAAAAATGCGATGAAAGAAGTTATGGAAGAAGATGTAGGAATCTTCCGTGATGGCAAGGGATTAGAAGACGCTGTGAAGCGATTAGAGGAGTTGTATAAACGAAGTAAAAATATCCAAGTCAAAAACAAAAAACTCCACGATAATCCAGAACTAGAAGACGCCTATCGCGTGCCAAAAATGCTCAAGCTCGCACTTTGTGTAGCAAAAGGTGCGCTTGATAGGACAGAATCTCGTGGCGCACATACACGAGAGGATTATCCAAAGCGTGATGACTTAAATTGGCTTAAGCGCACACTCACAAGCTGGGAAGACCCAAATCAAACTATGCCAACCGTAACTTATGAAGACCTTGATATTTCTAAAATGGAAATAGCTCCGGGATTCCGTGGATATGGTGCTAAGGGAATGATTATTGAGAATCCAAAAAGTGCGATTCGACAAAGCGAGATAGAGAAAATCACTGCCGAAGTGCAAGCTAGAGGTGGTGATAGATATGAGCTTCAACAAGCCCTAATGCCCTTTGAACTCCAAGAGAAATTCAAAGGTAGAAATCAACGATTAGGAGATAAGTAATGAGCACACAACAAAAAGGAAGAACACTTACCATAAGAGCGTTAAAGTTTGACCCTCAAAGCGCGGTTTCTAAGCCACATTTTAGGGAATACAAGATAGAGGAAACAGATTCTATGACGATTTTTATCGTGCTAAATATGATACGCGAGAATCAAGACCCAGATTTAAGCTTTGACTTTGTGTGTCGTGCTGGAATCTGTGGGAGTTGCTCGATGATGATTAACGGGCGTCCGCGTCTGGCTTGTCGCACACTGACAAAAGATTTGCCAAGCGTGATTACACTTATGCCATTGCCTGCGTTTAAACTCATTAAAGACTTGAGTGTCAATACAGGTGATTGGTTTGCAGGTATGACGAAGCGTGTGGAGAGCTGGATTCACACACAGCATACACCTGATATTTCTAAACTCGAAGCCCCTATCGAGCCACAAGTCGCTGATGAAGTCTTTGAGCTTGATAGATGTATCGAGTGTGGGTGCTGTATCGCAAGCTGTGCCACAAAGGTAATGAGAGATGACTTTTTAGGTGCAGCTGGTATGAATCGCGTGGCTCGTTTTATGATTGACCCACACGATGAGCGCACTGACGAGGATTATTACGAACTCGTTGGGAATGATGATGGCGTGTTTGGCTGTATGAGCCTTATCGCTTGCCACGATGTCTGCCCTAAAGAGCTTCCATTGCAAAGCAAAATCGCCTACTTGCGCCGCAAAATGGTAGCAGTTGGCAAAAAAGACTAAATCTTAACCAAATGAGAATCTAGCGCATTTGTCGCTAGATTCTTTCTCTATTCTCCCAATAGATTCTAAAATCTCTTATATAACCCAAACTTACCACTTCCTAAAAATACGATAGCAAGCGCACCAAACAAATACAATCCCTGTAATTCGACAATCCACCCGCCGTGCTGATTAAGCGCGAAAATCTCCCCACCCGTTACCACGAGCGCGGCGACTATCATCGTCCCAATTATCATTAGTGCGTTCAATCGCACACACACACCAAGTATAAGCAAAATCGGCGCAAGCACCTCTCCTACATACACGCCATACGCTATAAAGCTAGGAAGTCCTATGCCTTGCATCGCTCCCTCTATGCCACCTATGCCATTTTCAATCTTATTTATCCCGTGCAAGAACATCAACCCTCCCACACTCAAACGCAATATAAGCCTGCCTACATCGCCACTATTTGCATAAAACAACATACAAACTCCTCAATAATGATTTTTAGCGAAATATTGTATAAAAAATTTAATAATTATATGAAGAAAAAGGGGGAGATTCTGCATTCACTCCTTAATAAGCAAATACAGAATCCAAGAATACTAGAATCCAAAAGTATAGCGCACAAAGGCGTTATAGCTTTGGCGAGTATCGACTTTATGCGCGATTGGTTGCACATTTTGATATGTTGACTCGTAGTCAAAAACTACGGTATTAAACATAGGTATCATCGCACCAACTTCGATACTATGATACTTTAAGATATTTGTCCTTACGCCTACATTCCAATTTAGTGCAATCCCAAAGCGTCTATCCTCTGCTCTTGTTTGAGGCACATTGCTATTGGTATTAAGGATATTATGGAATTGATACATTTTATCCAATCTATTGCTTTTCCAATATTGGAATCCTATGCCAAGACCACCAAATACACCCAAATTAAAATTCTCTCCCGCGATAACATTAAAGAGTGCTTCAGCATTAGCTGTCAAGTTGAATTGATAAATATTGCTTTTACCACCTTCTAATGTCAAAGGAAACTGCGGAGCTTGGATAGGATTATATACTCCAAAACTTGCTGATTTCCCTTGCAAGGTAAATTGGTTGTAATAAAAGCTCCCATACGCTCTAAATCCAAAAAATGGAGTAAAGAAATGCTTATATCCACCTACCACACCATAGCCCGGACCTGTGTTGGTTGAGTTCCAGCGCGTTTGCTCCACTCTTCTTCCCACTGTATCTGCCATATTTTCATTATACACCAAATCCCCATACATAAGCTGTGCACCGACAAACACACCGCTCTCTTCTGCCTTAACCTGTGTGCTAGCAAGCACAATCGCACACACAAATCCTAGAAGAAGCCTATAATAAAGACCCCCCCCCTAATCTTAGATAACATTGCGTTATCAAATGCCTTAACCATACAATACCTCCGAAAAATGAAATTAAGCGTTTGCTATTCAAGCACCACTGTCTTTTGAATCTTAAACCTTAAGCAAACTTGAAGCCAAATGATACAAAAAAAAAAAAAACGCTTTAAGCTAAATCGACATAATACAAAAATTTTTAATCTTTTTCAAGGGAAAAAGTTAGATTTTGATAAACTTTCGCACTAAGTGATTGAAGTGCAATAAAAACAAAAATAATTCCAAAATGAAAGTTTTTCTTGCATTTTTACTAGAATTTAAAAAAAATTTAAGCATTTGGTCTTTTTCTTAGCCAAATATTAAGCATTTCCACGCCTAAAGAAAATGCAATGGCAAAATATAAATATCCCTTTGGGATATGGAAATGCGCCCCATCAGCTACTAACGCCACACCAATTAAAATAAGAAAGCTAAGCGCGAGAATCTTAATAGAGGGATTTGCCTCGATAAACTCACTAATACCCTTAGAAGCAAACATCATCACAGCAATGGCGATGACTATGGCTAACATCATCACAACGAGATTTTCCGCCATACCAACCGCCGTAATCACAGAATCTAACGAAAATACAATATCCAAAAGCGCGATTTGCACTAAAACCAAACCAAATACCGCGCTTACTTTTGTGGGCTTTTTATCTTCCTCGCCCTGCGCCATTTGGTGTATTTCACTCGTGGCTTTATAAATCAAAAACACCCCACCAAAAAAAAGCACCAAATCTCTCCCGCTAAGCGCAAAATCACCAATAGTGATAAAAGGCTTACTTAAATGTGCGAGCACAAAGACAAAGCAAAGCAATGCAATGCGCGTAATGCACGCCAAGCTAAGCCCCAAGATTCTCGCTCTTTGGTGTAAATGTGCGGGCAAACGCGACACTAAAATGGCTAAAAAAATGATATTATCAATCCCCAGCACAATTTCCATAATGCTTAAGGTCGCTAATGCCATCCACGCGCTTGGGTCAAAAATCCATACAAATAAATCTGCTATAACCAACCCTTTTTCTTAAAATACACAATTGGGAAAATGGTAGAAAGCACCATAATAATAAGCACCACAGGATAGGCATATTCCCACTCTAATTCTGGCATATTTGTAAAATTCATACCATAAATCGTGCCGATAAGTGTAGGAGGCATCATCGCCACCGTTACTACCGTAAATAGCTTAATAGTCTTATTTTGCTCGATGTTGATTTGGTTTGTAAGAATAGTTTGGATATTATCAAGCGCGTTCATATTTGCCGTAGTAAAATCCACTAGCGAATTTAAGTCTTTTAGCACGATAGAGAGCGTTTTTTTGACATCAGGGTCTGGCTTATTGCTTTTTAAAATCGCTGTAATAGCGCGCCGTTTATCAAACAAAGAATCCCGCACGCTCATATTAAGCTCTTGAAGATTTGAAATCCCACCAAGCGTGCCATTATAATCTGTAACTTCCTCACTGCTAAGCACACTTTTACGCAACACGCGCGTATCTTTCGCTGCAGATTCTAGCAAGTCGGCGTCTTTCTCCACTCGCGCTTCAAACATTTTAGCCAGCAAATCAAAGCCATCTTCAAAAATTTTAGGGCTTGCAAGCACCACTTGTTGTAACTCATCAAACACACGAAATTCATTATAGCGAATGGTAAAAAGTGTTTGTTTATGTAAAATAAAGGTAACCGTCTCATTGACTAGCCCTCCTTCATTATCACGCACTAAAAAGTAAGTGTTAGATACGATACTTCGGCTATCTTCCCAATAACGCGCAGATTCCTCGATTTCCTCTCGCTCTTCTTTAGTAGGAATATCGAGGTTATACGCATTGGCGATGTAGTTTATCTCCGCACTTGTGGGCTTTAATAAGTCAATCCATAATATCTGCTTGCTTAAGCGCAAATCTGGCGTAACCTCAACATTCTCCTTGCTCACAAACCCATCTTTTTTAAAAAATACATTCACTTCACACCTCCACTTCGCAACAATCTCCACTTACTGCATTAACTTCAATGCAATTATAGAATCTAAATAAGCCAAACGCGCCTTATTTGAGTAAAATTCCACGACAAAAATTATTTTTTTCACATTTATTGCTTTGAGATTCTCATACAGGTTGTATTTGTTTGTTATCAGCTAGGTTATTATCTGCCACATTTTGTAAAAATGTGATAATAAACTCGCTAGCTTTCATATAGCTTTGCGCACTTTTGCTTGTAGGTTCAAAAAACACGATGGGTTTGCCACTATCGCCACCTTCACGCACCTTTGGTTCTAATGGAATCTGCGCTATGGTGTGCGTATTATACTTGCTCGCGAGCTCTTGCGTGCCACCTTTGCCAAAAATATCATACTCTTCCCCACAATTTGGACAAATAAATCCACTCATATTCTCGATGATTCCAGCGATTGGGATATGCAGAGATTCAAACATATTTAAACTTCGCGCACTATCATCAAGGCTTACTTTTTGTGGTGTGCTTACGACTACTCCCGCACTCACAGGCACACTTTGAGCGAGCGTGAGTTGCGCATCGCCTGTGCCCGGTGGCATATCAATGACTAATATATCTAACTCACTCCACAGCACATCAGTAAGCATTTGCTCAATCGCCCTCATCACCATAGGACCACGCCAAATAAGACTCTGTCCCTCCTCATAAAGCACACCAATACTCATCATCTCGATTCCATACGCTTTAAGCGGAATGAGCTTTTTGAGTTCATCATTTACCATTGCCTTATTGGCATTAAGACCGAGCATTCGCGGGATATTTGGACCATAAATGTCCGCATCAAGCAATCCCACCTTTTTGCCCGCTTGAGCGAGTGCTATGGCAAGATTCACACTTGTGGTAGATTTCCCCACACCGCCTTTACCTGAGCTAATCATCACAAAATGCTTAATATGCGGTGCGAGATTCTTCGTTTTGGGAGTTGGTTTTTCTTGTTTGGGAATCTCTGGGGTAGAAATGTTTATGCGCGGGTTTTGTATACCAATTTTTTTTAATGCCATTTGCACATCGCCACCGACCTTTGCCACAATTTCATTAGAACTTGAGGGAATGCTTAAGTGAATCTCTGGTGGATTTGCTCCCTCATTTATCTCTTTGACAAAGCCAAAACTCACAATGTCTTTTTGGAAATTTGGGTAAATAACACCACTTAATGCTTTAAGTATTTGTTCTTTTGTCTGCATAATCAATCCTTATTGTGTATGAAGTTGTTGTGTAAAGTGTTTTAATAAAGAAAAGTAAATAAGATTCTTTTTAGGGGCAATTTTTATGTGTTTATTTTGTCAAAAATCCTCTAGTTATAAAACTTCGTATAAAATTGTATAAATTTTGCAAGGAATTTAAAATGCCAAATACAATAAAGCCCACTATGCCAACATCGAATGCAAAAACCACAAATTTGCTATTTTACGCGCTTTTGACATTGTTTGTTTTTATCGTGCTTATTCGCCTTGTTAGCCTTGCGCTATATCCGCTTATGGACCCCACAGAGGCGCGATATGCCGAAATGGCTCGCAAAATGCTCGAGTTAGGCGATTTTGTTGTGCTACACTACACCTATGAGTCGCCCTTTTGGGGCAAGCCTCCGCTTAGCTTTTGGGGGAGTGCGCTAGGAATGAGCCTGTTTGGAGTCAATGAATTTGGCGCGAGAATCGCGCCTTTTGTCGCGGGATTGCTCGTATGTGCGCTGTTTTTTGCGTGGCGTTATGATATGCGCGATTTTGCCCCCTTACAAAGCCCTAAAGAAACGCAAAATCTTAGACAATCTCACAAAAAATGGCAACTGCAAAATCTCACACGCTCCCGATACACGCTTGCTTTAGCGAGTAGCATTATTATGCTTAGCACGGCTCTTGGGCTTGTCGCGTGTGGGGCTGTGATGACTGATGAGTTTTTGCTCTTCTGCGTTGGGCTGTGTATGGTGGGGTTTTGGAATTGCGTGGCAAGCCCGAATTCACACATACAAGATTCAGAATTTAAAGCCAAAAACGACACAAATACGAGCGATAAAGCAAGCCAAAGCGCGAGCCAAAGCACGCAAAAAGCACGATTTTGGGGATATGTGTTTTTTGTGGGGATTGGGCTAGGATTGCTTGCAAAAGGACCGCTTATTTTTGTGCTTTCACTCGTGCCGATTGTGGGATTTGCCGTGCTTATGTGGATTTTTCATCGCATTTGTCAATCTCGCCAAATAACCCAAAATCTCACCCAAAATCCACAAAACACACCCGCACAAACCACCACAAACGCAAGCCAAAATCTCACACTGCGTTACAGCAATTTGCCCCTTGTGAGCGGGACTCTCCTCGCCCTGCTTATCGCGTTTCCGTGGTATATTTTGTGCGAGATGAAAAGCGAGGGATTTTTGGAGTATTTTATCATCGGCGAGCATTTTAAGCGATTTTTAGTCAGTGGCTGGGAGGGGGATTTGTATGGGAGTGCGCATTCACGCACGCTTGGGAGCATTTGGATATTTTTCCTCGTGGCGTTTTTGCCCTGGAGCATTATTTTTGTAGGATTTTTTGCCCGCCACATCGCCACGCTCTTTGCACATTTTACAATCTCCGCAAAAATCCCTTTTATGAAAGCCTCTTTTTTCAATGCCACACGGGATTTGGCGGGGCAAATCGCGCAAAATCTCCTCACGCATAATGCAAAAACTCTCTACCTCACGCTTTGGATTCTTACCCCGCTAGCATTTTTTACCCTCTCGCGCAATGTGCTTTGGACTTATGTCCTGCCCTGCGCGATTCCATTTAGTATATTGCTCGCGCAGTGGATTTTTTCTACGCACACAAAGGCGTTTGCGACATACATTTGGATTTTGCCTTTGGTGCTTGTGGGTGGGTTTGGTGGCTTTGTGCTTACGCAAAGTGCGCAAAACCTGCTCTCCCCCTATCATCACAAAGATATTTTTACGCGCTTTAGCGGGGACTCTCGCCTTGCTTTTATCGGGTTTGCTCCGTCTTATTCTGCGGAGTTTTATACCCACGCTAAAAATGACGCGCTTAGGGCTAAAAATCCCTCCATAACGCCATTGCGAGAGGAAATCTATACGCGCAAAGAGTTGCAAGAATGCGTGGCATTAAATAGCGAGACAACCCACAATCAAGGGCTTCAAAGTTGTGCTTTACGCGAGATTTTAGGCACAAATGAGCGCGTAAGCATCGCCATAAAAACAAGCGATTTTGCTACCTTTGGCGAGTTTTTCGCCCGCGTTGCCCCCGCATTTAGCCCAATCGTAGAATCTAAAGGCATAACGCTTTTGCAGAATTTCCCCACAGATTAAAAAACTTCATATAAAAATAATATGCTACAATGCAAACTACAAACCATTCCTAAGGAGACACTATGCGCCTAAGTGAAGCAATAGCATTTTTACAATCAAAAGACATACAAATTAAACATCTGCAAACAGCGCAAGACTTTGAGCTTAGCGCAATCGCTCCACTTGATGAAGCGACACCATCGCAACTTAGCTATATCGACCAAGATAAATATGCTAAAGACTTGCAAGACTCCAAAGCTGGTGCTGTGCTCGTGCGTGAGAATCTCACAAATCAAGTGCCACAAAATATCCAAGTGCTTGAAGTTGCAAATCCACATTTAGCTTTTGCCTATCTCTCACATTTGTTTAAAAAACCAGAATTTAGCGACCCAAACACCAACTACGCAATAGAGCACACAAACGCTCAAATTGCTCCAAACGCATTCATTGGAAAAAATGTAAGCATTGGAAAAGGAAGTGTGATTATGCCAAATGTCGTAATTAGCGATAATGTCAAAATTGGTGAAAACTGCATTATATATCCCAATGTGGTAATTTACCGCGATAGTATTATTGGTAACAATGTCATTTTACACGCGGGGAGCGTCATTGGAAGTGATGGCTTTGGCTATGCACATACAAATCTTGGCGAGCATATCAAAATCGAGCACAACGGGTGTGTAGAAATACAAGACAATGTCGAAATTGGCGCGAACAACACTATTGATAGAGCAGTGTTTGGCAAAACGCTTATCAAACAAGGCGCAAAAATCGATAACCTCGTGCAAATCGGGCATAACTGCGTAATCGGCGAGCATAGCCTGCTGGTCTCACAAGTGGGCTTGGCAGGGAGCACCACCACAGGACGCAATGTCGTAATGGGTGGGCAAGCTGGCACAGGAGGGCATATCCATATCGGCGATTTTGTCCAAATCGCAGGGAGAGGCGCAGTTGGCAAAAATCTCCCGCCAAACACCAAATGGGGCGGACACCCGCTAATGGAACTCGATGCGTGGATGAAGTTTTATGTCAAATTGCGTAAAATAGTCAAAGATTCTTAAAAATCCTGTTTATGATATTTAAAGAATTTAAAAGGAGGTAAGATAGAGAGGGTAGCCTAGTCTTTCTTTAAGAAGGATTGCTTACTAGGCTACTTAAATAAAAAGTTGCGATAGCGTTTTTTCTAGGTTGGAGTTGGAGGGGACCCTGCGAGAAACGCTAAAGTAAGTTGTATTCAAAGCCTATCTACTCGCTATTGGTAAGCTTTGGTTGAAATTGTAAAAAACAAACCTAAACAAAAAGTAAATCACAAAATTTCTTTAAGGTTTTAATATTTATTTAAATATATATAATAGAGTTCTGTATTTTAAATAAAGGAGACATAATGAACAAACACGATACTATCACGCATCAAAGCATAAAAGAGCTTATGGATATTTTTTATGATAAAGTGCGCAACGATGAGAATCTAGGACCAATTTTTAAAGCACAGCTTGGCAATGAAGATTCTCGTTGGGAGACACATAAAGAGCATATTGGAAAATTTTGGAAACAAATGCTCTTAGGAGAAATGGGCTTTGAAGGGCAACCAATGAAAAAGCACTTGGAATTGCCACCTTTCCCACGCGAGAGATTTGGCGATTGGCTTAGTCTTTTTGAAACCTCTCTAAATAAAGTGCATACCAAAGAAGTAGCCCAAGAGATTCTCTTTAAAGCCCGCGCTATCGCACAAAAATTTCAACAAATGCTTTATGAAGTGCCTCACCACTAAAGCATTTTAAGAAACAAGCATTTATATTATATAGAACCCACAAAAACTCTCGTTATAGAATCTCGATTCTATAACGATTTATCAACTACCTATAAGAGCCTATTTATTCTCAAGTAAATTTTGCTCTTTCATTGCGGTATAAATCTCATCATATCCGCTCAACGCCTCTTTATCCACTCTGCGCCATTCATTCAAGCCCTCCATTGCCATCATTTTAGCGATTACAGGGTTGCTTTTGCGTGCATTTTGACTTAGGAGCATTTGTGAAAATGCCTCGCCAAGTGCGCTATCATATTTTGGCAACACGCTAAAATTACAATGACAATACCCCGGCGAGCTCCAAAAGCTCTCAATCTCTGGGTATGTGCCCTCTTGGAGGATTCTCACCCAAGTGCTCGAACCAATGCTCCCTGCATCTAGTGAGCCATTTTTGATTGACTCTAATACATCAAACTCACTTCTCCCCGTATCGCCGTGCTTACCCATATCGCTATTATGGCGCACTATGCCTAATCCTGTGGCTTTTATTTCATCGCTCTTTCCTCGCCCACACTCATCAGGAGAGTTAAACTCCGTAATTTGCGGAGCGGTCCTTGCCTTTTGCAGATAATATAACGCCATAATTGCAGCCTGCGCGCTATCTCTACTGCCTAAGCCAAATCTTTTACCCTTTAAGTCCTCTAAAGACTTTATCCCGCTATCTTTGCGTGCTACAAACTTCGTAGTAAAACCAATATCTGTATCACGCATAATAAGAGCTTTTGCTTTATCTTGTGTGGCGTGCAGTGTGCGTATCCACGCGACATTAGTATTCCACGCTATATCGATATGTCCTTTAAGGAGAGAATCTACCTGTCTTTCATAATTACTAAAAAGCACATAATCCAAGCGGAATCCAAAATCCCCAGCATTAGCATAATCACGGATAATATCCCAAATAGGCACAACCTTTGGGTCATAAGCGACCGCCCCTAATAAAATCGTTTTCATTCATTCTCCTTTAAAATACAATCATTTCACCAACGCATCGCCTAGCCAAATTTTAAGCACATCAAGGCTTGGTGCCATTACTTGCGAAGCGAGACAATCACGCATATATCGCTCTAATGGCAGTCGTTTGGCATACGCATTTCCACCACCTAATCTCATTGCAAGAGAGCAAACCTCCATAACATTATTAGTTGCGTTAATCCTACTTGCAAAGATTTTAGCCGCACAATCAGCCTCCCCTGCCTTAAAGCTTCTAGCCGCTTCATACACAAGCGCGAGAGAACTTTGCACCTTAGTATAAATTTCAGCTAAATGCACCTTAACCATTTCAATGTCTGATAATGCTTGTCCGCTCGTGTATTTGCGACTTTTTGTATAATCAAGCGCACATTGATATGCCGCACTTGCTAGCCCTGTATAAACTGCCGCAAGCCCACTTACAAAATACGCAAGTTCCAATGGAGCTTGTTCCTCAAACTTCCCTTCCTCCCCAATGAGAAAACTCTCATTTACTTGCACGCCATTATATTTCACAGGCATTGATGAGTTTCCACGCATTCCTAAGCCGTCCCACGCAGATTCTTCGTGTATGATATTTGGCAGTGTCCTATCCACGAGCCAATTATTTTGTGCGCCTTGCACTTTGCACGAATTTGTGTTAGTGAGATAATAATCCGCATTCAAAGCCGAAGTAACGAAACTCTTTCGCCCTGTGAGGATTCTATTGTTGCCATCGATTTTTTCTGTAATATCTGGCGCATTAAAATGCGTGCCCGAACCACTTTCACTATATGCCAAAGCGAGAGCAATTTCGCCTTTTGCGATTTTTGGCAAAAATTCCTTTTTCATACTATCATTTGCAAATCCCACTAAACACGCACTAGCAGTATTGTGCATCATATAGCATAGCCCTGTGGTGGCGTCTTTTTGTGCGAGCTCATAGCACACTTGTGTGTGCTCTATGATACTTCCGCCCACACCACCAAACTCTTTAGGCACTAAAAGCCCCATAAAGCCCTCTTTTTTAAGCGTATTATACGCCTCTTTTGGGAATCTCCCCTCTTTATCCACGCTTTGTGTAATTGGCGCGACCACTTCTTGTGCGATTTGTTGTGCCTTTGATTGCACATTTGATAATTCTAGCATTGTTGTTCCTTAAATATAATTTTGTAATTCAATCACACGGATTGCTCAACAGACATAACAAAAGCTAAAAAATATTTGAAGTCTTAAGAATACTTGTCTGCGCCCTATCCTAGAGCCTGACTTCCGTAAGTATATCAAATTTTTACATTTTTTACGCAAAAATCTTTTTATAAGGATTATAATTGTGTAATGAAAGCGCAAAATTATCGTCTTATTGTGAGTGGAGTTGTGCAAGGCGTTGGGTTTCGACCATTTGTGTATAATCTCGCCACGCGCTTAAAACTCAAAGGCACAATCCAAAACCACGCCCATTGCGTAATAATCACGCTTTATCATCTCTCTTTAAGCACGCTAAAGCACTTTATAGCACTTTTAAAAAGTAACGCACCCAAAAATGCCAAAATCACTACAATCACTTATAAAAGTTTTGTAGATTCTCACTTGGCAAAGGACTTTCGCATTATTCACACAAATAATACAAACACGCACACACAAAACCTTTCATTACAAATCCCAAAAGATTATGCGATATGCCAAGAATGCTTAGAAGACTTCTATAATCCCACACGATTTCACTCGTATGCTTTCACCGCTTGCACGCAGTGTGGCGCACGATATAGTATGCTCTACTCCTTGCCTTATGAACGAGCAAATACCGCTATGCGCGACTTTATGATGTGTGAGAAATGTCAAAAAGATTATGAAAATCCTACTAGCAGACGCTTTCACGCTCAACCAATCTCGTGCAACCATTGCGCCATAGAATTTTCCTTTAATGGAGTAAAGACAAATGCAATGCAAGCGTGTATAAACGCACTTACAAACAACAAAATTGTAGCAATCAAAGGCATTGGTGGCTTTGCACTCGTTACCAAAGCAAACAACACGCAAAATATAGCGCAATTACGAGCGAGAAAAAATCGCCCACACAAGCCATTTGCCATTGTGTGCAAAGACTTAACCCAAGTGCGCCAAATCGCCAAATGTACCAAAAAAGAGGAGCAAATCCTGCAAAGCAAACAATCTCCTATCGTGCTTTTAACTAAAAAGAAACGATTAGATTCTCACGCTCCTCTAAGCCAAGAATGCTTAGATTTAATCGCGCCACATATCGACACCATAGGAATCCTCCTTCCATTTAGTGGCATTTTACACTTGCTTTTTGGTTTCCTTGATAGTCCGCTTATTTTCACAAGTGCTAACGCCAATGGCTCGCCAATCGCTACAAACACACAAGAACTCCAGCAGTTTTGCGGTGTGTTTGATTGTGTGCTTACTTACAATCGTGCCATTGTTAATGGCATTGATGATTCTGTGGTGCGCTTGATTGATAGAAATGTGAGAATCTTGCGCTCTGCTCGTGGTTATGCGCCACTCACACTAAAGAGCGTATGTAAGCCCAAAGCACCTCAGGCACAGATTCTCGCGCTAGGAGCGAATCAAAAAGCAAGTTTTTCTCTTAGTGATGGCACGCATACACTCACTTCGCCTTATATCGGGGATTTAAACAATCTTAATACACTTGCTCGCTACCAAGACACACTTGCCAATATCCTTGCGCTCTATCGCTTTACCCCACGAATCTTTGTGTGCGATATGCATCCACAATATGCGACAAGCGCGTTGGTTAAAGAGCTTGCAAGTAAGGCAAAAAACACACTAGATTCTACAATCGCCACAAACTCACACAACCTCCAAATCACACAATGTGAATTTGTCAAAAAGCAGGACAATCACTTTGCAATCCAGCACCATTACGCGCATTTTTGCGCTATTTTGGGAGAGAATGACAAATATGACAAAAAACAATATTTAGGCATTGTTTGGGACGGGACGGGATTTGGGGTAGATTCTCATATTTGGGGTGGAGAAGCCTTTGTGGGTAATCTCCACAGCGCAAGGCGTGTAGCGAGCTTGCAAGAATTTAGATTGCTGGGTGGGGAGAGCGCGATTAAAGATATTCGCCGTTTAAGCCTAGCACTCATTTTAGCATTCGCCCCAACGCATAGAGACATAATTATCCCGCATTTTAACACACAAGAACTCACGCTCTTAGAGCAAATGTATGAGAAAAACTTAAACTCCATTGCCACAAGCTCGGTTGGTAGGCTTTTTAGTGCGGTAGCACACATTCTTGGCATTGCGGAGAGTGAGAGTTACGAGGGACAATGCGGAGCAATGTTAGAATCTTTTTATGACAAAAATGAAGTGCGATTCTATCCGCCACGCTTTGTAGATGATTTGCGCATTGATTTAGCACCACTCATAAGCGGAATCTGTGCGGACAAAAAATCTCATCTCAAAACTACAAACATTGTAAGCAAATTTTTTAACTCACTCGCGCAAATTGCCCTACTCATCGCACAAAAGCACAAATCTCACACAGATACAAATGAAGTATTCTTTAGCGGTGGGGTGTTTGCCAATAAAGTCTTGTGCGAGCAAATCACTAAGATTTACAAACAAAATGGTTTTAGGGCAATATTTGCTACAAAATATCCAAGTGGCGATGAGTGCATTAGCTTAGGGCAGGCACTCGCGATAATCGCACGAATACAGCAACGCGCAAAAATAAGGCAGATTTAAAAAAAACTTCATTACCAAGTTTTTAAGGCTTAGGAGAAATAAGCGGGTTTGGGCTACACTAACCCATCTCCCTCCTCGTCATATTCCTCATCATCTTGCTTTTCTTTAGGGCATTTGTTGGCATAGGCGACTTTATCATTGCCGACATTTACGATTTTCACCCCGCTTGTGTTGCGTCCCGCTTCGCGTATAGCTTCAGCATCTACGCGTATCATTTTGCCCGAGCTTGTGAGCACCATTAAGTCCATATCCTCATCATTGAGACTTATCACGCTTACGAGATTTCCTGTTTTTGGTGTGAGCTTCATTACGATTACACCCTTGCCCGCACGCGATTGCAAGCGATATTCGCCAGCCGTAGTTTGCTTGCCAATGCCACGCTCACTCACGGTTAGGAGTTTATCTGTGTCGTTATCAATGGTAGTCGCACCCACGACAAAATCTTTATTAACTTTAAACTTTAAGCCCGTTACGCCACGCGCCACGCGCCCAATCTCACGCACATCATCAACGCTAAAGCGGATACACATTCCTTGATAAGTAGCGATAAAGAGTTGTTTAACATTGGCGTTAATGATATGTGCGGTTACGAGCTCATCGTCCTCATCTAAGTTTATAGCACGGATTCCCACGCTTCGCACATTGCCATATTCGCTTAAATTTGTGCGCTTGACAAGTCCATTTTTGGTGAAAAAGACAAGCGATTTATCGGTGTTAAAATCACTTGTAGTGATTGTCGCCATAATTTTTTCATTTGCTTGGAGATTGATGAGATTTACCACCGCCTTACCAATGGCTGTCCTGCCCGCTTCGGGAATCTTATAAACTTTCAACCAATAAAGTTGTCCGCGATTGGTTACAAAAAGTATGGTGTCGTGTGCGTTAGCGATAAAAAACGATTCGATAAAGTCATCATCGTGGGTGTTACCACTAATCTTGCCTTTACCGCCACGATTTTGCTTTTCATAAGTTTTTAGCGGGACACGCTTGACATAGCCTCTATGACTCATCGTAACGACCACTTTTTCATTAGGGATTAAATCCTCTATATCGATAGCATCATAGTCATCTTCAATTTGGGTTTTACGCGGAGAGCTAAACTTCTCTTTAATCTCTAAAAGTTCTTGTTTGATGATTTCTTTGAGCTTTTCCTCACTTCTAAGGATAGATTCTAAACGCGCGATTTCAGCAAGAAGCTCGGCATATTCTTTCTCAATTTTATCGCGCTCTAAGCCTGTAAGGCGTTGGAGGCGCATTTCAAGGATTGCTTTAGCTTGGAGCTCTGTGAGTTTAAACTTTTTCACAAGAGCATTTTTTGCTTCCTCGCCATCGGCACTTGCACGGATAAGCGCGATAATTTCATCGATCTTATCAAGCGCGATTTTTAAGCCCTCTAAAATATGTGCTCTAGCTTTTGCTTTCTCTAATTCAAAGATACTTCGGCGGATTATCACGCTTTTGCGGTGGGTTATAAAAATATGTAACAACTCTAAAAGTGTAAAAATTTTAGGCTCTTTGTTGTTAATTGCTAGCAAAATAATGCCAAAAGTGCTCTCCATTGTGGTTGATTTAAACAAATGATTAAGCACAATTTCGCTCATCGCCTCTCTTTTAAGCTCAATTACCACGCGGATTCCCTCTCTATCAGATTCATCGCGCACTTCACTAATGCCCTCGATAATTTTCTCTTTGGCAAGCTCGCTAATTTGTTCAACTAGCTTTGCTTTATTGACTTGGTAGGGGACTTCATCAATGACAATAACTTCTTTAGTCTTGGTATGCTCAATATGTGTTTTTGCACGCACTTTCACACGCCCACGCCCTGTGCGGTAGGCTTCTGTGATTCCTTGCTTGCCATAGATTATCCCGCCTGTTGGGAAATCTGGTCCTTGCACAATGTTGAGAATCTCATCAACTTCCGCATTAGGAGTATTAAGCAAATAAATCAACGCATCAATGATTTCATCTAATCTATGTGGTGGGATTGAAGTCGCCATACCAACGGCGATACCGCTTGAACCATTTAAAAGCAAATTTGGCAAGCGTGTAGGAAGCACTGCTGGCTCGGTGAGCGTATCATCATAGTTGCTTACAAACTCCACGGTTTCTTTTTCAATGTCGCGGAGCATTTCCTCGCTTGCTTGCGTCATTCTCGCTTCTGTATAACGCATAGCTGCCGCGCCATCGCCATCGATTGAGCCAAAGTTCCCCTGCCCATCGACAAGCTCCAAGCGCATTGAGAAATCTTGCGCCATTCGCACGAGTGCATTATATACGGCTATATCGCCGTGTGGGTGATACTTACCAATCACATCGCCCACAATTCTCGCGCTTTTTTTATAAGGCTTACGCGAAGTTACGCCAAGCTCGTGCATAGCATAGAGAATCCTACGATGCACGGGCTTTAGCCCATCTTTTGCATCAGGGAGCGCACGCCCTACAATCACACTCATCGAGTAATCTAAGTAACTCTCTTTAATGCTATCATCAATTTGAATATCTGCGATATTTCCATTCTCTAGCAGGTTTTCCATTTGTCTCTCCGTTGTTTAGGATTAGAATCTAACACAATATATCGTGCAATTATAGTAAAAAAGACTTAAAAAATGGCTTAAGAGTTTTGCGCCATATCATACGCCTTTGCTAAAAGCTCCTTTGCACCATTTGCAATCATTCTTTGAGCTACAATTCTTGCGATCTCTTGTGCGTGTAATTTTTGCTCTACCACACTTGCACTGGATTCTAGCGTGCATTGCTCCTCATCACGCATACTTGCACTCCCATCAGGTAGCCCCACAATCGCACGAAGGCGAAGCGAATCGCCATCAATGTTGGCAAAAACACCGATAGGCACTTGACAACCGCCATCAAGCAAAGTAATAAACTCTCTCTCAGCTAAGCAACAAATGCTTGTTTGGGAATCTTCTAGCTTTTGGAGTGATTCTAAAAAGGCGCAATTCTCCGCACATTCAATCCCTAAAGCACCCTGCCCCATAGCAGGAATAAGAGAATCTAACACCTCAACTTTCAACCCCTCTGCGTGCAAATCAATCTCTAATCTATCAAGCGCAGCCTTTGCAAGCACAATAGCATCAAACTCACCATTTTTTAGCTTTTGTAATCGTGTTTGCACATTGCCACGCAAAGAGAGTGTATCTAAATCACTTCGCAATATTTTTAACTGCAAAGAACGGCGCAAAGAAGTCGTGCCAACCTTAGCATTAAATGGCAGAGATTGTAGATTCTCATATTTCACGCTTAAAAGGCAATCTTGCCATTGCGCTCTTTTGGTAATCGCACACAGCATAAGTCCATTTGGGAGATTCACGGGGACATCCTTAAGACTATGCACGGCAATATCAATGCGATTCTCAAGCAAGGCTTCCTCTAATTCTTTGGTAAAAAGTCCCTTGCCACCGATTTTTGATAACGGCGTATCAAGGATTTTATCACCCTTTGTCTTAATAATCTCTAGTGTAGAATCTCTATTGAGTTCATTTTTTAGCCGAGATTGAATGTGTTTGGCTTGCCAAAGTGCAAGCAAACTCCCGCGTGTGCCGATGATAATTGGTTTCATTGCGCGCTAAACTCCGCCAAAACTAAATCTTTATCAATCTCGCGTTTGATTCTGCCCTCGCGCGTGATAATCTCCACTTTATTGTCGCTTAAAAGTTTGCCGACCACAATAGCCCTATCAAAACCAATAAGCTCAAAATCACTCATTTTAAAACCAAACCGCTCATCTCTATCATCAAGCACGACATCGACATTTTTAGTGCGGAGATTCTTATAAAGTTGAAGTGCGTAGTCCATTTGCACGCAATCTTTGGTATTTGACACAATAATCACCACATCAAAGATTTTCACTCCACTGCCCCACACACAGCCAAACTCATCAGCCTTTTGCTCTAAAATCGCAGGCAATAATCGCGTAACACCAATCCCATAACAACCCATAATGAAGTGTTGTGCCTTACCATTAGAATCCAAAAATGTAGCATTCATAGATTTAGAATATCTATCTCCAAGTTTAAATATATGTCCAATCTCAATGCCTTTAGTATGGCTTAATGGCTTACCACAACGCTCACATAAATCACCCTCGCGAACTTTAGCAATATCTGCGTAATGCTTATGCGCTAGCTCCGCACTATTCATATCCACGCCCACGAAGTGATAGTCTCGCTCGTTTGCGCCCATTATAAGATTGCTCGCACCTTTGAGACTTATATCAAAAATATGCGGGCATTGCAAGCCAATCCCACCGATAAAGCCCGCTACAATGCCACTTTTCTCATCAATCTCACATTCCTCAAAGAAAAGATAATTTTTACAATCTTGCATTGTATTAAGCGCGTTAAGTGCTTTTGTCTCCTCACATTCATCATCGCCACGCGTGAAAAAGACTACCCACTCACTTTTTTGCGCGCTTGATTCTTTATTTGACTTTATCTCCTCGTATATAGCCTTTTTTGCCACTGCTTTTATCGTGTAGAATGGATTAACTTTAAAAAACTCGCATAATGATTGTATAGTTGTGGTGCTTGGAGTGAGAAACTTTGAAAAATCCGCCTTTGGTGGCTCTATGGGATAGGAAGATTGACTTTGAGTAGAATCTATACTTGTTCGCAATGCTCTTTTTGCTGCCTCGAGATTTGCCGCATAGCCACAACTCTTACAAATCGCCAATGTATCCTCGCCACAAGGAGCGAGCACCATAAATTCCTTACTTCCACTTCCGCCAATCGCGCCACTATCAGCTTCTACGACTTTATATTCCAGCCCTAGCCTATCAAGGATTCTCCTATATGTGCGCTCCATAGTGTCAAACTCTCTATCTAAATCCTCTTTTGTGCCGTGGAAGCTGTAAGCATCTTTCATTACAAATTCCCTCGCACGCATAAGCCCAAATCTCGGACGCGCTTCATCGCGGAATTTGGTGTGAATCTGATAGATATTAAGCGGAAGTTGTTTATAGCTTTTAACAAAACTTCGTGCAATATGCGTGGCTACTTCCTCATAAGTAGGTCCAAGCACAAAAGCATTTTCTTTCCTATCGCTAAAGCGGAGCAATTCCTTGCCATACTTGCCAAATCGCCCGCTCTCCTCCCACATTTCCGCAGGCGTTACAAAGCCAAAGAGCAATTCTTGTGCGCCCGCGTTATCCATTTCTTCTTTGATGATAGTGCGGATTGTATCAAGCATTTTTTTGCCTAATGGCAAAAAATTATAAATCCCTGCCCCCACTTGCTGGATATAGCCCGCACGCACAAGGTATTGATGAGATTTTAGCACAGCATCTTTTGGAGATTCCTTTAAAGTGGGGATAAAAAGTTGTGAGAATTTCATTGCCCAGCCTTAGAATGTTTTGTCTTTATGTGGTTGTTGAGAAATATTGGCTTTTTGGGAATCTTTGGCGTTATTTTTTCTCCAAGTGAGCGGGCATTGCTTTGCATTTGCCACTTGAGATAGTCCTCCGCTCATCGCATTTGCCTTTTGGATAAACTCCTCACATTTGTATTTGTTTAAAAGCACAATTTCATCATTTATATCAAAAGTTACTTTTAAAGCCTCGATAATAGGGTCTGCGTTAATACTCTCTCCTGCTTGTTTGATACGCATAGTGGGAGCGTGTAGGAATGTATTAAACGCGCCGTGCAAGATTTTCTCTACATTTTTTTCATACTCTTTTGGTATGTAGCCTTTTTTAATTGCGCGTGTGAGTTCTTTTTGGCTTGCTTGTCGTGCCAAATCACGGATATGCTTGATGATTGGGTCTGCGCCTAAACTTTGCAACCACTTAAAAAAGTCTTGTGTGTATTGCTCGATGATGTTGTAGGCTTGCTTGGCACTTTTTTCACGCTTGGTGAGATTTGCATTGACAATTTCTTGCAAGTCATCGACACAATATATATCCAAATTGGGAATCGTAATATCCTCAATATCGCGCGGCACGGCTAAATCAAACCAGATTCTATAATGTGTGGCATCAGCAATCATATCTTTGGTAACCACCGTATGAGGCGCACCTGTGGCAGAGATGAAAATATCTGCACTTGCCAAAACTTCTTTTAGCTCGCTAAAAGGTGTGATAATAATATTTGGCTCTGCACTTAGTTGCTCTTTTAACTCATCAAGCGTCTTTCTTGCGTTTTGCATATTGCGATTAAGGAGTGTGATAAAGACATTGTGCTTAAGTAAATGCTTAAGGGCTAAAATACCCATTTCCCCCGTGCCTAAAATCGCTACTTTTTTGGAATCTAAATTCTGTCCTTTTTGCGTGAGAATAGATTCTATCATATCCACTGCTGCGCCAGCCACAGAAGTATGACTACTTGAAATATCTGTGGCATTACGCACACTTGCAGCACATTTAAACGCGTGGTGGATAAGACGCGTCATATCCTTAGCGCAAAAGAGATTCTCATAAGAGAATCGATACGCATCTTTAAGTTGTCCTGCGATTTGTGTCTCACCCACCACTAGAGAATCAAGACTTGAAGCCACGCTAAAAATATGATACACCGCGTATTGATTGTAGCGTATGTCAGCACATTGCTTGAGTTCTTGAGCGGAGATATTTTTGCATTGCTCTAATGCGGTAAAAATAAACTCTCGCGCAAGTTTTATATCAACCACACTGCTATAAATTTCCACACGATTGCAAGTTGAGAGGAGCACGACTTCTTTAATCATATCATTTGCGCAAAGATTCTCTAAGAATCTATATCGCTCCTCATCGTTAAATGCAAGTTTCTCGCGCAATGCTAAATCCACATTTTTGTGTGAAAAGCTCACCACCATATATTGTGCATTTGTCTGTTGTGCGTGCTGTATCATCTTAAAACTCTCTTTGTATCATATTTGTTACAATGCCCTCTAACCTCACATTCACTTCCTTTGCTCGGGGGTCTTGCACGGATTGGATACACGCTATGGCTTTGTTAGCATACTCTTTTGCCAAAGCAATGCAATCATTCACACAATTATAGCGTAAAAAAGCATCTCGTATCCATTGTTGCTCTTTCGTGTTTAATTCACGCCTATAAAGGCTTAGAAGTGTGTCAAATTCTTTTTTATCAGCTCTTTGTGAAAACAAAATATAAGGCAAAGTCGCTTTCCCCTCGCTAAAATCACTCATCGCAGGCTTGCCTAGCACCTCTGCGCTTTGGGTAATATCCAAAATATCATCAACAATTTGAAAGGCAATGCCAAGATTAAGCCCATAGATTCTATACTTTTGACTATCTAATCCGCATAAAATCGCGCCACATTCGGCACTTGAAGCAATCAAACTCGCCGTTTTGTCCGCACACATTTGAATGTATCGCTCCTTATTGTCATTGAAGCACTCACTCATCGCCACATCTTCAATCTCACCAATAGAGAGACGAAACACAGAATCTGCAATGCTTTGTGCGATTTTTGGTCCAAAGCTAGCGAGCTCAAAAAAAGCCTTAGAGTAAAGCGCATCGCCTAGCATTATGGCATTTTTATTCCCAAAAAGTGCGTTTATAGAGGGCTTAGCACGCCTAACTTTGGCATTATCGATGACATCATCGTGCAATAAACTCGCACTTTGGATAAGCTCAATAATCGCACAAAGTTTCAATGCCTCATCACTCTCTCCACTAATAGTAAGCAAAAGTTTAGAGCGCAACATTTTGCCCGTGCTTAGTTTATCAAACTGAGCGAGCAAAATTGCATTGTGGGAATCTTTTATAAATTCTTGCATAAGCGTAGCGATTTTTTGTCTGCTTATGGCAAAATCACTTTGTATCACACTTGTTTGCATTATCTCTTTCCTTATAATGTTTCTTCTTGCCCGAGCTCTTCACTTCCCAAACTCGCGCCCACACCCTCAATGTAGAGTTTGAGATGGGCTTTTTTATCAGCAAAGTCTTTAAAAAAAATATGAAGTATTGGCGGTCGCTTTGGATTCTCCCCTAATGGGAGAGTGAAATCACTGCGTTGATAGTCCTTATACAAAATAACTTGATGATTAAAGCTATCATAACGAATGTGAAGCAACAACCCATAATTTTTATACAGCGTCCAACGCATAACAAATGGCTTCTCAACAGAATCGAGCAAAAAACTTGCGCGATAATTTTGCTCTTTTTGAAGTTCTAGCTCCCTTTGCCAGCTCCACTGCGGTGTCGCGCCAAGCATAACACTCACGCTAACGACACACACTAAAAAGACTAAATACCGCATTTTTTGCCTCATCGCCCTATCCTTACTCCTCACTACTCGTGGTTTCCTAAAATGTTGCCCATAGATTCAATGGCAAGAGAGTCTTTCATAGCTCGCAAATTTTCCTTTTGCTCCTCATCAAATCCACGAGAAAAAAGCCCCACTTCATTAGAATCTAGCCCCTTAGATTCTATAAAAAGCTCTAAAATTGCCACTTCCTCTAACAATCGCTCTAACTCCAAGCCCACAAGTGTCGGCGAAGCATTTTGCATAATTTCTTTCCACTTCTCTAATGGCGGTTTGCCAAAAAGTTCTAAATCATCAAGTTGCATTACTCTCCCTTATGTTTTAAGTCTCTCACACGGCTTAAAACCGCATTTTTATGTGCTTCTAATCCCTCAATATCGGCTAAATTAGCGCAAGGCTCGCCAAGCTCTCTCATCGCCTCTTTACTAAAGTAAATAACTGAACTTTTTTTCATAAAATGCTCTACGCCAAGCGGAGAAAAGAATCTCGCGCTTCCTCCCGTTGGCAAAGTATGATTGGGTCCAGCGAGATAATCCCCGATAGGCTCGCTCGCATATTGTCCCAAAAAGATTGCCCCAGCATTACTAATATGTGGTAGTAGCGAAAAAGGCTCACTTACAAGCACTTCTAAATGCTCGGGGGCGATTTCATTCATTAGCTCCACGCTTTGTTCTAAATTTTGCGTATGGATAAATACAGAGCGATTTTGGATACTTTTTTGCGTGATTTGCGCGCGCTTAAGTGTGGGGAGAATATCTTGTATATGGGTAATCACAGATTCAATCAATGCCCTATCATCACTTATTAAAATCGCGCTCGCAAGCTCATCGTGCTCGGCTTGTGAGAGTAAATCCCACGCGATATATTCCGCATTTGCCCCACTGCTTGCGATAATGCCAATCTCACTAGGTCCAGCTATCATATCGATTTGCACATCGCCAAAGACGAGCTTTTTTGCCGTTGCGACAAAGATATTGCCCGGTCCTGTGATGACATCGACTTTTTTACACTCCTCACACCCAAATGCCATAAGTCCAATGGCACTCGCACCGCCGACTTTATATGCCTGTGTGATTCCACACAAATGCAGGCTTGCAAGCAAAAGTTCATTTGGCTCATTGTGCGGAGTGGGCGTGCAGACGATGATTTCTTTCACACCCGCGACAATCGCTGGAATCGCATTCATTAGGAGTGAGCTGGGATAGGCTGCCTTGCCACCGGGTATGTAGAGTCCTGCGCGTGCAAGTGGTGTTACTTTTTGTCCCAAAATATTGCCATTTGATTCCATATCAAGCCAAGTTTTTTCCTTTTGCTTACTATGAAAGGCGAAAATACGCTCATACGCGATATGCAAAGATTGCTTAGTTTGGGAATCTAGCGCATTATACGCACGCTCGCACTGCGCTTTTGAAATCATAATGTCGCTAAAATCCTTTGGATTCCAATTATCAAATTGCTTAATGTGGCGCAAGAGCGCGGAGCTTCCATCTTGTTTGATCTCTTTTAGGATTCCTTGCACGATAGTCGTAGCGTTGTCTAAATCCATATTCCCGCGTGCCAAAATTTCATCAAACTTCACTCTAAAGTCGCTTTGGCGCGTGTCTAAGATTCTCTGTGAAAGCCCGCTTAGTGCCTTTGTCATTGCATAATTCTCCATAACATTTCAAATTGTATTTTCATTTTACCCCGCATTATAACAAAATTAAGAAAATTTCTTATATTTTTAGGGTTTCTTATATTTATTACACTATAATGTGTGTAATTTTTACTTTAGCTAAAGGATATACTATGAATCTCTATGAATGCAAAAAAGACTCTAAATGTAAAGTAGTGGGGCTTAAAACTTGTGATAACGCCCTAAAAGAGCGACTCCTCTCAATGGGAATCTACAATGGTGTAGAAATGAGCCTATGCAACCATACCTTAAGCAAATCTAGTCTTTGTGTGCTTGCTAATGGCGTGCATATCGCGTTGCGTGAGAATGAAGCGAGAGATATTGAAGTTGAGGGGCTTTAAGCCCCTTATTTTAATCCTCTAAAGTCCTTACATCAAGTCCTTTACTCTTAGTGGATTAAAATCCAAATGTGTAGCGCACATAAGCATTATAGCTTTGACGCGCACCAACCTTATGTTCGATACCTTGTGGCACCATAGCAGTTCCATACCAATACCCCTTATAATCCATAATCGTAGTCTCAAACATAGGAATCACAGCACCAATTTCTAAAGAATTAACCTTTAAGAAGTTCATTCGCACGCCTGCATTCCAATTTAGTGCCACACCAAAGCGTCTATCTTCTTGTCGCTCAAAGGGTTGGTTTTGCTTGATAAAAGTATTATGAAGTTGATAGACTTTATCCAATCTGTTGCTTTTCCAATATTGGAATCCTATGCCAACCCCACCAAATACACCCAAATTAAAATTCTCTCCCGCGATGACATTAAAGAGTGCGTCTGCGTTTGCTGTAAGGTTGAATTGGTAGAGCGATTCTTTTCCACCCTCTAGATTCCCTTGTGCCCCATAGTTTGCGGAGCGACCTTGAAAGCTAAAGGTGTTGTAATAAAAGTTTCCATACGCTCTAAATCCAAAAAATGGATTAAAGAAATGCTTATACCCAGCCAATACACCATAACCCGGAGCGGTGTTATTAGAGCTATAATACCCCATAACCGCATTACCACCTGTTACAGATTCCGTGAAATTCTCGCTATACCGCAAATCCCCATACATAATCTGTCCACCGACAAACACGCCACTTTCCTCTGCTTTTGCCTGTGTGCTAAAAAGTGCAACTGCCATCGCCACCGCTACAAGGAGTGTATAAAAGACCCCCCCCCTCAATGCTCTATTACTCATAGTAATACCTCCAAATAAAGTGATAATAAAGCGAATCTCCACCTTTGTAACCCTAAAAGAATCTTTAGAAATCAACTCCCAACGATACAAAAAAAAAAAAAACGCTTTATTCTAAATCGACATAATACAAAAATTCTTAAAGTTTTTCAAGGAAAAAGATTTAAAATTTAGGAAAATTTCTTACATTACAAATGTGGCACATTACACATTTCGCCAAAAATGTAGGGTATAATTCCACTTCCTAGATAACACGCCTTTCTTTATAAAATGCGCAAGTCTGTTAGCTTAAGAAGTCTTTGGGTTGCGTGGTGCGCTCGGTGTGCGGGTATTTTCGTTTGGAGCTCTAAAAGGTGAGAATCTGCCCCCTAATGAGTGCCTTAAACCCTGTTTTTTACTTTTTTAGGCTTTGCCTCAAATGTAGAGTAACGGTTATCTGGGGTTTAACTTCACAAACAAAGGCATAAAATGCAAACTTATAATATCCTTATTATCGGTAGTGGCGGGAGAGAATACGCTATTGGATTATCTTTATGGCAAGATTCTCGTGTGAGTGGCTTATACTTCACACCGGGCAACGCTGGCACTGCCCTGCTTGGCAACAATATCACTTATGCAAATAACGAAGAACTTTTAACCCATTGTGAGAATCTCGCTATCAATCTCGTGGTAGTTGGACCTGAAGAGCCACTTACTAAAGGTGTAAGCGATTTTTTGTCATCACACAATATTAAAGTGTTTGGCCCAAGTGCTAAAGCGGCGCGATTAGAGGGCTCAAAAGCCTTTATGAAAGACTTCGCCACAAGGCACAAAATACCCACAGCAAGATATTTACAAAGCGATGACATCGAGCAAATCCGCGCATTTATCGCCACGCTTAACCCACCAATCGTAGTCAAAGCTGATGGATTGTGCGCGGGCAAAGGCGTGATAATCGCGCCAGATTCCACAACTGCCCTGCAAGAAGCGCAAAAAATGCTAAGCGGAGAATCGTTTGGGGAAGCGGGCAAAAAAGTCGTAATCGAGGAATTTTTGCAAGGATTTGAGCTCTCTGTCTTTGCGCTTAGCAATGGCAAGGATTGCATTATCCTCCCTCCAGCCCAAGACCACAAGCGACTTTTAGACAATGATGAGGGAGTGAATACAGGTGGAATGGGCGCATACACGCCCACACCAATGTGTGATGAAAATCTCTTTAAGCGCATTAAGGAGAAAATTATGCTCCCAGCGATTAAAGGCGCAAGAGATGATAGTATGGAGTTTTGTGGTGTGCTTTTTGGTGGCATTATGGTAGTGGAGCAAAAAGGCGAGCTACAACCATATTTGTTAGAATTTAATGTGCGCTTTGGCGACCCAGAATGCGAAGTGCTTTTACCCACGCTCAAAACGCCATTGCTTGATATTTTACTTTGTGAGGACTTTAGCGCGTTTGAAGTGGAGTTTAAGGATATTTATAGCTGTGGCGTGGTCGTGGCTAGCAAAGAGTATCCTTATAAAAGCTCAATCCCACAAAATATCCATATACGCCCATTTGATAACAATTTAGGGCATTTAGTCTTTGCGGGAGTGAGCGCAGGAGAGAATCTTCGCAGTTTGCCACGAGATTTTACGCGCTCTTGTAGCAAAGATTCTCATTTGCCACCACAAGGCAGTGATTCTCACTTGCTTGCAAGCGGTGGGCGCGTGCTTTTAAGCATAGGGCTTGGCAAATCCTTGCAAGAAGCGCAACGCAATGCGTATGCGATTTTACAAAATGTGAATTTTAGCGGAATGCAATACCGAAAAGACATCGCCCATCGAGGCATTGCATTCTTACAATCCAAAAACTAAGGCACACAAACACGCAATGAAAGAAAAAATACAAAAACTTTTAGAACGCGAGAATCTCGAGCTTGCACCATTAAATGTGCGATTTTTGGCGTATTTGTTTGATTGTTTTTTGGTGCTATTTGTGTGTGTGATTGCTTTGTGGAGTAGTTTTAGCGCAGTTTTTAACGAAGAAGATTTGCAAAATGCCATTGCCCTTTTAAAAACTGCTTTGTGGCGTATTGCATTGCTTTATACGCTTGCATTTTTTTGCTATGAAGTGCTTTTAGTAAGCCTGTATGGAGCGACTTTAGGCAAAATGATTCTTAAAATTCGCATTGTGAGTGTGGAGTTTGTGGATAAACCAAGCATTGCAAGAGCTGTTGTAAGGGCATTTTGTAAATGCTTAGGGGCGATATTTTTATATGTGGGCTTCATAATGGCTTTTGATGGGCAGTTTAACCGCGCATTGCACGACAAAGTGTCAAAAACTTTAGTGGTTTAGGTAAAATGCAAATGCGGGTGGTGGCGTTATGTCTTATGCTATTAGCAAGCATAGCAATCGCAAATGAGCCAAAAGATACGAAAGCACAACTTTTTGAACTCTCAGCTAATAGTGTAACCTCGCAAGGTAATATCATCACAGCACAAGAAAATGCGTTTTTACTAAGTGAAGACATTTATATGTATGCTGATATGATTACTTATGATAGAGAGAGCAAAGATATAGCTTTGCGTGGAAATGTGCGCGTGTATTATGGCGATACACTTTTTGTCGATGCAGGAAATGTGAATATAAACTTGCAAACCAAACAAGCCTCTATTAACCCAGCATTTTTACTTGGAGAGGGTGGATTGTGGGTCACAAGCACACAATTATCAAGCAATGAAAACACTTATAGCTTTAAAAAGGCTATTATAAGCTCGTGCGATGTGCAGTTTCCTATATGGCATATTGCTGCGACTTCTGGCTCTTATAACACACAAAAGCAGTATGTAAGCGCGTGGAATACAAGGCTTTATCTTGGTTCATTGCCGTTGCTTTATGTGCCGTATTTTACCTTTTCCACAGGCACTACACGAAAGAGTGGGTTTATGCCACTAGAGTTTGGCTCGACAAGCCGTGAGGGATATGTCTTTTTAACGCCCTTTTACATCGCGCCCTTTAACTCGTGGGATATGACGCTCACTCCGCAATTCCGCACACAACGAGGTAATGGGCTACATTATGAGCTAAGAATCGCTGATAATAAAAATAGTGTAGCCACGCTCAATGTCGGGTATTTCAAGCAATATGAAAATTATATGCAAACTTATGACTTAAAAAATAAGGAAATTTATGGATTTGACTTTATATACAAAAGAGAGGGAATCTTTGGGGCACTCTTTAGCAACTACAACGACAATCTCTTTGCTGACTTGCATTATATGAATGATTTGGATTATAAGCGACTTCAAAGTGTAAATGGTCGCTTCAATACACGCCTAAGCACTTCTAGACTCAATTATTTTGGACAAATCTCCAACCACTATATTGGCATTTATGGAAAATACTTTTTAGACTTATCAAATCCTAGCAACACAAATACACCCCAAGTCTTACCAAGCGTGCAATACCACCACTACATTAGCCCGATATTATTGAATAATCTCTTTTATTCGCTTAATATAGAGAGTAAAAATATCACGCGCCAAAGCGGTTATACTTACACGCAAAATTCCCTTTCTCTACCACTTGGAGTAAGTGTGTCGGTGTTTAAAAACTTCGCTAACTTAAGCGGGAGGATTGATGGGTTTGCAAGCAATGTGAGTCTTGGCAACGCACAAAACATCAACGACCCATTTACCAAACAAGCCGTGCAACCCTCAATGAACTACACTTACGCAAACTATCAAATAGCCTTTAATAGCGATATAGCCAAACCTTATAAAAATTTCTTTCACACTGCGCATTTTGATTCTCAATTTAGTGCACCGCTGTATTATTATGCCCAATATGGATTAGATTCTACGCGTTATGAAGCATATAGTGAGCTAGCAAAAACTCTCAATGCAGAAAATCTCGCACAATATTGGAATCCAAACGACATTATAGACATTGGCGCAAACAAGCCAAAGGTGGATATAAAACTCTCAAATTACTTTTATAGCACAAGTGGCAAGGAAATTGGCTTTTATAGAATCTATCAGCGAATTTTTACTAACGACTCTACACTCAATGCAAATCAACCACTGCGCCAAGAAGTCGGGATAAATATTTTTAGTGGGCTTACGCTTACAAGCAATCTTTTTTTCTCCCATAGGACGAATCACTTTAATGAAGCCTCATTGACATTGAATTTTAATAAATTTGGTTTAAGAGCGAATGCAAATTACTTTTTCAAACTCGATGAAGACACTATGCTAAAAAGTAGTGCGTATAACAACATTTATAGCTCGGCATTTTTACGCGCGAATATGCGCTATGACTTTGGTTACTTCACGCTAGATGCAAATATAGGCTATGATGAAGCAAATGCGAGACTAAAAGATTGGTCGATAGTATTTTCACGCGATATTGCGTGTTTTGGCATTGGGTTGAAGTTCGCCACTGATGTGCGTCCTATATTTACCAATAGCGGTATTGATACGCTAAGCAACCAATACATCAAAATCGAATTTCGATTTTCTCCACTTACACCAATTGGATTCACACAAAAATTGCAAAATTAAGGACTTTTTTGTTGGTATTTATATAAAAAAGGAAATTGTCTCTCTCTACCTTGTAGAGAGCGTCTTTGGTTTGGGTTTTTTGGTAATAGTGGGAGTTTTGGTTGGTTTGATATTGCTTTGTATTGTATTTTCTATTTGTGCTATATCTATATTTTTTACCGCATTAAGTAAGATATTTTGTCATCTTTGCTTAATCTATATAAATCTCCATCTTCAAAATAAGCTAATCCCCTTACAACTTGCATAATAGGAAAATCATTACCAAAATATCGCCCAAACTCACTTAATCCTTGCTCTAGAGATACTTGATTTGTCTTTAATATCTCTGCTATGTCTTTGTAGTCTTTATATTCTGCTCTATCACAAGTAACTTTTAGTTTTGTGATGAGTAAAGATTTTAAACTTGCAAGTTGCAAAATGCCATCATCACTTTGAATCGTATCTACAAATTTGACAAATTCTATATTGCCAAAGAAAGAGATTTTGACATTATTTGTAGTCATAAAAGATAGCATATTATCTATTTGTAGCATTATTTCGCCTACTTTAATGCCATTTAGACTTAAAAGAATATTGAAGTTTTGATATATCTTTATGCGTAAAAAAATCAAAATCTACCGATTCCCTATGCCCTAATTGCAAGGCTAATGCTGTCCCGCCAAAAAGCGTAAAATCCATATCTTTTAGCACTTTAAGATATGGATAAATTTCTTTTTGCTCTTTTGGCAATATTTCAAAGTGCAGTTTCATCGCAAATATCCTCGTTTTGGTAATGGTGGAATCTTGCAGTTTATCCCATACAATCGAATATGCCAAAAATGCCAAGACTTTTTATCAAACCAACCTGCTTGAGCATTTTTAAGTGTTTCTTTTAGAATCTTATCGCTAAATTCGCACACTTTCTTAAAGCTACTGATATTGTTGGCGTCTTTCATTGCACTAGCTATAACTCGCAAAGGATTATTAGCAATAATTTCATCTTTTTTCTCCCACCAAACATAATGGACAAAATGGGCTAAAAGTTTTTTATCTTTTGAAGTCATTGGAAATTTCCTTTAAGTCATAGAATATGAAATTATAACACAATATATTTTTTATTTTAATCTCTCTTAAATTCGCAACCCTTGTTGTTGTTATTTTTCCATCCGCTACGCAGTTTATACTTACTGCTAAGTCGCTTTTACTCTTTTTTAATAATTTTCCAAAACCCTTTTTACATCGCTGTCTATCGCCCGATATTTTTTTGATTATGATATTTTTAAAGCATTACCATTTAAGCAAAATCTCACATTTAAGCACGAAAATGTCAAAATTTAAGATATAATGCTCTCAATGGACGCTTGTTGCGACTATGTCTTTTTAGTGTGTCCTTAGTTTGGTTTTCCCCTGTTCTCTTAAGGTTTCGGGGGAAGTAAAATACTCTCCTTTTGCTACAATCTACTCTTTGTGAGGAATAAAAGGAATGCAGACAAAACAATCTTATATATTCACCGATAGAGCACACGCATTAGAGCAGCTACTAGGAGTTTTCGCGCTCAAAAATCTCGATGTCTCACAAACCGTGATTTTGGCTACGAGCTTTGAGGGAGTGTTTTTCGCAGATGTCTTAGCGAGCAAGCTAAAAGTCCCCCTTGATTATCTCTTTGCTGAAGTTATTACCGCGCCACTTAATAATGAATGTAAAATCGCTATTGTAAGTGAGGAACTTGATATTGTGATGAATGAGAATCTTATCAATGCGTTTGATATAAGCCTTGATTATGTCTATGGTGAATCAAAGCGACAATATGAAGACAGCATTATCCCTATGCGTTATAAGTTTCGCAAGGGCGAGTTACTCTCCTCACTTAATGGGCGCGATGTGCTTATCGTAGATCAAGGCATTGATACAGGGCTTACAGCAATGTGCGCGATAAAAACCTGTATAAGCAGGCACGCCAAAAGTATTAAAATTGCCACGCCTATTTTGCCATTAGTAGTCAAAAATGCTTTGAGTGAAATTTGCGATGAAGTGCTGTGCGTGCAAGCATTGGATAATTTCGTAAGCATTGGACATTATTACAAAAACTTTGAACCCATTGAGCCAAAGACTATTGAGGCGATTTTAAATACACATTTACACAAAAAAACTAAGGAGGAAGCATAAATGAGTAAGGTGAATATTACACTTGGGGAGAGAATAGAATCTTGTCGCTTTGATATTGCTAATCAAGCAAATGGCGCAGTGCTTTATGAATGTGGTGGGACAAGCATTATCGCCACTGTGTGCGTGGGAAATACACCAATAGAGGCAGATTTCGTGCCACTAAGCGTGCAATACATTCAAAAAACCTATGCCGTTGGAAAGTTTCCAGCGGGCTTTATCAAGCGTGAGGGCAAGCCAAGTGAATTTGAGATTCTCACTTCAAGGCTTATAGATAGGACTTTGCGCCCACTTTTTCCCAAAGGTTTTGCATATCCAACACACATTGTAGCAATGGTCGTAAGCTATGATGGACTAAATGACTTAGCCCTATGCGCGCTAAAAGCAGCGAGCATCGCCCTATATACTTCAAACATCATCATTGAAGGGCAAGAAAAATCGCCATTAAGCGCACTGAGAATCGGACGCATAAATGGCAAGTTTATCATCAACCCAGATTCTCACACACTTAAAGAGAGTGAATTGGATTTGTTTGTAAGTGGTAAGGGCGATGAACTCCTAATGATAGAAATGAACACACAACAACAAAATGATAAGCCAAATCTCTTAAGCGAGAATCTCACCATAGAAGCACTTGAACTCGCAAAAAAACATATAGCAAATGATTGCAAAGAATATGAAAAATTCCTAAAATCCCACCAAAAACAACCCACCATACCATTTTCCCTAAAAATTAAACAAACCCATTCTTTGGAGTTTTTGCAACAACATTGTGTAGATTCTATAAAACTTGCCATACAACAAGCCTCAAAAAGCGAAAGAGCGGGGGCATTTGATGAAATCATTAAAGAAGTAATCGCTCAAGGATTTGAAGAAGAAGATGTCAAGCATTGCTTAGGCATATTCAAAAAATCCTTAGTGCGCGAGATGATTTTGCAAGATAGCGTGCGTGCTGATGGTAGGGCATTAGATGAAGTGCGTAAAATTAGCATTGAGACAAATATTTTGCCACACGCACACGGGAGCGCACTTTTTACACGCGGGCAAACACAGGCATTGGTCGCTTGCACCTTAGGCACAGAATCTGATGCGCAAGGCATAGAGCCTTTAGGAAGTGTGGGCGCGAAAGATAAGTTTTTATTTCATTACAACTTTCCAAGTTTTAGCGTTGGTGAAACGGATATGATAGGCTCTGTGGGGCGTAGAGAGCTAGGACACGGCAATCTTGCAAAAAAAGCCCTCAAATCAAGCATTGTGCAAAACAATGCCGTCATTCGCATTGTTTCAGAAATTTTAGAATCCAATGGCTCAAGCTCAATGGCAAGCGTGTGCGGTGGAAGTTTAGCACTACAAGCAAGCAATGTGGCAATGCACTCACTCATCGCTGGCGTGGCAATGGGGCTTGTAAGCGAGGGAGAGAAATATGCTATTTTGAGTGATATTACAGGCTTAGAAGACCACGATGGCGATATGGATTTTAAGGTTGCGGGTGATGAAAATGGCATTAGCGCGTTACAAATGGATATAAAACTTGGTGGGATTTCAAGCGAGATTCTAAATGCTGCACTTATGCAGGCAAAAGCTGCAAGAGTGCATATTTTAGGTATTATGAAGCAATCATTAAGTAACCTTACAATCAATTATGATATTTTGCCAAAGACTGAGATCTTTTGTGTGCCAAGTAATAAAATGGTGGATATTATCGGGCAAGGTGGCAAGACTATAAAAGGGATTATTGAAAAATTTGAAGTAAGCATTGACTTAGACAGAGAAAATGGCGCGGTAACCATAAGCGCACAAAATGCAAAGAATCTAAAAAATGCGAAAGAATATATTTTAGGATTAGTGAAAGGGTTTGAGAGTTATGAAGTTGGCTTAAAATTTAAGGGTGTGATTAAAAAAATTTGTGATTTTGGTGTGTTTGTCGAGCTTCCAAATGGTGGCGATGGGTTATTACACATTAGCAAACTTACCGACGAAAAAGGGAAAAAACCAAGCGATGTTTTAGGCGACACTAAAGAGATTGAATGTGTGATAATAGAAATCAATGGACAAAAAGTGGGGCTTGGCTTAGCATAAATTTTACTCTTTTTAAGCCCCGCTAAATCTCCTTGCTACTTATAGTTTTCTATCGCTTTTTGCAAAATCTCTTGCGCTTGCGCTACACCTTTGTAATCTTTGACCTTTACCCACTTATTTGGCTCTAATGTTTTGTAAGTTTCAAAAAAGTTTTTAATTCTATCAAGGGTGATTTGTGGCAAATCTTGCAGACTTTTGATATTGTCATATCTAGGGTCGATTTTGCTAATTGGCACGGCTAGGAGTTTCTCGTCCATTCCGCTTTCATCTTCCATCACTAGCACACCGATAAGACGACATTTTATCGCACTACCCGCTTGTAGTGGATATTCATTGAGCACGAGAATGTCCGCAGGGTCGCCATCATCCGCCAAAGTATTTGGCACAAAGCCATAATTTGCAGGATAAAACATCGCCCCATAAAGCACCCTATCTACCATTACCACACCACTTTCTTTATCCACTTCGTATTTGATATTTGAGCCATAAGGGATTTCAATAATTGCGTTGATTTTGTTTGGATTCTCACCTGCGACAAGTTTTGTAATGTCCATTTTTACTCCTTTTTTAAGATAATTTTGCTCGTGGATTTTTGATAAATTCTTCCATATCTGCCACGATTTCCTCGATAGTTCGCTCGCCATTGACTGTGTAGAGTAATCCATTTTTTTCATCATAAAATGTCCTAATCTCCTTAAGTGGCTTGCGATAGACTTCCATTCGGTTATTAAATACTTCGATATTATCATCTGCGCCTCTTGCCCTGCCTAACACTCTCTCCCTAGCGACTTCCTCGCTCACTTCCACCTCGATGACAGCCTCTAAAACTACATCATTTTGCCTCTCTAGCTCATCTTGCAAAGCGTGCATTTGCTCCACGCTACGCGGATACCCGTCAATCAAAATAATATCTTTTGGGGCATTTTTAAGTGCCTCAATAATCGTGCCAACCACAATGCTAAGAGGCACTAAATTTCCCTTGCTTACAAAACTATCGATAAGTTTGCCCTGCTCGCTCCCACTCGCCACTTCTGCACGCAATAGTTCGCCTGTGGAATAATGCACAATGCTATCAGCATTATTCTTTGCGATAATTTGCGCATCAGTCGTCTTACCACTGCCCGGTGCTCCAATGATTAAAAACAGCTTTTTCATTTTTTCTCCTTAGATTTAGCTTATGTAGATTCTCACATTCTATCACAAATTCGCGTAAATGCGTTAATTTTTGGGATTTCTCAAGCGAATGTGTAACTCTCTTAGTTGCTCCTCGCTCACTTCACTTGGCGCGTTTGCAAGCAAACAGGTTGCTTTTTGAGTTTTAGGGAATGCAATCACATCGCGCAATGAATGCGAATTACTAAGCAGCATAATAAGCCTATCAAAACCAATGGCAAATCCGCCGTGTGGTGGCGCACCAAAGCTAAGTGCTTCAAGCAAGAATCCAAATCGCTCCTTTGCCTCTTGCTTACTAATACCTAAAATTTCAAACACTTTATTTTGGATAGAATCTTTATGGATTCTAATGCTTCCACCACCAAGCTCCACGCCATTTAACACTACATCATACGCTATAGATTCTATTGATTCAATATCGCTTTTGTCAATATCTTTTGGCATTGTAAATGGGTGATGTAACGCCGAAATAGAGCCATCATCATTTTTCTCAAACATTGGGAAATCCACAACCCACAAAAATTCTAACTTTTGAGAATCTATAAGTCCTAAATCCTGCGCTACCTTACAACGCAATCGCCCCATATAATCCCACACGACCTTTTTAGCCCCTGCACCAAAAAAGATAATATCCCCCATTTGTGCGCCCACACGCCTTATCAGTGCGTCTAGCTTCTCTTGGGTGATAAATTTTACCAAAGGACCTTTGATTTCTCCCTCTTTAAGCTGGATATACGCAAGGCCTTGCGCGCCAAATTTTCGCACAAACTCTTCTGCCTCGCTTAGCATTTTGCGCGAATAGAAATTATCCCCGCCCTTCACGCACAGGGCTTTGAAGCGGTTTTTTTGCGAATCTTTGGCGATGGAGGCAAAAATCTCATTACTAGAATCGACAAACAAATCACCTACCTCTACAAGTGGCATTTCAAAGCGCAAATCTGGTTTATCACTGCCATAGGATTCCATTGCCTCGCAATATGGCATTCTTTTAAACGGTGTGCTTATAGGCTTGCCTGCTGTGGCAAAAATCTCAAAGAGCAATTTCTCAGCCACTTCCATTACATCATTTTGATTACAAAAGCTCATTTCCACATCAATTTGGGTAAATTCTGGCTGTCTATCCGAGCGCAAATCCTCATCTCTAAAGCATTTAGCAATTTGGAAATACCGCTCAAAGCCACTTATCATAAGAATCTGTTTAAAAAGTTGCGGGCTTTGTGGCAGGGCGAAAAATTGCCCATCGTGGATTCTACTTGGGAGGAGATAGTCCCGTGCGCCCTCTGGTGTAGAAGCGGTTAAAATCGGCGTCTCAACTTCTAAAAATCCCATTTTTTGTAACGTATTACGCGCACTTATAGCCACATCAGAGCGCATCTTGAAGATTTGATATGCCTTTGGTGCGCGCAAATCCAAATAACGATACTTTAATCGCAACTCTTCATTTGTATTCTCATCACCGATAGCAATGGGTGGAGTAAGTGATTTGTTCTCTATTATAAGCTCACTTAAAATCACTTCAATCGCGCCTGTCTTTAGCTTTGGATTCTCTAAACCTTCGCCTCTTGCGCGCACCTTTCCCTTAGCGATAAGCACAAACTCATCACGCACGCTTTGTGCTATCTCATAAGCCTTAGGCGTAGAATGAGAATCGCACACAAGCTGTAAGATTCCGCTTTTATCACGCAAATCAATAAACACCACACCTCCGTGGTCGCGGTAAGAATTACACCAGCCACATACGGCGACTTCAGAGCCTATCAAATCTTTTGAAACTTCTGTGCATAAATGTGTTCTAAGCATTTGTATCCTTAAAAATACGCTAAAGTGCGTTTGTAATTATTTGTGTTTATGACTTAAGTAATCGGCGCAACGCCTGCTCTATTTGCGTTGGATTCCCTTTTGTTACAAACGCATCGGCTTTGAGCGTTTCTGCCATTTGCCTATTAGATTCTGAATCCATTGAAGAGTTGATAATCACAGGGATATGTGCCGTGCTTTGCTCCTCTTTTACTCGCTTTAACACCTCAAAGCCAGATACTAGAGGCATTTCAAGGTCTGTGATAACTGCACCAACCATTTTGCTCACTCCTGCATTATGCAAGTAATCAAGCAATGCCTTGCCATTTGGAAAGGTAAAATAGTTCAACTCAAGCCTTTCAATGATGTGTTGCAATGACTTCGCTGCTGTTTTAGAATCTTCAGCCAAAAGCACGATACGATTGCTATGGATTGCGCTTAAATTTTCTAGCTCTAACTCATCATCTGCGCTTCCATTGGGGAGTGTATCAGCCACCATTTTCTCCACATCGAGAATCTGCACCACACTCCCATCATCATACTTCATTGTAGCAGTAACCTTTGAGTTTCCATCAATGCCAAACTCACCTCCCGCCTCAATTTCGTTCCAACTTTTTTGGATAATGCGCTTCACACTCTGAATCTTTAGCCCAACTACGCAGTTTGAAAAGCTACAAATCACCACAAGATTCTTTTCTCCCTCGATAGAGTATGGGCGCAAATCCCTATAAGGGTCATCTTGGCTATAATATAACCACCTGCGCATATCTATCAGCGGGATTGTCTCCTCGCGCACGGTCAAATATCCTAACATTATGCCACTGTTTTCGCCCTCTGTCTCAGTTAGCTCATCGCTATAATAAATAATCTCACGGATTTTAAAGACATTCATAGCATAAAGTTGTGTCGTGCCCTCCACCTCAGTCTCTAATGTGAAACACAAAAACTGCGCTTCATTCTTAAGGTGTAGGGTGGTCATTTTATCAACATTTTCTACCAATGTATCCCTCCAAAGAAAAGAATCCAAAATCTCTATATAAGTCTTATCAAATGATTAAAGTTTAGAGCAAAATTAAAGTTATAATTCTAGCAAACTTCTTAGCAAAAAATTACTAAAAAGGAGAGATTTTGAATATTTTAGATTCCACGAGTTATAAAAACGCTATCAACACGCTCAACAAAATGGCATATCACTACTATGTCCTAGACAATCCTATCGCTAGCGATGAGGAATATGACATACTCTATCATCAGGTGAAAGACTATGAAGAGGCAAATCCTAAGGATATATTGCCACATTCCCCAACGCAACGCGTGGGCGATACGCCACTCCAAGAGTTTGAGAAACACTCACATTTGAAGCGAATGTGGAGCTTAGATGATGTCTTTAGCGCAAATGAGCTTAAAGAATGGCTTGAGCGCATTTATAAATCCTATCCAAACGCAACCTTCACTTGCTCGCCAAAATTTGATGGTCTCTCACTTAATCTTTTATACCAAAATGGGAATCTTATCAGCGCGACTACACGAGGCGATGGTATCACAGGCGAGCTTGTAACGCAAAACGCAAAAACTATTTTTTCCATTCCCTTACACATTCCACTTTTAGAAACGATAGAAATTCGCGGTGAAGTCATCATCACTAAAGATGACTTTAACGCACTCAACCAATCACGCACACAAGAAAATCTCCCCCTTTTTGCTAACCCCAGAAATGCAGCAGCTGGCTCTTTACGCCAACTTGATTCTGCAATTACGGCAAAAAGACCTTTGCGTTTTATGCCGTGGGGAGTTGGAGAAAATCCGCTTAATGCAACAAGTTTTTATGCAATGCTAGGCAAAATTGAGGAGTTTAAGTTCGCAAAGATTCCATTCCTCACGCACGCGAGAAGCTACGAAGAAATTCTTGCCATTTATAATGAAATTTTGCACGCGAGAGAATCGTATCCCATAATGCTTGATGGAATGGTGGTAATGCTCGATGAGATTGCAAGCCAAGAAGCACTCGGCTGGACGATTAAATCCCCACGCTTTGCGTGTGCGTTTAAATTCCCCGCGATTGAAAAAACTTCAATCCTCAAAAGCGTAACCTTTCAAGTGGGTAGAAGTGGTGTAATCACTCCCGTAGCCGAGCTTGAAGCGATAGAGATTGAGGGGGCGACTATCACACGCGCGAGCTTGCATAACTTCAGCGAAATCGCCAAAAAAGACATAAGAATCGGGGATAAAGTAGTCATTATTCGCAGTGGTGATGTGATACCAAAAATCATAAAATCCCTACATAACGCACGCAAGGGAGATGAGCGCATCATACAACGCCCAAAAGTATGCCCAGAATGCGGAGGAGAGCTTTTGGTTGAGGAGATTCTCATTAAATGTCAAAATCTAAGTTGCAATGCCCGCATAAAAGAATCTATCGTGCATTTTGCAAGCAAAAAAGCTCTCAATATCGATGGTTTGGGCGAAAAAATCGTGTATGAACTTTTTGAAAACAACCTTATTAAAGGCATTTTGGACTTGTATTCCTTGCGTAAAGATTCTCTTTTGGCACTTGATGGCTGGAAGCAAAAGCGCGCACAAAACCTGCTCGATTCTATCCAATCGACAAAAGGCGTGGAATTGTGGCGACTTATTAACGCTTTGGGGATTGAGCATATTGGCGAGGGTGCGAGCAAAAAACTCGCGCAAAAATTTGGACTTAATGCCTTTAGTGCGACATTTGAAGAAATTTTAGATATTGATGGCTTTGGCGAGGAAATGGCACGCTCAATTTGCGAGTTTAACGCTACCAATGCGACACTTATCGCACAAATTTGCCAAATCATTCAACCAAGCGTGCAAGTTTTAGCCATTCAAGAATCTACCATTAGTGGCAAAACCTTTGTCATCACAGGCACACTAAAACGCAGCAGAGATGAAGTAAAACAAGAATTAGAATCCTATGGCGCATGCGTGAGTGCAAGCGTAAGCAAAAAAACAGATTTTGTGCTATGCGGGGAAAACGCTGGAAGCAAAGAAGAAAAAGCACGCCAATTAGGGGTTAAAATCATAAGCGAAGAGGAGTTAGATTCCCTGCTTCGCTCCTAAAGTGCATTAAAAACACGCCACCAATATGCTAAAAATTGCTTCTATGTTCCTCATAAGTTTTGCTAAAAGTGTGTGTGCCGTTTTTGTTACGCACGAAATAGAGATACTCCACATTTGCTGGGTTGATACTCGCCTTAATGGAATCTAAGCTCGCACTCGCGCAAGGATAAGGCGGGATTCCCTTATGTTTGTAAGTGTTACACGGGTTTGTATCCTCTTTAATGCGCTTTGGTGTGATTTTAGTGTGTGAAAACTCCCCATAATTAAGCGCGCCGTCCATTTGTAATGGCATATCTTTATTTAAGCGATTATGCACCACGCCAGCAACGATTGGCATTTCATCAATGTTTGCTGCTTCTTTTTGCACGATTGCTGCCATTGAAACAAAATAAAACCATTTATCCTCATCATATTCGCCTAAAAGCTCTATTGCACGCGCTTTGTGCCATTTGTATGAAATCTCTGAGAGCAACTGCATAAATTCATCTTCACTTTGAAGCAAGGGTAGGCTATAAGTCTCTGGGACGATGATTCCATCAGGGAGATGAAAATATTTGTTATACGCGCTTTGGAGCTTTGTAGAATCAAAGTTGAATTTTTGGCTTGCATTTTGAATAAAAAAATACAAGGTCTCGCCGGGGATAAGGGTAATTTGTCTTTGAGCGGCCTTTGCACTACTGAGTTTTAACAAAAAATCAAGCCGATTGAGCGTGATAAACTCCTCTTGTGATTGCGCATCACAGCCAAACGAAACATCAAAAAATCCACTAGAATCACTGCATTGCAATTCGATAAATCCACTTTGAGGATTCCCAAATGCACGCAAAAAAAACTCATCAATTCTACTAAATTGCTTGGGTGTGATTTGGTTTAAATGTGCTATAATCCCCTTTATTGAACCTTGAGGCACTTCAAGGATTTTAGGGAGTTGAATTGGCGTGGAAAAATACAAAGCAAGACTAAAGCACATCACAAAACTTAAGCCAAAAATCAAGCCAAAGACTTTAATTAGTTTGCTTACTTTTGTCGCTATCATAAGCACGCTCTCCTATGTAGGATATAGAATCTTGCGCGATGGAATCTACGCACAACATTTCTCTATCGCTGGGATAAATGTAGATGGATTGTATCTTAAATTAGAAAATAAGCTTGTTTTAGACATTCAAAAACTCGACCTCTCTCACGCTTTTGAAGATTCACAAGAAAGCACACACCAACTCTCTCAAGAATCCAGCGATGAAGAATCGCCCACACAAGAAGACGCACAATCTCAACAAACCTTAGAATCTAATGAGCCTGTTTCGGTAGATTCCATTGTAGGATACATTAAAGACGGGCTTTTGGTGCTTTCATATTTTCAAACGCTTAATGTCCATAACATTATCCTGCCTGATAAACAAGCGCGAAAGATTCTCTATGACGGGCATTTATATCAAATCTATGACCCCGATTTTGAGGCGATTTTAAACACCACAAATGACAATGGAAAAATCAAACTAGAGATTGAAACGCTCAATATTTATCCCTTAAACATTCAGCTTGATGGGAACTTAGAATATGCGAAAAAAACTTTCTTTTTTGACATATTAGCCACTTATGAAAAAGATTTGCAATCTCTGCGTGTCCTAAAACCACAACCAAACGCACAACAATCCGCACCACAGCAAGAAAATACACAACCAAACCAACAAGAAGATTCAAATATGGTATTTGCGCCACCGCCACATTTGCTTGCTCCGCCACCGCCACACGCTCAAGTGCAACGAAGCCAATACCAAGATATACACAACGCTACAAAACCCACTTTTTCAATCATTGGCAACACAAACTTTAAAAAAATCGATGTGGAAGTCAAAAGCTCAAAGATTGATTCCATTCGCTTTTTACAGCAATATCTCAAACCTCTCAAAAATAATGCGCTTGAGGAATGGCTCTTTAATCGCATTACTTTTGAGAGCGTGCAAATTGATACATTCACACTAAATGGCAAACTTAATGATAAGTTTTTAGATAATCTAAGCAAGCAAATGCGCGCCAAAGCCACCATTAAAAATGTCAAAGTCGCAGTCGCACCAAAAGTCGAGCCCATAAAGGCAGATAACGCGCATTTAGCCCTCGAAGATGGATACCTTAATATTACCCTTGATGAGCCGACTTTCAACGCATACTCCATTAAAGATTCTGATGTGGGAATCAAGTTACCCTTTCATAATCCTGTGGAAGTCTTTGTCAAAATTCGCTCGACAAAAATTGGTGTAGAGCAACCACTTGTGGATTTGCTCAAATTTTATGGCATTGATATTCCACTCCAAACAGATAAAAGCACACTAAGTGCAGGGATTGACTTGCATTTGCGCGTGGTAAATCACATCGTGCAACCTCAACTTGTCAAAGGAACTATTAGCGGAAGCGATGTGAAGTTGCTTTTTTTGGGCGAGGGGATTTTCGCCAAAGATTTGGGGGTAAAAATCTCTATCACACCAGATGAGCAAAATGTCGCTGTGGCAAGCTCTCATCTCAACTATAATGATATTGTATCCACGAGTTTGTTGCTTAATATTTATCCGTTGCAAAGCAAGATTGAAGGCACACTCAAGCCAGAGAAAATTGACATAGATATAAATAAAATTGCACAAAAACCTTTGCCAAAAGCCCTCCAAATCGCTGGTAAAGACGAATTTACAAAGAGGATTATCCGCGCTATTATAAAGGAGCAACAACCAGACTTGCCAAGCCTACTGCAAAAAACATCTAGCGATGTAGTAAAAGCAACCGATGAAAAATTCTCCAAACTCCAAAACAAAGATAAACAAACCACAGGGAATCCAAATCCACGCCCACAAATCCAACCGCTCAATCTTAGCGACTTCCCACCACTTGATGAAATCACACTTGATGGCACGATGACAAATGGAGGCTTTGAGCTCAGTATCCCTAAACTTGCGCTCACTATACATAAAAAACCAAAAGAAAATAGCAAAGATTCTCTTAGCACCATTACCATTACAAGCCTTGCCACACTCTATCCATACTCTCCTGCCTTGCAGTATTATGGCTTTAAGGCAGGAAGTATAGAACTCGCAGAGATTGATAAAAATATCTTTGGAATGAATGTAAATCTCACCAACTTGGAATACCCAATCTACACAAAAAATGGCAAGCGGGTAGATTCTCTCTCGGTAAGTGGCAATATATACAACGACAAGCTAACGCTCGCCACGCCAAATTGGAGTGTAGCTAACCAAAAAAACCACAAAACCAACACACCTCTTAACGCTCTTACAGGAATAGAAATAATAAAAAACAAAGGATTATTACAATTTAAAATAAAAGATTATGACCTCAATGTCGAGGAAATGTTTCACTCAAATATACCTGTCCTGCGTGAGAATCTAGAAAACAATGAAAGTAAAATAATAAGCGAAGAAAAACTTTTACGAGAAAGGCAATTTACTTTAGAAAAAGAGCGATATGAAAGAAGAAATGGCATACCCCCAAGCATCGTCCAGCTTGAAGCAACGCGCAGCAACATTATATATGATTATGTAATCCCCACTGATGAAATCACTCTCACGCTGCGAAGTGGGCGCATAGACGCGAATGGCAAATATGGCAATGGATTTTTAGAAGCAGAAATTTTGCACGGCTGGGCAAATATTAGATTAGATAATTTTAGCTCACAGTTTATCAATGTGGTAATGGGCAAAAAACTGCTTAATGAAAGGAGTTTATTTAGCCTTAATGGACGCATACACAATAGAGTATTCAAAGGAAACATTGATATACAACAAGCCACATTTATGGAATATGCTTTTTTGCAAAACTTTTTTGCAGTTCTCGACACACTTCCCAATCTTGCTTCGTTTAAAAAACCCGGGTTTAGTAAAGATGGGTATGAAATCAAACACGGCAAAATAGAATTTTCCCTTAGTCAAGATAATCTTGGCTTTGAAAAAATCGACCTTATTGGGAGCACGATTGACATTGAGGGTAAGGGCGTTATTGATTTAAAGAAAAAAACTATCGATTTGCGCTTGCAAGCAAGCACACTCAAAACATTAAGCAAAATAGTAAATCAAACTCCTGTTTTGGGATACATTATTTTGGGTGGAGATGGCAAGATTTCTACGAAGATTTCTATCAAGGGAGCACTTGATAAGCCAAAAGTGGATACCACACTTGCAGAAGATTTTCTCACTGCGCCTATTGATATGCTTGATAGAATGTTGAATATTTTTAAGGAATTTGGAGAATGAAACCCAAGAACAACAATGCAAGAACAACAACGATTGTATGAAAAACCTATGTTTTTATGGTAATATTCCAAACCTTTATATTTTAAACCCTTAGGAGAGACTTATGGAGACGATACATATCAATGCAAATACAGAGCTAAAACGCGCTAAAGATATAATGCTGTGGGCAACCTTTGCTTACATTGGTTGTTATCTTATTGGCTTGATACCTGTTTTAGAAATTGTTGGGAATCTCCTCTTAATAGGAGCGTGGATTGTAGGGTGTTATGGGCTGTATTGCTTTAGTAAAGTGGCTAATTCGCCGAGATTTAAATACTACATACTTAGTATTGTGGCGATTGTAGCATTTTATGTGATTTTTGTGGCTGTGGCTTTGTGGCTTTATATGACTTTTGAAGAGGCTATTGCTTCAAGTACATTGCAGAGCACTATTGAGGGGTTTCCTTGGCTTTCTTTAGGTGTTTTTATGATTGTTGTATCGCTTGGTGCTATGGCAATTCAAGTATTTTTGACTTATAAAGTTTCGTATGAAATGAGTAATATTACAGGACTTAAGCACTTCATCACCGCTTATAAGATTTATCTCATCTCTGTTGTTGGGATAGTGCTTCTTAGCATTGTGTTTGGGTATCTTGTCTTAGACTTTATCCAACAATATTATAGTAACGATACAAGATTATCAGAATTGGCAAACTACATTGAGGAATATGCGCTGGGACGAATAGCAAGTCTTGCAATGCTTGGAATCTTGCTGCTTGTAATGGGTATATGTGTTATTGCGTATAATGTGTTAATCGTGTTAGGTGTGTATAATATAAACGAAGTTAAAGTGCGTGAAAAACTTCAAAACTAAACATTGTTAAACTTTAATCAAACTCCATAAATGAGATTTGGCGTTGCCGTAAGGTTTCGTTTATGGGGGGAGGGGATACTATGAAAATTGTATTACATAAACTTTTATTGGGTTTAGCTGTTTTTGCTTTATGTCTTTTTACAGGTTGTGGTGATAGTGGCGTCTTACGAATGAGCGAGGGCGAACTTTCTACTGATAGCAAGCTAGAGATTGAGCTAAAAGAGCCATTTTTCAAAGATGATAAAACACATTGGCTTTTTGATTCTGGTGCATTGCGCGATAGAGCTGAAGCAATCAGCATCAACGGAGAAAAACAAAAAGCAAAGTATCGCTTTCTTAACAACACCACCTTTCAAATTATCCCAGATGACCTGCTAGAGCCAAATACAAGCTACAAAATCGAGGTAGATTTCGCTGCCATTGCAAAACATTATGAAAAAGAATCAAGTGTCAAAAATGTAACAATGAAATTCAAAACGCTACCCACACAAGTGTATTTAAGTGGTTTGCAACTCGCTAGCGATGGCGTAAAAAATACTCTACACGCGACTTTAGAGCTCTCCCAAGATATAAATTTACAAAGGACAACGAGCGCGATAACACTGCAAAATCAAGATGGTGATACGCTTCCTATCAATGTCGCACGCATAGCTCCACGCGCATACAGTATAGAATCTAACACACTTATCGCCTCCGCAGAGAAAGACCTCACGCTTAATCTTATCATAGATTCTCAAAATCTCGGCGGTAAAGATACACAAACCCACCCTATCGTGCTATTAAAAAATTCAACCCTAGCCCTCATAGACGCTCGCGCCAATGAGGAGGAAAAAACCATTACACTTGATTTTTCTCAAGAGCTTGCCAAAGTGCCAAACCTTAATAGCTTTATCACCATTACCCCAAAAGATTCTCAAACGCTAAGAAAGTTCAAGTTTAACGCCTCTCAAGTAGGCAACAGCATTATTTTAAGCGGGGATTTTAACTTCGCCACGCCATATATCATCAATATCCAAAGCGGGCTAAGCTCGATAAATGGCATAAAAACAGAGGAAAGCCTCACCACCGAAGTGCTTTTTAAGGAATTGCCACCGGGCATTATGTTTTCGCAATCTGGGGTATTTCTCCCAAGCTCCGCGCAAAAACGAATTGCCTTTAAAACGCGCAATGTCAAAAAAGTCAAACTCATACTTAGCAAAATATATGCAAACAACCTTACGCAATTTTTCTCTGAGGAGAATCTCATAGGAAATGCCTCCAACAACAACGCCAAAGTAAATCGTTGCGAGCGAGAATACGATGAGGAATATGACGAATATTATGAGCGGTGCAATTATGGACTAAACCTCGATAAAATCGGGGATACTATCTTAGAAAAAGAATTTAGCGTGATAAATGAGCAAAATGCATGGGTGCAAAATGAGATAGATTTAAGCTCTATTGGAGATTTAAGCGGGATTTTTATCGTGGAATTACAATTTGATAAAGACAGCATTGATTATACTTTTGAGGATATGAGCGATTGGCGCGTAAGCAATTTCTTTAGAAATTATGCAAAAATCTCCAAGCATTTAGTCTTTTCTAACATCGCACTTATGGCACACCAAAGCGAGCGGAAATTCACCCTTACAGCACTTGATATTACAAGAAGCACTCCGCTTGCTGGAGTCCCAATTAGTGCGATAGATAAGAAAAACCAAACCCTACAAAAACGCACGACAAATAGCAATGGCGAAGCAATTTTTGATAACATTGATGAATCAAAACTCCTTTATTTCATCGCACAAAGAGGCAATGACACGGCAATCCTCAAGCCAAACTCTACGCTTGTAAGCACAGAGGGCTTTGACATAGATGGCACGACAAGCATTGGCGGTATTCGAGCGTATATTTATACTGATAGAGGCGTGTATCGACCGGGAGATAGTATATTCCTTGATGTCATCGCACGCAATGATGATAAAGTGCTAGATTCTGCGCACCCTGTGTTTTTATCGCTTAAAACTCCGCGAGGCAAGACATTTTTAGACAAAGTGGTTTTAACAAGTGCGAGTGATGGATTTTATCACTATGAGATAAAAACTCCAAAAAACGCCGATACGGGAGTTTGGGAAGCCACTATTAAAGTGGGAGATTCTGTGTTTAAAAAGCAATTAAGCATCGAAGCTGTCGTGCCAAACCGCATAAAAGTGCTTATCAATGCGCCTGATAGCATTGATTTAAGCGATAATACCCAATCTGGCCTTGATCTTGATATAGAAGCTGCCTATCTCTTTGGCGCACCAGCAAGTGGGCTAGATTCTGAGTATTACGCGGTTTTTAGTTCTAAAGAGTTTAAAAGTAAGGCTTACAAGGATTTTGTATTCTCTACACCGGGGTCATTACGCTACTATAATAACCTATATGGCGAGGGTAAGCTCGATGAAAAAGGCAAAGAAAGCACAGAAATCCCTTTAGAAAATATTGAAAAAATCAATGGGAATCTTAACATTGCCCTTACAGCAAAAATCATCGAAAACAATGGGCGATTTGCCGTGCGCCGCAAAAATATTGATGTTGAGCTTTATAAGAGCTTTGTCGGTGTGAAACCCCCACAAAGCCAATCCATAGCGATTGATGAAAAAATCCAAATCCCTGTAATAGTGCGCAGTAGCGATGATAAAAAACTTCTAGCCAATAGAAACATTCACTATACCGTGTATGCTAATCAATACTCGTGGTGGTGGGATTATGATAGCCAAAGTGAATTTTTGCGCTCCATTAAAACTGATAGCAACACAAAGATTCTCGCGCAAGGGAGCATAAAGACAAAAAATGTCCCTGTTATGTTTGAGTATATCGCTAAACAAAATGGACAAATCTACATTGAATTTAGTGATGAAGAAAATGACGCAAAAGCGGGAGTTTCACTCTATGCAGGTGGCTTTGGTGATGCGCTTGATGCGCAAAAAATCACCGCACTAAAAATCAAAACCGACAAAGAAAAATACCAAGTGGGCGAGAGTGCAAAAGTGAGCTTTGAGAGCACGACAAATGGCAGGGCGTTAGTGCTTATTAGCAAAGAAAATAAAGTGTTGTCTCGCTATTGGGTGAATACAAATGCTAGTAAAACAGAACTCTCTATCCCAATCTCTAGCAATATGACGCCAAATGCGTATGTGAGTGTGGCATTTTTGCAAAATTATAACACACAAACTCAAATCGACCGCTCAATGCGACTTTATGGTATAGTGCCGCTAATGGTAGAAACGCAATCAAAGCTAAATTATGAAATTAGCGCACCAGATTCTATCTTACCAAACACTGAATTTGAAGTCAAACTCTCCACCAAAGAAAACATTCCCTCAACTTACACTATTGCTATTGTAGATGAGGGATTGCTTGATTTGAGTGATTTTCAAAGTCCAAACCCACACAAATATTTCTACTCCAAAATTGCCTTTGGGCTAAAAATGTTTGATACTTATGATTTAATTATTGGCAAAACATTTGGCAAGGTGCATAAGGTGCTAAAAGTTGGCGGTGATGAGGAATTTGAGGGAAAACAAAAAAATAATGAGCAAGCACAGAGGTTTAAGCCTGTGGTGCTGTATAACGCCCCTGTAAAAACTGATGAAAATGGTAACGCTACACTGAAATTTAAAATGCCAAGCTATCTAGGAAGTGTGCGCGTAATGGTCGCTGGAGCAAATGGCTCTCGCTATGGCAAGGCAGAGAAAAATATCAAAGTAAGCGCGCCTGTGGTAATGATGCCAACAATCCCGCGCACGCTCAAGGTTGGAGATACATTTAGTTTGCCTGTTGAGCTTTTTCCTACCACAGATTCTGTAAAAAATGTAAAAGTCAATGTCGCCTCGCAAAATGGCATTATCAAATTTAAAACAAACAGCCAAAGCGTGAAATTCAAAAATAAACAACCACAAAATATCATCTTTGAGGGCAAGGTAGAAAACGAGGTGGGCATAGAGAATATTTTACTAAGCCTAAGTGGCGATGGAGCGAGCTTTAAAGATTCCGTAGAGATTGATATAAAACCCATAAATCCTTATGTCAATACTTCCACAAATTATGTCTTGCAAGCGGGCAAAAAACTTGAAATTAACGCGCCACAAGACTTCATCAAAGGAAGTAATAAGGGCTTTATCACACTCTCACCAAATCCTATACTAAACATCAACCACCGCGTAAAATGGCTTATGCAATATCCTTATGGTTGCATTGAGCAGACCACTTCAAGCGTAATGCCTCAACTTTATTTAGACAAATTAAGCACTTTTAAGGGCATTGATAAAAAGCGCATTATCGAGAATATTAACGCTGGAATCTCGCGCATAGGTGGATTTGTAACGCCAAGCGGTGGATTTGCATATTGGCAAGGAGAGAGCAAACCTGATGAGTGGGGCACACACTATGCTGGACATTTTTTAATCCTCGCTAAAGACTTGGGATATTATGTGCCAGATTCTATCTTGCGAGGGTGGGTGGCTTATGAGCGCAACTTCGTGCGTAGCACAAGCCAATCTAAAGCGTATTCACTTTTCTTGCTCGCCCTAGCTAGAGAGCCTGAAATCCCTGTGATGAATGCACTATATGAAAATGGACTAAAAGGCTTAAATGTCGTTGATAAATGGCTTTTAGGTGCAGCATATAAACTCGCTGGCTTTGAAGAGCAGGCAAAAAAAATTGTAAAAGACATAAGTATCGTGCCTGATAGCACAAAAAATTTCTACGAATATAGTTATGGCTCAAAACTCCGTGATGAAGCAATGATTTTACAAAGTCATCAAATCATTTATGGCGCAGTCAATGAAGCATTGTTTAATAATGTCTTGCGTGCGTTAGAATCAAATGATTGGCTCTCAACCCAAAGCACAGGATATGGATTGCTAAGCCTTATAAACACACAAAATGGGGATATAAATGGCACAATACAAGCAAAAGTAAGCGCAAATGGCGCAAATAGCGATATAAAACTAAGTAATGATAGCGCGCAAATCCCGCTAGACTTTGGCAAAGCCATTATAGAATCTAAATCTCAAGCCTATGCAAATTTCTCGTGGGAGGGTATCCCAATGGGAGACTCCCTAAAGCCAATGGCTAAGAAAATCCGCATTGAACGGGCATTTTTTGATGAAAATGGCAATGAAGTGAATGTAAAAAATCTAAAAAGTGCGCAAAGTTTTTGGATTAGGCTCAATGTAGTAGCTGATAACAAAAATATCAATATGCGCAATATCGCTCTCACTCAAGCGTTGCCAAGTGGTTGGGAGATTGAGAATCTCCGCTTAAACAACGCGGAAAACTTGCCAGAATTTATCCAACAATCAAACGCTAAAGCTATCACATACACCGATATACGCGATGATAGAGTAATGTGGTTTTTTGATATGAGTTATTCAAATGCGCTCCAGCAAGCCTTTGTAAAGATTAACACCGTAACACCGGGTGAATACACACTCCCACCAGCCTATGCTGAAGCAATGTATGACAACTCGTATAAAGCGATAACTAAAAGTGAGAAAGTAAAAGTTTTAGCAAAATAAAAGACTACTTTGGCTATAATGGCGCAAAAATTCAACTTTGGTAGTTGCACCATTATGGCGAACTCAATCTCCACCTAAATCCGCAATTACTTTAAGTTTAGATTCGTAAAATCACATAACAAAAGGATTTTAAGGAGTGTAAATGGATGTAAAAACCTACGAAATAGCACTTGTGCGAGAAATCGAAAAAAAATGGCAGGAGTTTTGGCAAGCAAACGCCTGCTTTGAGCCAATCCACACGCAATCTAGCACAAACACTAATAACGCGCAACCTAAAGTCGATTTCACTCTACCCAAAAAATATATCCTCTCAATGCTCCCCTACCCAAGCGGGAGAATCCATATGGGGCATGTGCGAAACTACTGCATAGGGGACGCTTTGGCTCGCCATTATCGCAAAATGGGCTACAATGTCTTGCACCCTATGGGCTGGGATAGCTTTGGTATGCCTGCGGAAAACGCCGCCATAAAGCACAAAATCCACCCTAAAAAATGGACTTATGAAAACATCGATACGATGAGAGCCGAGCTAGAATCTTTGGGGCTTAGCTTTTCACGGCAACGCGAGTTTGCCACGAGTGATGCTATTTATACGCGCTTTGAGCAGGAATTTTTTATCCAAATGTGGCAAAAAGGGCTTATCTATCGCAAAGAAGCGTTTTTGAATTGGTGTCCTAATGATAAAACCGTGCTTGCAAATGAGCAAGTCATTGATGGCAAATGCTGGCGGTGCGATACCCCTGTGGTGCAAAAAGAAATGAGTCAATACTATATGAAAATCACCGCGTATGCGGAGGAATTGTTGCGCGATTTAGAGGGCTTAGAGGGGCATTGGGCAAATCAAGTCATCACAATGCAACGAAATTGGATAGGCAAATCTCGCGGGCTAGAGTTTAGCTTTAGCCTAGATTCTAAGTCTTGTGAGAAATTGGGTTTGCCCTCGCAAAAAAGCCCCCTCCCCTGCAAAGAGGGTTTGGGGGTGGATGCAAAATCTAAAACCCCTCCCCTTAATCCCATCCCGCAAGGGGAGAAGAAAACGCAATCAAATACTCTAGATTCTACAATTAGCGTCTTTACCACGCGCCCTGATACCATTTATGGCGTAACTTATTGCGCGCTAGCTCCCGAGCACGCCATAGTCAAGCGCGTCTTAGAGCTAGGCTTGCTTGATTCTAGTGTGGCAAGCGCGATACAGGCTATGCAAAATACAAGCGAGCGCGACAGGGCGGTAGCAGAAAAAATGGGCTTTGATTTGGGATTAGAGCTACTCCACCCACTCACAGGGCAAAAACTGCCACTATGGGTGGCAAACTATGTGCTAATCGAGTATGGAAGCGGTGCGGTAATGGCTGTGCCTGCGCACGATGAGAGGGATTTTGAGTTTGCGTTAAAATACGGCTTGCCAATAAAACGCGTAGTAAAATCTAAGGAAGATTCAGAATTTAAAGCAGATTTGAGCGAGGAAGTCGCGGATTCTACCCGCCCCCTAACCCACTCCGCCAAAAATTCATTGAGGGAGGGGGAATCCAACGAGCAAGACGATAATGAAAACCTCGCGCAAGCCTTTGTAAATGACGGGATTTTGCTAGATTCTGGCGAGTTTAGCGGGCTTAGTAGCGAGGAAGCACGCGCCAAAATCATAAAGCATTTTGAATCCAAAAATCTAGGCAAAGGCGTAACGAACTACAAATTGCGCGATTGGGGTGTGTCGCGTCAGCGGTATTGGGGTGCGCCTATCCCTATGGTGCATTGCAAGAAATGCGGAATCGTGCCTGAGAGATTAGAAAATCTCCCCATAACCCTACCCGATGATATTCTCATAGATGGCGAGGGCAATCCGCTTGATAAGCACGATTTATGGAAGCATTGCACCTGCCCCAAATGCGGTGCAAAGGCGTTGCGAGAGAGCGATACAATGGATACTTTTGTAGAATCTAGCTGGTATTTTTTGCGCTACACCACGCCACGCGAGCTGTGGGAAAAAGCTGCGTTTGATAGCGATTCTTTGCGCTATTGGCTAAATATTGATGAGTATATCGGTGGGATTGAGCACGCGATTTTGCACTTGCTGTATGCGCGGTTTTTTACTAAAGTCTTGCGTGATTTGGGCTATGTGGAGATTGATGAACCATTTGCAAACTTACTCACGCAAGGTATGGTGCTAAAAGACGGCGCAAAAATGAGTAAATCTAAAGGCAATGTAGTCGATCCAAACGCGCTTATACAAAAATATGGCGCGGATTCTGCGAGGCTTTTTGTGTTATTTGCCGCGCCACCTGTGCGTGAGCTAGAGTGGAATGATAGCGCGGTGGAGGGCTCATATCGCTTTATCCGTAGGCTTTATGAGAGAGCAAAATATGCAAAAAAGTGTAGCGCATTGCCAAAAATTGATGCTCCCACGCTCAATGAAGCGCAAAAAAACGCGCGCAAAAAAGTCTATGAAGCATTGCAAAAAAGCAATGCGCTCTTTGAAAAACGCGCAAATGGCTATGCGTTTAACACGGTGATTGCGGCGTGTATGGAGGCACTAAACGCGCTAAGTGTGGCAGAATCTAACGCGCAATCTAGCGATACAAACAAAGCAAATAAAAACACGCAAAGCGAGCAAAAGGCGCAAAATAGCGATATTTGGCAAGACATTTGGACAGAGGGGTATTTTATATTGCTTAATATTTTAGAGCCAATTATCCCGCATATCGCGTGGGAGCTTAGCGAGGAGCTATTTAATCGCAAAAATTTCGCACCCATTGCTGTTGATAAAACGGCATTAGAAGTGAGTCAAATCACTCTTGCAATCACCATAAATGGCAAAAAACGCGCCGAAATCGAAGTGCCTAGCGATATTGGGGAAGATGAGCTTTTAATCCTTGCAAAACAAAGTGTTGCAAAATGGCTTAATGGCGAAATTATAAAGCAAATTGTTGTGCCAAAAAAATTAGTCAATTTTGTATTGAAACCCTAGAGATTTGGGCGATTTATGGAGCAAGTAATTGTATAGAATCTATAACATCATAAACTTTTGGCATTGTGGGCTTTGGGTTGTAGTTTGTGGCTTATGTGTCGGGTGTGGGTATGCACCTGTAAGCGGATATGCCAATAAAATTTTTGAAAGTGGTGTGTATGTCGAGATTACAATGGACCCAAAAATGCCAGAAGCAAGCGTTGGTGTGAAAGATTCCATACATTTAGCGATTTTGACACGATTTCACAATGCGCTTACTTCTAAACAAAATGCGAGTAGCATTATTGATGTGCGCGTAGTCTCGGCAGAAAGCTACCCAATATCTTATGATGATAAAGGTTTTATTAGCTTTTATCGCGTGAATGTGGTTTTAGACTTTAATGTAGTCAATAAAAATGGTAAAACCTTTCGCACTACAAATTCAGGATACTACGATTACGCGGCAAATGCAACTTCCGTGCTTCTTATCGAAGAAGGAAAGTTTAATGCCATTACTAATGCCGCTAATCAAGCACTTGATAAGTTTGTCTCGCAAATGGCGTATGGGGGCGCAAGAGAAATCTATGAAAACAAAGCAACAAAAGAAACAATTACAAAGGAGGAGACAAAATGAAAGAATTAGATGACATCATCTTAGAATCTTTACTAGAAGCAAAAAAGCGCAATCTAGACGCCCAAAATACTTCAGAGCTTATAACTCAAGCCGTTACTCGCTTTGAAGAGGCACGATACAACGATGAATTACGCCACATTAAAAGCTACTCAAATAATCTTAACATTGTGCTTATGAAAATTATTAGAGACTTATTCTCCTTTAGTGCCAAAAGCAAGTATGAGCCATTGCTTCAAATTGGACTTATTAACTCAAGGGACGGACTTAAAGAACTACAAAACCGCTGGATTGAATTTTACAAAAAGCGCGAGCATTTAGAAATTTTAAAAAACGCCGCCACACATATCTCAAAATCACTTATTTCAGAATTTGTCGCTAATGATAAAGAAATTTTAGACCTTATCAAGGATATGGAAAACCACCCACAGAATCTAAGCGATGTGGAATTTCTCTCACGCATAGATTCTGTGATTGCGCTCAAAAAAAGTAGAGAAAACAAAGAAATTTTAGGATATTCAAAACTTGCGGGGCGATTTATCATTGATATATTTGATGCAAAGAATATGGGCGATACGCAAACACTCAATGACACTAAAAATCCATTTACTAACCTTGTGCGCGAAAAGGGCAAGGATAAAAACATTTATCAAGCACTCTATGACCTCTGTGAAGCGTGGCGCAATGAAATCGCACTGAAAAAAACGCGTGCGCAAATAGAGCAAGAAGAAGAAATTAAAAGAGCAAAAGAACTTGAAGAACAAAAGGCAAAAGAGGAACAAGAAGAAAAACAAAAAATGGAGGAAAAAGCCAAACAAAGCGCGCAAGAATCTAAAGAATCACAAACTCAAAACCAACAAAAAGACGAGCAAAAAGAACCAACCCCTGCACCCACAGCACCACCTCCAAGCTCACAAGAATGGAAAAAAACACAGCATTGGAAAGACACCGAATTGCTCTTTAGACAGACAAAAGATGCACGCTTGTGTGCGGTAAGGATTTTTAATTACGATGAAATTTTAGAGACTTTTGGTAGCGAGGGGCATTCTCGTGCCTTTATGATGATGAGGCAGACTTTTATGCGCCATCTCACTTCCGTGCGTAAGGGAAAAGATATTTTTGAGCCAAAGCAAGGTGTGTTTTATCTCCTCGCACACGGCGATAAAAAGCGTGTGGAATCGTGCTTTGATTGCTTTTTAGAAGAGCTTGCCTCCCAAGTGTTTGTGTATGATGAGGAGCGCAGAGTTATGGACTTTGAGGGGAGAATCTTTGGCAAGGAAAAAGACTTCGCTCACGCAATGGACGAACTTGTAAGATTTTTAGCATAAATAATGAAATCTTTAAAAGCCTTTTTGGCGCAAAAGGGTAAAGAATACGCGCCATTTGACACGCAAAGAGTGCATAGAATCTATGCACTCTTAGAGCCTCATTTAGAGAAGCTATACAAGCAAAGCAGGGAATCTCAACAAAACTCCCCCTTTATTATCCACATTTTAGGGACAAATGGCAAGGGTAGCACGGGGCGATTTATCACGCTTGGGCTAGCACAAAATGGCTATAAAGTCCTGCATTTTACCTCGCCACATTTATTTGATTTTAATGAGCGATTTTATATGGCAAATATGCAATCTTGCGCGGATTTGGTGGATTGCGCGGATTGTGGGGCAAAATCTAGCGCGGAGGCAAAAATTACAGATTGTCGCACGCAAGATTCTAATCAACATAGAATCGCCACTCATAGCGAGCTAGAAAGCGCGCATTTGTGGCTGCAAAGATTCCCTATCGTGCGAGAATCAAGCTATTTTGAATACGCGACATTTTTGGCGTTGTATTTGGCAAAGGATTGTGATTATTTCGTGTGTGAAGCGGGGCTTGGTGGGGAGTTTGATAGCACGAGCGTGCTAAATGCGGATTTAAGCATTTTTACGCCTATTGGCCTAGACCACGAGGAATTTTTAGGGAGTGATATTGCCTCTATCGCTGGGAGCAAACTTCGAGCAATGGGGAAAAATGTGCTTCTTGCTCCGCAAAGATTCACGCAATGCAAAAAAATCGCAAAACAAATCGCACAAGAAAAAAATGCTCATCTCTTCACAATCCCAAACCTCCATAAAATCATCATAAGCGACCAATCCAATAATTCTAATGCGCAAAAATTCAACCAATATGCGCAAAAATTCTCCAAAACCTTTCATTGTGAAAATATGCAACCCTTAGATTCAATATTTTGGCGTGATTTTGCTCAATATATCGCAAAAAATACCTACCCGCAATTTTTGCAAGAAAATCTTTTTTGTGCAATTTTTGCGTTATTGTTTTGGAATCTGCGCTTTGATTTCACAACGCTAAAAACACTTGATTTACGCGGTAGATGCGAGATTCTCGCACCAAATATTTTACTTGATGTGGGGCATAATATAGAGTGCGCAAAAGTATTAAAACACACAATAGTGCAAAAATTTGGTAAAAAAAATATTATATTAGTGTATAATGCTTACTTTGATAAGGCTATATCGGCAATCTTAAGTATTTTAAAACCCGTTGTTAGCGAGGTTTTAATCCTTAAGGTAAAAAATGACCGCATAATAAAAAAAGCGGAGTTGGAAGAAATATTGCATAATCTTGGGTTAAAATACAGCGATTTCACTCCAGCTAAATTACACAAAGACAACAATTATGTAGTCTTTGGCTCTTTTAGCGTGGTGGCTGAGTTTTTGACAAAAAGTGGGTAGAGAAGAAAAACTAAAGGAGTGGCAAGTGGAAAACGACAAGTTGATGATTTCTATCATTGATGATAATGGCTCAAGACAATTTAGCGTGCATAATGCTATTAAAAGCTTTGGGTTGTATGTGTTAGCGGGTATATTAGGGTTGCTAGCTTTGTATTTGGTGGCGTTACATATTTTGACAGAGCAGCTTGATGAACTTGTGGCAAAGAAAAATGACGCAAGGGATAGATTCCAAGAAATATATGAAAAAAACAGCAACTTAGAGCGCGATATTGAATACAAATCAAGCGAACTTGCTAAGGCAAATAGCGAAATACACAAACTTGAGCATATCATCAACATTAACAAAGACAAAGTCGCGCTTGATGAGCAAAATATGCAGTTTAGTATCAATGACTTAAATGACATTCAAAAGCAAACCGTGCTAAAAATCGTCCCAAGTGGAAATCCTATCCAAAACTATGAGTTTCCAAGTCAAAAAACAAGTCAAGATTCTAAAGGCACAAAAACCCCAAGCAAGCCAGAAGCAATTTACTACCAAATCGCTAAAGGCACGCCTGTGTATGCTACAGCAAATGGAATCATAGATAGCACGAGCACACAAAGAGGCGGACATTACGGAGTGTATGTCAAAATTATCCACCCATTTGGTTTCACTTCTACTTATGCAAGATTAGATAAAATCGAAGTAAAAAATGGTGAATTTGTCTCAAAAGGACAACTGCTAGGATATAGCGGAGATTCTGGGAGCAGTAAAAAAGCAGAGCTTTTATATGAGTTGAAGTTTTTAGATTCTCCATTGCGCACGCTTGATTATGCGATGTGGAATAAGCAGGAGTTTAATGATTTATTTACCAATAAAGACCCCGTAAATTGGAATTCTCTTATTTGGGCGTTAGATGACCTTGCTCAACTCCAATCTTACGCAAGTGCAGATAAAATAGACAATACCCCATAGGTAAAAATGATTAGGCAAGAGATGAAAAACAATAAACGACTTATATTGATGATAACTGACCAAAATGGCACGCGCTATGTAAATATTCACGCCATTTTTCGTCAGTTAGCCTTATATGCGCTTATTCTTATCTTGGTGCTTATTATTTTTTCTATAACATCAATCCAAATTTTTAAACAAGAAATTGAAAATATCTCTACACTCAACGAGACGATTCTCACGCAATACGAAGATATGCAAAGTCAAAATGCAGAGCTCAACGCTCAACTTCAAGAACAAGTTGATGAAATCTCTCTTTTGGATAAAAAGCTAGGCGACCTTGAGGGCACGATTGGCGTAGATAGCAAAAAAAATACAGATAGCCTCACTTCTCGTGTGGATATTGCTTCATATACGGGTGCGCAAAAAGCCTTTGTAATGAAATTTATCCCAAATGGCTATCCCATCACAAATTATAAAATTATTTCAGCAGATTATGGATATAGAAGACATCCTGTATTTTTTACCCAACACCTCCATACGGGCATTGATTTTGCTGCAGATAAAGGCACACCTGTGTATGCTACGGCTGATGGTGTGGTGGAATCTGCCGAGATGACCTATGGAGGTTATGGCATTTTGGTGAAGCTTGACCACTCTTTTGGATTCCGCACTTACTATGCCCATTTGGAGAAAGTTGTCGTTTCACGCGGTAGCTTTGTCAAAAAGGGGCAAGTAATTGCGTATTCTGGAAGTAGTGGTATAAGCACGGGTCCTCATTTACATTATGAGATTAGGTTTTTAGGCAATGTGCTAAATCCAAGGCACTTCATTAACTGGAATATGAGAAACTTCTCATCAATCTTTGAAAAAGAAAGGAGCATACAATGGCAATCTTTGCTAATGACGATAAACAGTCTAATGGAACAGGAAGCGGAAACAACAACGGAGGAGCCACTATCATTGCGCAAGGCACAAGGATTAAGGGCGATATAAACACTGATTGCAGGCTACACATTGATGGCGAGTTTGAGGGTAATATCAACTCCAAAAATACCGTAATGATAGGCAAAAGCGGGGTAATTAAAGGTGAAATAACTGCTGATGCGCTACTTGTGGCTGGTAAGTTTCTTGGGAACTGCGTTGTAAATTTACTTGAGTTAAAGGCGCAAGGGCGTATCGAGGGTATTATCACGGCAAACGAGATTACCATTGAGCGCAAAGGTGTATTCATTGGGGAATCTAAGATTAAAGAACCCAAAATCCCAGCATTTGATAAAAAATCCACAAAAATTTAACGCTTGATACAGGCTGATTTATATTCACTTTTAGCTAAGAGTGTTAGTGGTTTTGGCAAAAAGTGCACTCCGCACGATTTAGCTAAGGGCTTTATCCTAGCCCTTAGCGATTTTGGAGAGGCGAGAGGAGCTTTTGAGGTTTTCGCGCTGTTTGATGACTTCCCACAGCTTACGCACAGCTCAAACACACAAGATTCCAAATCATCAAAGCTCTCTCCACTAAAGCCATTTTTACTCCCTGAAATGCGGGCACATTATGGTGAGGATTTGCGTGCGTGGCGAGAGGATTTACTCACACTTTTGCAAACCTTGCGCGAATTTTACGCCTTTAGCAATCCTAAGGTTCTGTGTGCGCCAATTTCTAGCATCGCCTACCCTTTGCCAAAGCCAGAGCTTTTAGAGGGTTTTTGTGTAGATAAATCTCATTGTATCTCACCAAATGAGCTTACACAAAAACTTTTGGGCTTTGGGTATGAGAATGTAGAAGTCGTGGAAATGCAAGGCGAAATGAGTGTGCGTGGCGAGATTATAGACATATTTTTACCCTCTAATGACAAGCCATATAGAATCTGTTTCTTTGGTGATGAAGTTGAGAGCATTCGTGTTTTTGATTGTGCTACGCAACTAAGCGATAAACAAGAACTCCAAAACTTGCAAATCCCACCAGCATTTTTCAAGCAAGAATACACGCAAACAAATGACAAAGCAGATTCACAAAATGCCAATGATTTATGGAATCTAGGCGATAATGGCGCGCACTTAAGCAAATCTTTTTGTGCATTTATTAGTCAAGCGGGACTAAAAGAACTCCAAGAAATCACAAGTTTAGAATCAAACGCGCACTTAACCAGCGAAAAGGACTTCATTGCGCTTGATGAATGCTTGCCAAATGACAAAGTCCAAGAAATTGACTTTAATCCTAAAATGTTACACTCACTATTAGCCTTACACAAAGACAAGGTTATCACACTCATCGCGCCAAATCACGCATTGCTAAAGTCCTATGGATTTGACTTTAGCCAAAGTGATAAGGACACAGATTCCCAAACGCTCTACACAAATCCAATTATAAGTGATACAAAAATATCTGCCAAACACTTGCGCGCTATCATTGCGCCGTATTGTATCAATGTGCGAAGCAATGATGAACTTATCATTTCATTTAATCCCAAAAATGCACCCAAACGACCAAAAACGCGTCCAAAAATCCAACTAAATGAGCTCACACAAGGTGAATTTGTCGTGCATAATGATTATGGCATTGGAATATTTTTAGGGCTCAAAAGTGTGAGTGTGCTTGGCGTGGTCAGTGATTTTATTGAAATTGCGTATGCTGGGGAGGATAAACTCTTATTGCCTGTGGATAAACTTAGTCTCATTTCTCGTTATGTGGCAGATTCTAGCACTATCCCTATACTTGATAAACTTGGAAAGGGGAGTTTTGCCAAGCTTAAAGAAAGCGTGCGTAAAAAACTTTTAGAAATCGCTGATGGTATCATTAAACTTGCCGCTCAAAGAGCCCTTTTGCAAGGCATTAAGATAAGCAGAGATTCTAAGGCGTTTATGCAGTTTCAGGCACAATGTCCCTTTACACTCACCGATGACCAAGAGCGCAGTATCAAAGAGATTTTAGATGATTTGGAATCTGGACGCGTAATGGATAGGCTTTTGAGTGGTGATGTGGGATTTGGCAAAACAGAAGTAGCGATGAACGCAATATGTGTGCTGGTGCTCTCTGGCTATCAATGCGCCTTTCTTGCGCCCACTACCCTTTTATGCGAGCAGCATTTCCACTCACTTGCGAAGCGATTTTCTCAAGTGCTAAAGGCAAATGGAAAACCCATTAGTGTTGCACGGCTTGATAGATTCCAAAGTGCAACGCAAAAGGCAAAAACTGCCAATGCGCTCAAACAAGGCGAGATTGACATACTCATTGGCACACACGCACTTTTGGGCGTAGAGTTTGCTAATCTTGGTTTAGTGGTGATTGATGAAGAGCATAAATTTGGCGTAAAGCAAAAAGAAAAAATTAAATCGCTTGCTCACAATGTGCATATCCTCACAATGAGTGCCACACCAATCCCACGCACGCTAAATATGGCACTCTCTTCACTCAAAGGCTTTAGCGCACTTCGCACACCTCCGCTGGAGCGAAAGGGCGTGCGGACATTTCTTAAAGCCTTTAATCACAACCTTGTGCGTGAAGTGATAATGCGTGAAATGCGCCGTGGTGGGCAAGTATTTTATATCCATAACAATATCGCAAGTATTGAGCGTAAAAAAGCTGAGATTGCGCAGATTCTCCCACAATGCAAAATTGCCATCTTGCATTCACAGATTGATTCCGTGCAAAGCGAGGATACAATGATGGAGTTTGCTAAAGGTGCGATTGATGTGCTCCTTTGCACGAGCATTGTAGAATCTGGCTTACACTTACCAAACGCTAATACTATCATTATACAAAATGCCAATACTTTTGGAATCGCGGACTTACATCAATTACGCGGGAGAGTTGGTAGAGGCGATAAAGAGGGCTTTTGCTACTTATTGGTTGAAGATTTTAATACACTTACCAAAGAAGCAAAGGAGCGATTAAGTGCGTGTGAGAAAAACTCCTATCTAGGAAGTGGGGAGAATCTCGCTTACCACGATTTGGAGATTCGCGGTGGTGGGAATCTACTCGGCGAGGCACAAAGCGGACATATTAAAAAAATTGGCTATACGCTTTATCTCTCAATGCTTGAGGATTGTATCAATTATCTTAGCGGCAGGGGCATTGAGAATACCCAACAAGTGGATTTAAAACTTAACATCAGTGCATATATTTCGCCAGAACTTGTCAATAGCGATAAATTGCGCCTTGAGTTGTATCGTAGATTAAGCCTATGTAAGGAATTAAACGAAGTCTATGAGATTGAAGGAGAAATAGAAAATCGCTTTGGCAAGCTAGATTCTATGAGTTTGAACTTTTTGGAGCTTATCAAAATACGCATACTTGGCAATAAGTTGCGTTTAAAGCAAATTATGAGTTTTGGCGAAAATATTACATTTACGCAAGAGAGCGGGGAAAAGACTTCCATAAAGTCTCCCAGCAAAGATTTTGATGATGTGCTAGGAAGTATTATGGAATATTTGCGAAAAACCGCACCATCTCCATCGCACATAAACAATTAAACTAAGAATTTTTAATTGTTTGGAAGTTTTTCACATTTTGTGCGCGAGCTTTTTTGCGTGATAATGCCCCTTCATAACGCTTGATTTCCTCTGGTGTCTTTGGCTCAAATGGTGGGATTTTCTTTTTCTCCCCTGTCTTTGTGTCAATCGCCACCATTGTGAAATAGCAAGTATTGCAATGCGTTACAAAGTGGTTTTTAATATCCTCGCTAATGACTTTAATCCCAACTTCACAACTCGTGCTCCCCACATAATTCACACTTGCCAAAAAAATAATAAGCGAACCAATGGGAATGGGGTGCTTAAAAACGAGGTTATCCACACTCATCGTTACCACTCCGTGCCCACAATATCGTGTAGCGCACGCATACGCCACTTGGTCTAATAGCTTCATAAGCTCACCGCCGTGAACAACACCACTAAAATTCGCCATACTAGGACTTGCCAAAACGCTCATTGTGAGTGAGCGCGTATCAAAAATATCTTCCATACGATTCCCCTTTTTTGTAAGATTGTTATAATTATGCCCTTGATAAAGTTAATAAAAGTAAAAATTTCTTTATCCAATTAAGCGATTTATATCATTATACACACCAAGTAACATCACACATATAAGCACACTAATGCCAAGCGCACTAATTAAAAACATCGCTTTTTCTGGCGGGGGAGATTTGAAAATCGCCTCATAAAGAGTAAAAACTATCCCACCACCATCAAGCGGAGGAATAGGCAAAAGATTGAGGATTGCTAAATTTATCGAAATAAGTGCGCTGAAACTCAAAAGCAAGACTATGCCACTCTCACTCGCTTTTGAAAGTCCATCGGTAATACCAATCACACTGCTTATTTGGTCGTGTGAAATCACGCCTGTGATGAGTTTTTGTATGCTTTGAAAGATAATTTGCGTGGCAAAAAGTGTCCTATCAAATGCCTTGCTTAGAATCTCAAAACCCTCAAATCTAAGCGTTTGCACCTCTCCACTTGCACGAATACCAATAAAAGCACGCCTAATATCCTCGCCAAATATATTTTTTGCTGATGAAATGCTAGGCACAAGCGTTTTTTGCAAAATTACAGAATCTCGCTCTAAAACAAGAGAGATTTCGCCATTGGTGCGAGATAAAATCTCTCCAATCTCCTCAAAAGAGCGAATACTCTCTCCATTGACACTTAAGATTCTATCACCTTTTTGTAATCCCACTTCTTTTGCAGGCATAGAATCTACTACCTCGCCAACCACAGGAGAAAGAGCATTAAATCCAACCGCACAAACCACCACATACAACAAAAATCCAAGCAAAAAATTAAATCCAACACCACCGAGCAAAATAGCGATTTTTTGTGTAGGCGACTTCGCCACAAAGCTATCAGAATCGAGATTCTCTTCCGTGCGTTGCGTGGTCCCGCTAGATTGCTCATATTCGCCTGTTCTTGCAGCATTTTCTCCTTTCATTTTCACATAGCCACCAAGCGGGATAATGCAGAATTTATAGCGCGTGCCTCTAAATTCAAAAGCAATAATTTCTTTCCAAAAGCCAATACTAAAGGCTTCTACCTTTACCCCACACGCTCGAGCAACGATAAAATGTCCAAGCTCGTGGAAAAATATTAAAAAACAAAGGATAGCAAATGCACTTAAAAGTCCCATTTTAGCCCTTTAGACTCTTGTAGTATGCGAGTGTGTAGGTAAGCCCGGAATGCAAAGTTAAAAATGTCGCAATCCACAATAACACTTCACCACCGGGGAAAAAATCTGCAAGCAAAAAAGCAATGGCAGCGATTTGTGCGCCCGTTTTGTATTTGCCAATGCTAGAAGCAGCAACACTTTTCCCACTCCCAGCAGCTACCACACGCAATCCCGTGATAAAAAATTCCCTGCTTAAAATCAAAAATACCGCCCACTCTGACGCGCGCCCCAACACCAAAAGCGCGATAAACCCAGACAAAATAAGCATTTTATCTGCCAATGGGTCAAAAACCTCGCCAAAAAGGGATTTCACACGATATTCACGCGCAATATATCCATCAAAAAAATCTGTAAGACTTGCAATACAAAAAATAAGACAGGCAAAGTAATTCACCCACGAAAAATCTACATACTCTGGGAAAATAAGCGTGTGATGAAGCACGACAAAAAGGAGCATAAAACTTAAAAATATGCGAGAGATACTTAAAATATTAGGAATGTGGCGCAAAAAAATCCTTTAACAATATGGAATCTACTTCATAAATCGACATTTTACCCAAATGCTTGGGGGATTGTAGCCCAAATACACCATAAAAAATTAAAGAATCTTGCAAAAATCTAAAAAATCATTGTATAATTGCCACTTTATTATTTTAAATGCGGAAGTGGCGGAATTGGCAGACGCACCAGACTTAGGATCTGGCGCCGCAAGGTGTGGAGGTTCAAGTCCTCTCTTCCGCACCATTGATTTTAATACATTCAAGCAATACAAAAATCCTCAATACTTAATCCTCACAATAATTTGCCTTTGTTACCTTTTGTTACCATATTACCTTAATCGTATATTTTTAAGTTGTATTTTAAGATTAAATATACTACACTTTGGGACATATACTTGATTTGTGGTTGCTAGTATTATGAAATCAAGGTTAGGAGGCGTAAATGGGCAAAGAAAAACACGCAAATATCATCACCATAGCAAATCAAAAAGGTGGCTCTGGCAAAAGCACCGTCTCAATAAATCTAGCCGTAAAACTCCTAGAATTTTCCGATAAAGTTTTGGTAATGGATACTGACCCACAAAAGAGCATCGAAAGCTTCACCAATGTCCGAGAAAATGAAGCGAGCGCGCAAAGAAACCTTAAACACTTTACATTATCCAATCGCACGGGCAATATCACAGAATCACTCAAGCAATTTCTTAAACTCTATGAGTTCATTATCATTGATACGGGCGGGATTGACAGCCAAGAATCGCGCAAAGCAATGCTTTATGCAGATTCTATTGTTTTGCCAACCACGCCATCACTTTTTGACTCCGATGTGCTTGCTTCGATGCTTGCCACTCTCACGGAAATTAAAGATGTGAATGAAGATGTCAAAACGGCAATTTTAATGAATAAAATCAGCACAAATGTATTTTTAGGCAAAGAATTAGAACAATATCGAAAAAACATAGAAGAAATTTGCAAGGAAATAGGCGTAAAGGACGACTTCTACTTACTTGAAAATGTGCTAAAAGAGCGCATCGCGTATAAACGCGCGGTAAGCGAGGGGTTAGGAATTAGCGAGTTTAACGACACAAAAGCTCGCGATGAATTTGAAAAATTCTTTGCAGAATTTGCCAAAGTCGCTGAGCTACCAATTTCTAGCAAAGAAAAGAAGACAAGTAAAAAGGGCAAATAGACTAGCCCAATCTAAACAAAAGGAGAACAGAATGGACAAAATCAGCAAAATCGAAAAAATTGAGGGGAGCAAAAAAGCTAAAAGCATTGTTTCTAAAGCGAGCAACCGCACAGGCAACACAAAAAAGACTACAACTAGGACACCAAGAAGTAAGCCTATTGTAGTTAAAAAGGTTTCTACGCCTAAATTGCAGGGTGTTTCTATTAGTGTTGATAAGGCACTTATTGAAAAGGTTGATACACTGCTCCAAAACTTAGGCAAAAAGGCGCAGAGCAAAGTAGCCTTTATCGAAGAGGCAATTTCACGCCATATTAAAAAACATAAGAAAAAACTTGGCAAAATAGGTAAAAAAGATAAAAAGAAATCAGGAGTAAAAATCTCTAAAAAATTGCCAAAACTTGCGTAAGCAAAAATCAAAAGTTGCTTGATAGAAGTGCGTGAGTAGGTAGGAGAGTTATCTAACTACTCACACTCATTGCAGATTCCGTGTGCGACTACGGATTTTACCCTGCCTTGTGCTTTTGCACCCTTAGGCAAGTCAAAATCCGTGATTTTGTGGCAAACATCACACACAAAGTGCGCTTTAGCATCTTGTGCTAGCTCATAGTAGCTTTTGCGCTCTAAATTGGTCTTTACCACCACGCCCCTTTCCTCAAAAAGCTCCATATTGCGATAAAAAGTCGTTTTATTCGCGTCTAAGTCAAACTCATCAAAGCTAAGTGGCTTAGCCGATTTACGCAAAATCTCTAGCATTTCTAATCGCAAATCCGTGATAGCGATATGGTTTTGTTTTAGCAATGAGATAGAATCCATTTTTGCCTCTTTTGCCTTATTATAGTTTCGTGCGTTCGCGCATTTCTCGCGCTTTAAGCGTTACGCGTTTGGCATTTTTTAAGCGCATTATAGCAAATTTGGATTTTGCTTATGCGATTTTAGCGTGCAATTTCGCATAAATTTTGCGCAAAAATTATCTACGCCCTAGCATTCACGCTATCAATGTAACTATCCGTTTTTTCGCGCAAAAGTCTCTCTACAAATCGTGCATTAGTGCATCAAAATCGCGCTTATGTATTTTTTTGACTTTTACGAAACTCCACTGACTGCAAAAATGCTCTATCTTGCGCATCTTTGTAGCTTTGTTTTATCGTGCCATCGGGATTGCATATATTTTCAATTGGTTCATTACGCGAATAGTTATGTATAAAATCTAGCCACGCATTACCATTTGCCCTACAATAGCCACATTTCGTAAGGATATTTTCTAAATCACCCTCGCTAAAGTCTGGTTTTGTGAGAATCTCGCTAAGTTTTTGCAATAGATTCCCGCCGTCATTGAAATACTCAAAAAATCTTTCCTTATTTTTTTCAAAAAAATTCTTTGCTTTTTTGACATTTGATTCTATGGTTTGCGCTAATAAATCTAAGTTGTCTTTTCCCCATTGCGTATTTGCAAAAATACTTGCGATAAGGGCAATAAAGGCGGCTACTAGGATAGCTATCCACCAAGTTGTTATAAAAAGTTCTATTACGATTGCAGTTATTCCCAAAACAAATAAATCATACACAATACTAGATAATCCACTATAAAACTCTTCTGTCCCCTTGTTATAAACAAACATTATCGACCAACCTTCAACAATAAAAGTCCATTTAGCAAATTTGCCTGCTACTTCACTAATTTTTGCATTTTTATATAGCCATTCTATCCCTTGTGCTATTGAGGCAAATATAGCTCCAATAGTGCTTATACCAATATCTGCTAAAGTAATATTTTTGAGCTGTATCTCAAGCGTATTCTCAACTTTATAAAACTCCGCATATCTATTCTTATGCAAAAAGATTCTCTTTTGTGCTTCTGCCTCAATCTTTGCTTTTTCTTGTGTAAAATATGCTCCATCGTTTGCATAAGGTAAATTATCCCAATTTCTATCCATCACAAATCCTTTCTGTGTAAATGTTTGATTTTATCTTTTAAATCATATTGCCCTGCTTTGCCTTGCGATTCCAACGCCTCCGCGCTTCTCTCACGCAAAATTGATAAAAGTTTTTTTATATCTTGGATTTCATTGTTTTGGGCAATACAATAAAAACGCGAATGTCTAAAATCAAAAAAACTAAATTTTTTGTCTATATCATCGCATACGCGAAATTGCCAAAAACCACAAAGCGTTACTATACTAGAAAAAGAATGCACAAAAAATGAAAATGTCCCATAGGGATAAAATCGATTTGTTTTATGTGGCAAAAGTCCGTTTGCTTTGATAAAAATGCCTTTATCTGTGAGAATAATGCGATTATTCCGCCACATAAATAGCGCATTAACAGCGACAAAAGCATACAAAATCATAAATCCATACGCCAAAATCAAAACAAACACTCTTATTAAGTTATCAAGTTTTAATAACAAAAGAGGATTATATATGGCTTTATATTGAAAAGTTTGTAATATGGGAATACAAAAATCATCGTTTATTATATTGAAAAATAACGGCAAACATAGCGCAATTATAGTAAATATGGTTATATCCCAAAATTCAAATAATCGATTCCCAAACTTTTTTGGAAACTCGTATTTAAACTCATAAATCACTTCTCCATAAGGCGATTTGTCGTAATTATCCATCACAAATCCTTAAATCTACAAATATCGAATTTTATCACACAAATCATATTTTCCTGCTTTGCCTTGCGATTCTAATGCCTCCGCACTTTTTTCTCGTAAAATCTTTAGCACTTTATCCATATCTTGGATTTCATCATTTTTTGTAAAATCATATACACTAGAATTTTTGTGAAAAAAACTATATTTTTTATCAATGTCAAAAATTTTCACCCTAGATATTATAAAGACATATCCAGTCGTTGTAAAATAAAACCCAAAACTTCCATAGGGATAAAATCTTTTCTTGTGCCATAATCCAAGCAGATGAGTAGCCATTATAAACATACCCTTATCATACAATACAATTTTACTTCGTGGCATTATAATAATGGTATTATACATAGCACACACTAAAACCAACATAAATCCATACGCCAAAATCAAAACAAACACTCTTATTAAGTTATCAAATTTTAACAACAAAAGAGGATTGTGCATAGCTTTATATTGCAGAGTTTGCAATATATGGAGGCACAATTCATTTATTACACCAATAAAGAATGGCAACACCAACGCAACTATAACCAATAAGGCTCTATCTAAAATCCTTTCTATGCGATTCCCAAACTTCTTTGGAAATTTGTATTGAAATTCATAAATCACTTCTCCATAAGGCGATTTTTCGTAATTATCCATCACAAATCCTTTCTGTGTAAATGTTTGATTTTATCTTTTAAATCATATTTCCCTGCTTTGCCTTGCGATTCTAATGCCTCCGCACTTCTCTCACGCAAAATCACACCACTCTTTATTTTTGACATTTTTCATCTCTATGATTTTGACTTCTAATTTTTGCGGACAATAATTAAGCGCGAAAAAATCGCATTTATTTTCTGCAAAAACCGCGCAAACAAAAAGGCAATGAAACAAAAGGTAAAGCGTAAAGCGGGATTTGGTGTAGCGTTGATACGCGAGATTTTACCTTTGAGTGAATCTAAAAAATCGCGCTTTTCGCTCCGCTATATTTTCGCTTAAATCCGCGTTAGAATCCACCTCAAAAAGCGTGGGTTGATTAGAAAAACTATACGCCAAATTTGACATAACTATCGCATTCTTTGAAGTAAAATAAAATGGCAAAATTATACAAAAAACTCGCTTAATGGCATATTGTAGTGTGTTTGATTCATATACTTTGTATTTATCGCATTTTGTTTTAACATTGAATTTCGCATAAATTTTGCGTTAAAATCATCTACACCCTAGCATTCACGCTATCAATGTAACTATCCGTTTTTTCGCATAGCAATCTATCTACAAAAAGCCTATCAAAATTGCACTTAAACTCGCTAAAAGTCGCGCTAGATTCTACTAGCTCGATAAAATTCTTTAATGTTATGGGTGCGAGTTTGCTCTCAAACTCTTTGGCGCAGAATTTAAAACTAATTTATTTTAAAATTTAAAATGTTTTGATTATGGTGGTTTATTTTGTAAGCATAAGGGTAACCAAAGGGATAAAGTGGTTTATTTGGTTGCAAAAGCGCAATATTTCCCACAAACTCATAACCTATTTTTATCATTAAATCAATAATATTACCCGTTACATTTGTTTCGATTTTATTAACCGTGAAATCACTAATTATAATTGATAGATATTTTTTATCTTTTAGCACTCTTTTGCATTCTATAAATACTTGCTCCAAAGATAGCAAAAAATCCCCATAATTTTTACAATTTTCTAAATTCTCTTTTGTGTCCGTGTCATAAGCTACAACACCACTTCTTGCACCGTTTCTAAAACCTTTATAAGATTTATCCGCCCTTAAACCTTGTGATTTATTTTTAAGAATATTAAAATATGGCGGAGAAGTTACAATATAATCCACACTAGATTCTTGTAAATTTTGTATTAAGGCAATGTTATTTCCAATTTCATAACAAAAATCTTGCTTTTCTTTGGCATTGAGGTTTTTTAGACGCGACAACGCAAGTTCGTAATATTCTTTGCTTAAATCATATCCAATACCAAAACGATTTTGCAAAAAACTTGCGATAAGAGTTGTTCCGCTACCACAAAATGGGTCTAACACAACCATATCTTTTTTAGTAAAAAGCCTAATGAGTTTTTCAATATCTTTTACTAAAAATGGGGCGGGGTGTTTTAATGCCTCTTTGTCTAGCTTGCATTTTTCACTTATCCAAAAGCTAGAAGTGAGTTTTAGCCACTCTTTGCCTGTTAAGTCATTAAGGGTATTTCTTTTATCGTATTTACCCTCTTTTTGCGTTTTTACCTCTAAATCTGTAAATAAATCTTTCATATTATATCTTTAGCAAAAGTTTGTATTTGTGGGTTAGTAGTTTTTGTAAGCTTATCTATATCGCTATACAAAAGATATTTCCAATTATTTTGGATAAATGCCTCCTTGCTTAAAGGTTCTTGTTTGGCTAAAAGTTCGTTTATCCTAGAATCTGGAATTACGATAAATTTTGCAATATTTTTGTCTAAAACACTTGCCCTATGCAACGCAGAAATAATACTTGTAGAATTTTCAATTTCAAAAATATAGTGTATTTGCTTATTTTTTATAAACAAAATATCTATCATAGACACTCGCTTTCTTTCAAACTCATCGTGTATAAAATCTAGCGTTTTTAAAGTGGCAAAATCAATAAGCTTTTTATTTTCTATGGTTTCTTGTTGCTCGCGCTTGCCTATAAAAATATCAAAGCCTAGTTTTTTACCAATCGTTGCCAGATAGCTTATATATAGCGTATGTGTAGTAGCTTCTTTGGAAAAATCACTATTTGGATTATAAATCCAAGCGTTGCTAGATTTTGTGGCGTATTTATTTAGTGATTTTAAAATGCTACTTTCATCGGGCGTCAAACCATTTGGAAAATGCCTATAAACACTTGCCAAAATATCATCTAGAGCAATCAAGGCATTGTTTCTAAGCATAAATAGCACAAGTTTATCAACTCTTTGACTTAATGGTATTTCTATGTAATTTATATATTTTCTAGGTTCTTTTAGCCACCATAAATTCCCCGCTTTTGAGCCATTATCTTTGGTTATGGTAAAGATTTTATTGATTTGAGAATTTAGCGCATTTTTTATATCGCCATCGCAATCATCACTAAATATAAGCCCTTGCGAAGTGATTTCAGCTAAAATTGCATCAAACAAAATCTCATAAGGTGTAGGCTCACTTCGCTCAGCAATAGCTTTAATCGCAATATCTACGATTCTTTGCTCCAAATTTCCATTTATTAAATTATCGTTGCTATATGTGTGAGTATTTTTTGCGCATCGCAAATAAAAATCTGTCCCAGAAGTGCCATAAGGATTTGCTACTACACTCTCTCCGCTTCTACGATTTTTTTGGTGTATGACTTTTTCGATGATAAAATTTGCATTTCGCAATGAGCGCATAAAACTATTCCAAATGGCTATGTCTTTATTATGAAAAGTAATCACCATTTTGCCATTATCTTTTAGCACTCTATGCAGTTGTTTTAATGCCTGTGTAAATCTGCTCTCATACGCTTTAATATCGCATTTTTTGTTTATGGTAATTTCACTAGCAAAATCTACGCTTGCATAGCTCGTGTCAAATTTTTTAAGCCATAAAAGCCACAAATAACTTAAATCCAAATATTGCACTAGCCCACCATAAGGCGGGTCTGTAATGATAAAATCTATACTTTTTTCATTGATATAATCATCTAGTTTTAAGATATTTACCACGCCATATTTTAAGTCAAACGCTGTGCTATCTTTTAGTTTGCTTGCATTGCTAACTTTTTTGATTTTGATATTTTTGTCAATATAGTCATTTGAAGCATTTAAGGCACTTTTTACGCTTTGTTTATTAAAGCAATTTCTCTCAAAAAGCAAAAGTGGATTTTGCTCCATTTGCCTACTAGAACATACATACGCACTTCGCCCCCAACTCGTGCTAAAATTTCGATTTGCGCTATCTCGTCTTGGAATATTCATCTTGCAACACAAATGCGTAATCATAATAAAACCAAACAATAATTGCTTTTTGATAATTTCATCACTAACCTTTAAAATCTCCTTGAAAATTAAGGATAACACAATCAAATTACGCTTTGTCCAAATGAATCTAAAATTATCACCACCTATATTTTTTATAAAATTTGCACTAAAAGAATGGCTATCTAAAAATGGTTCATCAATAAAATTTATCCCCAATTTCTCTAAATCAACGCTATTGGCAAAATCTAGGGCTTCAATATCTATATCTCTAACTTTTTTAAGGATAGATTTATTACTTTTGCAGATTTCATAAATGGTGTTATTTTCATATTTAAAATTATGCAACTCACCATCATAACACCACAATTTTTGATAAATTTCATTTTTCTTTACACGCTCAATAATTGTTGTTGCTTCTTTTCTAAATGCCTTAAAATCAAAAGGACTTGTATAAATTTCAAGCAAAAAAGAACTTAAAGGATTTATGTCAAATGCTATGGTTTTTCGCTTGACTTTTAGGCTTTCAATCGCGCTCATTGCGCTACCACAAAATGCGTCCAAAAATACACCATTTTTTGGCGTGTAAATATCAATATATTCTCTCCAAATGTTATGAGGCTTTTTGCCCCAATATTTCATAGCAGTATAAATAGGTGGTCTTTTATCTTCTACAAGTGCATAATTTATTTCCTGCATACCATTCCGCCTTAAAAAAAATTTGTCGTATCATACAAGATATTCTCTTAAACTTCAATTATATAGAATTGTTGTTTGTATCTATTGTGATTTTATCATTTCTTAAGCAACTTTATTTTTATAAAGCAACTAAGTTGCATTTAAGCAAAAAAGTGTTATAATCCGCCGTTTAAATTTTAAAAAACCACCAAAAAGGTGAAAAAGGACTTACAATGCAGGATTTCAAACCACAAACAAAGACGCGTAATGATACGCCATTTAATGACTTACAAACACACACCATATCACAAAGCAAAATGCAACGCACACAAAATCTGACGCTAAAGGCACTTTGTCTTTGCGCGTTTCTCACTAGCGCAAATGCCCTGTATGCAGACAATGCAAACAAAACAGCGCAAAATCAACATACACCAACCACGCAAAACAACGCACAAAACGCAGACAAAATCCGCGATAATCAACACAAATCGCATTCTCACAGCGACTCACGCGAGTATTCGCACGCACATAACTTGCAAGATGGACATTCTCACTCCCACGATTTTAATGCAGATTCTAGCCATTCGCACGCGCATAATTCCCACACAAATTCGCACGCCACGCACGAAAATCACGGGGATTCTCACGCCACCAAGCGTGATTATTTGCATACTTACGAACTCCACGAGCACGAGCATTCAAAGCAAAGCGATTTTGCAAATCTAAGCGCAAAAGTGGGAATCTTTGGCAAATCCTCTGCCCTTGCGAGCAAAAGCGACAACGCAAACAAAGACAACTACGCAATGCTTTACTCACGCATTTTGCTTCGCGCAACCCCCTTTGCAAACGCACATAATGGCTTAAGTGGCTTGCAAGTGGGCGTAGGCGCGGTGGCGTATTCGCCTTTTTATAACGACAGGGCAAACGCCTACACTTATATCAATTCAAATTTTGTCGCAAACAACGCGTATTTGGGCTATATCAAAGATTTTAACCGCGCAAGTGTCGAAGTGCTAGCGGGGCGATTTGAGCAGGAATTAGAGTGGGTGGGGCATTCATTGCAGGGCGTGTTTGGACGCGTAACGCTCCCATTTGGCAAATCCCCACATTCTGCCCAAATCTATGGAATCTGGGTAAATGAGCACGCAGACATTACACGCGAATTTAGCTCGGATTTTGACTTTTATAAACACCTCTACCCAAAAGAAAATCTTTTCGCTGGCGGGGTAAATCTCTCCCTCGCCTTAAGCCAAAATACGCGCTTTCATATCGAGCCTTACGCGTATTATTTGACGCATTTTTTTAGCGTGTATGGGAGCAAATTTGTGCTAGATATTGGCTTTGGCGGGGATTTTAATGGCAATGTAAGTGGCACAAAATGGCGGAGCAAGACTATCGCACACGGAGCGTTTTTGTATTCAAATTATGCGCGAATCCACGCAGGACATAATCATAACGAAGCAGGTGGCGAGCATAACCACAACCACGAGGACGGACACGGACACTTAGATACGGATAATCGAGGCGATACTTATTTCGCGCTCTTAGAGCAAGAGTTTCTCTACAAAGATTTGCTCTACTTTGGGCTAGGATTTCAGCATATTGGTAGCAAAGTGTTTGAGCTAGCAAATATCGAAACCACTTCGCGCTTTGAAGCGCACGAGGGGCAGGGATTTGGCGTGATACGCCCGGGTGCATTGCATAGCGGTAGCCACACGACAAACGCTTATGACGCGCATACAAACACTTACTATGGCTTTGTGGGGGCGCGATTTGGCGCAAAGAGGCGATTTGGCTTAGAAATTATGGGGCGAGATAGCACAAGCAGTGCTAAGACGCAGAGCGCGTTTTCGCTAGGATTGCGATATGAATTTCCTTATGGCTTTGAAATCGGTGGCTTGGCTGTGTATATGCTCGATAAACACGCACACGATGGAGTCCCTCATACGCTCAATCGCTCTTTTGGCAAAGCGTATATGCAGTGGAGATTTTAAAATTTAAACGCAAATTTCAACGCAAAATCAACATAAGGAACAACGATGAAAAAATATAGATTTAGCAAAATCTTGCGTGGAGGCATAGTGGCGTTTTGCACGCTAGCATTGTGCTTCAATGTAGCAAGCGCAAAAGACTTCAACGCACAAAAGCCCATAATCTCGGTGAGTATCGCGCCTGTGGGCTATTTCGTCCAAAAAATCGCTAAAAATAGCGTGGATATAAACCTCATAATCCCGCCAAATAGCGATGAGCACACGCTAGATTTTAAGCCTAGTGTGGTGGCAAACCTGCAAAAAAGCGCGGTGTATTTCACTATTGGGCTAGAAATCGAAGCGATTTTAGCGGATAAATTTAAAGACATAAAAATCGTGGATATAAGCGAGGGCATAGCAAAGATGAGCGATACGCACGAGCATAATCACGCGCACGATTCGCACAAATCTAGCGACAAAGCGCACGCGCATTCACACGGGGATTCTCACGCGCACAAATCTAATACGCATTCTCACGATTCGCACACGCATTTGCGCAAAGACCCGCATATTTGGCTTGACCCGATTTTGGTAAAAACAATCGCCCAAAATATCGCCAAAACTTTAAGCAAACTCTACCCGCAAAACGCGAAGTTTTATGCCACAAATCTAGCGGATTTTGAAAAAGAACTAAACACGCTACACGCCCAAATTTCAAACATTCTCTCCCAAAGCAAGCACAAAAAATTTATCATTTATCACCCAAGTTTGAGCTACTTTGCCAAGCGATATAATCTCACTCAAATCCCTGTGGAGATTCTCGGCAAAGAACCTAAAGCAAAGGATTTGCAAGCCATAATACATCTAGCTAAAAAAGAGCAAATCCGCACGATTTTTGTGCAATCTGGATTTGCCCAAAAATCCGCTAAAACTCTTGCCAAAGAGTTAGGCGCAAATGTCGCACAAATCAATCATCTAAGCGATGAGTGGGACAAGCAAATGCTCCACATAGCACAAAAAATCGCAGAGCAAAAATAAGGCGTAGAGTAAGGCTAGCAAGGTTTTAGCAAATGCGAGTTTTGTTTGGATTTTGCCTTTTTGTCGCGCTTAGCATAGCGCAAATCTATGCCTGTGCGCTGTGCCAAGCCTATATCCCAAATGTGCTTGTAACCGTGCTTAATATTAGCAAGCATAACGCGCAAAGCTCTATCGCGCTTGAGTGGGAATTTGAGGAGGATTTCACCCAAACGCTACTGCACACTTATGATACAAACGCAAATAATGTGCTTGAAAAAAGCGAGCTAAAATTCATACAAGACGCGCTTACAAGCTATGCCCTGCCAAAAAATAACCTAACCCAAATCCTGCTAGAAAATCCAAACAATGAGAATCTAGAGCGTGTCAAATTTCGCGTGCAACGCTACGAAATCTTTATGCGCAATGAGAGGCTTATCTATCGCTATGAAGTCGCACTAGATTTTGACATATCTAAGCGACTTGCCGTGCAAGTCCAAGATGATGGGGATTTTTTTGCGTTTAAACTTTTGCCACGCGACATTGCGCTAGGGGAGCGGATTTTGGTGGGCAATGCAAATGCAAACCTTATCATTTTTGAGGCAAAAAATGAGGAGGATTTGAATGAGAATTTAAGCGAGGATTTAGAGGATTTTCAAAAAGCAAAATCTAGCGATTTAAATTCTGAAACTATGCAAAATCTCCCCACAAATTCTAGTCTGCAAAATATTACAGATTCTAGCAAGGCGTTTTTAAGTGCTTTGTGGCAGGGCATAGTCGCGCTCAATGCCAAAATGCTATCCGCCATAAAGTCTCACATAGTGGGCGAAAATGCGGGCGAAAAAAGCGTATTTGGGATTTTGGGTTTAATGGCGTTAAGTTTGCTTTATGGCATTTTGCACGCCGCTGCGCCCGGACACGCAAAGTTGCTGACTAGCTCGTATTTTTTAGCGCACAAAGGCTCTTATACAAAGGCGTTTGGGTTTGCCCTGCGCGTAGGGATAGTGCATATTGTAAGCGCGTTTGTGCTTGTGGGGCTTGGGCTTTTTGTCTTAAAAATCGTGGTGCAAAGCCTCGCAAATGAGGCAAATGCGATTATTACGCAGATTTCTAGTGTGATAATCATCGCGGTGGCGTTAATTTTACTCGTGCGAAAAATGCGTGGCAAACACGCGCACACTTGCGGGTGTGCGTCCTGCCAAAATCACGCGCTAGATTCAAACGCGCTTTATAAGAACAACGCGCAAAATCCACGCTCTACGCTTGCAAACGCGCTGAATGCTATGCAAAGGCGTTTTCCAAAGATTGATTTTGCCAAATGGGGTGTGATAATCGCAGCGGGGATTGTGCCTTGCCCTAGTATGATTCTCGTGCTGTTGCTATGCTTTGAAGTGAGCTTTTTTAGTGCGCTTTTAAGTGCGCTTTGCATTGCGATTGGAATGAGTGCGGTGGTGTTTGTATCTGCGATTTTTGCGCATAAGGTGCGGTTAAGTGCTAGCGCGAAAATCTCGCGCTTTTTAGAATACCTCGCGCTTTGTGGAATGCTTTGTGTGGGGATTTTTATGTTTGTCAATTCATTAGCGATACAATCTGGCGTGTTTTAAAATTTAAATTTTAAAATGGCGCGATTTTGGGTATGAGATTTCGCAATTTTTGAGGTAATGTTATGGAGCTTTTTAGGATAGAAAATTTGGACTTTGCTTATGGCACAAATCAACCGCCCGTGCTAGAAAACATAAACTTGCGCTTTTTTAGTGGCGATTTTTTGGCGATTACGGGGGCAAATGGCGGAGGAAAATCTACGCTAATAAGGCTAATTTTAGGTATTTTGCACCCGCAAAATCCACACATAACGCGCTATGTCAAAACTACGCAAATGGGCTATGTCCCCCAAATCACGCAGGCAAACCCAAACTTTGCGATTCGCGCCATTGACTGCATTACTATGGGACTTGTGGGAAGCAGAACCTTTGGCTTTGCCCCCAAACGCGACAAAGACAAAGCACAAAATGCTCTCTCACTTGTGGGAATCGCAAATCTTTGGGATAGAAATCTAAATGATTTAAGCGGAGGGCAACGACAGAGAGTCTTTATCGCGCGGGCTTTGGTGGGGGAGTGCAAACTACTAATCTTAGATGAGCCAAGTGCGAGTGTGGATAAGCAAAGCGCGGAGGCGATTTTCTGCCTTTTAGAGTGCTTGCATAAAAATGGCGTGGGGATTTTACTCATTAGCCACGATGTGGATTTGGCAAGTAAATACGCAAACAAAGTCGCAACGCTTAATCGCACGCTAGAGTGGCGACAAAATCCGCAAAAGGTGCAACATTTAAGGGACACAAATGTTTGAGATTCTCTCTTTTAGCTTTATGCAAAATGCCATTTTTGGCGCGATTTTGGTAAGCGTGGCGTGTGGGATTATCGGCTCATTAGTAATGATAAATCGGCTCTTTTCACTAGCAGGAGGCATTACGCACGGGGCATTTGGGGGAATCGGACTTGGATTTTATCTAGGGCTTAGTGGCGTTGCTATGTTTGCTAGCACGGCGATGTTCGCGCTATTTTTAGCCATTATCGTGGCATATCTTAGCAAAGCCTATCCGCATAGAAGCGATAATGTAATCGCGGTGATTTGGGCGTTTGGTATGGCGTTTGGGATTATTTTGGTGGATAAAAGTAGCGATTTTGGCGGGGATTTGATGAGCTATTTATTTGGCAATATTTTGGCGATTAGTGGGGAAGATTTGGCGATTATGGGCGTGTGTGATATGCTGTTTGTTGGCATTGCGATTGCGCTTTATCGGCAGTTTGAATCGATGAGCTTTGATAGCGAGTTTGCAGGGCTAAAGGGGGTAAAAACGGGGATTTTGTATGTAGTCTTGGTATGTGTTATCGCGCTTTGCGTGGTGGTGGCTATGCGCGTGGTGGGGCTTATTTTGGTGCTTGCATTGCTTGGGATTCCCTGCTTTATCGCGGAGCGATTTGCACGGACTTTGGGCGGGATAATGCTACTCTCGTGCATTTTAAGCGCGGTATTTTGTTTGATAGGTTTGGCACTATCCTACGCGCTCAATCTATCAAGCGGAGCAAGTATTATCCTCGTGGCGTGCTTTTGCTTTGTGCTTGTGGGTTTAAATATTATGGGTTCATTTGTGCGTAGTGTTTAGCATATTCCTCATTCATTAGTTTTTCAAGATTCTCATACCATTTCTCATCAGTAAAATCAGGCATAAAAGCATCAAGCATAACGATACGAGCAGTATCACTCAAAGAGCGCACAGGCGAGGTATCATACATTTTGCGTGAGTTAATGAGTAAAATTGGCTGAATCTTTAGCTTGAATTTTTGCGCGATAATTTTCGCACCCTGTTTGAATGGCAAGAGTTTTTCATTTCCTCTACCACGCGTGCCCTCAGGGAAAATGACAATAGGTCGCCCCTGTGCTAAACGACTCTTTACTTCTTTGAGCAAATGCAATGTGCCACTTTTATCCTGTCTATCTATTAAAATCATTTCAGGGAGCGTAAGCGCGTAACCATAAAATGGAACTTCACCAAGCTGTTTCTTTGCTATCCAACAAATATTTTTAGGGTGAGAACTCTCTAAAAATATAATATCCCCCACACTTTGGTGATTAAGCATAATGAGTTGCGCACTCTCATCAAACTCCCCTACCCGCTCAACCTTAAAACCATTTAGAGTGAAAAATACCCAACATTTTAAACGCGCTTTTTTACCATTGTCTTTGTGTCGCAAAAAGTAAATTTGCACGATAATAAATGGCAAATATCCTAAAATAATCAATGTGGCAAAAATCCCTTTAATCGTTGCCCATATTTTTTGAAGCAATGATAAGTCGTTATTTTTTGATGACATACTCACCCCGCACCCAACCTACTTGCTCATCATCGATAAGCACTTTATAAAACATCACACTTTCTCCATCAATCACTGCTGCCCTCTCTCCTAATATCTGTGCTGGAGTGGAAGATTCTATAACTCTTATAATAGTGGAGTTTTTCATTGGCACAATGCTTAGTTGCGCCCCTGATTCCACCGTGCCAAAATCGCTATTAAGCACGACATCATAAATTATCATACCGATAAAAATCGCCCCAAGAAACACAAAAACTTTATAATTACGCCAAAAATAAAGCCCTATAAATAACGCTGCCATTAAACCAAGTGCTATGCGCTTAAAAAATACTGAGCCAATCTTTGGGGCGAGTTCGCTTTGGGTTGTTACTATTTCATCAGTAGCATTGATAGGGAATCTCACCGCCTCAAATCGCGCAGTATTAAGGTTAAAGTATTCAAAGTTAAGCTCGCTTTGCTCCTTTGGTAACAACACATAATAAATCCCGCGAGCTACGCCATCAATAGTATTTAGCTCATCAAAGCCTTGATTCTTAATATTTTTAAAATACAAATCTTCTGCATTGGGGCTTTTGACCTCAAACTCAAAAATGACAATATTTTCATTTGTGCTTGCCTTTTCTTTATGCCATAAGACTTTGAAATCACTCCCAAGCACGCCCGTGTATCTCGCGTTTGAGCGTAAGTCAGTAGTTTTAATTTGTATTTGATTTGCACTCACACTCTCCTCATAGCTTTCATCAGCACTAATGGCATTTACAAGCATTGCTGGGATACTAGCATTGCGCGAGAGAATCTTAAAAACATAAGTCGCGCTTAAAGTATTGTTGCCTAGATTTTCCCAATTTGGCTTATTTCTAAGCTCTAACTTTCCGCTATATGCACTACTAAATTTCGCACTTCTAAGCTTCGCTCCTGCAAGGAGTGAAATCTCATAAGTAACCCGCACTTCCTGCCCGACATAAAACTCTTCATCTTCTTGTGGAGCAGAAACCACATTCACATACACGATTTTTGGACGCTCATATACTTCATTCTCTTCGTCTTCTTGACTCAATGCCACTCCACAAACAAGTAGCACAAAACACATAATCCTTAAAAACTGCTCTCTCATTTGCATTCTCCCTTTTAGATTCTAGCCTATGTGATGAAGTGTATTGGCATTTTCACACAATGCCTTTAACATCGCTAAACCATCTACTCCACCGAGCATAGATTCTATCGCACGCTCAGGGTGAGGCATCAGCCCAAAGACATTTTTGTTCTCATTGCACACTCCAGCGATGCAGCCAATAGAGCCATTTATATTGCTTTGATAGCGCAATAAAATTTGATTGTTTTGCTCTAATGCCTGTGCGCTCACCTCATCAATATAATATGAGCCATCGGCGTGGGCGATAGGTAGCGAAATAACGCTATCTAGCGTGTAATCACACAAAAACGCATTGTCATTAGCACATACACGCAAATCTTGCCATTGATGGATAAAATGTAAATTTTCGTTGCGTTTCAATGCACCGGGCAACAACCCAGCTTCACAGAGAATCTGAAAGCCATTACAAATGCCAAGCACATAACCACCTTCTTTAGCAAATCGCTCCACCGCACGCATTATAGGACTAAATCGTGCTATCGCGCCACTACGCAAATAATCTCCATAGCTAAAACCACCGGGAACAACTACAAGTGTGGTCTCATCTGGGAGATTCTCGCATTTATGCCAAATGATTTTTACATTTTCTTTGAGGCTTTTATACGCGTAGGCGACATCTTGTTCGCAGTTTGTGCCGGGGAATTGCAAGATTGCCACACTCATTTATAATGCCTTATGTGTGTTGTTCTTTTTGCTCTCCGCATACATTTTCATCGCTCATTCTCCAAATTGTATTTTATGAGTTCTATTCTTGTGAATCGCATTCTTGCACGCAATATTCTTCAATCACCATATTTGCAAGCAAACTCTCGCACATTTGCTTTGCTTCGCTTAATGCTTGGGTTTTATCGTTGGTTTTTAAAGTAAGGATGATTTGTCGTGCGAGTTTCACACCCTCCACACTTTCAAATCCCTGTGCGTGCAACGCGTGATAAATCGCCTTAGCCTGCGGGTCTAACACACCACTTTTTAATGTTACAATAGCTTTTATACGCATATTCTCCCCTAGCGTAAAATACGGCGTAAAACTTCCTCATACGCGACTTTGACTTCTCCAATACCCTCACGGAATCTATCTTTATCAAGTTTTTGGTTGCTTTGCCTATCCCAAAATCGACAATTATCAGGGCTTATCTCATCGCAAAGCAAAATATTTCCGCTACTATCTCTACCAAATTCAAGCTTAAAATCAATGAGACGCAAATCTTTGGCGATAAAAAAATCTTTGAGAATCTCATTTATCTTGCGTGCTTGTTCTCGCAAAAATTCATTTTCCTCTCTTGTGCTGATATTAAGAAGTTTGCAATGCTCATCATTGATAAGTGGGTCGCCAAGCGCATCATCTTTGTAAAAAAACTCCACAAGCGCAAATGGCAAACACTCCCCCTCTAAAATCCCCAAACGCTTAGATAATGAACCAGCCGCGACATTGCGCACAACCACTTCGATAGGGATAATCCGCGCCTTTTTGCATAACATATTACTCTCATCAATCATTTTGATAAAATGTGTGGGAATCCCTTTAGATTCTAAAAGCTCAAAAAGTGCCGTGCTGATTTTACAATTTAGTGCGCCCTTGCCTTTCTCACTCCCCTTTTTTTGTGCGTTATACGCAGTTAAATCATCTTTAAACTCCGTGATGACTTCATTTGGATTATCCGTAGCAAAAAGCTTTTTCCCTTTTCCTTCATACAGCATTTGTTGTTTATTCATCTTTACTCCTTACATTTTGCTTGTTATTTTTTAAGCACCGCCCACGCACGAAGCATATCAATACCTGTTTTTAACTGAATGTCTTTATAAATGTCTTCTTGGGTTACATCTTTGTTGCTTATTTCTTTTGAATCTTGGGTATTTTTGGATTCTGTGTTTGTTGTTTTGGCATTTTGCTTTTCGTCTTTGATTTTTTCTAATTCACCCTTTAAATGTCGCTTCAAGTCTGCTTCTTTAAGAGAGAAGTTGTTTTCATTCTCTGGCACACTGCCCGGATAAACGACCACATCAGGCTCTAATCCTGTCGCCTGTATCGTGCGCCCGCTTGGAAGATAATACTTTGCAATAGTAAGTTTAATAGCCTCCCCTGCGTCAATTTGCTTCACAGCCTGCACGCTTCCTTTACCAAAGCTCTGCTCGCCGACTAAAAGAGCTCTTTTATGGTCTTGCAACGCTCCAGCGACAATCTCACTTGCGCTCGCACTTCCTCCGTTGATAAGCACAACAAGTGGCACATCAGCATACAATGCGCTCCCGCTTGCTTTAAACTCAACATTTTCACTTTTTTTACGCCCTTTTTGAGAGACAATCACTCCGCTTTTGATAAAAAGCCTTGATAAATCTACTGCTTGGTTGAGTAACCCTCCGGGATTTGAGCGTAAATCAAGCACAATCCCATCAACTTTACCCAGCATTTTAAGCCCGTTGCGCACATTCATCGTTACATTTCTATCAAACGAATTTACACGCACATAGGCATATTTTGTGCCTTGTATTTTTTTAACCTTCACAGAATCTACGCGGATAATATCGCGGACAATGCTATAAACAAGTGGTTTGTTCTCTCCATTACGCACGATGGTAAGCTCAATCTTTGTTCGCGGTTTGCCTCGCATTAGAGCCACCGCCTCATCAATGGTCATATCAAGAGTGCTTTCTTCATTTATCTTTAAAATCACATCTCCGCTTTTTAGCCCCGCTTTATACGCTGGAGTATTGTCAATAGGAGCAATGATAGTAAGCGCACCATCTTTTATACCAAGTGTGATTCCAAGTCCGCCAAACTCACCATCTGTTTGGGTTTTTAAATCATCAAATTGCTTTTTGTTAAGAAAACTTGAATGTGCATCAAGATTCTTTAATAACCCTACAATCGCTTTATCCACGATTTCATCAATGCGCATTTCATCGACATATTCATCTTCAATTTCACTAATGACCTTGCGTAATTTTTTATACGCATCAAGACGATTTTGCTCCTTATTTGTAGCACCAAATCCTACACCTAAACCAAAAACCGCCCAAAGCAACAACCCTAACATCAACATAAACGATATAGGTTTCTTATTCTCTACCATTTGCAACCTCTTTAAATTTGAAGTATTTTTTAAAAAATCCCTTATTCTAGCAAAATTTTCTTACTTTTTTACAAACATAAAATTTTTTGCTATAATCTAACGAGGTATTAACGCCACATAACTCACATAAATGTAGTTTTGCCTATAAGGAAAAATATGCTAAAAAACTTTCTTAACACTTTATTTAGTCCCGAACACAAGACTCGCGTGCTTACGGCTGGCATTTTGATTCTTGCTTTGGTGATAATTTTTACCATAAATAGCATTTTTATTGTTTGGCTTACTTTAGGTGCGCTTTTTGTCGCATCTATTTGTGAGGCACTTCGCTTATATAAAATAGAATCTGCGTTGCATTTTTACCTTGCTAGCGTGGCAATTTGGATTGGAGCGTATCTTTACATTGAACAAAGTGATAATATAAGCGGTGTATTTTACCCAGCACTTATTGTGCTAATGATTTATGCGGGTTACCTTGCTTATACCAAAAGTATTACACCAAAAGTTTTTTGCCCTTTTATTTACCCTACACTCCCATTTTTGGCACTTTTAGCACTTTATGCACAGCACGATAGGCTTGGTCTTGTTTCCCTCATTGTCATTGTGGCTTGCACAGATAGTGCGGCGTATTTTGGAGGCAAGGCATTTGGCAAGACGCCATTTTGTCCAACCTCTCCTAAAAAAACCATTGAGGGCGTAGTCGTTGGTATTTTTACAGGTGGAATTATTGGGAGTTTTTTACTCATAGGATTCACGCCACATTTTTTCCTCTCTGTGCTATATGCGTTTCTTATCGCTATTAGCAGTGTGTTTGGTGATTTATTTGAGAGTTATTTGAAGCGGGAAGCAGAGATGAAAGATAGTGGCAATGTATTCCCCGGACACGGTGGTGTGCTTGATAGACTTGATGCTGTGCTGTTTGGCGGTATTACGATGCTTTTTTTACTCTCATTATTTGAAGTATAGAGCACAGATTCTCTTAATACTATGACGCCAACAACCAACGACACTACACAAACCCTTATCATTCTTGGTAGCACAGGTTCTATTGGGGTGAATGCGCTTAGTGTGGCAAAATCCTTTGACATAAAGATAGAATCTCTAAGTGCTGGGCGTAATATCGCACTACTAAACACCCAAATCAAAGAATACACACCACAAAAAATCTGTATAGCAGATTCCAAAGATAGGGACAAACTTGATACAACCCTTATAAAACAACATAATATTGAGGTTTTTTATGGGACAAGTGGCATTATAGAAATGTTAGAATCAAGCCAATCAAACCTTGTGCTAAACGCCATTGTGGGATTTGCTGGGCTAGCCCCAAGCCTTAAAACAAAGCAATGTGGCAAAAAACTTGCCCTCGCCAATAAAGAAAGTCTAGTGAGTGGGGGCTGGCTTTTTGGTGATTATACTATTACGCCCATTGATAGCGAGCATTTTGGGCTTAGTTACTTATTGCGTGATAAAGATTCTCAAACACTTAAACGACTTATTATCACAGCAAGTGGCGGTGCATTGCGCGATATGCCTCTTATGGAACTTCCAAATGCAAGCCTGCAATCTGCACTCAAGCACCCAAATTGGAAAATGGGGCAAAAGATAACTATTGATAGTGCGACAATGGCAAACAAACTTTTTGAAGTGCTTGAAACATTTTGGCTTTTTGGTGTGCGAGAAATTGACGCCTACATTGAACAAAGCTCACTTATCCACGCATTGGTTGAGTTTATCGATGGCTCTCTTAGCGCGCATTTAAGCGTGGCTGATATGAAACTCCCCATTGCGTATGCGCTAGATTCTACCAAAGCACGCAATCTTGGGCTTATTGCACCATTTGATATGACGAAGTTTTGCAACATTGCGCTTAGAGGGATTGACACAGCGCGTTATCCACTATGGAACTTAAAAGATGAGTTATTAAGCTCACCAAAGCTAGGCATAGTGCTCAATGCAAGCAATGAAATCGCCGTTAATGCGTTCTTGCAAGAAAAAATCACTTTTGGCAACATTGTCAAAATAATAGAATCTGCGTTGCAAAAATTTAGCAATATAAGCTCATTGGGGCTTATGAGTTATGAAGATATAGCTTATGTCGATAACGAGGTGAGGCAATACGCACAAAATCTCATTTAAATTTTTACTAAAGATGCCACGCTAAATTATGATATTTTAAATGTGCCTATTTATAAACTTAGCAGGCAGTTTTGTATGGAGATAGGCTACAAATTTTAGCTAAAAGTTATGAATGCGATAGTATTTTTAGATATAATATATGAAATTTAATATAATTTAAGGAGTGCAAATGAAATTCAAGGTAATTTTAGTGTTTTTATTGGGATTTAGTGTTGCGCAAGCAGAGGTGCTTATCGCTGCAGGTGCTGGATATAAAAAGCCACTAGAAGAAGTGGCAAAAAAGTTTTGCACACTTATGGCAACTTACAGCAAGTTATCGAGCAAGCAAAGCAAAGTGGCAAAATTGATGCAATTTTGGGTGATGAGCGGTTTATTGAACACTCTAAACTTAAAGTCAATACACCAACACCCATAGGCAAGGGCAAACTTGTGCTGGTGGGGAGCAAAAAGGCTAGATTAAAAAAGCTAGAGGATTTGAGCAAGTTTAAGCAAATCGCTCTGCCTGATGCCAAAAAGGCGATTTATGGCATTGCCGCAGTGGAGTTTCTCCAAAATGCAAAACTTTATGAGGATTTGGAATCTAAACTTCTATTTCTTGCTACCGTGCCACAAGTAAGCACATATCTTATCGATGGAAGCGTGGAAGTGGGCTTTATTAACATTAGTGATTATCTAGCTTCTAAAGACAAGCTAGGCACAATGATTGAGATAGATTCTGGTCTCTATTCGCCTATCAACATTAGCATTGCGACTTTAAAAAAATCCAAAAATAAGGAGCTTGGCGCATTTATTGAGTTTGTAAGCACAAACGAAGAAGCAAAAGCAATTTTTGCAAAATATGGATTATAATCTTTTAGAGAGCATTGACTATGCGCCATTTTGGTTGAGTCTCAAAGTTGGCGCGATTTGTGTGCTACTTTATCTTGTCTTTGGGGTGGGACTTGGGTTATTTTTAAGTCACACAAAAGATGTAATTGCTAGCGTTGTGGATATTGTGGTTACCTTACCTTTGGTGTTTCCTCCTATTGCGATTGGATATTTTTTGCTTTTACTGCTTGGACAAAATGGCATATTTGGCTTTTTAGACTTACTTTTTAGTTTTGAAGCAGTAGTATTGGCGAGTTTTATCGCTGGATTACCGCTTGTTGTTAAACCTATAGAATCTGTGCTGGGTGGTAGGATTAGAGATTTAGAAAGCATTGCCTACACACTTGGCAAAGGCAAAATCTACACTTTTATTTTTGTAAGTCTCCCCTGTATTTATAAAACACTCATTAGTTCATTATTTTTAGGGTTTGCCCGCTCGATTGGTGAAGTGGGGATTACACTCCTAATCGGGGAAATATCATTGGCAGAAGTGAGACTATTTCACTAGCAATTTATAATGCCACGCTAGGCGCAGAATATCACAAAGCAAGCTTTTATGCGATAATTTTAGGTATTGTGTGTTTAGGGATTTTTCTTGTCTTGCGTCATTTACAACAAGAACGATAAACAGATTCTAAATCTTCATTGCTCTTGCGCTTTAGTGAGCAAATAAACTTTTTGTCTCTTTTGCTTTTAGAAACAAACCAAAGAGACAAAATAAACCAAAATAACCCTTAATTTTTCTCTTTATTGATGAGCTTGCCTTTGCCAATCCAAGGCATCATTGCGCGGAGTTTTTCACCCACACGCTCGATTCTATGATTTGCCAAGTTTTTGCGCTCTGCATTCATTCGCGCATAGCCAGCCTTGCGCTCTAAGATAAAGTCTTTAGCAAAGCGTCCGTTTTGGATTTCGCTCAAAATCTCTTTCATCGCCTGCTTAGATTGCTCGTTGATTACGCGTGGTCCGCTTACCATATCGCCATACTCTGCGGTGTTTGAGATAGAGTAGCGCATATCCGCTAGCCCGCCTTGATAGATTAAATCCACAATGAGTTTTAGCTCGTGCAAGCACTCAAAATACGCCATTTCTTCAGGGTAGCCAGCCTCTACTAATGTCTCAAATCCCGCTTTGACAAGACTCGTTACGCCCCCGCATAGCACAGCTTGCTCGCCAAATAAATCTGTCTCGGTTTCGTCTTTGAATGTTGTTTCAATGATTCCGCTTCGTCCGCCACCGATAGCGCACGCATAGCTTAGCGCGATCGCTTTGGCATCGCCTTTTGAGGTGTCTTGCTCCACCGCGATTAAATCAGGAATCCCCCCACCAGCGACAAATTCGCTTCGCACCGTGTGCCCGGGAGCTTTTGGAGCTACCATTATGATTCCTATGCCTTTTGGTGCGGTGATTTGCCCGAAGTGAATGTTAAATCCGTGCCCAAAAGCGATGATTTTATCCTCGCTTAAATGTGGCGCAATGTCGCGGGCAAAGACATCAGCTTGCAACTCATCAGGGATTAAAATCATTATAATATCCGCTTTTTTGGTCGCTTCAGGCACTTCTAGCACGGTAAAGCCCTTTGCCTTAGCCTTTTCCCAGCTTTTGCCGCCTTTATACAGCCCGATTATCACCTCTACGCCACTATCGCGCAGATTTTCCGCGTGAGCGTGTCCTTGCGAGCCAAAGCCGATGATTGCGACTTTTTTCTTTTGGATAAGGGCTAAATCGCAATCCTTGTCGTAATACACCTTTAATGCGTTTGATTTTGATTGAGAACTCATTGCAATCTCCTTTTTTAAGTTTAAATTTTAAAAACAGATTTTGGATTATAGGGCAATTTTGTTTAAGATTGTGTAAAAATAGCAAAGATTCTCTAAAATCGCCGAATTTCTCTCGTAAAAATGACACACAATGTAACTATTTTTTTAACTTTTTAGCTTTTTTTGTAAAAATAACCTATATTTTAAGAAAATACAATAATATACAAACATTGTTAAATACATTTAGAAGGAAAGGATAAAAAATGGGTGTAAAACAAGCTCCGGAAAATACTCCGGTTTGGGTAGATGAGACAAGGTGCAAGGCGTGCGATATATGCGTATCTTTGTGTCCAAGTGGTGTGCTAGGAATGCGTAAAGATGATGAGCGAATTTTAGGTAAAATCATCACGGTAGCGCACCCTGAGAGTTGTATCGGGTGCTATGAATGTGAGTTGCATTGCCCTGATTTTGCAATTTTTGTGGCGGCTAAAGGTGAGTTTAAATTCGCTAAACCAAGCGCAGAAGCTAAGGAACGCGCTCAACGCGTAAAAGACAACAAGTTTATGCTTGTAGATTAAAGGTAAGGAGAAAGAATGCGAGAGGTCATTACAGGCGGAAATGAATTAGCAGCAACAGCTGCAATAGATGTGGGTTGTAGTTTTTTTGGGGGCTATCCAATCACGCCCTCATCAGAGATTGCACACGAAATGAGTGTGCTTTTACCAAAAAGGGGAGGCAAGTTTATCCAAATGGAAGATGAAATCGCTGGTATTTCCGTAGCTTTGGGAGCAGCGATGAGTGGTAAAAAGGCGATGACAGCGACTTCTGGTCCGGGCATTTCACTTAAAGCCGAGCAAATTGGCTATGGCTTTATGGCTGAGATTCCATTAGTAGTGGTTGATGTGATGCGCGGTGGTCCATCCACAGGATTGCCTACACGCGTTTCACAAGGTGATATAAATCAAGCAAAAGCTCCAAGCCACGGAGATTTTTGCTCCATTGCCATTGCCGTTGGGAATCTAAGCGAGGCTTATACACAAACCGTGCGGGCGTTTAACCTTGCAGAAAAATATATGACGCCTGTGTTTTTACTCCTTGATGAGACTATCGGGCATATGCACGGAAAGGCATTTATCCCTGATTTAGAAGAGGTTAAAAAGATAGTTGTCAATAGAGAGCAATTCAAGGGCGACCCTAAAGATTACAAACCTTATGGAGTGCAAGATGGCAAGCCTGCGGTGCTTAATCCGTTCTTTAAGGGGTATCGCTACCACATTACGGGGCTTCATCACGGACCAACAGGATTCCCAACAGAAGATGAAAAACTCTCACAAAACCTCATCGATAGACTTTTTAGCAAGATTCAAAACAATGTCGATGACATCGTAGAATGCGAGGAATATGAACTCAATGACGCTGAAATAGCGATTATTGCGTATGGCTCAGTGTCATTATCTGTGCGTGAAGCAATTAACAAACTTCGCAAAGAGGGCAAAAAAGTGGGAATGTTCCGCCCTATCACAATTTGGCCTAGCCCACGCAAACAGCTAGAATCTCTAGGTAAAAAAGTGCAAAAAATCCTCGTAGTCGAGTTAAACAAAGGACAATACCTCGAAGAAATTGAGCGCATTTTATGTCGCAAAGTAGCCTTTTTAGGCAAAGCAAACGGCAGGAGCATATCTCCTAGCGAAATCATCAAAAAAATACAGGAGTTGTAAAATGGCATTTAATTACGAAGAATACTTACGAATGGACAAAATGCCCACACTATGGTGCTGGGGCTGTGGAGATGGAGTAGTGCTAAAGTCTGTGATTAGGGCGATTGATTCACTTGGGTGGAAAATGGACGATGTGTGTATCGTCAGTGGGATTGGTTGTAGCGGGAGATTCTCATCTTATGTGAATTGTAACACCGTGCATACTACACACGGCAGGACACTAGCGTATGCTACGGGGATTAAACTTGCAAACCCTGATAAAAAGGTCATTGTCATCTCTGGTGATGGCGATTCTATGGCGATTGGTGGGAATCACACCATTCACGCGTGCAGGCGCAATATTGACATTAACCTCGTGTTGATTAACAACTTTATCTATGGGCTCACAAACTCACAAACCTCGCCAACTACGCCAAAAGGCTTTTGGACGGTTACAGCGCAATACGGTAACATTGACAATTCGTTTAATCCTTGCGAGCTTGCGATGTCTGCTGGTGCGACTTTTGTAGGGAGAGAGAGCATTTTAACGCCTAAAAAGTTAGAGAAACTTTTTGTTGAGGGCTTCGCACACGAGGGCTTTAGCTTCTTTGAAGTGCATAGTAACTGCCACATCAATCTTGGGCGTAAAAACAAAATGGGCGATGCAACCAAAATGCTTGAGTGGATAGAATCTCGCATTGTCCCTAAAAATAAATACGACACGCTTAGCGATGAGGAAAAAATAGACAAATTTCCAACAGGTGTGTTAAAGCACGAAACAGGAAAAATGGAATACTGCAAGGCTTATGATGAAGTCATTAAAAAAGCGCAAGCTCAAGGAGGACATTAAAATGGAACATCAACTTCGTTTTACAGGTGTGGGCGGTCAAGGCGTGCTACTTGCGGGGGAGATTCTCGCGGAGGCAAAGATTAAAGATAAAGGCTTTGGCGTGAAGGCTTCTACTTATACTTCTCAAGTGCGTGGTGGTCCTACTAAGGTGGATATTTTGCTTGATGGCGATGAGATTTTATATCCTTATGCCGATGAGGGTGAAATTGACTTTATGCTCTCAACCGCACAAGTGAGCTACGAGCAGTTTAAAAGTGGTGTCAAAGAAGGCGGAATCATCGTGGTAGAATCCAACCTCGTGCATCCAAGTGATGAGGATAAGAAAAAATATAGAATCTATGAGATTCCAATCATTAGCATTGCTAAAGAAGAAGTGGGAAATGTCGTAACGCAATCAGTCGTGGCATTAGCAATCACCGTAACAATGACAAAATGCGTGGATAGAGACCTTGTATTCCACACAATGCTAGAAAAAGTCCCAGCTAAAGTGCAAGAAGTCAATAAAAAGGCGTATGAGCTAGGTGAGAAATACGCACTCAAAGCACTTGGATAAACAATACAATACAGATTCTCTTAAATTACACATAATTTAGAGAATCTTCCAAACCGCAAAAATCTATCGTGCAGAAATCATCGCAATGCGAGATTCCTACACTGCATCAAAAACCAAGCAAAATCAATTTATGTTTTTTAATATATTTAACTTTCTTAATTTACAATCTCCAAGTTGCCCCACAAAAGCAACAAATTTAACATAAAAGGAGATTGCAATGAATATCAGCGCAAGAAATCAAATTAAAGGCAAAATCACAGACATTCAAAAGGGTTCAGTAAATGCCATTGTGAAAATCGACATTAGTGATGGCAACACTATTAGTGCGACCGTTTCACTAGAATCTATTAGCGAGTTGGGCTTAAGTGTAGGCAAAGAAGCCTATGCAATCATCAAAGCAACTTCGGTAATCGTGGGCACAAAGTAGCCAAAAATCCATTAAATGCGTAAAACGCGCTTAATAACTTCCACTCTTACTTAACATTTTTTAATTAAACTTCACTCACACTATAAACATAAATTTCGCCAACAACACGACAATTACAGCAATGCCAAAAACAATGGGGTGTGTATATTTGCCAAGTGGATTTGGACGCTTAAAGATATAATACATTGAAAGCGAAAATGCCGCTAAGCCAAAAATACTCAACGCAAAAATTGCCTTTATAATAAGCAATGTTTGGAATGGACTTTCAAAATATCCCTTATCCCCGCCAATATAGCTAGAGAGCATAGCCCCACCACTTAAAATAAGCAAAAGCAAGCAAGGTGGCATTATCTTTGTCTCAATGCTTCCTAAAAGACTTTTTACCTCGCGTGCCTTTTGCTCGTCTAATCGCTTAAACACATATCCTAAAATGACCACATCAGTAAATAAAAATCCTACGAAAATGATAGCGCAACACAAATGCACAATCACAAGATAGGGATATATCACTTCCATACAAACTCCTTATTGTGTAAATTTACTCTATTAAATCATATATATCTAAGCAAACGATAAACGATACTACTTTTAGAATGGATTTTATGGTATGTTGAAACACAGATTCTACAAAGTAAGAATAAAATTTGCTAGAATCTAAGGTAAATTACCTTTTAAGGAGTGCAAAATGAAAAAAGCAATGATTTTATTTGGTGTCGTGGCGTTGGGGATTTCCCTTAGTGCGTGTGCGAAGAAAAAGCCCATAGGCTCATATCAAGCTGCGCAATGTGAAACTCAATGCACAAAGGGCGAGTGTAAGCAAACTTGTGTAGGGATTGAGGGCAACTACTATAAAAAATAAAAACCCGCAAATGAATACCAAATCCCTAAAATCCCCGCGTCTTAAAACCTCCCTCTTGCGCAAAATCTTTACCGCCGCATCGATTCGGCGGTGGAATGACCAAGCCTGCCCTGTGGAGTTTGTCGAGCTAGATAAGCAAGCACACAAAATGGTGATTGCCTACTTGCTTGCACGCTATGAGGAGCATTTCCACAATGCCACAATCGATTGGGAGCGACTTATTTTGCAGTTTTGCTATGAGTTTTTTGAGCGCGTGATTTTGACTGACATTAAACCCCCTGTGTTTCATAAGCTCATCACTCGGCACAACAAAGAGCTAGTGAAATTTACTTTGGCAAATCTAGAATCTGATTTGGGAGCATATAATTTTTTTGACAATATGGGCGAGTATCTCACTTCTAGCGAACATATTTCAAGCGAAGTTGCTAGCCAGCATAGCGCGCACATTAGTCGTGGCAAATCTTTAGAGAGTGAGATTTTGCAAGCGGCGCATTATTACGCGTCAAAATGGGAATTTGACATTATTTATCACTTTAACACCAAAATGTATGATGTGCAAAATATCAAAAAAATCATCGACAAGCAAGTCGAGGGGCATTATCACCTAGCGGGAATGCAGCAAATCGCACTCTATGAAGATGTGCGCGAACTCATCACTATGCTAGGGCAGCTTCGATTTCAAAAGCGATGGAGTCAAACCCCTAGAATCCCCGAAACCTCCGTGCTAGGACACACGCTCGTAGTCGCGCTAAGTGCGTATTTGCTAAGCCTAGATTTAGGCGCGTGCAAAGCGATGCGGATAAATCACTTTCTTTGCGGGCTTTTCCACGATTTGCCAGAAGTGCTAACCCGCGACATAATCTCGCCCATAAAGCACAATGTGCTAGGACTAGATGAGTATATAAAGCAAATCGAAGCTGAAGCGGTGGAGGAGAAAATCCTCTCAAAAGTGCCAGAAAATATCAAAGATGATATTGTGTATTTCACGCAAAATGAATTTGCCAATCGCTACAAAATCGAATGCTTTGCGCATTATGCAAAATCGAGCGAGGAGCTTTTTTCGCGATTTAACGCTGATGAATACGAGCCAATTTGCGGGGAATTTTTAAAAGCGTGCGACCATTTGAGCGCGTATTTGGAGGCAAAGATTTCTATCACGCACGGGATTTCTAGCAGGGATTTAATCGATGGCGCACAAGGAATCTTAGAAAAACGCGGGAGCGAAGTGATAAACGGACTTGACATAGGCGCGGTATTTAGGGAGTTTGAGTAGGAAAGTGCGCTAAAAAGCAGGTTGGCTAAAGATTTGGCTATAATGACAAGATTTTAAAATTTAAAGGAGTGTCAAATGACTTTAGTTATAGAAAATGTCAAAGAAGAATTTTTGCCAGATTTTGTCAAAATGGCAAAAACTGCAAATGCCACAATCACACAAAAAGAGGGCAACACAATCGATAAAAAGGAAAGCTTTGATTTTAAAGCATTGCAAAAAGAAATGCTAGAGGATTTAAAAAAACCTCAAAATTACGCGGTATTTGAGAGGCTAAAAGATAAATGAAATACCTCTCACTTGATGATGTTATCGCTTTGCACGATGATATTATGGATACAATGGGCGGGCTAAATGGCTTTGATAAATCGCGTGTAGCCTATTTAGAATCCGCGCTAGAGCATATACAAAATGATGATTTCTACCCTAGCTTCTTAGATAAACTCACTCATTTAATCTTTTGCTGTGTGAAATTCCACCCATTTTTAGATGGCAACAAACGAAGCGCGATTTACCTAGCAAAAGCATTTATCAAGCTAAATGCACCGCAAAATCTACCAAGCGATTTTTACGCCAAGCTAGAAGATGTCGTAGTAAATGTCGCAAGCGATGAATTAAGCAAAGAATCCTTACACGACTTTTTGGCAAAACTTTTGGGACTATGAATGCCACGATTTAGCAGGACAAATCTAGGCTAAAAATTTCGTTATAATGACAAGATTTTAAATGTAAAGGCTAGCAAATGCAAACATATTTCCCACTTGATATTAGCGAAGAAGCACTCAAAGCGCGCGTAGCAAAGGAGTTTTTTGCACCATTTGATTACGAGCCTTTTGGCAAAATCGATTTTTGTATAAGCTACCGATACGACACAGAATCTTTGCATTTTCTTTGGGCAGAAGCAAAAAAGGGCAAAAGCGATATTTACGCCTCATTTGTCCAGCTGATTTTGACTATCGGCAAAGCCGATTTGTATGAGGATATGCTACCTCCTGCGTTTTTGGGTGCGTTTGATTGTGAGAAAATCGCTTTTATCCAATACCACGAAATAATGAGCATTTTTAGCCAAAATGATTTTAATTGGAATGTAGCTCCAAGCGATTACACCACCAAAGAATTTAAGCAACTCCACGCCAAAATCAAAAGCCTACTAGAATCAAAAAGCCTTATTTTTGATTTTGGGCAAGACAGGGCAGAGCTAGAAAATTTCATCGCCACTAATTTCACGCTAAGCAACAAAAATCTCTCCAAAATCCCCATAACCAAAAACAACTTTATTGCTATTTATACCAAATGGCTAGCGTGCGTAAAGCCTAGCATTAGCATTGATTGGGAGGCAGAGAAGCCAGAGATTTTAGATAGCGATTTTTATCTAGCCGATTTGCTAAGCTATGATAATACCACCAAAGCCATCTATGAAAATCTTAGAATCTTGCTTGATAAAGACCATTATCGTATCGCCTTAGAGAAGCTAAAAAGTGGCAGGCTAAATATTAGCGAAGTGTTTTTCAAAGATTCTCAAAAAGCGCATAGCAAGTTTTGGAATATCTATGAGCGACCGCCTAAAGAGGAGTTTTGGGATTATATCATTAAGCGGCGTGATTTGCTCGTGCCTCAAGACATACGCGAGCGCAAGGGAGCATTTTTCACGCCACAAATATGGGTGCAAAAAGCACAAGATTATCTAGCGTTAGCCTTAGGGGAGGATTGGCAGGAGGAGTATTATATTTGGGATTGTGCCGCAGGGACTGGCAATCTGCTTGCAAATCTAAGCGATAAATACAAAATTTACGCAAGCACGATAGATAAAGCCGACATAGACATAATGAAAGAGAGAATCCAAAATGGCGCAAATCTCTGCGAGGAGCATATTTTTGCTTTTGATTTTCTCAATGATGAGTTGTTTGACACGGTGGATAAAAATGGCAAAATCATCGCAGAATCCAAACTCCCAAAATCCCTGCAACATATCATCAAAAATACGCCACAAAAGCTAGTGATTTTTATCAATCCGCCGTATGCGGAGGCAACTTCGGGCAAAACTCCCGCAGGAACGGGAAAAAATAAAGCAAAAGTTGCGCGAGAGAATATGATTTGCGAGCGATATAAAGATGAGCTAGGCAAGGCAAATAATGAGCTTTTCGCGCAGTTTTTTATGCGAATTTATAAAGAGATTTCAAACTGCATTTTGGGGAGTTTTTCTACGCTAAAATATGTCAATTCTACAAATTTTATAAAATTTAGAGAAACCTTTCAAGCAAAATTTTTGAAAGGTTTTATTTGTCCTGCTTATTCGTTTGATAATGTCAAAGGGCAATTCCCTATCGGCTTTTTGGTGTGGAATCTAGGCGATAAAAAAGAAATCAAAAAAATAAAAGTGGATATTTTTAATGACAGCAATAAAAAAATAGGCAAAAAGAAATTGCAAGCAAATCCAAAGGAGAGCATCAATAAATGGATAAAACAATTTGACAATAAAAGCGCGGAATCTAATAAAGATAAATTTTTAGGATATTTATGTAATCCATCACCAGATTTTCAGCACAACAACCAAATGTATATTTCGCAGAAAAAGGGAATTGAGCATTTTAATTTTTGGGTTATGAGCGCGAAAAATTTTGCTGTTGGTTGCGTATATTTCGCGGTGCGTCAAGCGATAAAAGCCTCGTGGATAAATGACAGAGACCAATTTTTGTATCCAAATAAAAAATGGCAACAGGACACAGAATTTCACAACGATTGCCTTGCTTTCGCGCTTTTTCACTCCCAAAATCGCATTTCTTGTCATATTGAGCGAAGCGAAATATCTCAAAACAAAAACAATAGAGATACTTCGCTTGCTTCGCAAGCTCAGTATGACAACAATAGCGGATTTATAAACCATTTTATCCCATTTAGCGAAAAAGAAGTCGGAGCAAAAAGCGCGTTTGCTAGCGACTTTATAGTGCGCTTTATCAATGGCAAAATCAAAATAGATTCCCAAAAATCACAAGATTCTTTAAACCTTTATAAGCAATCGCGCGACTTTATCCCCACAAAGCCACTAGCATTTAGCAAGGAAGCGCAAGCCGTATTTAACGCAGGGCGAGAGATTTGGCGATATTATCACGCAACTGCAAGTGATAAAAAATCTCCACAAAGCCTAGCAAACCCCTACGCACCTTACAATCCAAATGCAAGCCTCTATGATATAAAAGAGTTTTTCAAAGGACGCAAAATAAGCGAAAAAGAGGGCGAAAATGGCAAAAACAAAAAAGGCAAGCTAAACGCCACAAGCAAAGATGAGTATTTTAACGCGCTTATGTCTAGCCTAAATGTAGCCCTTGCAAACCTCGCCCAAAAAATCGAACCAAAAATCTATGAATACAAGTTTTTGATGGAGTAGCAGTTACATTACACGCGCTTTGGTAAAGTTGATAAAAATTCCTCTAAATTAAACTTCGCGCGGTGATTATGCGTAAAGATATGCACCATTACATCGCCCAAATCCGCGATAAGCCAATCCTCACTCTCCTCATCAGTGGCGTAAAACACCACACCCCTCTCCTTTAGCTCACTTTTAAGATAATCAAGCAACGCATAGGAATGCTTGCCAGCCATAGCCGTAACGATGATGACAAACTCTACTAAGTATTCCCTCTCGCGCATATCCCCGACATAAATGTCCTCGCCCTTTTTCTCCTCTAAGAGCGTGATAATGTCTTGCACTTTATCTTTTACTTCCAATTTTTATCCTTGTGTAATCAAATTATCGCGCTATTATAGCAGATTCTCGTAGTAAGCTATGCAGTGGTGGCGGAATTTGCCCCATAATGCGCTCCACCCCAAATCGCACCAAATCCTCCCTAAGTGATGAGGAGGCGATATGGTGGCTTAGAGGCAAAAAATGCGCGCGCAAAATCTTTGAATGCTTTGGACTTGGTTGCGTGCTTTGTGGATTTGGAGAATCTAATCGCACACAAAGTTCCTCCAAAGCGTGTGTAAAGTCCGATTCACTCGCACCATCTCTGCCAAATACCACAAATTCTACGCGCCTAGCAAGCTCATCAATCTCTCTCCACTGCCCCAAAGAGACAAAACTATCAAACCCGAGCAAAAAATACAGCTTTTGCACGCCTTGCGTTTGAGAGAGAAACTTCACACTCTCAATGCTATAAGTTACCCTGTTTTGCGTGATTTCAAAATCACATACTTTGAGAATCTGTGTGTTGTTTTGCGCGTTAATGTGCGTGGCTATGCGCTCACACATCGCTAGTCGTGTTTGTGGGCTCAATGCACTTTGATTCTTAAAAGGCGAGCAAAATGTGGGAAGCAAAAAAAGATGTTGGACACAAAAATGTCCTAAAAACTGCTCAACTATCGCTAAATGCCCATTATGAAATGGGTCAAAGCTCCCGCCAAAAATTGCTATTTGTGGGGCTTTTATATCGTTTGCATTGATGTTTTTGTCGTTTTTATGGATGTTTGTATTCATTTCGCCCACCATAAATATGGGTCAAATCCGTATATTGGTGCGATTGCTGGCATAGCGATTTTGTCATTCCAATACGCCACGCGATAGCCCTTAGCGTGAAAATGCGGAATCGTGTAAAATCCCCATAACAAGATTCTATCTAACGCCCTGCCATAAGCTATTTTCTCTTCTTCGCTCTTTGCGTTGATAAGCCCCTCGATAAGTCTATCGACATTGTTATCCTCAATGCGTGCGTAGTTTCGCCCTCCAGCATTTCGCGCTGCTTCACTCCCCCAATAAAACCTCTGCTCGTTGCCCGGATTTAAGCTCTGCCCCACAAGCTCAACCACCATATCATATTCAAAATTTCGCAAGCGATTAGTGTATTGCGTATCATCGACTTTGGTAAGTTTGACTTCAATGCCAAGTTTTTGGAGATTTTTCATAAATGGCAGACAAATACGCTCAAACCCGTCATAATTGATAAGAATCTCAAACGCCAACCGCTTGCCTTGAGAATCCACAAGATAACCATTTTGGAATCTAAATCCAGCTTTGGCTAAAAGTGCGCTTGCGTATTTAAGATTCTCTCTTTTGTCTTGCCCCATAACCTTTGCATTATCCAAATGCTTTACCCCAAGCCAATTTATCCAGCCAGATTGTATATTTGCAGGCAGGGCAAAATCCGTGCGCGGGACAATAAAATGCTGTCCTAAAATGCGCGTATCATTGAGTTTTAATTGACTTAAAATATGTCGCTCTAATCCCTTAGGAATCCCACTAGAAGCAAAACGCGAATTATCAAAAATGTTAATTGTGCGTTCATATTGATTAAAAAACAAATTGACATTACTCCACTCAAAGTCAAACGCATAAAAAATCGCCTCACGCACGAGGGGATTGGCAAAAAATTCATTTTTGGTGTTAAAGAAAAATCCTTGAAATGTGCTTGGAAGTTTGTTTGGAATGACTATTTTTGAGAGGAGATTCTCTTTGTTGCTTTGATAATCTTTCGCCCACACTTTCGCGCTACTCTCCACGCGCCAATCATACTCTCCAGCTAAAAACGCTTGTTGCGCGATTACGGGCTCTTTGTAATACTCGATTATAATGTTTTCAAAGTTAAAAAATCCCTTTCGTGCAGGGTGATTTTTCGCCCAATAATGTGGATTTTTTTTAAAAACAATTTTGCGCCCTACATCATAAGATTCCACGCTGTATGCTCCACTTCCCACAGGATTTTGCAAGGGATTTTCCCCAAAAGTATTTTTCTCTCCCTGCATAAAAATATGCTTTGGCAAAATAGGAAGTTGCGCTAAAATAAGGGGTAATTCGGAGTTTTGGTTGTTTTTAAAATAAAAGCGCACTTTAAAAGTAGAGAGAATCTCCACACGCTCTACATCTGCGTAATACCGCTGATATTCGATTTTACCAAGCGTTGTTAATGTCTCAAAGCTAAATTTCACATCTTGGGCGGTTATTTTCACACCATCGCTAAAGCGTGCGTTTTCATTCAAATGGCATTCTAAGTAAAATCCCTTAGAATCTATAATAAACTCCTTTGCAATCAATCCATACTCCGTAGCCGCCTCATCAAGGCTACCCACGCCAAGTGTATCATACACTAAGGCTAAAATATTGCCCTCTGCGTTGCCCTTTTGCACAAATGGATTAAGCGAGTTAAAACTCCCCACTTGATGACTTCGCAAAGTGCCACCTTGTTTTGCATTAGGATTAGCGTATTCAAAATGGGTGAAGTTTTTTGGATATTTTGGCGTGCCAAAAAGCGCGATAGCGTGCGTAGAATCTACACCAACCGTATAAGAAATCACACACGCAACAAAACAAAAGATTTTTTTCATCGGCTTACTTTATGCTTCATAGATTCTAAAATGCTACACTTTTTGTGATGATTTGCAAAACTTACGCAACATTTCATTAGCAAAATTTTAGCAAAAAAGGGGAAACTTGCAACTCTACATTCACATTCCATTTTGTAACTCTAAATGTGGCTACTGCGCGTTTAATTCTTTTGTCAGCAAACAAGAATCTTACACGCCTTATATAAATGCGCTTTGCAAAGACATCACAGCCTCACTCAATACACTTAAAGAGCGCGAGCCAAATACAACACTTCAAAGTGTCTTTATCGGTGGAGGCACGCCAAATGTGCTAGATTCCACATTTTATCAAAAGGTTTTTGCCTGCTTTAAGGATTTTTTAGATTCGCAATGCGAGATTAGCATAGAGGGGAATGTCAATCTCATCACGCGTTCTTGGTGTGAGGATTTAATCGCAATGGGAGCAAATCGCTTAAGCATAGGTGTGCAAAGTTTCAATGCAAAAAAACTTGCATTTTTAGAGCGCGAACATTGCATTAAAGATATTTTTCAAGCATTTGAAAATGCGCAAAAAAGCGGGTTTAAAAACATAAATTGCGATATTATCTTTGGCACACCACTTGATGATGAAGCACTCATACAAAGCGAATGTGATAATCTCGCAAAGCTCCCATTAACGCATATTTCAGCATATTGCCTAAGCATTGATGAGGGCTCGCGATTTGCGCTTAAATCACCACCAAAAGAGAATCTTAGCCAAGATTGCGTAACTCAAGCACAAATACTCAAAGAGCGATTTTTTACGCAAGGGTTTAGACAATATGAAGTCTCAAACTACGCAAAAGATGGCTACACCTGCAAGCACAATCTTGCTTATTGGCAGGGCAAAGAGTATGTAGGCTGTGGGTGTGGAGCGGTTGGGAGGATTGAAAATGTGCGTTACAAAGCAAATACCACACTCCAAGAATATATCAACAATCCACATTTTAGGGAAAAAGAAATTTTAAGCAAACAGGATTTAGACTTTGAAGAAATTATGCTTGGATTGCGTTGTGAGGTGGGAGTGGATTGCCAAATGCTCAATCCACAAAATCTCCAAATCCTCGTAGAATCTAATCAAATATATATACAAAAAAATGGGATAAAAAATATGGCGGTAGCCAGAGATTTCCTCCTTGCTGATGAAATTACACTATGGCTTAGCGAGAAGCGTTAAAATAACAAATTGTAAATAAAAATACATTATAATATCTTAAAAACAAGGGGGAACAATGCAAGAAAACAAAGAAAAAAAATATCGTCCAAATGTCGCTGCAGTCATTCTCTCGCCAAAATATCCAAGTGAGTGCGAATTTTTCATCGCCCATAGAAGTGATTTAAAAGGTGCGTGGCAGTTCCCACAAGGTGGAATTGATGAGGGAGAAACACCCGAACAAGCATTATTACGAGAGCTAAAAGAAGAAATTGGCACAGATGAAGTAAAAATCCTAGCCCAGCACAACGATTGGGTGAAATACGATTTCCCTGAAAGCATTAGCAAAAAAATGTATCCTTACGATGGACAGATTCAAAAATACTTCCTTGTATGCTTACAAAGTGGAGCAAAAATCAATCTCCAAACACAAGAACCAGAATTTAATGAATACAAATTCGTCTCATACAAAGAACTTTTTGCCTATATTACACACTTCAAAAAAGGCGTGTATAAGGAAGTTTTATCCTATTTTAGAAGCGAGGGATTTATTTAGGTGTGTTTGCATTTACCTTTTTTGGCTCATAAAATGCTAGGATTCTTAGGGAATGCAAATTTTTAGGGATTTTAGAAAATCTTTATAAATCAACGGAGGTGAGAGTGGGGTCGATAGGCAAATGTCTTTGGGGCGTATTTTGGTGTATCGTGTTAGCAAGCCAAACCTTAGTGCTAAGCGCAGAAAAACAAGAGCAGAAAAATAGAGTTACACTAAGCATTGAGGACTTTATACAAGCCGCCGAACACAACTCCACTATCCTTGCCAAATCCCAAGCACAAAAACAAAGTCTCATATATGAGGGGAAGTTCGCTAGGTCGTGGAACTCACCATACCTTGACTTCACTTCACAACAAACAAAATCTCCAGCTGGTGGCAAAGAACAAGAAAGCGAAATATATGTGATGATTGCTCCGCGACTTCCTTGGGTCTCAAGTATTTTAAGGCAAATGTATAAAACTCGCTATGAGCGTCAAAGCAAAAGTTATGAACTCTCTAAAATACTCACTATTATCGGGCTTAAGCGTATGTATTTAGAATACCTCGCGCAAAAAGAGCAGTTTGATGTCTATAAAAATAGGTTAAATAATGCAAAAGAGCAACTTGATATAGCTAAGGTGCGCTATGACGCAGGGAGAATCTCAAAATCGCAATACCTATTTTTTAGGAGCGATTATCTAGGCGTGCAAGTAATGTTTGAAAATAGCAAAAGACTTGTTTTAAACTCGCTTAACTCACTTAGAGTAGCACTTGGACTAAGCCGTGAGGTTGAGGATATTGAAGTGAGTGGGCTAAATTTTGATTATTTAGATTCCACGAGTTTAAACATAGAATCCAGCATACAAAACTCTCTATATATGGATATAGTAACACTTGATATTAAGGATTTTGAAAATATGGCAAAAGCAGCTTCGCGCTCAAGGCTAGATGCTATCGAAGTAGGCGTGGGGACAATCGTTGGGGAATCAAATAATGGCATAGGCGTAAAAGTAAAAATCCCTATCCCACTTACCACTAGATATGGTAATCAAAAATCAATGTATCTTGCGTTACAAAGTGGCTCAATGCGTGAGCGCGAAATCTTAGAAAATACATTGCAAAACACTGCATATTCCTACCTTGAGCAGTTAGATTCCAAACGCAAGGCTATAACGCTGGCAAAAAATGATGAAGATAACAAACGCGAACTCTCTCAAATCAACAAAATTGGCTATGAAGCTGGGAAAACAAGCGTATTTGAATATTTAACCATTAGAAACAACCATTTGGATTCTATGATTTATACTATCGAAATGAAAAAAGAGTATATTAACACTTTGGCAATGCTTGAAGAATCGTTAGCCCAAGTGCTTAATCTACCGCTATATAACCTTACGCCAAAGGAGTAAAAATGAAAAAGATTGTTTTTGTGTGTGCGCTTGTCGTGTCTTTGTGGGGATATGATGAAGTAGTTATGAGTGAATCAGCGATGAAAACAAATGGCATATCACTCATCACGCTCACAGATAGAGAGCACGGAGATAAGGGGATTCCATTTAACGCACTTATTGATTTTGATGATAAGACCTCTGTCGCACAGAGTTCGAGCTTTGAAACCGTGGTGGTAAATGTGTATAAACGCGAAGGGGAGCGTGTAAATAAGGGGGATTTGATTTGTGATATTAGCTCAAATGAGTTAAGCACGCTATTTTTTGACTTTACCAACACACGAGAGAGGTTAAAAATCGCCCAAGAAAACGAACAAAAAGACAAAATGCTGTATAAAAGTGGGGTTATTTCTAAGCGCGAATATCAACTAAGCTACCTCACAATGAACGAACTCCAACTCAAATACAACGAAACTTTTGCTAAACTTGATTTATTAGGCGTGAGTGAATCTTTTATGAAATCTGGCAAGCAGGGTGAGTATGGATTCCCAATCGTGGCAAAGGCAAGTGGTGTGCTCTCTGTCGCTCCTTATCAAAGCGGGCAAAAAATCAATGCCTTTACGCCCTATGTGAGAATTTCACTAGAGCAAAGCACACTTTTAGGGCGCATTCGCATACCAGCTCACCTCGCTCAAACCGTGGCAAAGGGCGACAATCTCTTTGATAACAAGGGACGAAAAATAGGACATATTGAATCTATGTCTGTGGTAATTGATAAAAATACCAACACTATTTTAGCCACCGCTAAAATCACTGCAAAAGATTTCAAAGTGGGGGAAATGATAAATGTCTATATTGATGGTGCACTTCCTAAAGGCACGATACTTGTCCCATCATCTGCGGTGATTAAAGTGGGGAATGATTTTGTTACCTTTGTGAGGACAAAAAATGGATTCCAACCTACAAAAATCAAAATCCAAGAAGAGCACGATAGTGCCTTTGTAGTCCCTAAGGGAGCGATAAAAAATAACACGCAAGTTGCCACAGGCTCAATCATTGTCCTGCAAGGCATTATGAGCGGACTTGGAAGCGCGGATTAACCAATGCTTACCAAAATATTAGAATTTTCATTGCGCCAGCGACTAATGGTCGTCATTTGTGCGTTGGCACTGCTTTTTTTTGGCTCATATAGCTTTGTAACCATTCCTATTGATGCGTTCCCAGATATTTCCTCCACACAAGTAAAAATCATCTTAAAAGCACCCGGTATGGCACCAGAAGAGGTGGAAAACCGCGTAGTGCGCCCATTAGAATTAGAGCTACTTGGATTACCTAATCAAAAAAACCTGCGCTCACTCTCTAAATACGGCATAGCGGATATTACCATTGATTTTAATGACGGGACGGATATTTACCTCGCGCGTAATATGGTAAATGAAAAGCTCACAATGGCAATGGCTGATTTACCAAAAGAAGTAAGTGGCGGGCTTGCCCCTATCGTAACGCCATTGAGCGATATGTTTATGTTTACTATTGAGGGGGATATTAGCGAGATAGAGAAGCGACAGCTCCTAGATTTCACCATTCGCCCTATGTTGCGCAACACAAAGGGCGTAGCTGATGTCAATAGACTTGGTGGATATGCGCGTGCGATTGCCGTAGTGCCAGACTTTGATGATATGGCTCGATTTGGTTTGAGTATTTCTAATCTCGAAGACGCTCTAAGTGCCAACCTCAAAAATGAGGGTGCGGGACGCGTGGATAGAGATGGACAGACATTTTTAGTAAAAATCCAAACTGCCTCACTGAGTGTGGAACAAATCCGAGAAATCCCCATTGTTACTAAATATGGCTTTGTGAAAATTGGAAATTTTTGTCGCGTTATAGAATCTTCACTTACGCGACTTGGGCTCGTAGTCATTGATGGTGTAGGCGAGACCACACAGGGACTTGTGCTCTCGCTTAAAGGTGCGAATGCGCGCGATGCGATTGATGAGATTAAAATAAAAATGGAAGCCTTAAAGCCAAATTTACCAGATGGTGTGGAGCTACGCATATTCTATGACCGCTCGGAGCTTACGCAAAAAGCGGTAAATAATGTCGTAAAAGTTTTGGCTGAAGCTATTGTGCTTATTATCGTTACGCTATTTTTATTCCTCGGCGATGTGCGTGCAGCGGTGGCTGTGAGTGTCATCTTACCTTTGAGTATCTCTGTGGCATTTGTGCTGATGAAAGAGTATGGAATCTCGGCAAACCTTATGAGCCTAGGAGGACTTGCCATTGCTATTGGAATCTTGGTGGATTCCGCTGTGGTGGTGGTAGAAAATGCCTTTGAGCGACTAAGCTTAAGTAAAAATTCACCCAAACTCCACACCATTTATCGCTCTTGTAGTGAAATTTCTGTCTCTGTGTTTAGTGGTATTTTAATCATTATCATATTTTTTACCCCGCTTCTCACACTTGAGGGCTTGGAGGGGAAATTTTTTATCCCACTAGCACAAACGATAGTTTTTGCCCTGCTAGGAAGTCTAATCCTTTCAATGACGGTTATCCCTGTGATTAGCTCGTTTGTGCTTAAAGTAAGCGAACATAAAGAAACCAAACTCACACAATTCCTCCATAGAATGTATGACCCCATTTTGCATTTTTCGCTTACTCGCTTTAAAACCGTATTTTTTAGCGCAATCGCATTTTTGTTCCTTAGTCTTAGTTTATTCCCATTCATAGGGAGTGCGTTTATGCCTACACTAAATGAGGGCGATATAGTTATCAATGTCGAGGGACCACCATCTATCTCATTAGAAGAAAACAAAAAGCTAATGTTAATCCTACAAAGAGAGCTCCTCTCGCGTGTGCCTGATATTAAGAGTGTGGTTACAAGGATTGGCGCAGATGAAGTGGGGCTAGACCCAGCAGGACCAAATCAAAGCGATGCGTTCATATCTTTTAAACCCCAAGATGAATGGGAATCAAAAAATATGGAAGAAAATATCGATAAAATCCGTGAAGTGCTTGATGATATTAAGGGTATGAATTTAGCGATTATGCAACCTATCGATATGAGAATCTCTGAAATGCTCACAGGTGTGCGTGGGGATTTGGCGATTAAAATCTTTGGATATGAGATAGATGAGCTTAATAGACTAAGTGCGCAGATTCTAGACATACTTAAAAATATCGATGGCTCAGAAGAAACTTTTACAACTTTCAATCAAGGCATAAATTACCTCCATATCACGCCTTATAACGCTATTATGGCAAATATGGGGATTACTAGCGATGAATTTGCAAAATTTATGAGAAGCGCGCTAGAGGGCGTAATGGTAGAGTATATCCCACAAGGCAACGCGAGAATCCCCGTTATCATTAGACAAGACAGAGAGCTTGCCACTGATGTTACGCGGTTAAAAAGCCTTGAAATGAGCTCTATTAACGGCTCACCAACCCCAATTAGCTCGATTGCAGAGATTGAAGAAATCGATGGTCCAGTGCAGATACAGCGAGAGGGGGCACAAAGGTATAATGTCGTGCGTTCAAATGTGCGTGATAGGGACTTAGGCGGATTCGTGCAAGAGGCACAGCAAAAAATTGCCGAGCAAGTCCAGCTCCAAGATGGCTACTCAATCGTATATGGCGGGCAATTTGAGAATCAACAACGCGCCTCAAAGCGTCTCTCAACCGTTATTCCATTGAGCATTTTAGCAATTTTCTTTATCCTCTTTTTCACCTTTAAGTCCATTCCGCTGGCATTACTTATCTTGCTTAATATTCCATTTGCCGTTACAGGTGGGCTTGTGGCACTCTTTATCTCTGGGGAATATATTTCTGTGCCAGCAAGCGTAGGATTTATCGCCCTATTTGGAATCGCCGTGCTTAATGGCGTGGTAATGGTGGGATATTTCTTACAATTACTCAAGCAAGGGTTAAGCGTAGATGAAGCTGTGGTGATTGGAGCAAAGAGGCGATTGCGCCCTGTGCTTATGACGGCGTGCATTGCTGGGCTTGGACTTGTGCCAATGCTCCTCTCAAGCGGTGTGGGAAGTGAGGTGCAAAAGCCACTAGCGATTGTGGTTTTAGGTGGATTGGTTACCTCATCATTTTTGACATTAGTGATGTTGCCTCCGCTTTTCCGATTCTTTGTGAAAAAATTTGGCGTATGAGGTGAGATATGGAAATTATGTTAGAAATTTACTTTAAGGATAATTTAAAAGATTCTATCGTGGATATGCTACTAGAGGACGGCTTTGATGACTTCTACTATCATCAAGCCTCTAAATACGCCTCTACACTAATGCTCCAAAGCCCGCAAGAACAAGTCAGTGGCAGACAAGAATATGGTGTGTTTAAAATTTATCTCTACGAAGACAGAGCGAAATTCCTTGCAAACAAACTATTGCAAGCCTTTGGGACAAATGATATGAGAATCTTTAAAAGCCACTTAGAAATTTATAACTTAGATTCTTAAGCTCAACACAAGTTTTATCATTATTTTTGTAGGGCTTGTGCCCTACCCTAATGCGCTATTTAATCTTACAAAAATCCCTTATTGCTTCGATTTTATCGGTTTTTTCCCAGCTAAATTCGCCCAGTTCGCGTCCAAAGTGTCCATACGCTGCGGTTTTGCGATAGATTGGGCGGAGCAAGTCAAGCGATTGTATGATACCTTTTGGTGTTTTTGTTTTATGAAATTATCATCATTGCTTTGCCAATGTTTGCAATCTCTCTACAAGATTAACAACTTCGGTATATGGCGTTTGTCTTGTTGGTAGATTTACATTATTTATTTCGTTTGCATTTTTAATCGCAGTTGGTAAATGACTAGCGATAATGTCTTTAAAATCATAGTCTTTTGTGTAATGTGGCAAGTTTTTCTTAAAATCTTTGTGTTTTTGTAATTCTTTGCAAGGGCTTTTAGTTGCACGAAAATTTGGCGTGATTTTTGCAAAATGTAACAATATCCAAAACTCAAAACAAGGGTCTGAAACGATAATTTCAAAAATAGCGTCTTGCAATTTTATGCTCTTTGCTTTGGCTAATGCCTCATCAAAATCGCTGTGTGTATCTCTATCAATCACGCAATAAACTTCATCATATTCGCCTATTTCTTTTGCTTTTTGTTCTGCATAGTTTATGACTTGCATAGGCGTTGGGTGTGGGCTTGGCAAAATCTCAATACTAACGCTTATAAGACTTAAAAATTCTTTTAATTTTTGAAAATAATTTTTCTCTGTTTTTTCACCCTCGCATACGATTAAAATAACTTTGTTGGGTTTTAAATTGCGCTGTGGTCGCTTGATAAGCGATTTTTTATGCAAATCATCTGTTCCCATTTTAGCCATTAATGCTTTTTAGTCGTGGCAAAGCTCCAAATCTTCCTAACAGATATGATTTTTCATAGTCGATATGTTCGCGTAATCCCTTAAAATCGCTCATAGAGTAAATTTTGGTGGCTTTGTTTTGTTTTTCGCAAAAATAGATTTGGTCTTTTCTAAAAATATCTTTATTTAACACAGAAGTTTCGTGCGTGGTAAAGATAAGCTGGGCGTTTTTGGTGTTGATTTTGTCATTATGAAAAAGCTCAATGATAAAGCGTGTCATTGATGGGTGTAAATGATTGTGCAATTCATCGATAATTAAAATTCGCCCGCTACGCAAAGTTTCTAAAACGGGTCCCAAAAAAGTAAAAAACTTTTGCGTGCCTTCTGATTCTAACTCTATGTTAAAATCAATATGTTTGCCTTGCTGATTTGTATGGGTAGTTTTAACCCTAAATCGCGTAACCTTGCTAAATTGCTTAAATTGTTCTCTCATTTCTTTTGGGATATTTGATGGTGCTTCTTGCTCAAAATCTTGCTTTTCAATTTTTAAATTCTCAATATCTAAATCTACGGCTTTTAGATAGTCGATTAGCTCTTTTGGTTGCTTTTGAAAGGTATCAATGGTAATGTTAAAAGAATTTGCAAAATCGCCCGAATTTGTGCTGATATTAAGGAAAAAAAACCAATCAAAAATAGGCTTTAACTGCTGATTATTGAGCTGAATGGCGGTAGATAAAAAAAGGGCATTTTCGCGCGTGGATTTTTCCCACAGCTTTTTTTCGCCTGTTAGATTTCTATCCTCATAAATGTATTCGCCACTTTTTTCATCATAGGTTCTTAAAAAAAATTGTTGCATTCTGCCATTTGGATAGGCAAAAAGCCACTCTTTAAGCACTCTATCATTTGTGGCACTAAAACCATATCTGTATCTAACGCCCTGTGTCAAAAAAGACATTTCAAATTCTGTTGGCTCGTTTTTATTTTGCCCGAGCAAAAAAGGCAAGATTGGTAACTTCTCATTTCTTTGGGCTATCGCACTTTTTATCACGATCTCATTCATTACGGCAAAAGCCTTGATGAGATTAGACTTACCTGCTGCATTTGCCCCATAAATCGCAACACTTTTTAATAAAGTTAATTTTTCATTTTTGATTTGAAAGGTGTTATTTGCGTGTTGCTTTTGACTACTTGCCACAAGGCTAAACACTTGCTCATCTTGTATAGAGTGAAAATTTTTTACTCTAAATTCAATTAGCATTTATGTCCCCTTAAATTATAAAAACTTAAAAATGTATTATAATACATTTTAGAATAACTTTTTGACAAAATTTTGTAAATTATTAAGTTAAATTGTATTTAAAATTTGTCTTTGAGAATTTAAAATTCTAACTCGCTTTCAAAAGCCCAATCTAACAAAATCAAATCTATTGTTGCGCTTCTAATGCCTGTCGTATCAGCCCTAAACAATACGGCAATTTTTCCATAGAATCTAAAATTACCTCCACCTTGCCATTTCCCCATTGCCCTTTTGGATTACTCGCTATGTCTATTGCTAAATCTTTTGGGTCATCTAAATCTTGTTTATAGATATTTATGCTTAGTTTTAGTCGTTCAGCTTGTGGGATAATATCCACAAAATTTGTATCGAATTTATAAGCGATATAGAGTTTTAAAATCTCCTCTTGCACTCCCTCATCAAGTGATAAAATCCCACTTCGTAACTCATCAAATAGCTTCCTACTTTTGCCATTTTGATTTAAGTATTTATGATTTTCAAGTGTGTAAGATTCTAATCTTTTTTCCTTTTTATTTTTATAGTTTTGCAAAATCTCTTTATCGATTTTTGGATACTCCCAAATCTGCACCGCCATATCTGCCAACGCATTAGCTCTTTTTAGAACCTCTTGTTCCCCAAAAGATTCTAAATTCCCTAACCCCTCATTTAATTTCAAGGGACTTTGTTTGAATCCGCCTTTCATATCCCGCTTTTCTCTAAAGGATTTATTAGAATACTCCGAGTTATAGCCTGTTAGAGTGAGATTGCCTAAACAATGCAAGTATTTTTCGTGAATCTCGACATAGTTATCCCCTAGCTCTTTTTGCCAAGCAACGCTGGTATCTATATTTTGAGGCATAATGTGTTCTATGGTGTATTCGTTTATATCTACTTTTTCTTTTCTACCGAAGTTTTCTAGCTTTGAGAGTAGATAATTTGTCCGCTTAAACTTGTTATAAAGTTCTTTGCTTATTAGATTTTCCCTAAAAGATTCATCGCTTGGAAAGGCTACTAGGCAAAATCTCGCCAACACACTCTCAATATATTTTTGCGGGTTGATAAAATTCCCAAAAGTCGCAAAGATTTTATTTAGTCCATTGGTGGGAATCCCACACACTGCGCGTCTAAAAATAAAACTCCCTGTCAATTTGACAATATGCAAAAAATCACTTTTTTCCAAAATCTTGTTTATATAATCATCATACAGCCTAAGCAAAAATGGATATACGACATCAGCTTCTAGCTTGGATAGCTCATCAAACACGCTTAATAGCTCTTTGTCGTTTTCTTGTTTAAGAGCCATATTGCAATAATATTTCGCGTATTTTTGCAATTCAATAAGTAGATTTTCCACTTCTAAATTATTATCTTGGTGATATTGCTTAAATGAATCATAGATTTTCTTTAAATTTGGCACTTTGCCGTTGTTTTTAATTGTCAAATAATCTCTCACAAAAAAGTCAAACTTCTCTCCATAATATTGCTGTCCAAATCCACGCTCCATTTCTCGCCAATGCGTTTCATAAAGATGAGATTGCTTTTGTGGTGGCAAATCCATTAAGATATAGTTGCGCATCAAATCTGTTTGTGTTAAATCTTTTCCTGTGGAGTTCATACTCTCAAAGATAAGCTGTGCCTCATCTTTTTCTCTATCTAGCGAAATATCAATAATGGAGAGTTTGTTTATGCCCTTGCATACGATTTCTAAATTCTCATTCTCTAATTTCTCTTTAAAAAATTCAAAATTCTCTAATATTTTTATAGAGATTTCTTTTGGCTGTGGTTTATCATCTATGAGAGAAATTAGCGTGTCTTTATCAGTTTGAGAGAGAATGAGTTTGTAGCGTTTTTGCTCTCTCTCATCGGGATTTATTAGGTAGCGATTGCGGATTTTTGTTTTTGAAAATTTTTCTAAAATCTCATCATTTTCCCCAATAGCATTGCTAAGCGCGATAAGAAGCAAACTCAAAGTCGTAAGCCGTTGTTGTCCATCGATGACAGAGAGCTGATTTATCGCGGTTTGAGAGTGTTTATCACCGATATACATTATCGAGCCAATGAAGTGCATAAGCACATTATCATTTGCGCCCACTCTCAATATATCTTCCCATAGCTTTTCGCAATGCCTAATATCCCAGCTATACATTCGCTGATATACAGGGACTACAAATTGAAAGTTTTGTGATTTACCTAAAAATCCCAAAATATCCGTAGGTCTTGCTTCCATTTTTTACGCCTCCATTTTTAGTTAAATCCTTATTTAATCTTACAAAAATCCCTTATTGCTTCGATTTTGTCGGTTTTTTCCCAGCTAAATTCGCTTAGTTCGCGTCCAAAGTGTCCATACGCCGCAGTTTTACGATAGATTGGTCGGAGCAAGTCAAGCGATTCGATGATGCCTTTTGGCGTGAGGCGAAAGGTGTTTTTCACGCATTCTGTTAGCACAGAATCTTCCACCTTGCCCGTGCCTTGCGTATCTACCAAAATCGATACAGGCTCTACCACGCCGATAGCGTAGGCTAGCTGCACCACCGCTTTGTCGCACACGCCACTTGCCACGAGATTTTTCGCCACATAGCGCGCCGCATACGCCGCGCTTCTATCGACTTTGCTAGGGTCTTTACCGCTAAATGCACCGCCTCCGTGCGGACAGCTCCCGCCATAAGTATCTACGATGATTTTTCGCCCTGTAAGCCCCGCATCGCCTTGCGGTCCGCCTATGACAAATTTGCCTGTGGGATTGACAAAGTAGCGGATATTATCGCTTAGATATTCGCGTGGTAGGACTTTTTGGACGATTTCCTCAATCACAGCGTCTTTTAGGTGGCTTTGCGCAGTTTCTGGGCTATGTTGGGTGGAGATGACAATCGTATCGATAGCCTTTGGGACGCCATTTTCATAGCGCACTGTTACTTGGGATTTGCCATCAGGGCGCAAGAACGGCAGAGTGCCATCCTTGCGCTTGGCTGCCAAACCCTCTGTCAAGCGGTGTGAGAGCCAAATAGGCAGTGGCATAAGGCTAGGTGTCTCCCTACACGCATAGCCAAACATAAGCCCTTGGTCGCCAGCACCGATTTCGCCATCTTCTCTATCCACGCCTTGATTTATATCAGGGCTTTGCTCGCCTATGCCATTTAGCACCGCACAGGACTTGTAGTCAAAGCCATATAGCGCGTCTGTGTAGCCGATGTCTTGCACTACTTCACGCGCGATGTCTTGCATAGGTGCGTAAATGCTCGTTTTTAGCTCACCTGCAATCACGCAAAAGCCATTGCTTAGTAGCGTTTCGCACGCCACACGCGCCTTTTTATCCCGTGCTATTATGTAGTCTAGCACCGCATCGCTGATTTGGTCAGCCATTTTGTCTGGGTGCCCCTCTGTAACGGACTCGCTTGTGAAAAGAAAAGATTTTGTCGCCATTTGGATTCTCCTTTAAGAATTGCTTATGAAATATGTAAAAATCGCCAAACTCATATTGTGTTTTAGATTTTTTGCAAGCACATAATAACAAAAAAATCTAAATATGTATTGTGTTTTAGATTTTTTGCAAAGATTCTTCGTAACTAGGCGATACATTTGCTCACACCTATCCTAGCAAAAACACCTCAAAAAATCTCAAAATATATATAAAAGTGAAAAAATCATTGCCCTGATTCTAAAAAAATTAGATTAAGTAAAATTTTTATGGAATAAAAATTGTTTTTTGTTTGCCCGTTACTTGGCGTAAAAGTGTTTAAGTTTAAGAGAATCTTAAAATTTTTACATACTCGCCGATGTGGTAAGACATTTTATTTTATAAAAAGGAGTAACAATGAAAAAACTTGTGTTTGGTGTGCTGTGTGCCTTAGGCACAGTATTAGGGGCTGATGTGAAGCAATGTGTGAATGTGAAACTCATAGAGAACTATATCGCTTCTCGTATGCAGGTGGATAAGGAGTATTCACATATCAATGCTATCGCCGATAAAGAATACAAAGGAAAAGAAACGATAGCTCTCGACCCGGGTGTGAAAGTGCTTACAGGACTTTTAAATGAAGATGAGTTGGGAAACTCGGCGTGCTGGTATAGATTCTCTTTTAAGTTCCACGATGTAGCTGATAAAGATATACAGCCATATATGGATAAAGTTGAGGGTGTGTATGCTGAAAAGCGAAAGCTCAATAGCTTTAGAGGGCTTAAGGCGAAATATATGGAGATTTTGAAACTTCTTCGATATAACGAGATACCAGATGATAAGATTGTGCCCTATGCCATTATTTTCGTTGATAATATATTTGAAGAATACAATGAAGTCAAAAGAACTTCGTTGATAGAGTATCCAACGATAACAAAGACATATTACAAGAAGTTTTTTAAGGGCAAGCCTGCAAAACAAGACTTTGAAGTCCTCACAACAGGTATCGAAACTCCTATGAAATATAAATGTAAGTCTCCAGCGGACAAATCTGCTTGGTATTCTCTCTCTATATTTACAAGTGAATCTGATGCGAGCGAGATTAAAATTGATGGCGGGGTCGTTGATACCATAAAATACAAACTAAGAAAGACTGATGATGAAAATTGCGAAAGTGCATATCGCCCTGTTGAAATTGTCAAATACCCTGAATTCAAGCAATTCGTCCAAGAGCATTACAACGATATAGAAATACACGCTAATGTCGTAGAGATTAGCGAGGCTTTTAAAAAGAATCTTGTCAATAAGACTGCCAAATTCACTTTTAGCTTTAATTGGGATAAAAAATATCCAGAAATCGTGCCTATCCCTGTGAAAAAGTAGGCTAGATACTTCCTGCTTGAAATGCAAAATTTTAGGCGCACACAATGAAATTAAAAATTTCATTGTGTGCGCCATTCTCCCCCATACACAATCCACTTAATTTGTAAGAGGGTTTTAGCCACTTGTTAAATCCTTTTGTGCTATAATTGAAATTCATTAGCAACTTGATAATAACAGGTTTTAGCCACTTGTTAAATCCTTTTGTGCTATAATAGACTTCGTTAAAATAGCACAAATAAGAGATTAAAAGGACTTGACAAAGGGTGAAATATCCTAAAACAAGAAGTTTAGTAGGATAAGGGTTTAACAAGTGGCTAAAATAAGGGAAGTGGGCGTCCCGCAGGGTTAAGCACAGCGCGAGTCGGGCGTTGGGCTAGTCAATCCCATTCGCCCACCCGCATTCTACCACACTTTAAAATCCGCACAAATCACGCATTATCTGCGAATCTACGCAAGACATTTATGTCAAAACTCAAACAAACTCTGCTCTATGGGCTTTTTATGCTTTTTATTATTTGCGTTAGATTTGCACTTTGAATCCGCACTAGATTCAGCATTAGATTCACACGATTCACCCATAGATTTAGCCAAATCTTTTGAATCTTCACTCCCATACCGATAATCCCCTATTTTCTCATCAAAGGCAAACAGCACGAGATTTTTATCATCATTCACGCGCTCATTAAACCCCGCAGAACCAAGCAAAATCTGCATATTATCAAACTGCTTTTCGGTGATGATGAGCGTGCGGACATTGCCAAGCGGTGGCAGTATCCCACGCACCCGCTCCACCGCGCTTTTTGCCGCACTTATGCCTTTACAGATTCGCATATACACGCTAAATTGCATCATAAAAAAGCCCTGTTTTATCAGCTCATTGCGAAATTTTGTGGCGTATTTCTGCTCTTTTTTGCTCTTTGTGGGAATGTCAAACATTAGCAACACGCGCATAAACTTATCATCACGCAAAGCCAACATTTGCGAGCTCCCCGCCATCAAGCAACGCATTTCTAAAACTCTGCACGAAGTGATTTATCGCCCGAATGAGAGGCATTTTTTTATCACTGAGTTGCACTTCGCTTTGGAGATTCTCAATAAGCGCGTGTTTATGCGCCTTGCCTAAAAACTCACTATCACTTTTTAGCGATAGCACTCTCATATCCACAAATGCGCGAAATGGCTCGATAATGTCATCGCAGAGATTAAATTGATTGAATGCGTTTGCGTGTCTTATCCCAAACCATGAGAGAAGCCCACTTATGCAAACTGCACGGACGATTGCTGCGCGGACAATCGCATAGCCATAATTCAGCGCGGAATTTGTGAAGCACAAATCATTACGACTAAAATCAATGCCAAAAAGTGTCTTAAAATACAGTGCGGCAGCGCGAGATTCTGCGAATGCGCTATCATTTAGGCGCACTTGCTTTGCCATATCTAGCAACTCATCACCTGCCTTTTTATGTCCTGTGTGCGATAAGACAAAGGATTGATTGCGGATTTTGTTTTGGATAATCTTTTGCCACAAAATCGCCTTTGTCTGCTCTTTTACCGCGATTTGCTCTTTTGCGATTTGGGAGGCTTGGAAATGTGCGAGAAAGGGCATAAAAATACCATTTGGCAAGTGCGATTCATCGCAAGATAAAAGCACGATTTTAGAATCTGCTATCGCGCTTAAAAGTGCCGAAGTAAGCGTGATTTGTGGGGATTCAAGGATTATGAAAGCTAAATCTTTTAGATAGAGATTCGCCTCATTGTCGCTTTGAGTGATATGCAAATGATTTTGCTTTAAATGTAACTTTGCGTCATTTGCGATAATCACGCTCTTAAACGCCTCATCAAAGCTCATTTTGCGCCTTTTTCTTTGAATCTTTTGGGCTAGATTTTAGCTTTATGTCTTCGCGCTCTTTATATTCTGCTGGTTTGACTGCACCAAGTGGGGATACTTGCCATTTTTCAAAGACTTTTAAATCTTCTATTGTAGTAAATCCACCTATGATTTTTCTAGCTTTTTCTAATTGTTCTCTTTCCTCAGGTGTTTTATCTTTCCACGCTTTTTTGCTACCTTTAACACGCTCTTTTGCTGTAAATAATTTGCGTTGATTTTCACTTAAATTTACATAGAAACTATCGTGCTTTTCAAAATTTATTCCCACTCCACTTGTTGTAAAACTTACAAAATAACACAACTCCGCCTTGCTCATCTCTTTCTTTTGCACCAAAATCAAATCATCTTTAAAAAGGCTAAAGCAAAATTTATAGCTTGAATCCATTTCTAGCCACTCTTTTATCACGCCCGATTTGTCCTTGTCGCCCACCACAGCTTTGTTTGGTAGGATTCCTAGTGCGAAATCCATCGTATAGATAGGCACACCATAAAATTTACCACTAAGTTTATGGCGAAAAATATCTACCCGCACCATTGCGCCATTATCAGCGACTTTGCTACCGATTTGGCGGATTTTGCCTAGCTTGATAGCTCGCTCCACTCCCACTTTGCCTCCATAGGTTTTGGCTAGTTTGCTACTATCTATGCTAGAAAATGTCTCTTTATGCAGCGCACCCCTTGCGCGTTTACGCGGTGGTTTGGAGACAAAGATTTGACTTATTTTTTCCTCTACCACTTTATGAAAGTCCTCATAAGGCAGACAAAATTTTTCTTTAATCCACTCATTGTTGAGTTCTTTTTCTTTGTTATACGCCTTTGTAGTTTCCTCATCTTGCTTGTCATACTCATCTTGGCTTATCTCGTTATTATGTAGTTGCCATTTGAGTTTATCGCGCTTTTTAAAATGTGTGAGTTTTAGCTCGTTTTTGCGTTTATAATACTCGCTAAATTGCTTCACCATTGAAGCGTTTATATGAGCGATGATTATCGCATCTAGGGCGTGGTGCAAGTGATTGTCTCTGCTTTTGTTTTCAAATTCCCAAATGCGCCTTAAATTTGTCGTTAGTGTCCCACTTACCGCTTCGCAGTGAATCTTACTGCCTTTTTCGCCACTTATAGTGCATTCATTCTCACTTAATTTTTCAAACTTCAAATTATCTTTGGTATAGTTTAGTGCAAGTCTTGCCATATATTTTGTGTCATTTAGGTTTCTATCTTTAAATTCATTTTCCTTGTCCGCAAAGTTTTCATTCACAACGCGTTTATATTTTTGGTGTGGCAAGAAATTTTTGGCAAAAGATTTTATCATCTCCCATTTTTCCTTATCTTTGCCAAATGCTTCAAAAGGCGTTTGATTGCGTTTGTGTTGATTTTCTTTTGTAAAAACCAAAACTTTATTCATATAGCTATCATCAAAACTGCGCGAATACGGATAAATATGGTCGATTTCTAGTGCCTTTGGGTCGCGCAAATGCTCCCGCGTAATTTTTACCTTGCTATACGCACAATACTCGCCCTGCTCGATAAAAAGCCTTGCTTTTATGACATTTTGCGCATTTATGGGAATCTCATATTGTTTTAATCTCTCTTTTGCTTCATTGATTTTTTTGAGATTTTCATCTTGCTCTTTTTCGTATTGTTTGCGGGTGAGGTAGCTTTTGCCCACTTCTCGGGACAACTCAATGTGGATTTTATGCACTTTAAAATTTTCGTCTTTATACTCTTTGCGGTATTTTTCTAGCAAAGCATTACACACTTTTCGATATTCGCTTAAAGCCCTTGCCACTACGGGATTTGCTAGGTTTGGCTCATATTCTATCAAAGGGGGCAATTTGTCGCCTTTTTGGGTTTTTTTAGCCACTTCTACTAGCCCTGCTTCGCGCCACGCTTCATCATATCGCTTGCACTCATCTTTAAAAGTTAGGGATTCGCCACGCATAAAGGGCAAAATCGCCTCCAACGCTTTAAAACTTAAATCGATAAATTTATCAAAATTTAGTTCGCTTAACGCACTGCATTGGGATTCGTTGAGTTTTTTACTTGCGCTATTTAAGGCTACCTTTTGGGATTCGTTTAATTTTATATCTTTGGGTGGATTCCCTGATTTTAGCGTGTCAAATAGTGCGATTTTATCTTTTATTAGCGTAATGCAAACCGCAATAGAATCTAACTCGGCACGAGTAAAGCCCTCAAAACTTCCGCCTAAAGCCTTTTTAAATTTTGTCAAGTTGTCAAATTTCAAAAAATCTTTATTTTCAGCTTCTTTTATACTTTTTGTATAGTCTAATTTAGCATTTGCATAAAAGCGAGTAGATTCGGGCAAACATATCATTTCACGCAACTTTTTATACTTTATTTCGCCTTTATCAAGCACGATTTGCAAAATTTTATGTATATTTTCTTTGGTTGTATAAATTTCGCCTGTGGTGGTTTGCTCTTTGCCCTCACTTATACGATTATCAATATTTATAAGTATGCCTATAATATGTCCTAATGCACGAAATTCTATTGCACTTAATGAATCCTTTGGAGCACGGGGTTCATCAGCGAAAAATGTGCATTTGCCGACTTTATCCGCAAAAGATTTTAATGGCCGTTGCAAAAATGCCGTTTGCAAAACCGCGCTTTCAAAATCTAGCTCTTTTAATGCGCGATTTTCATCATAGATTTTGTATGTTGCGTCTTTAAATTTAAAGCCAAGTTCGCGCTGTCTTTTAAAAATTAGCGTTAATTCATCTTGCAATTCTTTTTGAGAGACGCACCGCGCGTAAGATTCTGCTTTGTTGCGGACATTATCAAAATGGCTTTTATCGCGCACAAATTCGCCTTTGTCATTTTTGATATATTCGCCCTTATCATCTTTTAGCCTACGCCCTTTTTCATAAAATTCGTTGTAAAGATATTCGCCTATTGTATATTTATATTTTTCATATTCCTCTTCTTTACCATATTTTTTAGCCTCTTTTTTTGCTAACTCTACTATTGCATTTTCATTTTCACTCATCGCCTTTTTGACTTTGCCATTTTCGCTATCGGTGGATTCTTTGGCGTGTTTGTTGCCATAGCCTCTGTGTTTAGCAATGTGTAAAATCACGCGGGCAAATTCTGCCTTTGTAAGCACTTGATTTAACGCCTCTGCGCGTAACTCGTAGGGGCTTTTGGTGTCTTTGCTTGTGATATATGCCTTTGGCAACTCCCCTGCGGGTGAGAGAAAATCGCCTAAATTCAAGTCAAACTCTTTGCAAACCAAATCTTTTATCGCATATAGACGCACTTTGCGTCGTGCTAGTCGCCTACGCGCTCCCCGCGCTTCTCTGCGTGGCAATGCAAGCGAGCTACCATCTTTTGGATTTTCTGCTTTTGTAAAGATTCTCACCCCGCAGTCTTTTAGCTCCCCACCACAGACATAAGCCCAGCCGATACTTGCTATGCCTATATCAAAGCCTAGCACTTTTAAGTTACTTGATTCTTGTTTCGTCATTACCAACTCCTTTTGGAATGTAGATTATGACATTATAGCACTTTGCGGTGCATTTATAGTAGATAACATAAACGCACTCTAGCTTTTGAGGTTTAATAAGATAAGAAGTTTGTGTGAATAAGTAGGGTTAGAATCTAGATGATTCTACCCGTTGCGTTTTTCCATAATTTCTTTGGCGATATTGCTTGGCACTTCGCCGTAATGGTCAAACTCCATAGTATAAGTCCCGCGCCCCTGTGTAGCCGAGCGCAAATCCGTAGAGTAGCCAAACATCTCTGCCAATGGCACAAAGGCATTGACAATCTTTAAGCCCATTCTATCGTCCATTGAGTTGATTTGCCCACGCCTGCGATTTAAATCGCCAATCACATCGCCCATATACTCCTCTGGCACTTCGACTTCGACTTTCATCATTGGCTCGAGAAGCACAGCATTTGCCTTGCGACAACCGTCTTTAAACGCCATTGAGCCCGCAATTTTAAACGCCATTTCACTAGAATCCACATCGTGGTAGCTCCCATCATAAAGCGTTACTTTAAAATCCACGACAGGATACCCAGCTAGCACGCCATTTTGCATCGCTTCTTGTATCCCTTTATCTACCGCTGGGATATATTCTTTGGGTATCACACCACCGCTAATGTTATTCACAAATTCATAGCCACTGCCCGCTTCCTTTGGCTCGAGCTTGATAAAGACATGCCCATACTGCCCGCGCCCACCTGACTGCTTGGCATATTTGCATTCCTGCTCTACCGCACTTCTAATGGTCTCTCTAAATGCCACTTGTGGCTGTCCGACTTCTGCTTCGACTTTAAACTCTCGCTTCAATCTATCCACAATAATTTCTAAGTGAAGCTCGCCCATACCGCCGATGAGTGTCTGCCCTGTCTCCTCTTGCGTGCTCACGCGGAAGCTCGGGTCTTCCTCAGCGAGCTTACCAAGCGCGATAGACATCTTTTCTTGGTCGGCTTTGGTCTTTGGCTCCACCGCAATGTGAATCACGGGCTCTGGGAACTCCATTCGTTCTAAGATTACAGGGGCTTTTTCATCACAGAGTGTATCGCCTGTGAGCGTTTCCTTTAATCCCACAAACGCACAAATTTCACCCGCATAAATTTCCTTAATATCCTCGCGTTTATTTGAGTGCATTTTTAGCAATCGCCCTACGCGCTCCTTTTTGCCTTTAGTGGAGTTGAGCACATAGCTTCCAGATTCTAGCATTCCACGATAGGCACGCACGAAAGTGAGCTGTCCTACAAATGGGTCAGTCATAATCTTAAACGCAAGTCCAGCAAATGCGCCATTATCGCTAGATTCTACGCTGATTTCCTTTTCGTCTTTTGGCGTGATACCCTTAATCTCAGCGACTTCAGTGGGCGCAGGGAGATAATCCACCACCGCATCAAGCAAGGTTTGCACGCCCTTATTTTTAAAGCTCGAGCCACAAAGCATTGGGATAAGACTCATATTGTGGCAACCAATCTTTATGCCCTTTTTAATCTCCTCAAGGCTCAATTCCTCGCCACCAAGATATTTTTCCATTAGCGTTTCATCTTGTTCAGCCACAGATTCTAAAAGTTTTTCCCTATACTCTTTTGCTTTATCCTGTAAATCAGCGGGAATCTCCTCAATGTCATATTTCGCACCCATTGACTCATCATTCCACACGATTGCTTTCATAGCGATTAAATCCACAACGCCTTTAAAATTTTCCTCTGCACCGATTGGGATATTGATAGGCACAGGATTTGCCTTTAGTCGCTCTTTGATTTGAGATTCTACACTATAAAAATTCGCACCTGTCCTATCCATTTTATTGACAAAAACCATTCGTGGCACGCCATATTTGTTTGCCTGTCGCCACACGGTTTCGCTTTGAGGTTGCACACCACCCACCGAGCAAAACACCGCTATCGCACCATCAAGCACACGCATTGAACGCTCTACCTCAATAGTAAAATCCACGTGTCCCGGAGTATCAATAAGATTGATTTGGTAATCTTTCCAAAAGCAAGTAGTCGCCGCAGAAGTAATCGTAATCCCGCGTTCTTTTTCTTGCTCCATCCAGTCCATTGTCGCAGCACCATCGTGCACCTCGCCGATTTTGTGGCTTACACCTGTGTAAAACAAGATTCTCTCGCTCGTAGTTGTCTTACCAGCATCAATATGTGCTGCAATACCGATATTTCTAATTCTATTAAGTGGGGTTTTTCTCGCCATTTTATTGTCCTTACATTTTCTTACACTTACCAGCGATAATGCGCAAACGCTTTGTTTGCTTCCGCCATTTTATGCACATCTTCTTTTTTCTTAAACGCTGCGCCCTTATCACTCACAGCGTCCATAAGCTCGTTTGCTAATCGCTCCACCATTGTGCGCTCATTACGCTTGCGTGTAGCCTCAAGAATCCAACGGATAGAGAGTGATTGCTGACGCGCAGGACGCACTTCTACGGGCACTTGGTAAGTCGCACCACCCACACGCCTAGAGCGCACCTCTACAAGAGGTTTGACTTTTTCTAATGCTTTTTCAAACACCTCTATGCCCTTTTCGCCACTTTTTTCTTCAATCTTTGAAAACGCTGCGTAAATGATTTTTTCACTCACACTTTTTTTGCCTTCATACATCATTTTGTTGATAAACTTGGTTACAACCTTGTTGTTGTAGATTGGGTCGCCTAAAATCTCTCTAACGGGGGCTCTTCGTCTTCTCATTTACACTCCTTATTTATATTTACTTTTGCTCGCCACCAGCTTTTGCCTTTTTCGCGCCATATTTTGAGCGCGAAACGGTTCGCTTAGCCACACCAGCTGTATCAAGCGCACCACGAATAATGTGATACTTCACACCGGGCAAATCTTTCACCCTACCGCCGCGCACAAGCACGATAGAGTGCTCTTGGAGATTATGTCCCTCACCGGGGATATAGCTGATGACTTCAAATTTTGAAGTCAGCTTTACCTTTGCCACTTTTCTTAACGCAGAGTTTGGCTTTTTAGGCGTGGTAGTATAAACACGCGTGCAAACACCGCGCCTTTGAGGGCAATTCACCAATGCAGGTGATTTAGTCTTTTTGATGACTTTTTTTCGTTCTTTCCTAATAAGTTGGTTAATGGTTGGCATTTTGCTCCTTTCTTTTAGTGAAACGCGTATTATAGCTTATTTTCACTTGTTTATTCTTAAATTTTATAGAATCTACTCATAGATTCTACTCCTCTTGCTTAGAGTAACGAAACTTTTTGTTTCGATACATTCCTGTGCCCACAGGTATCATTCGCCCTAGCACGACATTTTCTTTCAAATCATCAAGCACATCGGTTTTTGCTGCGATACTTGCTTCTGTAAGAACCTTTGTGGTTTCTTGGAACGATGCTGCTGAAATCACAGAATCACTTCCAATAGCCGCTCTAGTGATACCGAGCAACACAGGCTCAGCGATAGCTGGCTCGCCACCGAGCTTTAAGATTCTCTCATTTTCCTCTTTAAAGTGTCGCTTACTCACTAAATCACCCTCGATAAACTTCGTATCGCCACTATCAATCACTTTGACTTGTCTTAGCATTTGTGAAACGATAATTTCAATATGTTTATCAGCGATATTCACACCTTGTCTGCGATAGACTTGCTGCACTTCGCTAATAATGTATTTATGCAACTCTTTCTCGCCTGCGATGCGCAAAATGTCGTGGCTTGAAGTAATGCCATCGGTAATAGCCTCACCCGCGTGGACAAACTCACCTGTATGCACCAAAATCTTCTTATTTTTATCAATAAGATATTCCGCTACTCTACCATCTTCGGCGGTTATGATGATTCTCTCCTTAGCGCGAACCGCTTTGCCAAAACTCACAAAGCCATCAATCTCAGAGAGGACTGCAGAGACCTTTGGTTGTCTCGCTTCAAAAAGCTCTGAAACGCGAGGCAGACCACCTGTAATATCCTTTGATTTTGCAAGTGCCTTAGGCGTTTTTGCTAAAATCTCTGCCACGCTCACTTGTGCTTCATCAGCCACCGTAATCGTAGTCTTAGATTCTAATGGATAGATATGCTCTTTACCATTTTTCTCAATTACCACGATTGATGGCTTTAAATGTGCGGGGATATACTCGCTTACTACGAGGCTTTTTGAGCCTGTGTTCTCATCTTCTTGCTCACTGACAGTAAGCCCTGAAATAATATCTCTATATTCAACCTTTCCAGCTACTTCAGCAATAAGCGGGATATTGTATGGGTCCCACTCAGCGATGATGACTTTTTCATTTGATGCAGGCTCACAAAGCAATGTCTTAGAATCTACCTTTGTATTGTCATCAACGAGAATCTTTGAATTGCGCGCAATATAGTGCCTTGTAGCTTCTCTATCGTTCTCATCGGCAATCACAGCAAACATTCCCTTTTCATCGACCACCATTCCCTTTTTGACATTATGTATGCGCTCTAGTGTATCAGCATTAAGCAAGTAAAATTTCACTACGCCCTTTTCCTTTGCCTCGATAGTGCTTGCAATCGGGTCATTATCAGCGACTTTTAACTCACTTCCATAAGGGATTCTGTGTGGGACATTCCAATTATCTTTAATCACATCGACCACACTGCCACCAGCAGCCACTTTATATCCACTCTCGTGAGGGACAAGTAACTTGCCATCAACCTTACCCGTTACCCCTGCTAGCTCATTTTTCTTAGCAATGTCATCTTTGCGTAAGTTATAATGCACTTTTTTCTTTTCACCCACAATGCTAATTACAACTTCATCGTGGACATTTTCGATATGCACCACGCCATCAAATGGAGCTTTTATCTTTGGCTCTACGAGCAATATAGCAGCATTGCGTCTATTTGCTACGACATTCTTGCCTTCTTTGTTTTTGAAAGTCTTAATGTTGTAATAACGGATAAAGCCCTCCTTGCTTACTTCGATTTGTCGCTCCTCTGTATCTCTGCTCGCTGTCCCACCAATGTGGAAAGTTCTCAATGTAAGCTGAGTGCCGGGCTCGCCGATAGATTGCGCTGCTAACACGCCCACTGCATCGCCGGGATTTGCCATTTTAGATTCTCCAAGATTTAATCCATAGCATTTAGAGCATACGCCTTTTTGCGCCTTACAAGTTACAGGGGTGCGAATGGTTACTCTTGTAACGCCAGCCTCCTCAATGCGCGTAGCCATATCCTCATCAATAAGCGCACCCTCACTAAAGAGAATCTCATTGGTAATTGGGTCGATTATATCCCGCGCGAGCACTCTACCTTGCACGCGCTCTTTGAGTGATTCTATAAGTTCATTCCCTACCGTAATGTCTGAAATCTCTACACCCTCGTGCGTGCCACAATCCTCAATCGTTACTTTGACATTTTGACTCACATCAATGAGCTTACGCGTCAAATATCCAGCATTAGCAGTCTTTAACGCGGTATCAGTGAGACCCTTTCTTGCTCCGTGCGTAGAGTTAAAATACTCCAACACATTTAAGCCTTCTTTAAAGTTTGAAGTAATAGGTGTCTCAATAATCGTGCCATCTGCCTTTGTCATAAGACCACGCATTGCAGAAAGTTGGCGAATCTGCGCAGCATTACCACGCGCTCCAGAATCTGCCATCATATAAATGGAGTTAAATCCATCTTTGTCAGCTTGGATAATTTTCATCATCTCTTTACCCATTGCCTCGCTTGTCTCCGTCCAAATATCAATACTTTTATTATATCGCTCTTGGGCTGCAAGCAAGCCTTGGTCAAAGTCAGACTGCACTTGTTTGGCTTCTTTTTTGGCTTTGAGTATCTTAGATTCCTTATCGCTTGGGATAATAATATCCGCCGCAGAAATAGAAATGCCAGCCTTCGTGGCATATCTAAAGCCTAGATTCTTCAAATCATCTAAGAATGTCGCTGTAACCTCTAATCCGCCGTGTTTATACACATAATCAATCAACACACCAATATCTTTTTTCTTAAGAATCTTATTCCATAGATTCAGTGGCACAAAGTCTGGCAATATTGAGCTAATAATCATTCTACCAGCAGTAGTTTCGATAATTCTACGCTCTTTTAGTGTGCGAATTTTCGCGTTAATATCAAGCTCAAACATATCAATGGCAATCATCACTTCTTCAACATTGCCAAAAAGTTTGTGCTCGCCTCTTGCGCCTTTTTTCTCCAATGAAAGATAATAAAGTCCTAGCACCATATCTTGGCTAGGCACAGCCACAGCCTTACCGCTTGCTGGGAGCAAGATATTCATTGAGCTTAGCATTAGCACTTTGCACTCAGCAATCGCCTCTTGGCTAAGTGGGATATGCACAGCCATTTGGTCGCCATCAAAGTCAGCGTTAAATGCAGAGCACACTAATGGGTGAAGCTGAATCGCCTTGCCATTGATAAGCGTTGGGTGGAACGCTTGGATTGATTGCTTATGCAATGTCGGTGCGCGGTTAAGCAACACAGGATAATCCTCCACAATTTCTTGCAAACATTCCCAAACCTCATTATTTTTTTGCGCTATCATTTTTGTAGCCTGCTTGAGATTAGTTGCATAGCCCTTTTCCTCAAGTTTAGCAAATAAATGTGGTTTAAAAAGCTCTAATGCCATATTTTTAGGCAATCCACATTGGTCCATTCGCAAATTTGGTCCCACGACAATCACACTTCGTCCGCTAAAATCCACGCGCTTACCGAGTAGATTCTGACGGAATCGCCCTTGTTTCCCTTTGATAATTTCGCTTAGGGATTTGAGTGGGCGTTTGTTTGCGCCCTTTACAGCATTGGCATTGCGTCCATTATCAAAAAGCGCATCAACGGCTTCTTGGAGCATTCGCTTTTCGTTGCGAATAATAATCTCTGGGGAATCAAGCTCAATGAGACGCTTTAATCGCTGATTGCGGTTAATCACACGGCGATAAAGGTCATTGACATCACTTACTGCAAACTTCCCACCATCTAGCGCAACCAATGGGCGCAAATCTGGTGGCAACACAGGAAGCACGGTCAAAATCATCCATTCTGGGCGTCTGCCAGAATTGATAAAGTTTTCAACCACTTTCAAACGCTTCACTATGGTCTTTTTCTTTGCTTCTGAATTGGTGGATTTGGCTTCTTCGCGCAATTTTTGCAACAACTCCACTAAATCAAGTTGCTCTAGCAAATCTCGCACGGCTTCACCACCCATTTGTGCGACAAAACCCTTATCGGCAAATCGTTGGTTAATGTTTTGGAATTGCTCCTCATTAAGCACATCATACTTTAAAATTGGTTTTGTGCCCTCATTATCATAGCTCGCCTCACCGGGTTCTTTAACAATATAAGCCTCATAATACAACACGCGCTCTAAATCTTTCATTTTCACACCCAAAAGCGTGCCGATACGACTAGGCAGTGAGCTTACATACCAAATATGCGCCACAGGTGCAACCAACTCGATATGCCCCATTCGATAACGGCGCACTTTTGCTTCTGTTACTTCCACACCACATTTCTCACAAATTTGTCCTTTGTAACGCATTTTTTTGTATTTTCCACAAAGGCACTCATAATTACGCACAGGTCCAAATATTTTCGCACAAAACAATCCATCGCGTTCTGGCTTGAGTGTGCGATAATTGATTGTTTCTGGCTTTTTAACTTCTCCCCTACTCCAAGAACGCACATCTTCTGGGCTTGCTAGCACGAGCTGAAAGGCATTAAAATCTTTTGGACGATTATCTTCTTTAATCTCTAATTGCTGTGGTGCGCCGTTTTCATCAAGCTCATTGCTATATACCTTGACATCAAGCACAAGAGATTGCAACTCTTTTGTAAGAACATAAAAAGTTTCTGGAATCTTAGATTCTCCCACAAGCTCGCCTCTTGTGATTGCCTTATATGCTTCTCTACGCCCTTCAGTATCATCAGATTTGATAGTGAGCATTTCTTTTAGCGTATGTGCTGCACCATACGCCTCCAACGCCCACACTTCCATTTCTCCAAACCTTTGCCCACCAAAGAGTGCCTTACCACCAACAGGTTGTTGCGTTACAAGGCTGTAAGGTCCTGTGCTTCGTGCGTGAACTTTCTCATCGACCAAGTGGTGGAGCTTTAACATATACATATAGCCCACATTTACACGCTCAAGCATTTTTTCACCAGTCTTGCCGTCATAAAGTTCAGTCTTGCCGTCCATATCAATTTTGGCTAGCTCAAAAAGTTTATTAAACCTTTCCTGCTCGATACCCTCAAACACAGGGATAGCAAACTTTATCCCACTGCTCCAATCTCTAGCATATCCTACAAGCTCTTCATCGCTTAAATTCTTTATAAACTCTGTAATTGCTGGATTATCGCTATTTATAAGTGTAGAAATTTCGAGCATTTTTGCACGCAAGTCTTTTACCCAAGTCTTGCTTTGAGAAGTGAGGAGATTCTCAATTTGCAAGCCCAAATTGCGCCCCACAAGTCCCAAATGCACTTCCAAAATCTGCCCGATATTCATACGACTTGGCACACCAAGCGGATTTAAGATAATGTCAATAGGTTCGCCATCTTTAGTATAAGGCATATCCACAAGTGGCACAATATTTGAAACTATACCTTTATTTCCGTGTCGTCCAGCCATTTTATCGCCCACTTTAAGTTTGCGTTTTGTGGCGATATAAATTTTTACTAACTTAACCACGCCACTTGGCAAAATATCATCTTTTTCTAACACAGAAATCTTTTCCTCGTGCTCTTCTCCTAAAGATTTTTTTTGCTTTAAGAAATTGTCTTTGATTTGCTCATATTGTGTCTGCATTGCTTTTGGATAGCTTTTTATAAGCGTGGTAAGCGCAAAACGATTGATATTTATGATTTCACTCTCTGGCACCATTGTCCCTTTTTTGTAGGTCTTAGTGCCTATGACTGCATTGCTAGCAAGTTTTTCTTTAGAAAGAAGTCGCGAGATTCTAATCATTTCCTCTTGATTAAGCATTGTAAGGCGGTCGTGGTGCTCAATATCAAGGGCAGACTTTTCCTGCTCAAACGCACTAATAGCGCGCAAATCCTTTTCGTAGCCTTTCTTTGTGAATATTTTCACATCAACAACGATACCCTCCAAAGACGGCGGACAATAAAGCGATTTATTGACCACATGCCCAGCCTTTTCGCCAAAAATCGCGCGAAGCAATCGTTCCTCTGGTGTTGGCTTAACCTCGCCTTTTGGAGAGACCTTACCCACAAGAATCATACCGCCACTGACATAAGTTCCAATGCGGACAATCCCACTCTCATCAAGGTGAGCGACTTCACTTTCTTTCACACCCGGTATATCTGAGGTAATTTCCTCTGTGCCGTGTTTTAGCTCTCTAGCATCAATTTCTTTTTCATAAATATGCACCGAAGTAAAGGCATCTTCTTTAATCAACCGCTCACTTACGACAATAGCGTCCTCAAAATTATATCCATTCCAAGGCATAAACGCTACGCGGATATTTTTACCCAACGCCAATTCGCCATTATCCATACTAGGACCATCAGCGATAACTTGCCCAGATTCTATAACATCACCCTTTTTGACAATAGGTTTTTGATAAAACGCCGTATTTTGGTTGGTTCGCAGATTTTTACAAAGTGAGTAGTGGTCGATATACGCGACATTGTTCTCATCTTCACCTAAAATATAAATACTCTTAGAATCTACTTTCTCTACTACACCTCCGCGTTTTGCCTTGATAGCTTCCCACGCATCACGCGCGATAACCTTCTCAATCCCTGTGCCAACGATTGGTGCATCAGGCTTTAATAGCGGGACAGCTTGGCGTTGCATATTTGAACCCATCAGCGCACGGTTCGCATCATCGTGCTCTAAAAATGGAATAAGCGAAGCTGCCACACCCACAAGCATACGCGAGCTTAAATCGATAAATTCCACTTTGGACTTTTCTGCCAAAATAATTTCACCATCTTTTCTTACTTCAATCAAATCTTCTAATATATTTCCCTTGCTATCTACCTTTGTCGAGGCGGGGGCAATAATGATACCCTCCTCTTGTGCGGCAGTGAGATAGACAATCTCATTGCTCACCTTGCCATCTTTTACTTTTTTATACGCTGCTTCTACGAATCCTAAATCATTCACGCGTGTGAAAGTCGAAAGGGTATTGATAAGCCCGATATTTTGTCCTTCAGGGGTTTCGATAGGGCAGATTCTGCCATAATGCGTAGGATGCACATCGCGCGCTTCAAATCCTACGCGCTCTTTCACCAAGCCTCCCTCGCCAAGTGCTGATAGTCGGCGTTTGTGCGTGATTTCGCTAAGCGGATTTGTTTGGTCCATAAACTGAGAAAGTTGCCCGCCTGTGAAAAACTCCATAATAGTCGAAGTAATCATTTTAGAGTTGATTAAATCGTGTGGCATTAGATTCTCATACGAACCATTAAGAGAACTTAGTTTATCACGGATTGCTTTTTGCATTTTAACCAAACCTAAATGCAATTCGTTTGCTAAAAGCTCGCCGATAGAGCGGATTCTACGATTACCCAAATGGTCTCTATCATCAATGTGTCCCTCGCCATTACGCACGCTCATTAGATATTTTATCGTTGCGATAATGTCATTATGAGTAAGCACGGTAACATAATCTGGGACATTTAACCCAAGTTTATGGTTCATTTTCATTCGCCCCACACGAGTCAAATCATATCGCTCTGGGTCGAAGAATAACTGCCCGACAAATGACTTTGCCACCTCTTTTGTTACAGGCTCGCCCGGACGCATTACCTTGTAGATTCTAATAGCAGAAAGCTCATTTTCATCTTCAATTTTTTCACTTTGTTTTAAAAGTCGCAAAGCCTCTGAATCAGCCAAAAACGAATTGATAAGAGAATTATCCAATCCCTTAGCTGTATCATTAGCGACATAAAATTCTTTGATTCCTAGCTCGCTTAATTTCTCAAGTTTGCCCTCATCAAGCTGAGTAAGCGTATCAAAAAGCACCTCGCCTTTTTTGTCATTTATAGGTTCGCACAGATACTTATTGGTAAGTTTTTCGGTAGGATACTCTATCCAGCCGATTTCGCTTTCGATTTCTTTGAGTTCTTTGAGTTTTCTGCTACCAATTCTTTTACCCGAAGCTAAAATCAAATTACCCTTAGAATCTTTGATGTCAAATTCCGCACGCGCACCGATATTATCGACACTAAAAGGAATGAGATATTTACCACCCTTGCCACTTTTAGCCTTTTCAAAGCGCACGGCAAGTCTAGGATAAAAAATGTTTAAAATATCTTGTTTTGTGTAGCCAAGTGCACGCAAAACAATAGTTACAGGCACTTTACGGCGTTTGTTAATCCGTGCATACAGCACATCTTTAGCATCATACTCAAAATATAGCCAAGCACCTCTATCTGGGATAATTTGCCCCGTATAAATAAGCTTGTTTGATGAAGTGTTTGACTCCTCTTCTTTAAAAATCACGCCCGGACTTCTATGGAGCTGATTTACCACTACGCGTTCCACGCCGTTAATAATAAAGCTTGTGCGGTCAGTCATAAGCGGAATCTCACGCACAAAAATACTTTGCTCCTTTACATCTTTGACACCGAGTTTATCGCCCGTTTTTTCATCTTTTTCCCAAAAGATGAGACGAATTTTCATCTTAAGTGGAATGGCATAAGTAATCCCTCGCACCATCGCTTCAGTCGTGGTATATCGAGGCTTGCCAAACTCGCAACCCGCGTATTCTAAAGTAATGCGCCCCTGTGCATCTTGAATAGGAAAAATGGACTTAAAGACTTTTTCAATCCCACTTTCCTTACTAGAATCTACGCTTAAAAAATCATTATAGCTATCCCTTTGTAGCAACAAAAGGTCTGGCACTTCTGGAATCTGAGAACTTTTTGTAAAATCTAATCGTAGTCTATTTTTTAGTATGTTTTGCTTCGACATTACCCATCCTTGCTTTAATTTACTGGCTAATACCCTAGAAAAATTCCACCTTAATGCTACTTGTGGAATTTTCCTAACATATTGCAACTTTGATAACTTTATTAAAAGTCATCAATCCACCATACATTTAAGATTCTTGCATTTGTATGCCACGCCCAAAGGCACGAAGCCTAAGGACATAACTTAAATATAGCGCAATTACTTAATCTCTGCTTTTGCACCTGCTTCTTCAAGTTTTTTCTTAAAGGCTTCTGCATCTTCTTTGCCTACACCTTCTTTAAGCGTGCTAGGTGTTTGCTCAGTAGCATCTTTTGCTTCTTTTAATCCAAGTCCTGTAATCTCTCGCACAGCTTTAATCACAGCGATTTTATTCGCACCTGCATCAAGGAGAATGACATTAAACTCTGACTTCTCCTCTGCTGCGCCACCGCCACCAGCTGCTGCGCCACCGCCACCAGCGACCACTGTGGGTGCTGCTGAAACGCCAAATTTTTCTTCAAATGCTTTCACAAGCTCTGAAAGCTCCAAAACCGATAGATTCCCAATGTATTCTAATACTTCTTCTTTTGTAATAGCCATTTTATGCTCCTTTTAATTTTGTTTTTGTTTTGCTAAATTATCAAGCCCCGTAACGAAATATCGCGCAGGCGCACTCCACACGGATAGTAACATACCAATAAGCTCTTGCTTGCTTGGAAGTTTTGAAATGCTAACGATATGTGATTTTTCCACAATCGCGCCATCAAAATATCCAAACTTCACACTAAAGTTCTCTTCATTTGCATCTGCAAATTTACAGACAACCTTTGCCAATGCTATTTGGTCGCTACTCCAAATGAAAATATTCGTGCCCTTTAGTTCGCTCTGCGGATATTTCGCATTGTTCATTGCAATTGTTGCCAAAGTATTTTTAATCACTTGGACTTTAATGTCATTTTCACGAGCTTGCGCACGCAAAGATTCCAATTTCGCAACGCCCAATCCCTTATAATCGCACACAATCATTGAGTTAGCTTTTTCAAACTCGGCACTTAAACTCTCAACAGTCTGAATCTTTTCTTGCTTCGTCATTCACTCTCCTTTCAGACCAAATCTCACATAGGGTTTGCTTTTAAGCGTTAAAACGCCCCGATGATCTTCAATCTAAGATAAATTGCCTATAATGCCCTCTACTTCGTATCCATCAACTCTTGAGAATCTAGCTTCACACTAGGACTCATTGTGAGGGATAGCGAACCACTTTTAATATACTTGCCTTTTGCAGAGCTTGGCTTTAAGCGATTAATTGCTCGCACAAACTCAAGCATATTTTCTCTAATTTTTTCTTCTTGGAAACTTGCCTTGCCAATGGGTGCGTGAATGATTCCCTTTTTATCCACACGAAAATTCACCTGTCCGCTTTTGGCATTTGACACAGCTTTGCTGACATCGGCGGTAACGGTGCCTGTCTTTGGGTTTGGCATAAGTCCCTTTGGCCCTAAGATTCTACCAACCTTACCAACAAGTGCCATCATATCAGGTGTGGCGATAACCATATCAAAGTTCGTGTTGCCGTTTTTTATCTCTTCAGCCAAATCATCTGCTCCGACAATATCTGCCCCTGCCGCTTTTGCTTCATCAGCTTTCACTCCCTTAGCAAACACCGCTACACGCACGGTCTTGCCCGTGCCGTGTGGTAACACAACCGCTCCGCGAATCATTTGGTCAGCGTGTCGAGGGTCAACTCCTAGTCGCAATGCAATCTCCACCGTCTCATCGAATTTCGCCGAAGCAAGAGACTTCACTACACCAACGCCACTTTGCACATCATAAATCTTTGCAGAATCTACCTTAGAGTGCAAATTTTGTAATCTTTTTGTTGTTTTTTTTGCCATTTTAAACTCCATTTACTCTACAAATTTAATCCACAATTTCCACGCCCATAGAGCGAGCACTTCCAGCCACGATTTTTTTAGCAGCTTCAATATCTGTGGCGTTTAAATCTTGCATTTTAGATTCTGCAATTTCTTGCAACTGCTTTTGTGTAAGCTTACCAACTTTGTTTTTAAGTGGATTATCCGAACCCTTTGATAAATTGATAGCCTTTTTGATTAAGTCCGTTACAGGTGGCTTTTTAGTGATAAATGAAAAACTCTTGTCTTGATACACGGTAATAATCACGGGGATATTAAAATTACCCATATCCTTTGTTTTTTCATTAAACGCTTTGCAAAATTCCATAATGTTAATACCCCTTTGCCCCAAAGCTGGACCAACGGGCGGAGATGGGTTTGCCTTACCTGCTGGGATTTGCAATTTTAATTCGCCAACTACTTTTTTTGCCATAATGTCCTTCCTAAATTAAATGATTTTCTCTACTTGAGAGTATGGAATCTCCACAAGTGTATTGCGATTAAAAATAGAAACATTAAGTTTTAGCTTGCGCTGCTCAATGTCATACTCCTCCACGGTTGCAGTGAAGTTCGCAAACGGACCATCAACAATGCGCACCACTTCACCATTTTCAAAAAAGATTTTTGGCTTGGGCGCAGCAGGATTCTTAATTTTCTCCAAAATCTTGTTAATATCCGCTTCGCTTAGAGGTGTGGGCTTATTTTGCTCACCAATGAAGCGTCCAACGCGTGGCAAAGACTGAATCAAATGCCACAACTGCGTGTCCAAATCAACCTTGATAAACACATAACCCGGATAAAGGCTTCGCTGAGTAACCTTTTTTTTCTCATCATATACACCCTCAGTCGGCACGACAATTTCCTCAAATCGCTCTTGGATTCTATTTTCCTTGATGAGATTCTCTATCGCGCGCTTTACTGATTGCTCGCTACCAGAATAAGTCTGTATCGCATACCACTCCACACCAACTCCTTAAAAAATTATGACAAAATGCTCGTTACAGAAGCAGACAAAATGGCATCAACTAATGCTAAAAACAATGTAATAACTATCACCACAGCAACCACAGATATAGAAGCATTGCGCACCTGCTCCTTTGTAGGACGGATAACCTTGCTTAGCTCCTCTCTAGCGTTTCTATAATAAGTTATTATTTTTTTCATATCTCTCTCTTTTGCACTTAGCTATGGCGGGCCAGGAAGGACTCGAACCCTCAACATTCGGTTTTGGAGACCGACGCTCTACCATTGGAGCTACTGACCCTTCCCTTAAGCCATTTATGTATGGAATCTAGCGCGCATCAAACGACTCCATAAGAGATGATACGCGCCACAATATCCTAGCTTTTAAGCTTTACTTCCTTGTGAATAGTGTGTCTATTCAAACGAGGACAAAACTTTTTGAGCTCCAGTTTTTCTGTATTTGTTTTCGCATTCTTGGTGGTGGAATAGTTTATATCACCACATTCCGAACACTTAAGTCCCACCTTGATGACATTTCCCTTTGCCATTTTCTTGCCTTACTCGATAATTTTTGTTACCACGCCAGCACCGACAGTCCTACCACCCTCGCGGATAGCGAATCGTGTCCCTTCCTCAAGCGCGATTGGGTTGATAAGCTCAACGGTAATCTTTACATTATCGCCGGGCATAACCATTTCTACACCGCTAGGCAAAGTAATTGAGCCTGTTACATCGGTAGTGCGCACATAGAATTGCGGGCGGTAACCATTAAAGAATGGAGTATGTCGCCCACCCTCATCTTTTGAAAGCACATAAATTTCGCCCTCAAATTTCTTATGTGGTGTGATTGAGCCGGGCTTACAGAGCACCATACCACGCTCGACTTCCTCTTTCTTTGTGCCTCGCAACAAGATTCCGACATTATCGCCAGCTTCACCCTTATCAAGCTCTTTTCTAAACATTTCCACGCCTGTAACAGTGGTTTTTTGTGTATCGCTAATTCCTACGATTTCTACTTCATCACCCACTTTTACTACACCGCGCTCAATCCTACCTGTAACGACCGTTCCGCGTCCAGCGATTGAAAACACATCTTCGACAGGCATTAGGAAAGTCTTTTCTGTATCTCTTTGTGGTGTTGGGATATATTTATCCACTTCAGCCATAAGAGCGAGAATCTTCTCTCCCCACTCGCCGACATTGCCAGCTTTAGCTTCTTCAAGTGCTTTAAGCGCAGAACCCGCTACGATTGGTGTATCATCACCGGGGAACTCATACGCACTTAGCAGTTCGCGCACTTCCATTTCCACCAAGTCAAGCAACTCTTTATCATCAACCATATCTTGTTTGTTTAAAAACACCACGATATATGGCACGCCTACTTGACGAGAAAGCAAAATATGCTCGCGTGTTTGAGGCATAGGACCATCAGCAGCAGACACGACCAAAATCGCGCCGTCCATTTGCGCCGCACCTGTAATCATATTTTTTACATAGTCGGCGTGTCCGGGACAATCCACGTGTGCGTAGTGGCGATTCTCTGTCTCATACTCGATGTGAGAAGTCGCAATGGTAATACCTCTTTCCTTTTCTTCAGGAGCATTATCGATATTGTCATAATCTTTAAGCTCCGCAAGACCTTTTGTTGCCAACACAGCTGAAATAGCAGCACTTAGCGTTGTTTTGCCGTGGTCGACATGCCCGATTGTTCCGACATTGACATGTGGCTTACTTCTGTTAAATTTCTCTTTTGCCATAATTTTCTCCTTATCATAGATTTGTAAAGCACGGAATCTACGGCAAATTCAATGCTTTATGTGAAAAACTGGAGCCCATAAGCGGGATTGAACCGCCGACCTCTTCCTTACCAAGGAAGTGCTCTGCCACTGAGCTATATGGGCTTAACTTTATGAAGCGAGATTCTATACACATTTTATTAACAAAAGTGCAATGAAGAATCAGCTCCCAGATTGGAGCGGGAAACGGGGCTCGAACCCGCGACCCTCAGCTTGGAAGGCTGATGCTCTAGCCAACTGAGCTATTCCCGCAAACTTCAAACTACTATCCCAAACTACCATTAAGAATTGCCTTAGGCAATTTTTATTCCAATGGTGGTGAGTCGTGGATTCGAACCACGGAAGACATAGTCAGCAGATTTACAGTCTGCCCTCGTTGGCCACTTGAGTAACTCACCAAAGACAAAAATCAAATAGGACAGCCAAACACTGGTCAAACACTGAAAGCAGAACACTGCTAGAGTTTGAATGGAGCTGGCTAAGGGACTTGAACCCCCGACCCTCTGCTTACAAGGCAGATGCTCTACCAACTGAGCTAAGCCAGCAAATTTTAAAAAGTCCGTATTATATAAACAATCCACACCTTTTGTCAATAAAATTTATGATTTTATGTGTAAGATTTTTCTAAATTTTAAGTTTTCTCAACTCATTTCACCAAACGCCATAAAAACCATATTGTAATTTTAAGCAAGGATTATTTCTTGTAGAATCTTTATCAAAGTCTTTTAAGGAGCATTAAGAGATTCCCAATGCTCCTTAAAATTACGCTAAATTTAGACTATCACAAACGACATTAAAATGTGTGTGAAATGTAGAAAAACAAATGACTTCTATCATCAGTGCGGTTAGCTGTCAAGTTATATCCATTTAAGCTATATCCAGCTTTTGTTGTATCCATAAGCCCCTCTAGCTTACCACCCACACTAATGTCATCACGCACTTTGTAATTCACGAGCAATGCCAAGCTCTGCTCCGCACTTCTTGGAGAATCTGTTACGCGTCCTAAAATACTCCAGCTAAAGTCTCCATAGCTCGCACCCGCTCGCAAATATCCTGTAATGGCGTTGCGTCCAAGCATATCAGAAAGTGCATAACCAATGTCATACGCACTCGCTGTCCACATATCCACAACTCCACCAAGAGGATTGCCATATCGACCGATAAGCTCATTGGCATTACCGAAGTTTTTATACACACCAACTCCTACAAAATACTTCCCTAATCGCACTTTTTCATCTATCCATAGAGTTGTTGTATTTTTACCAATGATACCCCAATTACGCCCATTTCCCCAATTAGTTCCAGAAATGTTACTTCCTAGTGCGATTGGCACAAGCACGCGCACTTTGGTTACAGAGGATACAGAGTTTTCCTCACCACCAGCTGTATCGAAGTCTAAAGACACGCCCGGTGCGAAAAATATACTATCTGCGCCATACGCGAACAATGAAGCCTTGAGCTTATCTGTGTTATAATCAAATCCTGCTCCATAAATTTCCCTTGTTGGCACACTCCCTCCAAAGCCAAAAACACGGTAAAACTCATAAAACCATTGATTGTAGGCAAAGCCTCTTTTTCCAGAAGCAAACGCCCAGATTTTAAAATCTGAAAACGCCACATAGCCCTCTGCTCCCTCGTTAAACCCGCTAAACCACTCGCCTACTTTACCAGCCTCATAGCGACCTAAACGCAAATAGACATTTTTATGGTCAATGCCAATATTCGCATTTTGTATCATATAGCCCTGCGCTCTGCTTTTTTCATAGTTCGCATTGAAATATGTGTATTGCACTTGAGTTGCACCACCAGCACCATTATCGGTAGAATCATACGCCAAACCACCGAGCGCACCACCAGCAGTAATGCTTACCAAATCAGCGAACTTCACTGTGTAGTTAAGCGAACCCATCACACTTGAAAAACTATCTGTTGGAGCGATACCAGCACCTGCATTTAACTTTTGGTCATTAAAGCCCCATTTTGTGAAACTCCCAAACTGCCCGTGAATCTTGTGCTCAAAGCCAAAAACTCCACTTAACGCCAAAAGCGCGACTAAACCTATTTTTCTCATTGTTGAACTCCTTTTATGTAGATTTTGAGAACGCACCATTGTAGAAAAAAATCAAAAAAAAAGCAACTATATTTTTAAAAATATTTATCATTTAGGGGGGGGGGGATTTGCTTAGATTCACCGCACTATCGCATTATACACGCGTTGTGATTATGCACGCATTACACAAGTAACTTTGTGATATGATACCCGCATAATGCAAAAAGATACGCCACGATAGTAGTAAAGATAAAGAGCAAAATGGTGTAGCGCACTTTGCCAGATTCTTTATTAAAGACCACAGTGGCAGCAAGGCAGGGATTATAAAACATCACAAAAAGCACAAACGCCACTGCACTTGGCACAGAAATGCTATTGCGGATAATCTCTTGTAATCTCTCGCTCTCCTCGTCTTGGTCATCACCTAACGCATAGAGCACACCCATTGAGGAAATCACCACTTCTTTCGCCACAAGTCCATTTAAAATACTCACACATAGCCGCCAATCAAAATCCATAGGAGCAAACGCTGGGGCGATAAAATTCCCAATATATCCTAAGAAACTCTGCGTAAGGAGCTTGGATTCTAATTCATTTTCTAGCTCATCGAGCTGCTCGCACACCTCATCTGTGAATCCACAGCCCTCATACCCCTCTATCTCACCCTCTTGTGTGCTCTTTATCTCATCAGGCATAGTGTGAGAATCTGCCCTATCCAAAGCACTAAGTGACTGTGTAATCTCTAATCCTTTTTCTCGCGCTTCTTGTTTGAGATTCTCTATTTTTGTCTCATATTCATTTTCTAAGGCTTCACTTTTAGGATAGCTCGTCCCAAACCAAATCAACATCGAAGCAAGTAAGATAAATGTCCCCGCCTTTTTGATGAAATAATACGCCTTTTGATAGAGACTTAGCGCGACAAACCGCACACTTGGGAATCGATATTTTGGTATTTCCATTACAAAAGGTTCATCTTGCCCGCGAAAAAAACTAAGTTTTAAGAGCTTTGCCATTATGAGACCGACAAGTGCGCCAAATACATAGATTCCAAAAAGTGCGCTTCCTGCATATTGCGCCTCAAATAAGATTCCCACAAAAAGTGTATAAATTGGCAGGCGAGCCGAGCAACTCATAAAGTTAATGATAAAAAGCGTAAGAAGTTTATCAGTAGGGCTTTTAAGCGTGCGTGCCGCCATAAACGCTGGTGCAGAGCAACCAAACCCACTCACCAGCGGGATAAAGCTCTTCCCGTGCAATCCAAACTTTTTCAAAAATCCATCAAGCAAATACGCCACACGCGTCATATATCCTGTGGCTTCTAGCATTGTGATTCCAAAAAATAAGATTAAAATATGCGGTAAAAAACTTAGCACCGCGCCTACACCAGCAATGATTCCATCAGCTACAAGCGAGCCGAGCTCCACGCTTGTGATATGTTCTTTTGCCATATTAGCAAGCGAATCCATAGAATCTTCTATCCACACTTTTGGATACTCACCAAATGTAAAGGTGATTTGAAAGATAATCCACATAAAAAACAAAAATATAGGCAATCCCCACACTTTGTGCATTAAAATCATATCAATATTTGAGCTTTTTGCAATCCCTGTGCGCGTGCTACAATCCCTAGCAATCTCGTGTGCCTTAGCGATACGCACTTGAAAATCCACATCACAGCTCAAATCTCGCTCTTTACTCTTGCTCTCGCAAGGCACTTGCGTGCCATCATACTTAATGCCTTTGGGTGCTGAGGAATGATATGCCTCTATAATACTATCAAGCAATTTTGCCGTGCCTTGATTGTTTTTCGCACTCACACCTATACACGCACAGCCAATCTCGCTTGAGAGTTTGGTATCATTGATGATGAGATTTTCGTTTTGCGCCTCATCTATCATATTAAGAGCAAGCACCATTTTTTTGTCCTTTTGGCTTGCCATATCAAGCAGTTGCAAACTCAAACAAAGATTACGCGCCAAATTAGTAGAATCTAGCACATTGACGATGACATCATACTTTTCATTATGCAAAAACTCCGTGCTTACGCGTTCTTCGAGTGAATATTCATTAAACGCATACAGCCCGGGCAAATCAATAAATTCAAGTAAATATCCGTTATATTCTACGCTTGTTTGGGCTTTTTCCACCGTTACTCCGCTGAAGTTCCCCACTTTGAGATTTGCTCCAGAAATAGCATTGATAAGCGAGCTTTTTCCTACATTTGGCTGTCCCACAAGGGCGATTGTGATAGTTTGCATTCTTTCTCCTAATTGCATTTAAAAATTTATAAAGATTATCAAAATACTTCAAACCCAAAATAATAACTAAATTTTTTACAAAAATAAAATTTAGCGCGTAATTTCAACACAAATTCTTAGAATCTATACTCCAAAAATGCCTTAGCATAGCTTGTATTAGTTGGATATGCGCCACCAGCTCCCTCAATACTTGCTTGAGATTCTAGCGTATTAGTGCGCCGCTTTTGCTCCATATACACGCCCACTGCGCCTAGACTAAGCCCACCAGCGACATTCCAGCCAAATCCAAGTGCCACTTGCAACTGCTCGCCTCCTAGCTCACGCTCATCTTTACCTAGCGAATGACGCGCCGTGAGATTAAACGCTACACGCTTGTAACGCAATGCCCAAAATCCATAATAAGAATCTGTATTTGCTTGAAACATACTTGTTTGGTGTGTGCCGTTATGCCAGCCACCCGGTGCAATGACATTAAACATAAAGGGGGTTTCATCTTCGGATTCAAAGACATACATATTGCCACCCATATGCGCTTGCAAGTAGTCATTATTCCCCGTGCGTGCATAGCCTGCGCCAAGCACCCAGCCCAAATTAAAGCCTTTGTAGCTTATACTTGGTTGTGCGGTAGCGAGATATGTGTGCCCGAGCTTGCGATTCTCATTCACAGAGCCTAACGCCCAGCCCTGTCGTTGCGAATGCAAGTAGTTCCCGTGTGCGAGCAAGCGCAATGAATAAAACTCCCCTAAAGGAATGTCTGCATCAAGTTTCACTCCGCTCACGGTAAAAAAGTTTGTCAAATGATAGACATAAATATCCCCGAATTGATTCTCCTTTGTGCCAAATCTATGTCCTAGCACAAATTCATCTGCTCCATAATACAGCTCTTTAAACTCCACGAAATTGCTTGTCTCTTCACGGCTTGAGTGGGCATATTCGTTTATCCACGCGCCATAGAACTCTCCATAACCATAGTCATAGTCGATATGCACGCCTTGCATATGCTCACCTACCCAATCAACTTCTGCATCAAATCGCCCAGCCATTATATTTAAGCCTTTGTATTGATATTGTAGATAGCTATTGTTGCTATTCCAGTCATTCCCCACTTCATCGCCTAAGCGGTTGCCAATGTATTCGTGCGCATTATGACGCAACGCTCCTCCAAGCAAAGAACTTGCTCCCCAAATGCCAAGCACGGCTGTGGCTTTGTGCTCGCCTTTGTTGAGAAAGTTATACGCCAAATTTGCCGAAAAATGCGCTGTCATATACGAATCTTTTACTTTACCAAGCACGCTAGACTTGCCAAAAACGCCAATATGCCCATAAAACATTATAGGAGATTGTTTAGAATCTTCTTGTTTCTCAACTTCATATATATTTTGAGAGTTAAAAGCATCATCTGCAATCAAACTAGCACTGAAAACAATAGGTAACAAACCAGCATACAGCTTATTCATAAAAATCCTTTAAGAGTGAAATTCTACTCTAACATTATCATTATTTAGTTAAAATGATAATAAATGCTAAAAATAGTTAAGTATTATATCATATTTAGGGGGGGGGGGTAAGCTTAAAATTTACTTAAATTTTACAAAAATATAAAAATTCTCACTTTAATATGAAATTTTTTCGCCTATCGCTTCTTTGTTGGAAATTTGATTGCTAAGAAATTTTCGTTTTGATAAAATTTTGCTTCAATAATGAATATCACATAAGAGTATTTGTATTTCAGATTCTTTAAAATCGCACTTCATAAAACATTTTAATATAGCTTGTGTCGCGGACATACTTGCTTGGATTTATCACCTCAAAGCTCTCACGCATTTTTTGCTCCATATACACCGCTACAATTCCCATATTTTGCTTGCTCCATTTAGACATATTAAGACCAAAACCGACACTAATTTGAAGTTGCTCGCCACCAATTTCACGCTCTTGCCTACCTTTTGAGTGCCTCGCCATAACATTAAACACCAAGGCATTATATTGAAACGCACCAAAACCATACACGCTCTCCACTTGCGCTTGAAACATATTTGTCGCATTGCTTCCGTTGTGATAGCCACCGGGTGCTATGACATTAAACATAAAGGGTGTTTCATCTTCTGCCTCAAAGACATACATATTCCCACCAAATTGCGCTTGTAAATAGTCGTTTTTTCCCACGAGCGCATAGCCACCACCAAGCACCCAACTAACGCCACGACCCCGCAGTGCATTTCCATAATACCCAAAACTAGGTTGAAGCGTGAGTAAATAGGTATCACCGATTTGTCGCCCGCGAATGTCCTGCTCTATGCCCATTTTCCTGTGTGCTTTGAGATAGTTCCCGTGCGTGAGAATCCGTAAGTTATACAACTCCGCAAATTCAATATTCGCATCGAGTTTGCCACCAAATGCAGTGTAGAGATTAGTGAGATGATAGGCGTATATATCGCCGTAGCGATGCTTTTTTGTGCCTAGCTTACTCCCTAACACAAACATTTGTCCGCCATAATAGCCATTTTTAAGCTCCTCAAAATAGCTTTGTTCCTCGCGTTGAGCGTGCAAATACTCATTTATCCAGCTTCCATACGCCTTGCCATAGGTATAATCAAACGAAGTAAAAATGCCCCTATGTATGTCGCTCATCCAATCAAGCTCACCCTCAAAAACACCACTCTTAAGCAAGAATCTTTTTGTTTGATAATCTGCATACAACTGTGAGAAAGTAATCACATATTCATTGCCACCATTGTAGTTTTTGTAGTTAAAATGTGTAGGATTCTCATCGATAAATCCAGCTCCACCCCACCCGCTTGCAAGCATTATCCCTATTCCACCTCCAATCTTATGCCCTATGAAAGCAATTTCTTCCTCGACTCTAACTGAAGCGGACATATAAAAGTTTCCATAAGAATCTTTATTGTCTCCCAAACGCGAGTTTTTCCCATAAAAGCCCATAAAACCATAAAAACGCGTGTTGTCATCATCTGATTGTGTAAGTGTATCAAACATACCTTGAGTAAGCACATTTAACCCGTGATACATCAAAAGCCCACCCCATCGTGCAATAAAAGGCTGCTCTTCTAAATAATCCTCCACGCCAGAATATTTATCATTGTTTTTTTCACACACATTCACGCAATTTCCCTGATAGCACTGCAGACAGTCTTTTTTAGATTCTTGTGTGTGTTGCTCTTGTTGAGATTCTTCGTGTGTGGTTTGTCCTTGAGATTCTTCTTGTGTTTGGTTGTTATCTTGCATTTGGGCATAGATTGGATTATTTAATACCCCCAATAAAATACCGCATAGCAATATTTTAAATACAAATCTTTTTTGCAAATTTTACGCCTTTATATTACTTGTTTTTAGGATATTATACATAATTGTGTAAAAAAATAGCAATGCTTAGTTGCTTCATCTGCAGTTTTGGGTATAATCACAATCGTTAAAAATCATCACAATTTCGGGGTGTTAGCTCAGTTGGGAGAGCGCAACGCTGGCAGCGTTGAGGTCAGGGGTTCGACCCCCCTACACTCCACCATTATTACTATGATGAAATGAGGCAATATGCGAAAAATTATACTACAATGCCAAGCAAAAATCACACTATAAAGGAATCTAATGCAACCCACAAACAACCAAGATACGATAAAATCCTACCAAAAAGCCCTCCAAAGCATAGTTTGTAATGGGGGGGGGGCAGAGTGAAAGTGCTCTAAGACAAGGCGATAGAGACTACAACGAGCATACTTTCCGCACCGCGCTTGAAAACCTCCTAAACGCATTCAAACCCACACAAGATATAAACATTATCCACGAGCCAAAGTCAAAGCAAGGGCAAGGCAATATCCGCCCTGATTTTAAAGTTTTTCGCCAAATGCAAGGCTATGAATCACTCATAGGCTTTATTGAGTGTAAAAATTTCGGGGTGGATTTATCCCCGCTAATCAAAGGCAAACAAATCGAAAAATACTTAAGTGTCTGCCACAATATCATCTTAACCGATTACAATCGCTTTATTTTGCTAAGCTATGGTAAAGTTATTGATGATTTTGTGCTGTTTGATAGCCTAGATTCTCTCCCACAGGCTAAACTTATAGAATCTACCACGCGTTTTAGCCACCTTTTATCCAAATTCTTTGATACAAAAGTCCAAATCACTCGTAAAGAAGCTCTTGCCACAATCCTCGCTACGCAGAGCTTTTATCTTAGTAGTGTTATAAATGAAGCACAAAGTGATGAGAGTTTCAAAAAGTATTTAGGAGATTCCCACCAATCGTTTCGCTACTTAGAGAGCACCGATGTAAGCATAGCAGAGTTTTGCGATATTTTATCTCAAAGCATTGTCTATGGTATGTTTGTGGCGCATATCGACAATGAATCCTTTGAGATTGACAAGATTCCTGTGGCGTCATTTGCTATGCTTTTACCCGAGCATTTTACTACACTTATGGAGTTTATCGCGCGCTCTTTACCTGCCACACTCCCCCAATCCATACAATACGCGCTAAGCAATATCATTAAAACCATTGCACTTATTGATAAGCCAAGCCTTGCAACTAGCTTCCAAAAAGAGATTAGCGAGGTGAGCATTTATTTGTATGAGGATTTTTTAAAAAAATATGACAAATTGCGTGGCACGAATAAAAAGGAAGGCGGTGGAGTGTATTACACGCCAGAGCCTATCGTAAATATGATTGTCCGTAGCATAGATGAGCTACTGCAAACGCATTTTGGCAAATCTTTTAGCGATGAAAGCGTGAAAGTCCTAGATTTTGCCACAGGGACAGGGAGCTTTTTGGCAAAAGTATTTGAAAGCATTTTAGAAAATCAAAGCGCGGTTTTCACAAAGCAAACTATTATCAATAAATGTTTTAAGGATATTTATGGCTTTGAGATAAGCTTCGTGCCTTATATCGTAGCACATCTTAAACTTAGCTCGATTTTACGCACTCAAGGCTTTAGCGAGTTTAGCGCACATCAAAAGTTTCAAGTCTATCTTACCAACACGCTAGATTTAGATTCCCACGAGGATAACCAAAAGGCATTTACGCAATATAGCGAGCTAAAAAACGAGCGTGATAAATCCTTGCAACTCAAGCACAAAGAGGATTTGCTCGTGATTTTGGGAAATCCACCGTATAGTGGAAAATCCAAAAATAAAAGCGACAAAATTTTATCACTGATGCAAGACTATAAAGAAGGAGTTAAAAATAGAAGAAACTTGAGTGATGACTATATTAAGTTCATTCGCTTTGCGCAGTGGAAACTTTTAGAGCAAAATCAAAAGAGTGGCATTATGGGCTTTATCACCAATAATTCATATCTCTACGGGCGCACTCATCGCAAAATGCGCGAATCGTTAGCAAAAACCTTTGATGAAATCTATATTTTAAACTTGCACGGACATAACGAAATAGATGGTAAAAACGACAAAAATGTCTTTGACATTCGCAGCGTAGGCGTTTGCATAAGTTTGTTTGTGAAATATGCTAATTCCAATACCAACGCCACTTCTTGTCATACTGACGCCTCATCTTGTCATACTGAGCGAAGCGAAGTATCCAAAGAAAAAAATCAAATTTGTCATACTGAGGGCGAAGCCCGAAGTATCTCAAACATACGAAATAAAGATATTTCGCTTTCTGTGAAAGCTCAATATGACAAATCCACCGTCATTGCGAACGAGCGAAGCGAGTGTGGCAATCCAAAAAACAATGACAAATTAGCCCAAATCCACTACTTCTCTACCAAAGACAACGAAATCTTGCGCCGTGCAGATAAATTCGCACTCTTAAACGACATTGCAAACAATGGACTAAAAACTATAAAATGGCAAAATCTCAAATTAGATTCGCCATATTTTTGGTTTGTCCCAAAGGATTTAAGCGATAGCGAATATGAAAACTTTTGGGCGTTAGCGAAAGAAACATATTCAAAAACAAAAAGACAAGAGGGAGAAAATAAGTCTTTAGAAACAAAGGCTATCTTTAACAACCATAATAGTGGTATAGAAGCAAATAAGGGTGATGTTACCATTCAATTTACCAAAGAACAAATGAGGGATATTTTACAGGATTTTATATTCCTTGATACACAACAACTCGCTACAAAATACAATCTTATAGATGCAAGAGATTGGAAAATCGATAGTGCAAAAAAAGATGTTGAGGAAAATAAGAACTGCTTGGAATCTAAAATCCAAAAAATTGCCTTTACGCCATTTGATTTTCGCTATACTTTCTTAAGTTATAAATCAAAGCGTTTTCTTTCATACCCACGCTATGATATGACACAAAATTTTTTGTTATGTGAAAACTTTGGAGTGTCTTTTCAAAAAGGAATAAATGGTCAAGTTTTCATAACAAATAAAATGATTGATGGCAACTTTTTGTCCGCACGAACTTCCATTACACCACTTTATCGTTTTATAGATTCTGAAAACGAAGTGGGCAAAGTTGATAAAACCCCAAATTTCACAAAGGAATTTAATGATTTTAAAGCAACACACAAAGTTTTGAAATCTAAAAGCCCAGAGCAGATTTTGGCATTTATTTATGGCAACCTTTACAATCCCGCATATCGCGCAAAATATGTCGAATACCTAAAAATCGGCTTCCCTAGAGTCGACTTTGAAGTAACGCAATCAAAGTTTGAATCTCTTGCAAATTTAGGGCAAAATCTCATCGACTTGCATTTGATGAAAACAATCCCGCAGGACAAAAGCATAGATTTAGTTTTCAGCGCAAATGCAAATAAATCAAACCCAAATTTCACGCTCGATAAACCAAAATATGAAAATGAAAAAATTGTGCTAAACGCGGATTTGGAGATAGCGGGAGTGAGTGCGGAAGTGTGGGACTACACAATCGGTGGGTATAAAGTGCTTGATAAATGGCTAAATTGCCGCACGGGACTCACGCTAGAACAAAGCGACTTTACCCATATCCTCAATGTCGCCAAAATCCTAAAAGCCACCATTGCAATCCAAGCCCAACTCGCACAAATTTAGTGTAAAATATCGCTACTAAATTCTTTAAAGGAGTAGCAATGATAGCAGGACTAGAGGGGAGTATCGAGCGATTGTTCCCAACATTTGTAGAGATTAATGTCAATGGAGTGATTTATGGTGTGGGAATTTCGGTCAATACAAGTGGGAATCTAAAGGAGAAAAAAGACCAAAAAATAAAGCTCTTTTGCACACAAATTGTGCGTGAAGATGCGCATTTGCTCTTTGGATTCTACGAAGAGATTGAGAAAATCACTTTTGAGCGACTCATCAAAATTAACGGCGTAGGTCCAAAAGTCGCGCTAGCAATCCTTAGCACTTACACACCAAATAGCTTCGCAAACATTATCCAAAATAAAGACATTAGCGCGCTTCAGCGCGTGCCCGGTATCGGTGCAAAAGGTGCGGGCAAAATAATGGTCGAGCTCGCTGGATTTTTTAGCGAGATTATCGAACACGCACAGGGCAAGACTTCACTCTCAAGCGAACTAGATGAAGCGCAAAGCGCGTTAGAATCACTTGGCTTTAGAGGCACTGACATTGCTAAAGCCCTCAAGCAAATCCCACAAATACAGAGCTTAGAAGTAAGCGAGATTGTCAAAGAATGCTTAAAACTACTTGGCAGAGGAAAAGTCTAAGAATCTAAGTGAGGAAATTCGATTTAGATTCCAAAAAGTTCTAATTCTTGCTTGCTTGCGTGCATTTGCCCGCTTAGATAGAAGTATTTGCGTAGCACCAAAAAACATAGCAAATCCTCCATTGTAGAATCTAAAAATTGTGCGCAAAATTTCTGTGCGTTGTGGATTATCTCTTTGGCATCATTTGGGTGGCGTGTGAAAAACTCAATCTTTTCCTCCACATCGCTAAAGTCATCTCTAATACACACGAAATGATAATCTGCCTTGAGTAAGCCCTCCATAAACCAAGTCTCATACTTTGGCTTCGTAGAGAAGCACAGCGAGTTTGAGTGCATAATCCACTTGAGATTGCTTGCTACATCATTGCCCTCTAGGGATAGTAAAAATTTATAGGGAAAGTGCGCGCTCACGCTAATTTTTGGCTTCGCCCACTGCTGGGAGCAATGCTTAGAGCCTGTATGCCCAATATCACAAAGTGGGTGAGTAAAAAAACGCGTAAAAAACTCCGCGCGGTTACTTTGATACACGCCACCACGCCAAAACAATATATCTCTTTTATCCTCAAACTTCACGCTATCGCGAGGGAAGTAAAAATGGCGGTTTTTATCAAGTTTAAAAAGTATTGAGTTTGCATTGCTTGCAGAGATTGGGCGCGATTTAGTGATAGTAGGAGCGTTAAAGTAATAATTCACATCGCCAAAGCCCGCATATATGGCAAAATCACGCGGAAAGTAACGCGCATATTCATTGGTATCGTAGCGATAGGAGCTTGGCGCGCGAAATCTATACAACTCCCCTAACCTCACAAATTTCGGCGTGGCAATGGATAATCGCTCTATTTCTTTACTATTATTTTCTAAGCAAATGGGGCTAATAACAAAGGAAAGATTCTCTTTGTAGTAATAATTTAGGCGCGTTTTGATACATTTTAATCGCTTCTCATCAATTTTGCACAAAAGACTTGTGAGTGTAGATTCTAAAAAAGGCTGGCTAAAAAATCTGGGAGTGCTAAAAAGCGCGATACCCTTAAGGTTATACAAAAACTTTGAGTTCATCAACCCGCCTTTATCTTTAGATTCCAACTTGGGATAACTTAGCCAAAGCGCGCATCTAAATATTCTTTTGGGAGCATATATTCACTCGCACTTAAAAGTTTAGGGAAAAATCCACTCTCAAACCCCAACTCAAAAAGCACATCAATCGCGCGAATCTGCTCCTCACTAAGCGTGATAGAATGTGCGTTAGCGTATAAATTAAGGTAAGTTTGCAACTTCGCACTATCCACACGAATGAGATTGCGCTCTAAGAGCATTTTGCATAGAATCTTTTTATTACTCACTGCGACTTTGACTGCCTTTGTGAGAATCTCCTCGCTAAGAAGCGCGACACTAAGTGGCAAAGAGCGTCTAATCGCCATACCACCTAATGGTAATGGAAGATTGTGCTTGTTTAAATCACTCCAAATATCCCAAATCTCAGCTTCTACACAAAGATTCTCGCTAAATTCTAAAATACTCTCGTGGATAAGCACGCCCGCATCGACTTCCCCACTTAACACCGCGCTCTCAATATCTAAAAAATTTTTATACACTACTCTTGATTCTGGATAAGCGATTTTAAAAAGCATTGCATTAGTAGTGTGCGCTCCGCTTAGCGCGACTTTGAAGTTCTTTCGCAAATGCGTGCCTTTTTTCTTAATGAGCTTTGGTCCATAGCCCTCGCCAAAGCTAACTCCCGTCCGTAAAAGCGCGTAATCATCACACACAAGCGGATACAACGCAAATGAAATCGCGCTAATGTCAAACTCACCGCGCAATGTCGCTTCATTGAGTGTTTGAATGTCTTGTGCGGTGGAGTGAAAGCATATATCACTCATATCATCTTTTAGACTACTTGATTCTCGTGCGCCCACCCACCCAAACGCAATAGCATAATACATAAAAATATCATCCGCATCAGGGCTATGGGCTACACTGAGATTGCGCTTTTTATGCAGGCATAGATGAGATGAAGCGGTCATAAGAATCCTTACAATTTAAATAATGTGGTTAAATTTGGATTCTAGCTAAAAAATACTAAAACTTTTAAGCAAAGTATTAAAAACTATAAGATACAATCCTTAAACATTCTAAAAAACTTACGAAATTACATATTGCAAAATTACACAAAGGAATAACAATGGCGATAGATGAAAAACGACAAAAAGCCATAGAGCTTGCCTTAAAGCAAATTGATAAATCATTTGGCAAAGGCGCGCTCGTGCGATTAGGCGACAAACAAGTAGAAAAAATTGATGCTATATCCACAGGTTCATTGGGGCTTGATATGGCATTAGGCATTGGCGGGATTCCCAAAGGGCGTATCGTAGAAATCTATGGACCAGAATCCAGCGGGAAAACAACTCTCGCACTCCAAGTAGTCGCAGAATGTCAAAAAAATGGTGGCGTGGCAGCTTTTATTGATGCGGAGCACGCGTTAGATGTGTATTACGCCAAAAGGCTTGGTGTAGATATTGAGAATCTCCTCGTATCTCAACCAGACAACGGCGAACAAGCACTTGAAATCTTAGAAACACTCACACGCAGTGGAGCGGTAGATTTAATCGTCATTGACTCCGTAGCAGCCCTCACGCCTCGAGCAGAAATCGATGGCGATATGGGCGACCAACATGTGGGATTGCAAGCGCGACTTATGAGCCACGCACTGCGTAAAATCACAGGTGTGCTACACAAGATGAATGCCACGCTTATCTTTATCAATCAGATTCGTATGAAAATCGGCACTATGGGCTATGGTAGCCCAGAAACCACCACAGGTGGAAATGCGTTGAAATTCTACGCAAGCGTGAGAATCGACATTCGCCGTATCGCCACCTTAAAGCAAAATGAACAAAACATCGGCAACCGCGCCAAAGCAAAAGTTGTGAAAAACAAAGTTTCTCCACCATTTAGAGAAGCGGAGTTTGACATTATGTTTGGCGAGGGTATCAGCAAAGAAGGAGAGATTATCGATTATGGAATCAAGCTCGATATTGTTGATAAAAGCGGTGCGTGGCTCTCTTATGGCGATATAAAACTTGGTCAAGGAAGAGAAAATGCCAAAGTGTTTCTCAAAGAAAATCCAAAAGTCGCCGATGAAATTATCGCTAAGATTAGAGAGCAAATTGGCTCAAAAGATGAAATTTTACCACTCCCAGATGAGCCACAAGATTCATAAGATTGAAGGAGCATTAAGATGATACTAATTAGTAAGATTTACTCACAAGAGGTCTTAGATTCTCGAGGGAATCCAACGATTAAAGCAACAGTGATATTAAGCGATGGCACAAAGCAAAGCGCAATCGTGCCAAGTGGTGCAAGCACAGGGAAGAAAGAAGCCGTAGAATTACGCGATGGCGATAAAAATCGATTTTTAGGCAAAGGCGTGCTTAAAGCGTGTGAAAACATTGACATTCACATTAGCGAAGCCCTTATCGGTGCGAGTCCTTATGACCAAGGGTTAATTGATGCGACACTCAAAGATTTAGACGGCACAGATAATTTTTCAAAACTCGGCGCAAACGCTACTTTAGGCGTATCTATGGCTATCGCTCGTGCCGCAGCAAAGAGCCTCAATATCTCATTATACCGCTATCTTGGTGGAGCAAATGCACTGACCCTGCCAACACCAATGCTTAATATCATAAATGGTGGAAAGCACGCTGATAACACGGTGGATTTCCAAGAATATATGATTATGCCTTTGGGTTTTGATAGCTTTAGTGAGGGGTTACGAGCGAGCGCAGAAGTATATGCTAGCCTTAAAAAGATTCTCCAAGAATCTAAACATATCACAAGCATTGGCGATGAGGGAGGGTTCGCACCAAATCTTAGCAACAATGCTGAGCCTATTGAAATTATTTTGCAAGCGATTGAAAAAGCTGGTTATAAGCCACTTGAAGATATTGCTATCGCGCTAGATGTCGCAAGCAGTGAGCTCTTCAATGAAAATAAAATGTATAACTTAGCTGGAGAGGGTAAGGAGCTAAGCTCACAAGAACTTGTAGGCTATTATGAAGAGTTGGTGCAAAAATATCCTATCGTATCGATTGAAGATGGATTAAGCGAAGATGATGAAGATGGCTGGAAATATTTGACGCAAAGGCTTGGCGATAAGATTCAACTTGTGGGCGATGATTTGTTTGTAACCAATAAAAAGATTCTCGCGCAAGGCATTAAGGAAAATATCGCCAATGCCATTTTAATTAAACCAAATCAAATTGGGACCGTTACGCAGACAATGCAAACCGTGCGCCTTGCGCAACGAAACAAGTATAACTGCATTATGAGTCATCGCAGTGGAGAGAGTGAGGACACTTTTATTGCTGATTTTTCTATCGCGCTAAACTGCGGGCAAATAAAAACAGGAGCTACGGCAAGAAGTGAGCGAATCGCAAAATACAATCGCTTGCTAGAGATAGAATCTCAAATCTCAAATAGCGAATATTTGGGAGCAAGTCTCTTTGGAAAATGATTTAGGGTAAGGAAAAAATGCAAACAAATGAGGATATACTCTTAAAAGATTGGTATAAGCAAAATAAAAAGCCTATTTTGCGTGCGTGCGTGTTTATTTTTTTGTGTGTGTGGGGTGGATATTTGCTCTTTGGCTCTCAATCTTTTGAGGTGCTCTTCACCCTACAAAAACAACAAAAAGCACTTGTCGATGAAATAGATTCTCTACAAAAGCAAAATGCTAAAATTCAACAAGAAATATTTGAGTTAAAAGGTCTTGGGTCGTGAAAAAGTTATTGTTACTCTGCGTTATCTCGTGCGTGCTTTTTTCGCGTGATGACCCATTTTCTCCTGCTATCACGCCAAAAGAAGGCTTGCATTTCCAAAAAGAACCCCCAAAAGAGATTATGCGTGATATTACCATTCAGCTTCCCTCAACCGCTAGGGCACTAAAAAGCATCACTATCACTTATCAAAATATTGATGGCACAACCAACACAAAAGAAGTCCCTATCAACCAAAGCATTGATTGGCACTATCCATTAGAGTTTTCACAAAAGGCTATTGGCGCGCAATATGCTAGCGAAAATCGCTTTAAAATTGGCGATTTTGAAGTCATTGTCAATGGGAAGCAAATTTTTATCGCCACAGAATACAAAAATGTCCGCAACTTCGTCTTGCCAAAGCCACACCGCATTGTGCTCGACTTTGAGGGAATGGAAAAAGCCTATAATCAAAAGCTCAACCTTAATAAAAAATATTTTAAAAATATCAATCTCTCAAGCCACGAAAATTTTTATAGAATCTCTTTAGAGCTCGATGGACAATACAAATACCAAATGCAATCCCAACGCGATGGCTATTTGCTTGAGCTCCGCTGATATGTCAATGCGACAAGATTCTCTACCAAACGCACAAAATATCGTGCTTATTGGCTTTATGGGTAGCGGGAAAAGTAGCGTTGGCAAAGAGATTAGCGCGTTGTGTGATTATTTTTTTTGCGATAGTGATGAGTTGATACAATCCATTGTCAATAAGTCCATAAATGAAATTTTTACAGACTTAGGCGAAAGTGCGTTTCGCAATATGGAATCTCGCCTATTGCAGTGGCTTCAAACAAACGCTAGACAATGTGTCATAGCCACAGGTGGTGGAATGCCTGTCTTTAATGATATGCGCAATCTTGGTGTAGTCGTCTTTTTAGACAATGATTTTGAAAGTATTGCCAAACGATTAGACACAAAACAACGAGAATCTCGTCCTCTTTTTAATGATACAATTAAAGCAAAGGAGCTGTTTATGGCTAGGTCTAGCGTGTATAAAAATCAAGCAGACATTATCATAAGCCCTAAGGATTGTGCTCTAAGCCCCAAACAAATTGCCCAAAAAATTATGGATTGCATTTTGCATTTGCAAGCCCAATAAGGAGTAACAAATGAAAAATTTTCGTGTGTGTATATATATTTTGCTTTGCCAACTTGCAGTGAGTGCAAATATGCTTGGCGCAGGACTTAATACCAACCTCAAAAGCCTAAAGGCAAATTTTGAACAAATTATCAGCGCGGAAGGAGGCTTAGAAGCAAGCTATTATGGTGTGCTCTATGCAAAAATGCCAAATAAAGCAAAATGGGATTATTCTCCCCCAATGGATAAGCAGGTGTTTATCAACAATGGAAAATTTGCTGTATATGAGCCATCACTTGCGCAGGCATACATTGGCTCGGTGCAGGGCTCAAGTGATTTTTTTGAAATACTCTCTAATGCCACTCCAGAGCTTGATTCTCACAATAAGCAAACGGGGAGATATATCGCGCGTGTTGATGGGATAGAATATACCTTAGCGATTGATAAAAATGGCTTGCCAATAAGTATCCAATACACAGACCAGCTCGGTAGCCCCACAAAAATCATTTTTAATAATGTCATAGCAAACCCGACACTGCAAGATTCTCTATTTATCTTTACTCCACCAAAGGACATCGATGTCATTTTGCAAAAATAAGGAAAGAGAATCTAAAAATTTCGCTACAATATCTCATCACAGAAAGGATTGGCAATGAGTTTAAAAACGCTTGTTATGGCGAGTATTTATGAATTTAGTGGGCGCAAAGAACAAGCACTCCAAATTTATAAAGACTTAAGTAATCAAGGCAATGTTGAGGCGCAACTCGGGGTTGAGCGATTAAGCAATCCACCAAAAAATAAAACTCCTGATTCCAAGTGGTTAGAAGTGTTTGCGCGTATTAACGACAAAGAGCAGGCGAGAATTTTTAAAGAGTGGTTAGGGAAATGGAACTAAAAGACATCATTTTAGAAACAATCAACGACATAGAAAGTCTGCCAGAAGGCGAGCAAGAGACCTCTATCCGTGTGTTACAAAAACAAGACATCACATTTGAAACGCTCCATAGTGCAAAAAACACACAATCTGCGCAATCACATACTTTTTTGGGTGATAAACAAACTGCTGATAGAGAACTCAAAAACTTCGCTAATCAAAACTTCAATCTTTCAGAGCGTGCGCTCAAAAATCTTAACACTATGAGTGCTACCAACTACAATCCCTCTGTGTTTGCCGCAATGAGTGAAGCAAAAAAGGGCGATAGACTAAGTAGTGAAAAGGTATTTTTGCAATTACTTGAAGAGCGATTGTTGGTGCTTTTTGAGGGACTTAGCACCGATAAACAAAGCGATAAATACGAAATGGTTTTAAATTTTTTGCGTTATGAATTAAGTGTTATTCAAAAGCGATTAGATATTTTACAAAATCCCTAAAGAACTACTATGAGCGAGAATCAAGCGTTTTTACAATACTATAAAAATGCCCCAGAATTCCTCGCTATCACCCTTGCGTGCAATGAGGAAAATTTCGCCCTATTTTCACAAAGCGCGATTTTTAATGAATTTTTTAATGAATTTTTTAATGCCCCCCCTAGCCTTGAGCTTATAGAGTTATGTCAAAATGCCATTGCGCCATTATTAGACACACATTTGCAAACATATTTATCGACACTCTGCCACGCTCATATCATCACAAAAGAGCATTATAAAAGCCTTTGTGATAGGTTAGATTCTCTCAATAAAACACAATCCAAATATACCACTCTAAGTGATATTAAAACAAAAATCAAAACTCTGCATAATGAGATTAAAGAAATTGCAAAAACAAGTAAAGAAGAAGCGACACTCCAAGAACGCTCCATAAATTTGCTTGATAGAGTGCACAATAACCTTGAGAATCAAAAATTTTCAATCGGCGTTACGGGCGTGCTTAGTGCTGGTAAAAGCTCGTTTTTAAACGCGCTTTTAGGAGAGGAGATTCTCGCCACCTCAACTATCCCAGAAACTGCGAATCTCACCGTGCTAAAGTTTGCCGACAAGCAAGGCGCAAAAGTATATTTTTGGAACACCAAGCAATGGGAGGATTTAATCCAAGATAGCGAGTTTGACAAAGGCTTGCGCGAATTTATCACACAAAGCCAAAAGAAATTTGGAGAAAGTTTGGGCGAGTATATTTTGCCAAACACCCGCACACAAGAGATTACACTCAATGAATTAGCCACCTACACTTCAGCAAACCACGATAGCAAAATGTGTAATTTAATCCAAAAAGTCGAGCTTTTCACACCACTAAAATTTTTACAAAATGGCGTGGATATAGTTGATACGCCCGGACTTGATGACCCCATTACAAAAAGGGAGGAAATCACAAAATCATATTTAAATGATTGTGATTTGGTAATCCACTTAATGAATGCAAGTTGTGCGGCGACACAAGTAGATATAGATTTTATTTTAGAGACGCTTTTAGAGCGCAACATTTCTCGCCTACTTGTCGTGCTGACTAAAATTGATTTAATTAGCCCAAATGAATTACAACAAAGCCTTAGTTACACCAAACAAAGCTTAGAGAATCAAATTAAAAAAATCTCCGCCAAAATTGATACCAAAAGCGTGCTTTCACGCATTACATTTCTCCCAATCTCAAGCTATCTCAAACTCTCACAACCCTCAAACGCACAAAACGGCTTTGAAGCCTTAGAGCAATATTTAGATTCTATGTTGCTTGGAGAAAATAGCCTAAAACATAGAGATATACTTTTTTTAGCAAGTAAAAATCTCACAAAAATCACACAGGATTTCACGCAAGATTTTCATTTAAAACTCAAACTACTAAACGCAAATAATGAGGAATTACAAGAATTTATCACCCAAGAAAGAGCGCAAAATCAAGCCCTAGAAACAAAAGCAAAACACGCTATTACACAAATCCAAGAAAAAAATAATGCACTAGATTCTAGCCTTGTAGTGTTTCAAACCGCACTTAATCAATCTCTCCAAACCTCGCAAGAAATGCTAAAAGATAGGACACTTCAAAATATCATCTACGCCAACAATCAAAAGAGAAAACTAAGCGAAGAAAATTTTATAGAAAGTTTTTTAATCGCGCTCAAAGACATTTTTACCGATGTAAGTAGAGATTATAAATTTAAATTAAATACCAAAATCACACAACTCCTCCAAGAAATACACACACAAAACCTCCAAGAAAGTGATAAAGTTTTTGCCTCTCCTCCTGCCTTTAGTTTTCACGCCAAAGATGAGCAAGTCGCACACTTTGCACAAAACCTCGCTAAAGAAGTAATGCAAGTCGTCAATTCTACTAATCTCTCAGCCAAGCTAGATTCTATTTTTTCGCATACTTTTGTCGCTTTTAGTGAGCTTATCTTGCATAAGTCAAACCAAACCAAACAAGCACTTTTAGATTTTTTTACTGACATTACTACAAATATCAGCGATGAATTTAAAGCCCAAATCGCCCACAAAGAGCAAATCATACAAAATGCCTTAACCCAAGCAAACAGAAGCGATAAAGAAACACTTAAGTCCACGATAAATGCCCAACTTCAAACTTTGCAAAACATTGCACAGCAATTACAAGAATTGCAAAACGCATTAGAATCCTAAAGGAAATGTATGAAAACACAAGTTTTGCACGATTTTATCACACAAATCCAAGCCATTAAAGCCACCAATCAAGCAAACCCCACAATCTCACAAAAGCAGGCAACATCACAAAATCCACAACCCACAAATCCCCTACAGGCTAAAATCACGGCTGTGCAAGATTTTTTATCGACACATTTTGTGCTTGATTCTAAAGACAAAGAGGCTTTTTTAACCCTTAAACGCAGTCTCGATGCTCCGCTAAAAATTGCTGTAATTGGGCAATTCTCTAGTGGCAAAAGCTCATTTCTAAATGCACTTTTAGGGCAAAATATTTTGCCAAGTGGCATTATCCCTGTTACAGCAAAAGTTTGTGAAATTTGCTATGGAGAGAGTGCATTTTTACAAATCAACTACAAAGACGGCACGCAAGAGCTTACAAATATTGATTTTTTAGCGACACAAAGCAAAAAAATCGCGCAAATTGACTCATTTAAACTCTATGCGCCAAATGAAATTTTGCGCCATATTACCTTTTTAGACACACCGGGATTCAACTCACAAAATGCACAAGACACAGATATTAGCAACAATATCCTACAAGCTGTTGATGGCATTATTTGGCTCTCTTTAATTGATAATGTGGGTAAAAATAGCGAAAAAGAAGTGCTCAACAACCACATTAAAAAATTCAAATCAAAAAGTCTATGTGTGCTTAATCAAAAAGATAGGCTAAAAAATGACAATGAAATAAACACAAGCTTGCAGTATGCAAAAACCGCCTTTAGTGGAATCTTTGAAGATATTGTAGCCATTTCAGCAAAAGATGCACTGCAGGCAAAATTAGAGGCAGATTCTACGCGTTTAGAATCTTCAAATATTAACGCCGTGCTTTGCTTTATCAACGAACACTTGCTCGCACAAAAAGATACAAGCAAGACAAACAAGGCACATCACACACTGCGCGCACTTATCATCAAGCACTACAAACGCACGCATAGTTGCAACAAAAGACTTTATGCCCTGCAAGACACGCTCAAACACTACGCATTTCATTTAACTAAAGACAACACGCTTAATGATGAATGTCAAAGTCTCTTTAATGCACTAGATTCTCGTTTTAATGACCTCACTCAATACATCTTTAGCTCACTAAAACGCGAAAACATCACCCTATCGCGCAAGCAAAAATCCTCTCTTGGCTTTAGCAAAATGCAAAACTATGATAAACAAACAAGCATTTTGCCACTTGATTCTCTGCTTAGTGCTATTGCGCGTGAAGATAGCGAGCATATTTTAGCAATCAACAAACTTGCAAGTGAGATAAAAAATTTTGGTAAAAAATTTTTAGAAAGCCTAAAACCACCAAAAGAATTGCTAGAAGATTTTGAATCTAAAAGCCTGCAAATCTATGCACTCCCAAACCAATCTCGAAATGATTTAGCCACAGATTCTCTCCCGCAGACATTTGAAAATCTCCTCCTTACCCTACCTAAAAATATGCAAAAGTTTTTTCTTACACGCACATTTATCCTGCATTCTTATGAAAATGCCTTGCAAGAAATCTGCGCGCAATTTTTCCTCCAAACGCACTCACTTAGCCAACTTTTGCAAAAAAGCACGCCAAATGCACTCAAACTCGTGTGTTTAGAGCTTGATTGTAAGATTAAACGCGCTATTGAGGCGCACAAAACTAACCCTGATAAATTTGCGCTCTATGAACCCACAATGGAAAATATCCGCGATTTACTCAATAATGCGCTGTATTTTGAGCTTTTTTTAGAGCGATTGTTTTTGCACAATAACTTAGCCAAAGTCCTTACACGCTCCATCAATGAAAAAATCCAAACACTCACCCACTCACTAAGTGAGCAAATCCAAAATGTCATCGAGCAAAACACCGCCATTCTAGCAACGCTTAAGAAATTAAAACAAGGAGAATCTAAGAATACATAACAGCAAACCTCTAGTATGTATCTAAAGGTTTGCTTACAAAGTATGATAGCCTCTATACAGCTATTTTGGTCGCATCGATAATGTTTAAGTCTAGCCCCAAATCCTCAGCACTTAGCCCAAGTGCTAATCCCACAAGTTGAGATAGGTGGATAATAGGCACTCTTGGACTTGATTTAGTCTCGCTTTGGAATCGCTCTTGGTAAATGTCTAACTGCATTTGGCAAAGCGGACAAGGCGTTACCACACAATCAGCTTGATTACTATCTGCATCATTGACTATTTGACTTGACATTTTTTGCACGGATTTTTCTGCTGGATAAGTCGCGTGGAATCCACAGCAATCAAGTCGCTTTTTGAATGGCACAGCAGTAGCACCAAGTGCATCAGCCACCACTTCAAAGCTTTTAGGATTAGTTGAGCTTTCTTTCGCGCCAAATTCCTTCTCTGGACGAATGCTATGACAACCATAAAACAACGCAACCTTAAGGTTGGTAAGTGGCTTTACCACTTTTGCCTTAAGACTTTCAACATCATCATACAGCTCCCAAAGCAAACTTGTAACATTTGTGCTTCCTTGATATTGCATATTTCCCTCAGCTAAAAATGTGTTGATATGTTCTTTTGCGCCTTTATCGAGTGTATTTTTAGCACGGCTTAAAGTCAGCATACAAGTGCTACAAGTAGTCAGCATTGGCATATTCATTTTTTCTGCCAAAGCGATATTTCTCGCGTTTGCTACAAGGCTTGCCATTGGGTCAATGTCTTGAGCTTGAGAAGCTCCACAACAACTCCAACCCTTTATTTCATTAAGTTTCCAATCCAAAAGTGGCGCAATCGCCTCTAGTGAAATTTTTGATTCCTTTGCGGCTTGTGATAGCACACAGCCGGGAAAAAAGGCAAATTCTTTCATAGTAATTTCCTCCCTTATTTGCTCTCTTGCGCTTTTTGCGCCGCTTGTATCATCTTAACTAAATCCGCGTGCCCCTCAATCTCATCTTCACCAAAAATATGCAATGGATTCATTTTGCCAGACTTCATTAAGTTATAGGCTATATCCATTTTTCCCATTGAGCCAAAGACTCCATCAGAGCGCAAAGAGAGATATATCTCATTAAGGCGTCCAGAACCACCTACCAAATCTTTATAAAATGCCATTGCGTGGTCTGGTCCCACACCAGAATCAAGTCCATTTTTCACCGCCATTACGCGCAAGTTTGCAATATCATCTGCCGAGCTAATACCTTTTGGACAGCGATTTGCACACTCTTGGCAATGCACACAATTCCAAAGTCCATTTTTCACACTAGGCTTGATATGCACCATAGGGTCTTTCCCACGAGAATCTGCAGCCGCACGATATGCGTGAGTAAAGACAAAAGGCTCCATATAATCGCTTCTATCAGCCTCTAGCTTATTGCACTCGCTTGCACAACTTCCGCATAATATACAATCCCATTGTTTAGAAATTTTGTCATATTCTTCTTGGGTTTGCTTACAGCCCTTTTCTTCACTAAATTCAGATTTTGCCACCATAGCAGGACGAATTTTGCGAAGATTCTCAATAGATGGCTCCCAATCCACAATCAAATCACTAATCACACGAAAATTGCCTAAAGGAGAGATTCTAATAGAATCTGGATTATCGTATTCTTTGAGTAAGTCGTCCATTATCGTATCACACGCCAAATATGAATGTCCATTCACCCGCACCGCACACGCACCACAAATCGCAGATTTACAAGATGCAGTGAAGTTTAGCGTAATGTCCTTTGTTTGCTTGATTAACAGCAAAAGTGAAAGCAAAGTTTTGCCTCTAATAAGCCCATCTTCTAACTCATAAGTCTGCTCATAAGACTTTTTTCCATCAAATCTATCTACAACTACTTTCATTCTGGTTTCCTCCCATCAAGTGGATATTGCGTTACCACGACATCTTTATAGCTTAGTGTTAGCTCCTCATTTTCCATTTTCACAATGCTATGCTTTAAGAATTGCTCATCATCGCGTTTAGGATAATCTTCTCTTGTATGTGCGCCACGAGATTCAAGGCGATTTCTCGCTGCTAAACACGCACATTTTGAGAGCAAAATAAGATTGCCTAATTCCACATAATCCGTAAAGGCTGTATTCATTACTTCATTAGGATTAGGAACTTTAAGCTTTTTGTATCGCTCTTCTATAGATTCTAGAGTATTAGCGAGTTTATCAAGCTTACTTTGGGTCCTAAAGATTCCCATATTATCCCAATTCTCACGCCCTAGCTCCTCGCGCAAGGCGTATATTTCGCTTCCATTGCCCTCTGCATTGCTAGTTACCTCTTTAAAGGTGTCTTGCCATTTTTTTGCTAAGTTTTTGAGAGTTTCGCCTTCGCTAAAAGTTGCGTTTTTTGCGTAATTTGCCGCACCTGTGCCCGCAAGTTTGCCTGTAACAACCGCATCTGTCAAAGAGTTGCCACCTAGTCTATTTGCGCCGTGAATGCTTATACACCCAGCTTCACCACCGACATACACACCAGCCACATTTGTGCTCATATCATCGATTTTTTCGACATCAATTCCTCCCATAGAGTAGTGAGCTGTCGGACGCACGGGCACAGGCTCATCGACTAAATCCACATTTTCAAAAAGCATTGCTGTATGGCGAATCTTTGGCAATTTTTTCATAATAGTTTCCTTGCCTAAATGTCGCACATCGCACAATAAATATGAACCAAGCCCAGAACCAAATCCACGCCCTTCACGAATCTCAATCTCCATAGAACGCGCTACAACATCTCGCGGAGCGAGTTCGGCTTTTTCGTGGTATTTTTGCATAAAGCGTTCGCCTTTATTGTTAAGCAAGTATCCACCCTCACCACGCGCCGCTTCGGTGATAAGTGTCCCGCCATTTGATACGCCTGTGGGGTGGAATTGAATCATTTCAGGGTCTTTAAACCCAATCCCCGCACGCAATGCAGCAGCTACGCCATCGCCTGTGGCAATGAATGGTGTAGAAGTCCTGTTATAAAAGATTCTCGTGTAACCACCTGTGGCGATGACTAAAGATTTGCAAAGAAGCGGGAAAATCGCGCCACTTTGAATATCTCTTAGCACCACGCCCTCACATTTGCCATCACTCACGCCAATGTCTAAAAGCTCGTGGTCCATTAAAAACTTCACATCGTTGCTAATCGCATCATCAAGGCAAGAGTGCATTAAAATATGCCCTGTCTTATCTGCCGCATAATTGCATCGTCTCTTCGATGCGCCACCCATCATTCTTTGCGCTACGCCACTTGTTTTTTCATTCCTACTAAAGAGTGTGCCAAGATAATCCATTTCAAAAATTGTCTTACCTGCTAATTCACAAAACTTCTCTGCTGCGTCTTGATCGACTAAATACGCCCCACCCTTAATTGTGTCATAAGTGTGAAGTTTATACGAATCGCCATCGCTAAAGTCTGTAACGCCATTGATTCCACCCTCTGCCATACAAGTAGCGTTGCGTGAGGGCATCATTTTAGTAGCTACGACCACCATAGCACTTGGATTTGCCTTTCTCGCTGCCACAGCCGCACGCAATCCTGCTCCTCCAGAGCCTATGATGAGTATATCACAGCTTGGTAAGCCCGAAGTGTTAAGGTTGATTTTGTTGCCACTGCCACTTTCTTGCGTGCTAGTATCGCCACAACCAGCCATATACAACGCACCCACACTGATACAAGTGCCCTTTATAAAGCCTCTTCTATTGATTTTATTGATTTTACTCACTATCTTTTCCTCCTACTATCAATTTTACTTGTTGTTGTGTTTGAAGTTTTGTAAAACTTCCGCCTTACTTGCTTGCCCAATCAATTTGAATGTTGTGTGTTTTTTTGTGTTGCAGTCCTCCTTTAATGTTGATGTAAGTCTTTAACCACAAAGAATAATCCAAGCTAACTCCTTAACCCGTGCTTGTGTCTTTAGGATTTAGAGCAATCTTATTTTATTCTTTTAAATAAGAATTATACCCCCCCCGCTTAAAAAATGCTTAAATTGAATAAAATTGCATATAAAATTTTATAAATTCTTAAGGTTAAGAGAATCTTGTATAGTGAAGTATAAGTATAAAGTATGATTGAAGTGGAGTTTTGTAGCTTCGATTCCAAAACTCACAAAAAACCTTGCAACCAGCCAATTTCAAGTGGATTTGACTAATTGCAAGTGAAGTAATGCAAGAATCTAAAAAGTAAAAGGCACGGCTACTTTTTTGTAGTTACCATCTTTGTCTTTGTAAGATTCGCGGATTTTTCCACATAGTCCATCGGATTTGAACTTTTCTGCATTAAATATCATCTTTTTGCTATGCTGACAAATCCAAAGCACTACACCGCAGTCATTTTTGCCATCGACTATGGGTGAAATGCCCCACATATCGCTTCCTTTTATTTTTAGCACTTTGTATTTACCCTTATCCAAGCCACCCTCAGCGATGATGAACTCGCCCCAATTTTTATAACCCTTAGGCTTGTCTGTGATTTCGATATTTTGGCTAAAGATTTTTACAACACTATTTTTATGCGCCGTAGAAATCTCACTCTTTACGCGCTCTATATCGCTTGCTTCATCTGCCATAAGTGGCGCAAGACCAACAAAAGCACCCAAAATCACACCCAAACCTAAATTTCTAAACACTCGCATTTTTGCTCCTTTGTATTGATTTGTCCTAGATTCTAGCTTAAAAACTGCTTTTTGCCTCAAATCCCACAAAAGATTCACACAAATCTAACAAATCTTACACGATTACGCGAACATAAATCCAACGCCAAAATTTCACTCGTTCGCGCCTCTGCTTTTTAGGTATTTTGCAACTTCTACATATTCTCCCCTTGTAGCCTCCGTTAGCGCGGTAAAGCCGTTTTTATCCCTCACATTTATATCCGCATACACCGCGCAAACAGCCAACGCCCCAAGCACAAAGGCAAAAAGCGGATTTTTAAGTATTTTCATTTTTGTCCTTTAAATTTTAAAAAACAAACTTGTAGTCTTAGCCCAACTTCTCTTTTAAGAGTTCATTTACCCTTGCGGGATTTGCGCCTTTTGCGTTTTTCATCACCTGCCCCACAAAAAAGCCAAAGAGTTTATCCTTGCCACTTTTATACTCCGCGACTTTATCGGCATTTGCGCTTAGCACGACTTCAATCGCCTCCAAAATCGCGCCATCATCATTGACTTGCGCTAGTCCTAGCGATTCTATAAGGCTATGTATTTCTAGCTTTTTGCCACTCTCATCAATCCCGCGCTTTTCTACGAGCAAATCCAAAATCTGCTTGCCACTTTTGCCACTTATCGCGCTAGATTCTACGCTTTTTACGAGATTTGCCAAAGTCGCGCTATCCACGCCACAAGTTTGCAGAGTATTCTCCCCTTTTAATCGCCCCAAAAGCTCATTACCAAGCCACACAAACGCCCCCTTGCCACTCGCACCTTGTGCCACCATAGATTCAAAGTATTGCGCGAGTTCTAGCTCATTTGTCAGCATTTGCGCATCTTGTGGCTTCAATCCAAAATCATTGATATATCGCGCGCGCTTTTCATCGGGCATTTCAGCGATTTCTCGCCCCTTTTCCATTAGATTGTCATCGATAAACACGGGGAGCAAATCAGGGTCAGGGAAATAGCGATAATCCGCCGCTTCCTCCTTGCCCCGCATAGAGCGCGTCTGCCCCTTTTGCGTGTCAAATAGTCGCGTTTCTTGCACCACTTCGCTTTCATATTTGCCATCTTCCCACGCCTCTCTTTGCCTTTGCACCTCGTATTCAATCGCTTTTTGGATAAATTTAAATGAGTTGAGATTCTTAATCTCCACGCGTGTGTAAAGATTAGAATCTCCACGCGGACGGATTGAGACATTCGCATCACAGCGGAAACTCCCCTCCTGCATATTCGCATCGCTAATGCCTAAAAAGCGCACGATTGAATGGAGTTTCTTTAAATACGCCACCGCTTCATCGCTACTGCGCATATCTGGCTCGCTTACGATTTCTAGCAATGGCGTGCAGGCGCGGTTTAAATCGACTTTGGAATAGTTAGATTCGTGGATATTTTTGCCTGCGTCTTCTTCGAGATGCGCGCGAGTAACGCCGATAATCTTGTGCGTTGCGCCATCAGATTCAGAATCTAGCTCAATTTCGATTGCGCCCTTACCCACGATTGGAATCTCATATTGGCTGATTTGATACGCCTTTGGCAAGTCGGGGTAAAAATAATTTTTTCGCGCAAAAATCGAATTTTGGTTAATAACCGCGTTTATCGCCGTGCCAAATTGAATCGCCTTTTTTACCGCTTCTCGGTTAAGCACGGGCAGTGCCCCGGGCAATGCCAAACAAGTGGGGCAGACATTTTTATTTGGTTCTTCACCAAAACTTGTCGCACAACTACAAAAGATTTTAGTTTTGGTATTTAGCTGGACATGGACTTCTAGCCCGATGATTGTTTCAAAAGCAGAATTTGCGCTCATTGTATCTCCTTATTTCATCATAACATTAAGTCTAAGCCAAAAGTATAGCAAACTTAGAGAGAGAATGAGTAAAACACCGTATGAAATGCACAAAAATCAAAATACATATTGTGTTTGTGAAAATTTGTAACATTAGCAAAAAATTTTTGCAAAATTTTCAAAATACATATTGTGTTTTAAAAATTTTGTGTAATATTCCTTTTGTGTAACAACACAAATTTCAATTTAAAGGACAAAAAATGGCAAATTTAGAAAGCAACAATTTCAGTAGCGAGACTCTCGCACTTCACGCGGCGTATAACTACGATTCACAGCGCACTTTGAGCGTGCCTATCTATCAAAGCACGGCATATAGCTTTGAGTCTATCGCTCAAGCAGCGGCACGATTTGGTTTGCAAGAGTTAGGCAATATCTACTCACGGCTTACAAACCCAACGGTTGATGTCCTAGCACAGCGACTTGCAGCGGTTGAAGGCGGTGCGTTTGGCGTGGCGACTTCAAGCGGGAGCGCGGCTTTGTTTTATACATTTGTGAATCTTGCGCAAAATGGGGATAACATTTTGTATTCAAACAAAATTTATGGCGGGACACAAACGCTTTTGGTGCATACTTTGAAGCGATTTGGCATTGAGGTGCGATGCTTTGATGTCGATGATGTCTCCACTATCGAGCCACTTATCGATGATAAAACAAAGGTGATTTTCTTTGAATCGCTCTCAAATCCACAAATCGCAATCCCAGATATTGAAGCGATTACCGCAATCGCCAAAAAGCACAAAATCATCACCGTATGCGATAACACAGTGGCGACACCATTTTTGTTTCGCCCTTTTGAGCACGGAATCGATATTAGTGTTTCAAGTCTTACGAAATATGTCAATGGACACGGCGCAGGGCTTGGTGGCGTAGCGGTGGAACGCGATGGACTAAACGCGCTTATCAAAGATAATCCACGCTACCCAGCGTTTAACACGCCCGATGAGAGCTATCACGGACTTGTGTATAGCTCACTACCACTGCCAAACTTTGGCATTCGCCTAATCACCGAGTGGCTACGCAATATCGGCGCGACACTTGCCCCGCAAGTTGCGTGGATTCACTTGCAAGGATTAGAGACACTAGAGCTTCGTATCAAACGCCACAGCGATAGTGCGCTCAAAGTCGCAGAATTTTTAGAATCTCACTCAAAAGTTGGCAAAGTGGATTATCCCGGACTAAAATCAAGCCCATACAACGCGAGATTGAAAAAATACTTTATAGATTCACGCGCTAGTGGGCTTTTGAACTTTGAAGCACAAAGCTATGATGCGGCAAAAAAAATCTGCGATACGCTTAAACTCTACTCCATTACGGCAAATATCGGGGATTCTAAGTCGCTTGTCATTCACCCCGCTTCCACTACGCACTCACAACTTTCAGCCAAAGAGCTTGAATCTGCGGGGATTACACCCACAGGTGTGCGCCTAAGCATAGGGCTAGAAAATGTCGATGACTTAATCGCGGACTTAAAAAACGCAATAGAGAGTTAAATCTATCTTGAAATGGGTTTGCGATACCTTATTGCACCCTTTAAGATTTGCAAGCTGCGCTCTTGTATCTTAGCATACAAGAGCGCACTTAGTTAATTTTTCTTTGTTATAACAACTTCACACAAATATTTCAACACATAAGGAGAAAAAATGAGCGGATATACAATCCCAGATTCGGTTACCAAAGGCGATTTTGAGTTTTTTAAAAAATCACTTAATGATTTAAAAAGTGGCATAATCACAAAGGACGATTTTAAGGGCATTCGTGTGCCTTTTGGCGTGTATGAGCAACGAGAGCGCGAGACTTATATGGTGCGCGTGAAAACTTATGGCGGGGAGATAGAGCCAAAGCAGCTTGGTATTTTAGCGGATTACGCGGATAAATACGCAAACAAACAGCTTCACATTACCACGCGTGGCGGTGTTCAGCTCCATTACACAAAGTTAGATGATTTATGCGAGATTTTGGAGAATCTGCACTCTATCGGGCTTACTTCTCGCGGTGGTGGTGGCGCAACGGTGCGCAATATCAATGCGGACATTCTCTCAAATGTCGCGGGGGATTGTGTTTTTGATGTGATTCCTTACGCAAATGCGCTGACAACCAAAATGTTAGGATTAAAAGATTCTTTTTACTTGCCTAAAAAATTCAAATTCGCCTTTTCTGCTTCAAGCGCGGATAGAGCGATGGCAACGATTACTGATGTGGGATTTATCGCTAAGATTGAAGGGGGTAAAAAAGGCTTTGAAGTGTGGGTAGCAGGTGGAATGGGCGCAAAACCACGACTTGGTTTTAAGTTACTTGATTTCTTGCCAGATTCTGAAGTGTTTGCCCTCGCACAAGCTGCAAAACAAATCTATGACAAACACGGCGATAGAGAGAAAAAATCTCAAGCACGATTTCGTTTTGTCGCGGAACGATTTGGCGAGGAGGAACTCGCAAAAATGATTTTTGCAGAAATGGAGCAGGTAAAAAAGGATTTTGACTGCACATTAGAATTGGAATCCTCCCCAGAATTGCCAACCTTAAGTGGCGCGGATTTAGAGATTCCACAAATGAGCGAAGCGCAACAAAAATGGTGGAATCGCTTTGTGATAAAGCAAGTGCAAAATGGCTATTTTTGCGCCAAAGTGCCTTTGAGTTTGGGTGATTTGAAATCCACTCACGCTAGGGAACTTGCGCAAAGGCTTGAAAAAATCGGCAATCACAGCTTATTTTTCGCGCCAAATCAAAATATGTATTTGCGGAATTTAAGCGCGAAAAACTTGCTTAGTTTGCACGATTTGATTACGCAGTTTTCAACCCAAAGTGCCAAACCTGCAATTATCGGCGATATGGTGGCTTGCACGGGTGCGGCGACTTGTCAGCTAGGTATCGCGCGTCCGCGTGGTGCAGTGGCAAAAATCGAGGAATACTTGGAGGACAAGGGGTTAGATTTAGACAGCTTACAAGGATTTAGGATTCAGCTCTCTGGCTGTCCAAATTCGTGTGCGAATCATTTTAGCGCGAATTTAGGCTTTTTTGGCAAGTCTAAACGCAATGGCGATTATAGCTATCCTGCGTATAATGTCGTAATCGGCGGGATTGTGAGCGCGAGTGCGGAGAAAAAGTCGCGCTTTGCGAAAAAAGTCGCTGATATTTCGGCATTCCACTTGCCTGAATTTATCTATCAAGTCCTAGCCAAATATATCCCGCAAAAGGCGCAATATCCGCTATTTGAGGATTATGTAGATAGCGTGGGCGAAGCGGAAATCGTGGCGATTGCAGAATCATTGCAAGAGATTCCTAGCTTTGATGAAAATCCTGCGCCCTATTATGACTACACGAGCGATAAACTCTTTGGCGAGACAAGCAAAGAGCGCGGGATTGGCGAAGAGCATTTTAAAGAAATTAAACCTAATTAGCCAAATCTGGCAAAGGGGGTAAAAAATGAAACTGATGTGTTGTTGTAAATAAAAATTTTAGGTAAAGAGTTGGCGGTATAAAAATAGGGCGCAAAGCCCACAAAATAACATTAAAAGGACAACATTATGAAAAAAACAGCATTCAAAATCGCAACGGCGATTTTAGGATTTATAAGCGTGGCGTTTGGGGCGAATTATGAGATTTTAAATGTCTCTTATGACCCCACAAGAGAGCTTTATAGGGAGTATAATGCAGAATTTAGCGAGTGGTATGCAAAGCAAAAGGGCGATAAGGTTAGCATTCGTCAATCACACGGAGGCTCAGGCGCACAAGCGCGCTCTGTCATTGATGGCATAGAGACAGATATTGTCTCACTTGCGTTGGCGTATGATATTGACGCGATTGCGGAGCGTGGATTGCTAAAAAAAGATTGGCAAAAGGTGTTTCCAAACAATTCTACGCCATATTACTCAACAATAGTTTTTCTCGTGCGTAAGGGCAATACAAAGGGGATTAAGGATTGGGGTGATTTGATAAGAGATGACATAAAAGTCGTTACACCAAATCCCAAAACTTCTGGCGGTGCGCGGTGGAATCACCTAGCAGCCCTAGCCTACGCGCTTAAAGTCAATAAAAATGATGAGACAAAGGCAAAAGAATTTTTGATAAAACTTTACAAAAATGTGCCTGTGCTAGATTCAGGTGCGAGGGGTGCGACAAATACCTTTGTGAAGCGCAATGTGGGCGATGTGCTAATTGCGTGGGAAAACGAAGCCCTTTTAGCACAAAAGCAACTTGGCAAGGGCAAATTTGAGATTGTTGTGCCTAGCATTAGTATTCTCGCTGAACCACCTGTGGCAATCGTAGATAAAGTCGTGGATAAAAAAGGCACACGCGAAGTGGCAAAGGCGTATATCACGCATTTGTATGATGAAAGTGCGCAAGAAATCATCGCCAAAAATTTCTATCGCCCCATAAATGAAGCGGTGGCGAAAAAATATAGTGCGAATTTTCCTGCGCTAGAACTCGTGAAAATCGATACTTTTGGTGGCTGGGGCAAAGCGCAAAAGACGCATTTTAGCGATGGCGGAGAGTTTGATAAGATTTTTGAGAGTATCAAAAAAGGCAAGTAATGCGAATCTTTTGCTAGATTTTTTGAAGAATCTAGCACAAGGCAAATCTAAATTTACGCGATTCAAAGGTAGAATCGCGTAAATATTGTTAGATTCGCAAAGATTTGGCGCAAAGGTGGTAACAATGAAAAAACTACTAGCATTTGTGATTTTAGCGTATGGTGTGGCATTTGGCAGTGATTTGAAATGGGATAGCGTGTATTGTGAATGTGATGACGCCGTGTATGTAACCACTATAAAAGCCAAAAGTATGCAAGAAGCGCACGATAAACTAAAAAAGGCAAAAAAGGTTTTAGATTGGACTTGTAGCGAAGCAGAGTGGGCGAGAGATGGAACATTGATATATGTAAATTTAGAAAAATGTAGCTATAAACTTGAATTTTTAGGGACATTGCCAAAGCAAAATTATCAATACAAGGGCAAATGCTATGACAAAGATTCTCAATATAAGTGCGATGACGAGGAATGGTATGCGCGATATGAGTGGAGCAAGGACAAAAAACAACTCACAATTACATATTCGCAATCTTGTGGCGATGATAGCTATATATTGTTTGATTTGAGCAATGGCACATTTAAGATTACAAACATAATACAGCGGTGCTAAAAGCAAGGTGGTATAAAATGCGTTGCTTAAAATTTAAAAAGTGGTTAAAGTGTGGCTTGTTGTCGTTGTTTTGCCATTGCGTGAAAAGATTTTTGCAAAATCGCACGAATCTAAATCCTGCGAATATCATATATTTTATGGTAAAATGCCATATTTTAATTTCAAAATAAGGACAAAGCAATGCAAACCATAAATGTAACCTTTAGAATGGATAAGGACGACAAGGCACAATTTGAGCGAATCATAAATGATATGGGGCTAAATCTTAGCTCGGCGTTTAATGTATTTGCCAAAGCGGTGATACGCGAAAATGCGATTCCATTCACATTGCAAGGCAAAAGCGAGATTCCAAACGATGAGACAAGAGAAGCGATAGAAAACGCACGAAAAGGTGTGAATTTAGAGAGTTTTACTTTGGAGCAGTTAAAAGCAGAATTTGAAGCAATAAAGGCGCAAAATAAGGCGTAAGCGATGAATGAGATTCGACTATTGCGAATCGGCACGCATTCGCAACTTTTTAAATGATTGGAGCAAAAATGAAAAAACTAATCTTTGCTTTTATGCTAATTTTTGGCTACGCGCAAGATTTGGCGCACACGCAAAGCACACAAAACACCAAATCCGCTTTGTATGATGAGTGGGCAAAAGATTGGGGGGGCAAGGAAGATGATGTATATTTTTACAAAGAAACACCTTACACGATAATGTATATGCTTGGAGAATGCGACATAAAGGGCTTGAAACTAATGCTTGATGAGCTTGGAAAGCAGGAATTTATCTCTATGCAAGCAAGTGGTGGAATGATTTTTTTGATTGCCGCTATCGAATCTGCGCAGGTAGAATCTGTCAAATTTCTACTAGAAAATAAACTCACATATAAGGACAATGTAGCGCAGTATGAGGGTTCTGTCATAGATGAAGTGTATTATGATAAAAATTATGTTAAGAGAACGCCATTGCAATTTGCCACACAAAAGCTACAAGAAGCAAAATCTAGTGGCGATTCTAACGCCGTGCGAAATTATGTAAAAATTATTGAGCTTTTAGAACAATATAAAGGTGGGCAATGATTTGCAACAAGCATTTTTAAATAAGGAGCAATAAATGAAAAAACTAAGTGCGTTGCTTTTAATATTGTTTATACCTATGTTTGTAGTGTGTGGCGATTCAAAGGATTTAACCCCAAATTCTTTAAGCGTATTAGATTCTTATGGCTTTTGGGATAAAGAATTTTTTAGTATAGATTCACGCGATAAATGTGCGATTTTAGAGATAAAAACCATTAAAGATAAATCTGTCGTCATTATATCTTATGGAGAGGAAATCACACCTTATCAAATCATCGACATACAAAAGCAAAATAGCGACACTTACGCGCTAAAAGCAACTGATGATAGATTTATCAATATTTCGTTTGCAAGGGATTCGCTAACCATAAGCGATTCTTATCGCACAATTCCTGTAACATTTGATTTGCGTGAAGCATATAATCAAAAAGGGTATGCAAGATGCGAGGACAATGAGAAGTTTTGGACATTTTGGAAAAGCGAATTTTTGGGAGATGTGTTTTAAATAAGGATTTGCAATGAAAAGATTGCTTGTATTTATATTTTTAGCGTGTGGCGTGGCGATTGGTGGGCAGATTTATATATTTACAGAGCAGAGTGGCAATATAGAGATTCGCTATGAATTTATACCGCCAAATGTTAAGATGAGAATGTATATAGCATTTGAAATATATCATAATGGCAAGTTGATATTTAAAGATGAGGCTTGGGCTTGGAGCGCAGCTGACGAAGAGGACATAGCCGAAAATGGCGAATCTTATAGAGTATATGTTTTTACAAATAGAGACAAATGCAAGATAAATCTTAGAGAACAACAAGGTAGTTTATTAAAAAGTGAATGGGAAAATCCACCAAAGCAACGCAAAACAAGAATGCAAATAAAAATAGAAAATAAACAAGACAAAGCGTGTGAATCGCTTAAAAATATCGCGTTAGAAAATAAAATCTTTTATAAAATTAAGGGGAAGTAAAAAATGAAAAAAATTGCATTGCTAGTATTTTTGCTTTGTAGCGTGGCGTTTGGTGCGGAGGAAACCTATAAATCACTAGATGGCACGATAGAGATAAAAGCTGATTATATTTGGAAACCTAAAAAAATATTAGAGATAATCCACAATGGCACTCCATTACTCAAAGATAAAGTCGTAGAGTTTGGCGGATTTTTTAAAGAATGTGTGCTTTGTCATAAAGCGAGATTTTTTATCTCTAATCCTGCTAATAAAAAAGCTAGATGTGAACTGTTTATTATTAGACGCGAACCTGTTGGTATAAATTTGCCTCTATATGAAGAATATGAACCAAAAGTAAAATATATCACACTTTCCACATACAAATGCGAAATCTTAAAAGAATTGCAAAATATTACACAAGATGAGCAAGGAAACGAAAGAAAATTTTTTATCATAGATAAGGAGCAAGGCAAATGAATCTCACATATATCGCAAATAAAATCATCGCCAAAAAGCCCTCGATTTTGCAGGGCTTTGGGCTTAGCTTTGGGCTTGGTATGACATATTTTAGTTTGCTTGTGATTATCCCACTAATCGCGCTTTTTGCGTTTAGCTTTAAGTTAGAGTGGGCAAAATTTGTAGAAATTATCAGCGATTCGCAAGTGTTAAGCGCGTTAAAATTCTCACTCTCCACCGCACTTATCGCCGCGTTAATCAATCTCATTTTAGGATTTATCGTGGCGTGGAGCTTGGCGCGATATGACTTTTTTGGCAAGCGAATCTTAGAAGCCCTAATCGACTTGCCTTTCGCACTCCCCACCGCCGTAGCGGGAATCGCAATCGCTTTTTTACTCTCAAGCAATGGTATCGTAGGCAAGGCATTTTTGCTAATCGGCGTGGATTTGGAGGGGCGCAGTTTTGTAGCCGTTGTCGTGGCGTTAGTGTTTGTGGGGATTCCCTTTGTGATTCGCACACTTGAACCCGTCATCAAAGATTTAGACAAAGAGAGTTTAGAAGCCGCAGGGAGCTTGGGGGCGAACTTTTATCAAAGTTTTTATTATGTGATTTTGCCATCTTTAATCCCATCCGCGCTGATAGGATTTGCATTAGCCTTTGCGCGGGGGCTTGGCGAGTATGGCTCAGTGATTTTTGTCTCAAACAATATCCCATTTGAGAGTGAAATACTGCCACTTTTAATCGTAAAGAAGTTAGATTCGTTTGATTATTTGGGCGGAAGCGCGGTGGGCGTGCTAATGATAAGCGTGGCATTTGTGATTTTGCTAGCTATCAATCTTTTAGGGCAATGGAGGAAGCGCGTATGAATCCAAATAATACAGGCAAAAATATGGCGCAAAAAAACGCGCAAATGATAAAAAACACAGAGCCAAAGGCGTTACGCTACATTGGCATTGGCATTAGCTTTGCGTTTTTGGGTATTATGGTGGCGTTGCCTTTAATCATTGTCTTTGTGGAGGCGTTTAGCGAGGGTATGGGCGTGTATGTGGAGGCGTTAAGCGATGAATACACGATAAAAGCACTGCTTTTGACGCTCACTTGCGTTGTCATTGTCGTGCCGATAAATGCGATATTTGGGACTTTTATCGCATACTCAATCGCAAAGTTTGAATTTAGAGGCAAGTTTATTTTATCAAGTCTTATTGAGATTCCCTTTGCCGTATCGCCTGTCATCGTGGGGCTTTGCTTTGTGCTACTCTTTGGTAATAGCGGATTTTTTGGCGAGATGTTAAACGCGTGGGATATAAAAATCATTTTCGCCCTCCCTGCGATAATCCTAGCCTCCGCGTTTGTAACATTTCCCTTTGTCGCAAAAGAGCTCATCGCGCTAATGCAAGAGCAGGGCAAAGAGGAAGAGGAAGCCGCCATAAGTTTGGGTGCAAACGGGTGGCAGAGCTTTTTTAAGGTAACTTTGCCAAATATCAAATGGGGGCTTTTCTATGGTATCGTGCTGACAAATGCGCGGGTTATCGGTGAGTTTGGCGCGGTGGCGGTGGTAAGCGGGAAAATCATAGGACTTACTACCACGATGCCTTTATACATTGAGATTCTCTACAATGACTATCTCTACACGGCGGCGTTTGCGGTGGCAAGTGTGCTCACACTACTATCAATCATCGCGCTTATTTTGAAATGTATCATTGAGAAGTATGAGAGAGCGTAAAGGCGTGAAATATAGGATTCTATGCGCGATTTTGCTATAATTGTGCGAAAAATAAAGCGTTAAAGGATAAAAGATGACATTACAAGTGCAAATCAGCGACAAAAATAAAAGCGAGATTATAAGTGCGATTCGCCTGCTAAAAGGTGTGCGCGAAGTGCGCGAGAGTGCCGAATCAAAAAGCAAAAAACTCCCTGTGGAAACCAAAGCGGACTATAAAGCGTGGAAAAAGGCACGAAAAGAACTAGAGCGCGGTGAAACTTACAGCCTAGAATCTGTCAAAAAAGAGCTTGGGCTATGAGCTATAAAGTAGAGATGAATAAGGAAGTGCGGAAGTTTTTGCACTCACACCCTGAAGTAAGTGCGAAAATTATCTCTGCCCTAGAGCAAATCGCGCAAAATCCTTTTGAAAATAACCTTGATATTAAGCGTTTGCAGGGCGAATCACACAAATATCGATTGCGAATCGGCAAGTATCGCCTTTTGTATGAAATCATACAATCCCAAATCCTAATCTACGCTTACAAGGCGCAATCGCGGGGCGATATTTACAAGTGAGATTCACGCGAATCAAAATTAAAATAATGGAGTTTAAAAAAATGCAAAAAATACTTAGATTTATCGTTTTGCTAATTGTGTGTGGTGTATTTGCAAATGCAAAAAATGCAAATACATATTATTTTAGCGATAATGAGCTAACTCCGCAATGCGCGGATATTTTTATTTCGCTTGTCAAAGAGAGTAGCTTTGATTTTGCGATGTGGGCGAATGGCTATAATAAAAGCGTAGAAGCGTTTAAAAATAGCGTGGCGTTTATGTTTGATAGCGTTAATGAATCTCAGATTGTGGCAAAGCTATTTATTGATAGCGAGTCAAAAGAGTTTCAAGGCACAGGCACGATAGGCTGGGTAGAATATGATTTTGACACAAAAACACTTATTGATACTATGAAAGAAGTGGAGTTAAAATTCCCGCAAAATCTAGCCTATAAGCTAGAATCGTGCGTGAAAAAATAATGCAGATTCAAAAGGACATAAAATAAAAAAGTTAAGTTTGGTAATTTTAATTGTCGTGGCGGTTGCTGTAGCTTTGTGCGCGGTGGCGATAAACGCGAAAATTTCAAGCATAAATCCTAGCGATTCACATTCGCTAGACTCCGCGCTTAAAGGCAATGCAATCGATTCATTGCTTGTCGAAAAAAGCGCACGGACGCTAAAAGTGTTGGCAAAAGATTCTACAAATGGCGAAATCTATGTCGCCAAAACCTATCATATCGCACTTGGTGGCAATCCACAAGGACACAAAATGCAAGAGGGCGATAGCAAGACACCTGAGGGAGAGTATCTCATCGATAGCAAAAATCCAAAATCGCGCTTTTATCGTAATCTAGGCATTTCTTATCCAAATAGCGCGGATTTAGCACAGGCAAAGGCGCGTGGAGTGAGCGCGGGTGGGGATATAAAGATTCACGGGTTGCCAAATGGGCTTGGATTTTTGGGTAAGGTAAGCCATGTTGCGGGTGATTGGAGTGATGGCTGTATCGCGGTGCTAAATGATGAAATCAAAGAGCTGTATGACAATGTCAAAGTCGGCACAAAGATTATGATTGTGCCATAAATGCGATTTTGGCGAATCGTGCGAATCTGCATTTTAGATTCTCGCGAATCTAACCGCATAGAGTTTTTGCTATAATTCGCGCGTGAATCTAAAATGTGAATCCAAATCAAAATAATGGAGCGATAAAAAATGAAAAAGTTAGTCAAAATGGCAAAAATCATAGCGTTTGTAGTTTTTTTAAGTGGTGTGCAACTCTTTGGCGGTGGATTTGATGGTTGGGTATATGCAGAGTGGAAAGATAAGCTAAAACAAAACACACAAGCACCCATTGAAAACAACGCCGAAAGCAAATTAAAAGAGATAAAGTGCCAAAGCAAAGAGGATTTAGAAGAGGGTTATATTTGCTTTGAAGGCGAAATAGAAGTAAGCGGTATGTTAGTGCGTGAGGAATCGAAGTTTGGTGATATAGCGTATATCGTCTTGGATAAGAATTTTTACTTGCCTGCTCGGTGGTTTGGTAAGCCTAGTTCAGCTGAAGCGGTTTTGCTTACAGCTGATAATACTCTTTTGCCACAACCATTGCAAAAGCGCACTTTTGGTGGCGTAGGCATAATGGCAACAATAAAAATAAAAGATTATAAATATTTGCATAAATATGGACAAATGAATAATGATTTATATACAGAAGCCACGCTTATAGAGGCTACACCCTTTGCAAATGCGGAATATATACAATCTTACATACATAGATATTATGAATGGGAAGGTTGTGTAGATGACAGACACGATTGCTATTATTTGGGCAAATATAATCATTTTAAAGATGATATAGGCAGTGGATTTAGTCTGCTTACAATGCACTACAATTCAAAAGATAGCTTTGTGAATCTGCGCGATAAACCAAATGGCAAGATTATCACCAAAATATACGCCAAAGATATGAAATGTGGCAAAGAAAAAGGCAGGATTTATCTCGTGGATAGAAACGATGAATTGCTAGAGCGACTTATGAGTGGTAAAAAAGAATGGTTAAAGGTGTATTATCTACCTAACATAGAGATTATGAAAGATAGAAATGTTGATTTTGTTGATGTTAGCAAGGCAATTTTTGGCTATATCCACAGCTCACAGCTTAAAATCTCGTGCAAATAAATTGGCTATAATTCGCGCGTGAATCTAAAATGTGAATCGAAATCAAAACAATGGAGCGATAAAAAATGCAAAAATTAAGTTTGGTGTTTTTAGTGGTGGGATTTTTGGCGCAAGTGGCGTTTGGGTATGATGAAGATTTGGCGTTGCCAAATAATTCGTATTATATCCCATATCAAAGCACAGAGATTCACTCAAGCGATTTGCCACATATTGTTAGTGAGAGAGTTGCAAAGAGTTGGGATTATGCGTATCCCGAATCTGAAGTGGCTTTTAGCGACTATGACAAGGCATATAGCTATTGGTGCGATGAAGTCGCTGAAGCTGAAGCTGATTTGCGTAGAAGCAATGAGGGTATAACTAATGAAAGGGTTAAGCAATATACGGCAGGTTCTTTGGCACGATGCAAGGCAGAGCTAAAAGCAATGAAAGAAAACCCCGCAAACCAAAGCTTTTGGCATAGATTTTTGATTGACTGCCCTAAAGATTCAAGTCAAGCAGAATGCAAAAGACGCTTTGAAGCAGCAAAAAATCTCTTTTCGCCCTTTGATAAATCATCTTGTAGTGGTGGCTCTGGTGATAGTGGAGATACTTGCTGTTATTTTGCACCATACACACAAGCTGGATATGTGGTAAGACACTGCTTTTATCGTGTAAATAAGCCCTTGCACATAAAGGGCAAAGTAACTTTATGGAGCGACTCATTCTCTAGCGATGATGGATATTTGGAATTTGAGCCTTATGATAAAAATTTGGACTTTTTAGCCAAAAAGAGAGTGGGATTTTTTGTGATGAATGATAGTGAGGGCTTTTTAAAACATACAAAATTTATCTATGATAATCTGCCAAAATGGTATCAACAAGGTTTAAGCGGTAGTGTTAGCTTTGAGATAGAATTTGATTTTAATTTCGATAAGCGCACAAAGCAAGGCACACGCATACTAGGCAATATGATTGGCGATGTGGGCGAAGACCGCACTTCTATCGTAGATACAAAGGGTTTGGCTATGATAAGGTTGCAAAAATATTATGGTGGAGCTGATAATATCTTTTATGCCAATAATTTTACAATCAATAAAAAAATCAATGAAAATCCCCTTAATCCACAAAAATACGAGAAATATAGCATAAATCTCAAAACAAAAGATAGCTTTGTGAATCTACGCGATGAGCCAAATGGCAAGGTTTTAGCAAAAATCTATAAAAAGGATAAGGATAAATTTGTTTTGGCACATAATCATTGGCAATACACTTGCAATGGCGATAAAAGCGTCAAAATAAATGAGATAGAAGTAGAAAAGTGGAGTTGGCTAATTGATATGAATCTCTCAAAGATAATTGATTGGAAGCAAAAAGATTGGGCTACTAATGAAAGTGAAAAACTTTTAGTCAAACTCAAAAATCTCAAAAACCCCGATAAATGGGTGCGCGTGATATATTTCCAGCCTAATGCTAAAAGCGCAAATGACGCGATTGTGGGCTATATACACAAATCACAGCTTGATGTGGAAGATTATGAGGCAGAGTGTGAGATATGATAAAACTTATAATGGAGTGCAAAAAATGAAAAAGTTAGGTTTGATATTTTTGATAGCGGGGCTTTTGGCACAAGTGGCGTTTGCTTTTCCGCCACATTTTTGCGATGAATGTAAGCCATATTTAAGCAATAAGGGTGTGATGAGTAAAAATACACTCAAACGCATAAATTGCGCTGATAAATTTGCGAATATGGCTTGTTTTAGTGGCGAAGTGGAGCTTACAGGCGTGGTTGTAAGTGCGTATAATAACGAAGAGGAAGAAAATATTTTTGAAACGCGCTTTTACCCTGATAAGAATTTGGATTTGCCGTTTTTGCCTTCTGGTTTTTGCGATGGTGGCGTGTTTGATGAGAAAATGCAAAGATTGGATTGCAATAAGGTTAAAGTCAAATTTGAGCGATTAGATTTTGGTGTGCTTTTAAAAATCGATAGCAAAAAAGTATTTTTACCCAAAGCGATTGCGGATAAGCATTTAGGCGAGAGTAGGATTCGCGCTAAAGTGCGCTTAAAAGATTATAGCTTTTATGGCGAGGGCGAAGCGGGACACGATGCTTATGCCACGCTTATAGAATTTAGCCCACTTGGCGAGATATACGAGCATAACAAAGACAATGGAGAGTTTATATCGCTTAAATACGGCTCAAAAGATAGCGTTGTCAATCTACGCGATAAGCCAAATGGTAATATCATCGCACAAATTAAGCGCGAGGATATGCGCTGTGGAGCGGGAAAAGCTAAAATTTTAGGGGTGGATATTGTGATATTTAATGATACAGGCGATAAAAAGCAAGAGAGTATAGAATTTTTTCATCAAGGGAATTATTCATTTGCAGATTATTCAAGTAGTCAAAAATTACTGCAAAATAAATGGTTAGAAGTCTTTTATCTTCCGCCAAATGCCAAAAAGCCACAAGAGGCAATCTATGGCTATATCCACAGCTCACAGCTAAAATTGTCGTGTAAGTAATTTTGCTATAATGGCGTGTGAATCTAAAAAATAAAGGATAAAAAATGACAATCCAAGTGCAAATCAGCGATAAAAATAAACGCGAGATTATAAGCGCGATTCGCCTGCTAAAAGGTGTGCGTGAAGTGCGCGAATCCGCTGAATCTAAAAGTGAAAAATTACCCCAAAAGCTTCCTGTGGAAACCAAAGCGGACTATAAAGCGTGGAAAAAAGCGCGAAAAGAACTAGAACGCGGGGAAACTTACAGCCTAGAATCTGTCAAAAAAGAGCTTGGGCTATGAGCTATAAAGTAGAGATGAATAAGGAGGTGCGGAAGTTTTTGCACTCACACCCTGAAGTAAGCGCGAAATTTATTTCTGCATTAGAGCAAATCGCGCAAAATCCTTTTGAAAATAGCCTTGACATTAAGCGTTTGCAGGGCGAATCGCACAAATACCGATTACGAATCGGCAAGTATCGCCTTTTGTATGAAATCATACAATCCCAAATCCTAATCTACGCTTACAAGGCGCAATCTCGGGGCGATATTTACAAATAAGATTCACACGAATCGAAATCACAATAATGGAGGGTAAAAATGAAAATGCTATCAGTATTCTTGGTGTGTATTGTTGCGTTATTTGGCGATGAAAGCGCGTTTGAGAAATTCTTTGCAGATGCGCAATTACTTGATGAAAAAAACCTGCGTTGTGATACAAAACCTACTTATGATGAGGAATTAGGGCACAGTTATTTTTATTGTAAGCATATCAAATCACCACAGGGCGCGGAAATGACTATCACAAAAGAAATTTATAAGGCAAAAAGTTTGCACGAAGCATATAAAATCTTTTATGCAGGGATTTCAAAAATGGAGGGACAAAATTGCCTAGCCCCTGCACTACAAACGCGAGATTTTACTTACAAAGACGGCGATTCTTGCGGTAGCACATATAAATGGCTGGGGGATAGTATGCTAGAAATCAAACTTGACACAATCTTACGAGTGCGCTTTATACAAAAAGGCGATGAAGTGTGGCTATATAGCATTCAGTAGCGAAAGGGGCAACAATGAAAAAGTTAGGTTTGATATTTTTGGTGGCGATTTTGGGATTTAGTGCGTGTGGGGATTCAAAGGATTCAAAAGCTGAATCTAGCGCAGATTCAAGCGAATCACAAACAATAGATTCGCAAGATTTACACGAATCTACGGGCAAATCTAGCAAATCTAGCGCGGATTCAAGTGCGAATTTAGATAAATCCGCGCAAAAAGATTCGCCCAAAGATTTCATTGTGGATTGCGATAAGTGCGTGATTCAAGTGATTGCTACTGATGATGAAATAAATAGATTTAAAAAAGAATGGGGAGAAGATGACTTTTATGTAATTGTAGATGACGAAATGTGGTATGCTTATAAATTAGATGAATATCTTTTGGCAAATGGCATAAAAACCGAGTATATTTCACGAGATAAGGTGAATTACACAAAGGTTGTTTTTTCAAACGAAAGCGTAGATATTACAAGACTTGATTCGCTATATAATTTTTATCTATATCAAAAAGGCAAAAAGCCCAAAGAGCTAAAAGATACTGTGGTGTTTGAAGATGAAGTCAATGCGTATTTTGAAATCATAAATCCAAAATATCCACAACAAGAATCTAGCGTGGATTCGGACGAATCTAACAATGAATCCACGCAAGATTCACACGATTTGGCGCAAGATTCAAGCGATTCTAACGCGAATCAAAAGTTAGATTCGCTATGGCAGGGCAGATATGCGTTGTCGCGTGAAGGATATATCGGATGGATTGATATAATGCGCTGTGAGGGCAATTTGTGTGCCTTTGCCTATGAATCTAGCGCAGGGCAAAGCGTATGCAATATTAGTGGCAAAATCCGCCTTGTGGATTCTGCTAATGCGCGGACAACGAGCATTATTAGCGATGGCGAGGATTTTAGCAGGTGTGAGATACAAATCGCCAAAAATGCGCAAGGTATCACTCCAGCAAGAGATAGGGCGATATTTGATTTTGATTGCTATGCAATGTGTGGGGATAACGCAGAATTTGAATGGGGCGATACTTACAAAAAGGATAAAAAATGAAAAAGTTAGTATATTTTGAAATTGCAAATCCAAAGGATTCGCAAGATTCGCGCGAATCTCAATCAAAATAAAATTAAAAGGAAGGTAAAAATGAGCATAGAAATTCGTAATTTAAGCAAACATTTTGAGAGTTTTCACGCGCTCAAAAATATCAATTTGACTTTGCAAGAGGGCAAACTCACCGCGCTTTTAGGACCAAGCGGGAGTGGGAAAACTACGCTACTTCGCATAATCGCAGGGCTTGAATCTGCTGATAGTGGCGAGGTGCGATTTTTTGGCGAGGACATCACAAGCCAAAGCCCCAAAAATCGTGGCATAGGCTTTGTATTTCAGCACTACGCGCTTTTTAAGCATATGAGCGTGTTTGACAATATTGCTTTTGGATTGCGTGTGCGCCCAAAAGCTACTCGCCCAAGCAAAGAAGTGATAAGAGACAAAGTCGCCGAACTGCTAAAAATGGTGCAGTTAGAATCCCTTGCCAAACGCTATCCAAGTGAGTTAAGTGGCGGACAAAAGCAACGCGTGGCGTTAGCTAGGGCTTTGGCAATCGAGCCAAAGGTGCTGTTGCTTGATGAGCCATTTGGTGCGCTTGATGCAAAGGTGCGCGTGGATTTGCGAAAGTGGCTTCGGCGGTTGCACGATGAGATTCACATCACTAGCATTTTTGTAACGCACGACCAAGAGGAAGCCCTAGAAGTAAGCGATGAGATTGTGATAATGAACGCTGGGGCAATCGAGCAAGTCGGCACACCTGAAGCCGTCTATGAGCACCCTGCAAATCCATTCGTATATAGCTTTTTAGGCAATGTCAATCTTTTTAAAGCGCGTATCAAAGAGGGCGTAGTGGTAACGGAGAGCGGAGCAAACGAGGAATCAAATCAGACATTTTTCGTCCGTCCACACGACATTGAGATTTCATTTAGCAAAAAATACGGCTCACACGAGGGCAAAATACTGCATTATCGAATCTTGGGCGATAGGATTATCTTAGAAGTGCAAATCGGCGTAGGCACGGACGCGCAAGTGATAGAAGCACAAATCGACAAGGGGACGCTAAATGAGATTCGCACTAAAAACATTGAGACAATTTATGTGAATTTCTTAAATCTTAAAGCTTATCGAAGCGATGAGCAATCTTGGAGTGAATATGTCATATAATAGCGATATAGCGCGATTGCGCGAGGTTTTGGACGAGGTTTTGGGCGGAGATTCTAGCAAAATTTCTAGCGGTGGATTTGGCGAGGGCAAAATCGCCCTAGCATTTTCGCACCAAATCGAGGATACAATCGCGCTTGATTTGACGCTAAAAGCGGGGATAAATAGGGCGAATTTGGAAGTTTTCACACTTGATACAAAGAAACTTTTTGATGAGAGTTTGGCATATCAAGCGGAGGTAGCGCGATTTTTTGACATTGAGATAAAGGCATTTAGTGCGGAGGATTCGGCAATTTTGGCGTTGGAAAATGAGCTAGGCGAATGGGGAATGCGCGAAAGTATAGAGAAGCGCAAACACTGCTGTGCCGTGCGTAAAATCGAACCACTCAAAGTGGCGTTGAGTGGCAAAGTAGCGTGGATTAGCGGAATCCGCATCGCACAATCCATCACACGCGCCGAAACGAAACTCATAGAAAATGACGCAAACTTCGCACTCAAAAAAATCAATCCGCTTTTTGACTGGGAGGATAGCAAAATGTGGGACTACGCCAAAAGCGCGAATCTCCCCATAAACGCGCTGTATTCGCAGGGATTTAGCAGTATCGGGTGCAATGTCTGCACTCGTGCGATAAAAGAGGGCGAGGACATACGCGCAGGACGCTGGTGGTGGGAAAACCCAGACCACAAAGAATGTGGGTTGCATAGGCGGTAAGGGCTATGGATTTTGGGTGATAATCCCACAAAATAGCGCGATTTACCTAGCAAAATGTGATAAATTATGGAAATTTTGTTTAATTTATTAATTTTAATTGGGGGATTTGTGGCTATTGTCGCAGTTTTGTGGATAGTAAATATGTGGATTGGCGGTTTGGGAGGATTTTTCAAAGATTATAAAAGTTTAAGCAAAAAGACACTTTTTTTGTGGCTTGTGTTTGTCGTAATCTTTAATGTAATATCGCGGTATGTTTTCTAATGTGTGGTTTGTGGTGGCGTGAATCTGAACTTTAAAAGAAAAATAATGTCAAATACGATAAAATACCAAAAAATTACAAGGATACAAGATGACAAACGCGCTTTTTGATTATAGCGATTCTACGCACTCTAGTGCCGAATCTATTTCTTTGGATTTCATAACAACAATCCAAAAGCCAAAAATCACACTAGAATCAATCAAAAAACTTGGATTAGAGCGCAGTGAATCTAACCTTGAAAATTTGCTAAAACTTTTTTATGGGGATTTTGAAATCGAGTTAAAGCGAGAGATTGTCTCATCTATCGGCAGACAAAAAAATAATGACAAAATCTATGAATTTTTAGCCAAAGAAGCGTTTGGTAGCCATTATATGGAAGTTGTGTATCAAATGTTTCGCACGGCGTTATATAAGGCAAAAGATGATGAGCGATTTAAAATTTTGCGTGATAAAATGTTGGCGCATTATAACAACGAAGTTATGCAAAAAATGTTTGAATATTATGAGTTTAGACAAAAACGACAAAACATAAAAACACAAGAAAAACAAATCACAAAGCCATCGCTTTTAATAGGCGATAATAGAGCCACACTTGATAAAATCCACGACAAACAAATTCAACTAATTTTTACCTCTCCGCCGTATTATAACGCAAGAATTTACAGCGACTATAAAAGCTATGAGGAATATTTAAATTCTATGCTTGAAAGTCTAAAACAATGTCATAGAATTTTAGAAGACGGAAGATTTATACTTATCAATGTTTCGCCTGTGATTACCAAAAGAGCGGGAAGAGAATTTGAATCGATTCGTTATCCAATACATTTTGACTTTCATAAAATCTTAATAGAAGCGGGATTTTATTTTATCGATGAAATTATTTGGATAAAGCCCGAGTATTCCGTGCCAAATCGTATAGCGGGATATTTACAAACTAAAAAGCCATTAAGTTATAAGCCAAATTGCATTACGGAAAGCGTTATGGTTTATCGCAAAAATTCGCCTTTTTTACTTGATAAAAATATCAAAGCCCACACAAAAATATGTAACAAAAATATTAAAAATGACGAACAAATCGATTCTACAAATTGTTGGTATATTTCGCCAAAATCGGACAAAAATCACCCCGCGGTTTTTCCCTCAGAACTTTGCGAAAAAGTTTTAAAATATTATTCTTTTGAAAACGATATTGTGTGCGACCCGTTTGCAGGAAGCGGGACATTTGGAAAAGTCGCTATAAAAATGAATAGAATGCCTTTGCTTTGCGAACAAAATAAAGAATACGCAGAAAAATTAAAAAAGAGCGGTTTTTATGAGATTTGATAAAATAGTAATTAAACAAACGATAGATAAACTTATTAGCGGAAAAGATTATAGAGAGGAAGTCATTAACGCTATCAATGTGGAATTTTTAGATTTTACTTTGGAATTTTTTAAGAAAATTTTGAATGCTAAAATGAACGACACAAATATAAATTTAGATTGGTATAAAAAGAATTTTATAAATAATGACGAAATCAAACCCGATGACGCGGCGATTTTTGCGGGAATGAATAAAAAGACGATTAGTAATATTTATGGAAGCGCGACAAAAGAAATTATGATAAATGTCGCAAATAGCAATATTGATTATTTGGAGTCTATTTTAGATTCACTTGGAAACGAAACGCAAAATATAGGAATCAGCATAAAAATTTCTTATAAAAATATTAGCGTTGAATTAAATTTAAATGAGAGTTTGCTTGTTATAAACGCTCTTGCCACAAAGAAAATCGCTTTAAGGGGTGGAGCTTGGAGCAGCATTGGAAAAAGAGTGGAAAAACCTTTAATGTTGGAATTATGTGCTTTATGCGGAGTGCCAAAAGATTTTATAAACGCAGATATTTTTAAGAAAAACGGGGAATTAGATTTTGATAGAGAAGTGGATTTTAAACTTTTCAATATTGATAAAAGCAAAATTTACAGAGTGGAAGTAAAACTAATGGGCAAAGGAAATCCCGAATCCGCGGATGTGGCCATTGCAAGAGATACGAATATATTTATTGCCGACACTTTAAGCACACAAAATAAAAATCAATTAAAATCTCTCAATATAGAATTTTTGGAATTAAAAAATAATAAAAATTCATTAGCGGATTTTAAGAAAATATTAGAGCGATTAGAGATACCGCATAGGTAGGAAATAATCAATGGCTAAAAAAGAAAAGTATATATGGGGTGTAGGTAGTGAATTACCGTTGATTGATGACCATAGTTTAGTTAAGTTAGAAATTATTGAAGAATATTTAGAGGAGTATATTCGACATTTAACTATTTTTCCTTTTACCGCTAGTTTAAAGTTTGCTATTGTTGATGGATTCTCTGGTGGCGGACTATATAAAACCATTGATATGCAAGAGATTTTAGGTAGCCCATTAAGAATTTTAGAAACTATTGAGAGACTTAAAAAAGAGATTGCATTTGAGAGAGAAAATAATAAATACAAGCAAATAAATTTTGATATTGCTGTATATTGTATTGAGAAAAACAAAGAAACTTTTAAATTTTTACAACAAACACTAACACAAAGAAATTTTCATAATTTTGCACAAATTATAAATGGCGAATTTGAAAAAGTTTATACACAAGTTATAGCAGAATTAAAAAACAAAAAATATAAAAAAGCTATATTCTTACTCGACCAATATGGATATTCAGAAGCCAATATACATACCATTAAAAATATTTTATATAGTTTTGAAAATGCAGAAATTATCCTAACTTTTGCGTGCGATAGCCTTATTGACTATCTATCAATCTCAAACAAACCAGCACTTTCAAATTTAGGTTTAGATAATTACGACATTGAATATCTTTTGGATACAAAACAGGATAATGACAACAATAGAAAAATTTTGCAATTTGCTTTATTAAAATCTATAATTGACAAAGTTGGTGCGTGTTATTATACGCCGTTTTTTGTGCGGAGCGAAAAAACACATAGAGCATATTGGCTTTTGCATTTTAGTAATCACCCCATAGCTAGAAACGAAATGGTTAAATTGCACTATAAAAAGCACAATGCTTTCATTCATTATGGTGGAGAGGGACTTGATATGTTTGGCTACTCCACAAAAGATAAAAATCTACTTTTTTCATTTACAGAGGAAGATAGACTAAAGGGCTTAAATCTTATAAAAAATCAGATTTTGGACAAAATAGTGAGTTACGATAATAAAACTTTTGGTAATCTCATACAAAATGAAATAAACTATACTCCCGCTACAATAGAGACCATACAAGAATCTTTGATAGAACAAATATATTATGGTGATATAGAAATATTTGACACAAAAGCAAATGTGGCGGTCAAAAATCATAAATATATTAAATTAGAGCATATTATTAAGATTTCAAAACATAAACAACAAAGGTTTAAATTTTAAATGAAACCCACCAAAATCGAATGGACACAATCAAGCTGGAATCCAACCATAGGCTGCAACAAAGTAAGTAGCGGGTGCAAAAACTGCTATGCCGAAGCTATGGCAAGGCGACTGCAAGCTATCGGCAACCCCGACTATAAAGACGGCTTTGCATTCAAAATGCTCCCCCAACGGCTAGATGAGCCAAAACACAACAAAAAACCCACGCTATATTTTGTAAATTCTATGAGCGATTTATTCCACGAAAAAATGAATTTTGATTTTTTAAACTCTATAATGCGAGTCATCGCAGACACGCCACACCACCAATACCAAATCCTAACCAAACGCCCACAAAGAATGCGCGAATATTTTCTAAAAAACGAGATTCCACCAAATGCGTGGCTAGGCACGACTGTGGAGTCAAATAGAGTGAAATTTCGCATAGATTTATTGCGCGATTTGAATGCGAGTGTGAAATGGCTATCGTGCGAGCCTTTGATAAGCGATTTGGGAGAGCTAGATTTACGCGGAATTGATTGGGTTATCGTGGGTGGTGAGAGCGGGTGTAACGCCCGTCCTATGCAAGAATCGTGGGTGCTAAGTATTAAAAATCAATGCGAAGCACAAAAGGTGGCATTTTTCTTTAAACAATGGGGTGCGTGGGGAAGCGATGGGATAAAACGAAGCAAGAAAGAAAACGGCGCACTATTAGGTGGCAAAATCTACCACAGCTACCCATTAAAACAAATCCCATACGACAAGGATATGAGTTTATGCTAAAATCGCAAATTTTAAAGGACAAATATGACAATTTCTAGCGATAGATTCAAAGCACTATATTCACACCAAAATCCATTTGCCACGATAGTCGCAAAGCCATTTCTCAAATGGGCTGGGGGAAAGGCTGGGCTTTTAGAAAATCTTTTGCCTTTTGTGCCAAAAGATTTTAGTGCGTATTTTGAGCCCTTTGTGGGCGGTGGTGCGCTCTTTTTTGCCTTGCAAAATCAAAGGTTTTTTAGCGCAAATGTCCCACATTTGAAACCCATAAAAAAGGTAGTTTTAAGCGATAAAAATACCGAGTTAATAAACGCGTATAAGGCGATTCAAAGCAACCCAAATGAAGTTTTGTGCGAATTAAAAACATTGCAAGAAAATCACAACAAAGAATCTTTTTATACAATCCGTAACCTTGATAGAAGCACGGATTTTGCAAGTTTGGATTGCGTGTTTCGCGCTGCGCGGTTTATCTACCTTAATAAAACCTGCTTTAATGGGCTATGCAGATACAACGCCAAAGGGCAGTTTAACACGCCAATGGGGAGCTATACAAATCCTAAAATCTATGATGAGGACTTGATTTTAAACGCGCATAATACCTTGCAGGGAGTGGAGATTCTCAATACAGATTTTGCTAGCGCGTGTGAAAGCGCAAAACAAGGCGATTTTGTGTATTTTGACCCGCCATATTTTCCACTTAATAAGACTTCAAGTTTTGTGAGTTATACGGATAATTTTTTGGAAAGCGAACAAATAAGGCTTTGTGAAACATTTAAGATTTTAGAATCTAAGGGCGTGAAAGTCTTGCAAAGCAACTCAAACACAGAATTTATCCGCGAACTTTACAAAGATTTTGAACTCATCGAAATCAAAGCAAGACGCGCAATCAACTGCAAAGGCGACAAAAGGGGCGAGGTAAGTGAGTTGTTAATAAGAAGTTTTTGCTGAAACAATAAAGCATTTTTATGTTTCTTTTAGCATAAATACGATACACTATTCCTTTTATTTTATAATATAAGGAGATATTATGCTCTGCAATAAGCAACATAGACATTATCCACAATTTTTAGATTTAGCACCAGCCCAAAACAATCAAGCGGGTGGCAGACATAAATGCGCAGGTTGTGCGTATGTTGATGGCTTACTAGATGCCCTAAACAATCAACCGACAAAAACTGATTTAAGCCATTTGCCAGAAAGTCAGGCAGGGACGGTTAGACATAAAGATGCTATGCAAGCATATTTGGAAGGTTATACCTATGGTATATATCTAACAAACTGAATATGTGTGGCGACTTATTGAATTTTTGTATTGATTTTTCCTAACATTTTTTCTTTTCGTCAGCTTTACTATCCTATGAGACAATGGAGCATTCACACAAATAAGCAAGTCATCACGCTATTTTTTGAAAAGCGCGGAAGCGAGTTTTTATTATGGGAATTTGGCTTTAGCGATATTTTGAACTACAATAGCATTTTTTGTAAAAATAGCTCGAAATTTAGGATTGTGTGAATGCAACCACCCCTCCCCCTAAACCAAATCCTACACGGCAATAGCTTGGAGTTGTTAAAAACAATCCCAAATGATAGTATTGATTTGATTTTTGCCGACCCGCCGTATTGGATGCGTGTGGATGGAGTGCTTAAACGCCCTGAGGGTAGTGATTTTAATGGTTGCAATGATTTATGGGATAATCAATTTAGCTCAACACAAGATTACAACAATTTTACTCGTGCGTGGCTTACGGAGTGTCGGCGTATCTTAAAACCAAATGGTAGTATTTGGACTATCGGCGCAATGCAGTGCATTTACACGATTGGTGGTATTATGCAGGAATTGGGCTTTTGGTTTATCAATGACATTGTGTGGCACAAAAGCAATCCCACACCAAACTTTATGGGAACACGCTTAAATAACTCCCACGAGACACTTATTTGGGCGACAAAAAGCAAAAAAAGTCGCTACACTTTTCACTACAAAACCGCAAAAGAGTTAAATAGCGACATTGTTGATTTTACCAAAAGCGTGCGAAAACAGCTTGGTTCAGTGTGGAAAATCCCTGTATGTAGTGGGGCAGAGCGACTAAAAAATGAGCGTGGCGAGAAGCTCCATAGCACACAAAAACCCGAAGCCTTGCTGTATAAAATCATCGCTATTAGTAGCAATTTGGGCGACATTGTGTTAGACCCTTTTGGTGGCTCTATGACAACTGCGTCAGTGGCAAAAAGACTTGGGCGAAACTACATAATGTGCGAGCAAAACGAGCAATATATCAATGCAGGGCAAAAGCGCATAGATAGCGTAGTATTTGAAAATAGCGATATTGCAAGGGCAAAGTTTGATGAAAAGCCCTTGCGTGTGAATCTTGTGGATTTGATAGAATGCGGATTGTTGCAAGTGGGCGAGACACTCTATATCAAAGGTAGCGATAAAAGCGCAAACCTTACCGCAAATGGTAGATTAGAATACAATGGCGAGATTTTTGATATTCACTCACTTTGTGCGAAACTTAAAGGCGTTAAGGCAGAGAGGTTAAATGGATTTTTATGGTGGGAAGTGTTGCGCCCTGAATCGAATGGCAAAGATAAAAGAATCTTGCTTGATAACTTGCGTGAATTGTGTAGAAAAAAATATCAGCAACATTAGGCGAGATTCACGCGAATCCAAAACAATACAAAGGATTCAAATGCAAAACATATCATATAAAATTTATAGCATAATTTTTGCTAGTTTGTGTTTTGCCATTGTGATTGTAGGCGCGAGATTCGCACCATTTGAATCAAACCACCATTCCATTATATATGATATTTTGACGATATGTTGCGGATTTGTTAGTGCGGTTATTTTTGTCAGCTATGATAAGAGCTACAAAGGCGCGTGTGGTGCGATTATAATATTTTTGCTATATTTTTTGATTTTCAAAGTGCCATTATATGCTATTTTTAGCGCAATATGTGCTTTTGTGGCGCAATTCTTCATAATGCGCTTCAAAAGTATGAAGATTCAAAAGTTTATTTTTTGTATTGCTACGCTTACACTTTGCATTATGGGCATAGTGGCATATAGCAATGATTATGCAAAGTTGATTTTTCTTGTAGAGTTTGTGCTTTGGTGGCATATATGTTGGAGCGTTGCATTATTTGTAATGTTTAAAATTGCTAGATTTTGTGGCGTGTTTGGTGATTATGAATGAGAATAGATTGACAGGATTTGCGCGAATCTAAAACGCACAAATCTTTCGCTACAATCACACTTTTTAAAATTTAAATTTTAAACGGAGTGTGAGAAATGCAAAATGTAGGTAAAATTTTAGGATTAGCCATAGTGGCGATTTTTAGCTCACAAGTGGCATTCGCCGAGCCAAATATTTTCACAGAAAAAGAAATACAAATGTTATCTAATAAGAATGAGCAAGAAGTATTGCGCTATGCAGAATCGCGTTTTATAGATTTACTCAAAGATTGCAATAAATTTAACGAGGGCTATCGTGGCGATAAGACGGACTATCAAGCACTCTTTGATGCCGTGATTTCGCGCAATTACAAAAAAACACAAAAGCTACTTCACTCTAAACTTGCGCCCAAATACGCCAAAGCATTCTGCCAACCTATGTCGTGCAGACAATGCGCCTTTTATGATGGGATTTTTCACGGGTTTTTTGGGCAGGCTTACACACCATTAGGCATTGCGATTTTTTATAACGACATTAAAATGGCAGAGCTACTTATTGAAAATAAAAAAGCGCAAGGACAAAATGCACAAGAGATTTTTAATAACGACATTATGATTAAAGCAGTGGAATTTGGCGATGAAGCAATGTTTAGGTTTCTTTTGTCTCAGGGAATGAGTCCAAACGCGCTAGATAGAGAATTTTCCCCACTGTGGCGTGTGGCATATTTGGGGCGCAGAGATTTGGTTATGATTTTGCTTCAAAATGGCGCAGAGATTGACTTTGTGGATTATTATAATAACCACACCGCGCTTAGTATCGCTGTGAGCCATAAACATTATGACATTGCAAAGTTGCTGATAAAGCAAGGCGCAAATGTCAATGGCGTCCTAAATGGGGATAGAAAAAGTAAGCCACCGCTTTTTGAAGCGGTAAAAAATGGCGATAAAAATATGGCTGCATTTTTGCTAAAAAATGGTGCAAATATCAATGCTACAAATGATTCTAGGAAGAGTGTGCTAATGCAAAGTTGGGATGTTGAAATAAATGAGTGGCTCATAAAACAAGGTGCAAATGTGAATCTAAAAGATAATGAGGGCAATACTGCGCTTATAAGAGCAGTGATAGATAATTGTGAGGTTTCTGCTTATGATAAGGAATTGTATGAGGAAATTGGCGTGGAGAATGTAGGGCGATATGATATTGCAAGATTGTTTATCAAAAAAGGCGCAAATCCAAACGCTCAAAACAACAAGAAAAAAAGCGCAATCTCAATCACCAAAGAATGCGAGGATAAAAAAATGCTCCAAATCCTAAATGGCAAAAATCTCAAATATGAATTTCGCTAAAATTGCGCTTTTAAAGATTATAGATATTTTATTGGGATTCTAAATGCGGGGCGAAGAAATCATCGCGTGTGAGCTTTTTGTAATGCTTGCAATCACGCTATTTGCAAGACGCAAAATAGTCATTTTTCTCGTTTGGTGTGCCATTTGTTTTGCGCCATTTTGCCTTTTTATTTATGAGGATATTAGGGATAGAAATAGATACTTGTTAGATGAGAGTGCGATTTGGGTTTGTGGGTATATTTTAACGATAAGTTTGATATGGACTTTGCCTATTTTGTTATTCTTTTTGGCATTATCGTGGGGTATATCGTATTTTGGTAAAATGCGGAGAAAAGATAAATAAATGGATATTTTAGATTCGATAAAGGCGCGAATCTGTGTTAGATTCGCGTGAATCTAAACGCATAATCTTTTCGCTAAAATTGCGTTTTAAATTTTTCGATTCAAAGGGAGCGTGAAAAATGCAAAAAAATATCGTGTTTTTGTTGTTTGTCATAGCCTTTTGTGCTTGTGCGGACAAAGAGGAGCTGTATAATCAATGCTATTATAGCGTTTTTAACGATGACAACAGAAGCGCAGAGCAAAAGCAAAAAGACGATTCGCAGTGTTTCAAACTCGCACAATTAGAGGAAAAAGATGATTTAGAAAAGGCGATATTGCACTATGCAAGGGCGTGCAAGGCAAATACACCAGATAGTGCTTGTGAGTATTTGGCTAAGTCAGTGGCAGAGTTAGCAAAGCGCGGTCGTGGTATGGTGTTTAAAGAGTGCCAAGAAGATGAGAGTGGTAGTTCTTGTGAAAGATATGATGTAGAGGAGTTTTTTGGCAAATTGTGTTATGGAAGTTGGGAAGACAACAAAAATGCTTGTTTTGAGTATCAAAAGGCTAAATTGATAAGGGAGGAGCAGTTTAATGAGTATTTTGGTGCGTGGAAATTTGTAAGAGAGTTTGATGAAATATGTAAGCGAAATCTACCCAAAGCCTGCATTGAGCGCGACAAATTGATAGAAAAATATGTGGTTATCTATGTGCAAAAAAGCAAAGAGGAAAACTTTGATTACATTTCGAGTTTAGATGCATTTTGTCGTTTTGAGGGTGTGGATTCACGCATTGCAAAGCGTGCGTGTGCGGGGCGAGATGAGCTGATAGATGGACTCGAAAAAGAGTGCGATGACAATAATGCCACAAGTTGCAGTGCGCTAAGTGATACTTATACTGAATTTTTGACTAAGGACAGCAAACGCTATTATGACTTTGGCAAGGACACTTATGAAAGCCAAGCTGATAAAATCTATCCGCATAAATTTGAAAAAGCAGCTAAAAAGGCTTGTGATTTGGGTAGGCAAAAAAGCTGTGAATATCTGGCGTATTTTTATTATAACTATAAGCCTAAATCAAACTATACGCTGGCAAGGCAGTATGGCAAAAAGGTGGCTTTAATGCTTACAGACACTTATAAACGCAGGGGTTTTCTCCATAGGGACGAGATTGTTCCCCTTGTAACGCTTGCGCATTTGGAAAGCAAAACTGATGATGAGGCAAATACCAAAAAACAATTTGTGTTGGATTATTTTAAGGTGGGTTGTGAGGATTTGCAAAATGCTTGGCTTTGTTTGGATTTTGGATATTTTTATGATGAGCGCAAGGAGGGAGAGGAAATTGATAACTTTGGTATGCGTGAGCTTATCAACCAAAAACAGGCTTTGCATTATTATGACAAGGCGTGTGATTTGGGCGAAGGTTGTGTGGATTTGGGGCGAATCTATCTTTTTGGCAAAATCGTAGGCGGGGAAAAAGTCAAAAAAGATTTGGCAAAAGCAAAGCATTACTTTGCCAAAGATTGCGAAAGCTTCTGTCGCAACGGCTATGAATCTTGCAAAAAAAATCATTGGAGCTGCAACATAACAAGAATGAGTCTAAAAGAGCTTAAAAAGTTAGATGAGTGTGATTTTGATAGAGATTCTGATGGTTGTGAAGGCGTTGATGATTGACTCGCGCTCGAATATGTGATTTAGATTCGCGTGAATGTGGTGCGAATCTAAACGCATTTTTGATTCAAATCCTGCGAATCTAAAGCACATAAATTTTTCGCTAAAATTGCGCTTTAAAATTTTAGATTCAAAGAGGGCAAAATGCAAAAATTAGCGAAATTTGTAAAATTTATAGCTTTGGGTGCAAGTGTGGTATTTATGTTTAGTGCTTGTGAGAATAAAAAAGAATTGTTTGAGCGTTGCTATTATGATGAAATACACAGCGATGACAACAGAGCCACCAAAAAGCGATATGAGGACGATACAAAGTGCCTTGAACTTGCGCAGTTAGAGGAAAAATCTGGCAATCTTGATAGAGCCTTAGAGCATTATATAAGGGCGTGTGTTAAGGTGAACTCGCTTATGCCAAATGCTTGTGCCAAAATCGTGGAATTTGCACAAAAAGACACGGATTTTAATCTCAAAGGCTCGCTTGAAGAAGAATGTCGCTACTATGACAACAAAGCCGTTTGTTTTGAACTAAAAAAGATTGAACTTAGCGAGTTAAAAGAGCCATCGCCTAGTGATTTGTGGGATTTTATGGACGATTTTTGGTTTATGTGTAATAGATTTAGTTATATTGTCCCACAATCTTGCGATGAGCGCGACAAAACAGCACAGCAGTATATCCGCGCAGTGTTAGCATTGCCAAAAGAGGAAAAAAGCTCATATTATGTTGAAAAGTTGGATTTACTCTCTTATCAAACAGGTTCTTTAAGTCCGAAAATCTTGCAAATGGCATCATCAGCACGCGATGAAATTATCGGCGAATACGAAAATGACTGCCAAATAAATGACGCCAAAAGCTGTGCTATGCTTACTTCTTTTTACTATGGCTTGTTGGTGAGTTGGAGTAATGACTACATAGAAGATGTGCGAAAATACGATAGAGAGGTTGATAAAATCTATGCACCCAAATTTCAAGCCCTAGCGCAAAAATCCTGCGATTTAGGCAATGCTCAAAGCTGTATGCAAGGGGCGGCTTTTTATTATTTTTATAAACCTATGCAAGATTATGCGGTGGCAAGGCAGTTTGGCAAAATGCTGCATTTAGTGCTTAAAAATGCCAAAATTCAAGGCAAACTTAACATAAAAGACGCTGAATATCTTGCCACTTTGGCGCGTATAGAAGCCGAACTTGATGATAGAGGCGACAAAGCGGAGCGAAAGCAATATATGCTTGAGTATTTTAAGGCGGGTTGTGATGATTTGCAAAGTGGCGTTGTGTGCGATAAATTTGCCAAAGCTTATGATGAGAATTATAGTATGCCTGAGATTGTCAATCAAAAACAAGCTTTGCATTACTATGATAAGGCGTGTGCTTTGGGTGTGGATTGTATGCGTTTGGCACAAATGTATCTTTGGGGAGGCTATGTGGGCGGTAAAGATGTAGGGCGGGATTTAGCCAAAGCAAAGCACTACTTTACTAAGGATTGCGAAAACTCGTGCCGTTATGAATCTGGGATAGATAAGTGCGCAAGTGTGAGCTGTAAGATAAAAAAGTATAGCCCAAAAGAGTTTGAAAATTTAGATGAGAGTATTTTTAATTAAACGCATAATGGATTTGCAAGATTTACGCGTGAATCTGTGATTTTAGATTTTGCGTGAATGTGGTGTGAATCCAAACGCATTTTTGATTCAAACCCTGCGAATCTAAAAGCACACAAATTTTTCGCTAAAATTGCGCTTTTTAAGATTTAAATTTTAAACGGAGTGTGAGAAATGCAAAATGTAAGCAAAATCTTATTGGCACTTGCATTTACTTTTAGCGCGGTGGCGTTTGGCAGTGATTCTTATCCGCCTTATTTTTGCGATGATTGCGCCCCATTTACAAGCAAAAAGGGCGTAATGACGCTAAACACGCTACAACGCGTAGATTGCAAAGAAATAAATGAATATGGCGTTTATAATCTTGGCTGTTTTAGTGGCGAAGTAGAGCTTACAGGCGCGATTACGAGCAGATACGCAATAGGAAGCCCAGAAGTTGATACAGCGTCATTTGTGGTGTTTTTTCACCCCGATGAAAATGTGGGTTTGCCGTTTTTGCCATATAGTTTTTGCGATAGTGCATTGGAAAATGAAGGCGCGGTTTTTGATGAGAGGATGCAAAAATGGGATTGCAGTAAGGTTGAATTAGAGTTTTGGAATCTGCAAGATAGTCGCACTTATGGCATAAAGATTAGGGCAATTAGCGATTTACCAAAAGAGATTGTCAATACACATTTAGGTGGCAATGGCATTCGCGCAAAAGTGCGACTAAAAGACTATGAGTTTATCGGCGAGGGCGAAGCAGGAAGTAGTGCTTATGCCACGCTTATAGATTTTAGCCCTTTAAGCAAAGTCTATAAATGGGGCGCAAATGATGAGTATGTATCGCTCAAATACGGCTCAAAAGATAGCGTTATAAATCTACGCGATACACCAAAGGGCAAGATTATCGCACAGATTAAGGCAAGTGATATGCGCTGCTCTGCGGAAAAAGCACAGATTATATGGGCGAAATATCCATTTGCTGAACTCGCCGAGAATATGCCAAAATCGCTCCCAAAAAATGAGTGGTTAAAAGTCTTTTACCTCCCGCCAAATGCCAAAAAACCACAAGAAGCAATCTATGGCTATATCCACAGCTCACAGCTAAAAATGTCGTGTGAGTAGGTTTGCTATAATGACGCGTGAATCTCGTGGCGATTCAAAGGATTCACGCGAATCTAAACACATTTTTGATTCAAATCTTGCGAATCTAAAAAACCCCCACAAATCTAAAACGCACAAATTTTTTGCTAAAATTGCGCTTTTAAAATTTAGATTTTAAGTGGAGTATGAGAAATGAACAAAACCACGCATTTGAAGGCTTTGGAAGCTGAATCGATTTTCATAATCCGCGAGGTTGTCGCGGAGTTTGGCAAGATTGGCGCATTATATTAGGTAAGGCCCTAATGCTGATTTTATGTAAATCTATGCTAGAATGGCAAAATTGTTAAGGATAAAATATAACTATTTCAAGCAGGAGCAAGAATGGCAAATGAACGAAATACAGAGCAACTCACATTAAAAGCCTTTGAAGCGGTTTTAGGGCAAAATGATGGATATAAACTTTTTGCACAAAAAGTGCCAAGCGAATTTACGATTATCAATCAAGCCTTAAACGAAGCTGGTGGTAAGCCTGAATTTTGTGAGATTGAGGACTTCACAAAAGGGGGTAGTGGACAAGGAATGCCTGAATTTATAGCCGTTTTTAGCGAGGATAAAGACACGATTTTTGTTTGTGAATGCAAAAAAGAAACAAATCTTTTGCAAAGTGTAAACTTAAATAAGCCTAAAAAATATGCCCTTGATGGCGTTATCTACTATGCAAAGTTTTTGCAAAAATGTTTTAATGTTGTCGCATTAGCTGTCGCTGGGACAGATATAAATAAAATCAAAACAAAAGCTTTATACTTCCCAAAAGCATTGCAAAGTTATGATGAAAAAATATTTGATAGAACAAAAGATATTATTTTAAGCCCATTAAATTATCTTAAACTTTTGCGGGGAGAGAAACTCTCAAAAGCCTTTTCTTTGGGTGAAGTGCGAAAAATAGCTATTGATTTTCACGAAAATCTGCGAGAAACAAAAATCAGCGAAAGGCACAAGCCTATTTTTATCGCTGGACTTCTACTTGCCCTTGAAAATAAAGCGTTTGAAAGGGATTATCACAGCTTAAATTCTTTTGAATTTCTTTATAGTAATTTAAAAATTGCCCTAAATGATGTGTTAGAAAAGGCAGAACTCACAAATACTAAAATCAAAAACATACAAAACGCTATCGATGAAGTGCAACACAATGTAAAGCTAAAAAACAAAGATTTTAACGAAAATGGCTCAATTTATTGGTATCTAAAAGAACTTGAACTTAAAATTAAACCGATGATGAATCACGCCCATTCAAATTTAGATGCTTTGGGGATTTTTTACCACGAATTTATACGATACACGGGCGGAGATGGTAAGGGGCTTGGCATAGTGCTTACACCTGCACATTTGACAGAATTTATGTGTGAAGTCGCAGGGGTTAATAAACAAAGCAAAGTGCTTGATATTTGTTGTGGCTCGGCTTCATTTTTAGTTAGTGCTATGGTGCTAATGCTAAAACAAGCCAATGAAAAAGAAATTAGCGAAATAAAAAATGGACATATTTACGGCATAGAGCTTGAACCAGAGCTTTACACTTTGGCAAATGCAAATATGATTATAAGAAGGGACGGCAAAAGCAATATTTATCAAGGTGATTGTTTTGATAAACAATTTGACACTTTAAAAGATAAATGTAATGTAGGTTTGCTTAATCCGCCTTATTCACAAAATGATAAAAGCGAACTTGAATTTGTAGAAAGGCTTTGCGAACTTATCGCCCCGTCAGGTTTGGTGTGTGTGGTAGTGCCATTAAGTTGCGCTATTGGCACTAAATTTAAAGAAGAAAGAGAGCGAATGTTTAAAAAGCATTCTTTGCTTGCCGTATTTTCCATGCCTGATGATATTTTTTACACAAACAAGGCAAATACAAACACTTGCGTTATGCTTTGGCAGACACATACGCCACATTATGTGAATCTCAATGTAAGCGATGACGAGATTTTAAAAGAAAGCAATATACGCAATTTTACTTATTTTGGTTTTTATAAAGATGATGGTTTTGTGAAGGCTAAAAAGCAAGGTAGAATCGATAAATTTAACAAATGGCAAAATATCAAAAAAGAATGGATAGAAAATTATCAACTCAAAAAGCAAATTGACGGCGTAAGTATAGTAAAAAAGGTTACTCATTTAGATGAATGGCTTGCTGAAGCGTATATTAAAACGGATTATTCACAGCTTACGCAAGAGGATTTTGAAAAAACAGTGAGAGAATATTTAGGATTTTTAGTAAAGGTTGGTATCAATGTTTGATTTTTCAAAGTGGGACTATTTTAAAATTTCTGATTTATTTGCCATTGAAACAGGAAAAGACTTAATAATGAATACTTTGAATAATGGAAACTATCCTATTGTCGGGCATAGCAATAAAAATAATGGAATAGTAAATTTTTGCGAATTTTTAGATGATTATCCTTTATTTAATTGCAAAAAAACAATATCTTTGGCAGATAGGGGAACTTTTAAGGCTTATGTCCAGCCTTATGATTATTACATTGCTACAAGGGTTAAGGTTCTTATTGCCAAATATGAGGATATAAGTGTAAATTCATTATTTTTTATAGCAAGTATTATCAATTTAGAAGAATATAAATTTAGATATGGCAGAAATGCAACGGATAAAATACCTGGTATAAAGATTTTACTTCCAAGCATCAATAATCAACCAGATTATGAATTTATGCACTCTTACATTGATACTTTAAAAATAAAAAAAATAGAAAAAAAATTTTTAGACAATAAGAGTATAAAAAATGTTATTGCGTTGTCAAATCTCAATTCTTGGGTTGAATTTAAAATGATAGATATTTTTGAAGTAAAACGAGGGCATAGACTCACGGAGGAGGATAGAATCAAGGGTGCTTTGTGTTTTGTTACAGCTGGGGAAAATGACAATGGCGTAAGTAACTTTATAGGGAACGAAGTTGAAATATTTGAGAATAAACTTACCATAGATATGTTTGGAAACTGCTTTTTTCATTCATATCCATTTGGTTGTGATGATAATATTTTAGTTTTATTCCCAAAACAAAGTGGTTTTAGTAAAGAAGTGAATTTATTTTTTGCAACTTTGCTAAATCAAGAAAAATTTAGATACAGATTTGGTAGGCAATATAGGCAAAAAGATTTTGAAAAGCATATGATAAAACTTCCAGCCAAGCAAGAAAATGGTGAGTTTAAGCCAGATTTTGAATTTATGAGCGATTACATTAAAAATTTAAAATATAGCGAGTTTATATAACGGATTTTACATTGATTTTTGATTTGGTGTAAATTTGCAGTAGTATTTTAATAAAATATTACAAAACATTAAATTCACAAAGGAGTAACAATGAACAAAACCACGCATTTAAAGGCTTTAGAAGCTGAATCAATTTTCATAATCCGCGAGGTTGTCGCGGAGTTTGGCAATCCTGCTATGCTGTATAGCATTGGCAAGGATAGCTCGGTGCTTTTGCATTTAATCCAAAAGGCGTTTTATCCTGCTGTCCCGCCATTTCCGCTGGTGCATGTGGATACGAAGTGGAAGTTTCGCGAGATGATTGAGTTTCGCGATAAACGCGCAAAAGAAGTGGGAATGAAGCTCATCGTGTATAGCAACCCTGAGGGCGATAAAATCAACATTTCGCCTTTCACGCACGGAAGTGCGATGCACACGGATATAATGAAAACGCAGGGCTTAAAGCAAATGTTAGATTTGTATAAGTTTGACGCGGTGTTTGGCGGGGCTAGGCGCGATGAGGAAAAGTCAAGGGCAAAAGAGCGCGTGTATTCATTCCGCGATGAAAATCACCGCTGGGACCCTAAAAATCAACGCCCCGAAGTGTGGAATCTCTACAACGGACGGCACAAAGAGGGCGAATCGATTCGCGTTTTTCCTTTAAGTAATTGGACAGAGTTAGATGTGTGGCAATATATCTTACTAGAAAATATCCCCATTCCTAGCCTGTATTTCGCCAAAGAACGCTTGGTAAGCCCATATAAAGGCACAAAGATTCTCATTGATGATTCGCGTGTCCCTAGCGAAATCGCCAAAAATGCGCGTAAAGAAATGGTGCGATTCCGCACTTTGGGGTGCTATCCGCTCACAGGCGCGGTAGAATCAAACGCAGATACTTTGGAAAAAATCATCGAGGAACTTTTACTAGCAAATACGAGTGAGCGACAAGGACGGCTCATAGATAGCGATGAGGAATCAAGTATGGAAAAGAAAAAACAAGAGGGGTATTTCTAATGAAAAAGAACGCGACACACGAGACTTTGCACGAATATTTGGCAAAGCACCAAAACAAAGAGTTATGTAGATTCATCACTTGCGGGAGCGTAGATGACGGCAAATCCACGCTTATTGGGCGATTACTCTATGATTCAAAGGCGTTGTTTGAAGACCAGCTAAGCGCATTAGAAAAAGAGAGCGCGAAAATCGGCACACAAGGCGGGAATTTGGACTTTGCGTTGCTTGTCGATGGGCTTTCAAGCGAGAGAGAGCAGGGAATCACAATCGATGTGGCATATCGCTTTTTTAGCACAGAGAAGCGCAAATATATCATCGCTGATACGCCCGGACACGAGCAATACACGCGCAATATGGCGACAGGTGCTAGCACAGCGGACATTGCCGTGATTTTGCTTGATGCGCGAAAGGGTGTGCTAACGCAAAGCAAACGGCACTCATATATCGTAAGTCTGCTTGGCATTAAGCATATCATTGTCGCGGTAAATAAAATGGATTTGATGGAGTATTCAAATGAAGTTTTTGAATCTATCGTGCGTGATTACAAAGCTATTATCCAACAACTTGCGTATCATAGCGACATTGTCTTTGACTTTATCCCCATTTCTGCCCTGCAAGGCGAAAATATTTTGCATAAAAGTGAGAAAATTGCGTGGTATAAAGGCAAATCGCTAATGGAGATTTTAGATAGCGCAAAGATTCACAAGCGACAAAGTCAAAATTTCATTCTCCCCGTGCAGTTTGTCAATCGCCCGAATTTGGACTACCGCGCATTTTGTGGCAATATAGAGAGTGGCGAAATCAAAGTGGGCGATAGTATCGTGGCGTTGCCATCAAATAAGACAAGCAAAATTAAGGCGATTGTAAGCCAAGATATTGCGGATTTGGATTGCAAAAAGTTTGATAAAAAGGCATTAGGCGCAGTGAAAAGCGCGGGATTCCCACAGAGTGTCTCACTTGTGCTAGAAGATGAAATCGACATTACGCGTGGCGATATTATCGCAAAAAAAGAGCATAGTTTGAAACTTGGCAAATGCGTGGTGGCGGACATTGTGTGGTTTGATGAAGTCGCGCTTGAATTGCAATCTAGCTATGTCATCAAACGCGCCACCTCCACGCTCAAAGGTAGTGTGGAGCAAATCCTCTACAAAAAGGACATAAACGACTTTACCGAGCACCCCGCGCATAACTTGCACCTAAATGACATAGCGCGGTGTGTGGTGAAGTTTGATAGGACTTTGGGGCTTGAATCCTACAACAATAACCGCGTGGCAGGGAGCTTCATCATCATCGATAAATACACAAACGCGACTTTGGGCGCGGGAATGATTGTCGAAGTGGTGGAATCAAATGTCGATTCGACAAATCTTGCGGTGGATTCAAAGCGCAAATATAGCCCACAAGAGAGGGCACTCAACGCATTTATCCGCGAACATTACCCAGAATGGGGCTGTAAAGAGATTTAAAATTCTGCGCTAAAATGCGTGAAACGGTTGATTCGCGCAATGATTTACAGACTCACGCGAATCTAGCGAAAATGTAAAAAAGGGTAAAAAATGAAAAAAAATTCAAAGATTTTAGTTAGTTTATTTGTAACGGCAAGTAAAAGATAAATTATGCAACAAAAAATTACTATAAAGATTTTAAAAATATGTTTATGTCTTTTAGCGTGTGTAAATCTAGCAAATGCAGAATCTAGCGATAAGGCTAAACCTAGCTTTGATTGTGCCAAAGCAAAAAGCAACACAGAAAAAATGATATGCAGTGATGAGAGCGGAGAATTGCAAAATTTGGATAGATATATGGGCGAAGTTTATACGCAGCTTATCTATGAGCTAAAAAAATCAAATTTTAGCGATAAAGACAAGAGATTAAAAGGCATTTTGCAATCCCAAAGAGATTTTATCCGCAATAGAGAAAATCTCATTGATACAGATGACATAAAGCATTTATATCAAAAAAGAACCATAACATTGCTAAATGACTTGGGGGTGGTGCTAGATTCTAACAATAAAGAATTATGCGAATATGCAAGAGCATATAAAGATGATTTAAGCAAATGGAGAGAAATCTCACCATCAATTAAACCTCCATTTAGTATAGGATTGTGTGCCTTTGCACGAAACAATAGAGATGTCTTTTTTGAGACTTTTTGCACTAAAAATGGAGAAATTAAAAAAGATAAAGTGGCAAAAGCCATTCGCGAAAAATCTCCATATATAAATTTCCCATATAGCTATGAAAGACAGATTGATATTGATAATGATGGGACATTAGAAAAGGTAATTATCACAATAGGGAGCTATTTTAGAGTGCTTTGGATATATAAAAATGGTAAGCTAGATGAAAAAGCAAGCGATAGAATCTATGGCGATGATTTACATTTGAGAGGGTCAAAAACCACAGAGAGTATTTGTATAAGCAGCGAGGAGGCTTGTATGGCATTAACCACATACGCTCTTCCAGCAAATAAAATTTCACAACGATTGGACTTTATGGGAGATGAGCTTGGTTTTATGCCTATATTAAGCGAATTATCTTATGGGGTTATGGAGTTTGAAGGCAAAAATTATATCACTCTCTTGAATGGGAGATTTTTTTGGGACGAAGCAGAAAAATATCCAAATGTCAGAATCTATCTCTTAGAAAGCGACAAAAGAGAACTAAAATGCACTTATTTCAAGCGAATAAGCGATAATGTGGTAGAACAATAAATGCTTTATTACACATATAGAGTGGCGATTCGCACACAGATTCACGCGAATCTAGTGAAAATGCAAAAAGGGGTGAAAAATGAAAAAATTCAGTGTAATGTTTTTTGTGGCGGTTTTGTCGATTGCGTTTGTGGCGTGTGGGGATTCAAAGGATTCACACGAATCACAAACGCTAGATTCTAACGAATCACAGATTGAATCTAGCGATTTGGCGCGAGATTCAAGCGATTTAAACGCGCAATCTAGCGAATCTACCACAGATTCGCACATAGATTCAAGCAAATCTACCAAAAGTTTAGCGTGGGAAAAAGCTGATTGTGATTTTTTGATGAAATTATGGGGCATTACAAAAGAGCGTTGTGATATGCTAGATTCGTCCCCTGATATTGCTACCATTGAAGCGAAAAATATAGAGCAAGCCTATCAGCGACTTTTACTAGATGATGACTATTGGACTTTAAAAATAAAAGAATTTCTTTTAAGCGAATTGCCGATGAAAAATCACACGCATACCGATAAATTAACTAGCGAAGGGGTGGAAAAATATACCACCACATATAAATGGAAAGATGAAAAAACGCTAGAAATTCACATTCAACACCCCGATGATTGCACAGATGATTACTATATATTTTTTGATTTAGGTAATGGCAGGGTTAAAATTATGCGAAACCAAGAAACTTGCTAAATTTGGCGTGAATCAAAATTTTTACAAAAGGGATAAAAAATGAAAAAATTAAGTTTGTTATTTTTGGTGGCGGTTTTGTCGATTGCGTTTGTGGCGTGTGGCGATTCAAAAGATTCACGCGAATCACAAAGCATAGATTCTAACGATTCACAGGTTGAATCTAGCGATTTATCACAAGATTCACAAGAATCTACGGGCAAATCTAACAATAAATCCACGCAAGATTTTCGCAAATTTACAGAAGCGTTGAGCGATGATGACGCAAAGAGAGTGCTTGATGAGACTAAACAATATATGTCCTTTATTGTGTCGCCACAAGGTTTTATTGCGCTTGATGCGCTCGTTTATGACAGCGCAAAAGTGCAAGTTGATGAAAACAATGGCTTGGAATTTATCGACTTATGCAAACACCGCATTGTTGATGGCGTGAGGTATCAAGAAGGCATTTTTGAGGGCGAAACTTATGGCAGCAACAACTGCATTGTAAGCGACACTCATAACGAAGGCGAACTTGACGGGTTAAGAAAATATTTCATCAAGGCAAAAAGCATAGATGAAGCCTTTGGGTTATATTACAAGACAAAGGACAAAGCACCCAAAGGCAATGTCTATACTTACTGCTGTGATGAGGGCTTAAAATATGACGGCGTAGGCAATTGGTATATTTGGGAGAATGGGCGACTTTGGGTAAGTGGCAGTGGCTATGATAGCGGAGATGCCACTATTTTCACGCAAAAGGGCGATTTTGTCGAAGTAATTTATCGCTGGACTATCGCGGGTTAGCTTAAAGTGAAGGTTGTAAATTTGCTTTTGAATAAAGGACAACAATGAAAACATTAAGTTCGCCTTTTATGCTTTATGTGCTAACGCTCACAAATGCAAATGCGCTATGATTGCACGAAATGAAATACACAACGCAAGACAAAAAGGACAATAAAATCTACAAGGTAAAAAGCCTAGATGAGATTACCTTGAAAGATAGCGATGATTTATTTGTAGTCAAACTTGATGGCTCAAAACTGCATACTTATGATGAATTTGTAGCCACTGCGAAAACTGCTTTTCAAACACCTACTGATGAGAGTATGTTTTGGTTGCATACGCCTAGTAATCCTTTGCTTTGCTGGATAAATGATTTAGAATGGTTGATTGGTAAATTTGAACGCTTTGTTTTGATAATAGAGCATTGGGATAAGGCATTAGATAAAGAGACAGCCGATAAGAAACAAAAAATTATGCAATCTTATTTGCAAGATGTTTGTAACTTTTGGGGATATGAGATTTTAAACATTAGAGGCAATGGCTACCTTGAGACTGAATATGAAATCAACAAACCACGAGAGTTTAATATTTATTTGGTGGGGTAAATTAAGCACAATGTTTTCGCTATATTTTAAGGATTTAAGCTATAATCACGCCTTTAAATTTAAATGAATAATCCAAAAGAAATAGCAATGCAAGAATCTAACGAATCTTTTAGTTTGCCTATCGCGCTTATAGCAAAAAAGACTTTGCTTATCGGTGCGGGGGCGGTAGCGTGGCAGAAGTTTGAAGTGCTAATGAGCGCAAAATGGGAAGTGTGCGTGTGGGCAAAAGAAATTACCGATAAGCGATTCACGCCGTATTTTGAGACAAAAAGTGTAGAATCTAACACAGATTCTACACTTTTTCAAATCCGCACCATTGACGCAAATATCGATTTAGACACCCTAAAAAATTTTGAAATTATCATTGACGCAAGTGGCGATTCGCAACTTGGCGCATTTTTGCATAGTGTGCGTAAAAAATGTGGCTTTTTGCTTAATGTCGTGGATACGCCAAATTTGTGTGATTTTTATTTTGGGAGCATTGTGAGGCGCGAAAATGTGAGCGTTATGGTGAGCACAAATGGCACAAGCCCCATTCTCTCGCAAATCTTGCGCGATAAGATTAGCGCGATTTTGCCACGCACGATTTCTGCACTATCTCACCGCCTAAAAAATCTGCGCCAAATCGCCCCGCCCAAAAGCAAAAGCGACAAAGACGCCATTGCCAGAGAGTGCCAAACCGCGCTTGGCAAGGTGCTTATCATCGGTTGCGGACCGAGCGACTTTGGGCTTCTCACGCTAAACGCACTTGAATCCTTTGCTTTGCTTGATGTCGCGCTCTTTGATAATCTCATCGGCGCGGAGATTCTCTCTCATATCAAAGGGCTTGGCATTGAATGCGTAAATGTCGGCAAACGCAAGGGAGTGGCGTCTTTCACGCAAGAGCAAATCAACGAACTAATGCTAGATTACGCCAAACAGGGCAAAATCGTAGGGCGTCTCAAAGGTGGCGACCCTGTGATTTTTGGGCGTGTGTGGGAGGAAGCGAGTTTCCTCCACGCGCATAATGTCGAGGTGGAGTATATCAGCGGGATTACTTCAAGTCTCTGTGGTGCGCTGTATAGCGGGGTTGCGCCGACTTTGCGTGGAGTGAGTTCGGGTGCGCTTATCGTTTCGGCGCATTTGCGCGAGAGTGTGTTTCACACGGAGTGGATTGCGTGGCTAAAAGATTCGCCCTATACTTTAATCGTGCTTATGGCGCATAGCTTTGCGGAGCGCATACGCGATGAGGCTTTGGCACAGGGCATAGACGCAAATCTCCCCGCTGCCTTTATCTCGCAAGTCTCACACCCAAGCCAAAAGGCAATCATCGGCACACTAGGCGAACTGCCACAAATGGCGCAAATGTGTGAGAATCCAAGCATTTTGATTATAGGCAAGGCAGTGAGAGAAAGTCTCAATATGCCTTTTATGGGAGCGCGAATCGTGCTAGATTCTCTATCGTAATGCCAAATCCCCATAATTTTGCATTAAAATCGCATTTAAGCAAAACATAATGCGATTATGTGTAAAATTTGCAGGGACAATTTACATTTACAAGGATTTTTTATGCCAATCATTATCCCAAAGGACATTCCCGCATTTAGTGAGTTAGAAAAAAGCGCGTTTGTAATGGATACGGCGCGCGCCAAGCACCAAGACATTCGCGCATTAGAGATTCTCATCATTAACCTAATGCCAACCAAAATCCAAACCGAAAACCAGCTTTTATCATTGCTTGCAAATTCGCCTTTGCAAATCAATATCACGCTTCTTACCACGCAAAGCTATGTGGGGAAAAACACGCCACAAAGCCACTTAGATAAATTTTATGTGCATTTTGAGAGTATAAAGGGGCGCAATTTTGATGGTGCGATACTCACAGGTGCGCCTATCGAGCATTTGGAGTTTGAAGAAGTGAAATATTGGGCTGAGCTGTGCGAGATAATGGACTTTTTACGCGCTCAATGCACCTCAACGCTCTATCTTTGCTGGGGGGCGATGGCGGGGCTCTATCACTTCCACAAAATCCCAAAAGTCGCGCTAAGTGCGAAGCTCTCAGGCATTTATGAGCACTCTATCATCACGCCAAATGTGCTACTATCGGGTTTAGGCGATATTGTGAAAATCCCGCATTCAAGGTATAGTGGCGTAGATGAAGCAGTGGCGGAGCGCGTGGCGGGGGAATCAAACTTAGATATTTTGCTAAAAGGCGCGGAGTCTGGCGTTAGTTTGCTGAAAGATGAAAAAGACATCTTTATGCTAGGACACCCCGAGTATGGCAAACTCACATTGCAGGGCGAATATGAGCGCGATAAAGCAAAGGGATTAGAGATTAGCGCGCCGATAAATTATTTTGACGATAAGGGCGCGGTGCGCTATGATTGGCGGGCAGATTCAAGTGTGATATTTGCAAATTGGCTCAATTTCTGTGTGTATCAGGATACGCCGTTTGTGCTGTGAAGCGCGTTTGTATATAAAACTATCTTATAATGGCATAAAATCCTTTTAAATTTGTGTGAATCTACAAGATAGATTCACACTCGATTCACATAAATGGCGTTAGATTCGCCTTACAATGTGTCAAAACTCATTTCTAAAAAATCATAAATTTTTGGGTTTGGGCAAAGCTTTATAAATCCTGTCTTTATACGCACTCTTATCAATCAACTGCTTATAATGTTTAGCAAATGTGCGACAAGTATAATGCTCGCTATAAGATTCCTCACAAGAATCTTTTGGATCATTATAAAGGTAGTCTAACTCGATTTTTCCTAACTTTTTTTCAGTATCTTTAAACAGAATGTCATAACCCGCCCTCCATAACAATATCAAATTTTCTGTGGTATCTCCCTCGATAGTTGGGCTAAATTTTACAAATTTGATAACCTCGCGCATTGGAGATATTTTATTGTTTTTTATGTATGTTATTAGCTCATCATTACTGTAACTATCAAAATTTGGCATAGTAGGGATTTTGGCTAGTTCGATTTGCCATTCTTTTTCATATTGGGCGCTTAGCTTTTCTCTATATGTCTTCATAGCGTCCTGCTTTCTATCTTTTGCTCTTTTGACTTCTTGCATAGTGGGCTTTTTGACTTTAGATTGGGCGCGTTGCTCGACTATTTTTGCCGCTTCTTTCCTTGCCTCATATATTTTGTTATTTTCTTTGGATATTAAACTTCCAATGCTATATTCGCGCTCAATGCTTACATTATCCTCTGTATAATAATGCGTTATACTACCATATTCATTACTTTCATAATCTCCATTATATTCATTATATTCATTATATCCACTATATTTGCGTTTTGATACAACTTCGCCTTTATTATACGCCGTTGTAAGTTTTAGATTTTCATCTTTATCATACTCTTTTTGCAAAACTATTTCGCCATTTTGCCAAGTAATCTCTTTTTGTATATAGCCGTCTTTATCGTAGTATTTCCACACACCCTTTCTTTTGCCATCTTCGCATTCGCCTTTTTCTATGCTTGTATCCGTTTTGATTTCATTGCCACTACATTCTATGACATTATCTGCTTTGGTGCTAGCAAACACCGCGCCCATTAGCACGATTCCTATACTTACCGCCACTATTTTGCCTATTTTGTTAAATGTCCTTGTCATTGTTTGTCCTTTCATTTTGATTTTATACTAACGCCACTATAAGCGGAACATATTCTTTTATCGCTTTAAGTCCCGCTTTTGCCCAATCGCTTATTTTAGAAATCCCATATTCGCTTTTTAGCGATTTTATTGCTGATTCGTAGTCCTTTGTCCTATCTAAGATTCGCACCTCCATTTCTATCATTTTTATAAATGATTCGTAAGATAGCTCTAACTTTTCGCTATTTAGCGTATAGCTAAAAGTATCGCCTACGCAACGCTTTAACTTCGCTTCTAACATATCTTTTAGCACATTGTTTTCGATGATAAACTCCAAATACGGCTCTTTGTCCTTATCTTTTGGGCGAATCTCTTTGACAATGCGCTTGTTTTTGTCATTTAGCGAAGTAAGAAAATCCCTAAAAACTTGCTTGTATTCAGTTTCACTCATAAACTTAACCGAAATATTTTTCTTTGTGGATTTGATTTTAGTCGCTGTGGTTTGGAGCAATCGCTCATTTTCTGCATTTGTCCGCGAATCCAAAAAATGCTCCGAATCGTGCTTATTAAACAAATACAGCAAATAATCGCAAATGTCGTTCTTTTGCTTGGATAAAAGCTGATTTTTGGTAATCTCACGCCAAAGCGTATTTGCAAACTCCACTGCGCTCCTTGATTCACTAGGTGCAAATATTTCTGCATAGTCTTTTTATTTGTTTGCATACGAATCCTCCCTAAAATAGCATCATTCTTTTGGCTTAAAGATATAGCTGCCACCGCCATTTACGATGACTTCTATTTCGATAATGCTGTTTGTGTTGCAACCGATTTTTTGTCCATACAAATTACTGAGTTGATAGGGTATTGCAAACTTTTTGCCATAGGATAGCTTTACGGGAAATATCTTTTTGTATATTGTCTTTGAATCGTCGTCCAAAGAGTCGTAGTAATTTGTCTCATTAGACCAAATAACCCTTTTCATATCAACGAATTGTCCGTTTTTTGTTTTTAGCTTATCGCCATTTAGCTCTCTATACGCGTTTGCCATATCGTAGTCTTCTTTATACTTTACCACACCACAATTACCGCGATTTAGGATAATATCCTCGATAATGGTATTGTTATCTTGGGATTGAATGACGAAATATGGGTCGTAATTTTTATCATAATCTATCGCAAGTAACGGGGATTCTATGCTTAATGCCCTTGCTACTTTCTTGTCCTCTGTTGTAGCAGAATCTATCGCCTTGCCAGCGTTATCTGCCACTTCATCACACGCACTTAATCCAAACACTAGAATCCCTAGCACACAAACTTTGAGTAACTTTCTCATTTTAGTTTCCTTTCATTTTGGTATAAATTGCTTTTAGTGCCTTTGGCGCGTAGGTTTTGATAAACTCTGCGCCAAAATCACTAGGCGACTTCGCGATTGCGCTGATAAACTCGTCTGTATTTTGCAACGCTTTTGTCTCTTTGCATTCTTTTAGCACCCTATTTAGATTCGCACTTGTTTGTAGTCGCTCTGCCTCCATTTGTAGCATAGCGATAAACGCAATACACGATATTTCTACACTCTCGCTATTTAAGCTATAATCAAAACTGTCTTGCACTTTTTCTTTGAGATTTGATTCAAGCACATTGCGATAGACGGGATTTTCGATGACTAGCTTGATATGCCCTTTTTTATTTGCGTCTTTTATGGCAATCTTATTTGCCACAAAGTCGCTTAAAAACTTTTCAAACACTTCTTTTTGCTCATCATCTCCCATAAACTTCACAAAAATATTTTTCTTTGTGGTTTTGATTTTGGTGGTAGGCATTCGCAATAATAGCTCATTTTCTGCATTGCTGTTTGAATCCAAAAATTTTGATTTGCTGTGTTTATTAAACAAATACAGCAAATAGTCGCAAATGTCGTTTTTGGGGCGTGAAAATAGTGCGTTATCGACTATTTCACTCCACAAGTCATCTGCAAATGTGCTTGGATTATCAAGCGTAATTGTGGATTTTTCGCCCATAGTTTGTCCTTTCATTTATTTAATTTTCGCAAGGTGCGGGATATATTTCAAACCCACCGCCATTTTTATTTTTGCGAACACATCGTTTATAAAAATCACTAAAATCTTGTGAGAGTAATTTTTGCATTTCTTTCTCATCGCATTCATAGCTCTTGCCGTCTTTAAAGCATTGTCTTATTTGCTCCTCGCCTACACCACATACACCATTTATGTATATCCTATTCATAGCTCTGCTAATGTCAATATATTCACAATTACCATAGAGTTTTTCATCACGCCAAGCTTTTACCAGTTCAGTATGCTGTGTGTTGTATCGCGCACAACCTTCTATACTTGCTTCTTTTGTGGCAACACAATACGATTCATAATCTTCTTCGGTAAGATTAGCTTCGTGTGATTGGAAACCATACACGATATTGACATCTTCAACTTTATCCAATCGTCGTTTGATAAACACTTTGCCGTTTTCATCTGTGCTTAGTTCAAACACAACTTTTCCGCCTTGATACCACTGCCTAACTTTAAAATCATCTTCGCTATATTTTAATTTTACGCAACCATCTATTTTGTCTTTTTCGCTTTCGCATTTTTTTGTTATCGATAAAAATGCTTTATCTTTATCGTTATCACACGCGCTTAATCCAAACGCTAGAATCCCTAGCATACAAACTTTGAGTAAATTTCTCATTTTTTATCCTTTCTATGTTTTGAAATTTTATCTGCCCTTTTGGGGCGAATCTTGTTTGCCAACCGCCGACTTAAAATCCAAAAGATTGCTTTATTCTAAAAATGAATGCGCGAATCTACAAGCGCGAAATAGAGATTTAAGTAATCATTTGGATTCCTTTGTGGGTGGTTAGAAATATGAAGTTTTTGTCATTGCGAGCAAAGCACAGAATCTGCCCCACTCCGTCATTCTGAGCAAAGCACTTTGTGCAAAGCAAAGAATCTCTTTTAAATTTTAGAGATATTTCGCATTCGCTCAATATGACAGAAAGTTTGGAATACTTTGCCTTACTGGCGCAAGGACTCGCAATGACTGGGATTTTTGCGTCTGATTCGCACTTATTGCGATTTGTAATGACAAAATTAAGCGGATTCTTATCTAATAAACCACGATTTAGCGCGTGAAGTGCGAGCGTGCTAACATATATATATATATATATATGAAATCGGTAAAAAGTGTGTAGAGTGAGGATTTGTAGTAGTGAATCGAGCTCGATTCAACGCATTTGCGTTATGAATTTGATTGTTTTGCTTGATTATCAAACACACTCCTTTGTATTTCAAAAAATATTTGCGGATTTTAGTAGCTTTTGACTTAAATTTGACTTAAAGATTTAAGAAAATTTGAAATTTTTACATCAAACCTACTGTCAATTTGCTTGCTTAAATTGACATTAGATTCTAAAAATTTTATAATTCTTTATAAAATACAAAATGGCGTAAGAGGTAAAAAATGAAACTACGAAAAATCAAAGATTATGCAATGGTAGGTGGAATCGGTGTGGCAGTGGCGTTTGCATTACAAGGATGTGAAAACACAAACAACCAAGATTCTCAAATTTTACAAACTTCACAAAAAAGCGGGGCATTTGTCATCATCGAGGAGCAAGAAGATGGCACTTATAAAGTCCTAGAGGAATATCCAAGCGATGAAACTCGCGTGCTTTTAAAGTCAAAAGATGGCAATGAGCGAATGCTTAGTCAAAACGAAATTGACGCGCTTATCAAACTAGAGGAGCAAAAGATTGATTCTAACACAAGCGAACTTACTAACCCAAACGGCGGTGGGCTTGGGCTTGGTGGAGCGATTTTAGCTTCTGCGGCTGGCGCGATTTTAGGGAGTTACATTGGGAACAAACTCTTTAATAATCCAAACTTTCAACAAAACGCCCAACGCAACTATAAATCCCCACAAGCCTATGAGCGAAGCAAAAATAGCTTCGCTCATAACAAAACTATGGGCGGTGCTGGAGGAGCGGCTAGCAATGCTGGCAAAAGTGGCTACTTTGGCAATTCCAACAACAATAGCAACCAAAGAACCAAAGCCTATGGGCAGACATTTGGTGCATAATTGCGAGTATAGAAATGTATCAAGGAATCTTAACAGCACTCAATCCCCAAGAACAAAGTGGCAAAATAGAGCAAGCCGTCAATAAACGACAATATGATTTCGCACTTGAGCTATGGGAGGGCAAGGAAAGTGAGCTTGAGATTGGAGCAGAAATTGAATTTGACGCGGAGAATGGCAAAGTATTTAAAATCCGCCCAAAACCCAAACCCATAGACCCTGATGAAATCCCTGTAACTAAAGAATCTAAGGAATGTATCGATGAATTTTTCGCTTATGAAATGCAAATATTAGAAAAATATAAAGATTTCACGCAAGGGCATAAACGACTAGATTTTCTGCGCGCACAAAGATTTATCCTCACGGCGTATAATCACCTCAACGAAATAGATAACGCACTTGCAGACTCCAGATTAAAGAGTTTAAAAGATGAGATTCTCTCTTTATATGGGGATTACGAGTCCTATAACAAAAAGACAAGTTATTCGTTGGAATACAGCTTTGAAAAAATATTCCTTAATCGTCAAAGTGCTTATCTAAAGGCGGTGGAGCTTATCGAAATGACGCAAAGCTCTCTTGCAAACGCTCAAGCCCAATCCCGCACGGTAAGCAGAGAGCTCGAAGAAAAGGAAAGCTCATTAAAACTTTTAGGAGACAAAGCCAACACCGAAAATTATCTCTTATTAGAGCGCGAAGTAAAATCACTGCGCAAACGCGATGTAGATTTGCTTCAATACATTGCCAAACAAAAAGAACTTTTAGTCAAAACCACAGAGCGTATGAAAATATTTAGAGAGACGCATTTGCAGGAGTTTTCTTTGGTGTATGGCGCGATGAATAAAGACATCACCGAGCATTTTATCACGCTTTTAGACACCAAAGCGTATGATTTGGATTCTTGTTTATGGGGGCGAGCGAAAAAAAGCGAAAATGTCAAGTCGTTTTTCCGTGATGCGGGCATTGTAGGCGGATATAGCTCAAAGACATTTTTGCAGTATTTTTTGCGTGGATTGGATAAGAAAAAAATATCAGATAAAAGCAAGGAGCTATTTAAACTACTCCATTATTTAGAATCTGTGAGCCAAAAGAAAATTTTACTTATTGGGAAATCAGAATCTGATATTAACAGGGATATGCAGGTTATTTTAAAGGTGGATTCCTGTGTGTCGGTAGCTACACAACAAAAGATGATACCAGCTTTTAATGAGTTATGCACAAAAAACTATGACATTGTGATTATGGATTGGGAAAATGAGGGAGTAAATGCTGTTGATTTCATTAGAAAGTTTAAGCAAAGCAAAAGTGATTGCTCTGTGGTTTTTATCTTAATCGTGCCAGAAGGCGGAAATAGTGATTTTATGATAAAGGCGAGAAATCTTGGTGTGGAGCTTTTTGTGCCATTTCATAATGCTGATTTACTAAGCGATGCTGTGAGAATGGCGATTTAGACGCTTACAAACCCTGAGTGCTCTCACACTCTAACCAAAAACTTGCGTTTTTAGAATCTGCGTAATTTTGCTCTAAATTTATGTCAATTTTAATCCCAAAAGTCTCCTTTACAAAGGCATTACTACGCACGAGTAAGCACGCACTTTTTTCCATACTTGGTATGTAATCACTAATAAGAAAAATATATGGCTTGACTTGATAAAGCGCGTGAGCTCTTGGGGCGAAAAAGGCGTGGTTGTTTGAAGCCATTTTGGTATAGTAGTAAAACCCGCTTGAGCGAGTATTAAGCAAACCATTTTTGGTGCGCATAATGCGGATTTTTTCTTTGCCCTGTGATATGTCGCCATCGATAAATTTTGTGAGTTTTTTTGAAGTTATATATAACGCATACGATTCATCAAACATTCCAATATCTGCGTCCTTTTTGGCGAGCAAAAATCCGCGTGCCTCGACAAAATCTATAATATCCGTGTCATAATTTGATGGAAGCTCCCTGCTAGGAAACACGCTCGCACCGCCTAGTGTGATAAAGTTATCAGCATTAGCAATGCTCAAAGTAAAAAACAAACACACAATCTTGGCATAATTTTTCACTATCATAACAAATCCTAGCCCTAAATTACGCTAATATATCGCTAAAATTGAATTTCTCTTAAGGATTTATGTGAAAAGTATCGCTATTTTAGGCAAACCAAATGTTGGCAAATCTTGCCTTTTTAATCGTTTATGTAAGCAAAAAATTGCTATCACCTCAGACATAAGTGGGACAACGCGTGATATAAAAAAGGGGATTTGCACCATTAGTGGTGAGGAGTTTTGCCTACTTGATACAGGTGGAATCGATGAAGCCCAAAACTACGAACTTGTGCAAAATAAAAAGCAAAAAAAACGCGCCAAACTCGCAAGCGAACTTTATAAACTCGTATCGCAAGAAAGTCTTAACGCAGGCAAAAATGCTGACCTTGTGCTCTATGTGCTTGATGGACAAATGGGCTTAGATGATGAAGATGTGCGTCATATTCGCACGATTCAAAGACATAGTGCATTGTTTTTGGTGCTTAACAAAATTGATAATGACAAAATTAAAGACCAAGCGTGGCATTTCAGCTCACTTGGGATAGAGCAAATGTATCATATTTCTGTTAGTCATAATCGCGGGATAAGTCAGTTGCTTAGTGGCATTGGCGCGTATTTTGGCTTAGGAGAAGTGGTAGAATGGAGCGATGAGCAAAGCATTGAGGACTTTATAGACTCTTTGCCTAGCGAGGGAGATTTACCTACACAAGAAAATGCGCCAGATTCCCAAATCAAAGATACAAAGCATATTAAAATTGGCATTATTGGGCGCGTAAATGTCGGTAAAAGCTCACTTTTAAACGCGCTTTTAGGGCAAAATCGCAGTGTGGTGAGCGATTTAGAGGGCACGACACTTGACCCTGTAAATGAAGTAATCGAACTTGATGACTTTAATGTAGAATTTATCGATACCGCTGGCATTAGACGCGCTGGGAAAATTGAAGGGCTAGAAAAATACGCGCTAATGCGCACAAACCAAATCTTAGAGCAATCTCATATCGCGCTACTTGTGTTAGATTGTAGCTCTGCGTTTGTCGAGCTCGATGAGAAAATCGCCTCGCTTACACAAAAGCATAATCTTGGTGTCATCATCGTGCTGAATAAATACGACATCACCAAAGAGGACTTTAAGACCTTAAATAACGCGGTGCGCACGAGGTTTAAATTTCTTTACTTCGCGCCCATTATCTGTGTAAGCGCGCTTAATAAACGCAACATTGCAATGCTAAAAAATGAGATTCTCAAAGTGTGGCAACACTTTATGTATAGAATCCCAACTTCCGCCCTTAATGACCTCATAATGCGTGCGTGCGCTAAGCATCACCTCCCAAGCGATAGAGGCAAAATTGTAAAAATCTATTATGCCACGCAGTTTGAGAGTTGCCCACCACAAATTAGCCTCGTAATGAATCGCCCAAATGCGCTGCATTTCAGCTACAAACGCTATTTGATAAATTGCCTACGCGAGGAATTTGGCTTTAGCGGTGTGCCAATCATCATAAACGCTAAAGGCAAAAAAGAGTGAGATTGCGTGATTTGTATTTTTGCGTGATTTGGTGTTATTTTGTTGAGAATCTTTATTTGGATTATGTTTGTGTTTATGTTTAATATTTTTCATATACGATTCACACAAGCCCTAAATGGATTTAATTTTGCTTAAAGATTCTAAAACTTGATAATATAAGAGGAAAGAATGCGGAGTTTTAAGATTTTTTGTGGTTCAGCCCACCCAGAGTTTGGCAAAGAAGTGAGTAAATACTTGGATATTGTGCTTTCAAACGCTAATACCACGCGCTTTAGCGATGGAGAAATCAATGTCCAAATTGGAGAATCTGTGCGGGGCAAAGATGTATTCATTATCCAGCCCACTTGTGCACCCACTAATGACAATTTAATGGAGCTTCTCATTATGACGGACGCACTCAAACGAAGTGCTGCAAATACGATAAATGCCATTGTGCCTTACTTTGGCTATGCTAGACAAGATAGAAAAGCCGCTCCACGCGTGCCAATTAGTGCCAAACTTGTCGCCAATCTCATTCAAAATGCTGGAATCAACCGCCTTATTACTATGGATTTGCACGCAGGGCAGATTCAGGGGTTTTTTGATATTCCTGTGGATAATCTCTATGGTTCAATCATTTTCCGCGACTACATTAAGTCTAAGCATTTTGCCAACCCCATAGTCGCTAGCCCTGATATTGGTGGCGTGGCGCGAGCGCGATACTTCGCTGATAAACTTGGGTTGGATTTAGTCATCGTAGATAAAAAGCGAGAGAGGGCAAATCAAAGCGAAGTGATGAATATCATCGGTGATGTCAAAGGCAAAGATGTGATTTTGGTTGATGATATGATTGATACCGCAGGCACGATGTGTAAGGCTGCTGATGTGCTAAAAGAGCGAGGCGCACATAGCGTAATGGCACTTGGCACACACCCCGTGCTAAGCGGTCCAGCCTATGAGAGAATCGAAAAAAGCGCGTTAGATGAAGTCATCGTCTCAAATTCAATCCCGCTTCAAAAACACAACAAAAAAATCAAAGTCTTAAATGTCGTCCCGCTCTTTGCTGAAGTGATTCGCAGAATCCAGCATAGTGAAAGTGTAAATTCACTCTTTATATAGGCTTAAAATCGCAATCCTATACGGATTCCCACCATATCGCCACCTAAAGAATCTTCGCCAACTTCAGGCGTGATAACCATATTTTTAGGCTTATAAGGCGAAGTGAAAAGCCACGCAAACCCCCAACTTATCGCACCTCCTACAAGCACTTGAGCAAAAGAATGCTTCTTAGCGTGAATCCTAGAAGCCGCCGTAGCCACACCAATGCCAATAAGTGGCAAAGACTGCCTAAACCCATAGCGATAATACACATACGAAGCCGCGCTAAATGCTCCCGCCGCGTGTCCGCTTGGCATACCTCGATATTCATCACAGCAAGGTCGCTTCGCAAAAGCCACGCTTGCACCTTGCGTATGTGCGGTGTGGAATCCCAACTTGATAACCTCAACACTCACTTGAGAAGCCGCCGTGCCGAGTGCTAACTGCATAGCTCCCTCATAGTCCTCGATTCCAATGCTTATAGCAAGCGGGATTAAAGGAGCGAGACGAAATATGTCGCCAAGTTTTTGGAAGCTATCTTCGGACTTTATCACACACACACAAAACGCCATAAGAAAAAATATTTTACGCATTCTTTTACACCTTTAGTTTAATATTTTAGAGAATCTACCCTCTCACTGCACCATTTGCAGTGATTTTGTATTTATAAGTAGTAAGAGATTCTATCCCCATAGGACCACGCGCGTGAAGTTTAGAAGTAGAAATCCCAACCTCCGCACCAAACCCAAACTCCCCACCATCGCTAAAGCGCGTAGAAGCATTCACATACACACACGCGCTTTGCACTTGGTTTAAAAATGCTTCCGCCACGCCAATATCATTCGTAATAATGCTATCAGAATGCTGTGAGCCAAAAGCATTAATATGACTAATCGCCTCATCTAATCCACCCACAATTTTAAAGTTTAGGACATTTTGCCCATACTCTTTGGTGTAGTCTGCTTCCCCGTCTATGGTGATGATTTTAGCCACTTGGCTATCTCCTAGCAATGTCGTGCCCTTTTGTTTAAGGGCTTTAGCAAGTGTGGGCAAAAAGTCTTTAGCAATGGCATTATCAAGCAAAAGTGTTTCGATAGCATTACACGCAGCAGGATAGCTCGTTTTAGAATCTAGCGCAACGCTAAGCGCGTAATGCTCGTTAAAATCACTATGTATATACAAATGACACACGCCCTTATCGTGTTTGATAATAGGAATCTTGGAATGCTCTTGCACGAAGTGTATAAGATTCTCCCCACCGCGCGGGATAAGCAAGTCAATGTATTTCTCTTGCTTTAAAAATTCCGCGACATCATCGTGGCTTTCTAGCATTATTATGCACTCTAATGGGAGATTATGTGCCTTTAGCGCGTTATGTAGGCATTGCAAAATCGCCCTATTTGAATGCAGGGCTTCTTTACCGCCCTTTAACACGCATACATTTCCACTCTTTAAGCAAAGCGCACTTACATCGCTCGTTACATTGGGGCGCGATTCATAAATCACGCCGATTACGCCTAGTGGGACGGAGACCTTTTGGATTTTTATCCCGCTTGGCATTTCCCAGCCACTTAAGATTCTCTGCAATGGGTCGCTTAAGCCTGCGATGACTTCCAAAGAATCTGCCATTGCCTCTATTTTTTTTTCATTAAGTTCTAGTCGCTTCTGCATAGATTCTGCAAGGTCTTTGGCATTACGCAAATCAATGGCATTTGCCTTGATAATCTCATCTTTGGCATTACGCAAAAACTTCGCCATATCGCGCACTACCGCACTGCGCCTTGCATTGTCTAAAAGAGCGAGTGTGAGGGTGGCTTGTTTAGCCGCTTGCAAGTCTTGCTCTAAGTTTGTTGCGCCCTTCATTATCCGCCTTTTGTGAATCTTTTGCGTAAATTTTAGCATAATTATGTAGCTAAAAATTTCAAATTTTCATTATACTTTTTGCTTCATCAAACACAAAGGATAGCAATGCAAGATTTTAGTAATTTTAACAAAGATAAGATTTGCGAACTATTTTCACATAGGCGCATTTCAAGCTATGACAATATCAATCAGCATTTTGAAAATTTTGCACTCATTGGCTCAATCGCTGAAAATCTAGGCATAGCAGAAGTGCTACTGCGAAACAAAATCGATTCTGTGATGAGCGGGATAGATTTGGCGTGGCTTGATAATCTGCCTAACGACATAGAGCTAGAAACGCCCAAAGAACCAAATCCCGCGCGCGATAAAATCATATCGATTCAAAGTTTGGGATTTTGGGTGTGCGTAGTGGATTACTACAAAATTCATAATCAAATATTTAGTTTGGATTTTTTGGATAGCGTGGATTTTAAGCGGTATTATGAGAGAAATGTAAATGGCTTTAAAAATGGTTCAAAATTAAGGCGTTATCAAAAAGCAGGTTTGATTTTGCATTTGCTACGAAATCTACGCAACCGCGCATTTCACTTTGAAAATCTATACAAATTAAACATTGACAATCAGCCACGCCTTAGCGCAACTCTCAAAAAACCAAAATTCATAATAAACCTTGAAGTTACCAAAATACAAATGTTTTTAAATGATTTGATAGATGAATTGTCAAAATGAAGTTTTTAAGAAGTATGGGGAATAAGGCTCCCCAAGAACACGGGTGAATTATGCCACAGCAAAACTTAAAATATTCTTAGTTTTTAATGTGTTTTGGATTCTACGATTTGGATTTCATTAGAATCTAGCTCGTAGAGGGCATAGACTAGCGAGTCGATTTTGGATTGTAAATCTTTGATTTTTGTGTCATATTGAGGTTTCGCAGAAACCGAAATATCTTTGTTATCATTTTGAGCGGAGCAAAAAATCTCTTTTGTTGATTGAGATACTTCGCTTTCTTGCGAAAGCTCAGTATGACAAAGATTTTTTGACTCCAAAATTTTATCGACTAGATTTACAATCTCATCGGCGATTTTTTGGATATATCGCGAAACTAGATTCTAATCCGTGCGGAATGCTATGTCGTAGTTTATGATAAAGTCTGTTTCCTCATCGCTCAAATCATACAGCGGACAAATTAGCCTATCAATTTCATCGATTATGTGTTTTGATTTGCGGAGTTTGTAGGTTTTTACGCCATTGCTAAAATCTGCATTTTTCTCTATATCGCTTTCATATTTTTCGCCCAAATCGCATAATTGTTTTAGGACTTTATCGCTAAATGTTGGGATAGGAAATCGCTCAAATTCATACACATAGCTATGTCGTCCCTCGCTATAAGCATTTCTAAACCACCAAAAAAGAGTGCTTGACATTAGCGCGACTAACGCTTTTGAATCGCTCACCGCAAAACTCTTTTGCGTAGTGGATTCTGTCGTAGAATAACTTGTGTATAAATCATAATATCTACCGCCTGTGTCCCTATAATAGATTTGCTCATCGCCATTCATTGCGTCTTTTAGCGTGTGCGTTTGGGCGTAAAGCTTTTGCATTATAGATTTTTCGATAGGCAATCCTATCTTGCAAAACGCGCCATTTTGGATAAAATCAAGCGAATCTATAAAGTGCAATTTGTCGATTATCTCTGCGATAGAAGTAGTGCTGTGGCGTAGATTTACCTTTGTGGTAAAGAGATTTTTGGCTTTTGTGTGGGTTTTGGCAAAGTTTATGATACTTACTCGCTGGTCTGCGTTTGGGAAAATCCGCGCTGGGGCATTGCCATAGTTGCTAACCTCAATCCATTCGCAATTCTCCAAAAGCATTTTATGCAGGGCAATATTTGACTTGCTACTTGTTACGCTAAGTGGGACAATGTAGCTAAGATTGCCATTTTGAGCGAGTAAGTCAAAGCCCTTTTCTATAAAAAGTTTGTAAGTATCCAAAGTGCCTTGCTTGGCGTGTTTATAGGCGTTTTTAAATTTTTGCTTTTGGGGTTCATCGATTTTCGCACCATACGGCGGATTGCCGATGACAATGTCAAATCCGCCCTCGTTAATGACATTTGCAAAAAAGAAATTATACAAAAAGACTTTGTCGGTGTGAAAATCGTTTGTGATAAAGTCATCTGCTAGGGATTGCAGGGCTGGGATTTGGTGCAGTAGTGAATCTATCTCTTTTGTAAGTCGCTTTTTTGTTTTGTCGTTGTTTGGCGTTGATAATTCTTTGGTTTTAGAATCTATGTCTTTTTGGATTTGAGCGATTCGCACTTCAAAGGCGTTTGACATAATGGATTTGATTTGAGATTTGAGCGTGTGCTTTTTGTGTGCGTCATTTTGGGCGTAGTAGTCCAAAAAGAGATTTTGCAAACTCTTTGCTATGTCGTGGCTAAAAATGATTTTATCGGCGTTTTCATCAAAGAGCTTGGTGCTTGGAATCTCGCGCATAAAATCACGCGGGATAATCTCTATGCACTCTTTGCCTACGCTTAATGATTCTAGCAAACTATTGCCCTGCATAAATTTAAAATCAAGGTTTGGAAGTGGGCTTGGGCTGACTTCATCGACAGCGATTGATAGCCAAAAGCGAAGCCGTGCGATTGCAATAGCGTCTGCGTCAATGTCGATACCATAAATACAATTTGCGATAATATCACGCTTGTGCTGTGCCTTTTGCGCATCGCTCATCGTTTTATCAAGCGTTTCAAGCACCTGCATAATCTCACTCAAAATCCCCATAGGAAACGCACCAGAGCCAATGGCTGGGTCTAAAATCTTTAAATTTAGCAATATAGCTTTTATCTCCGCGCCATTTTTGTGGATAAAGTCATTATCGCTTTGTTTATTGGCGATGAGATTTTGGATTTGTTCTTTGTGGCTTGGATAGTGGCGTGAAAAATGCGCTATAAGCGCGCTTTGTGCCATATAATGCACGATTTCGCGAGGCGTGTAGAATGCTCCGCTCTCTTTGTTGTAATCGATTAAGTTTTCAAAGACTTTGCCTAGCATTTCTGGGTCTATGCTGACTTCTATGTCGGTGGGCGTGGATTCTTCAATGGTGAAATTGTAAGATTCAAAAAAGTCAAAAATGGCTTCAAATGTGGGATTGTCTAACACTTGGGCGATAATAAAATGGGCTTTGTTTGCGCGGAATATTGTAGCGTTGTCATATTGAGGTTTCGTAGAAACCGAAATATCTCTATTTTGGGACACTTGAGATACTTCGGCTAAAGCCTCAGTATGACAAATGGAAGTTTTGGATATTTCGCTTCGCTCAATATGACAAGATTTATTGTTAGCAAATTCGTCCTCAAACAAACCACCATTAAGAAATGGAATCTTGCAATCAAAAAGCGCGGAGTAATCGTCCTCTTTACGCGCATTTAGCGAGTCAAAAAAGAGTGGCGATAGATACTCGCTATAAAAATTTATGTTTTGTTGTCTTGCTTTGCAAAAAAGATTATGCAAAAAGTTGGTATCGCCCTCTCCGTAGGATTTATCACGCGGGACGCCTAAATAGCCCTTTTTTTGTAAAAAATACAAAAACACTATGCGCCCTAATAGCTTTTTGGCAAAGGATTCTATCGCTTTGTGTGAATCGCTTATGCCTTTGTAGTTGGCAAAAATATGGGCTATATTTGCTTGCGTGAGTTTGGCACAAATGGCGTCATAGTGCTTTTTGTAATGCTCATAAAATTCCTTGCTTACGGGCTCTTGGGAAAAGGCTTCCTCTAAATCGCTTTGCGTGAGTGGGGATTTTTGGGCTTTTTTGATGAGTTCGGCTAGGGCTTTTTGTGCGGTGGCGGTTTTGGTATGCCCTAAGATGAAACTTTGGCGTTTTAGGTTGGAGTAGGTGGGTTTGTTTAGCTCGTAGTCGTAACCGCTAGTAATCAATGATAAGCGAAATTCTGTGGACGCGTTGTCTTTTAGCGATAAATCGTGGATCTTACCACTCGCTTCGTCAATAGACGCTTTAGTCTTATTTTCTCGCTCGTGGCTTCGCAACCACGATTTTTGCTTCGTTTCACTCGCAACCCGTTGGGTCTCATCTAAAATACTTCCGCGCTGAGTTGCTCGGTTGTCATTCTCATCAAAAATCTTAGAATTTACTTTTTTTGTCATTGCGAGAGGATTCGTAGAATCCTCGTGGCAATCTATGCTTTTATTTTGGATTGCCACACTTGCTTCGTTCGTTTGCAATGACGGATTGTTTGGATTTACCCACCCCCTAACCCCCTCCGCAAGGGAGGGGGAAGATTCAGAGTCGCCGTGCGCTAACGAGGGGGAATGTGGCGTGTGGAAAATCGCTAAAATCGCGTCTAATCCTGCGTGTTTTAGGATAGATTTTAGCTCGGTGTGGATGCCCACTTTTGCGCGGATACTCTCACACTCAAAGATATATATGCCAAAATTTTTATTGCTAAGTTTGAAATTCTCACAAATAGCGGTTTGGGATTTTAGTATGCTGTGGGGCAATGTGCGTTTGTTTGGCTCTATGAAGTGGATTTGCGGGAAAATCTCTACTAAAATCGCTTTGAAAGATTCTAACTCAAATGTGCTTTGTGTGAAATGTGTGATTTTGTCATTCATTTTGTATCCTTTGTGTGATTAGTTTTTGTCATATTGAGGGCTAAGCCCGAAATATCTCTATGTTTGATGTGCGAGTGAGATATTTTGGATTCTTCGGTCGCTGTCGCTCCCTCAGAATGACAAAATGGGGTGGTGGTATGACAAGATTGTTTTTGTGGATTGCCACGACTTGCGCTTGGCGAGTCTTGCAATGACGGTGTTACTTGGTTTGCCACACTCGCTTTGCTCGTTTGCAATGACAACCCACCCCCTGTATCCCCCTCCGCAAGGGAGGGGGACATTTTTTGATTGCCACGATTTTGCTTCGCAAAATCTCGCAATGACGAATCGTGGGAATCTTTGGGGTTACCATCTGCAAGGGAGGGGGAATTTTTTGGAAATGCTGAAATGGAGAGCTGGATTTGTGGGGTTTTGTCCTCTGTGGAGGGCGTGGGATTCTCTCTTGGGATTTTGTCTTGGCATTGTTGATAAATGCGCTCAAAATCCTCTTTGCTCTTTGCTTTGTCAATGTCTTTGTAGAGATTTGTCAAAGTCCCTTTGTCTAGCACACGCACGATTGTTTCTATTTGTGCCTCGCTTAGAAAATCCATAGCGTTAAGCGTTTTTAGTCGGGCTTTTTGGACTTTGGGGTCTTTTGTGGTGTTTGGGATTTCAAATAGCGTGTCTTTGTGTGGTGCGCTAAATTGGGATTTGTGAAACTCTACAATGCGCTCTATATCGCTGTAATGCTGTGTGGTTTGGGATTTGGTAGGCTTTGTGGGTTTGGTGTTTATGCGGGATTTGAGATAGCGTGCCATTGTGAAAAAATCGCTTGGATAAACCTTAGATTTTCTAGAATCTTCGCTGTGAATGGCGTAAAAATAGTTATTGCCACTTGGATTTTTCATATAGCAAAAGCATTGCAAAGTATCCGTGATAAAGGTGCGCGATTTTGGCTTTAGCGCGTGTATGCGAGCAAACTCATCGGGATTATTTACATAGAGTTTTTTAATGTCGTTTAAAAACTCCGTATCATCGCTTTTTTCATCTTGCTCTTTGTAAATCGTATCGCTAAAAAGCTTTTGTGTGCCAAACTCCTCGCTACTATCATAAATCGCGCTATCTTCCCCAAAAGTGAAATGAAAACTTTGGAGCTTTTGATATGCTTTAGCGTTAAATCCTAAAATCGCATCGCCTAAATTGCTAGGCTTAAAATTATAAATTTCAATTTGCTTATGTGGCGTGCCTACGCGGTTTATACGCCCGATTCTCTGCATTAGATTTGTGGCACTCCACGGGGAGTCGTAGTTTATGATGATATGTGAGCGGTGGAGATTTACTCCCTCTGCGAGTGTGTCGGTGGTGATTAAGATATGAAAATCATCTTTTTTAGATTCGTAGTTTGCATCAAAGTTTTCGCGGATAGCTTGGGCGTTTGCTTCTCTATTGGCAGAATCGATTTTTAGGACTTTGTGGTTTGCTAGATTTGTCGCTAGATAATCCGCACTTGCCTTTGCCTCTGTGAAAATAATGATTTTTTCGCTTTGTTGGGTTTGGAAAAAGTCTTGCAACTTGGCTTTGAGTTTGTCTAATTTAGGGTCGGTATGTATTTCTTGCCATTTGGCTAGCAAAGTTTGGAGTGTGGCTAAATCAGATTTTAAATTTGCTTCATAGTTTGGAGCAAAATCCTCTTTTTGCAATACAAAGGCTTTGTCTTTGTCTAAATACTGCGCGATTTTCTCACTCCCCTCATCGCTTAAAATATCATCGTAGAATGTGTAAAGATTGCCTAAAAATTTAGGGATTGCGATTTGCCCGCTATCAAACATTTTTAGAAAGGCTTTGAGCGAAGTGATTTGGGCTTGCAAAGTGGTTTTAAACGCCTCCATACTCGATTCAAACCGCTTAAACGAAATGATTTTGATAAGCCCTGCTAGGCTTTGGGCTTTGTGTGTAAAGTTGCTCCTGCCGTATTCTTGCTCAAATTTTGCTTTTCCGTTTTCATTTAGATTTGGATAAATGAGGTAGCGAAAGTAGCCAAACTTGCCTATGGAGTTTTGCTGCTCATTTAGCAAATGAAGCGTGTTTAGGGCTAGGGCGTGGGCTTTTTCTCTCAAATCATAGAGCAATTCGCTTGGTGGCAAAATCTGGGGGAACACAATATCTTGCTCCGCTAGATTTCGCGCAAAACTCTCAATGCTCGTAATATCCGCCCTCGTGCGCCGCACCATAACAAAGCGCAATAATTTGTCTTTAATGCGCTGTGAAATGGCTTGGAGCTTTGCTTTTTGGGCGTTGATTTTGTCGAAGTCATCTTTGCTAAACGCAGATTCTAGCTCTTTTTTGATTTTTTTAAAATCGCTTTTTAGCGGGGCGAAAAAGGATTCTAAATTGTCTATGTCCTCGATATTGCAAGCGAGTTTGTCTTGGAAAAGGCAAAGTTGGGATTCTATGTCTTGCGGGGAGTTTTTCTGCGGGGTGGCAGAGAGCAAAATCACTTTTTTACGCGCATTTTTAGGGGTCGGCGTCTTTGTGATATTTTGCAGGGCTTCATACCGCCCTGTGCTTGTGTGGGCTAGGTTGTGAGACTCATCGATGATGATTAGGCTATATTCGCTAGGATTTTTGACTTGCTTTTGGAGCATATCATAGCTTAGCACTTTGCGGTGATTTAGCCGCACTAGCTCTAAATGCTCCTCCCAATTTGCCTTTAAGGCTGCTGGGCAAACGACAAGGGTTTTAAAATGTTCATCTTCACTTTCAAACTTTTTAGCAATGATTGAGGCGATGAGAGTTTTGCCAAGCCCCACGACATCGCTTAGGAAAAAGCCATTATATTTCTCTAGCTTATCTAGCCCCTCGCTTACGGCGGTAAGCTGATAATCGGGCTTTTTAAACCCGCGCGGAAAAAAGGATTTGAGGCTAGAATCTACTTTGATTTTGTTTAGCCCAAAGTATTGCATTAAAAGTTTGTAATAAATCTCTTTTGGGGTGCATTCTTTGAGATAGGTGCGCTCTTTTATGGTGGATTCTAGCCTCACGGCATCCTCGCTTGTAAGCGCGATAGATTTGCCCCAAAGCTCCTCAAACTCAAAAAGCGCGTAGCCTATATCATCGCTATCTCTAGATTCGAGATTAAACTCGTAGTTTTTATACAAGCCATTTTGGCTTAGATTTGAGCTACCTACGATAAGCGAGCCGTTGTAGTTTGTCTGCCCTGTGTGTGATGTGGTAGGCTCGGTGGAGAAAATGTAGAATTTTGCGTGGGTTGGCTTGTCTTTGATGATGCGGATTTGGAGTTTGGACTCTTTTAGCGCGGTGATGAGTAGCTCAAATGAAATCTCGCTTGAAGCGCAATATGGCGCAGTGGCAAAATGTTCTGCTTGTGCGTGATAAAAATTGTCCTTAAATGTGGCGAAAATCTCGTGTTGTTTATGCGGATTTCGCGCTAAATCCTCTACTAAATGGTTTAGCTTGGCAGTTTGTAAATCTGCGTTTAATCCCACGAGAATGCGGATAGATTGAAATCGCGCGATTTTAGGCATAAGCAAATCCCATAAATGTCTAAATCCGCTTGCACGAAAAAAGCCTATGAGAAACGCTAAGCGCGTGATTTTTATGCTATCGTTGTTGATAATATCTTTGAATTTGTTTAAAAGGGTGTTTGGGTCGGTGTTGTTTGTGAATTTGGAATTTGTGGGTTTTTGACTTGGGGCTATGGAGTTGTGATTATCGTTAGTGTGGGGATTTGTTGTGGTGGGATTGGTGTCTAAAGTTGAGGCTAGATTTTGGTTGTTATTAGAGAGAGAGAGAGAGAGAGATGGCTTTATTTTGAGAATGGTTTGTATTCATTTTGTCCCCTTAGAGTTTGTATTTTTTGTTTATTTTTGTTTTAAATTCTGTGTTTGGTTTTGTCATATTTAAGCGTTAGCGAAATATCTCTATGTTGGTTTGTAGATTTTAGAGATATTTTGGGCTTCGCCATCAATATGACAGGGTTTTGGATTGCCACGCGGATTTTGACAAATCCGCTCGCAATGAGGGCAAACATTCCCCCTCCATTGCGTAGGGCTTATGCAACGAACTATGGAAAATCCCTCAAATCACCACTTTAAGCCCCCACAACCTAGCAACTATAAGTCGTGATAAACTCAAATGGGTGTGGGCGCCCCTCCCACGGCCACACTTCGCTTTCAAATTTATATTGCTTGTAAGTTTGGATAAATTCCTCGCTAAAGACTTTGCCCTGCTTTAGGTAGTCTTTGTCTTGGAGCATTTCCTCGATAGCGTGGCGGAGCGTGTGTGGGAGCTGTTTGATACCTTTTTCGCGGATTTCATCAAGCGTGAGGGTAAAGAGATTGACTTCCATAGGCTTGCCCGGGTCGATTTTGTGCTCGATTCCATCTAGCCCTGCCATAAGCAATGCGCTAAATGCTAGGTAAGGATTGCTCGAGCTATCGGGGAATCGAAACTCCATTCGCTTGGCTTTTTCGCCACTATTATAAGGAATGCGTATGCTAGCAGAGCGATTTTGCGCAGAATAAGTGAGAATGCTAGGGGCTTCAAATCCGGGAATTAGCCGTTTATAAGAGTTTGTGCTAGCGTTAGTAAAGGCTGCTAGCGGGCGGGCGTGCTTTAGCACTCCACCTAAAAAATGCAATGCCATATCGCTAAGCCCCTGATATGCGTTGCCTGCAAAAAGATTTTTGCCACCTTTCCAAATGCTTATATGCGTGTGCATTCCGCTTCCATTGTCGTTATACAGGGGCTTTGGCATAAATGTCGCAGTCTTGCCATTTAGGTGTGCTACCATTTTTACGACATATTTAAATTTTTGCACATTATCCGCAGCTTCGACTAGCGTGCCAAACTTCACGCCGATTTCGCCCTGCCCTTGTGCGACTTCGTGGTGGAGGACAAAGGTTTCTAATCCCACTTGGTTTAGCACTTTTACCATTTCAGCGCGCAAATCCATCATACTATCCACAGGAGGCACGGGGAAATAGCCTCCTTTTATGCCCGGGCGATGTCCGATATTTACGCCATCAAACTCTTTGTCGCGATTCCAATCGCCCTCTTCGGTGTCGATTTCGTAGTATTGGCAATTCACCGCGCTTTTGATTTTGATAGAATCAAAGACAAAAAATTCATTTTCAGGTCCAAAATACGCCACATCGCCGATACCGCTAGATTTTAGGTATTCGCTTGCGCGTTTAGCGATAGAGCGGGGGCATTTCTCATAAGGCTCGTTTTTGTAAATATCCCAAATATCACAAAACACCACCACGGTGGTATCTGCGGTAAATGGGTCGATGAAATATCGCACAGGGTCTGGGATAAGAATCATATCGGATTTGTTGATAGGTTGCCACCCCTCAATCGAACTCGCATCAAATGGGATACCCTCAAAACTATCCTCGCTCACGGCATTTGCGGAAAATCCAAGATGATGCCACACGCCTTTGATGTCTGTAAATCGAAAGTCGATAAACTCTACTGCGTTTTCTTCACAGAATCTAAAAAACTCCGCCACTACTTTTTTATCTATTTGTGTTTTCATTTTTTCTCCTTATAGAAATAGTTTGGCTAACTTATCTCACACGCGTGGCATTATATAACAAAATTGTTATAATACAAAAACCAAGAGATAAACGCAAAGCAAAATGTGTATTTTAAAATTTGCTTTTCTTAGGTTTGCTTTGCTACAATTTTGCTTAGATTTCATAATAATTTGACACAAAACTAAAAGGCACAAAATGCAAAATCTTATCCGCAATTTCTCTATCATCGCCCATATCGACCACGGCAAATCCACGCTAGCGGACAGAATCCTCCAAGTATGTGGCGCGGTGAGTGAGCGCGAAATGCACGCCCAAATGATGGATACTATGGATATAGAGCAAGAGCGCGGTATCACCATAAAAGCCCAAAGCGTGCGACTAAACTACGCCTACAAGGGTAAGACTTACACACTCAATCTCATCGATACCCCCGGACATGTGGATTTTAGCTATGAAGTTTCACGCTCGCTTAGCTCTTGTGAGGGGGCGTTGCTTGTCGTTGATGCTACACAGGGCGTAGAGGCGCAGACTATCGCAAATGTCTATGTCGCGCTGGATAATAATTTGGAGATTCTCCCTGTAATCAACAAAATCGACTTGCCCGCTGCTGACGCGCTCAAAGTCAGCATAGAGATTGAAGAGAGCATAGGGCTAGATTGCACCAACGCCCTGCAAGTGAGTGCCAAAAGCGGAGTGGGAATCCAAACCCTAATCGAAGCAATAATAGAGAAAATCCCCGCCCCAAGCGGGAATCCAAATGCACCCACAAAGGCGTTAATCTATGATTCGTGGTTTGATAATTATTTAGGCGCGCTAGCACTTGTGCGACTAAAAGATGGGAATCTCACGCAAGGAAGCGAAGTTCTCATAATGAGCACGGGCAAAAAATACGAGGTGCTTAGCCTTTATTATCCCCACCCCGTGCAAAAAATCGCTACCAAACAAATCTCTTGTGGCGAAATCGGTATCGTGTGTCTTGGACTAAAATCGCTCAATGACTTGCGCGTGGGCGATACGATTACAGATTCTAGTAACCCCACAGCTAAGGCTGTTGAGGGATTTATGCCTGCGAAACCATTTGTGTTTGCGGGGCTTTACCCGATTGAAACGGATAAATTTGAGGAGCTACGAGACGCGCTTAATAAACTTGCCCTCAATGATTCCGCGCTTAGCTATGAGCCTGAAACTTCGGTAGCGTTGGGATTTGGATTCCGAGTGGGGTTTTTAGGACTGCTGCATATGGAGGTGGTAAAGGAGCGATTGGAGCGAGAGTTTGGGCTAAGTCTCATCGCCACTGCACCTACAGTGGTGTATGAGGTGCATTGCACGGACGGGAGTGTGCTAAGCGTGCAAAATCCTAGCGAACTGCCCGAAGTGCAAAAAATCGCATTTATCAAAGAGCCTTTTGTGCGGGCAAATATCATAACCCCCAGCGAGTTTGTCGGCAATATCATAACGCTTCTCTCAAACCGCCGTGGCGTGCAAGAAAAAATGGACTATATCACGCAAAATCGCGTCCTACTGCAATACGCCCTGCCGAGCAATGAAATCGTAATGGATTTTTATGACAAGCTAAAATCTTGCACGAAGGGCTATGCGAGCTTTGATTATGAGCCCATAGAATCTAGAGAAGGGGATTTGGTGCGGCTTGATATACGCGTGGCAAACGAAATAGTCGATGCACTCTCAATCATTGTCGATAGGAGCAAGGCACAAGAAAAAGGGCGCGCACTAGTCGAAGCGATGAAAGGGCTAATCCCGCGACAACTCTTTGAAGTGGCGATTCAAGCGAGCATTGGGAGCAAAATCATCGCACGCGAGACGGTAAAATCTATGGGCAAAAATGTAACGGCAAAGTGCTACGGAGGCGATATAACCCGCAAGCGCAAACTGCTAGAAAAGCAAAAAGAGGGCAAAAAGCGAATGAAAGCAATCGGCAAGGTGGATTTGCCTCAAGAGGCGTTCCTAGCGGTGCTTAAAATTGATTAGGAATCGTGCAAAAATGCTTTGTAACTGCCTAATTTGCTCTATTGGCACACATTCATCAATAGCGTGGATTCTATCATTAGTAACGCCAATTTCTACCACAGGTATCCCGCGTGCGCCAAAGAATCTCGCATCGCTCGTCCCACCACTCGTGCTTAACGCTGGCGTTATGCCACACACAGCTTGAATACTCTCTTGCATTAAGGCTACTAACGCATTATCGCGTTGTGTAATAAATCCTTGAGAGGTTTGCTTGATTGAAAGCTCAAAATCAAGCCCATCTAGCACTTTTTTAATATAAGATTCTATGTGCTCGACTTTTGTGGCTGGAGAATTACGCACATTAAACATTATAGTGAGTTTATCAGGCGTTACATTCACTACTTCCATACCGCCACGAATGTCCGTTATCACAAGTTTTGAAGGCTCAAAACTCTCATCGCCATTATCCAAATCCACCCCTGCCAAATCTCCCAAACGCGCACCAAGAAGCTCTGTGGGGTTAATGCAATGTTGCGGATATGCCGCGTGTCCTTGTTTGCCAAAAATGGTGATTTTCCCATTTACGCTTCCACGCCGTCCAATCTTTATGGTATCGCCACAAACTTTCTCGCAAGTTGGTTCAGCTACGATTGCCATTGTGGGCAAAAGATTAAGATTCTCCAAATGCTTTAGCATATAGCGAGTGCCAAACTCTCCATCGCCCTCCTCATCACTTGTAAGCAAGATAGAAATCTTACAAGATTCTATAATTTTTGGATTCTCTTCTACAAAGGCTTTGAGTGCGCACACAAATGCACTTACGCCACTTTTCATATCTTGGCTTCCGCGTCCAAAAATACGCCCATTTTTCACTTCACCGCCAAAAGGATTCTCACTCCAGCCTTCCCCAGCAGGCACGACATCAATGTGTCCAGCAAAACAAATATGAGGCTTGCCCACAGAACTAGAATCGTTAGTTTGAGAATCCTTGGTATGCAAAAATAAATTTTTTGTGCCATTTCTTTCCTGCGTGATACATTCAAATGGCAGATGAGAAAAGGCGTGCATAATTACTTCATAAATCCCGCATTCATTTGGCGTAACACTTGGATAAGTAATAAGTGTGCGCGTAAGCTCCACGCAATCAAGTGTTTTAGAATCGCTACTCATTGCTTCATCACCCCTACATAAAATTTGGCGTATGTGCCCTACTCATTTCATTGGCGAGTTCTTCATCAATGCCACAGGCGACAAGTCGTTGCGTGCGATTTGTCTGCATTTTTTTCTTAAGCTCATCTACGAGCTCAAGTCCCATTTTATACGCCTTTGCGCTATCATCGCCACCCGCATAAATAGCTAAAGATTCTATAAGGAGGGTGGATTCTGTGCTGAGCTCATCAAGATAATCTTTGCGTGAAAACACTGCATTTTTTAACAAAGTAATTTTTTGTGGATTTGCCTTTAGAGCGGTTTTTATATGCGCCATACCATAGGCTACATGACGAGATTCATCAATGCGAGCGAGGTTAAAAATCCTCTTTGTTGGCGCATCTTTAGCATATTTTTCTAAAAAAGCAAGCAAATCAATAAATGTCCCCTCGCCCATTATATGAAGCAAAAAGCTTGATTTGACATAATCTTTTTCCCTAAAAAGCGTGTAAAGGCTTTGTTGTGTTGTTATGGTGGAATGTTGCAAACCAAGTCCTGTGGCTTTAGCGCGTTTGAAAAATACCTCAATATGGCGCGCCTCATCGCCTATGACACTAGAGAGAAAGAGCGGGACTTCAGTAAAAAACGGCGAAATGCGATTTAAGAAATAACTTGGAATATATAACGCAGAAAATTCATTTTCAATCAAATAAGTCATAATTTGAGCGAGTGCGCGCTCATACGCTGGGGAAAAATGCGCGATTTCACTCCACGCGATGTCATTTGTAGCATTCCATTGTGCGTTTTTGGCATCTTCATAGAGTTTTGTTACATTTTGCGTCCATACATTTTCCTTCGCGCCTAGCTCAAAATGATAATGGGGCACACCAATCTCACAAGCCACGCCTCTAGGAGCTAGCCCAATCTCTAATGGCGCAATGTCTTCTACGCTTGTAATGGGTGTAAGAAATTTATTGTGAGAAGTTTTTTGTAAATAATAGCTGTAAGTGTTTTTTAATGGCTTTTTAAAAAGAAACTTCTCGCCACTAAATTGCGCCCAAGAGCTAAGTTCAGATTCCAAATTATCAAAGTCGCTTAACACCTCAATTATATCTCCCTTATTTGCAAGCAAAAAAGCATTGTGTAATCGCAAAAAAAATGCCTTGCCAAGCGCAATATCTCCCAGCATTACACTTGCACTATGATTGAGAGATTCCAAACCACACCTCCTGCCAAACTTAGAAATATCTTTTAAGAATCTTGTTTGGCTCTTTGCTCAGCAAGATTAAACACTTCTTGCATAAAGATTTCTAAAATTTCATTTTCTTTATACTTGCCGACAAGCTCGCCCTCTTTGATAATAAGCCCCTCTTTATTGCCAAAAGCAATGGCAATATCTGCGTGTTTGGCTTCACCAAGCGCATTCACAACACAGCCCATAACGCTAATTTGTAGGGGTGTTTTAATATGGGCGATTTTCTTTTCTACCTCTCTTACTGCGCTCACCAAATCCACTTCTATCCTCCCACAAGTAGGGCAAGATACAAGTGTAATGCCCTCTTTTTGCCGTCCGCTGTATTTAAGAATCATACGCGCTAAATTGACTTCTTCTTCTAACTCACCTGTGATAGAGCAACGCATTGTATCGCCAATGCCCTCCATTAAAAGCCCGCCTAATGCCATAGCAGACTTCACGCTTGAGTGTGCAAGTGTGCCCGCTTCTGTAACGCCCAAATGAAATGGATACTCAACCAAAGGGCGCAATCCACGATATGCTTGCATTGTGCTTACCACATCACTATTTTTAAGAGATATTTTAATGTTGTGAAACCCAAAATCCTCCAAAAGCCCAATGTTATACCGCGCAGATTCTATCATTCCTTGCGGTGTCGCGCCATATTTGCGCTCAAATTGCTTCTCCAAACTCCCACCATTTACCCCGATACGAATGGGAATCTTGCGCGCATTGCACGCATCAGCGACTGCCTTTATCTTCTCCTTACTGCCAATATTGCCCGGATTTATGCGAATGCAATCCACAGATTCTGCAGCAATAAGGGCAAATCTATATCGAAAATGAATATCCGCAACGATTGGCAGAGGCGAAACTGCTTTCAGTGTCTTAAGTGCTTTGGCGTCCTCTTCGCTGCTTACCGCCACACGCACGATATTAGCACCCGCAAGAGCAAGTCTATCGATTTGAGCTTTTGTCGCCTCAATATCGCAAGTCTTACTAAAAGTCATACTTTGGATTGATATGGGCGCATCACCGCCAATGGCGACATTACCCACGAAAATTTGTTTGGTTTTTACGCGTTGCATTGTCTTTCTCACTCCTTGAAAGCAAAAGTGTTGTAATAAAATCAAATTGTAGCTTAAAAAAGGCTTGATAAGACTAAAAATTTTTTAAGATTTTGTATAATGCAAGGATATGCAATCTTGGCTAAAGGATAGCAATGCACGAGTATTCTATTGTAAGTGCGCTTTTGGAGCAATCTTGCGAAGTAGCAAGGACAAATAAAGCCCACAATATAGCGAGGATTGTCATTAGTGTAGGGAAGCATAGCGGAGTGGATAGCGAGCTTTTGGCAAATACTTTTGAGGTGTTTAGAAATGATTACGCTTTGTGTCAAAACGCCACTTTAGAGATTAAAAAGCAAGATATTGTGATTCTTTGTAAGGATTGCAAGCAAGAAAGCACACCAAGACAAATGCCCTACTCAAAGTGTCAAAAATGCGGAAGCAATGCCGTAGAAATCATACAGGGAAAGGATTTGCTCTTACTTAGTTTAGAGTTAGAAACAAAGGAAAACGCGTGAAAAAAGACATAGATTCTCAAATCTTTAACCAATTCTTACACCAAGACATTGAAACAATGAGCCTATGGGAAGTGATGAATATTTTTGAAAAGCAACGCACGGAGTTTAGAATTGAAATAGCAAATTATCAAGATGAAATCAAACAAACAAAAGAGGAGCTAAAACAACTACGCGAGCAAATCAGCGTCCTCAAAAAACAAAAAGCACACTTAGAATCCATCATCGATGAAAAGCAACAAAGCCTCCCAGACAAGACTCCAGACCCAAAATATCGTGTAGATAAACTTCTAAAACTAGAACTCCAAAACAAACGATTGCAAATTGAAGTGCGCGATTTAGCTCAAGAGCTCGAATTAGAGCAACGCGACAAGCAAAATTACCAACACAAGCAAAATCGACAAGATAAAAAAGCACAGCAAATCCTCCAATCGCTCGATGACCTTGAGATTTTAAACAATCTCTCGCAAAGCAACAAAAACACAGAATCTAGCGTGGATTCTTGCGTATTAGAAAATTCTACCAACACAAAGGAAAGCTAATGCGTATTTTTATCAGTGCTTTAGAACCAAGTGCCAATATCCACCTGCGCGAACTTGGCAAGCATTTAAACGAGTTAGCACGCACAAATAAAGAAAAAGTCGAGTTGCTCGGGATTTTTGATTGCAGTGTGTTTGAGAATCTCCAATACATAGATGTAAAATCAAGCTACGAATTAAGCGCATTTGCAACTATGGGCTTTGTTGATGTGCTTAAGCGAATCTTTTTCTACAAGCGCGTGAATGATGAAATGGTGCAACTCGCCAACACCTGTGATAAAGCACTGCTTATTGATAGCTCGAGCTTTCATATCCCACTAGCAAAAGGACTAAAAAAACTTCGCAAAAATAACAAAAAACCTGAAATAATGTATTACATTCTCCCTCAAGTGTGGGCTTGGAAACCTTGGAGGGCAAAGACTATTGAGAAGTTTTGTGATAGAATCTGCGCTACTCTCCCATTTGAGCTCTCACTCTATCCTAATGCGCTCAAAGAAAATCGTGCAGAATTTGTCGGGCATCCATTGCTTGATTCCCTTCCATTAAAGTCCATAAAAGCGCGTGGCGAGAATATCGTATTTATGCCCGGCAGTCGCAAAAGCGAAATAAAGCGTATTTTTCCGCTCTTTATAGAACTCTCACAAAAACTCAATGATAGTCCAAAAGTGCTGGTGCTCCCAATTCATTTTGCCAAACTGAGCAAACAAGAACTGTATAAAATTTATGGACAAGAAATTGAAAATTTTAGCGTAAGCTTTGATGCGGTGTTTCATTTGCAATCGTGTAAGTTTGCTTTCATCTGCTCTGGCACAGCAACACTACAAGCTGCGCTATTGGGTGCGCCATTTTGCCTTGCTTACACAATGCGCAAGGTTGAATTTTATATCGTTAGAGCATTTGTGCATTTAAATGTCGTAGGATTGGCAAACATTTTATACCAAGCGGCTTTGGGACAACCCGTTGGCAAAGGCGAAGCAAGACTGCATAATGAGTATATCCAAGATGATTTAAGTGTGCAAAACCTCCTAAAAGGTTATGAAAATTTTAACTATGAAACATATACAAAAGAATCAAAAAAACTAAGAGAGTATTTGATTCAAGGCAGTTCAGAGCGGATTGCGCAGATTCTTATGCAATCTTAATAAAGAATCAAGGATAAAACAATGGTGTTTCAAAAAAAATAACGATATTACAAAAAATGATACAATTTATAGAATCTTAAATATTGGTTGATTAGAATATTTTAAGATTCATTAAATAAAAAACCAACAAGGAGAAAGTGTGAAGTATATTAAGTTTTTCAAGGAACTAAACAACAAAGATGTGCCTATCGTAGGTGGTAAAAATGCTAGTATTGGCGAGATGTTTCAAGAATTAGCAAGCGAAGGAATAAAAGTGCCAAATGGCTTTGCTATCACAAGTGAGGCGTATTGGTATCTGTTGGATTCTGGTGGAATCCGCCAAAAAATCATCGACTTGCTTAAGGGTGTAGATGTAACCGAAATCGATGTGCTTAAAACGCGCTCTAAAAAAATCCGCGAGCTTATCTTTGGCACGCCATTCCCTGAAGACTTACGCGAAGAGATTTTCACTGCATATAAAAAACTTAGCGATGAGTATAATATGCGTGAAGCAGATGTCGCCGTGCGAAGCAGTGCCACAGCAGAAGATTTGCCCGATGCGAGCTTCGCTGGGCAACAAGACACTTATCTCAGCATTAAGGGCAAGGCAGAGCTTATCCACTACATTAAGTCGTGCTTTGCTTCATTATTTACTGATAGGGCTGTGAGCTATCGTGCGTCAAGAGGATTTGACCATTTTAAAGTCGCTCTTTCTGTGGGTGTGCAAAAAATGGTGCGTGCAGATAAGGCTTCCGCTGGGGTGATGTTTAGCATTGATACAGAGACGGGCTTTAAAGATGCTGTGTTTATTACCTCATCTTGGGGGCTTGGTGAAAATGTCGTAGGGGGGACGGTCAATCCTGATGAGTTTTATGTATTTAAACCAACACTAAAAGATGGCAAACGACCTATTATCAAACGACAACTAGGGCATAAACACCAAAAAATGGTCTATGCTCCACGAGGAAGCGAACACCCAACAAAAAATATCAAAACAACACAAAAGGAACTTCGCACTTTTTCCATAACCGATGAGGATATTTTAACCCTTGCGCGTTATGCGGTAAAGATTGAGGAGCACTATACTAAAGAAGCGGGTGAATATCGCCCTATGGATATGGAGTGGGCAAAAGATGGCGATAGTGGCGAGATTTTTATCGTTCAAGCGCGACCTGAGACTGTGCAAAGCCAAAAGCTTAAAAATCAAGGTGGCAATCGCTTAGAGAAATTCAAATTTGTCAATCCAAATGAAAATAAAGAAGTTCTTTTGACAGGACGCGCCATTGGTGGCAAGATTGGATTTGGAAAAGTGCGTATTATCAATGACTTAGAGCATATGAATACCTTTAAAGAGGGGGAGATTCTCGTAACGGATAATACTGACCCTGATTGGGAGCCAGCGATGAAAAAAGCAGCTGCGGTGATTACTAATCGTGGCGGGCGCACTTGCCACGCAGCGATTGTAGCGCGTGAAATTGGCGTGCCTGCTATCGTAGGTGCAGCAGGAGCGACTGATAGACTTTACACAGGAATGGAAGTTACAGTCTCTTGCGCAGAGGGTGAAGAGGGCTATGTGTATGCTGGGGAGTATAAATACGAAATCGAAGTCGTTGAGTTAGATAATCTTGGCAAAACAAAGACAAAAATTTATATGAATGTTGGGAATCCAGAAAAAGCCTTTAGTTTCGCTCATTTACCAAATTCAGGAGTTGGCTTGGCACGAATGGAACTTATTGTTTTAAATCAAATTAAAGCACACCCCCTTGCGCTACTTGATATTCAAAATGGTAAAGGCAAAGAAATCAAAGAAAAAACAGCGATTGAAAAACTTATGACAGGCTATGAAAGCCCCAAAGACTTCTTTGTCAAAAAAATCGCTGAGGGCATTGGTATGATTTGCTCAGCCTTTTACCCAAATCCTGTCATCGTGCGCACTAGCGACTTTAAATCAAATGAATATCGAGGAATGATAGCAGGGAGTTATTACGAACCGCAAGAAGAAAATCCAATGCTAGGATACCGCGGGGCGAGTAGATATTACTCTGATTTATATCGCAATGCGTTTGAATGGGAATGTGAGGCATTAGCAATGGTGCGCGATGAAATGGGATTGGGCAATATGAAAGTAATGATTCCGTTTTTACGCACTCCCGAAGAGGGCAAAAAGGTGCTTGAGATTATGCGGCGCAATGGATTAGAATCTGGGCGTAATGGATTAGAAGTTTATGTAATGTGCGAATTGCCTGTGAATGTGATTTTAGCCGATGAATTTTTACAGCTCTTTGATGGATTCTCCATTGGCTCAAACGACCTCACACAGATGACTTTAGGCGTAGATAGAGATGGACAGCTAGTAAGCCATATCTTTGATGAGCGCAATCCAGCAATGTTTGTGATGTTTAAAAAAGCCATAGAAGCGTGCAAAAAGCACAATAAATATTGTGGAATCTGCGGGCAAGCACCAAGTGATTACCCAGAAGTAACGGAATTCCTTGTAAAAGAGGGTATTAGCTCGATTTCACTGAATCCAGATTCTGTGGTGAAAACTTGGCAGTTTGTCGCCGAGCTAGAAAAAAAGCTCAATAGATAACTTGCAATTTTAAAGTATTGGCGAAAAATCCACTTTTTGCGTGAAATTTCATACAAAGTGGATTTGGTTTTGCTAAAATACTTTATATTTTTAGGGGGAAGTGTATGGAATTTATTTTATTACTCATTGGTGCTGGTGTCGCGTATTTTTTGTATATTACCCTACAAGATTATCTTAAAAATCCGCTCCACCCGCAAGAATTCACAAAGGCACCAAGTCCTAGCCCAATGCCAAGAGTGAGCTTTGTCGATGATGAAAAAAATCGTGCGTATAATAAAGCCAAAGAAAGCGAATATGGAATCTTAAGTGCGATTTTAGGTGTATTTTGCCGTGCCGATGGAAACGCTTGCGAAGCACAATGCGTGCTCGTGGAAGATATGATTGATGAAATGGCAAAAGATTCTAGCAAAATAAGCAAAGAAAATTTATTGGAAATCTACAATGACGCAAACCCGAGAGATTTAGAACAGCTTTGTATGGACTTTAACGAAAAAACAAAGGGCGAGTATAAAAAGCGATTAAAGGTTGTAGAGTTTTTATTTGTGCTGGCGTATGCGGATAATGAATTTTGCGATGCTGAAAGAGAGATGATTATTGACATTGCTGCGTATTTTGAAATCGACAATGACGACTTTAATAAAATTTATGACGGATTTGAGTCATTATACACTGGTGGCGAGCAATTAAGCAAACAAGAAGCCCTAGAGGTTTTAGGCTTACAAGAGGGCTTTAGCGATGAAGAGTTAGAATCTGCGTATGCGGAAGTTTTGAAAAAGACAAAGGGCACGGTGCTCGATAACAAAAATATCTCAAAAACAATACTTGAAACAAATGCTCCACTTTTGCAAAAAATAGAAAAAGCCTACCAAACGCTAAGAGCAACTAATTAACGAGCGAGATTCTGTATTTTTAAGAGCATTTGCTCTAATGCCTTGTCATAGATTTTTGCTTCAAATAATGCAGGGCGAATGTTTTTGGGAATTTTTTTCACGCGATATTGCTCTTTAATGTGTTTAGGCATACTTATCTTTTTTTTGCTTGCACGCTTTGTGATAAATATCCACTCTCTACTGCTCCCCACGATAAAGCATTCTCCTGTCTTACAAATCTCTATATGATAATCTAAGCGCACTAATTCCTTGCGTTGTTTTACACTCATCACATAACCCAAAGATTTAAGCGCACTATCAATGCTTTGGAGATTTATTTCCCTCACGCTATGTAATGGCGCGACAAAGAGCATTGGTGCGATGCGCATAGGCGCGATAAACAACTCACGCACTTGAGTGTTAAGAATCTCTAAGGTTTGCAAAATTCCACTTTTATGCCTTGCAAGGAGCTTGTTGGCAAACTCCAAGCGAATGTAGTTGCGTGTAAATTGCATATCTTCATTGCTCTCATCGGTAAAAAACTTAATATTGTGTGCGTGCAAATACGCCACAATTTCATCGCGAGAAATTTCGCACATTGGACGCACAATGTAAAAATCTTCACTCTCTTGCACGCCACGAAATCCACTCAATCCACAAATCCCACTCCCACGACACAACTGCATTAAAAGCCACTCTAACCTATCATTAAGCTGATGGGCTACAATGAGATTGCTATAATGGTGCTCTTTACAAAGAGAGTGAAAAAATTCATAGCGGATAGTGCGGGCATTATGCTCGAAGTTTGAGGAAATGTGCTTTGCATTATGGACAAAAACTCGCTTGCCATAAGTCTTTGCAAGTTCTTTGGCATACGCCACCTCATCGCTAGATTGTGCCCGCACAGCATAATTTACAATCGCTATATCAAAGGGGATTTGGTGCTCAAGCAGTGCGTGAAACAACGCACTAGAATCCACCCCACCAGAAAAGGCAAGGAGATTCTTTACGCGCGTATCGCTTGCGGGGGATTTCTTGCAATCTTCTTTTTTGGTGCGTAATATATCAAGGTAGCGTAGATTCACAATAATTCCTGTGTAGTCGCTCTATGTGTCTGTCCTAGCCGATAAAGCACAAAATCATACTTTATGGGGTCATCTTTACAAAGCGTTTGTAAGTATGCAGTGAGTTCTAACGCGGAGTGCAAATCCGCACTTTTGCGCGAAATGCACCCAATTTCTCGTCCAAGCCTAAAAGTGTGAGTATCAAGCGGGATAATGAGCTCTCGCGGGCTAATCTCATCATTCCAAATGCCAAAATCAATGTTATCCTTTCTCACTAGCCATCGCGCAAACATATTCCATCGTTTTAAAGGACTTTTTGTCTTAGCATTAAATGCGTGCGTTATAGAATCTGCGCTCAAATCTTGTGGCACACTCCCTAACGCAAAATCCACTCCATAGCTTATCTCACCCATATCGTGCGCATACACGCGCAAAGAATCAATACTATGATAAATAGCATTTAAGATTCTGTGTGGTGTGTATTGGCTTTGATGAAATCCCTGCATAAAAATCTTTTTAATCCCTCCCTCAGCAATCAAGCGTGCAAATAGCACAAAGAGCACTCTTATATCTTGCTCGCTTTGAAAGCGATAATACAAAGAAGTTGGTGCGCTAGATTCTACAAAAGTAAGAGAATCTAAGCGTGCAAAATCAATTCGCCCCAAAAATTTCACAATCTCTTTTGCGCTGCCATAGGAGAGCAACGCACAAAAAAGGGCAATTTCTGCAAAATGTTTATGCCCCTCATATTTTCGCACCACAAGCAATGGGTCTGGATTTTGTTCATTGATGTTATTCCTAATGTTATATGCCTCATAATGCTTGTCTAAAAAATCTTTTTGGCAAAGAAAATGCTTCATTCAACACTAATCACTTGCAGGGATTTGTGAGGCAATCTCCCACACCAAAATCGCTATAATCACAATAGGCGCGACAAACCGCACGATAAAAAACCAAACACTAAACTGCCATTTGTTGAAAAAATGCTCGCTTGCTTTGGCTAAAAACTCTTTTTTCAAACAATACCCCACAAATACAATGGCTAAGATTCCCCCTATTGGCATAATAAAATCGCTAGAGACAAATGCCACAGTATCAAAAAGACTTTTGCCAAAAATACTAAAACTCTCAGCCAAACTTGGTTGTGAGCTTAAGATAATCACCTCACCAAAAGCCCATATACAAAGACTAACAAGCCAAGTGCTTTTGTTTTGTGAGATATTAAACTTCTCTTTTACCACTGCCACACAAGGCTCTAAAATAGAGATAGTCGAGGTAATGCCAGCAAAAATCACTGCGATAAAAAACAACGCACCCACCACTTGCCCGACACCTTGAGCGATTTCTGCATTCATTTTACCAAAGGCAAGTGGCAAAGCCTTTAAAATAAGTCCTGCGCCTTGTGAGGGTTTCTCGTCAAACTCATATAAAAACGCAAAAATCATCAACCCCGCAATCAGTGAAATCACAATACCACTAAACACAATCCACAAAGATGATTTTAGTAGATTTTGCTTCTCTTGGGTATAAATCGCATAAGTAACCATTGTCCCCACACCAAGCGAGAGGGAGAAAAATACCTGCCCCATAGCCTCGATAAACACACGCGGAGTGATTTTAGTAATATCAAAACTAAACAAAAACTCCGCACTTTGGGCAAACCCACTCATCGTGCAAGCATACACAAGCAGTCCAATAAAAATGACAAAAAGCAATGGCATAAAAACCACATTACACCGCTCTATGCCATCTTTTATCCCCTTTGCCACGACAAAAGCCGTAAATGCAAGCATCGCGCTAAAGCACACACTCTGAATCCAAAACGAATACACAGCGAGGTCTTCAAACATTTCTTTTGCCTCTTGCGTGCTACTTGGATACGCGCTAAAGCCAAGTCCTAAATAATAAAAAATCCAACCCAAAATAATGGCATAAAATGAGAGGATAAAAGGACCGCCAATGACGGTAAATCCAAACCAACCAAAACGCGGATTCTCTTTTGTGTGAGAATTTTTTGCCATAAGTGCGGGATAGCAATCAATCGCATTTTTACGCGCTGTATGCCCGATGAGCATTTCTACCACAAGCATCGCCACACCAATGCTTAATGCCAAAATAAGATAAAGCACTACAAACGCTCCACCACCATTCTCTCCAGCCATATATGGAAATCTCCAAATATGCCCTAACCCAATGCTACTGCCTAGTGCGGCAAGCACAAATCCAATTTTTGAAAAATTCATCACTAATCCTTAATAATACTCTTTTGCCATTCTAAAACGCCTACTTTTCCATTAGTTATGTAAGCAAATGTATTTCCAAAATAACGCCTAAAATAATCAAAAACACAAATCGTGTGCTAGAATTATCGCCTTTAGATTCTAAAAAGGATAAAAGAATGCGAAAAATTGCATTAAATGGGCTTGGACGACTTGGTAGAAGTATCGTGCGCGAGGGCATTAAGCGCGGTGATGTCGAGTTTGTCGCACTGCACGATATTGCTAATGGAGAAATGCTCGCTTATCTATTAGAAAATGATTCTGTGCATAAACGCATATTTGAAAGTGTAACTTTCACGCCAAAAGATGAACATTATGGAATCTTAGAGTTTAAAGCAATCTCCCCTCACATACAAAATGTAACAATCCCACTTTTTTGCAATATCCCTAGAAATGAGCTTGACTTAAGCAGTGCTGATGTGGTGGTGGAATCAAGCGGGAAATTTTTAGATTATGCTTCAATGCAAACACATTTAGTAAAGGGCGTGAAAAAAGTCATTATCTCCGCGCCAGCTATTGATGATACGCCCACATTTGTGCTAGGTGTGAATGATGAATGCTATAACAACGAACCAATTATCTCTAATGCTTCTTGCACGACAAACTGCCTCGCACCCATTGCTAAAGTGCTAGATTCTGAATTTGGGATAGAATCTGGTGTGCTTAGCACCATTCACAGCTACACTTATGACCAAAACCTGCTCGATAACGCACATAAAAGCGACAAACGGCGTGCGCGCACCGCAGCACTAAACATTATCCCCACAAGCACAGGCGCAGCAAAAGCCCTCTATAAAGTGCTCCCAAACCTCAAAGACAAATTACACGGGCATAGCTTGCGCGTGCCTGTGGCTGATGTCTCAATGGTGGATTTTAGCGTGAAGTTGCGTAAAAATCCAAGTGCTAAAGACATAAATGACGCACTCAAAAACGCAAGCAAAAGCACAATGAAAAAAATCCTCCAAATCGATGAGAGATTCCGTGTGAGCAGTGATTTTATCGATAATTCGTATAGTGGCATTGTGGCGAGCGATTTGACTTTCACCCTACCAAATGGACTAGCAAAAGTAATGGCGTGGTATGACAACGAATGTGGTTACGCTAATAGAATCCTTGATATGGCGAAGTTTATCGGCTAGATTCTTAAAAACTCTACTTAAATAATAAAATTATTTCTCATTATTTAAGCTAGATTTAAGATTTTATGTGTTAGATTCCTCAATTTTATTTTGTATTTTGTAGGAATTGATAATGAACGCTAGAATCTTAAGTGTTGCATTTGTGCTATGTGGCTTTGCATTAAGCGATGAATTAGAGCAATCATCAAAGAGTGCAATTACCCCCCCCCCCCCCGAAACACAAGATAACAATCAAGTAGAAAACAAAAAAGATTTGCAAAAAGTCAAATTAGACAAAGTAACTGCTACGGCAGAGAGAGAATTTGAAGCCTATCAAAGTGGTAATCAAATTGGACGAGAAATGTTAGATTCTAATCCTAGTGGGAATGGGGATATTACAAGCATTTTAAAGATTTTGCCAAATGTGCAGTTTGATAACTCTCAATTAAAATCCACCACGCCCGGAGAAATTGACCCTGCCAACATATCCATAAGCGGAGGGTTGTTTTATCAAAACAATTTCCAACTTGATGGGTTTAATATGAATAATGATTTAGACCCCATAGGCAGAAGTGCGGATAATCCCACTGCAAATGGCACAAATACGCTTCGCGGTGGCAGAAGTCAGGGCTTAGCAGTGGATACGAGTCTGCTAGAATCTATCACAGTGCTTGATGGCAATGTAAGTGCAAGTTATGGGGGGTTCACAGGTGGCGTGGTGGAGGCACAGGTGCGCAAACCTCGCAAAGATAATGGTGGTATCAATGGTTGGCACGCAAATATTAGCTATCAATACACCTCCGATAAACTTACGCATTATTTTATCCACGAGAATGCAGAATCTACTTTTGCCACAAGTAGCAATGAAAACTACCAACCACAATTTAGTAAGCACCTCATAAAATCTAGTGTGGAGGGCTATATCAAAGAAAATCTAGGGCTTATAGCAAGCTTTAACACCACGCAGAGTTTTATCCCGTTATATGCCTATGACCAAAGCTTATTTTCACGCTATAAAGGCAACGATTATGACAAAAAGCAAGACCAACGCAGGGAAATTTATAACTACTATGCAAAGGTATTTTATAATCCAAAAGAGAATCTCACGCTAGAGGCAAGCCTCGCATATATGCCACAATTTAACACTTATTTTAATAGTGCTATGCGAGATTCTTTTTATGCGATGGAGAGTGGGGGCTGGCAAGCGGGGCTTAAAGCTGTATGGGGGCACAAAGCGGGCATTTTTACTAATCAATTAGGATATAGCTTTATGGAGCATTCTCGTGCAAGTGATAGTAATGTATATCGTGGGTGGTATTATAGCGAGGATAAAAATTGGGCAATGAATGGTAGCAATGTCGCAATGGAGGGAGGCTATGGCAATATGGACGAATTGCAACATTCTCTAAATTATAAAGCAGATATGGCTTTTGAGCCATTTAGATTTTGGAGAATGTCGCATAATGTTTTAGCAGGGCTAGATTTGACTTATCAATACATTGATAAAGAGCGGTTAAATCCCTATTATCTCTTAAGTCCGTGGGGATATTACATAGGCAATACTTCATATCAAAGTATCAAAAATCTCAATGGTGGCTCTTGTGGCGCAGATAGTTTAGGGCTAGATAGTTGCTCTAGTGGCAAGGTGCTAGGTGGCGCAGGAGTTGGGTGGAATGGGCAATTTTTTACTTACCTTCAAGAAGAGGGGGTAAATTCTATCAAGTTTGATAATTTTGCCTATGGGATTTTTGTCGAAGATGATATAAATTTTGATTTAGGAAAAGTAGGGGAGATAAATACGCGCTTGGGCTTGCGCTTTGATGGGGATAGCTATATGAGCAAGCAAAGCCTTGCACCTAGATTTTCGCTTAACTACATAACTCCCGCGCCAAAGCAGTGGCAGACAAAAATCACATTTGGTGCAAATCGCTACTATGCGCGCTCGATTTTTAGCTATCGGCTTTATGATTTGGTGCTAGATTCTATGCGATATTACACGCGTGATTTAGACGCCACGACAAATATGCCTAGTGCGTGGGTAGAGCGAGAGGATTTAAAAGAGCAAGGCAGTAGCTCATTTTTGTTTCGTAAGCTAAAGATTCCATATAGTGATGAACTAATGGCTGGGGTAACGCAAGAAATTGGGAGTTTTAGCATTGGTGTGAAATACATTTATCGCGCGGGCAGAGATGAAATAATGCGCGTGCAAGGCAGGAGCGCAAATGGCAACAATGTGCCTAGTGGCTATACAGGAGGCTATAATGTCTATACAAATGACGGGCGAAGTGAGAGCGATATTGTCTCACTGATTTTACAAAACACTAAACCGTTGCAAACTTATGGAATCTCACATCAATATTTACTTGCCTTTGACTACACGCATAGTGCTAGGACTTACAATCCTCAAGCCGCCGATGATAGCTACTACAACAACACGCTTATAAAATATGATGGGGAGATTATTTCTTATCGCAATCGCCCTGTGGAAAATTTCGCCCGCCCTTTTACGCTACGACTGAATACTACGCATACTTTTAGCATTTTGCGCACAAAGTGGCTGGTTAATAACTTTTTTAGATTTCGCAGTGGCTATGATAAAATGATAGTCATCACCCAAAGGAGCCACCCAAATTTGTATGACACCACATTTCGCGGGACACAATACGCAAGGCATAGCTTCAAACCTAGCTTTAGTTGGGATATGCGCGTGGGCTTTGAAGTAGATATGTGGAGGGGGCAAACGCTATATGCAAATGTCGATATTTATAATGTGCTAAATAGTCAAAATATGACTACACTTGGACTAGCAAATGGCAATGCCACAACGGCTTTTGCCTCTGCTAGCTCTATCCCTGTATATGAGCTAGGACGGCAATTTTGGGTGCAGGTGGGGTATAAATTTTAAGAAGTTGTCATTGCGAGTGAGTGAAACAAGCGTAGCAATAACAAAAAACCATTGTCATACTGAGCGTAAGCGAAGTATCTCAAAACTTCAATAATGTAAATAGAGATATTTCGCTAACGCTCAATATGACAAAGAAAACTCCTCAAAAATAACAAGAGAGATATTTCGGTCGTTTCACTCCCTCAATATGACAAAAAAAACTCCGTCATTGCGAGTGAGTGAAACAAGCGTGGCAATGACAAAAAACCATTGTCATACTGAGCGTAAGCGAAGTATCTCAAAACTTCAATAATGTAAATAGAGATATTTCGCGCTTACGCGCTCAATATGACAATGTAGTTATGTCCCACTCCCTTGCGGAGGGGGATTAAGGGGGTAGGTTTTATTGTCATTGCGAGCGAGTGAAACGAGTGTGGCAATCTATTTATTAGTTTTTGTCAAATGTGTGTTTTTTTTTGGCATTTTATAACGATAGATTGCCACGAATTTGCTAACGCAGATTCTCGCAATGACAGCGTGTGTGGATTGTTATGCGGATTTATGCAAAATCTGCTCGCAATGACGATTCAATATGACAAAGAAATCGCACTCACAATGATAAAAACCAAAGGAGAAAAAATGTCTAAAATCTGCTATGTAGCGTTTGTAGCGTTTGCTTTGCTTGGTGTAGTCGCGCAAGCACAGGGCAAAACTCAAGCCACCAAATCACCCAAACCACATATCGAGAATCTCCGCAAAATGTATAGCAATGCGGACTCTACCAAATGGACGAAAGCGCATATCGATGAGGCTGTGGTGGAGGATTTTGCACGGCAGTTAGGCTTGCTACAATCTAGTCAAAATCTAAACGAACTTGATTCTAAAAAGCGCGGTGAAGTAGAAGCGCAAGTGCGCGCGCATTTAGAGATTGCACCCTTGCCAAAAACGCCACCTTACCCCGCGCATAATCCCTACTCTAAAGAAAAGCGCGATTTGGGTGAAAAGCTCTTTAACGAGCCAAGATTATCAGCGTCAAATCAAATCGCGTGCGCAAATTGCCACGATAAAGAGCTCGGGTTTGCCGATGGGAGAAGTGTAAGCTATGGGCATAATAGACAGCTAGGGCGTAGAAACTCGCCAAGCGTGGCGATGAGTGCGTTTGGCAAAGAGAAATTTTGGGACGGGAGGGCGCAGGATTTAGAATCTCAAAGCCTTTTTCCCATAGCCGACCCGCTAGAAATGGCGTATAACGCCGATAAAGCCGCAAAAAAGCTCCGCAAAATCAAAGAATACAAAGAGCTCTTTAAAATCGCCTTTGGCACGGACAAAATCACAAAAGAACTCCTAGCCAAAGCCCTCGCCACTTATCAGCGAAGCCTAATGCCCGCGCAAAATCGCTTTGATAGATTCTTAAATGGCAATGGCAAGGGGCTAAGCGATGAGGAAGTGTGGGGACTGCACCTCTTTCGCACCAAAGCGCGGTGTATCAACTGTCATAATAGCGTAGCTTTTAGCGATGGGAAGTTTCATAATCTTGGCTTGCATTTCTATGGGCGTGAGAAATACGAGGATTTGGGGCGATATGAGGTAACCAAAAATCCTAGCGATGTGGGGGCGTTTAAAACGCCGAGTTTGCGTGGCGTGGCAAAAAGTGCGCCCTATATGCACAACGGGCTTTTCCCGCATTTGCGAGGCGTGCTGTTTGGGTATAATTTCGGTATGGCAAAGCCAGAGCCACAAGAGGGCAGGACTTATAATCCACCTTTTCCAAAGAGCGATGAGATTTTGCGCCCGCTCAATTTAAGCGAAGAGGAAATCAACGCATTAGAGGCATTTTTGAGGGCGCTATAAACTACACCTTTTCCCATATCGTGCCTTGCGGACTATCCATAATCTCAATCCCCATTGCTTTGAGTTCATCGCGCAAGCTATCTGCTTTGGCATAATTTTTTTCTTGCTTTGCTTGCAGTCTTTGAGCGATGAGGGTTTGTATCTTTTGCTTCTCTTCCTTACTCACGCCAAGTTGAAAATACTCGCTCGCATCTTTGCCACCAATGCCAAGAGTGAGTGTAATAAAAGCGATGTTATACGCTATGACTTCCATAAACGCGCTATCTTTTGGAGATTTGTCAATATATTCATTCGCGCCATTAAGCATTTCTTCTAGCACACTTAGGGCTTTTGAAATGTTTAAATCATCATTGAGTGATTGCAAAAAGTTTGTTACAAACTCATTGTTTGCGTGCTTTGCAATGCGTCCAAATACGCTCGATTCTAAGGTTTGTTTAGAATCGAGCGAAGTTATCGCTTCTTGTGTGCTTTGAGAAATCTTTAATCGCTTCTTTAAACGATAGAGTTTATCAAGTCGCTTTTTAGAGCTCAGCAAATCCTCTTCGTTAAAATCGAGCACACCGCGATAATGCACGCCTAACAAGTAATTACGCAAAATCTCGCCATCATAGACTTTAAGTGCATCTTTAATAAAAAAGCTATTGCCAAGCGATTTGCTCATTTTTTCACCATTGATATTGACAAAGCCATTATGTAGCCAATATTTTGCTAGCTCTCTATCGGTAGCACAGCGGGTTTGACTTGCTTCGTTCTCGTGGTGAGGGAAAAGCAAATCACTCCCCCCAGCGTGAATATCAATCGCAAAATCTTTATCTTTATAAGCAAGGTGAGATTCTATCATTGCAGAGCACTCGATATGCCAGCCCGGACGACCAGCACCAAAGCTACTCTCAAAGCTCACATCGCCCTGCCCTTTGTAGCCTTTCCACAAGGCAAAGTCCCTAGATTCCAATTTATCATCAGCATTTTGGATACGACTTTGCGTGTTTTCCACATTATGATGAGAAAGTTCGCCATATTGAGAATCTTTTTGCACTTGCAAATACACATCGCCATTTTGCCCTAAATACGCATACCCCCTCTTTAGTAGCTCCTCTATCATTGTTTGGATACTCGCTAGATTCTGTGTGGCTCGTGGCTCAATGTCGCCACGCAAGACGCCAAGCCTATCCATATCATTCAAATATGCCTCAATGTAATGATTAGTAAGTTCCTCTAGCGTTTGATTGGTTTGGTGCATTTTGTTGATGATTTTATCATCAATGTCGGTGAAATTTTTTGCATACATTACTTGATACCCATTAGCAAGAAACACCCTGCGCCACAAGTCAAATGCAATCGAACTCCTCGCGTGTCCAAGATGCGCATCATCATAGACCGTGGGACCGCACACATAGATTCTTACTTCATTGGGTGCAATAGAGACAAATTCGCGCTTTTGCCTACTTTGAGAATCATAGAGTAATATTTTCATTCCTACTTCCTTATATTTTGTATTGTCGCTCGCACACTGCTACCAAATCCCATTAGACCAAGATTCCAAAAGATTTTTCATAATGCTTAAACACACCTAAAACCACAACTAAAAAACCTACCATTATAGCAAGTAAAGCTAAGCCTTTGGTATTTTTTAGCATTAAACTCAACTGCTTTAGCCCAAAAACACGCACCGTGAGTATAAAATACAAAAATCCACCAAGCGAGGAGGCAAGTGCAAGCCCCATTGCGCCAAGTGGGTGCATTAAAATAAGTGAGAATCCTACACCGCATAAAAGCGAGATTGCCGAGATTTTCGCCGCCCTGCCCTGCATTTTATGCGAATACAACCACAAAGAAAAAATCCGCGCCAAACCAAATGGCAACAAACCAACCAAATACATTGCAAACACATTTGCCACTTCTAGCGTATCACTGCGCTCAAACTTCCCTCGCTCAAAAAGCAACCAAATAATTTCATCTTTAAGCATTATCCCACCAACCACACACAAACACAGCGTAATAAGCAACAACCAAAACGCCTTTTTCATTAAGCCTAAAGCCTCGTTGTGCTGGGCGTTTTTTACCGCCTTAGCAATAGTGGGGAAAAGCGCGCTAGAAGCCGCAATGGCAAAAATGGCTAGAGGGAGCTGAAAGATTCTATTCGCATAATATAAATAACTTATCGCGCCACTTGCAAGAAATGAAGCAATAAGCGTATCTAAAAATGAGGCAATTTGTGCCGTAGAGCTCCCAAGCAATGCTGGGAAAAATTGCTTAAAAAATGCTTTTACATCATTTTTGATGTGTATGGCGCGCTTCTTTAAGGCGATGATATTGTTTTTTGCTTGCAGGTTTTGTGAATGCAAATCATCTTTAGTGTGAGATTCTCTAAAATATCGCCTACTTGAGAGAATCTCACGCAATCCCACAACCAAAAGTCGCCCAAAACCAAATCGCACAAGCGGATAAAAATGCAAGGCAATTTGGCACGCTCCGCCAATAAGCACTCCATAGCTTAAAATATATACCGCCCTAATATCATCAATATCACGCGCAAACCACAAAGCACCAATCATCGCAATATTAAGCAATGCAGTGTTATACGCGCTTACCCAAAAGCAATTTTTATACTGCAAAAGTGAACCTAAAAAAGTGCTTACAAATACCAACTCTAAATACCAAAAATTTATCGCTACGATAGGGCTTGCAAGCTCTATTTGCTGGGGTGAGAATCCAAAAGCCAATGCCTTAGTAAAAACCCCACTAAACGCCCACACACACAAACTTATAAGCAATATAACCCCACATATAATCACAAACACAATAACACTAAAAGCCCCCTTAGCTCGCGCGGCAATAAAACTCGGCAAAAAACTTTGCACAAATGCGCCCTCGCCAAAGATTCTGCGGAAGAGATTAGGGAGCTTAAATGCGACAAAAAATATATCACTCAATACCCCAGCACCCAAAAATGAAGCCATACACAAATCACGAATGAATCCAAAAATGCGCGAGCATAAAATCCCAGAGCTATTAGTCAAAAATGCCTTAAATATCAAAAATTTCCTTTGTTTGTCGATTAGTTAAGCAAAAATATGTAATTATATCAAAATTATTTTTCAATGATTAAATTCACATTTACAGGGAGTGTTATGCAAGGTTTTCGTCCAGTGGTTGTGCGAAATTGCAAAGATGTCGAGCAAAGCGTGCAAAATACTTGTGATTTATACGCACTTGATTACCATAGACTTACTTTTGATATACTTGAGATTCACACTTATAAGGATTTTGCCGAGAAAGATTCTACCCTTATACCAGCAACTGAAGCGCACGAAATCTTAGAAAACGAAGAAAACTACAACAAAAAAACAGATTTTAACCTCCACCAAGACTTTGATATTAGCATTCGTATCACAGAAGAGGAGGATTTAGCAAGTTTTATAGAACTCTCCACAAACACCCATTACAACAAACTTTACCTCACACTTAAAAAGGGGGTAAAAATTAAGAGCTTAGCGGCTTTTATACGACATCTATACGAAGAGATTCAACGCAAAAAGGCAATCTTGGGAATCATTGTGCGTGATGTAAGTGCCTTTGGAGAATCTTGCGAAATACGCGCATTGCCAGATTCTACAGATTCCCAAGTGCAAACAGATACCGCTGAGGAGCAAATTAAATGCGCTTCACTTGGACAAAAAATGTTTGAAGACCTCGCACAAAAGATAAATGCACTCAACTTGCAAGACAAATGCGAAAATGATGAATTGCAAGAAGAGATTACTTTTGAGCTTGAGAGGTCGAGTGCCTATGTGCCAAAAGCAGGCTCTACATTGAAGTTTTTACCCAAAGAACAATGGGAAAAAGAAAATAATACTTCACTTGGACTCGCTTCTTACGCAGTGGAAGCAAACCAAGAAATATTGCGCGTAAGCTATGAGAGCGAGGGAGAAAGTGGGCGAAACCTTAAGGGGAGGTATTTTGATTATTCTCTACCAGAAGAAGAAAGCGAAGATGACGATGATGATTGGGATAGCGATGAGAAAGACAAAGCAAAAAAACAAGAAGCCCCCAAAGAATCTAAAGAGAGCGAACAAGCAGAGCAAAAAGCACCAGAACCTAAGGAAAAAATCGCTAGAGAAATTGTCTTTGATGAAAAACTTTTTTCCAAAGAGGAAAAAGATGAATATGTCTCCTATACTGCCTTGCAAAAGGGGTATGTAAGCGTTAAGCAAGGATACTTAAAAATGTTTGAGAGCAATGAGTTTAAGGAAGTCAATTTGCGTAATGTCGGGCATTTACTTGGAGGGGTGAATAAGGACATTGTCGTAACCATAAGCGGACAGAATCCAGAAGATGACGCAGTAGGTCGCGGAATGGTCATCGAAGCAACGCAAATTGACATTATGGGCTCTGTGGGAGAAAAAGCCCGTATTATCGGTAAAGAAGTAACTATACACGGGCAAATCCACCAAAGTGCCTTTGTGCAATGTGAAACTTGCAATATCGACTTTGTCAAAGGCACGGTAATCGCCAATGAACTAAGAATCAAAAACTCTGAAATGGCTAACCTTGATGCAAAAAACATAAAAATTGACATTGCGACAGGCGGACAAATACGAGCACAAAACCTCACTATCAACAAACTTTACTCGCATTCAAAAATTTACTTTAGTGGGACATTGCAAATCAAAAGCGTGGAAGGCGGGGAAAACGAACTCTACATTTCGCCAGATTGTTATTATGGAATCCGCAATGTGGTGGAAGAAAGCAATGAATTTATCCAAAAATGCACAAATAAAGTCAATAAACTTTTACAACTCCTCAATAAAGAGAACGAAAATATTAGGAAATCTAAACCCATTGTCGCGCAACTAAAAAGTATCATCGATGAAAAAAAGCGACTTAAAGAACCCATTGATAAAAAAATAAAAAATGCTATGGCAGAATATATCGCTTTAGTAAAAAATGCTGAATTTTTAAAAGAGCGCATCGCCACCGTGCAAAATGCCGCAAAAGCAAAAAATGAGGAGCTTAAGCACATTGATGAGGAACTCCAAAATGCCAAGATTATCACTAGGGGCTCTTGGAAACGACATAATGAGATTTTTTATGAACATATTTTCCCAAAAGGCAGAGATATGATAAGTTTTGATGACGCCCCACAAAGAAATATCTCTATTGATAAAGAGAATCTCAAACTTAAAATAGAATAGATTCTCTATTACAAATGCCATCTCGCACACTCACAATAAGTTTGTGCTTACAAATTCATTAAAACCCCAACAACTTCATCTAACTTTTCGCTTAAAATAAGCACTCCAAGCACGAGGAGTAAAATACCACAAACCACTTCAATGACGCGAACAAAGGACTTTAATTTTGCTAAAAAACCAAGAGAGCAATCAATCAAAAGTGCTGTTATAAAAAATGCCAATCCAAGTCCAAGCGAATAAGCAAGCATAAGATGCAATGCTTCATTGTCCTTTAGTGCGCCAAGCGCAAGGATTGAGGCAAGTATGGGTCCAGCACAAGGACTCCAACAAGCACTAAAACTCACTCCAAGCAAAAAAGGAGCAAATATCGATAAAACCTTACCTTTGGGTGGTGTGATATTAAAACTAAAACGCAACTTATACAAAAACGATAACCTAAAGATTCCCAAAAAATGAAGTCCAAAGCTAATCACAACTATCCCAGAAACAATGCGAAAAACCGCACTGCTTAAAATCTCACTTAACAAAGTATCCACAAAAATCCCTAAAACCACAAACACCACACAAAATCCAGCGATAAAACTAAGCGAAGTAAGGATAATTTTCGTGCGGTGTTTGGTTGGGTTTTGTGTGATATGCTCCAAAGAAATACCACTTATATAAGAAATATACGCTGGGATTAGCGGTAGAATGCAAGGACTAAGAAAAGTAATAATCCCAGCCAAAAAGCTCGCAACTAAAGGAGCTTGGTAAAACACACTGCTATACAAAAACTCCTCCAAATTCTTCTCCTTGACAATAAGATTTTATAGATTCTCATAACGCACAAAATGCCTGCCAAGAACATTATAACTAAAGATAAAAACTTTTGGAATTTTTATATAAAGTTTTTGCTACAATATCCCAAACTTTTTGTTATAGGACTAGGCAATGCAAACAGATAAATACATACCAGAGCACGATTTGGATATACAGAGTGATTGCAACGAAGCAGAATCTCTGCAAAAAACCACCAAAAACTTTAGTGATTTTAACTTGCGTAGCCACATACTGCGTGGCATTAAAGAAGTGGGATTCTCTATGCCATCACCCATACAAGAGCAATCTATCCCCATTGTGCTAAAAGGAAGTGATTTAATAGCGCAAGCACAAACGGGCACGGGCAAAACAGCTGCATTTGCTATCCCTATTTTAAACAAACTCGGGCGCAACAAACAAATAGAAGCCCTCGTCATCACTCCTACACGCGAACTTGCAATGCAAATCAGCGAAGAGTTTTTAAAGATTGGAAAGTTTGCGCGGATTAAGACTATTTGTATGTATGGTGGGCAAAGTATAAAACGGCAATGCGATTTGCTAAAATACAAACCAAAAGTGATGATTGCCACACCGGGTAGGCTTTTAGACCATTTGATGAATGGCAGACTTCAGGATTTCGCACCAAAGGTTGTCGTGCTTGATGAAAGTGATGAAATGCTTGATATGGGATTTTTAGATGACATAGAGCATATTTTCACTTACTTGCCAAGCAATAAGCAAACACTGCTTTTTTCTGCGACAATGCCCGAGCCAATCAAAAATCTCGCGCTAAAAATTTTACGCAAACCAGAGTTTGTCAAAATTTCTCCCGTAGAAATCAACAACCAAAACATTGAACAAAAATATTATATTATTAACGAAAACGAGCGTAATGAGGCAATTTTAAAACTACTAGAAATAGAGAATCCAAACAAAAGCATTATCTTTACGCGCACAAAAAAAGAGGCTGATATACTAGCAAATAACCTTAAAGAAGCGAATTTCAATGCCCTAGCATTACACGGCGATATGGAGCAACGCGATAGGCGCAGTGTCATAATGGATTTCAAGCAAAATAATGCCGAGATTCTTGTCGCTACTGATGTGGCTGCTCGAGGGCTTGATATAAGCGATGTAAGCCATGTGTTTAATTACCATATCCCTCTTGACCCACAAAGCTATGTCCATCGCATTGGGCGCACAGGTAGAGCGGGCAAAAGAGGCGTAGCGATTACACTAGCAACGCCATTAGAGTTTAAAGAGATTAACAATATTAAGCAAAACACTAAAGCACAAATGCAACTTTGCGAAATGGACGATGTGGAGGTGGATTCTCAAACGCTTCTCTCCAAAATCGCCACACTTGAAATAAGTCAAAATGCACTTGAAATGTATGAAACCCTCAAAGGCACAATGCCAGAGGAAAAGCTATGCCAAAAACTTTTGAGCTACTTTATACAATCTTGTTGCAAAAAGACTATCGGGCTTAAAAAGGACCAAATTGCTATCTTAGAGCACAAACTAAGCATTGATGAAAGCGAGCAACAAAAATCAGGTAAATTTTACAAAAAAAGTTTTACAAAAGATAAAAAAGAAAAAGACAAAAAATCATCTAAAAAGTCCTATGACGGCGATATTACTGATAGCATTTGGGGATAGTCTCTAAAAACTGCAACTTTTTGCATAAATATGTCTTCATCAATTCAGTAGTGCTTGGCATAATTGCCTCCTTTAAAGTGAATTTTTGCTCGTTATTTCTAAATTTCTAACGCCTTTATTTAGTATTTGATATATGTCATTATCTGTGTGGTTTAAACTTAAGGGCAATAATTGAAATTTTAAGGGCTTGATTTATTTAAATTTTCTATCCCAAGTTCGCTTTTTAGCAGATTTGCTTTATTATAAATCCACATATTTTCACGCGATATTGTATCAATAATGCAATCATTTGCTTTATTGTATTTGAAAATCAGCTGTTTTTCACTACCACTATTATCAAATAACACAATCTTATCGCAGAATTTAGCGATTTTTAGTAGATTTTGTATAGATTGAGTAAATCGCCTATCAATTAAAAGAGAATCCACATCGTGTCCGCCTTTAGCAACACGCATTTTAACTCTATCTTTAGCAATTTGCGCGCTATTTACACCAATATAATACAGCGAAATAGCGTAATTTTGTGTTTTCAATTCGCTAAAAAGATTCACTATACTTTTGCCACAAAGCGTAGTTTCTTGGTTGAAATCATAATGCTTTTTAATGCAATTTTGGCGAAGTTTTAGGGCGATTTTAGAAGCCTTAAATTGTTCTTTTGGATTTTTCCAACTCCCAAAGCTACTGACAAATTCATCAGTATTTATGCGAATCCCAAATGATTTATCACGCAAAAGCTCATCATAATACAATGTGCTTTTACCTGCGCCATTGATTCCTGCAAAAATGAATGCTTGAGCTTGTGGCATACTAAGTTGGCTTTCGCAGTTGTTTGATAGAATCAAGCACGCCATTTATGAGCTTTGGGGCATTATCATCACCATAAGCCTTGCTAAGCTCAATAGCCTCATTTATCACAATGGGCGCATCTGTATCACTAAAAAGTAGTTCATAGCTCCCAAGTCGCAATATTGAATGCTCAATGCGACCAATACGCGCTATATCCCATTCCTTTAAATGTGTGTTGATACAAGAATCTAGCTCTTCGCGCTTTTGTATCACTCCATTAAAGAGATTGAGCGCGAAATCTTGTTGTTTATGGCGGATTTTCCTCTCTTCCAAAAAACCCTGCGCTTGAGTGAGAATGCTGATATTCCCCACATCATAAGCGTATAGCATTGCTATGACGGCACTCCTTGCCTGCGACCTTGTCGCCATTGTCTCTCCTTAAACGCCAAGACTCTCATACAGGCTTACTAGCTCGATAAGCCCTGCCATTGCCTCAAATCCCTTGTTGCCTACCTTTGTGCCAGCACGCTCGATAGCTTGCTCGATACTATCTGTGGTAAGCACACCATAAGTAACTGCTGCGCCATACTTAAGTGTAACATTGGCAATGCCCTTTGTCGCCTCCGCACTTACATAATCAAAATGTGGGGTTGCCCCGCGTATAATCGCACCAAGACAACAGATTCCATCATAAGTATTTTGTGAGAGAATCTTTTGCAAGGCAAATGGGATTTCATACGCGCCCGGCACAAGGATTAAATCTAACAACTCATCATTGCCTCCGTGTCGCAAGAAACAATCTCTCGCCCCCTCAATAAGTCTATCTGTGATAAGATGATTAAATCTACTACCGATAATAGCAATGCGCTCATCACCACGCAATTTGAGTTTTCCCTCTATTGTATTCATTTTTTCTCCTTAATTTTTACTCTAACCACAACGCAAAACGCGATTATAGCATAAGTTGCATTGTAGTGAAATTTTCTTGCAAAGCCTTAAAAATGCGTAAAGATTCTATAATTTTGCAAGCATTTCTTCAAAACTTTGCTTAAAAGCATTCACTCCATCTGCAAGCAAAGTATTATACATTTGCGTCAAATTCTCTTCGCCAACAAGGCTAAGAATTTTTTGGACATTAGAATCTACAACCTGCTCTTGCCAATCCTCCCTCTCTTGCACGAAATATTGTAGCGCATCAAGCGGTGCGGTGTTAATGCTTTTTGGCAAAATAAGCGAGGTAATGTAGTAATCCTTTGGCAAATCATCGCCCTTCACTCCCGTAGAAGCAAAAAGCGGACGAGAAAACTTGTCATCAAAGTCTTGGATAATACTATAACATTTTTTGGCATTAGCGATTCCGAGCGTATTTTTCACCTCATCTTTTGCCTCTTGCATCGCATTGTATGCCCTATCGAAGCGAGATACAAAGATACTTACCACGCCCCGCGCTACGGAGTTCCCCTTTCTTGCTTGGGCAAAGGCTTGCATACATTGGCTTGCTTGATTTGGGGAAAAAATAAGCGTAGCATTCACGGGGATATTTTTTGCTATCAAAGCATTCATTACTTCATATCCTGCCTGCGTAGCTGGAACTTTAATCATCACATTTGGCTTGCCTATGCTTTGAAAAATCCGCACGCCCTCATCGATACTTTTGGGCGCATCATCACACAAAAATGGGTCGATTTCAATGCTTATATACCCGTTGTCTTGGTTTTTGTTGTAAAGTGGTGTGAGGATTTGTGCTGCTGTTTTAATATCATTAAAACCAAGATTCTCATAAATCTCTTTAGCATTCATACTGCTATTTTCTTGTTTTAGCTTTTCTACGCGCTTTTTATAGGATTGGCTTTGAAGCGCGTTAGCAAAAATGCTAGGATTGCTTGTCGCACCATTTACGCCATAAGAAAGCAACGCACCAAAGCCATTATGCAAAAAATCCCTGTGGATAAAATCACACCACAAGCTATAATTTATTTCATCTAAGTCCATTTTTACTCCTTTTTTATTGAGATAGAATCTTTCCATTCATCAAAAGATTTTTGCGCCACAAAAATCACACTATCAATCCCACCAGCAAGCGAAAAAAGCCAATATTTATGTGCAAAAAGCAAATCTATTTGTTTGGCTTTAAGTGCCATTTCATCTCGCGCCACACCAACGATAATCTTTGCAATCTCCATTTCTTGATGCACGATATAAGATTGAATCGCATCATTAAAGCACATTGTAAAGTTATTATCCCCAAAAAAATCCTTAATTTCTTGTATGTGATTAAGCGCGTCTTCAACACGATTAAAATCGATATTTTCCAAATCTTTGCTTTTATTTGCCTCCTCTAGTTCATCGCATAAATGCGCCACTTCTAAGAAAACTTCCTCAATCTTAGCTTTTTTCTCAATACCAAAATCGATAAATTCCTGTGTTTTTTGGTGGGCTTTTTGCAGATTCTCTTGTATTGTTTGAGAATCTGGTGGGCTTAAATGCAAAGGTTGCTTTTTTTGGCTTGTATCAATGGGTAAAAGTGCTTCTTCAAAGCTCATTTCCTTTGTTCCCTCAATCCTAGCCCCACCTTCTGTGGCGTTAATTACCTCAATTTTATAAGGCGTTTGGGCAATGTCTGTCTCATAAAATTCTAAAAACATTTTCCAAATAGGTGTGCTCTCCACAAAACCTTCTCCACCATAAGCAGGCAAGAGCACTTTTTGGGAATCTTCTTCTAATGGCTTAATTTCGCGCTCGCCATACACGGCATTTTGTGCGTGTGAGCTCCCATCTTTGCCAAAGGACAAATCCTGACCTATGATAATACAGCGTGAAAAACGCGAATATACAAGCATTTCATACGCCATATTTGCTGCACTTAGTCCCACGCCAATGTATCCATATTCCTTAAAGCCAAAATACGCCGTATAGCCAAAAGGACGCATACTCATCTGCACTAAATCACCATTGAGTGCGTCTTTTAAACGCTTATGCACGATTGAAGTAATGGCAAAAATGACATTTTTATGCTTGGATTTGGGGGTTTTTTCATAAAATTGCGCGGTTAAATCCACACGCTCTAGAGAAAACACAATATCAGGCACGATTCCCTCGCGCGCTAAAATGGGGAATGAAGCATCAATGCAAAAAATAGTAATATAATCTTGATAACGCTTTAAAAGTGGCAACTGCTTGCTAAGGCTTGGACCTGTGGAGACAATCACTGCGGTAGAACCAGCCTTTTTGCCCTCATTGTTTGCATTGATTTGGGAGCGTTTAAGCTGAATCTCTTTAATAAGTGTGATAAGCGAGGGTGAATGCAACATTTCAGGCAATGAAGCAATGTGGTGTGCAATACCCACGATAGAATCTTTGCTATCATTCCCCACGCTCATCACGCAATGATGAATTGCACGCACAAAAAGTTTATTAAACTCTACACTTTGAGTGGCAAAATGCTCATAAAATGGATTAAAAATATGCAGATTGTAAAGTTTGGAGTAAATTTTAGCGTGTTTATTTTTGATAAAAAGTTGCAAAATATCTTGGTAGCTACTTTTGGAATCTAAAAACACTATGCGCTTGCTTAAAATATCATCATAAAAATCAAGCAAATGCAACACAATAAATAAAATCTCAATCTCTGGCTCGATGACAACCACACTTTTAAGATTCTCATTTTGTGTAAGCACTTTATAAAACACGCCATTGCCAAGCCCAAAAAAATACAAAAATGGATAATGACAAAACTCCGCAAATTGTGCTATTTTTTCGTTTGTTTCTTCAATGGGAGAATGCAGAAAAATCGGGGTAGAATCGCTTATGCGAACAATGTTGAAATTGATAGAATCGCTCGTGGTAAAGACCTCATACGATTCATTTGGAGTTACTTCTTTTAATCGTTTGCAAAGTGTGGGAGAGATTTTTTGTAACGCGGTAATATTGCGCTCAAAAAAATCCACCATTGTAAAAACCTCTAAGATTCCATAAAAATTATGGAATCTCTATGCTATTGCAACAATCGCAACACATTTTGCTGGACAAGGTTTGCTTGTGCCATAGCAAAACTTCCGCTCTGTGCCAAAATATTATGCTTAGAGAAAGTCGCAGATTCCTCAGCGAAATCCACATCACGGATAACAGATTCCGCACTTTTAACATTAACCTGCGTAACCGAGACATTGTTGATGGTAGCAATAAGCTGCATTTGCACAGAACCAATATCCGCACGAAGTTTATCAAGCAACATACGCGCAGATTCTGCCATATCCATAACCACCATCGCACCACGCAAACTCGTAACACCCGCACCGATACCATCAGCGTGAATTTCTCTAAATGAAATATTTGGGTTTGCACCACACGCTGAAGCCACATTCGCACCAATTTCACCGCGCAACTCACGCAGATTCACGGTGTATTGTGCGATTCCTTGTGCTGTGTGGAATCCCACATGGCTAAAATTCATACCGCTAATAATAATATCGCGCGCATCTTGTCTAATAAGTGTCAAACGACCAATGATAGCGTGCTTTGTCCCGCTAATCCCCACGAAGTTACCACCACCAAACACTTTACCCGTAGCACTTTGGGTGCGTATTGAAATTGCCCTTCCATCTGTGGCTCTTAGATTCAAACGCCCAGAAATATCAGTCCAAGCCTCCACACCTGTTCGCTCTTTTACCGAGTTAAATGCGTTAATCAAGCGTCCATCAGAGTCATTTTTACGCACTTCATCTATCGAACCAATAGTTACACCATTTACCACAAGTCCGTGCACCGTGCCTGATTGCACAGGGATATTTCCTGTGCCCATTACCTGCCACGCCGCACGCATACCAAGTGTGTCGGAATATTTGTTAATCACTTCTGCAAGCACACCAATACCTGTATTTGCTGAAGTGGAAATTTTCACCGTTTCTAACTCATAGCTATTTTTTCCATCGACCTCTTTTACATGGAACATTACTTCAGTCAAGGAGCTTGCCGCAGCCGAAGCGAGCACGCCTTTACCTGTGATTGAGCTTGATTCCATACGCACATGCCCGATTTTATCTGAACTCGTAGGACCAATAGATGACTTAATACTTTGGTTTGAAAATGCACCAATTTGGAATTCTTTATTTGAAAACGCACCAGAAAGCATTTGCTGTCCGTTAAAGCTTGTGGTAGTAGCAATATTATCAAGCTCCTCTAACAAACGCAAAATATCACTCTGTAATGCCTTTCTAGTGTCTGTGCTCTGTCCATCGTGTGCTGCTTGGACGGCTTTTGTCTTAATGGTATCAAGGATTTTTAATTGCTCATCCATTGCCTTATCCGCAATTTGGATAACCGCAACCGCATCATTAGCGTTCCTCACAGCTTGCCCAAGACTCTCGGCTTGAGAGCGCAAAGAGTCCGCAATAGCAATACCAGAAGCATCATCAGCGGCTTTGTTTAACCGCAAACCAGAGCTTAATTTTTCCAAAGAGTTGTGAAGGGCTCTATTATTCATAACCCCTATGGTGTGCGCATTTAACGCGGAAATGTTGGTGTTAATCTTAAAGCTCATAAAGTATCCTTTTTGACTGAAGTTAGAGTTGTATCCCTTGAGCCAAAAAGCAAAAGCTATTCCAAAAATAAATGAAAAAATTAGTGAAAAATTTTCGTGAAGTGTGCTAGAATTTTGCCTTTTAGATTCTTAAAACTATGGATTGTAAGCCAAATGACAATGTTTCCATAATTGAGAATTGAGCTAAAAAAGAATCAAATAAAAACTTAAGGCATATAATGAAAAATCTCATCATTGTAGAATCTCCTGCAAAAGCACGGACAATCAAAAACTTTTTAGGCAAAGATTATGAAGTCATCGCCTCTAAGGGACATATACGCGACTTGCCTAAATATACTTTGGGTATCGAAGTCAAACAAAAGCAATTTATCCCAAAATACACCATAGACAAAGACCACGCACAAATCGTCTCCGAAATACAAACAAAAGCTAAAAAAGCTAAAACTACTTATATCGCTACCGATGAGGATAGAGAGGGTGAAGCGATTGGCTACCACATAACGCAAACGCTCGATGCTGATGCAGGCAGTTTCCCGCGTATAGTATTCCACGAAATCACCAAAAGCGCAATACAAAATGCCCTTGATAATCCTCGCACTATTGATATGGATAAAGTCAATGCGCAACAAGCGCGCAGATTGCTTGATAGAATCGTAGGCTTTAAACTCAGCAATCTTATTTCCTCAAAAATCGCGCGTGGATTAAGTGCTGGACGCGTGCAAAGCGCAGCCCTCAAACTTGTAATTGATAAAGAGCGCGAAATTCAAGCATTTAAAAGTGTTACATACTTTATCATTAACGCCACCTTTCAAACCAAAGATGGCAACACCATAGAATCTGAGCTTGTGTTTTATGAAAAAGCGTTAGAAAAACTCTCTCTCCAAGATGAAAAACAAGTCAAAGCAATACTTGATTCTCTAAAAAATCAAGAATATGAGGTGCTTGAAATTGCCAAAAAAACCAAAAAAACGCCTACGCCACCACCATTTATGACATCAACACTCCAGCAAAACGCCTCAAACAAGCTCGGCTTTAGCCCATCTCGCACTATGAGTATCGCTCAAAGGCTTTATGAAGGCGTGCAAACAAACAACGGCATAACAGGGGTGATTACCTATATGCGAACTGATAGCCTTAATATAGCCAAAGAAGCACAAAGCGCAGCAAGGAAACTTTTAGAAAAAGCTTTTGGCAAGCAATATGTGCCACCAAAACCAAAAACCTATACTACGAAGTCAAAAAGTGCGCAGGAGGCACACGAAGCAATCCGCCCAACAAACTTAGATTTCACACCAGATATCGCTAAAAATTACTTAAAACCAGAAGAATTAAAACTCTACAAACTCATATATGAAAGGTTTTTAGCCTCACAAAGTGTCGATGCAGAATTTGAATCACAAAGTATCCTCTTTGGCAATGCTAAGTGCAATATGAAATTCAAGGCAAATGGCAGGCGATTACTCTTTGATGGATTCTATAAAATTTTAGGCACAGAGGACAAAGATGAATTATTGCCCGCACTTAAACAAAATGATAAAGTTGTGGCTACTTCAATCAAAGAGCACAAAAAGCAAACTGAGCCACCTGCGAGATTTAGCGAGGCAAGCCTTATTAAAACTTTAGAATCTTTAGGCATAGGACGCCCCAGCACTTATGCGCCGACTATTTCACTATTGCTTAACCGCGAATATCTCATCAATGAAAAAAAATCGCTAATCCCACAAGAAAGCGCGTTTAAAGTCATAGAAATGCTTGAGGGGGCATTTAATGAAATTGTGGATAGTTCTTTTTCAGCCTCGCTAGAAGATAGGCTTGATGATATTGCAAGCAAAAAAGTGGATTGGAATGCTATGCTTTGGGAGTTTTATGAGCCATTTATGGAGAAATTAGAGCAAGGCAAGCAAAACATCGTTAGCCAAAAAATCGCTATCCCCACAGGTGAGCTATGCCCAAAATGCAACAAAGAGCTTGTCCAGCGCAATGGAAGATTTGGTGAGTTTATCGCGTGTAGTGGCTATCCTAAATGCAAATATATCAAACCATCATCAAACCAAGAACAAAACCTCACTAATGAAGTGTGTGAAAAATGTGGCAAACCAATGGTGAAAAAATTTAGCAAAAGGGGTGAGTTTATCGCGTGTAGTGGCTATCCAGAGTGCAAAAACACAAAACCACTCAATCAAAAACCAAAAGAGATTCTTAGTGTAAAATGCCCAGAGTGTGGTGGTGAACTTATCAAACGATTTAGCAGACGCGGGGCGTTTTATGGTTGTGGGAATTACCCAAAATGCACTTTTTTAAGCAAATATCCTCTCATAGAAAAAAAATGTGAAAAATGTGGAGGAGCGATGGTGGAGAGAGAACTCCGCAAACAAGAAATATATGAATGCCTCAAATGCAAAGATAAAGTGCCAAAAGAGTAAATTTTGCTTGGCTATATTTGTAAGCGTTTATTTCTCCTTGTTCCCACACTTTTAGGGATTTTAACGCTTAATTTCGCGCTTATCCAGCTCGCTCCGGGCGGTCCTGTGGAGCGCACTATTGCTCAAATCGAAAACCTCAATAAACCAGCAGAATCTGCCATCGCGCAAAAAAATTTTTACAAAGGCTCTGTGGGCTTAGAGCCAGAACTAATCGAGCAGATTAAAAAAATGTATGGCTTTGATAAGCCACTATTAGAGCGATATGTAGAAATGATAAAAAATTATCTATGTTTTGATTTTGGGCAAAGTTTTTATCAACAAAACGATGTGGTTGATATTATTATCCAAAAGCTTCCTGTAAGTATTTCTTTGGGCGTGTTTAGCACTCTTATTATTTATCTTATAAGCATTCCGCTGGGAATCTTAAAAGCCACTAAGCACGGCTCTGCGTTTGATATAGGCACAAGTTTTGTCATTGTCATTGCCAATGCCATTCCCTCATTTTTATTTGCGATTTTTCTTATTGTGCTTTTTGCTGGTGGGAGTTATTTTGATATTTTTCCATTGCGTGGGTTAGTGAGTGATAACTTTGAGAATCTTAGCCCGCTAGATAAAGTGTTAGATTACTTACATCATCTCGTGTTGCCTGTGTTTTGTATTTCTATCGGGGGATTTGCTACCCTTAGTATGCTGTGTAAAAACTGCTTTTTAGAAGAAATCCACAAAACTTACACGCAAACCGCACGCGCTAAAGGGGCGAACCAAACGCAAGTTTTATACGGGCACATTTTTCGCAATGCAATGCTATTGATTGTAAGCGGATTCCCTGCGGTGTTTGTAGGAATGTTTTTTAGCGGGAGTTTGCTTATTGAGATTATCTTTAGTCTTGATGGACTTGGACTTTTGGGCTATGAGAGTGTGATAAATCGTGATTATCCTATTATTTTTGGCACGCTGTATATTTTTACTTTTTTGGCCCTTATTGTTGGGATTATCAGCGACTTAGTCTATGTGCTCATCGACCCGAGAATCCACTTTGAGAAATCATAAATTTTAGATTGGATTGTGTAGCACGAGATAGAATGGTCGGAGTAGCGGGATTCAAACCCACGACCTCACCCACCCCAAGGGTGCGCGCTAATCAGGCTGCGCCATACTCCGTGTAAATCTCTTAAAAACAACACAAAAAGCCTATGATGATAATTAAGAAGAATGGCTCCGGATGCAGGATTCGAACCTGCGACCAAGCGGTTAACAGCCGCCTACTCTACCGCTGAGCTAATCCGGAACAAAAAAGAGTGAGATTATAGGCTAAATTTCTATAAAAGTCAAGGCGTTTTATGTTATTTAGGGCGTATAAGCCCTGCCTCATTATCCCTTAATTGCGGAATATACTTTGCTTTTATTTTGTCTTAAAATGACACCAACTTACTACTTGGAATACAAAAGTGGATTTTTTAACCAATGCACGATTTGAGAATCTAACGCCAAATATCGCTCTCGATTCCACACTTAAAGACACACGGGCGATAAAAAAACTTTTAGAAAACGCACAAAAAAACCACATACACAATCTCTATGAACTACTCCTAAATCCACCAAAAGGCTATGAGGATAGGCGACTTTTGCCTCGTTTGCATAATGGTGCGCTTGGCACTCTTCATATACAAATAACACAAAGCACCAAAGGTGGCTTTGGCAAAAAAACTTTTCTGCGCGTAAGTGCGATTGCAAGTGATTTTAATCAAGTGCTTTCACTTATTATTTTTCACCCAAAGCCATTTATGAGCGCGCAATTTAGCGAGGGGAAGCAATGCGTAATCTATGGCAAGGTTGAAGAAAAGCAAGGATTTTTTTCAATCATTCAACCACGCATAGTTACGAACTTTGGTGAAGTAGCGATGAAGTTTAAAGCCACACCACAAAAAGCAAAAATTTTGCAAGCCCTTGCCAAATGTTTTATTAGCGAGCAAAACCTCATCTCTTGTGGGATTAACCCTCCATACGCACAGAGAATCTGCGAAATTTTCGCTCCAAGTGATGTGTTTGTCGAGCAGTTTAAAAGCAATGGTGGGCTCTTTGGAGAATATTTAGATTCTATAAAATTAAGCGAAATCGTGTATTACACTCTGCGTTTGCGTAAGAAAAAGCTTCATTGCAATGCAAATTTCCTCTGCAATGGGCAGTATCAAAGTTTCATTCAATCCCTCCCTTTCACGCTCACAAATGGACAACAGCAAGCAATCCAAGCTATCGCGCACGATTTGGCTCAACCAAAGGCTTGTAGACGCCTTATAATGGGCGATGTAGGCTGTGGGAAAACTATTGTCATCTTAAGTGCCGTAATGATGGCGTATCCTAAAAAAAGCATTCTAATGGCACCAACAAGCATTTTGGCAAAGCAACTCTACAATGAAGCAAAAAGACTCTTGCCAAATAGCGTAAATATCGCACTTGTAACCGCACAAACCAAAGAGGGGAAAAAAGACACAAAAACAAGCACGCAAGAAAATGATGAAATATTATTGCCTTTTATGCAAGAAGATTCCAATCAAGCGCATTTTATCGTTGGCACACAGGCGATTTTATATAGAGAATTTGATTTTGGAAATTTTGCCTTAGTGATGAGTGATGAGCAGCACCGCTTTGGCACAAAACAACGGCACGCACTAGAAAAAATGTTTAGTGGAGAGGATTACGCACAAAATGCTACACGACCGCATTCTCTGCAGTTTTCAGCCACACCAATCCCACGCACAATGGCTATGATAAACGCGCAATTTATCGATTTTAGCACCATTAAAGATTTACCATTTAAAAAGGACATTCAATCAACAATTATCACAAAGACACATTTTGGCGCACTTATCGCACATTTGAAAGCAGAAATAACCAAAGGCAATCAAGCACTTATCATCTATCCGCTAGTAGAGGAAAGTGAGCATATTGATTATCTTTCACTCTCGCAAGGACAAGACTTTTGGCGTAAGCATTTTGATGGAGTGTTTGTAACTTCGGGCAAGGACAAGCAAAAAGAAGAAGTGCTCGAAAACTTTGCTAAAAATGGCACTATATTACTTGCAACCACGGTGGTAGAAGTGGGAATCTCACTGCCAAGGCTAAGCACCATTGTCATCGTGGCACCAGAGCGACTTGGATTAGCGACATTGCACCAACTACGCGGGCGAGTGAGCCGTAATGGCTTGAAAGGCTATTGTTTTTTATACACCAATTCAAACAATACTGAGCGATTAGAGCAATTTTGCCAAACACTCAATGGCTTTGAAATCGCCGAATTAGACCTCCAATATCGCAGTAGTGGAGATTTACTAAGTGGGCAAAGACAAAGTGGCGAGGAATTTAGTTTCTTTAATATGCAAAGCGATGAGCGCATTTTACGCATAGCTTGTGAATTGAAGTAAATTTATAGAATCTTTAAGCCTCTTTTTGTTACAATCGCAAAAAATATTACACTTTATTACAGGACAAAGGTTGTGCGATGATAGATTCTATATTTGAGGTGTTTAAAGAATGTGCGTGTGTGATTGATACAATGCTAAAAAACCCATCTACAAAGTATCTTAGTTCTCAAAACTCTAGTGGCGATACACAATTAGAAGTCGATGTGGAAGCAGACAAACTCATCGAAAAAAAACTTTTAGCACTAGATTGTATAAAATCCGTATGCAGTGAAGAAAAGCAAGCAATCGTGCATAAAGATGCACTCAAGCAAGCCATAGAGGCAAATGCCAATGCCTCGCTAGATTCCATTCCATTAGGCAAGTTAAAAGACACTAATGATGCGACACATCTTAGTGTAGCCTATGACCCACTTGATGGCTCTTCGCTTATTGATAGCAATCTAAGTGTTGGAAGCATTTTTGGAATCTATGATGGTTGCTTGTGTGCTAGTGGCTTAGTAGCAAGTGGCTATATCCTTTATGGTCCGCGATTAGAAGCTGTCTTTGCCAAAGATAAAGTAGTGCATTACCGTCATAATGGAAAAGTCTGGGAAAAGCTCGGCGAGCTAAAACTACAAAACAAAGGCAAAATCAACGCACCCGGTGGCACACAACAACATTGGAGTGAGAAGCACAGAGCACTTATTGCCTCTCTTTTCTCTCAAGGGTATCGCTTGCGCTACTCTGGCGGTATGGTGCCTGATTTGCATCAGATTCTTATTAAAGGTGGCGGGCTTTTTAGCTATCCCGCGACAAATGACGCACCTAAAGGAAAGCTACGCAAACTCTTTGAGGTTTTTCCCTTTGCTTTTATCTATGAAAAGGCTGGTGGAGAAGCACTTGCAGCCACTGATAAAGGTGGCACAAAGAGAATCTTAGAGCTTGAAGTAGAGCATATCCACGATACTACGGCGTGCTTTTTAGGGAGCAAAGAAGAAATCGCCCAAGTCAAGCAAACTTACAACAAGGAGTGCTAAATGCAAGAGATTCAAAGCAACGCCCTGCAAGATAAAGATATGTTTGCAATCAATTTAGAAAAAAAAATCGCTAGTTTGCAATCGTGCCAAAGCGAGCATAATGTAGATTCTTGTATGCCTTGCGAAAAATTCATAGGTTGTCCTAAACGCACCGAATATGTCAAAGCCGTGTATGATAGTATGAATAAAGGGCAAGATGGAAGTTTTGATTTTAATTAAAGGATTGTAATGAAAAGCTATATCACCACACCGATTTATTATGTAAATGACATAGCCCATATTGGGCACGCCTACACGACTATCCTGTGCGATATGTTAAAAAAATACAAAACCCTGCACGGCGAAGATGTGTTTTTGCTTACAGGCACAGATGAACACGGACAAAAGATAGAGCAATCAGCCAAAAAGCACAATCTCGCACCACAAGAATATGTCGATTCCATAAGCAAGGAGTTTTACACCCTTTGGCGTGAGTTAGAAATAGGCTTTGATTGCTTCGTGCGCACCACAGATTCTAAGCATTGCCTTGCCGTGCAAAAAGCCTTTGAAAAAATGTATCAAAAAGGCGACATCTACAAGGGGGAATATGAGGGCTGGTATTGCGTTTCGTGTGAGACGCACTTCACCAAGCACCAAGTCATCGAGCAAAAATGCCCAGATTGCGGTAAGCCAACAACTACAATCAAAGAGGAAAGTTACTTTTTTGCTCTTAGCAAATACCAAGACCGCCTTTTACAATGGTATGCAGACAATGCAGATTCTATCGCGCCAAAGTATCGTCTCAATGAAGTGGTGAAATTTGTAGAATCTGGGTTAGTTGATTTGTCTATCACGCGCACAAGTTTTGATTGGGGGATAAAGCTCCCGCCAAGTATCAATGATAATGCGCACATTATGTATGTGTGGCTTGATGCGCTCCTTAGCTATATTAGCGCGATTGGCTATGGAAGCGAGGATTTTAAAAAGGAATTATGGGATAATGCCACACATATCGTGGGTAAGGATATTTTGCGATTCCACACTATTTATTGGTTGGCATTTTTGATGAGCTTAGAGCTCCCATTGCCAAAGAGAATCTACGCGCACGGATGGTGGACCGTGGAGGGCGTGAAGATGAGTAAAAGCATTGGCAATGTCATCAATCCGCGTGATATGATAAATGCCTATGGATTAGAATCTGTGCGCTATTTTTTGGTGCGCGAAGTGCCTTTTGGGCAAGATGGTGATTTTAGCCAAAGGGCGATGATTGAGCGCATTAACTCGGATTTAAGCAACGATATAGGCAATTTACTCAATCGCCTTATTGGTATGAGCGAAAAATATTTCTCCCTTAGCCTCACAAGCACTGCGACACAAGAACTCTACCCAAAAGAGTGCAAAAAAATCACCCAAGCCCTAGAGCAATATGAAAATTTTATGAGTCAAATGCAACCCCACAAAGCCCTTGAATCGCTTTGGGAAATATTAAGTCTTGGAAATAGCGTAATTAGCCTTTATGAGCCGTGGAAAATGATGAAAAACAATGAATCTCACAAAGTGGAGGCTTTGCTCGTCTTGCTTGGTAATATCTTATTTAAAGTCGCGCTATGCCTCTATCCTGTAATGCCAAAAACTGCGCAAAAGATTGCTAGCGCGCTTAATATGGATATTAACGCACAAAATTTTACGAGTTTTGTCCTGCAAAGTGAATTTATCAATGCAATCACTATCACTAAAATCCCGCCGCTCTTCCCTAGAATCGAAGCAAAAGACCAAGAATCTAACACTAAAAGTGCTAAAGATTCCAAACATTCGCAATCTCAAAGCCAAGCCACAGACAATCTCATTAGCATTGGGGAGTTTCAAAAACTTGATATTCGCGTAGGCGAAGTGCTAGAATGCGAGCGCGTAGAAAAAAGCGAAAAACTCTTAAAATTCCTCATTGACTTAGGCGAGGAAAAGCCACGCCAGATTCTCAGTGGAATCGCAAAGTTTTATGAACCACAAAACCTTATTGGCAAACAAGTATGCGTGGTGGCAAACCTCAAACCCGCCAAAATTATGGGGCTACTAAGCGAGGGAATGATTTTAAGCTGTGGTGATGAAAGTGGATTAAGTCTGCTTGGGATAGAATCTGCGCGTAAAAATGGGAGCAAAATCTCATAAATGGCGACATTTGCCCCCCTTTTAGAAAAGCTTCACTCCGCTCCTATGCAAAAAGACGCATTTAGGCAATATGTGGCGCAGTGTGCGGGATTGCTTAGCGATGTGGATACGCAATTAGAAATCCTTAAAGCCTATGGATTCCCATTTGTTGAACTTGATGATAGTTTTGCGCTTGGCACGCGCCTTATACATTGGCGTGAGGCGAAATTTTGCTTTGTGGATATTGAGACTACAGGTGCGAAACCAAAAGATTCTCAAATTATCGAAATTGGCGCGATACAATACCAAAATGGCGTGATTATCAATACATTTGAAAGCTATGTCTATGCGCCTAGTGTGCCAGATGAGATTAGCACGCTCACAGGCATTTATACTAAAGATTTAGCAAACGCCCCGAGTCAAAAAGAAGTGTTAGAAAAATTTCGACTTTTTTTGCAAGATTGTATTTTTGTCGCACATAATGTGGGGTTTGATTATAACTTTTTGGACTTTAGCTTCCAGCAAAACGCAATCGCAGGATTATTATGTCCCAAACTTTGCACCATTGATTTAGCTAAGCAGTGTATCCTCTCTCCGCGCTATTCGCTTAGTTTTTTAAACACTTTTTTGGGAATCAACACGCCAATAAGCCACCGCGCTTATGCTGACGCACTCACTGCGCTTGAAGTGTTTAAAATTGCCTCTTTGTGCATTCCAGATTCTATCCAAACCGTGCAAGATTTGATTGATTTTAGTAAGATTGGCAGACCGTTTATCCCACAAAAATAGGAGTTATTATGGAAGCAAAAGTTCAACTTTTCCAAATGCAAAATTATCTTTTTCCACTTATGTCGGTGGCAGTGTTTGGGCTACTGCATTTTTACATTTATAAAGTCCTTTTCAAGTCTTTTGCCACGACTACACTTTTTAAGGCATTTTGGCTCGTGTTTATTTGGCTTAATTTTATCGGTTGTGCGGCGTATTTCGCACTCCTGCATAAAGACCCGCCCTCTCAAGCCTTATTTTTACTCCTCTCTCTTAGCATTGGTGTTGCCTTTTGTCTCACCATTATCACACTTATATATCAAATCTGTTCGCTTTTCATCTACGCGATAAAGGACAAATCAAAGCGCGCAAAAATGCGCTACAACCTCAAGCGTGCGTGCGGAATCTTGGCTATCGTGTTTATCATCATCGGGCTTATTGGCGGGGCAAAAGAGCCTGTGGTGTATGAAGTGCCATTTGTCATAAATGGATTAAAAACTCCGCTTAAAGCTGTGCAACTCAGCGATGTACATATTGGCGGGCTAATGGATTCTACGCGTGTGCGCTCAATAGTGGAGCGCGTGAATGCGTTGCAACCTGATATAGTTTTTTTGACGGGGGATATTATTGATTCCAAACTTCACTTAGTAGAGAGTGCTGTAAATGAACTTGGGAATCTTCAGGCACAATATGGCGTGTATTACGCACTAGGGAATCACGAGTATTTCCACGATTTGCAAAACATCATCGCCAAACTACAAAGTTTGGGATTCCATCTGCTTATCAATGAGAGTGAGGCTATACGCGCTGGCAGCAATGAGATTGTTATCGCTGGAATTGCTGATTTAGTAGGCACAAGAGAGGCTTTCACCCCTTATAATCTCCCACCAAAGCTAAAAGAAACGCTTGAGTTAAGTCATTGCCCACAAAATGCAATGCACGAGGCAAATCAATGCCCGCCCATAATCCTACTCTCTCATCAACCAAAAATAATCGAGGAATTTTTAACCCTTGAAAATCAACGCCCAGAACTCACACAAAATGTCGCGCTTATCCTTAGCGGGCATACGCACGGCGGGCAGATTTTCCCATTTTCATTGCTTGTGTTGCTTCAGCAGCCCTATCTCAAAGGCTTAGCTAAAATCAACCAAAATACTTCGCTCTACATCAATCAAGGGACAGGCTATTGGGGACCACCTATGCGCGTGCTAAGCGAGAGTGAAATCACACTCTTTCATTTCTTGCCTAAAGAGTAACAATGGCACAAATACTGCAAAAACTCACTCTCTATTTTGGATTGTTAGCAAACCTTGTGCTGTGGGGCTGTGCTGGGAGCAAGCCCATTGATTTATACACAAGACATTATAAACCCCTCATCTCGGAGAAAAAAATTAAAAAACTCAAAAACAACGCAAACTATCCTAATAAGCTAGATTCTCAAATTGGATTAAATGTTTTGCAAGCACAAGCACTTCATAAATCCCTCATCAACATTTATGGTTGTGTGTGCATAGGAAGCACAGAATTCCAAAGAATGGAGCGACTAAACTTCATCACAAACCATATAGAATCTCCAAGACAACTCGCCCAAAAAGTCGGCGCGAACTACTATATCACTTATGGTGAATATGTCTCTAGGAGCACTTCTGCAAGTGGTAATATCCCGCGCAACGGCGCATTATTTTATCTCTGCCCATAACAATTCTCCATACAAAATCCGCGCCTTAAAGCCTAAGAATCACCACGCATAAAACCCTAACTATCGCCAACATAGCTTTTATGATGATTTAAGATTCTCCTATTTGCTCTTTGATATTTCATTTAAGCAAAGTTTAAGTAGGGGGGGGGGTAGAATTACTTATGTAAGTCTATAAACCTATGGATTTTTTGCAAAAAATCAAAGATTTAAGGAGAAAATATGACAAGACAAGAACTTCATAAATACTTACGGCGTGCTGGTAAGGGATTTATAGCGTGCAGTATTGAGCCCGTTATCAAATACAAGCAAGGGGCTATTGATAAAGCCACACTCATTGCCAATGTTGAACAAAACTTTAAAAACAGCACAATTACGACCAAAGATTTTCGTCTTAATATTGCCTTTAAGATTGTTGAAGCAAATAAACATATAGAGGCTTTAGAAAATATACAAAACTCCACTAAAGTGGAAAAACAATACAGGGATTTAGCAACCAAAACATTAAATAATCTAAGGGGACAAAGATGACACGACATAGAATCTTTGGGATATTTTTGGTAAGTATAGGATTTTGGTTATGTAGCTGCGCAGATAATGCCTTTATAAAGTTTTATAAACCAACACTAACACCCGCCCAAGTAGCCAAACTAAAATCTAGTGGTGATTACCCAACAAATGAGTTTCGCTCTATACAAGCAGCAAATGCCACAGAATACATAATGTATGTTGCCTCACTACAAATACTTTATGATTGTCTCTATATAGGAGGTTCTGCTTTTGAGGGTTCACTAGAAAAGGAAGCTAATATAAAAATAAAAAAGGCTGCCAAAAAAGTAGGTGCAAATTTTTCTGTTGCATTTAGTGAATACTTAAACACAGTAAGTGGCACTTATACGACTTTTGTGCCTACTTATTCCACTACGAATGCACAAGCCTATGGTTCTAATGGTAATTATGCCTATGGCAGTGCTACCACACAATCAAACACACCTATAACGAACTCTTATAGCGTCAGTAGATACCATCAAGAAGCAAATTTTTATCTCTGTCCATAAACTTTCAAAGGAGATTAAATGAACCACATTAAACTTTTTTTAAGTCTTTTATTAGTAATGCTAGGCCTAAGCTATGCCAACGATTTGCATCAATACGATAATCCCGAACGACTCGCAAAGGCAAAAGAATGTATCATAAACAATATGGAAGGTGATGAGTGCAAAAACATACCTTTTCGAGAAAGAGATTTTATAGATTTGCATTATAAGACAGGCGATATGAGAATCATAAACTATTTAACACAAAATTGTGAAAAAGCCCAAAATATAGGTTGGCAAACCCATTGTTGTGTTACATTAGGACGGATTTTCTTAAAAGGGCGTGGAGTATTTGGCAAGGGTAAAGGCGTGGAACAAAACTACGCACAAGCACTCAAATATATGAAAAAGTCCTGTGATTTAGGATATGGTGTGGGTTGTGTATTTCTTGGGGATATGTATCTCTTTGGCTATGGCACAAGAACAAATCCTCAACTCGCACGGGAACTCTATGGCAAGGCGTGTGATTTAGGAAATCAAGAAGGTTGCGACAAGTATAACTAACTTAATAAATCTAGCTATTGCAAAGTTTTTACAACAACTTTACATCACAAAGATTCCGCTAAAATGCGGAATCTAAAAACTTATATAAACAAAGTGCATTGAGCACTTCTCGCTACTTTTTATGCAACTCGTTTATATAAAATCTAACCGAGCTTACGCCCTCTTTTTGCGCCCATTCATACGCCTTAGAGACAAAGCCCCAATTTATATGCGCGAAGTATTTTTCCAAATACGCAGGGCGCGCGTTTTTATGGTCGATATAATACGCGTGCTCCCACACATCTACCACAAGTAGCGGGATTTTATCCTCTGTGATTGGCGTGGCAGCATTGCTTGTTTGCACGATTTCTAGCTTTTTGCTTTGCGCATTAAGCACGAGCCAGCACCACCCAGAGCCAAATAGCGTAGTGGCGGCAGCCAAAAATTTCTCTCTAAATCCATCAAGGCTACCAAATTCAGAATTTAAAGCCCCTTTTAGCTCCTCGCTCATCGCACTCACATCGCCCTTTGGCGTGATACAATCCCAATAAAAATCGTGATTATACACCTGCGCAGCGTTGTTAAACACCCCGCCACTAGACTTTTTGATAATGTCATAAAGCTCGGCATTTTCGTAATCGCCGCCCTTAGTCAAATTGTTAAGATTATTGACATAAGTTTGATGATGCTTGCCATAGTGAAAGTCAAATGTGATAGGGCTTAGGAAGTCCCCAAATGCGTCTTTTTGGTAAGGTAATGCTCGTAATTCAAACATAGTTTCTCCTTTATTTGTTGTGATTTGTTGTGATAAATCATTCTTATCACGGAGCGCATTATAAGAAAATTTATTTAATAGTAGGGACAATATACACGCAATTTTTCACACTTTAACACGCTCTGCCCGCTTGGCAAGCATATTCACAGCATTTTAGATTCTCGTTTTGCCGATGCGCAAAAAGTGCTAGAATCCTACCTCGCAAGCGTGGCTTTAAGTGATATAATGAGCGAGGTTTAGACACTTTCGCCCTGTATTTGCGCTCTATGGTGCTTTTGTGTGTTAGCATTCTTGTGCGTGCATTTATCCTAAATCAAATGCTATAATAGCGCGTTGAAAATGTGAGTGTATTCCTAAATGATTGGGGTTATGAGCGATGATGAAAGACGAAGCAAAAACGCGCATAAATATCGATGAGTTGCTAGAGTCTTGCGGGTTTGTCCTGCAAGATAAAGCAGAGTTTAACCGCCTTGCCAAAGCACAAGGGCAGGACATTTCAGCCGTTGCTGTGCGTGAATTTATGATGAGTGATGGGAGCGAGGCAGACTACTTACTTTTTATCGAGGGCAGGGTGTGCGGTGTCATCGAGGCAAAAAGAGAGGGCAAGACATTAAGTGGCGCACACGCGCAAAGCAAGCACTACGCCACGCATTTACCGACAAATCTAAAAGCGTGGGCAAATCCCCTGCCGTTTTTGTATGAGAGCAATGGAGGCGAGATATTTTTCACTGATTTACGCGAATCGCACGCGCAAGGCAAAAGAGCTAGGCGTGTTTTTGCCTTTCACACGCCAAAATCTCTGCTTGACAAACTAGAGTCTAAAAGCACCCTGCGACAAAATCTCACCACTCTCCCCCAAATCCCGCTAGATTCTACGCATTTGCGCCCCTGCCAAGCAGAGGCTATCACCGCGCTTGAAAAATCCCTGTCCCTAAACAAACCCCGCGCGCTTATCCAAATGGCAACGGGTGCGGGCAAAACCTTTACCGCGTGCAATTTTGTTGCTAGGCTTTTTACCCACGCAAACGCGGGGCGCATTCTCTTTCTTGTGGATAGAAACAATCTAGGCGAACAAGCCAAAAAAGAATTTGATAATTTCCGCCTCCCAAATGACAATCGCAAATTTAGCGAAATCTACATTACAAATCACTTGCAAACAAACCACATTGACAAGGATTCAAAGCTCGTCATTACCACGATTCAGCGGCTTTATTCTTTACTAAAAGGTGAGGCAGAGTTTGATAGCGCAAATGAAGAGCATTCAGCGTTTGATAGCAACACAGCACAGCACACGCCACCAAAAGAGCTTCGCTACAATCCCACTTTCCCCATAGATTTTTTTGACTTTATCATCGTAGATGAGTGCCATAGAAGCATTTATGGCGAGTGGCGACAAGTGCTAGAATACTTTGATGCCTTTATCATCGGGCTTTCTGCCACGCCTAGCAAACACACGCTAGGATTTTTCGCGCGAAATATGGTGAGCGAATATCCGCTTGAAAAAAGCATAATCGATGGCGTAAATGTTGGCTTTGAGATTTTCCGCATCGCTACAAAAATCAGCGAGAATGGCGGAGTTATCGAAGCAAGTGATGGGCATTTCGCCGTGCCAAAGCGCGACAAACGCACAAGAAAGCTCATCTATGAAAGCATAGATGAGGATTTGGAGTATAAAAAAGCGGATTTAGATAGAAGCGTAGTCGCGCTAAATCAGATTCGCACCATTTTAGAATGCTACAAAAATAGCCTTTTTACCCAGCTTTTCCCAGAACGCGCAAATGATAAAGCGTGGATTCCAAAGACGCTGATTTTTGCCAAAGATGACGCACACGCCGAAGAGATTGTCCGCATCGCCCGTGAAGTCTTTAACGCTGATAATGACTTTTGCCAAAAAATCACTTACAACATAGGCAAACAAAGCCCAAAAGAGCTTATTGCCGAGTTTCGCACAAGTCCAAAGTTTCGCATAGCCGTAACGGTCGATATGATAGCCACAGGCACGGATATAAAGCCCCTAGAAGTGCTTATCTTTATGCGCGATGTGAAATCAAAGCTCTACTATGAGCAAATGCTAGGGCGTGGCGTGCGAGTAGTAAATAAAGATAGCTTAAAAGAAGTTACACCAAATGCAAATGGCAAAAATCATTTCTTTGTCATTGACGCGGTAGGCGTAACAGAAAGTCTAAAAAGCATTTCTTCACCCCTAGAGCGCAAAAAGGGCGTGAGCTTTAAAAAATTGCTAGAATCTATCGCAATGGGCGCAAATGATGAGGACACTATATCTAGCCTTGCAAATCGTTTGTCAAAACTTGCGCTAAACGCCACGCCACAAGACAATGAACTAGCAAGAAATTTAAGTGCGATAAATGACAAAAAAGGCAAAGATTTGCGCGAATTAGCGCGGGATTTGAGCGAGTGCATTGATAGCGATTTTTGCGAGGGCAAAAGCGAAGCGCAAATAGAATCTATCCGCGACTCCGCGCTTATGCCCTTTAACAACCCGCTTTTGCGCCAACATTTGCTTGAAATGGCGAGTAAAAACTTTATCTACATTGATGATATAAGCGTAGATGAAGTCATCACAGGCGCATTTTCGACAGATAACGCGCTTCAACAAATCGCAAATTTCAAAGAGTTTCTCACAACGCACAAAGACGAGCTACAAGCTCTGCAAATCATCTACGCACAAAGCTATGCCAAAAGGCATTTGACGCGAAATCTCATAAACGAGCTACACGAGAAGCTAAAATTTGCAGGGCTAGGGATTGCAAATCTATGGAATGCCTACGCACTCACGCAAAAAGAGCGCGTAAAGCACCTAAAAAATGCCGAATCAAAGCTTACAAATCTTATCCAACTTGTGCGATTTGAGCTAGGATTTGATAGTGAATTGCGAGATTTTGGCGGTGTGGCAAATTCGCGCTTTGAGCTTTTCAAAGGACGGCAAATCAAAAAGGGCATAGAGTTTAGCGCGGAGCAACTAGATTTTCTCACCCACATAAAAGACTACATTATCGCAAATGCTTATCTATCAAGCGATGATTTGCAAGGGCTAAATGACGCGTGTGGCGACACAAATGGAATCTTTGTCGCAAAAGCACTTTTTGGCGAAAACTTCGCCCCTTTGCTTGATGAGCTAAATTTGGCACTCATCGCGGGATTAAAAGCAAGTTAAGGCTAAAAGCGGGGTAGGGTTAAAAATTTATGTGGGCTAAATTTTGCTTGACACAATCAATTTTGCAATAATGCTTTTATAGATTTGACGATATGTTGCGCAAATCTTAATAAAAAGTTTGTTAAAATTACACCACAAAAAGTCAAAAGGAGTGAATATGGAGGCAATGCAAGTAGCAAGGTATTTTATTACCCTAAATGACAACGAATGCAAAGACAGCGAAGAAAAAAGCGACCTATCAAAGCTTAAAATCCAAAAATTGCTTTATTATGCGCAAGGTTATTATTTGGCACTTTATAATAAGCCTTTGTTCGATGAAAAAATTTTAGCGTGGCAACACGGACCTGTGGTTAAAGAAGTTTATACAGGCTTAAAACCATTGCCAAAGCCAAATGCAAATTTTATCCCAACAAATAAATACAAAATGCCTGATGATGAGATAAAAAAGCTAGGCAAAAAAGAAAAAGAACTCATCGAAGATGTCTTTCAGCTTATGGGGCAATATTCAGCGTGGAGATTGCGCGATAAAACGCACCAAGAGGACCCGTGGAGAGATAATTACAAAGAGGGCAAAAAAAATATCGAGATTCCACAAAGCGATATGAAAAAGTATTTCAAGCACTATGTGGAAGAGGTTTAATGGGCAAAAACAAGAGGATTATAAAATCATCTTACAAGCCTACTATAAATCGTAGGCTTGTAGAGACTGATAATAAAAAATGCCTTATATCGCTAGAAAAAGCCATAATAGACAATACAAATTATGGCTTATGTTTAGACAAAAAACACTCACAAACAAATAACCAAAACTCTAAAAAATTCAACACTGCATTATTAGGACTTTTTCACTATATTTGCAAAAGAACTTGGAATGAGATTTATCAGACAAGAAAACAACAAGAATATGGACACGAACACTTCCCATTGCAAGATATACAAGTGGAGTGCATCCAAACATATTTTATTGATAAATGTGGCAAATCAAAAAACGACAAAATAGATACTTTTCGCTTTGGCTCTCAAAAATTCCGCGCTTGTGGATTTAGACAAATAGATACTTTTTACTTGGTTTGTATAGACTATGATTATTCTCTCTACAATCACGGAAGCTAAACTAATGCAAACAAATAGTAAAAAATCCCCCTCCCTTGCGGAGGGGGCTAGGGGGTGGGTGGATTCTATCCCAAAATCGTGGCAAATTAAAACGCTTGGGGATATATTTTTGATTGAGCGTGGAGGTTCGCCACGCCCTATAAAGCAATTTTTGACAAACGATGAAAACGGCATAAATTGGATAAAAATTGGTGATACCAAAAATGTCTCAAAATATATTTATTCGACAGCTGAAAAAATCAAGCCAGATGGCAAAAAACATTCAAGGTTTGTTGAAATTGGAGATTTGATTTTGTCAAATTCTATGAGTTTTGGGCGTCCTTACATTATGAAAACGACAGGTTGCATTCACGATGGTTGGGTAGTTTTTAGAAATATCAAAAAGCTAATTGATGAGGAATACGCTTATTACGCCTTGATTTCAAATCAAATTTATGCTGAATTTTCAAAGTTAGCCACAGGCTCGACCGTGAAGAATTTAAGCATTGATAGGGTTAAGCAAGTTGCTATCCCCCTGCCACCCTTGCAAACCCAAAAGCAAATCGTAGAGATTTTAGAAAAGCATTTTAGTAGCGCGGATAAAACAAGCGCGTTTATAGACTCCGCGCTAAAAAACGCAAAGCAACTCAAATCAAGCCTCCTAAAATCCGCCTTTATGGGCAAACTCATATAAAGGACGACAAATGAACGCACAAAATCTAATCGCAAAAGTTTGGGACTATGCAAATATATTGCGTGATAGTGGCGTAAGCTACACGGACTATGTGGCGCAACTTAGCTACTTGCTGTTTTTAAAAATGGAGAGTGAAATCGCAAGCGTGAATCCTAACGCAACTTCGCTAATCCCGCTTGAATTTCGCTGGGAGATTTTAAAAAAGCTTGATGGCTTAGAGCTAGAAAGCGCGTATAGTAGGGCTTTAAACGAACTCTCCAAACAAAGCGGGATAGTCGGCACGATTTACCAAAAAGCGCAAAATAAAATCAACGAACCCGCCAAACTCAAACGACTTATAAGCCTAGTCGATGGGGAGACTTGGCTAGGGCTTAGTGTCGATGTCAAAGGCGCGATTTATGAGGGACTTTTGGCAAAAAACGCCACAGAGACAAAGGCTGGGGCGGGGCAGTATTTCACGCCAAGAGTGCTATGTGAGAGTATCGTGCGGCTTATGCGCCCAAAGCCCGAAATGAGTGTGTGCGACCCTGCGTGTGGGACGGGCGGATTTTTACTCGCGGCTTATGCGTATATGAAAGCACAGAGCAAAGATAGCGAGGTTTTGCGCACACTTCGCGAGGATAAGCTCTATGGCAAGGATATAACGCCTTTGGTGGTAAGTCTATGCGCTATGAATCTCTTTTTGCACGGGCTTGGCGTGGGGTTTGATAGCAATAAAGCACAACGCCCATTAGTCATAGAGGGCGATTCGCTATTAGAGCTAGGCAATGTGCGCTTTGATATGATTCTCACAAATCCGCCCTTTGGCAAAAAATCTAGCACCAAAATAATGGGCGAAGATGGGAGCATAAAGCGTGAGAGTGAGACATATACGCGGGAGGACTTCATAGCTACGACTAGCAACAAACAGCTTAATTTTCTCCAACACATTATGAGTCTGCTAAAAATCGGTGGCAAAGCTGCGGTGGTTTTGCCTGATAATGTGCTTTTCGAGGGCGGGGCTGGGGAGAAAGTGCGTAAAAGACTTTTGAGCGAATTTAATCTGCATACGATTTTGCGTCTGCCCACAGGGATATTTTACGCGCAAGGCGTTAAGGCAAATGTGCTGTTTTTTGACAAATATGAGCCTTTAAGCAAGGGAATGCGCACGGATAAAGTGTGGGTGTATGACTTGCGTAGTAATGTCAATCTAAGTTTGGTTAGCAATCCTTTGAGTGCGGAGCATTTAAGCGATTTTGAGAAATGCTTTTGTGCGGATAATTTTACTAAGCGCGTAGAGAGTGAGCGATTTAGGGCATTTAGCGCGGAATCTATTTTGGCAAGGGATAAGGCAAATTTAGATATTTTTTGGCTAAAAGATGAGAGTTTGGGGGATTTGGAGGATTTACCTGCTCCGCGTGAAATCGCTACGATGATAAAAAGCGACCTACAAAGCGCGATGAGAGAGTTTGATAGCATAGGGGTTTAGGTTTGGTGTATAGATTGCCACGCTAGCCTTGCTCGCTCGCAATGACGGTATTTTTCATATTTAAGCATAGCAAAGTATCCAAGCAATATAGCTACATCGCCTTGATTCTCGCAATCTCATCACGCAGAAGTGTGATTTCTAACACCTTGTAATATTTTTAAGATTTTTTGCATATATTTTTATCAATTTAAAGAGCCACTAAACCAATTATTTAGAATTTGCTTTATTTTTGATTGCTCTTTATTGTAACCACTAATCATATTTATCCATATACTTAACTTATTGCTTTTTTTATAATCACTTTGTTCCCAATGATTAAGCAACGATTCCTCATTTATTTGTAGTAATATGTATTCTATTTGATTACGATTTTCGTGTATTCGCTTATACACCGCTGGAAGTCCCTCAAATTTCCCGCCAGCAGAAAATAAATCCCGCACATTTGGGCATATAATACCCTTTTGTGCAACTAACCACATTGAAAAATTATTATATTGTCCCACAACAACTTCGGGGAACAAAATCAAACCTTTTAGCATTAAATCCTTTTTCTCATCGCCTGATAAATTATTCCAAAATCGTAAAATTGATGGCGATGTTGTTTCAGATTCTGCACTTGATGCCCACCATAATTTTTCACCTTCTTTTAGTTGTTTTTTGTAGTATCGTGATATTTTTAAAATAGGGTCTTTGTCGTTTCTTAATTCATCATACGAAATTCCCATTTTATCAAATATGCTATTGCCTTTTTCTAGTCGCATATCAATTTTGTATCGTGGATAATGCGTTGTTGCGATTTCATATAAGCAATCTTCATAAGGTCTGCTTAAAAATTCAGCACATTTGCCACCTAATTTGCCAAATGTCAAAAAGATTCGCTCAACGCTATCTATTCTAGAGCCCTCTAAAATACTGCCACCTGTGGTAGTCCAATGGTCGCCTTTGGTGCTTTTTACCTCAATGCCATAGTATTTTTCTGCGACAATATCTGGGAAATACTTCCCTGACATTAGTGTGATTTTATTTTCAAATGTTGTGTTTTTTGCGCAAATTTCAAGCGTTTTACATACAAATTTTTCTAAATCCTCCCAATCAAATTGTTTTATTCTGCTATTAGATTTTGCTTCAATGTTTAGCAAAATATCCGCATTTTTCATTAACGATGCGAAATCATCAATCGTAGGTTTATTATTTGTGGCAACTATCATTTTTGCCCCCAAAGTATAATTCCCAATTTGTCTCCAATCTTTTGGCGATATAGTATGCCAAAAGTGGAGGGACGGCATTACCTATGAGTTTGTATGCCTCTGATGCGCTTAAACTCCCAAATTTATTACCGCTATCTAAAATAAATTCATAATCATTGGGAAAACTTTGTAATCTAGCGCATTCTCTCACGCTTAATCTGCGCTGTTTTAGCCCTTGCGCTAGTTCGCCTACATTTTTGCCACCATTTTCTGCACTCAAACGCCTAAATTCGATATTACCGTGATGTTCCGCTCTAATTGTCGGTGCAACTGATTGCATATTGATTTCACTTTGCCCTTGACAATGTCCTCCCATATATTTTGCCTTTGAATATGCCATTTGTGATTTATCGATAGGCTCGTTTTCGGGCTCATTTAAGTCGCTTAACACTTCGGCGCAGGTTACCCTTTTATGCGCGTGTGTGGGAGGCGGATATGGGTCGTATTTGAGTGGAATATGTTTTTGTGCGAGTGCGGACAATGCTTTTTTAGTTAGCGCATTTTTTTGAAATCCAAAAAATATCACTCTCTCCCTAGATTGTGGCACACCATAATCTGCGGCTTGTAGCACCTTTGCAGAAATCACAATGTATCCACCATTGCAAATATTTGCAAAGTCTCTCTCTATGATTTCTTTTGCATTTTTTAGATTCGTTAGTCCTTTTACATTTTCAGCAATAAAGATTTTTGGGCGAGTGATTGCGATAACTTCACGCATCCAAATGTAGAGTTGCCCTCTGTTTTCATTTGTCGGTGCGTCAATTTCTATTTTTGAGCCGTTGTGATTTTTTTGTGAATCAAATCCTAGCCTTTTACCAGCGATAGAGAAGTCTTGACAGGGAAATCCACCTGTGAGAATGTCAATATTATTTGGGAAAATCTTTGCGCCATTTTTATGTGCTTTTACTAAATCTACGATGCTTTCAGTGAAAAAGATTTTATCTGCGTTTTGTTTGGACTTGCTAAAATATGTTACCCAAGCGGTTTTTGCGGATTGTTTTATATCGTTTGCAAAAATTGTCTTAAATTTTGTCTTTTTTAGCTTTAGCCAATTCCCCCCCCCCCCCGCTAATAGAATCATCAACCCAATCGTTATGTAAAATTGTGTTTATGGATTTAGCGTGGCACTCAAAGCCGCCCTCAAATCCTATATCCATTCCACCGCAACCCGAAAATAACGATAATAGATTCATTGTCATTGCTCCTTAATCCTTAATAATGACATATAGCTTTAAGATTAACATTCTACCAAAAAATCAGCTGTTTAATATCAATAAATAGCCTCAATGCCACTACATCGCCTTGATGCGTGCGATTTCATCGCGTAGTCGTGCGGCTTCTTCAAATTCTAAATTTTTAGCCGCTTGTAGCATTTGTTTTTTTAGCTCTTTTATGATAGATTCTCGCTCGCTTTTGGGGATTTTCGCACCTTTTTTGCGCCCTGATTCATAGAGTTGGGATAGTCCGCTTGACTCAATCTTTAGCTCCTGCTCGACATTGCGTGAGACGCCCTTTGGTGTGATATTATGCGCTTTGTTGTAGGCTTCTTGCTTGCCCCTGCGATAGTCTGTGATTTCAAACGCTCGCTTCATAGAACCCGTGATAGTAAGATTGCCATTTTTATCTTTAGCCGAGTATAAAATCACCTTGCCCTCCACATTTCGTGCTGCCCGCCCCATCGTTTGGATAAGGCTTGTTTCACTACGTAAAAACCCCTCTTTATCCGCGTCTAATATCGCAATTAACGAGACTTCGGGTAAATCAAGCCCCTCACGCAAAAGATTTATCCCCACAAGCACATCAAATTCGCCAAGCCGCAGAGCGCGTATCAAGTGGTTGCGCTCGATAGCATCAATGTCGCTGTGCATATAGCGCGTCTTTATGCCTAGCTCGCTGTAATATTTTGTCAGCTCTTCTGCCATTTTTTTGGTAAGCGTGGTAATCAAAACGCGCTGTTTTTTCTCTACACGCTCTTTTATTTCATCGAGCAAATCAAGCACTTGATTGCCACTATCGCGCACTTCATAAAGCGGGTCAAGCAGTCCTGTGGGGCGGATAATCTGCTCGGCGATATTTGCCCCGCTAAGCTCAATCTCAAGCCGTGCGGGCGTGGCTGAAACAAAGAGAAAATGCGGGGCTTTATGGATAAATTCCTCAAACATTAGCGGGCGATTATCTAGCGCGCTAGGCAGGCGAAATCCATACTCCACAAGCACTTCTTTGCGACTTCTATCCCCCGCGAACATTCCGCCAAATTGTGGCAAACTCGCATGGGACTCATCGACTATGACTAAATAGGGCTTGTTTTTTTGCTCGAAATAATCTAGTAGGCAATAAGGCGTCTCCCCTGCCCTTTTCCCCGTGAGATGTCTTGCGTAGTTTTCGATGCCTTTGCAGATTCCACTTTCGCGTATCATTTCTAAGTCAAACTCCGTGCGTCCTTTTAGTCGCTGGTATTCCACTTCTTTGCCCTGCGCTTTAAATTCTGAAAGCCGAGAATCAAGCTCCACTTCGATATTATGTATCGCCTCGCTTAGCCGATTTGCCCCGACTATAAATTGATTTGCCGCATACAGCACAAAGGAATCTAGCACTTTTAGCTTTTGTCGCTCTATCGCCTCATACACCGCGATTTGCTCCACCTCATCGCCAAAAAACTCAATGCGGATAAACTCGCTCTCATTGTAGGCTGGGAAAATATCCACCACCTCCCCGCTCACGCGAAACTCCCCACGCTCAAACGCCGTGTCATTGCGCGTGTAGCCCATATCTACGAGCTTTATGAGAAACTCTTTTTGATTGCGCGACTCGCCTACCTCGATTTTTTCTATCATTGTGAGGTATTCAGCGGGGTTGCCTAGCCCGTAGTTCGCACTCACGCTCGCCACCACGATGACATCATCATACGCAAGAAGCGAAGTAGTCGCGCTAAGTCGCAATCGCTCCAAATCGTCATTTATGCTCGAATCTTTTTCGATAAATAAGTCCCTGCGCGGAATGTAGGCTTCGGGCTGGTAGTAATCAAAATGGCTTATGAAATACTCCACTTTATTGCGCGGGAAAAAGCCCTTAAACTCGCTATAAAGCTGGGCTGCAAGGGTTTTGTTGTGCGTCATTATGAGTGTTGGCATATTGAGTGTGGCGATGATATTTGCCATAGTGAATGTCTTGCCACTGCCCGTAACGCCTAAAAGCGTGGCATATCGCGCCCCTTGTGAGAAACTTTGCGTGATTTTGCGTATCGCTTGTGGCTGGTCGCCTGATGGGGAAAAACTTGCCTGTAAATGAAACTTTTCCATAATATCCTCACAAAAATTAAAACTTTATGTTGCAAAATTGATTGCTTGTGTTATAATTTGCTATTTTACTAAAAAACTTTAAGGACAAAGAATGGATTCTCAAATTATGGATAGGCTTTCACAGAAAATCGAGCAAATGCTCCGTAAAATAGCCTCTCAAAAAGATGAGATAGAATCTTTGCGACTTGAAGTAAGCAAACTTCGTGCAGAAAATGAGTCAAAGCAACAGCAAATCTCAAATCTCTATGAGAGTATTGGCTTGCAAAAGACGAATATCGAAGAGCTTTTTAGTAGAATTGAAGAGGGTCTTAGATGAGTGATTTTACAGAATCTGGTGCGTATAATTCTCTCACACACAACGCTAGGCGCGAGGACGAATACGAAGACGAGCTCCCTATCTTGTTGGATAATAGCTTGCTTGCGCTTACGATTAAAAACTATCCGTTGAGTGTGAAAAATGAGTTATACAACTTTTTTTACACTAATGGGCGCAGACGCTCAGTCGATATACTCGACTTGCTTCAAGCCTATGTGTGGAAAACTCAGGAGCACGCGAGAATCCGCGATACTTTGGAGAGCTTGTGTGGTGAGATTGATGTGTTGCAAAACACTCAAGAATCTTATCAAAACACACAAGTTGGAGTATCTTATACACGAGATATGGGAGGTTATCAAATGCCTTACGATGAAACAGATTTGCAACATTTGACACCCGCGACCAATATGGAAGATTTCAAGCCTCTCAATGTATCGGAATTTAAAGATTCTATAAATGCCCTCGATGAAATCGATTCTGCGGAGCTAGACCCTATGGAGTCTCTTGATTTAGCCTTAGAATCTGTGCTTAAAAAGAATCAAAACGCACAAACTTCCTAACTCTCAATATTTGAGTAATGTAAGGAGGTTGAAACTTTGTGCAATCACTTGGATTCATCGCACCACTTGGCAGAAACTCTCCACTACTAACTTATAAAGTCTCCACGGATGCTGAATTTGGCGATATTTTTCATATAGAGATTAAGGATTTTTCGTGCTTGGGGGTTTTTGTCGCACCTTGTGAGAGTGCAGACTTTGAATGCAAACAAGCTATAAAAGCAAATATACACTTTTTGCCACACCAAAAAATCCTCGCACGATTTATAGAGCAGTATTATTGCTGTTCTTTTTCTCAAAGTTTTTCGCTTTTTACACCATTGGCAAACGCAGATTCCCACACGAAACAAGCAATCAAACAAGATTTTACCCACTTAAATGCACTCTCTTCAAAGCAACTCCAAGCCCTCCACTTTACACAAAACAATCAAAATGCCCTGCTTTTTGGCGATACAGGCAGTGGCAAGACAGAAGTGTATATGCACCTCATCGCTCAAACGCTACAAGCAGGAAAAACCGCGCTTTTTTTAATGCCTGAGATTTCACTCACGCCACAAATTGAAATGCGATTAAAGAGCGTATTTGGCGAACGGGTAGGAATCTGGCACTCAAAAATAAACACAAAAAACAAAAAAGAGATTTTAGCTAAATTGGAATCTAATGAGATAAAAATCATCGCAGGCGCACGGTCTGCGCTCTTTTTGCCAATAAATAATTTGGGGCTTATTATTGTCGATGAAGAGCACGATGATGCGTATAAATCCCAAAGTGCGCCACGATACAACACACGCGATATTTGTCTTTATCTTGGCAAGCATAGTCAAATCAAAGTTTTGCTTGGTTCTGCCACACCAAGCCTTAGCACTTATAGCAATGCTAAAAAATCACAAACGCTCTTTCGCCTTAAGGGGCGACATTTTGGAAATCACAAAAGCTATATTTTTAGCCACCACCCACCACTTAGTGAATCTATGGTCCAAAAAATTGCCCAAATACTTAAAAGTAACCAACAAGTTATTGTGTTTCTCCCTACTCGCGCTCATTTTAAAACACTCTTTTGCCAAGAATGCGCGCAAAGCGTGCAATGTGCCTTTTGCAGTGTCAATATGAGCCTACATTTAGACAAAAACGCGCTAATGTGCCATTATTGTGGCTACACGACAACAATCCCCAATCAATGCCCACAATGCCAAAGCACAAATCTACAAAGTCGCAGAATCGGCACGCAAGAATTCACTAAAGAGCTCAAACAAAATCTTGCAGATTCTGCCATATATGCAAAAATTGGGATATTTGATAGGGACAGCATTACCACGCACACAAAGCTTAAAAGTATATTAAAAGACTTTAACGCACATAAACTTGATGTTCTTGTTGGCACACAAATGCTTTCAAAAGGACACGACTATCATAATGTCGCATTATCCGTAGTTGTGGGGATTGATTATGTGCTTAATATGCCTGATTTCCGCGCAAATGAAAGGGCGATGAGCTTATTAGAGCAAATCGCAGGACGAGCGGGGCGCAAGGAAAATGGCGAAGTATTTATCCAAACGCTTAATGAAGGATTTTTTAAACGCTTTATAGATGATTATGAAACATTTTTAGAATATGAATTACACACACGCCCAAAGTGCTATCCACCATTTATGCGACTAGCAAATATCAGTTTTTCACATAAAGCACAACAAACTTCCCTACAACGAATGCAACAAACACAAAAACTTTTAGAAAACTATCTTGCTAACCATAAAGATTCTTTTGAGATTGTAGGTGCGAAAGCCTCTGATATTATCAAAATTGGGGGGAAATTTCGCCATAATATTTTATTACGCACGCATTCTATAAAGAGTCTCTTAAGTGCGTTAAGACATATGAGTAATGCCCTTAGATTCCCTTTTGAGATTGATATTGACCCATTAAGCACGATATAAGGTATAAACCAAATGAACCTAGAATCTAAAAAACCCCTCACACAACGCAACCAAAAGCTCAAATCTTGCGATATACAAACAATCCGCATACATTCAGGCACGCTAAAGGGCTTGCGATTGCAACTCCCGCCCAAAGCCTTCACTCGCCCAACAAAAAGCATTTTGCGTGAATCGTTTTTTAATACTATCGCACATCAAGTTGTAGATTGCGTATTTATCGAGGGTTTTGGTGGAAGTGGCTCAATGGGCATAGAGGCACTTAGTCGTGGTGCAAAAAAGGTGGTGTTTTATGAAATCAATCCACAAATCACCCAAATCCTAGAGCTTAATCTTAATAAAGCATTGGCGCGATTAGATTCCATACATACTAAGAATCTCACACAAAAAACCCAAAGCGCACATATTATCCAACAAAGCTTCTTTCATTCGTTTGAAATGCTACAAAACACGCAAAGTCAAACCCTACTGTATTTAGACCCGCCATTTTTCACGCGCAAAGGAATGCAAGAGCTAGAGCAACAATGCTTTGAATGTATCACTGCATTGCACAATCCTCACATCTTTTTAATTGCTTTTGAGCACATTAGCATTATAAATTTGCCAAAAAATCTAGGAAAGTATGTTAAAATTCGCGCTAAAAAATTTGGAAAAAGCACGATTTCATACTACACTTTAATGTAAATCACACTACTTTATCCAAATTATGTGCTTGTGGGAATGGGATTTGATAGTTTGCACACGACACATTGACACTCAAATTTGTTTAAGGAGACATTATGGCTGAAGAGCAAAAAGAACAAGCGGCAACTCAAGCTGTTAAAAAAGACAAAACCATTTTATTTGTGGTTATTGGTGTAGCGGTAGTCCTTATACTGCTCATTGCGCTTTTGATAGTGCTCGTCCTCTCACAAAACAAAGAATCTCATCCACCAGCGGAGCACGAAGCTGTCGTGGAGGAAGTCCAACCACAACCAGAGCCAAACAAACAAGCTGGGACAAAAGTCGCTACGAGCAGTGTGGTAAGTGGAAGAGGTTCGGATTGGGGCAAGATTGGACCAATCCTTGAAGTAGGCGATAAAGATGGATTCAAAATAAATCTCCTCACACAAACGGGCAAAAAAGTGCTTATCGTCAAAGTAAGTATCGAGCTTGATAAACCAGAAACACAGCCAGAAGTAGAGACAAAGCTCCCTATAATCTCTGATACGATTATTGAGATTCTCTCTTCTAAATCCGTAGAGGAAGTCGCCACAACAAAGGGCAAAAATAGAGTAAAAGATGAAATCGTGCAACGACTAAACGAACTTCTCATTGATGGAAGTATCAAAAATATCTTTTTCACGCATTTTTTAATTGGATAACTCTTTAAGGGTAATATTTGCTAGGCATTGACATAGTGAAAATCTCTCGCTTAAAAAACTTGGAATCTAAGTTTGGCTTGCGAGGGTTGAAGCGATTTTTAAGTGATGAGGAAGTTGCACTCTGTCTAAAACATAAAGACAGCGTGAAATCATATAATTTTTCGCGTATTGCTGGATTTTTTGCCGCCAAAGAAGCTCTAAGTAAGGCACTAGGCTGCGGGATTAGCAAGGAATTAGGATTTTTAGATATGCACATACACATTGATTCTAAAGGCGCGCCGCACATTACTTTAAGTGATAGAGCAAATGCACATTTTAGCGCAAAGATTGTGTTTAGCCACATTGCACTTAGTATCACGCACGAAAGCAAATATGCCGTTGCTTGCGTGGCATTACGCTAAAGTGGGGGTAAATCAATGAGTAAAAAACGCGTTATATCAGGCATTCAGCCCACAGGCGACATTCATCTAGGGAACTATTTAGGAGCGATAAAGCATTGGGTAGATTCCCAAGAAATGTATGAAAACATCTTTTTTATCGCTAATTCGCATTCCATAACAATGCCCCAAAACCCAAAAGAATTGGAATCTAAAACTTACGCACTTGCTGCAATGTTGCTTGCCTGTGGGATTGATATAAATAAATCTATGCTTTTTGTTCAAAGCCAAATTGATGAGCACGCAGGGCTAGCGTGGATTTTAGATTGCAATATCCCAATGGGCGATATGAGCAGAATGACACAATTCAAAGATAAGAGTGCGAAAAGCAAGACCATTAGCGTTGGGTTATTTAACTACCCCGCACTTATGGCGGCGGATATTTTGCTTTATAATGCGGATTTTGTCCCTGTGGGTGAAGACCAAAAACAGCATTTAGAGCTTACGCGCGATGTGGCAGAGCGATTTAACCGCGACTTTGGAGAATGCTTTAAGATTCCAAACCCGCTTATCACAAAGGTTGGCGCACGGATAATGGGACTAGATGACCCACAAGTCAAAATGAGTAAATCACACAAGGGGGAAAACCACGCTATTTACTTGCTTGATAGCCCCGAAGTGATTACGCGTAAAATTAAAAAAGCTACGACAGATTCTCTAAGTGAAATAGTTTTTGACCAGTCGCGCGCTGGATTGTATAACTTGCTGTGTATGTATGAGATTTTTAGTAAATGCTCAAGAGAGCAAATTACGCAGGATTTCGCAGGCAAGGGATATGGTGTGCTTAAAAACGCGCTTAGTGAGCTCATTATAGAATCTCTACGCCCCATAAGAGAAAGCTACAATGCCCTCATAAAAGAACCCGCGCATATCAAGCAAATCCTCCAATCTAGCGCGGATAAAGTGCGCCCTATCGCACAAGCCACTTATACAAAAGCCAAAAAACTTGTGGGGTTAATCTAGTTTGATGTATAATACACTTTTAAATTTACATAACAAGGAGATTACGATGAAACATATCACACTGCCTGCGTTAAGCCTTTGCGTGCTTGGTGCATTGTTTTTTGGTGCTTGCACGCCAAAAGAGCCCACACTCCCAGAAGTAACAATCCCAACCTGCGAGAATCCTGTGCGTAGTATTGCTTTTGATGAAAAAAACATCACAGCCATTAGCGATGCACAAAAATACTACGCGCTTAATGATTTTAAAAATCTTGTAAAAGAGAGCTTAGAGCGTTCAAATTGTTTTGTGTTTGATTCTAAAAATGCAAAAGGAGTAGCAAAGATTGAAGTGAGCTATGCCCTTAGCCTCGCAAGCGGGACAAAGGACATAAATGTCATAAAAAGCGAAGACGAAGCTATTTTGGAATCTAAAGTTGTTATTAAGTTTGTGGAGGGGAATAAAACGCTTACCCAACACTCAAATGGCGAACTTAAAGTGAGAGTGGATAGATACTTTGGCTTTGATGAGGGGAAAAAACATATAGATGATGAAAAAATTAAGAATCTATTAAAGCAAAACATTGCCTTTATCATTAGGAATGCAAAATGACGCGTCATTTACAAAAATACATTACAATGACAGCGTAACTTTAATTATTAAGGAGTTAAAAATGGCTTTATATGATAGAAATTACACAGGAGTTGATGTCGGTGCAGTAGCTCAAGCGCGAGATTCTGCGTTGGTAAATTTTGTAAAAACCACTTACAAATTCTTTGGTGCGAGCTTGCTCATCGCTACAATCGGTGCACTTGTTGGGTTTATGAACTTTGAAATGGTCGTCCAAAATAGAATGGTGATTTTTATCGCAGAAATCGCAGCTCTCTTTGGGCTTATGTTTTCTCGCTCTAAGCCCGGACTTAATATTGCAATGCTCTTTGTTTTCACATTTCTTACAGGGCTTGCAATTACACCTTTGCTTGGCTTCGTGCTTATGGTAAATGGCTCAGCTGGTGTGGTATCAGCGTTTGCTATGACTACCATTATTTTTGGTGTGATGAGCATTTATGGCATTAAGACCAAACGAGATTTAGCAAGTATGGGCAAAATGCTTTTTATATCGCTTATTGTTGTGATGGTTTGCTCGATTGTGAATATTTTTGTTATGGATATGGGATTCCAAGCAATTATCGCGGGAGCTGCAGCGATATTGTTTAGTATGTATGTGGCGTATGATACACAAAACATCATTCGTGGATTATATTCTAGCCCTGTAGATGCTGCGATTTCGCTCTACCTTGATTTTTATAACATTTTTGTCTCGCTCCTCCAAATTTTTGGTATTCTTGGAAATAGAGACTAATGCCAACCCTTAAAGTTGGCAATCCTGCCCCAAGTTTCCGTGCGCTAGATTCTAATGGCGTCGAAGTTGGGCTTGATGATTTTGCTGGCAAAACCATTGTTTTATACTTTTATCCCAAAGACAATACACCCGGTTGCACAATAGAAGCGCAAGATTTCACAGCACTTTTATCGAGCTTTGAAGCACTTGGTTGTGTGGTAATTGGCATAAGCCCTGATAACCAAAACTCTCATCAAAAATTTATCAATCAAAAATCACTCAAACACATTTTACTTTGTGATGAGGACAAACGCGTAGCTACTGCCTATGGTGCGTATGGGGAAAAAATGATGTATGGTAAAAAAGTGCTAGGCATTATTCGCTCTACCTTTATCATTGATAGCAATGGTAATATTGCCAAAACTTACTACAATATCCGCGCCAAAGACCACGCCAAAAAGGTTTTAGACGATTTACAATCTTTATAACATCAAAAAAATAAATAATACTTATTGAAATCTTGCTATAATATGCTACAATACATTTTTTTATAGGTTAGAGGTTCTTGCTTAGGCAAGTAGTTTGGGTGCAAAGGCACGATTATATTCATTATATAAAGGAGAAATAATGAAAAAGGTTACATTGTTTGTATTGGCTGGCTTTATGGCTTTGTTTGTGGCTTGTGGCGATAAAGAAAAAAAAGATGAGAACGCTCCTGCTGCTGAAGTTGAAAAGGTATCTCTCCCAGAGTGCGATAGCCAAGAGGTAAAGGGCTTGTTGGCAAGTGCGCTAGCAGAGCAAGCAAGCAAAGATTTTGATGCTGTCGCAAGCGAAGCTGCAGAAGGTATCGATGTAGAAGCTATTAGAGCAACTGTGAGTGATGAAGCAAAAGTAGAAAAACTAAGCAACTTCATTACTATCGAAGCTCAAAAAATAGTAAAATGTGGAGCAAGCAACGAAGTTTTGGGTGGCATTACTTATAATGTTACACTTGATGATGCAAACACATTGGGACTTGACATAGTTTCATCAGAATTCCAAGAAAAAATCAAAGGTCTTCTCACAAACAAAGAATAAGACTCTTTTCCTAGTAGATTCTCATAAAATCTACTAGGATTATCTATCAAAACTTTTCTAATCCATTGCGCGCAATCGTTATTATTTTTATACATACAGCGTATAAAAATTGCACTTCTAAGCAATTATTAAGAATAAAACTTATACAATTCCATACATAATTCACAAGTCATTATCATTATTTTATTGTAATGATAATTTCAAACATACAAAATCAATCATTAAAAGGAGTAACAATGCAAACAAAAGCATTGATAAATGCTATATTAGCATTTATTTTTATAAATTCTGCCTTTGCTGAAGAAAGCAAAACCTTAGTAAAAAGCATTTATGGGGGGGGGGATATTAGATAATGCCTCACTCGTGCTCTCTCAAAACGATTTAGATTCTCCTAATTTACAATCTTATTCAACCCTTACGCCAACTTTACCAAAAGACAAAGTGCGATTAGAAAAATCAGTCGTTACAGCCAGCGGACACGAGCAAGAATACACGCTTGCACCTGCGAGTATTGGCGTAGTTACTCCACAAGAAATCGCTACGCGCCCTATCCGTGATTTAAGTGAAGCTATCCAAAATATCCCGGGAGTTTCATCTGAAGTAGCGACTTCTAATGTCGGTGGTTATGGAATCTCTATTCGTGGCTTACCCACGATATATACGCTAATCCTCATTGATGGCAAACGCGTAAATCCTGCCAATAGAGACGCGCTTATCCCAAATGCTGGGTTTGGCGATACTACTGCGAGTTTTATGCCTCCATTAAGCGCGATTGAAAGGATTGAAGTCATAAGGGGTCCCGCTTCTACGCTCTATGGCTCAGATGCACTAGGTGGCGTAGTAAATATCATCACCAAAAGATCCTATACCAAATGGGGCGCAAGCATAGGACTAGATTACACATTCCAAGAATCTAAATACTTTGGAGACACGCAAGGCGTTAATTTCTACACTGCAGGACCGCTAAATGACGCAAAAAATTGGGGATTAGCTCTGCGTGGTAGAGTAGCACATAAAAATCTGGTGCGCCCACATAATCTCACAAGTTTCCCTGATAATGCTGAAGGCACACGCGTAAAAATCGCTGGACTAACAGAGGGCGAACAATATAACATTGGTGCTAGGCTTAGCTGGGCACAAAACACATTACAACTCCCACAATCTATGCAAGATTCTGAATATACCCCTCAAGGTAATCCACTTAATAGCATTTATGTTGATGTAGATTATTATGGATTATTTAATGATAACTCGCTAGGAATGATAGGCAACCAAACGCCAAGCCCTACAACCAACGGATATTCCAAAGATTATAATATTCATCGCTTTAATGCCTTGCTTAACCACGATGGGCATTATATTTCGCGCTTTAGTGGAATCTTGCAAAGCCTGCATATCAATAATTCCTTACAATACAATCTTTTAACAAATCCAAATCGCTATTTAGCAGAAACTTTCTTTCCTGCTGGCACACCAAGTAATGCCAATGGGTTAAAACAAAATAATGGCGTAGTGCAAGGCGATAGCCGAGAGTTAAAAAATACAGACATAATCGCACAACACACAACTAATATGTTTTTTGCCTTTACGCAGAACTTGGGACTAAACGCTACTGCTGGAACAAACTACACTTACAACGCCTTTAACGACAGAGCAGCCCAAGCACTAGGACGAGAAGCATTGTTAGACCAGCACACAGGCACGATTTTTGGCGAGGGTGAGTTAATGCTCTATGATAGAGTATTTTTAACTGCTGGAGCACGAGTGAATTACAACTCACGCTATGGAATAAATCTAAGCCCCAGAATCTACCTTAGTGTCAATGCTATCGATGATTGGCTTGTAATTAAAGGGGGTGTATCTAGCGGATACCGTGCGCCAAATTTAAGCTACCTCTCAAATAGTGTGGTAAATATCAGCGGGCGTGGGCGCAACTACAACTACGGCAATGAGAATCTCAAGCCCGAAACTTCACTTAATTACGAACTCTCACTCATTAGCGATAATGACTATGTGGCTACAAGCCTCACGGGATTTTTTATTGACTTTAAAAACCGCATTGATAGATACCCTACAAACTTTGATGCCACTACTGCTGGAGTGCTTATGCCAAATGGTGTGTTGTGTAATCTCGCCAACCACCCGGGCACAAATAATAATGGACGATGCAATTTCTATGAGAATGTCTCACGCTCCCATCTCTACGGACTAGAAATCTCTGCAGAACTTAAACCTATAAGTGTGGGTTATGGAGACATAAGCCTAAAAACAGCCTATACACTTAATAAAAGCGAGATTGTAGAAGCAGAGGATAAAAGTGAAATAGGACTAAGCTTAGCAGATATTCCCCTGCATAACTTTAATGCAAGCCTGCATTATGATAGTAGGTATTTTGGCGCGTATTTTCGAGGGGAGGCAAAAAGTGGGATAAATCGCAACTTAATAGATTCTAATGCAAATCAAACCTTAACTAATAATTCCATTCGCACAAACGGCAATGGCGACTTTTACAAGCCCTACTATCTCTTACATTTAGGATTGTATATAAAGCCAAACAAAAATATAAAACTCAATTTTGCTGCGTATAATTTACTTGATTTTAACTTTGTAGATTATTTCTCTTATACCACTTATAGTGGCACTAATGGTGCGACACAAACGCCAACTTATGAAAACAACTACCACTTTATCCGTGAAGGTCGGCGATACTTTGTCTCTATGCAAATGGACTTTTAATGTATAGACATATTCTTGCAATGCTTAGAATCTAGCGTTGTAAGAATATGCCAAGCGACCTCCAATCTTCATACCAATGTGAGAAAATCTCACTAATACACACAAAAAGTAAAACAAATTTTGCCTTGAGTTAGAATTTTTGTTATATCCTAAAGATAAAATTTAACCCAAAGGACACACAATGAAAATCACATACACACTAACCGATGAATCCCCAGCCCTAGCGACTTATTCGTTTTTGCCTATCGCAAAAGCATTTTGCAACCACGCAGATATTGAGGTGGCTACGAGCGATATTTCGCTCTCCGCCCGTGTTTTAGCGCAATTCCCGCAAAATCTAAAGCCAAATCAACAAGTCGCTGACACGCTCGCAGAGCTAGGCAAACTTGTCCAAGAAAAAGACTGCAACTTAATAAAAACGCCCAATATTTCCGCTTCCATTCCGCAATTAAAAGCAACGATAAAAGAGCTACAAAATAAAGGCTATAATGTCCCAGAATTCCCCGATGAGCCCAAAGATGACACCCAAAAAGCAATCAAAGAAAAATACCAAAAAGTGCTAGGAAGCGCGGTAAATCCCGTGCTTCGCGCAGGCAACTCCGATAGGCGAAGCACAAAGGCAGTCAAAGACTACGCACGCAAAAACCCTTACCGCGTGATTCCCTTTGATAAAAGCTCCAAAACCATTGTGAGTTATATGAAAGATGGCGATTTTTTCGACAACGAAAAAGCGGTGCTTATCGCCAAGCCCACAAACGCTAAAATCATCTTTAAAGACGCAAATGGCACGACCACGACTTTAAAAGAAAATCTCAAATTAGAAAAAGATGAGATTTTGGACGCCACATTTATGGATAGCGCGAAGCTCTATGACTTTTATAAAGCACAAATTGAGGTTTGCAAAAAGCAAGATATTTTATTCTCCCTCCACCTCAAAGCCACGATGATGAAAGTAAGCGACCCTGTGCTGTTTGGCTACGCGGTAAAAGCGTATTTTGCCGAGATTTTTGAGCGATTTGGCGATGAGCTAAACGCGCTTGGTGTCAATGCAAATAACGGCGTGGCAGAGATTTTAAGCAAGATAGAATCAAGCCCTAAAAAAGCCCAAATCCTTGCGCTTTATAACGAAATCCTTGCAAAATCCGCCAAAATCTCAATGGTAAATTCTGACAAAGGCATCACAAATCTGCATATCCCAAGCGATGTGATTGTCGATGCCTCAATGCCCGCTATGCTAAAAAATGGCGCGAAATTGTGGGACAAAGATGGCAAAGAATGCGACACAAACGCGGTAATCCCTGATAAAACTTACGCTACGATTTATGAAGCCGTGATAGAGGATTTGCACGCTAATGGCACGCTAGAGCCTAGCAAACTAGGCAGTGTCAGCAATGTCGGGCTAATGGCAAAAAAGGCACAAGAATACGGCAGCCACGATAAAACTTTCATCGCGCCAAGCGATGGAGAGTTTAGCATAGTAGATGAGAGTGGCAACGCGCTTTTAAGCCACAAAGTGCGCAAGGGCGATATTTATCGTGCTAATCAAGCTAAAATTGACGCGGTGCTAAATTGGATAGATTTAGGTATTGAACGCGCCGAGCTCACGGGCGATAGAGCGATTTTTTGGCTTGATGAGAAGCGGGCGAGCAACAAAATAATGGCTGATATTGTGCGCAATCGCTTAAAAGAAAAGGGCAAATCTATGGAGATTTTAGCACCCAAAGAGGCGTGCTTAGAATCGCTAAAACTCATCCGCGCAGGCAAAAACGCCATAAGCATTACGGGCAATGTGTTGCGTGATTATCTTACCGATTTATTCCCGATTCTCGAATTAGGCACGAGTGCGAAAATGCTTTCAGTTGTGCCTATGCTAAATGGCGGGGCGATGTTTGAGACAGGTGCGGGAGGCAGTGCGCCAAAGCAAGTCGAGCAACTTGTGGAGGAAAATCACTTGCGCTGGGATAGTTTGGGCGAGTTTTTGGCATTGCAAGCAAGCCTAGAATTTTACGCACAGCGCAATACTAACGCTAAAGCAAAAGTCCTCTCACGCGCTCTAGATAGCGCAATCGGGCAATGGCTAGATAACAACAAAGCCCCCTCACGCAAAGTAGGCGAGGATGACAACCGCACAAGCCATTTTTATTTAGCGATGTATTTCGCACGCGCGTTGGCAAATCAAGGTGAAGATTCTGTGATTTCTAGCTTTTTTGGTGGAATCGCAGATGAGCTAGAATCTAGCGCAGAATCTATCCGCGCAGAATTTAACGGCGCACAAGGCGTTAAAGTGGATTTGGGCGGATACTACAAACTCAATGACGACAAATGCAACGCCATAATGCGCCCAAGCAAGGCATTTAACGCGATTATCGAAAAAATCGCTAAGAAATAGGCGCGTTGTTTCTTTGGTAATTTTGCGAGTTTGTGCGCACTCAACTATTCGATAGACTGTCTGTCTTATTTCATAGATTCGCGCTTGAAAACTCATAAAATTACCTAAAACTACTTCCGCGCCAAATCACTTTTGTATTGCAAAATCTGCAAATACTTCGATTGTTTTTGTGCAGTTTGACTATAATGCAGGGCAATGATTTTTGGTGTAAATATAACTAATGTAAAAATACAAATTTAAGGAGTAGAAAATGGCAGGATTTCAACCAGCAATAACAATCAACGAGGCAATGCAAAGAATACGAAATGACGAGTATTTGCTACCAGCCTTTCAAAGGGAATATGTGTGGGAGGGTTGGCAAATTGAGGAACTTTTCGATTCTTTGATGAGAGGCTATCCCATTAGCTCTATGCTTTTTTGGGAGGTTAGAGATGAGAGCAAGACAGCTTGGAGATTTTATCGCTTTTTAAAATTTTATAGAGAAAAGCATAATACCCATAATGAATTAGTCGATACAAGACAACATAAAGATTTTAAGGCTGTTTTGGACGGACAGCAACGCTTAACTTCTTTATATATAGCATTATTTGGACACTATGATGAGGGCATAAGAAAAACAAAATGGCAGAGCGAAAATGATGAGAGATGGTTTTATGTTTCTAATCTATATTTTAATCTTACTCAAAGCAGAGAGCCTGAAAACCCAAATGTAGAATACGAATTTTTGTGGTTAGACAAAAGAGAGACCGAAGAAAAAGACATACACATAGAAAAATATGAGGATAGAAATAAGCAAAAACAAGAGCAAAAGTGGTTTAAATGTAGTGCGATTTATAGCATAGGCGATATAAATGAGATAATAAATTTTTCTCAAAAGAACAATTTTACAGATGATGAGAGAAAAAGATTGTGTGATTTTCATACTCTAATTTTTAACACAAAAGATGAATCTAAAATCAATTTCTACCTTGAGACAGAGCAAAAGCCCGATAAAGCAGTAAATATTTTTATTCGCGTAAATTCAAATGGCGAGCCTTTGGATTATTCAGACATTTTGTTTAGTATAGCGATTGCAAATTGGGAAAAACTTGATGCAAGAACAGAAATCAATGATTTGGTTGATAGAATCAACCAAGATTTTAATGTAAAAAAAGATTTGATACTTAAAGGATTTTTATATCTCTTTCACAATAGTGTAAAATTTCAAATCAATAGTTTTGATAAAGATTTTATAAAGTCTATTGAAACGAAATGGGAGAGCATTAGGAATTGTTTTATTGAAACATTTAGATTATTAAGAACTTTTGGACTAGAAGCAAAAACACTATCATCAAATAACGCTATCCTGCCTATTTTGTATTTTATCTATCATAAAAATTTAACAGAACAAATTGTGGATTCTGTATCTCAAAAACAAAATAGAGAGCTGATTAAAAAGTGGCTTTTGCGGGCATTGATTTTAAGACCATTTGGTGGCAGTGGCGATACAGTGCTAACAAATATGCGAAAAGCATTTGTAAAAGACTTTAAGCAAAATGGCGAAAAGTATTTTGATGAAAGCACAGATACTTTTCCGCTTGAAGCAATCGAAAAAGAAGCAAAATATAGCCAAGTAGTTGATGATGAGTTTTTAGAAAATGAAATAATGTGGCGCAGAAAAGACAGTGCAGAAGCATTTGCAATCCTCTCATTTTTATATCCAAATTTGGACTACAAAAACAATGATTTTCATAAAGACCATTTACACCCAGAGATATTATGCAAAGATTTTGGGTTAGATATAAAATTGTATGATTCTTTACTAAATTTACAAATGCTTGATGCCAATGAAAATATGTCAAAGCAAGATAAATCATTAGAACTGTGGGTGCAAGAAAATTGTAAAAACGATAGAAAAGGGTTTTTGGAAAGACATTTAATCCCAGATCTTGATTTATCATTAGAAAATTTCAATGAATTTTTTGAGACAAGAAAAGTATTGTTAATTAAAAAACTAAAAGAAATTCTTAATTAAGTTAGTTTTTTGGTAAAAAAACTTTAAATTTTAAAATTTAAAGCCACATAAAAAGCAAAAACCAAAATCTAAATGCACTTTTTTTGCGTGGCAATTTTTATGCGTTTAGATTCTCTTAAATCACAATTTTTGCCCGCAAAATCCTACATAAACCCACGCAAAATCCTCCCAAAACTACCACATAAAAACTCTATCCAAATTATGAAAAATATAATCATTTTACTTGATAATAGCAAGAAATACTGCTAGTATTAAAAAGTTAATTTTAAAAGGTATTCTTATCAATGCTCTTAAAAATAGCGAAATCTTATATTTTACTTAAAATTAAGGATGGGCAATGAATAAACTTGTTGTAATATTTACTTTATGTGGCGTTGTTAGCATTGGCGGGATTTTTGCAAATAGCATTGACATTGAATCTGTGAATCCAAAATCCAGCACAGCACAAACTCTCTCGTAAAACGATATAGAGTTTCTCTTTGGCACGAGCAGCACAGGGAATCTCAATATGCGAGTTTTATCTAAAGAGGAGCTAGAGGAAACAAAGGGAATGTGGGCGCAGTTTGTTTATGGTGTAGCTGGAGGTTTTGTGTTGGGATTTGGAAAATATGCTGCCTATACTTATGAGGATTGGATTGCTGACCCTTACGCGACTTTTGATTGGAACGGTGCTTTTGATGCTGGTATAGAAGGCGCAATGGATGGGCTTATACTCGGCGGAATTTGGAAAGGTGGAAGTATATTAAAGGGGTTTTAAGATGAATAAACAATCAGTTAAAATTTTTGCAAAAGCGTTTTTTCCTGTGTTTATCTTTGCTTTTATCGGTATGCTTATTTTGTCCTATTTGGAGGCGTTTGTGGGCAGAATCTTTGAGATTGACTTTCTTATGAGACAAGGAGAGCGCAGGGGTTCGCTTGTTAGTAGTGCGCTTTTTATGGGCGTTTTTTTGGGGCTTGGAGGCGTGTATAATGAATATAAATTGCACCAAGAGAGCCAAGATAAACTAAAGCGCGTTGCAAAAGTCTTTGTGCCGCTATTTTTTGGGGTATTTCTTGTGCTGGCAATTCTACCATTTGTGGCGTTGAAATACATTGCATTTTTGGAGGAGTTTGCAAAATCGTGGCTAGAATTTGGGCTATTTTTTCCTGTTATCATCGCAAGTGCAAGCGCGTTTTTGCTACTTGCACTTGGGTATTTTAGAAAAACCAGCTAAGATTTTAGTATTTTAATCATTTGCAAAAACACAAAGACCCACACAATCCGCGCACTCATCGCACAATAAAACACACAAATCCTAAATCTTTCAAAAAATCCCCAAAAACTTGCTAAGATTCCACATTTATACAAAGCATAAAGGACAGAGTTTGATACATTTACAAAAGGTTACTAAAGTCTATCCAAATGGATTTTGTGCGATTAAAGATATTGATTTGGCGGTGGCAAAAGGCGAGATTATGGGCGTCATTGGCTACTCTGGAGCGGGGAAAAGCACGCTTATCCGCACGATAAATCGCTTAGAAGAACCCACAAGCGGGAGTGTGCATATTGATGGTGTGGATATGCTCGCGCTTAGCGATAGAGAGCTCCAAAAAATGCGCCGTAAAATTGGTATGATTTTTCAGCATTTTAACCTACTAAGCGCGCGTGATGTTTTTGGCAATGTGGCGTATGCGCTAGAAGTGGCGCATTGGAAAAAAAACGATATTAAGCCACGCGTGCTAGAGCTTTTAGCTCTCGTAGGTTTAGAGGATAAAGCACATTTCTACCCAAGTCAGCTTAGCGGTGGGCAAAAACAACGCGTAGCAATCGCGCGCGCATTAGCAAACCACCCAAAAGTCCTACTTTGCGATGAAGCCACAAGCGCACTTGATACCAAGACAACAGAATCTATCCTCGCTCTTATTAAAGATATTCAAAGCAAGCTCTCTCTTAGCGTGGTGCTTATCACTCACCAAATGCAAGTGGTGCAACAAATCTGCGATAAAGTCTGCGTGATTAGCAATGGAAAAATTGTAGAGCGTGGAAGCGTGGAGGAAATATTCGCTAATCCTAAAGAGGCAATCACAAAAGAGCTTATCGCCTTTTTACCAGAGGATACAAAAGAAGCACTCTTACATTTGCAAGATACCACCAATGTCTATCGCGTGCTTTTCACAGGTGCAAATGTCCAAAACCCGCTTATTAGCCAAATGGTTAAAAAATTTAATATTGATGTAAATATCATAAGTGGAAATATCGAAGCTGTGCAAAGCAGAGAAATCGGGCATTTGGTATTAAAATTTGTAGGCAAACAAGATGCGATTGCAGATTCAATCGCGTGGCTTCAAACACAGGGATTAAGTGTAAATGCGATAGATTCTAACTCTATATAAATATTGACATATTATATAAAGTTTATTATAATCCTCACACTACTTTGTAGTCTTAAGGAGGATTAGAATGGATACAAACATATTGTTTAATGGTCGTTGTGCGATTGCATTAGGCGTTTTTCTATTAGGGTGTGGGGTAATAAGTGCTAAGGACTTGGAATCTCGTGTAGATTCTCGCATACAAAACGCACAAAGTCCTCAAAACATAGAATCTCAACCCTCTGTTTTAGAAAAATTACTTGGCAAAAAACAAAACACTGATTCTAAAAGCTCTGTGATTTATGACTTAGGGCAAATCGAAGCCACAGCGGAGGCAAACTCGGCTGATTATAATGCTACGACATCTATCGTTGATTCCCAAGATATGCAAAACACTCTTTCAAACGATATGGGACGAGCTTTGCGCTTCACACCGGGTGTGTTTTATATGCCTAATGCTACGACAAAAGATACGATATATATACGCGGATTTAGTGAATACGAAATCGGCTACTATCTTGATGGGATTCCTGTGAATGATACCTTTCGCGGGAATGCAAGTAGTTACACCGATACAAGCGCATTTACCACTTTTGGACTAAGCGAAATCTCTGTATCAAAAGGCTATATTTCGCCGTCATTTGGTGCAGATATGCTCGGTGGAGCGATAAATATGGTAACTTCAAAACCAAAAGATGACTTAGAAATCGCCTTGCGCTATCAGTTTATCACGGATAACGAAAACCGCGCAGATGCTGCAATAGGACGCAATCTTGGCAAGACTTATTATCAGCTTACCTACTCTCAAATGGAACGAAAATCCCTACAATACTCGTATGATTATGGTGCGATGAACTCAAGGGATATACCAAATACCGCTAGACGCTCGCAGGTATTACGCGGAAAATACGGCTACCAGCCAGATGAAAACAATGAATACAGCCTAAACTTCCACTACCAAAATCAATCTTTTAATGGTGGATGGAATTTTGTGGATTATGATGCGACCACACTTTATGCTTTAGGAGATACAAAATTTAGCAAACTATTCTCACTCAACTCACGCGTGTATTATCATAGCAACCTTAATCAAACCATAGATTCTGCGAAATATGATGACTTCACCGCAGGACTTATTGAAACGGGTAAATTCAACTTCAGTGAGAATCAAAACCTAAAAATTGGGCTAAATCTCAAATACAACGACCACAAACGCCAAGATAATGGAGAGAATGATTTGCGAGGAGCATTTAAAACCCTAAATGCCTCCGCTTTTGCTGAATATGCGCTAAGACTTAATTCTGTGTTTCGTTTCGCTCTCTCTGCAAGCTATGATAGAAGCGATGAGCTCTACGCAATGGCAAAAATGAGAAATCAGGGGCAACCTACAACTTGGAGCGAGCCAAGACGCGAAGCAAAACTCCATATGCAAGGCTTTAGCCTACAAGGAATCCTCTATGCGACTTTGGGCGAACACACTCTATTGCACGCAAATATCGGCAAAAAGACAAATATACCCAATATGGCGACAATCCATTCTCATAACGCAGGTTGGGGGTTTAACGCACCAAGCTCTAACATCAGCCCAGAATCTGCGATAAATTATGAACTCGGCGCAGACTTTACTTGGGTAAGCGCACAAGTGGGTGCAAATGTATTTTACAACGATATAAATGCTATGCTTATTAGCGTGCAAACAGCCGATACAAGTTTGTGCGAAAAGGGAATCTTGGGGCAATCCACTTATTGCTTAATTTATAAAAATGCTGCAAGCGGGCATTCAATCGGTGGTGAAATCTATGCTAAAAAGAGTTTGTTTGATGATATACTCACTTTAGGACTTAATTGGAGCTATGTGCAAAGAAAAAGTTTCAACAGAAACCCTGATGGGAGTCTCACATATACAAGTGAATTTATCACACACCCCCGCCAGCTTATCAACTTCAATGTTCTCTTTGCTCCGCAAAAAGAATGGAATATAAGTTTTAATGGAAGCGTGCAAACTTCACGCTATGCTCAAATCAATGTAGGCTCACAACAAACCCCAATATATGATTATGCGTGGCTACCAAGCGTGGTATTTTTTGACATTGCGGGGAACTACTTCATCACAGATTCTTTGCGACTCTCTTTGGGTGCGTATAATTTACTTGATAAAAACTACAATTACAGCACGACTAACGCCACTGCTGGAGGATTACCCGGACGAAGATTGTTTGTAAGCCTTGATTGGAAATTTTAAGGATTATCTTTGGGAATCTTTAAGGGAGATTCCCATTTAAACAACCCTGTTATAATGCTTTCACACTTTTGCATTTGGAGGCTTCAATGAAAGAATTTTTACGCAATGCAGATAGAGCGTTTATCGATATTTTACAATCACTTGTCGGCAATGATGTGGCATTTTTACTTATTCGTGGGCTTATAGAGACGCTGTATATGGTGGGCTTTAGCCTTGTTTTTGCCTGTGTGTTTGGTTTGCCTTTGGGTGTGCTTTTAGTTTTTAGTCGTCCAGATTCCATTAAACCTTTACCAAAATTTAACGCCACCCTTAGCTGGTTGGTTAATATCGTGCGTTCATTTCCATTTATGGTGCTTATCATCGCTCTTTTGCCACTTTGTGGTGCGCTCATTGGCGTGAGCACAGGCTCAAGCGCAGCGATTATCGCACTCTCAATCGCGGCAATTCCTTTTATCGCACGCCTTTTTGAGGGGGCATTACTTGAAGTCTCAAAAGACTTAATCGAGGCTATGCAAGCGTGTGGAGCGAACTATTGGGATATTACTAAAGCAATGATTGGCGAGGCGAAACCAGCTCTTGCTAATGCAATCACTATCACTGCCATTAGCCTTGTAGGCTACTCTGCAATGGCTGGAATCGTAGGTGGTGGAGGTCTTGGGGACTTGGCTTATCGTTTAGGATTTAACTCATTTCGCGATGATATTTTGGTGTATTCAGTGCTTGTCATCATCGTGCTCGTGCAAGCCCTGCAAAGTGGCGGGGATTTATGGGTAAAAATGTTACGAAAGAATCGCTAAGAATTAGAATTTTTTGGTTAGAATGTCGCGTTTAAAATTCATTATAAAGGATTTCGTATGAAAATGTCTAAGTTGTTTATTTTTGGTGCGCTTTTTAGTGCGCTGTGCTTTTTTAGTGCGTGTGGCGATAAGCCTAAAGATTCTCAGGCAAATGCGCAAGGCGAAGAAAAAAATGGCAATCTCATTGTCGTGGGTGCGACTGCTGTCCCACACGCTCAAATGCTTGAATTTATCAAGCAAGATTTGGCAAACGATGGCGTGGAACTTAAAATTGTAGAGTTTAGCGATTATGTAACACCAAACTTAAGCCTAAATGATGGAAGCTTAGATGCAAATTTCTTGCAACATAAGCCATTTTTAGATTCTATTGTCAAAGAGCGCGGACTTGATTTGGTTTCAATCGGACAGGTGCATATCGAGCCTATCGGCTTTTATTCTGATAAGATTGCAAGCATTGATGAGCTAAAAGATGGCGATAGCATAGCGATTCCAAACGACCCTACAAATGGTGGGCGCGCGCTAATTTTGCTACACAATCAAGGATTATTAAAAATTAAAGATGTCAATAATCTCTCAAGCAATGAAACTGACATTGTTGAGAATCCACATAATTTCAAAATCGTGCCTGTGGAGGCTGCTTTGTTGCCACGCGTGATTGGAGATTATGAGGGAGCAGTCATCAATGGAAACTTTGCATTGCAAGCTGGCAAACGCGCAAAAGACGCGCTTTTCATCGAAGATGAAAAGTCTCCTTATGCCAATATCATCGCTACAAAGAGTGCCAACGCAAACGATGAGAAACTTCTCAAACTCAAAAAGGCATTACAAAGTGAAAAAATGCGTGATTTTATCAAGGAAAAATTCGAGGGTGAAATCGTCCCAGCCTTTTAATCACACTCTTATAATTTTTGTTTAGAAGTTCCTTTTGGGACTTCTAAATTTGTGTAAGATTGCCTAAAACTTCTTTTTATTGACATCTTCTAAAATTTCATTAGCGATACCATTTACGCGCTTGGTGATTTCATTAGTAGTATTCGCCACTTCGACATTTTCTTGCGTTACGCTCTCTAGTTGTGTTATAGCTTCATTGATTTGTCCTAATCCATCAGTTTGCTCTTTGATAGATTCACTCATTTCATTGACAGATTGCACCAAAATATTGATATTTGCCTCGATTTCTCCTAATGATTTTGTGGTTTTTTCTGCGAGTTTTCGCACTTCATCAGCCACCACAGCAAATCCTCGCCCGTGCTCACCCGCTCGTGCGGCTTCAATGGCGGCATTTAATGCCAGCAAGTTTGTTTGGTCTGCGATGTCTTTAATCATTCCTACGATATTTTTAATATCTTGGGCTTGGTGGGCATAATCATTGGTTTTTTCACTTACAGCGTGCATAGAGGAGTTGATTTGCTCCACAGCAGAAGCCGATTGCTCTAATGCAGTAGCTTGTTTTTGCGAACGCTCCATAAGCGATTGCATTGATTCTTCGAGCACTTTGCTTTGTTCGCCGAGTTCTTTGGCAAACGCCGCTGAATCTTGGAGCATTTGCACGATAGAATCTCCTAATTGATTCACACCTTTTTCTAATCCTTGAGGATTGTCGATTCTTTGTGTGAAGTCGTTTCTCTGATAAGAGGCAAAGACTTTTGAAGCCCTAGCCAAATCATTTCCAACCAAATGACAGAGTGCATTACCCATTTCGTTGAGTGCGTTTTTTAGTTCGTTTGTCTGCGGATTTGGGCTATCGTGTGTGATTGACTTGCCAAACCGCCCTTGCTTTGCTTCATCAACCACACCTACCACTTCTACTACAAGCTTAGAATCTTGCTTGAGCATCTCTTCGGTTTGCACTATGTTTTCATCAATGACTTTACTCATTAGCCCAAACTCATCTTTACTCTTAAGTTGCAACAATTTAGGAGCTTGAGAAACTTTGTGATTTAAAAAAGCAAAAAAATCATTCAGTTGTCGCTGAATGGCATTTAGCGGTTTAAAGAAATGCACAATAACAAAAAACAATCCCACACTACCAAGTGCTAGCAGTATCAATGCAATGCTCATAGACGCAAAAAGGCTTTCATTGACTGCTTTTGTGAAATCCTCGTCATTCGCTTCTGCTGCGATTATCCAGCCAAATGGCATTTGTCGATAATAAATCACCTTGTGTTTGCCCTCAAAATTAAACTCCATTCTCCCATTTGGCTTTGTTTGGACAGCTTTTGCTACTGCTTCACCTAGCGGTTTTAGCCTTTCTTTACCGAGCTTTTCTAAGTCATTGTGAGAAAACACCTCACCATTTGAATCGGTTAAAAAGATTTGCAAGCTTGGCAACTCTTTGCGCTCGAAATTTTTAAACCTATCTTGAAATCCACCTACTGAAATATCCACCGCAATCACGCCTGCAAATTTATCATTGCGATAAAAGGGCATTGCCGCAGTCGCTGAAATGGTTTTTTCCATTCCTACCACCGCGCTTTCATACGGAGTGGTTACATAAAAGTCTTGCGTGGATTTTGCTACTTCATAATACCCTCGCGTGCTAAAGTCAAAATTCGTATCATCAGGGGCATTTGTATAATGCGTGATACCGCTTCGTAAAGTCTCTGAAATCATTTTCCCGCCCATATCGTCATACACGATAAATGCCGCATCATATTGGACAAATTTGGTTAAATGTCCTAAGATTCTACGATGGGCGATAATATCGTTTCTATCAACATTTGCTAGGAATTTTTGCAACTCGGTTAAATGTTGCTTTGCTTCGATTCCCATTGTGATGTTTATGGTGGTATAAGAGGAGTTGAGCGCGAGCTGCTGCAAACCCTCATAGACTTCAATGGTCTCACTTGCTGTGCGCTTGTAATTCATAAAGCTCGTAATGCCAATTACGACAACAAAAATGCCAACAACAATCCCCAAAATTTTAAAACAAACACTCTTAAACATTCCCACTCCTCACAAACAACATCAAAAATCCAAAAACTAAGAAACTAAGGCAATAAGACAAAATAAGGCTTAATGAATTATTAGTAAAAAAAAACACCCATAAATAAGCTATCGACTAATAGAGTAAAAAATAAAATGTATCTTTTATCAAGTATTGTTATGTGATTAAAGAATGCTTGGATACAATGGGCGCGATGGGGTTAGTTCATTGTGAAATTGTGGCATATATTTTGCAAGACATTTTTTCATTCTTTATTAGCAATGATAGATTTGTAAATTTTTATAAATCCTTAAAAAATATAATAAAGTAAATGAGATAGTAATAAAAATATACTATAATTCCAATCCATTTTAAAATTAAGGAGAAAAGATGCGTTTTTTGATAATGCTTGGTGTGTTAGTCTTTAATCTCAGTGCAAATGTATATGATTATAGTGCGCTAGAAGTGAATACCACGCAATCAAACCAAAATCAATCTAATAAAGATTCTAAGCAAAATGGTCTCACTCTACTTGAGCTTTTAGAGGGAGCAAAAAACAACTATAACTTAGAGGCAAAAGACATTGCAATCCTCCAAGCAAAAGCAAGCAGATTCGCTGCGTTTGCAGAGTTTCTCCCAACTCTTGATGGAAACTACTCCTATCAAAATGCAGATAACACTTATAGGAAAACGATTTCTAATGCCGCACAGCTAAAAGCTGAGTGGGAAGTGTTTAGTGGGCTTAAAACGACCAATAAGCTCCGCTCACAGCGTTCATTATACCGCGCGAGTGTCGCTGATAGAGAAAATACAAAAGAACAGCTCTTTTTGAATGTCATCGAGCAATATTATGGATACTTTTCTAATCTTGCACTAAAAGATGCCCTAGAGCAAAAGAAAAAACAGCTAGAAGTCAATATCGCGCGCGTTGAAAAGCTCTTTAGAGCGGGGCTTACGACTATTGACGATGTGGAATCTCTGCGTGCAGAATACCTCACCACCGAGCACGATTTGGCTAGTAAGTTGCTAGACATTGAAAACAACAAACTTCTACTCTCTTTGCTTACAAACTTAGAAGTAGAGAATCTTGAGCGCGTAACAATCAAAACACCAACCCAAGAAGTCAAAGATAGAAAGGATATTATCGCGCTAGGCGAGCAAGCAAAAAGCGCGCTTTTCCAAGCACGACAAATCACTTACTTGCCAACCATAAGCGTTAGTGATACTTTTGGGTGGAATTGGGGGCTAGATAGCACAAGCAAACCTGCGCTTAATGATTTACTTGGAGCTGGTGGCGGAGCTTTTGGTGGGTCGAGCTTTATGAAAATGAGCTACCCACCAAACCAAAATGTCATCGGCATAAATGTCAGTATGAGAATCTTTGATTTTGGAAATATTTGGAAACAAAGACAAGCCGCTCGTTACACCGCATTACAAAGAGAAAAGGAACTCGCATACAAAAAACACGAACAAGCAAAAGATGAAAAGCTCTATCGCAAAAGTTTAGAGATTGCGCAAGCGCAGATTAAAAGCTCAGAAGCCGCACTAAAAAGCGCGACCGTGTCATTTGATAATGTAGAAAAAAAATACAACGCACAGATTCTAAACTTCAGCGATTTTTTGCAATCTTTAACACGCAAATTTGAAGCAGAAGCGAAATATAAACAAAGCATTGATAATTATGAAATCCAAAAAGCACGCTATATTTATTATAGTGGGCAAGAAATCGAAGGATACATACAATGAAGGTATTGTGGAAAACAATCAACAGAATCTGCGTGCTTGGCATTGCTCTTCTCTTAAGCGTAAATGCACAAGAAAGAGTCTATGCTATCTTTAATGCAAAGGCAATCCAAGATGCGAATTTAAGTCTTGGCTCTAGTGGGATTGTGGCGGAGATTGATGTCGATGTAGGAAGTGTGGTAAAAAAGGGCGATAAACTTCTCTCGCTCTTTAACCTTGATGTGCAAGCCCAAGTGGAATCTATCCGCCAACAATACAACTTTAACAAAAAGCAATATGAGCGATACAAACGCTCTGCTGGCGCAGTAGATAGAAACTCGCTGGATAGATATTTTGCTGATTTTAAGCGATATGAAGCGGATTTAGCTTACCAAGAAGCATTGCTTAGTAAGACTATTTTGCTCGCCCCATTTGATGGAATCATCGCCTCAAAAGACATTGAACTCGGCGATGGTGTGGGGGCAAACAACACAAAGCTCTTTAGGCTTGTGAGTGCAGAAGTAAAAATCGTGCTTGAATTTGACATTAAATACATTAACAAAGTGCGTGTGGGTGATACATTTGAATTTAGTGTCGATGATGGCGAAAAGCAAAAAGCTACTATTTATAAAATTTATCCTTTGGCAGGAGAGACAAACCGCAAAGTCAAAGCCGAAGCATTGGTAGAAAATATCATACCCGGCACTTTTGGTGATGGATATATCCAAACGCGCTAAGCAAGCATAAAAGTAACAACAATTAAGGCATAAGGAACAATATGTATAAATTCGCCATAACTCGCCCTGTAAGCACACTAATGTTTGCTTTAGCGGTAATGTTTTTTGGAATTTTATCGGTAAATAAAATGCCTGTCTCACTCTTCCCAAATGTCGATTTTCCATTTGTTACAGTCATTACAAACTATCCGGGTGCGAGTGCTGAAACGGTAGAAACAAAAGTAACTGATAAAATCGAAGAAGCCGTGCTAGGAATCGATGGACTAAAAAAAGTTACCTCGCAATCCGTGCGCAACACAAGCATTGTATTTATAGAATTTCAACTTGAAAAAGATGTCAATGTCGCTGTGGCTGATGTGCGCGATAAAGTAGGCACGGTGCAACTCCAAAGTGGTATAGATTCTCCAGCAGTATATAAACTTAATACGGGTAGTTCGCCTGTGATTTCACTCTTTTTAACCAGCACCAAAGTGCCACCGAGCGAAATGATGAGATTTGCTGATAATACCATCAAACCAATGCTTCAAAAAGTCGATGGTGTAGGAAGTGTGGGTGTGCGTGGATATAGGAAAAGACAAATTAGAGTCTATCCAGACCCAACCTTAATGAATAAATATGGACTTACTTTTTCTAGCTTAAGCACACTTATTGGAAACGAAAATGTGGAAGTTGATGGCGGGAGACTTGTGAGCGAAACGCAAGAGTGGGCACTCACCACTGACGCTAATAGCTACACGGTTGAGGAAATGGGTGAATTACGCATAGCTGAAGGTGTGCGATTAAGAGATGTTGCTCTTATTGAAGATTCTATTGAGGAAGATAGGACTTATGCGAGCTATGGCAAGACGCCGGGCGTAATTTTTGAAGTGCAAAAAATCTCTGGGCAAAATGATATTAAAATCGCAGATTCTATCAAAGAAATTTTTGAAAAAGAGATTAAAGCAGTAAGTCAAGATTACGATGTGCAAGTCTTTAAAGACACCACAGAATACATTAAAGATTCTGTTGCTGATGTGAAGTTTGACCTCTTTTTAGGCGCGCTTTTGGCTGTGAGTATTGTATTTTTATTTTTACGCTCCACAAGCATTACTATGGTGGCGGCGTTTTCGTTGCCTGTATCAATCATTGGCACTTTCGCACTTATGCACTATTTTGATTTAACCATAAATATGCTCACCCTCCTTGCCTTAACGCTTGCGATTGGAATCATCATTGATGATGCCATTGTGGTGATTGAAAATATCCATAAAAAAATTGAGGCTGGATTGCCTAAGCGTGAAGCAGCGTATGAAGGCGTGAGAGAAATTGGCTTTGCTATTGTGGCTATTTCTGCTATGTTGCTTTCTGTGTTTATCCCTGTTGGGACGATGAGTGGGATTGTAGGGCAGTTTTTTAAGAGCTTTGGTATCACAGTTGCGCTTGCCATTGGGCTATCTTACATTGTCGTTGTTACGATTGTCCCAATGATTAGTGCTATTGTGGTAAATCCAGAGCATTCAAACTTTTATCGCAAGACAGAAAAATACTTCATCGAGCTTGATGCACGATACAAAAAGACCCTGTTTTTTGTGCTTGCTAACAAAAAAAGAGTATTGCTTGGTGTGTTGGGAATCTTTATCTTATCATTAGTGATTGCCTCTACGCTTGGGTTTGCTTTTATGAAAAAAGAGGATAAGGGCGAATACAATGTGTTTATAGAAATTGCTCCGGGCATTAGTATGGAAGAGATGAAACGGCGCACAGGAGTGCTCCAAGATATTATCTTGCAAGATGAGACCACAGAATTTGCGACTTTACAAATTGGCTATGATAGTCGTAAAAATATCTTTAAAGCGCAAATTTACACCAAAATGATACCAAAAAACAAACGCAAAAGCGCGCAAAGTCAATTCGCCATAATGAATCAAATGCGCGAATCACTCAAAGCCTCCAAAGAAGCTGAGGGAATGAACATAGCAATAGTAGAAATTAGCGATATGGGCGGGGGAGATACTTCGCCATTGCAAATTGCAATTTTATCCCATAGTGGAGAACTTGTAGAAAAAAGCAAAGAGAATCTGTATAAGTTTTTTAAAGAGGAGCTAGCAGACAAAGTGCGAGATATACACACAGACAAGTCTGAAGACCAGCCTGAATATCGATTCCAAATTATTCGTGCAAACGCTAATAGGTATGGCGTAAGCTCACAAGAAATAGGCAACACTATCCGCACGGCATTTTCTGGAGAATACACGGTGGGATATTATAAAGAATCTGGCAAGGAATATGACATTACCGTCCGTGTGCCCGATGATTCTCGAAAGTTTTTAGAGGATATTAAAAAACTCCAAGTGAAAAATAGCAATGGCGAACTTATGTTTTTGGAGGGCTTAGTAAAAATCCACAAAACAAAAACCTCTAGCACTATTACTCGCTTTAACAGGCAACGAAGTATCACGGTGTATGCGACAAATGAGGAAAGCACAAGTTTAGGTGAAGTGCTATCTGCAGTGCTTGAACCAGATAAAGACACAGGGCGTCCAAAGTGGCTCGAAGAAGGAGCAAGCTATCGCTTACAGGGCGATGCTGAAAATATGGTAGAAACGCTAGTGGCATTTGTTACGGCGATTGTAACGGCAATCGTGCTTATCTACCTTATTTTGGCTGCTTTGTATGAGAGTTTTTTACAACCTTTGATTATTATGGTTACCCTGCCATTGAGCTTTTCTGGGGCATTTTTCGCGCTTTTTATCACAAGAGAGCCATTTAGTATGTTTTCGCTAATGGGGCTTATGCTCCTAATGGGAATCGTGGGGAAAAATGCCACCTTGCTTATCGATGTAGCAAATGAAAAACGCAAGGAAGGAATGGATATAGATAGTGCGATTATCACTGCGGGCGAGTTACGCTTACGACCAATTTTAATGACAACCATAGCGATGGTTTTTGGTATGTTGCCTCTAGCGATTGCAAGTGGTGCGGGAGAAGCTATGAAAAATCCAATAGGCATTGCGATGATTGGCGGGCTTATTGTTTCGATGCTTTTATCATTGTTGATTGTGCCTGTGTTTTATCGATTCCTCGCACCTATTGATGATAAACTTCAACGATTCTATAAACCAAAAGAGGGGGATAGATTCTAAGTGTTTGTGTATTGAGACTTGAAAATCTACAATCCAAAACTTACAATGCTTGGACAATCTTTAAAAACTCATCTACATCGTGCTTTTGCAAAATTTCAATATAATGTTCTTTGCAATCCTTTGGGATAATCACAGGTCGCAAATCCTGCTCTAAACACGAATACACGATGAGTAACTTCCCTACCCTACCATTGCCATCACTAAATGGACGCATTCTCTCAAAATGAATATGTGATTGCAAAATCATTTCAAGTTTGTGTTCATCGTCTCTTGCATTGGTAAATACAAAATACAAACTCTCACACCATTCTTGTAAAATATAATCAGCTTGATATGGCGAAAGCGTGTCATAATCTGGCTTTGGGTTGCGCGATTTTTTAAACTCGCCTTTACTTTGGAGCAAATTATCAAGCAAAAGTGCGTGAAACTCTTTCATTAACTCTGGGGTAAGTGGTTGCTTAGCGATAAGCGAATCAGACAAAAGTGCAAACGCCTTGCCATAATTTTTAATTTCATAAAATTCTTTTTGGCTCATTTGACGCGGTGTGTAGTTTTCACGCAAGATATTTGCCACCTCATCAATGCTAAGTGTATTGCCCTCTATTGCGGTTGAATGGTGCGCTACCTTTATACATAAATCTACCATAAATTCCTTATCTTTTACTTGCTCTAGCATTTCCCCTCCTCATACTTTAAGCGTTAGTCTTGTAAGATTGTATAATGTTTTTACCAATATGCCTCTCCAAGTGCAAAATCTACAAATTGCATCGCTCTATATTTTTTGCCACTTATAACTCCCTCATCTTCAAAACTTAGCGTAATAATAGCGATATTTTTACAATCTATGTGTGGTATTTTTTGAGCGATAAGCTCACGCGTAGCAAAAGGAATAAAGATATACGCACAATCGCGCATATAAAACTCCCCCATTGCACCACAAACCACCTCATTACTCCATTCTTTTAACGCACTTTGCTCGCATATTTTACACAACTCTAAAAAAAGCATATTTTCTAATTGTGTAGAGAGATTTTTCTCAAAGCAAACAAGCGATGGCAAACTAAAATCAAAAAAATACAATTTTTTGCTTCCTTTATGAAGTGCATTTGACACATAAAAAATCACTCCGTTTTCTTCCCATTGCCTAAGCGTAGCATATAAAGTATCTTTTGAGATTCTCATTTGCTTTTTAAGTCGCTCATACAAAGCGTTTGGAGCGATATTTTGCGCTTGAAATGGTAAGATTTTAAAAAACAATTCCGCTTGAGATTGCAGAGCACTTTGTAAGAATTCTCTTTTTGTTTGAAGTCTTTTATACGCGCTTGTCTCAAACATTTGGGCGAGATTGCCCTCTTTTAAAAAGAGTGTAAAAAGATTTTTAAGTGAAAAATTTTTTGTATCAAAACTCACAAATTCTTCAAAACACAAAGGCAAAATACACTTTGGCACAAAGCCAATTGGGCATTCTTGTCTATTTCCAATAAGCACAATATCTTGCAAATTTGGTAAAAACTGATGAGAATCTACACCTAAAAAATTCCCAAACATATCTTTTTTGTAATTATCAAGCACCAATACATCAAGTTCTTTTTCCAAATAAATTTTTAGCAAATGCGCTTGTGCCTCATCTTTTTTCACACGCATATCACCTAAATCAATATAAAAAGGCTTTTTAAAACTAAGGGCAAACTGCAGAGCAAGCGAAGTCTTGCCAACCTTTGGCGCACCATATACAAATGTGCGCCCACTTGGTATGCCATATCTACGAGGTAAAATCGTGCGCTCTATAAGCGTATCTCTTAGGGCATTCATTTAGCAATCCACACTTTGTGCTGTATAAAAAGTGTGTAAAATATCGTTTTGCAACATTGAAAAAAAACAAAAATGTGTATGCTTGTAGCTAAAGGTGATAGAACTTGCATTAAGCAATAAACGCGAAGTGAGAATCTGCGCCCGATTATCTCTTGCCACACGCTTAGATTCTAAAAATTCCCGCGCACACTCATCATTCACACCATAGAGCAAATCTCCAACAATAGGGTGATGAATAGAATCTAGATGTACGCGTAGCTGATGAGTGCGTCCTGTGATTGGAGTGAGATGAAGTAGGGTTTGATTTGTTTTCTTATCGCGTGCCAGCACTTTTAGTCGTGTGAGCGCGTCCTTGCCCTGCGATGAGACACGCGAACGAATGCTTAAATCCCTACCATTATTGCAAGTTAAAATAGGCGTATCAATGAGAATCTCATCTCGCTCGATAATGCCTCGCACAATCGCCGTATAAGTCTTTGTAACATTGCGCTTGGCAAAAAGATGTTTTAATTCCGCTTCGGCATTTTTATGCAATGCACACAACACAAGCCCGCTCGTCTCATAATCAAGGCGATGGATAGGATTAGCCTGCGCTCCAAAGCGAGATTTAAGGCAATCATTAAGACTATGATGAGTGAAAAGTCCCTTTGGGTGAATAAGCAAATTATGGGGTTTATCATACACACAAAAATCATCATTATAAAAAAGAGGCTCTAAGCCAAAATGCTGTGCTTTAAAATGCGTAAGCTCCACATTTCCTTGCACAATTTGAGATTTTTTCACCACACTGCCATTATGTCGTAGCCTCCCCTTATCGATAATTTTTTGGGATTGCTTCGTGCTAAAGCCCAAATCCTCCAAAAACGCATACGCCTTTTTTGGCGCAGGCACACAAAAAGTCTCTTTCACAAATGGCATTTTATACCACGCGCATTTGCAAACACAGGTTTTGTCTAAAATCGCGTGATAAACAAAAAATAAAACTCTTACTTAATTGAGTGCAAAAAAATGCCACACCATTGATATTTTTGCCTTTGGAGTTTTTTAGCAAACATTTAAGGTGGTTTTGTTGCTTGCCAAAAACATTTGAGGTAACAATCTCTAAATCATTGCAAATAAAATGTGGTAAAACATTACCCTCTCCATAGGGCTCAAAAGATTCTATCAGGCGTAATAAATCCATATCAACTTCATCGCCACTAATCTCTCCTAACACTTCATCGTGTTTGGCATTTATAGATTCCAAATACAAAGAAAAAAGCTCTAAAAATTCACCCTCGCTACCGATAGGCAAACTTAGCCCTAACGCACCATTATGCCCACCAAACTCAAGCATTAGTGGCTTTATGCCTTGCACCTTTTGTGCTGTGCCGATGAGATTCTCACTGCCAAAAGCCCGACCCGAACCTTTGAGAATCTTCACGCCATTTCTCGTCTCTACGCCAAGCACGATAGCTGTTTTTTTGTATTCTCGTGCGAGTTGTGAGCAGACAACACCAAGCACGCCAATATGCCAACCCTCACCGATAGCATACACAAGATTATCTTTCTCCACACACGCTAATTGGACTTTTTCATAAGTTTCTTTTTGGATTGCCTTACGCTCTTTGTTAAGCGATTCTAAGGCGTTAAAAGTTTCATAAGCGCGTTGCATATTTTGCGCACATAAAAAATCCACCGCTAATTGAGCGTTTTCCATTCTCCCTGCACAATTCAACAAAGGCACGATGTTAAAAGAAATTTCTTGTGAGCTTATGCGCAAAAGTTTTTGTGTAATGACTTTATAGGCTGGGGATTTGCTCGTTTGTAAAACCTCTAATCCCTTTTGCACAAGGATTCTATTCACCCCGACCAAAGGCATCAAATCACCAAGTGTGGCAAGTGCCAAAAGTGGCAAAAATTCCTTTAAATCTATGTCGCTTTTAAGTGCGACTTTAATCCCAGCGCAAAAATACCACGCGACCACACAGCCACAAACCTCCTTAAATGGATAATTACAATCTTGCTGTTTTGGATTGATGATAAAGCTCGCTTCGGGCAATGTCTCGCTAGGCGTATGATGGTCAGTGATAATAAGCTCGATATTGTGCTCCTTGCAATAATTTGCTGCCTCATACGCGCTAATGCCATTATCCACCGTGATAACAAGAGCATTTTTTTGCACCGCATTTACGCGTTCTAAAATGCTAGGTGAGATTCCATACCCATCGCTAAAACGATTGGGGATAAAAATCTCAAAATTTGTATATCCTAAACTCTTAAAAAACCTAAACATTAGCGAGCTAGAGCACACACCATCAGCGTCATAATCCCCAACAACAATGATTTTCCCACCCTCGCTCATTTTTTTTGCCACGAGTTCCCCTGCTTCATTGACACATTTAAGTTTATTTGGAGGTGGTAAATCTTTGAGGCTTTGGATACCTTGCGCACAATTTCTCGCTTGGAGAATCTGCTCTAAATCGCGTTTGGTAATTTTTGGATAATGTTTGGTGTTCATTTATTGGACTCTTTTGTGATGGAGTGTTTGCTTTAAAAATTCTAAGATGATGGGATTTGGGTTTTTAAGCCTTGAAGTAAATTCAGGGTGAAACTGCACGGCGACAAACCACGGATGTCCTTGTAATTCAATAGCTTCAATAAGCCCTTGAGATTCTCCACTTATACGCATTCCTGCTTTTTGCAGAGCATCTTTATATTTGGGATTTGCCTCATAGCGATGTCTATGTCGCTCTTTGATAATTTCTTGCTTATAGGCTTTGTAAAGTTTAGAATCTTTTGTAATTTTGCATTCATACTCGCCAAGTCGCATTGTCCCGCCCATTGGAGAATTATGCGTGCGGATTTGCTTTTTTCCACACGAATCAATAAAATCCTCAATAAGATATATCACAGGCTCTTTGCAATGCGCATCAAACTCACTCGAGTTTGCCTCCTTAATCCCTAGCACATTGCGCGCAAACTCGATAATGGCAAGTTGCATTCCTAGACAAATTCCAAGCAATGGGATTTGATTTTCCCTCGCGTAAGTGATTGCGCGGATTTTCCCCTCAACTCCACGCTCACCAAATCCACCGGGTATGAGAATAGAATCTACCAAATCAAGCTCGCTATTATTGCGTTCTAAATCCTCGCTATCAATCCAGCGAATATTTACGCGCGTATTGATATTTGCCCCACCGTGTATAAGGGCTTCAGTGAGAGATTTATATGATTCTTTAAGTGAGAGATATTTCCCCACAAAGCCAATGGTAATGCTTTGTTTTGGAGCGATAATCTTTTTAACTAAAGTGTCCCATTGCTCCATATCTGGCTCTAAATTACCCAACTCGAATTCCCTTTTGATAGGTTCTAAAATACCCTCTTGTAAAAAATCAAGCGGACATTGATAAATACTTGCAGAATCTTTTGCCACAATGACGCTATCAAGCGCAACATCACAGCTTAATGAGAGCTTTTTCTTTAGTGCTTTATCAAGCGCGCTCTCACAACGCACCACAAGAATCTGCGGGGAGATTCCAATTCTGCGAAGCTCTTGGACGCTGTGTTGTGTTGGTTTGGTTTTAAATTCGCCTGCAGCACGCACAAATGGAATCAGTGTTATATGCACGCTTAGGACATTTTTTCCCCCTAGCTCGTGCTTGATTTGGCGCATTGCTTCTAAATATGACATACCCTCCATATCGCCCACAGTGCCACCAAGCTCCACGATTAAAAAATCGCTATCTTGCGCGGCAAGGTAAATTCTGCGCTTGATTTCATCAACGATATGCGGGACAATTTGAATCGTCTTGCCTAAATATTTGCCCTTGCGCTCCTTTTCAATCACGGAAAGATAAACTTGCCCTGTGGTAAAGTTGTTTGTTTTATAAAAATTTTTGTTTAAAAATCGCTCATAATGCCCAATATCCAAATCTGTCTCTGCACCATCGCTTGTTACAAAAACTTCTCCGTGCTCTAATGGACTCATCGTGCCGGGGTCTACATTGATGTAGGGGTCGATTTTTAAAATACCTACCTCAAATCCACTGTGCTGTAAAAGTGTGGCAATAGAAGAGGAGGTAATGCCCTTACCAAGAGAGCTTAGCACCCCACCTGTAACAAAAATATACCGCGTTTGTTTAGCTTTCATTTAAAACTCACTCTATCAAAATCCCTAAATTTCACTCTAAAATTATTACAATATTACAAAAAAATTGCAATTATAATCTTATTAAATCGCCTTTAAGAATGTTTCGTGCAATTTTTTATAATTTTTTAGAATCTATGGCGCAATAAACCCACAAGATTCAATGTTTCTTTGCAAAAATATATCGCATACAAAAAGCATTTACTTATCGTTTGTTTTGCAAGGTATTATTAACAAATTTAATGTCAAAAATCTAAAATAAAGCCACAAAGGAGAGAAATGCTACTTGTTAGCGTGTTTTTGCTAGCCTATGCTATCCCTGTGATTATACTTGATTGTCTGCAAATACGACATATCAAAAAAGCTATCACACAAAAAGCCCTCCTATTGGATACCAAAGAATACATCAAAGCTGGCTCATACTCCATAGAAAAACTCAAATTAAACATTTTCTCAAAAATCACAGAATCCGCGCTTTTTGCTTTTTGGATTCTCTTTGGTTTGGATTTTTTCTACAATGATGGATTCAATATGCTTAGCGGGTATTACCGCGATGTCGCATTTGTCGTGCTTATCGTGCTTGTTGGCTCGCTTGTTGGCTTACCTAGCGCACTTTATGAGACATTTAGTATTGATAAACGCTATGGATTTTGCAAGCAAACTCCAGCTTTATTTTTGCTTGATACACTTAAATCTAGCCTGCTTGGGCTTATGATTGGTGGGAGCATTGTCTTTTTGCTTTTGTGGGTGATGGATAGTTTTACTCTTTGGTGGATTGGAGGCTTTGTGCTGCTTTTTTGTTTTATTATCTTAGCAAACGCCATCTACCCCACGCTTATTGCCCCAATGTTTAATAAATTCACCCCCTTGCAAGACACACAACTCAAAGAACGCATAGAATCCCTAATGCAAAAAGTAGGATTCCAATCAAGCGGGATTTTTGTAATGGATGCCAGCAAGCGCGATGGTAGGCTTAATGCGTATTTTGGTGGGCTTGGGAAAACCAAGCGTGTAGTGCTCTTTGACACCTTGTTAGAAAAGATTAGCCAAGATGGACTTTTGGCAATTTTAGGGCACGAGCTTGGGCATTTTAAGCATAAAGACATTATAAAAAATATAGCCATTATGGGCGTATTTTTGTTTTTGTTGTTCTTTTTAGCCTCGCATTTGCCTGAAAGTTTTTTTAGCCAAAGTCATCTCCCAGAGCAAAATGCGTGCATTTTAGCCCTCGCTATTTTACTTTCTCCCATTGTTTCGTTTTGGTTTATGCCAATCATTGGATATTTCTCGCGCAAGGCTGAATATGGTGCTGATGCCTTTGGCGCGTCTTTAAGCTCTAAATCTCATCTTGCCAATGCACTTGTGCGCCTTGTAGAAGAAAACAAATCATTTCCAAGCTCACACTCCTTATATATCTTCTTTTATTACTCACACCCTCCGTTATTGGAACGATTAAAAGCCCTTGATTATGAAGCCCTAAAATAAATGGCAACCACAATTCAAACTGCCATAGCACACGGTTGCGAAATTTTAGAGCAAAGCCCTTTGGCAAAGGACTTTGAACGACTAGAGCAAAATATAGAATCAAAACATTTAATGGCATTCCGCCCTCGTTTTGAGTGCGAGATTTTGCTTTGTGAGATTTTGCAAAAGCCCCGCACCTTTTTGCACGCTCATAGTAATGATTTTTTACCCACAAATCAAGAAAATACATTTTTTAGCCAAGTTAAAGAACGCGCACTAGGCACACCGATTGAATACTTAACCCAAAAGGCGAGTTTTTATTCTTGTGAGTTTTTTATCCAAAAAGGTGTGCTTATCCCACGCCCAGAGAGTGAGATTCTCGTGCAAAAGGCACTTCAAATCATTAAAGAACGAGAAATTAGCGTAATGGCAGAAATTGGCGTAGGTAGCGGTGCGATTTCCACTATCATCGCTAGACACAATCCACACTTGCGAATGTATGCAACCGACATAGATTCTCTTGCGCTTGAGTGTGCGCGGAAAAATTTCGCTCGCTTTGAGTGTGAATCCATTAGCACTTTACAAGGCTCGCTACTAGAGCCATTTTCCACTCAAATGCTTGATTTTTTAGAACTTGTGGTGGCAAATCTCCCCTACATTGCCAATGATTATCCCCTGCCTTTGCCATTATGCTATGAGCCAAAAGGAGCGTTGTTTGGCGGAGAGAGAGGCAGTGAAATCATAGAATCACTTATCACCGCTTGCGCAAAAGCAAGACCACTTATTATGTGTTGTGAAATGGGCTATGACCAAAAGACCCGATTAAGCGAGTTTATCGCTCCACTCTCACCCAAAAAGCTAGAGTTTTATACTGATTTAAGTGGCTTTGATAGAGGATTTGTGCTAGAATTTTAACACAAAGGGACTTATATGAATATAGCAATCTTAAATTACAACATTGGGAATCTCGCAAGCGTGCAAAATGCGCTTGAATTTGTCGCCCACAAAAGTAGCAAATCTCTCACAATATCCATAGAATCTAACCCAACAAATATCGCACATTATGACAAGCTCATCTTGCCCGGTGTGGGAGCGTTTGGCGATGCTATGCAAAATCTCCGCACACTTGGATTTGAAGAGGACATAAAAGATTTCGTTAAAAGTGGTAAATACTTGCTTGGAATCTGTCTGGGTGCGCAAATGCTCTTTGAAAAAAGTGTCGAGTTTGGCGAGCACAAAGGGCTTAGTCTGTTGCGTGGCGAGGTAGTGGGTTTTGATAAGGCAAGGTTAAATACGCTCAAAGTCCCACACATAGGCTGGAATGAATGCCTCCTCACGCAAGAAGGACAAAACAATCCATTGCTGAAAAACTTGTTTCACACAGATTCTAAAATTTCGCCAAAAAATGAGGGCTTATATCTTTATTTCGTGCATAGTTTCCACGCCCAGTGCAAGGATAGTAGCGATATTTTAGCAAAATGTGTGTATGGTTATGAGTTTCCAGCCATTGTAGGACGAGACAATGTGCTAGGAATCCAACCACACCCAGAAAAAAGCCATAATGTAGGATTAAAAATTTTGCAAAACTTTATAGAGCTATAAAAACCACAATAATTTATGCGTAAAACAATCACTCTATCACTTTTGCCCTATAAGCAATAAGCCCTAAAATACTCACGATTACCCCCACAATTAAGAGCAAATATAATGCTTGGCTAAAGCTCTCAAAATAATCGTGCAAAAGCCCTATGATAAAAGGTGCGGTGCTCGCAATGAGGTAGCCAAAGCCCTGTGCCATTGAGGAAAGCTTGCTTGCAATAAGTGAATTAGCACTTTTGGTAGAAATAAACAACAACGCTATGGCAAACACACCACCCATTGGGATTCCAATGCAAATCGCTCCAAGCACTACACCAACTTTAGAATCCAGCCATATCAAGCACGCGAACCCCACCACATACAACCCACACAAACAAGCCATATACACAGCGCGATATGTATTTTTGAGTTTGCCTAAAATCACAGGACCTATAAATCCTATGGGCACGGCTATGGCTTGAGCTAAAAGTAAAATATTTGCACCAAACTCGCTTCCATAGCCCATCTCACTCACTATAAGCGCGAGCCACGCAAACATCGCATACGCCACAAAACTTTGAGCCCCCATAAATAGAGTGATTTTCCACGCACTTATTTGGGTAAAAATATTGATATTGCTCTTTGATTTTTTAATCGTGCGAAAAAGCCTACCATTGCGCATTTGTGGTATATATACAAAAAACGCGAGTAACGCAAAAGGCAACCAAAAAAGCAATGAATACTGCAATCCCAAAAATGCCAAAAGTGGCAGGGCAAATACGATTCCAAAAATGCCAGAGAGATTTAATACTAGGCTATACACACCCATCATAAAGGGAATCTTGCGCGGGAATTTTTCTTTGACAAAACTTGGCAACAACACATTAGCGATAGCTATACCACTCCCTAACAACGCCATTCCCACGAAAAGCCCCACACTTCCACCAAAACTTCGATACACTTCACCTATGATAATAAGCACAATCCCAACAACTATCGCACGCATAGGCGAAAAATACGCTACCAAAAAACTCACACTCCCAAAAGCAATAAGTGGCAATGAAGTCAAAAGTCCGCCTAACGCAGAGTTTATATTATATGCGTCTTTTATAGATTCTATGATTGGTCCTAGCGAAGTGATAGGGGCGCGCAAATTAAGTGTGATAGCAATCAAAAATACCACATTAAGCCAAAAAATCTTATCGCTTATTCTCATTTTCTCTCTTTACATTGTTTGTTGCTAGAATCACGCATCGCCAATGCGACAAATTTGACAAAAATTGTAGTCTTTCAAAGATAATAACGCGCTACTATGAGATTATGGATTTTTTGTATTTTATTACATTTTTAGTGAGTAAGATTCTATAATTATATTTATCTTAAACATTGCAAGGAGTTATATGCGTAACAGCCAAGACACTCAAGTAGATGTATTTTTACAAGGTGCTTTAATTATTGATGTGCGCTCGCCTTGTGAGTTTGAAAAATCTCATATTGTGGGTGCGCTAAACTTCCCCGTGCTAAATAATGATGAGCGCGAGCAAATAGGCACACTCTATAAAGAAAATCCATTTCAAGCGCGCATTATGGGCGCAAGCATTATTTGTGCAAATGTGGGAAAGCATTTGCAAGACTTTCTTGCTCGCTCAAACATTACTCCCGCGCAAGTCATTCATATTTATTGCGCAAGAGGTGGGCTTAGAAGTCTCTCATTGCTAAGTATTTTACAAAACATTGGCTACCGCACCACACGCCTGCAAAATGGTTATAAAGCCTATCGCAACGCTGTTTTGCAATATTTGCAACAACCACCAAAAATGAAGTTTTTTACACTCATAGGTCCCACAGGTAGCGGAAAAAGCGAGCTTATTAAAATGTATAAAGATTCACTAGATATAGAATCTCTTGCAAAACACTTTGGCTCTTCTTTTGGCGCGATATGTGGCATTCAGCCCAGCAATGCAATGTTTGAGAATCTCATCTTTACGCGTTTAAGGGAGTTAGAAAATAAATGTGTGCTTATAGAGGGCGAGAGCAAAAAACTTGGTAATGTGATTTTGCCAACACCACTTTATAACGCTTACCAAAATGCACCAAAAATCTTTATCGATACGCCACTTGATGTGCGCATAGAACGAACATTAAAGTATTATAAACACATTAGCGAGGAGTTTTTCACCACAGCTATGGAAAATATTTCACGCTTTATGCCAAAGAATGCTTGGAATGAAGCAAAAGAAGCGTTTTATAAAGATAGGGTAAAAACGGCAGAGATTCTCCTCACACAATATTATGATAACGCCTACAAACGCCAACCTTACGATTATAAAGTCAGTGCGCAAAATTTACAAGAAGCCTTTGCGCAAATACAAACAATCATTCAAACACATTGCTAAAAATTTTGCTTTTCGCGCAAAAATATGAATTTTATAAGGATTTTAGAGATTTTAAGTTATAATCGCAGGTTTCTTAATAAGATAAACGACAAACACGAAAATTAAGGCAAAGGAGAACACAATGGAGCAAACTCTCTCTATCATCAAGCCAGACGCCGTCCAAAAGGGTGTTATTGGTAAAATTATTGATAGGTTTGAAAGCAATGGCTTAAAAATCGCTGCCGCTAAAAAAATCCAGCTTACACGACAAGATGCGCAAAACTTCTACGCAGTCCATAAAGAGCGTCCGTTTTTTAAAGATTTGGTAGATTTTATGGTGAGTGGTCCTGTGGTGGTGATGGTTTTAGAAGGGGATAATGCTGTGGCGAAAAATCGCGAACTTATGGGAGCAACAAACCCCAAAGAAGCCAAAGCAGGGACAATTCGCGCTGACTTCGCCCAAAGCATTGATGCAAATGCAGTGCACGGGAGTGATAGCATAGAAAATGCCAAGATTGAGGTTGCCTTTTTCTTTGGCACGCGTGAAATTTGCTAGACTTTGGCTTAGAAGTTGCTTTGGTGCTATCCAAACACGCAAAATGAGAATCTCTGCGAGCGGGGCTAAAGGTGAAAATTGCGTTTAAAAAAATTACTTCGGCGCAAAAAACCTTTAACCTACAAAATGACGATATGGTGCTAAATGGTTGTTTAAAACGCATAGATTCTCACATAATAAAGCTAGAAGCAACTTTAAGTGGCACGATAGAGCTTATTTGTGATAGAAGTGGCGAGGAATTCATAAAGCAATACAATGAACCTTTGGTTTTGTATATCTCAGATGGTTTGTGGGATACACAAAGTCAAAGCAAACTCGGTAGCTTTGAGGTTATTGAGTTTTTTGATGGCTTTATTGACTTAGATTGTATTTTGCTTAGCGAGATAGAATCTATAAAAAACGATTACCATATCAAAGGAGAATAAAATGGCTGTCCCAAAGAGAAGAGTAAGTAAAACACGCGCAGCAAAGCGTAGAACACACTACAAGGTAACATTGGCAAAGCCTATCAAAGACAAAGATGGGAGCTGGAAAATGCCCCACCACATTAACAAATTTAGTGGCACATATAAATAATGGAGCAAACAATGCAACGCGTTGCCGTTGATGTAATGGGAGCAGACAATGGTGTGAAACCCATTGTGCTTGGCGTGCTAGAAGCCCTCAAACATAGGAAGTTTAAAGCTTTGATTGTGGGTGATGAAGCCCAAATAGCCCCGCTTGTGCCTCAAAACTTGCGTGAGAGTGTGCGAATCGTCCATTGCCAAGATTACATAAGAATGGAAGAATCTGCCTCGAGTGCCTCAAAGCGCGAACAAAGCTCCATTTACATCGCCACAGAGCTTGTGCGAAACGGCGAGGCAGACGCACTCGTATCACCCGGACATAGCGGAGCGACTATGAGTTTGGCGACATTGCGACTAGGACGCATTAAAGGTGTGTCTCGTCCAGCCATTTGCACAGCTATGCCAAGCGTAAATGACACACCAAGCGTAATCCTTGATGCAGGTGCAAATACGGATTGCAAGGCGAAATATCTCGTGGATTTTGCTATTATGGGCTATGAGTATGCTAAAAGTGTGATGGGCTATGAGAATCCACGCGTAGGCTTACTCTCCAATGGCGAAGAAGACACTAAAGGCAATGAACTTACAAAAGAAGCATTTGGACTGCTGAAAGAATTTTCGTTTTTCAAGGGGAATGTCGAGGGACGCGATATTTTCAATGGAAGTGTAGAAGTAATTGTATGCGATGGTTTTGTTGGGAATCTCGTGTTAAAAACCGCTGAGGGTGTGGCGATGGCGATTTCAAAAATCATCAAAAATAATGTCAAATCACCTTTAAGCATACTTGGCGCACTGCTTTTAAAGCCAGCCTTTAAGGCATTAAAGAAAAAGGTTGATTACACTGAATATGGTGGCGCACCACTTCTAGGGGTGCAAAATGTCGTTATTATAAGCCACGGGAGCTCTAATGAGCGCGCTATTGAATGTGCTGTATATCAAGCACTCAATGCTCTAGATTCTAAAGTATGTGAAAAAATCCAAAAAGTCTTTGAATCTACCCCAAATCAAGGAGGATAATCGTGGGTAATGTCTATGCTTCCTTGCGCTCAATCGCCTCTTTTGTGCCACAAAAATGTGTAAGTAATGCTGAATTTGAAAAAACGCTTGACACAAGCGATGAATGGATAAGTAAGCGCACAGGGATAAAGACACGCTACTTCGCGCTAGATTCTCAAAGCACAAGCGATTTGGGTTATGAAGCGAGCAAACTTGCAATTTCACGCGCAGGATTAACGCCAAATGACATTGAACTTGTAATTGTAGCGACATTAAGCCCAGATTTCATTACAATGCCCTCCACTGCGTGCCTACTAAGCGCAAAACTCGGCATAGAAAATGTCCCAGCGTTTGATATAAGTGCAGCGTGCAGTGGCTTTGTGTATTTACTCAAAGTAGCGAAATCCTTTATAGAATCAAAAGCCTATAAAAATGTCCTAATCATAGGAGCGGAAAAAATAAGCTCTTTGCTTGATTTTAGCGATAGGAGCACTTGCGTGCTTTTTGGCGATGGGGCAGGAGCGGCAGTGATAAGCGCGGAGGAGGACAAAAATAAATCTATCATTGATGTGCATATCAGTGCAAATGGCAAGTATGGTGATTTTTTATTCACGCCAAGAGTGCAAAATGGACAAGATAGCACCAAAATAAAACAATGCCTCCAAATGAAAGGCAACGAAACCTTTAAACTCGCAGTCAAAACACTCGCCAATGATGTAAGAGAAATTTTGCAAAACAACAAGCTCAATGCTAAAGACATTACTTATTTTGTCCCTCATCAGGCGAATTTACGGATTCTCCAAGCTGTTGGTAATATGCTTGATTTCGAGGAAAATCAAATCGTAGTTACGGTAAATAAATTTGGTAATACTTCTGCGGCAAGCATACCAATGGCACTTGATGAACTCCACACACAAAACAAACTCAAAAATGGAGATTTGCTCCTTTTAGATGCCTTTGGTGGTGGTATGACTTGGGGTTCTGCGTTGCTCTATTATAATGGTTAGATTCTGCAATACAACTAAAAAGGACATACAATGAAAAAATTTATCGCGTTAGGATTTTTAATGCTTTGCTTTGTGGCTTGTGGCGATAAAAGCGCAGAACAAAGTGCTTTTGACTATGCTAATGATATGCTTGCTGGCAATGTAGCACAAATAGCAAAAAATGCCAAAACACAAGATGGTCAAGCACTCAACGAAACGCAAAAAGAGCTCTTTATCCAAGATAGACAATATGCCAGCAAGGAGTATCGCGTCCTTTCAAAGCAAAACAATGGAATCAAAGAAATATCAGTATATGATAATGAATGCGCCGAAAAACTCCCCCAAGACAATGCTATATGTGTTGTGTATTTAACTTTGATATTTAATGACGAGACGGGGATTCCTATGGCTGTGCCACTCGTGCAAGTAGATAAAAAATGGTATCCTGTATTTGATGTAGCATATCCCCAATAAAAGAGAATCTAAGTTGCGTGTTGATAAGTTTTTAAATGCTACAAATGTGCTTAAAAGACGCACACTCGCGCAAGATATGTGTGAAAATGGTGTCGTGCTCATAAATGGTGCAAAAGCAAAAAGTAGCAAAGAAGTCAAAATAGGCGACATTATCACTATAAACTTTTTGGAAAGTCAAAAGCAATACGAAGTGCTCGCGCTCCCAACAACCAAAAATGTCCCAAAATCCCAAAGCCAAATGTTTGTCAAACTGCTCTAATTCAAAAAGAAAATACAAACGAGTAGAAAAAAAGATTAAAGTGAGATTCTATAACCTTTTAGAGGTTATAGAATCTGTTAAGGCAGATTGTCTTAGCCCTCTGCACCTTTTGGTGGAGTAAAGGCTGTAACTTCAGGGAGTGTGCCTGTGTATTTTTCGACATTCACAAGCCCTGTGTGCGCGCAGTTACCATTCGCAAGTTTTGAAGTTGGTATGTCAAGTGTAAGCACATTTGCACTACCATATTTGCATAGTCCATTTTCATCTTGGTCTACCCAACCACCTTCACACACGCGAACTACGCTTGGTAGAATATCATCGCTTACCACAGCACCCGCAAGAATCTCACCTCTATCATTAAACACACGCACTACATCGCCATTTTTGATACCGCGTGCTTCTGCGTCTTGTTTGTTGATAAGGATTGGCTCTCTACCATTTACTGCATACTGCTCACGCAACGAAGTGTGGCAACACTGAGAGTGCAATCTATCTGCTGGGTGAGAAGTGAGCAAGTGAAGTGGATACTTCTCAGTTGCATTGCCTAGCCACTCAGCAGGCTCAAACCAAGTCGCGTGTGGCTTACAATCGTTGTATTTATAGCCTGCGATTTTTTGTGAGTAAATCTCAAATAAACCAGAATCTGTGCCAAGTGCGTTAAGCACAGGGTCTTCGATAAACTCAGCGAAGCGCACCCAATTATAATTTTCCGCAGGGACATCAAATTGGATTGGCTCATTTTTCGCCCAAAACTCCTCAAATACAGGCATAGGTGTGGTAAATGCTTCACCAAAGGCTTGCACTTGCTTGTATGCACCATCATAATATTCTTTTACAAAATCTTTCGCGCTTTTACCACCATCGCTATATGCCTTATAGACATCATCGCCATACACCTTACACAAATCACAGAATATGTCATAGTCATCTCTGCTTTCATCGATAGGTGCTACGGCTTGCTTCATCGGCACGATAAACATATTTGAATAATCGCTTGCCATTGTAATATCATCACGCTCATAAGAAGTCGTAACAGGAAGCACGATGTCTGCCATTTTTGCAGTTGGTGTCCAATAGATTTCATTCACGACTACCGTGCGAGGCTTTCTCCACGCTTTTTTGTTGGTGTTTGTATCTTGGTGATGCACGAGCGGATTCCCACCAGACCAATAAATGAAATCCATATCTGGGTAAGTTACTTTTGTCCCGTTATGGTCGATAGTCTTGCCCGGATTAAGAAGTGCATCGGCGATTCTTGCGAGTGGGAATGATGCCACACTTGGGTCTCTTAACCATTCTGCCACATCTTCACCGCCATCGCTTTTCGCAAGTCCTTTAAACTTACCATTTTCCCAAATGCCAACGCTACCAGCACTGATACCGCCCACAACGCCACCTTTTGCAGTTGGCACACCACCGCCTGAGTAGTGATAGCTTAGTCCAAATCCACCGCCTGATGTGCCAATTTGTCCAATCATACACGCAAGTGTAACGAGTGCCCAGTGAGGCTGCTCTCCGTGATGAGCTCTTTGCATTGCCCAGCCACTCATTAACATTGTAGGATTGTCATAGAAAGTTTCAGCCAAAGATTCTATAACGCTCGCCTCAATGCCACAAATCTTGCTTGCCCACGCAGGAGTTTTTGCTACGCCATCTTCTTTGCCCTCTACATAGGCTTTAAATTTATCATAGCCTGTTGTATAAGTATCCAAAAATTCAGTATTTACCTTGCCCACAGAAATTAAGTGGTGAGCCATTCCTAACATCATCGCCACATCAGTGTTTGGCTTAGGTGCTATCCAATCTGCCTTGAAAAACTTCGTAGTTTCCGTGCGGATAGGATCAATGACAATAATTTTCTTCCCGCTTTTGCGAAGTTTTTCATAGTATTGCATTGCGCGTTGGTCATTTGCTGTCCAAGCGATTCGTAGTGTAGAGAGTGGGTCTGTCCCCCAAAATACTACAACTTTTGTATCGCTTAAGATATTTTCCCAAGAAGTTTGTTGCTCATATACTTCGATAGAGCCCACAACATAAGGCATAATCACTTGAGAAGCACCTGTAGAATAGTCTCCTTGCACGCCCACAAATCCACCTGTAACGCTTAAGAATCTATGAAGCAACACGCGCGCATTATGGAAGTTCCCTGTGGATTTCCACCCATAGCTTCCTCCACAAATTGCTTTTGGACCTTTTGCATCGTATGTTTTTCTTAGCTCTTTTGCTACGAGTTTGATTGCCTCCTCATAGCTCACACGCACAAACTCTTCTTTGCCACGAAGCTCTGGCTTTGGAGAATCTGGATTCTCTAAATAAGACTTTCGCACATACGGGAATCGCACACGAGATTTATAAATCATATCAGGTGTTACATACCATAGCGGGTTATCAGTTTCTTGCACCTTTTCCCAAGGCTCAGATTTCACACACTTGCCATCTTTAATAGTGAGGTCTAAAATCCCCCAGTGAGCAGCAGTAGTAACTTTACCATTTTGGATAAGACCGCCGGGCTTTATAGAAGTGGCTTTCTTGTCATCACAGCCAATCCCTAAAATACCAGCTCCCACACCTATCGCAGCACTTGCCTTCAAAAACTTTCTTCTATCTAAACTCATTTTACACTCCTTTTATTTTACTTTTCGTAGTAGTCTTTGCCATTTTTTTGTAGGTATTCAATCACAAGCCACCTGTCCTCTTGGTCAATCGCCGTGCGATTTACCATCGAGTTAAAGACTGCTTGCCATTGATTTGCACCAAACTCACTTTCTTTATGCGTAGCGTGGCAGATTCCGCAATTCTCTGAATACAGCGTTTTTGCTTTTGCAAACATTGGCTTGCGGTCATTGACAAACTCGCCTTTATCCGCCCACACCTCAATGCTTACCTTATCCCATTTGCCACCGCTACCAGCGACTCTGCTTTTAAACTCCAACTTGGTATTTTTACCAAACGCAGCCACCATTACGCGTTGACTGTCATTTGTGTATAGCACCGATGGAGCTTTGGGATTGACAAAGCCTGAGATTCTCACCAGCACTTTTTTAGAATCTTGCTTGATAATCTCAAAAGCATTAGTTGGCAACAACCTACCCTCAGGCTTCGTATCTTTAGCATTGAGATACAACGATACAACCTTGTCGCTATAAAGAACCTCTGCAAACGCTATGCTAGCAAATGCTACGCTAGCGCATATAAAAGCCCTTGCAACCTTGCTCATCATAAATTCCTCCTTTATTGAAATTGTTGATACAGCGTAAATTGTAAAGATTGTAACCTTAGAGTTTCCTTAAATGATTATGCTTACTTTTAGCAAATATCTATAAAAATATATTATTTGCCCCCCCCGCACGCTATTTTGAGCATATTACACCATAGAATCAATACAAATATCGTTACATTTTTATACAAATATCAAAGAGAACTTCCAAAAAGGTAAATAAATGTTTGAAGTTTAAGAAGTTTATTTTTATTCTCTATACTTTAGAATCTGTAAATTTTTTAGCGAAGGATTTGTCGTGGATATTTTATTGTGCTTTTTGGATTCTCACAATGGCGCATAGTTCTCTTGTGAAGGGTATTGTGCTAATGCTCCTCTCTACGATTTTCCTAGCCCTTATGAACGCGCTTTTAAAATACCTCACTATGCTTGGCTACTCATCGATGGAAAATGTCTTTTTCCGCGCGTTTTTTATGGTGCTTACGCTTTATAGCATAATCCTCTTTTTCCCCGCGCTCTCACGCATTTCCCCGCGCATAAAAAAGCCCAAACTGCAAGCAAAGCAAAAAGGTGGATTTTCCTCACTGCTTATGCGCGGGCTTTTTGGCGGGGTGGCGGTAAGCATTGCGTATTACAATTTCGCAACTATCCCACTAGGAATCGCTACGGCATTTTTGCAATCCACGCCCATTTTTGTGGTGTTTCTCTCATTTTTCACGCGTAGTAAGCCAAGTGTGTTTGCACTGATAGCGACTATCGTGGGCTTTATCGGCGTGCTTTTGGTAGCAAACCCTGAAGCGAGCGAGATTCCGCTTTTTAATGCACTGATTGGAATCATCGGCGCGATTTTTGCCGCTATCGCGTTTCTTACCATTCCCACGCTTAAGCGATTTTACACAAGCGAGGCGGTCGTGCTGTGGTATGGCATAATGATGTGTATCGTGGGAATCATAGGAATGTGTGTTAGCATCGATAAAATGGGGGGCTTTATTTTTCCCTCGCTTTTTGCGTGGATTCTCTTTATTTTGACAGGTGTGGTGGGGACAATCGGGCAATGGCTAATGACAAAATCCTATATGTTTGCCTCGCCAAATGTAGTCGCCCCTATCACCTATATGCGCATTGTGTGGAGCGTGTTTTTGGGCGTGTTGCTAGGCGATAGTTTCCCAAACCTCCTGCCTAGCATAGGAATCGCCCTAATCCTACTCTCTGGCGCACTTATAGGGCTAAATGCAATCAAAAAAGATTCTACAACAAAACAATAATATATCCAAATGCAATATGTATGTAATCCCTGCCAAAATGTGCTCCAAAACTTACTTCAAACAAAAACCCCCAACAATACAAAAAAGGTTTTTTTGTATTGTTGTTTTTATTAGGGTATGATTGCAAAGACAATTTTGTCAAATATCTTATTTCTAAGGAGAATCTAATGAAAAAACTTCTAGGTAGTGTCGCTCTAGCGGCGGTTTTGAGTTCAAGTGCGTTTGGCGCAGCAAATAGCAATGTAGGTTGCGGTCTTGGAAGCTATTTGATTGATAAGCAAGGGTTAGTATGGAATCTGTTGCAACTTACAACAAACTCTACTTTGTGGAATCAAACTTTTGGTATCACTTCAGGGACTTCTGGCTGTAAATGGGAAGGTCTTGTAATGGATAGTAGAACTCAGGAGTTTGTCGCTTCAAATATGGATACTCTCTCTAAAGAAATCGCTCAAGGCAAGGGAGAATCACTAGATACTTTAGTTGAGCTCTTAGGTGTCGAGCAAAAAGAGGAGTTTAAACTTGCTTTACAAGAAAACTATCATAAACTCTATGCGAGCAAAGATGCTCAAATGGCAGATGTGCTTAGCGGTGTGAATGCACTCTAAGACTTTCGTGCTCTAGTTTGTCCTTAAAGCAAACTAGAGGCACATAGATTGTATGCGAATTTTTATATCACTTCTCTTTTCTCTTATCACTTTTATACTTTTAAATGCCAATGAGCTAGATTCTCTTACAAAAGCCAAACAAAAAGCCTTAGAGTTAGAAATTTATAATTCTAAACAATGGCTTGATTTACTGCATTTTGGAAACTTTTTTGGCTTTGGGCGTAAGAGCAAAAGTGAAATAGACTCGCCAAATTTTTTCCTCGCACCAAATGGAAAAAAAGACGCTAAGGCAGAATTGCTTGCCACTATTGAGGGTTTTTATCAAAGTGTAGAATCCGTAGCAGTGCCTAAAGACTTCGAGGAAAAAGTCTCTAAAGCCAACACTTTGCTTGATGCCGCTGTTACTTCATTGCCAAAACGCTCAAGTGCCAAAGAGGATTACCACGCGATTTGTCGCTTCCCAGCGCGTTTTTATTATTTAGATTCTCTTTTGCATTTTAAGAATCTCCCCGCACTTCAATGCGAAGAATTCCACACAATGAGAGAATATGTCAATCCCATAAGCGCGACACTTATTTTCCCCTCTGCGCATATCAACTCGCCTGCTTCGATATTTGGACATACATTTTTATTGCTTAATTCTGGCTTTGACTCGCGCTTGCTGTCCTTTGCGATTAACTATCAAGCCAACGCTGATGAAAATGTCGAAAATGGCTTTGCATTCGCGTTTAAGGGATTGCTTGGAATGTATCCGGGAAGCTACTCTATTTTGCCCTATTATGATAAAGTCAAAGAATATGTGGATAGTGAAAGTCGCGATATTTGGGAGTTTGATTTAAATTTAAGCAAAGAGGAAGTCGCGCAAATGTATCGGCACATTTGGGAGCTTGGCGATTCGTGGTCGTATTACTATTTCTTTGATGAAAATTGCTCGTATAATATTTTATGGCTCTTAGAAGTTGCGCGCCCGAGTTTAGAATTGCGCAAAAAATTTATCTATCAAGTAAATCCCCCTGAGACACTCTTTGTCATTGCAAATGCAGGGCTTATGCGTAATGAGATTTATCGTCCTTCAAAGCGCGCTAAAATCTTAGAATACGAAAAACAAATGACTCTAAGCGATGTAAGAAAAGCAAAAAAACTTGCCAAAGGCACATTGCAAGCTAGCGAAGTGCTAGACAATGATACACTAAGCCTCCATCAAAAGCAATACATTTTAGAATCTAGTATCGAAATGAGCGAATATCGCTATATGAAAGGCAAGCTAGAACACGAGGACTACACGCAAATCGCCCATAACCTCGCCAAAGCACGCGCCACAATCGGGGAAAGCCCCACGCTCACTCCACCCGCTCCAGCCTCACCACTACAAGCAAATCAGGGCTTAAGAATCTCTCCAAGCTATTACCTTGCCAATGCCACAGATTCTCATAAAGCACTCTCGCAAGGCATTGCGATTGATTTTCGCCTTACTTACCACGATATTAGCGATAATGATAAGGGCTATCTTAAGGTTGCCCAAATTGAGTTTTTAAAGGCAAACGCACATTTACAAATCGCGCCTCAAAGCAATATCTATCTGCATAATGCAACAATTTTATCGCTCGCTTCGTTTGGAAATATAAGTAAATTTTTCGCGCCATTTTCTTATCGATTAGAGACAGGTTTCTCGCGCCAGTTTTTATCCCCAAATTTGCGTTACTACGCTATGTTTGGCGGTGGAGCAAGCGTGGGAATCTCGCAATACAGCTTTGCATATTACTTACTTGAGCCGACTTTTTACCTTGATAGGTATAATAGAGGAGATTTTTTACTCTCTAATGTGCTTGGATTCTCGCTCTCAAATGATTCGTGGTGGAAACTGAGCGCGGAATATAAATTTAAAGCATACAATCTACACACTTTTGGGCATTATCTCAATGCCACAGCAAGTGCAAATCTCGCCCATAATTTTGGAATCTTTGCTTCTTTGGAACAAAATTTTTTGCCTTTTGTAACAAGAAGTGCTTTAAATATAGGAATAAGGGCGTATTTCTAAAAGTTTTATAAAACTTTAAGTAAAATAAAAGAAATAAACAAGGAGTGCAAATGTTTCGCTACTTAATGGCGTTTTTTCTCAATGCAGTTTTTTGTGCGGTGGCTTTAGGACAAGATGGTGGAGATGGAGATTCTTTGTCAAAAACAAATTCCCATCAAAATGCGCCAAATGCCCTTAGTATAAAGAGTGCTTGGGACATCGTAGTGCAAAATAACGATGGATTAAAAGCACAGCGTTATGGACTACAACGCGCCGATGAACTTGCTCTTGGCGCGAAATTAAGCTACCTCCCTGAAATCAACTTTACGGCTGCTTATTTTTACTTTGATGATGTCAAAAAGCACCAATTTATCTCTCCAGATTCTCTAGCAAACGCAGGACAACTCGCACAAGCCCTTAGTGGTCTTACCAAGCCTGTTACACTATTAGAACGCGATGTAATGCTAGGCGCACTAAATATCATCTATCCCATTTATACGGGCGGTTTGCGTCATTCTGGTGTGAAACTCGCACAAATCACCAAAAAAGACGCCAATGAAATGTTACGATTAAAAAAGCTCGCAACTTTTGAGGAGCTTATAAGTGTCTATTATGGCGATGTGTTAGCAAAGGATTTAGTCGATGTGTTAGCTCAAAATTATGAAGCCTCAAATTTGCATTATCAAAATGCGCTAGGATTACAAAAAAGCGGGCAAATAGCTCGCTTAGAAGTGCTTGCAAGCCAAGTAGCGAGTGATAGAAACGCCAATCGCCTAAAAGAAGCCAAAAACTCGTATGAAAGCGCGGACTTAGCCTTGCAAACTGCGCTAGGCAAAGATGAAGTTACGCCCACCTCAACGCTTGAACTCTCAAACAAAAAACTTCAAAATGAGGAATATTATGTGCAAAAAACACTTGCGAGCTATCCAGCCCTCCAATCACTTGATTTAAAGCTCCAAAGTGCGCAACAACTCACAAGCATTGAGTTTTCAAAGTTTATGCCCCAAGTGGTTGGAATGGGAAGTTATATTTGGACAAATCATAAAGATTCTCTAATGATGAAATCACTTCCCTCGTGGTATGTAGGCATTGGCATAAGCGTGCCAATCATCACACCAAAGGGAAGATTGCAAAAGTATCAAGCTGCCAAGTTAGGCGAACTTGAAGTGCAATCACTCAAAACCCAAGCCACTAAGGATTTAAGCCTACTTGTGAGGCGCACTTACAAAGAAGCAATATACGCACGGGAGGAATACGAAAGCCTTGCCTCCTCAGTCGCGCTTGCAAGAGAGAATCTAAAACTCCAACAAATCGCTTTTAAACAAGGTTTAGCCACGAGCACGCAAGTAATTGATGCGCAAAATAGCTTACAAAGCGCGCTTATAGAGCAAAAAATGATTGCCTATAAAGCCATTGTCGCGCTTGCAAAATTACTTGCCCTAAGTGATGAAATTGAGAGTTTTTGGCAATACCAACAATAAGGAGTAAAAATGAAAAAACAATTTGAGATTGCCTTTGTGGTCGTAATAAGTGCGATTTTATGCATCTGGCTTATTATTAGCTTTTATAAAGCATACGCGCCCAAACCCCATCAGATTCAAGGACAGATTGCAACCCGTGAATACAAAGTGAGCTCTAAAGTCGCTGGGCGTATTGGCTCGGTGCTGGTAAAAAGAGGTGATAATGTCAAAAAGGGAGATTTGATTTTCACCATAGAATCTCCCGAGCTAGAGGCTAAACTCACCCAAGCAAAAGCTGGCTACGAAGCTGCCAAAGCCCTCTCAGAGGAAACGCACAAAGGTGCTAGGCTAGAGACTATTATTTCGGCTAGGGATATTTATCAAAGTGCCAAAGCAATGCGTGAGCTCACAGAAAACACCTATAAACGCATTGAAAGTTTATACAAAAATGGCGTGGCAAGTTTGCAACGAAGAGACGAAGCCTATGCGGCATTTCAAAATGCAAAATATAACGAAAATGCTGCACTTCAACAATACAAAATAGCAATGGACGGCGCGACACAAGAAACAAAAGAAGCAGCCAAACAAAAAGAAATCGCTGCAGCTGGACAACTTAGCGAAGTGGAGGCTTATATTAAAGACATTCAAGCCTACGCACCAAGTGATGGTGAAGTGGCAAATATTTTACTCAGTGAGGGCGAGCTAAGCCCCACGGGATTCCCTGTGGTAATGCTCGCTGATACCAACGATGTGTGGTTGCGTTTGGCAATTAGTGAAGAATATTTGCAAGACTTTAAGCTCGATTCTACTTTTAGCGCATTTTTGCCAGCATTACAAAAAGAAATGCAATTTAAAGTAACTTATGTTTCAGTGATGAGTGATTTTGCCACTTGGCGTGCAACCTCTAATTCTAAAGGATATGATTTGCGAAGTTTTGAAATCCAAGCAAAACCGCTAGAAAATAGCGGGGAATTTCGCGCGGGAATGAGTGCAATCATAACGCTTATGAAGTGATGTTAAGGATATAAATGCGTCTCAATATCCCAAATTATGAACAATGCAAAAGTGCATTGTATCACTTAGCAAATCTGCAAACTACGCGTAAAATTATCCAGCTTTGGAAATTTCTCACGCGCAGAAAAGTGCTGTTTTTGCTCTATTTTGTGTTGCCACTTTTAATTGGATGGTTTATTTATGCGATTTTTGTCTCTTCTTTGCCACGCGATTTGCCCATTGGTTTGGTGGATTTAGACACAAGCAATGCAAGTGCTGAAGTAATCTTTAAAATTAACGCCTCGCCGAGTATGAAAATCACCAAACAATACCACTCTATTTTGGAGGCGAAGCAGGACTTAGCAAGGGCAAAAATTTACGCGCTTGTCGTGATTCCACAAGACTATGAACGCGATGTAAATCTTGGCGTGGGCGCAAAGCTTGGTTTGTATTACAATGCGCAATTTGTGCTTATAGGCAAATCGCTTAATTCTGCGTTTGCCCAAATAGTAGGCACACTTAATGTAACACAACACACCGCTAAAAATCTCGTAAAAGACACCGATATGAAACTCGCTCTAAGCAAGGCTATGCCGATTTTTTCACAAATTATCCCGCTGTATAATTCAAATAGTAATTACGCACAATTCTTGCTTACCTTGCTTTTGCCCTGTATGCTCCAAATCTTAAGCGCGCTTGGGTGCGTGCAGATTCTAAGAAATCCTCCAAGTTCGCTTAAAAGCCTTCTTATCCGTTATGCGTTTAACTCGCTTGTGTTTATGTTTTGGGGGCTTTGTATGATTATATTTTTGAAAAATTTAGGGTATCAGCATCGTGGCTCACTTGGACTTATCATTCTTGGTATTGCACTCCTAATCCTTAGCATTAACGGCGTGGCTTTGTTTTTACAATCTATTCTCCAAGATATTAAAAGGACTATTGGTGTGCTTGCTGTTTATACCGCACCTTCGCTTGCCTTTGCAGGCATTACTTATCCACAAAATGCAATGAATCTCCCCGCATTTTTATGGAGCGAATTTTTGCCAATTTCTTCATATATGAAACTTTATGTCCAACAGGCAAACTACGGCGGTGAATTTGATTTGGCTTTTGGGATTCTCGCTAAACTTAGTGTATTTTTGCTCTTTTTGTGCTTAGGTGTGATTATTTATGAAAAGAGACGCAAAAAAGCAAAGAACGAACAAATTGCCAAAGAATTAAACTTTGCGATAAGGAATGCGCAATGAGCTTATTTAAGGCACTCATTTATGAATACAAAGCTATTTTTACCAACAAAGTGGTGCTTTTGGTTGTCTTTATCGGCTCAATGGTGTATGGAATCCTCTATCCAATGCCATATCTTAATGACATTGTTACCAAACAAACATTGCTTATTGTCGATGAGGACGACTCTTTTTTGTCAAAGGAATTGATATTTCTGGTTTCTGCCACGCCACAAATTGAACTTGTAAGCGAAGTAGATTCCCTGCAAAGTGCGGAAAAACTTATCGAAAACTTTGAGGCAAATGGCGTGCTCTTTATCCCGCAAGGCTTTGAATCTAACGCACAAATGGGCGTGGGAAGTATTGTCTCATATATGGGAAATGCCTCGTATTTTCTTATTTATGGAGCGATTGTAGAGGGCATACATAACGCCATAGATTCCCTCTCTACGCGACTTTATAGAGAAAAAAATATCAATGCCCTAAGCCCAGCGATTATCTCGTATGAAGCAATTCCGCTGTATAATCCAAGTTTGGGTTACATTAACTACGCGCTAGCTGCTGTGCTCGTATTTATCCTCCACCAAACACTTATCGGTGGAAGTGCGATTGTAAGCACATATCAAAATAGAATCTTTACGCAAAATGCCAAAGAAATCCGTGCATTAAGAGAGCAAATCGCGCAAAATGGCGGGATTGAGAATCGCAACCCATTTACCACAAAAATGCCCTATTATTTCGCACTTTTTCCGCTTAAAAAGATTCTATGTGCGAGAATCTTGGCGTTTTGTAGCATTTATATTATGTGGTTTTTGTTATATTTTGGCGTGCTTTTTCCACTTTTTGGAGTGAGCATTCACGCAAGTGCAAGTGATTTTTGGTGTTTTGGGCTTGCATTTATCTTTGCGTGTGCGGGGTGTGGGACCTTACTTGGGAGTTGTCTCAATGACGAGAGTTTGCCTACGCAAGTGGTATTTATCTCATCAATGCCACTTGTGTTTATTATGGGCTTTATCTGGCCCAGCGAGCTATTGCCGAGCTTTTTGCGTGAGCTAGCCTATATAATCCCGGCCTTTCACGGCATTCGAGGATTTATTAGCCTTAATCAAATGGGCGCGGAATTTGCCAGTATTATGCCTCATTTTTTTATGCTTGGATTTTTATTTGCACTTAGTATCACCATAAGTTTTTTTATTTTGCACAAAAAACAAGAGAGAAACGAAATAAATCGGGAAGAAATTTTACATTTTCTATCACAAATTACTTTACACAAGAAAATTTTTGCTATAATCACTCATTTTACAAAGAAAAGAGGAGCACGCGATGCAAAATGAAGTGTTGCTAAAAACCATTGATACTTTGCCTCCACTTCCAGCCACAGTCTTAAAGTTGCGCGAATACATTGATAATGCAGGGGCAGATGTAAGCGTAGATGGAGTAGTGAAAATCATTCAAGAAGACCCACTTGTTACAGCAGAATTGTTGCGCTTGGCAAACTCGCCGTATTATGGATTCTCATACGAAATTTCTACTATCCAACAAGTAGTCTCTTTACTTGGAATCAATAATATTAAAAATATCGTGCTTGCAAACTCACTCAAAAGCACCTTTAAGGCTGATGTTTCGCCTTATGGGCTTGATACTGATGAGTTTTTAGCAAATTGCGCCAAAGAGGCAAATTTCATATCAGAGTGGCTTGGTGAGGAGGACAGGAAACTCTCTCAAACACTTGTGCCATCTGCTATGTTGCTTCGACTTGGTGTGATTTTGTTTTCTAACTCTTTACGCTCGATAGGCAAGGATAAGGACTTTTTAGAAGCACTCAAACAGCATAATTTTAAAAATATCCCAATGATAGAAGAAGAGTTTTGCGGGGTAGATTCCCTGTCATTTTTAGGCTTTTTGTTTAATCATTGGAAATTTGATGAAACTTTGATAGAAAATATCTCATATATGACACTTCCTCACTCTGCTAGAGATAGTGTGAAAAAGGGGGCGTATGCACTTGCTATTGCAAATTGTCTCTTTGAACCTCATCAAGGTGGGAATGTATTTAATATGCGCCGCTCACTTGGACTAATTGATGAAGCAAAAACACAGGGCGTGCATTTTAATAGAAATAACTTTGAGGGAAAAATCCCCGAATATATGAAAGAAAATATGTATAAAACAGAAGAATAGCTATACACTCTCGCAAATGAGTTCGCTCATTTGCGCACAACCCACCTGCTTGCATTCATCACTCATTATATCAGCCGTGCGATACCCCTTATCTAACACTACATTTATCGCATTCCGCACCGCTTTGGCTTCATTTGCAAGTCCTAAACTTAACTCCAAAAGCATAGCAAGGCTAAGAATCGTGCCGATAGGATTTGCCAAATCCTTGCCTGCTATATCAGGTGCTGAGCCGTGAATTGGCTCATAAAGTCCAAACTTATCATCTCTTAATGACGCAGAGGGCAACACACCTAAAGAACCTGTCAAAACGCTTGCCTCATCGCTTAAAATGTCGCCAAACATATTTTCTGTAACAATAACATCAAATTGTGCAGGGTTTTTGCAAAGCTGCATAGCCGCATTATCCACGAGCATAAATTCAAATTTCACCGCAGAATAATCTTTCGCCACACTCTGCACCACTTCGCGCCATAACCGACTAGATTCCAAAACATTTGCCTTATCCACACACACAAGTCTTTTATTTCGAGAATCTGCCAGTTCAAAGGCGACTTTGGCAATTTGTGTGATTTGCACCTCGCTGTATAAAAGCGTGTCTTGTGCGACTTGCTCGCCTTTTTTTTCAAAACGCGTATGCTCGCCAAAATAAATACCCCCGATAAGCTCACGCACCATTATAAAATCAATGCCCTTAGCGAGAATCTCGCTCTTTAATGGACTTGAATTTGCAAGTTGCGGGAAAAGCGTAGCAGGACGCAAATTCGCAAAAAGCCCAAGCTCTTTTCGCAAGCGCAGTAGCCCAGATTCTGGGCGATTATGCGGTGGCTGTGTATCCCATTTTTCCCCACCTATCGCACCAAAAAGCACAGCCTTGCTTTGTTTGCATACTTCTAGGGTTTCATTTGGCAAAGGCACGCCTAGCGCATCGATTGCTGCACCACCCATTAGCACTTCTTTGCACCCAAAATTGTGGTTGAATTTTTGCTCCACCTTTTTTAGCACACGCAATGCACCATCAATGATTTCAACCCCTATGCCATCACCTTTAATCACTGCGATATTTGCCTGCATTTTAGTCCTTTTTGCTAATCCAATTAAGATACCCACTTGCATTTATGATTTCTTGGATAAAGGGCGGGAATGGGGCGGTTTTAAAGCTCTGCTTAGAATCTACATTCACAATTACGCCATTTTCAAAATCAATCTCCACCTTATCGCCCCTATTGATTGCCTCCACCGCCTCCTTAGATTCTATAATTGCAAGTCCTATGTTAATGGCATTACGATAAAAAATCCGCGCAAAAGACTTAGCGATAATGCACGAAATTCCGCTTGCCTTAATGGCGATAGGCGCGTGCTCTCGGCTAGACCCACAGCCAAAATTCCACCCACCAATCATCACATCGCCTTGCTTGACTACCTTTATAAAGTCTTTATCAATATCTTCCATACAATGCGCCGCAAGCTCGCTGTGCGAAGAAGTATTTAAATACCGCGCTGGGATAATAACATCTGTATCGACATTATCCCCGTATTTATGTGCGAAACCTTGTGCTTTCATTTACAAATCCTCTCTTTGTAATATTTATCCTAGAGCACCTGCTCTGGTGCGCTTAAATATCCACTTATTGCGCTTGCTGCTGCTACTTCTGGAGAGGCGAGATACACCTCAGAGCTGATATGCCCCATTCGCCCTACAAAATTCCTATTTGTAGTGGAAACGCATTTTTCATTTGCTGCTAAGATTCCCATATGTCCGCCAAGACAAGGACCACAAGTGGGCGTAGAGACCACGCAACCAGCTTGGATAAATGTCTCTAAATGCCCGCGCTTTATGCACTCTAAATAAATATTTTGTGTCGCTGGTATCACAATGCAACGCGTATTTTTAGCGATTTTTTTGCCTTTGAAAATCTGCGCTGCCACTTCCATATCACTCAATCGCCCATTAGTGCAAGAGCCAATGACTACTTGGTCGATTTTTATTTCACCCCATTGCTCCTTTGTCCTTGCATTTTCTGGTAAATGTGGAAATGCCACCGTGTGGTCGATTTGACTTAAATCAATATCAAAGACTTGCTCGTATTTAGCATTTTCATCAGCTTTATAGATTCTACTCTCCCTTTTAGAGCGATTTTTGACATACGCGAGAGTTTGCTCATCAACTTCAAAAATCCCATTTTTCGCACCCGCTTCAATCGCCATATTTGCAATGCAAAATCTATCATCAATAGTGAGATTTTTTAGCCCCTCACCACCAAACTCCATACTTTTATACAGCGCGCCATCTACGCCAATTTTACCAATGATATGCAAAATGACATCTTTCCCACTCACATAAGGATTAAGCTTACCTTTGAGGTTAAATCGTATCGCGCTTGGCACTTTAAACCACGCCTTCCCTTTCGCCATACCAACCGCCATATCCGTGCTCCCCACACCTGTGGAAAACGCCCCAAGCGCGCCATAAGTGCAAGTGTGAGAATCTGCACCAATAACCAAATCACCAATGGTTACAATGCCTTGCTCTGGCAAAAGTGCGTGCTCAACGCCCATATTCCCCACATCGTAATAATGCGTGATGTCAAAGTCATTGGCAAAGCACCTACATTGTGCGGATTGCGTAGCAGCCTTAATGTCTTTGTTTGGTGCGAAATGGTCCATTACGAGTGAAATTTTTTCTTTATTAAAGACCTTTTCAAACTTCGCTTCTTTAAACGCATTGATTGCCACAGGCGTGGTAATATCATTGCCTAACACCATATCAAGCTCTGCCATTATAAGTTCGCCCGCCTCGACAAACTCTTTACCCGCTCTATTGGCTAAGATTTTTTGCGACATTGTCATATCCATAATCGCCTCCTTAATGTTGTGTAGATTCTATACTCGTGCATTGTGTGCGTAGGTTGGCACTTGCACTTGTTGGAGATTGTTGTGTGCTTTGCTTTGTTTGTCCTTAAGGTTAGCTTGTGTGCTTTGTATGCCTTCTAGTGAGCGATTTATCGCGCTAATTAAGCCATTGATAGAGGCTGCGATAATATCTGTATCAATGCCCGCACCAAAGAACTTGCCACGACTTGTCTTAATCTGCACATACGAAATAGCTTGCGATGATGAGCCCTCTTTAAGTGAATGCTCGCTATAATCTAAAATTTCAAACTCTAATCCCAATGCCTCACGCAACGCATTTGCCACACAATCTAATCGCCCATTACCACTTGCTTGTGTGCTATATGAAGTATTTTGATACCGCACATTGACACTTACGCTTAGCGCATTATCCACGCGCTTAAATTCATAATTAAGCATTTCCAATGCGCCTTTAAGATTCACAAAATCGTGCTTAAACACTTCACAAATCTCATCGGCTTGCAATTCTTTATGTGCGACATCTGAGATTCCCTTAATGTGATATGAAAATTCCTCTCTAAAAGCAAGTGGCAACTCGATACCAAAGCGCGTATGCAAGACATACGCAATGCCACCTTTACCGCTTTGAGAATTTATACGAATCACATCGCTCTCATATTCTCTCCCCACATCTTTAGGGTCAATGGGAAGATATGGCACACTCCAAGTATCTAAATTGTGCTCTTTGTGATATGCCATACCCTTAGCAATCGCATCTTGATGAGAGCCAGAAAATGCCGCAAAAACAAGCTTGCCAGCATAGGGCGCACGCTCATATACACGCATTTTTGTTACACGCTCATACACATCACAAATCTTAGGTATATTTGCAAAGTCAAGCCCGCTATCCACCCCGTGCGAATACATATTCATTGCCAAAGTAATAATATCCACATTGCCCGTGCGTTCGCCATTGCCAAATAGCGTGCCCTCAATCCTATCTGCTCCAGCCAAAAGCCCAAGCTCCGCATCAGCCACCGCACAACCCCTGTCATTATGTGGGTGGAGTGAAATGAGAATCTGCTCTCTATTATCCAAATTGCGCGACATAAACTCCACTTGTGAAGCATAGATATGTGGCAAGCTCATCTCCACCGTGGCGGGCAAGTTGATGATAAGTTTATTTTGCGTTGTGGGTTTTAACACCGCACTTACAGCATTACACACTTCTAATGCGTAATCAACCTCTGTGCCCGTGAAACTCTCAGGCGAATACTCAAAGCTAAAATTCCCCTGTGTGCCATTAGCACAATCACGCACAATATGCGCACCATCAATAGCAATCTTTTTGACTTCATCTTTGCTCTTTTTAAATACTTGCTCGCGCTGGGCATAAGAAGTAGAATTATAAAAATGCACAATCGCGCTATTTGCGCCCTTTAGGCTCTCAAAAGTTTTTTTGATGATATGCTCTCGCGCTTGGGTAAGCACTTGAATACTCACATCTTGGGGAATAAGCTCATTTTCGATAAGCGTGCGCACGAATCGATACTCCGTATCGCTTGCCGCTGGGAATCCTACTTCAATTTGTTTAAAACCCACACTCACGAGCAACTTGAAAAATTCGATTTTTTCTTCTAAGCTCATTGGTGTGATGAGGGCTTGATTCCCATCGCGCAAATCCACGCTACACCAAATAGGCGCGCTTGTGATAGACTCTTTTTTACTCCATTGCAAACTCTCTTTAGGTGGCATAAAGTAGCCCCGTTGGTATTTTTTAAAATTCATCATTTCTCCTAAACCACAAATGTGTTTGTTAAAATCTTTCGCTTAAAGCGCACATTATAGCTAAAATTTTTAATGTTCTCTCTTAGGCTTTTTATTTTACAAACCACATTACCCAACTTGTCTTGTTTGTAAAGCCAAATAAAGAAAGATTGGAGCACCAAGAATTGCGGTGATGATTCCAATAGGAATCTCAAACGCCTGCACACTGCGTGCGATAGTATCACAAAAGAGTAAAAATAACCCTCCCAACGCCGTGCATAGCGGGAGGACAAGCACATTATTATAATCCCGCAGGGCGAGGCGGATAATATGCGGAATAATAAGCCCCACAAAGCCAATGAGCCCACAAAAAGCCACGCTAAAGCTAACCGCCACACTAGAGACAATCAGCAAATTTCGCTTTAGCTTTGGCGCATCAATGCCAAGATTTCGCGCCTCCTCATCGCCACTTAGGATTATGTTAAGCCCATTGCGTTTGGCATAAAAATAACTCAGGCAAAAAATGAGCACAAAACACAGAATCTGAACCTTATACCACGCGCTCAAACCCAAATAGCCCATAAGCCAAGTAACGATTTTAAAGCTTGATTCTCCAATAATATACATAAATAGCGAACTAATTGCCCCAAGAAGTGAGCTAATGGCAATGCCAATGATAAGAAGTGTGGTAATGTTTGCGTGGCGTTGCAGAGCGAAAATCACTAACGAGAATCCACAACAACACACAAAGCCAACCACCCCATAAAAAATATCATCTAACCCGATAAAATGTGCTAACACCGCACCAAAAGTCGCAGCCGAAGCGATACCGATGATATATGGGTCTGCGATTGGATTGGCAAAGATACTTTGCGTAACCGCACCAGAGGAGGCAAGAAGCGCACCCACTAAAATTGCCATAGCGATTCTAGGGAGACGAGTCTCAAGCAAAATAAGAGAATCCACCTCATCGCTTGAAGCAAACAACGCATCATAAGTGCGAGAAATATCCCACAAGACGCCATCAACGCCAAGTGCCATTGCTACACCGATTGCTATGATATACAACACGAACATTACAAGCGCAATAAACACAACTTTGCGCGCTTTTGATTGTTTGAGATTCATTGTTACGACTTTTTAAAATAAAATACCCTATAAAAATAAGAGATAAAATTATTCACTAAATTTTCTTAAAAATTACTGAAATGTAATGCAATTTTATGTAAAATTATAAATAGAATGTTTATCATTGTTATGTATTATTGCATTTGATTTTTGAATTAAAGGCTTATTGTTATGTCGGCTACTCAACCTTTGGATAAAACTTCACATTATACAGAATCTCACCAATATATTTGCGTGCAAAATCTGCATTTCTTTTATGGTAAAAAGCATATTTTACAAGATATTAGTTTGAGTGTCAATGTCGGGGAATTTGTAGGGATTTTAGGTCCTAATGGCTCTGGGAAAAGCACGCTTATCAAAAATATGCTAGGATTTATAAATCCTAGCAGTGGGCAAATCAAAGTATTTGACAAGCCACTACAAAGCTATGATATTAAATCCCTCTCAAACCTTATAGGTTTCGTTCCGCAACGCTCTGCAATCAATGCTCCATTGCTGGTAAAAGATTTTTTGCTTATGGGGCGATATAGCGCACTTAAATCCGCATTTAGCGATTATAGCGATGAGGATAAGGCACAGGTAGAACAAATAGCGCGTGAATTAGACATTGCGCAGTTTTTGGAGAGAAATATTTTAAGCCTTAGTGGCGGAGAATTCCAACGCACACTTCTCGCACGCGCCCTGCTTAAAAATCCCAAGATTCTCATACTTGATGAGCCCACAAGCGCACTTGATATGAATTATGCCATAGAATTACTGAGAATTTGTGAGAATCTCCTCTCGCACAATATTGCGATTATAGCGGTTTTACACGATTTTAATCTCGCCTCGCTTTTTTGTCAAAGGCTTATTTTGCTAAAAGATGGCAAAGTTTATGCCAAAGGCACTCCAAAAGAGTTATTTACCCAAGAGATTCTAAAAGAGGTGTATGGATTTTCTTGCAAGATAATGTATGAAAAAAACAAACCCTTTGTCCTGCCGATGTGAGGCAACAATCTTACAAACAAGGAGTATCAAATGTATCAAAGACTTTTTTTACCTGCGCTTATTGTGCTTATGTCCTTTCACATATCACTAGCCCAGCCAAGCGCACCAAACAATGAGAATCAGCAAAGTTTTGGGCTTGATTATCGCTTAGATTCTAAGACAAAAGAAAATCGTCTCGTAGTGCTTGACCCTGCGATAATAGAGATTATTTATATGCTTGGCGAGCAACGCACCATTAAAGCAATCGCGAGTTTGCAACATTCACATATCTACCCAGAAGACCAAACCAAAAAACTCCCAAGTGTGGGGACATTTTCTAATCCATCGATTGAGAAAATCATCGCCACCAAACCAACTTTGGTTATCTTAAGCCTTTACTCACTAGGTTTGCGCGAAAAATTAGAAAATCTAGGCATTAAAACTGCCTATTTTGAAGCAAATCGACTTGATGAAATGTTCGATAATATACAAAACCTTGCAAAAATGCTCGGCGTGGAATCTAAGGGCAAACAACTCGCCCAAAAAACGCGCGAGCAAATAGAGGCGTTAAAAAGCAATCCTATTGGCAAAAGCGCGATATTTTTATATTCTGGCAATCCGCTAATGGGCTTTAATGACAATTCAATGGTTGCAGATATTATGCGCATTGTAGGTTTGGAAAACAAAACTATCGCCACAAAGATTCCAAGACCTATCATCTCAAATGAATTTTTGCTCAAAGCAAATCCTGATATGCTTATTTTTGATTTGCAAATCACGGATAAAGAAATGCTTATCGCACAAAATCCTACATTAAAAAATCTTAAAGCCTATAAAAACAACCAAATCTATGCGTGTAACCCAAAGGTGCATACACTATTACGCGCAAGCCCCACGATTGTAGAGAGGATAAAGCAATTTAAACAACACTTACAACAATAACGCCTTATTCAACCAAATAAGGCGTTGTGTATTCTAAAATAATAAAATTATTTCTCATTATTTAAGCTATATTTAAGATTTTATGTGTTAGATTCTTGCCTTTGATTTTACACTTTGTAGGAATTAATAATGAACGCTAGAATCTTGTGTGTTGCATTTGCGATATGTGGTCTTGCGCTTAGCGATGAGTTAGAGCAATCATCGAAGAGCGCAATTACCTCCGAAACACAAGATAAAAGCCAAGTAGAGAAAAAAGATTTGCAAAAAGTCCAATTAGGCAAAGTAACTGCTACGGCGATAAGTGAGTTTGAAACCTACCAAAGTGGAGCGCAAATTGGGCGCAGTATGCTGGAATCTAACCCAAATGGCAATGGCGATATAACAAGCATTCTAAAAATCCTCCCAAATGTGCAGTTTGATAATGCACAACTAAAAAGCACTACACCGGGCGAAATCAGCCCTGCGAATGTCAGCATTAGCGGAGGGCTTTTCTATCAAAACAACTTCCAACTTGATGGTTTTACTATGAATAATGACATAAACCCAGATGGTGTAGTGGGCGGTGGTGGGAGCAACAACACACCAGAGCTTAGCCAAAATGGTGCGCCCGGTCGCTCGCAAGGCTTAGCCATTGATACGAGTTTGCTTGATTCTATCGTGGTGCAAGATTCTAATATTTCCGCGCAGTATGGTAAGTTTAATGGCGGGATTATACAGGCAAATACAAGAAAAGCAAACAAAGAGTTTGGCGGAAGTGTGAGTTATCAAATCACACAGGGGAATGCAAGGGAAAATGCGATTTCATTGACAAAATATCATATTTATGGCGATAGAGACGCATTTATCAATTCTACTTACTCAAGCAATCAACCAAACTTTATTAAGCATATTGTCCGTGCTAGCGCAGAATCTAAGCTCAATGAGAAGGCAAGCGTTATAGCAAGTATAAACGCTATACAAAGTTATATTTACTTGCGTGGGTATCAGCTAGAGGGTGGCAATATGGTCGATGATGTAAATAAAACACAATCGCGCGAGAGTTATAATCTTTTTATTAAAGGCAATTATGACATTGATGGAGTGCAACTCGAAGCAAGCTATGCGTATGCTCCAGAATTTAATAAATATTTTGTGATTAATGCCAAAAATTCAGATTTTTTCTACCAGCAAGGCGGGCATAATCTTGGATTCAAAGCCACACTAGAGAGTGTGCTTGGCACGCTAAGTGCGCAGAGCAATGTAAGCTATATGGAAAATTCACGCACAAACTCTAGCAGCGATTATCGATTTTGGTTGTATTCAAGTGAAAAATATTGGACTTATAATGGAAGCGATGCCGAAGAGGGAGGCTATGGCAACATTGATAACAAACAGCTTAGTTTTGACAATAAATTTATCATAGATTTTCATCCGCTCAAACTTTTAGCCACAGAGCATAAAATGAGTGCTGGCTTAGAGATGGGCTATGGCTATGTGTATTTTAAACGACACCAAGACACACGCATTGCAATGTATGGATACTACATTCCAAATACCACAAAGACTTGCACAGATTCTGCGTGGTGCACTACCGTTGCGCCTTATGATAGCACAGCGACAGGGATTGACTTTGTTACCCCACTTACTAATGGATATTATTTTGCCGCACTCAATTATCTGCACGCTGGAAAAATTGCTCTCCATAACTTTACTAGCAGTGTATTTGTAGAAGATGATGTACATTTAGATTTAGGCGGTGCGGGAGAGCTTAATGCAAGGGCTGGAGCGAGATTAGATTATGAGCTTTATATGAGGCGAGCTCCTATCGCGCCAAGATTCTCGCTTAATTACATAACGCCTGTGAGCAAAGAGTGGCAAACCCAAATCACTTTAGGAGCAAATCGCTACTATGGGCGCAATATTTTTGCCTTTCGTTTGCTACACGGACAACAAGCCCTTGATAAACAATATTGGAAGTTTGATTACTTGAATTGGGATCCAAATGTGGTAGTCCCAGAATCTACCCCCTATGAACAATCTCCATATAAAGTCGATAATGGCGGAATAGAGAGTGATTATTTAGGATTAAAAGTGCCTTATGATGATGAGCTAGTCGCTGGAGTGGTGCAAAATTTTAAAGATGTCCAACTCAATATTAAATACATTCATCGCTTCGGGCGGGACCAAGTAATGATAAAATGCAAGCAATACAATGACCGTGGTAATTGCGTGCTTAATACTTATGGTAATGATGGGAAATCTGATGCAGATATTATCTCACTCACCCTTAGCAACCAAAATCCAATGCAAATTGTCAATAGCCAGCATTACGCGTTACTAGCATTTGATTGGACGCATTCAAGGCGCAATTTTAATAGCTACTCAACAAGTTTTAGCAATTCTCAACTTACTAATTCCATTATTTCTTACAATGGACAATTTATGCGCTATATCGATAGACCAGCAGAAAATTTCTATCGCCCTTATAGCGTGCGTCTTACTACCACACACCAATTTAATATTGCCCGCGTGAAGTGGATTCTCACAAATTTCTTGCGAATGCGCTCTAGCTATGATGCTATGGTTGCGGTAAGTGATGATTACAAAGATAGCTACAATGGCGTGAAAGTGGATACTTTCCGTGTGTTTAAAGTGCCTTATAGCCTTACTTGGGATTTACGGCTAAGCCTTGATATACCCGCATACAAAATACACAATGTGATTGTCAATGTGGATATAAACAATGTCTTAGATAGACGCAATATCGCGGTGGTGGATTACTCGAGCTTTCGCTCAAATCCTAGTGCCACCGCCGTGCCTACTTACGAAGTGGGTAGGCAACTCTGGCTACAGGTGGGGTATAAGTTTTAATGCAAAACTTAGCCTAAATACAGTCCGCACCTTTTAAGTGCGTGTAATCTTAATATAAAGGAGAAACAATGAAAGTTTTAAAGTATTTAAAGGGGTTAGCACTTTGTGTGCTTATGAGTGGCGTTATGAGCGCGAATGTAAGCACAACAAGTGTGAAATATAAACAAATCATTGATAATAAGCAAGGCAAAAGTTTGGCATTTGAGAACTTCATAGAGAATCTGCTTAATTATGACATTATCATCATTGGCGAGTATCATAACTTAGATTCCCACAAACTCGCTGAATTTGACATTATCCACGCGTTAAAAGCACATAAAAAGCTCTCCATAGTCTATGAAATGCTCCCAAGCTCTAAGCAAAAGCAAATAAATGGTGCGATTGCAAAAAAAGATTCCATTGCAAAAAATGAGTTGGCTCAAGCGTTATTTTGGATTGATGATTGGGAATATGCTGGCAGTGGATACGAAAGATTGCTCGAAGCGTTGTTTTATGCGGGAGATTCTCTTATCGGTGGGAATCTCACTTATGAAGAAAAATCACTTATCGCCGAGAAAATGCCAACACTCAAAGGCAAAAACTCTACCAATCCAGCCGTGCAAAATACGCTAAAGCAAATTATTGGTGGCTTTCACGCTAAAAAATGGGATAGCATTTTTGTCAATATCCAGCAACATATCGATAGGAATCTCGCTCAAAAAATGCTCGAAAATCCAAATCCCGTAGCGATTATGGGTGCTTATCACGCATCGAAATCTATCGGTGTGCCACTGCATATTAAAGACTTAGATTCTACTAAAAAGGTGGCGGTAGTTATCCTTGATGGTGGGGATAATTTTGGTCTAAGCGATGCAGACTTTAGTATTTATTTTTAAGCGGAGTGGAGTATGAAAATTCTCAATTTTATAAGTGTAATTTGTGTGGCATTTGCTCACATTGCACTTGCTGATGAATTAGAGCAATCATCAAAGAGTGCAATTACCCCCCCCCCCCCCCGATACACAAGATAACAATCAAGGAGAAAATAAAAAAGATTTACAAAAAGTCCAACTTGGTAAAGTAACTGCTACGGCGGAGAGAGAATTTGAAGCCTATCAAAGTGGTAATCAAATTGGGCGAGAAATATTAGATTCTAATCCAAGTGGGAATGGAGACATTGGCTCGATTCTTAGAATCCTCCCTAATGTGCAGTTTGATAACGCGCAAAATCGCTCGACTACACCGGGGGAGATTGACCCTGCCAACATATCCATAAGCGGAGGGTTGTTTTATCAAAACAACTTCCAAATCGATGGCTTTAATATGAATAATGACTTAACTTCAAATCTCTCTAGTGATAATGGTGTAAATGGCACAGGCACAAAAAATCCACGCTCCCAAGCCTTTAGTATTGACACCTCACTTTTAGAATCAATCACCGTGCAAGATTCAAATATTTCTGCAAGTTATGGAGGATTTACAGGTGGCGTAGTGGAGGCAAATGTGCGCAAGCCACGCAAAGATAATGGTGGTATCAATGGTTGGCACGCAAATATTTCTTATCAATTCACGCAAGGCAATGCAAAAGGATTTTCCCTCACACGCTATCATATCGACCCACAAACAGAATCGAACTTTTTAAATTCTACAAGCGAGTATTATCACCCATATTTTACCAAACACCTCGTGCGTGCTTCACTAGAAGGCTACGCAACCAAAAATCTAGGACTTATCTCTAGCTTTACCACCACGCAGAGCTTTATCCCTATTTTTATGTCAAATCCGCTGGCAAGCGCAAGTGGAATAAATGCTGGCAAGCAAAAAGACCAAAAACGCCAATCATACAATTATTATCTAAAAGCGTATTACAACCCAAATGAAAATCTAACCATTGAAGCAAATCTAGGATATATGCCTCAATATAATAGCTATTTTTGGAGTGGTGGGGCGTATAATGCCGATTATGTCGCACAAAGTGGCGGGTGGCAAGCTGGGGTAAAAGCATTGTATCAAACGCCGATTGGATTATCCACTACTACGCTTGGCTATTCATATTTAGACAACAATCGAAGCGCAGATTCTCGATATACTTATTATGCGAGTTGGTTTGTAAGCGATGAAGTAAATTGGCTAAGAAGCAATACCAATACTGCTGCTATCTACACAGCGGCAAATTATGGAAATATGGCGCAAATTTCACATAATCCAACGCTAAAAAGTGATTTTTTGTTTAATCCTATCCCTGTTTGGCGCACTGAACATACCTTTCGCATAGGCGCAGAACTCACTTATCAAAGTGCCACAAGAGAGCGATTATCTCCCTATGTGCAATTTGCAAACGATAATAATATCCCCGTCCCCTCAAGCACTCCCTGTCCCACCACGCCTGATAATCTAGGACTTATAGCCTGCATAAATGGCAAACCTCATTTTAACCCAAATACCGCCATTCGCTCAAACAACCAAACTTATCAAGGATATGCAGAGGCTTCCAAAAACGAACAAGTAAGAAATCAACACACAGGCGCAAACTCTTGGGCAAATGGCTATGATAGCGCAGTGGCACAATACTTTAATGTCATCACGCAATATTATGGCGCAAACAAAATTATGCTAGATAATGTCGCTTATGGGGCGTTTATCGAAGATGACATAAAATTAGATTTGGGCTTGGGAGGTGAGCTTAGCACAAGATTTGGCTTGCGATTTGATGGCGATAGCTATATGAGCAAACACTCTTTTGCACCGAGATTCTCAATAAACTATATCACACCTGCGCAAAAAGAATGGCAAACCCAAATCACTTTAGGCGCAAATCGCTACTATGGGCGCAATCTCTTTTCGTATAGATTCTTAGATTTTTCTGCTAAAAGACATTCGTATAAACGCGATTGCGCGAGCTGTGATTGGCAAGAGATAGAGCTAAATACCGCGATAAATCCCGCTTGGACTTCAAGCGTGAAGTTTAGCCAACTAAAGATTCCATACAGCGATGAGCTAATGGGTGGCATAAATCAGAATCTAGGAATATTTAGCGCAAGTGTGAAATACATTTTTCGCGATGGAAAAGATGAGATAATGCGCGTAAGTAGAAGTGTTCTAAACCTCCCCACACAAGAGGGCTACTCCACGAGCTACAATGTATGGAGCAATGAGGGCAAAAGCCAAAGCCATATCATTTCACTAATGGTGCAAAACAATAATGTGTTTGATACTTTTGGGGTAAAGCACCATTATGTATTTGCGTTTGATTATACTCAAAGCAAGCGCACTTATAATGTCTTTGCTAATAGTAGCGATGATGAATACATTGCAGATTCTCAAATCATCTATGATAATGCACTGATTAGATACCGTGATAGACCTGTGGATAACTTTGTGCGCCCTTGGACTTTACGCTTCAACACCACGCATAGCTTTAATATAGGGCGCACCAAATGGTTACTTAATAACTTCTTTCGCTATCGCTCCGCATATAGCCGAATGGTAACGCTCACTACAAGCACAAATAATGCTATCTTTAAGCAATGGCAAGCACTCTATCCAAACATAGAGGGTGTGTATATCAAAAAGCACTTTAATGGAGCGTTTAGCTGGGATATGCGGGCTGGGTTTGAGCTAGATATAGTGCGGGGACAGACGCTGTATATGAATGTGGATATTTATAATGTCCTAAATGCGCGCAATGAAACCACAATAAGCAACTCAAGTGGCAACACGGACTATGATATAGCAGGCTCTAGCTACACTTATGCAGTATATGAAGTAGGACGGCAATTTTGGGTGCAGGTGGGGTATAAATTCTAACCCCTAATACAAAATCGTATAAGTCTTTCGTGGTCCGTGCACGCCAAAGACGGTTTGTAGCTCTATGTCTGCGGTGCGCGATGGTCCCGCCACAAAGATAATATTGCTAGGCAAAATCTCTGTGCCACTTCGTTTGCGCTCGTATCCTTTGACAAACTCCACACCACTAAGCATATTTGGCACGATAGATTCTTTTGGGAGCAAGTAAATGCAAATATTGGTAATCAGCGAGCTTAGGCGCGGGGCGAGTTCATTTGAGCTAAGCGCGATGACACCCAAATCTGCTATGCCACAGCGAGCCTGCACCACACTCACGCTAATGCCAAAAAGCCTATCACGCATACTATCCACACTTTGCGCGTAGGGCAAAAGCGCGTAAGATTCTAATCCTGCGCTCTTTAGCGCACCACCTAGCGCATTTGTCTCGCAGTCTAAATCACAATTACACAAAATCTCTTTGATACTCGCGTCATTTGCGCTTATTTCGCCGTCATTTTCTGCGATGATTGTTGCGATTGCGGTGGGCAAATCAGCCTTGCTAGATTCGACAATAAGCGATTTATTATTCGTATGATTTTCCTTAAAATCACTAAGCAGTGCCTCTTTTGTGCTTCCACTTAAGTGCAATGGCTGGGGGAATTTTGGCTCACCTTGCGCGATATGGGGGATATGCGTATTGCTCGCAATCGCCTCGCTAACCCGAGCTAAAATCTCCTCCTTTGCATTCAAGGCTTGTGCGTTTAGATTTTGCGCCCCGCCATTTGTGCCATTTTGCCCGCCTTGCCCATTCAAACTTGCATTACTCATATATCACTCCTTGCATTTTTTGCACCTTGTTATGAAGCCCGCTGCTTACCTTTGGAAACGCCCGATATTTTACCCATTTATTCAGCAATGGCACAAAGCTAGCAAAAGGCTTGCCAAGCGGGGCTAGCCCTGTTAAGCCCATCACAAATCGCCATTTTGCTGGGCTTGTGGCGAGATTTGCAAAGCCTCTCATCGCGCTTTGTTCGGTTGGATTTTGCGTGTGTAGCGCGCTTTTTGCACCGCCTACACGCGCATTAGAATTACCCTTTCCAAATGCACCATACTCCCCATTTGCCTTGACTACCTTGCGCCCCTGTCCCACGCGCTCACTTCGCAAATCTCGTATGAGTTCAGCTAAGGGAATCTCCACAGGACACACTTCGCTACATCGCCCACACAGCGAGCATAAATCAAGCATCGGCGAGCAAGAATTTAGTCCAAAAATCTGCGGGCTAATCACCTCGCCAATGGGTCCGGGATAAGTGCTTAGATAGGCGTGTCCGCCGATTTTATCATACACGGGGCAGTGGTTTAGACAGCTCCCACAGCGGATACAGCTCATCGAGCGGTAGTAGTGGCTATCTTTTAGCATATTTGAGCGATTATTATCAAGCAAAATGATATGCACTTCTTTTGGTCCGTCTTTTTCGCCATCTTTGCGCGGGGAAGTGATGATATTATTGTAGCAAGTGATGACGCTCCCCACCGCACTAGGAGCAAGCATAGAATCCAAAATCGCCGCATCTTCAAAGCTCTCCACCACCTTTTCGATTCCACAAATTGCGATATGCACATCTGGCGCGGTGGTGCTCATACGCCCGTTGCCCTCATTTTCGATAAGCCATATCGCGCCCTCATTTGCGATAGCGAAATTTACCCCGCTCATTCCCATACTAAAGGTTTGAAACTCTTTGCGCATAAAGTTTCGCGCAATGGCGTTTAGCTTTGGAATCTCATTTTCTAGCGGTGCGCCTAATTTCTCGTGGAAAATCTGCCCCACTTCATAGCGGTTTTTATGAATGGCTGGGACGACAATATGCACGGGCGATTCGCCGATGAGCTGGATAATCACTTCACCCAAATCCGTTTCAAACGCCTCTATGCCTTTGGATTCTAAGAAGTGATTAAGCCCGATTTCCTCACTCGCCATAGATTTGCCTTTGAGGATTTTTACCGCGCCTTTTTGCTTCATAATGCCATAAATAATCTCATTTGCTTCCTGTGCGTCCCGCGCCCAATGCACTTTCATACCATTTTTGGTGGCGTTTGCCTCAAATGTTAAGAGATTTTTTTCTAAGTTTTTTAGATTTTTTTGCTTGAGTTCCTTGCCCTTTTGTCGCAAGCCTTCCCAATCAATAAACCTCGTAGTAACGAGTTTTTTGCGATTGCCCCTTAGCGTATCCATCGCGCGGAGCAAATTTTCTTGCAGTTGCTTGTTGCTTAGCCCTTTTGCCACTGCGCTGTGGTATTTTGCTTTTAGCTGTGGTGTGCTTAGATTGTGGTTTGTGCTACTCATTGTGCCTCCCTTTGTTGTGTTTGTGGCGTTTGTTGTTTGCTTGATTAAGCGTTTAAATTCTAGAATCTCGACTTTATTTCGCGCGTTTTGCGTGATATTTTACGCTTAGGCTATGCCGATTCGCTGTGCCAAAAAATCATACAGATGCATAGGCTTCACACTCACGCCCTGCTTTGCCATAGCCCCTGCGATATTAAGCAAACAGCCCGCATCACCTGAAATCATATACTCCACGCCCCGCGATTGTATGTCTTGGACTTTGCGCGTAACCATTGCGTTGCTAACCTCTGGCTCTTTTACGCTAAAAGTCCCGCCAAACCCACAACACTCCTCCTCGCGCTCTAGCTCGATGAGATTGACATTTTTTAGCCCTTTTAGGATTTTTTTTGCAGATTCTATGCACTTTGCGGTGCGGAGCGCGTGGCAGTTGCTATGCCAAGTGATATTTGTGCGCTCGCCCTTATCCTCGTAAGTTACGCCCCTTGCTAGCAAGTATTCGCTTAGCTCATAGATTCTCGCGCAAAAGCCTTTTGCCCGCTCATAATGCTCGCTCCCCTCAAATAACTCCAAATAATCCACCCTCATCATTCCCGCGCAAGAGCCACTAGGCACGATGATGGGAATCTCTTCAGCGAAAAGCTCCATATTGTGCAAAGCGATTTTGCGCGTCTCATCATAATAGCCCGAATTAAAGCTAGGCTGTCCACAACAAGTCTGGTCTTTTTTAAACACCACTTGCGCACCTGCGTTTTGGAGTAGTTTTATGGCATTGACACAAGTATCGCTATATGCCGCCGTGCCGATACAAGTCGCAAAAAAATACACACGATTACTCATTTTTCTTCCTTTTATTTGTGTCTCTCAATCCTTATAGCCATTTGTTGTGGCTGGCTATAAGGCATAAGCCAAAATACAAGTGAGATTCTTGTATTAGGCAAACTCTATGGCGTTTCAACAGGCACGACATCAGGGATAATACCACCTAAGAAAAGCGAAATAATCAAAGTCCAAATGCCAATAAGGAGAATAAATCCTAGCGAATATTTAAATGTAAATCTAAACAAATCCGCCTCTTTGCCGACTAGCCCCACTGCCGCACACGCGATAGCAATACTTTGTGGGCTTATCATTTTACCGACAACCCCACCCACAGCGTTTGCCGCTAGGAATAGTGCTTCTTTTACACCAAGTGTATGTGCGGTTACTTGTTGCAATGGGCCAAAGAGTAAGTTTGCACTTGTGTCTGAACCTGTGATAAATACACCAATCCACCCAATCACAGGACTAAAGAATGCAAACGCATCGCCCGTAGCCGCAAATGCTGTGCCAAGTGTGCCACTCATACCTGAATTTTTCGCAATAAAGGCAAAAGCGACAACAAGTCCAATAGTAATACAAGGAATCGCCATTTCTTTTAATGTGTCTCCGAGTGCCTCCTCCACAACATTTGATTGTATGCGTAAGAAAAATATGCTCAGTAATGCAGCCACCAAAATCGCTGTGCCAGCCTGCAATCCAATAAAGCTAATGCTGTGCTTTATGCTCACATCATTTCCAGCACTATCAACAATGCTATTTTCTAAATTTGCAAAGACAAGTTGAATTTGACTATAATCTAACACCGCACCTTTGGCAAAAAGTGCTTTAAACCAAGGTTGAGACCACACAACAATACAAATGATAAGCAAAATAAAAGGCAACCACGCCTTAAACACTATGCCAAAACTCATCTGCTTATGTTGAGAAAAATCTTTTAAATCATCAAGGCGGAAAATATGTGTAACTTTCCAAAATTTCAAAAAGATTGTGGTGCAAGCAAGCGAAACAACCGCTGAAGCAATATCTGGCAATTCTGCACCTAAGTAATTAGAGCTATAAAACTGCGTAGCAGTGAAGCTTAGTGCTGCCACCAAAATCGCTGGAAAAGTCTCTTTTATACCTTTTACTCCGTCCATTAAAAAGACAATAAAAAACGGCACGCTTAAACTCAATGGCACAAGCATTCGCCCTATCATAGCTGCAATTTCATACTGCTCCACACCTACTAGCTTTGCCATCGCAGTAATGGGAATCCCAACCGCACCAAACGCCACAGGAGCAGTATTAGCAATCAAACAAAGTCCAGCTGCATAGAGTGGGCGAAGTCCTAAGCCCACAAGCAATGCCGCTGTAATCGCCACAGGTCCGCCAAAGCCGATTGCCCCCTCCAAAAATGAGCCAAAGCAAAAACCAATCAAAATCACTTGGATTCTGTGGTCTGGCGTGATGCTCATCACACTTTCTTTGATAATCTCAAAACTACCGCTTTTAATGGAAAGTTTGTAAAGGAAAATCGCTGCGATGATAATCCACGCTATGGGCCACATTCCGTTTGCAAAGCCTTGCAAGAAACTCGCTCCAATGAGTGAAAAAGGCATATCATAAGTAAAAAATGCCACCAAAGTCGCCACGATAACAGTGATAAATCCTGCGATATAACCTTTCATCTTGAAGGCGAGTAAGCAGAGCAAAAAGCACGCGATTGGCACAAATGCAAATAGCGCGCTAAGCCAGAGGTTGTTGAGAGGGTCGTAGTTTTGTATCCACTGCATAAAATCTCCTTGATAACAAAATATTAAAGTCTCTTAATTGTAAAAAAATATATATAAAATTTTTCTTAAATATTGTCTTAAAAATGAGAAATTGTAAAATTATCGCACTATCAAAGTTATAATTTCACAACTTTTGCTCCAAAACCACCCATTTGTGGTGGAGCATCGCCAAATTCAAGCACTTTGGGGTGAGATGATAAAAATTCGCTTACCGCTACACTTAGTCGCCCTGTGCCGATGCCGTGAGATACGAGCACTTCACTAAATCCAGCCATTAGGGCGTTTGAGAGAAAATTATCAAGTTCTTCTATCGCTTCTTCCACGCGTTTGCCGTGCAAATCAAGGTGAACACGAGCATTTTTTGGTGCAGTCGTTTTGATTTTTACTCCATTGCTTTTTACATTTTTGCCTAAAGCAAGCTCTTTGTTGTTAATCCACGCCTTTAATCCATTGTCAAACTCCACAAGAGAGGTGGAACTCTTTGTTTCTATGACTTTGGCGGTGTTTTTTTGGTATTTGACATAATCGCCCTTTTTGAAAGTATGCGAGTGTATTGTGGATATAGAAAGTTGTTGTGTATGCTGTGTGGATTGTAGAGATTCATTACGCAGGATTGTATTTGCTTTGTTAATGGCGCGGTGGATATTTTTATTGTCGTTTTCTTTCATTACTGCTTTAAGCTCATCTAGTGCGAGCTTATAAGTATTTTGTAGAGCGTTTTTACTTGCTTCTAGACTTTGTTTGTCTTTATTAAATTGCTCTTGGAGTGCATCTCTAGTCTTTTGTAGTTCATTCAACTCTAATTGTGTTTGAGCGATTTTTTGCTTCAACTCTAACTCCAACTCGCTTGAGCGTGTGATAAGCTGGCTTAATCCTTGCTTTTGCTCGCCATCAAATTCTCTTGCTTGGGCGATTATGGCGTGTGGGATTCCGTGTCTTATGGCGGTTTCATACGCGTAGCTTTTGCCTATGCACCCTTGTAAAAATTCGTAATTTGGGCGTGAGCGCATCTCATCATACAGCGCGGCGATAAGCATCACATCATCTCTGTGTGCCATAAGAGCTGCTAAGCGTTTGTGATGTGTGGTTAAGACTACTTTGCAATTTTTCTTCGCAAGAGATTGCAAAAGCACCTTATACAAACTCGCCGCCTCATCGGAATCTGTGCCTAACTCTATCTCATCAATGCCAAGTAAAAAATTATCCTTATCTAATATTTGAGAAAACTCGAGCATTCGCCCCGCGAAAGTGGAAATGTTGTTTTTGGAATTTTGTGGGTCAGAGATAATGCTAAAATATTGCTTAAATACGGGAATCTTGGATTGATGTGGGTTAATTTTAAGTGGCAAAAGATATTTGCTTAGCAAACTTGCACTAAGAACAGACTTTAAAAGCATTGTTTTACCACCCTCATTCACGCCCGTGATAATGGTAAATTTCCGCTCTAATGATAAACTTAGTGGCACGGGATTTTGTAAAATGGGGTGGCAAAATTCGCTTAAAACGCATTGTTTGCTGAGCTTATACACAAATTCTAAATTACGCTCTTTGGCGACACTTATGCGTGTATAAAGGTGGTCAAAGACATCAAATTCTTTGTTAATAAAGCGTAGGAAAAAATAATATTTTTGCAATCTCGCGCTAATTTCTTTGCACACTTCATATATCTCGCCTTGTAGTTTATCGCTAAGCGCGCTTTGCTTGGTCTTTAATTCCGCAATAGCCTTAGGGAGAATGTAGAAAAATCCGCTCCCACTGCGCGAAACGATAATGCCCTCTAACGCACGATTAAACCCAGATTTCACCAGCAAACATTCACTTTGATTGACAAAATGCAATGAATTATCTACCAAATACCCTTTGAGTGCGGGACTTGTCATAATGGTAGAAAATTCGTTTGAAATATTTTTGCCAACGCGCTTTATGGAATCTTTAAGACTATCAATATGCGGGTAGATTCCCTCTTTTATCTCGCCCTTATCGGTAAAAATAGCACAAATCTCACTCACGCCTTGAGGAATGCTTATGGAATCTAACCACGCAAAAAGTTTTGTGCTTTGGGAATTTATCGCCTTTTTAAGGTAAGCAAAATAATTCACCAATCTCACAAACTCAAAAATCTCTTCTAAGCGCAATATGCCAAACTTTTGAATATGTGCTAGGCTTAACTCAAGTGGTTTTAATGGTGGTGGTGGGGTTAAATGCAAAGATTCTAATTCTTGCAAAAAAAGTGCGTAAGTCTCTCTATCACCGCTAAATGCAAAGCTCTTTTCCCGTGCAAAAGAACTCTCAAAAAATCCAACAAACTCTCTCAAATCAAGTTTATCTATCAGTGCGTATAGGGATTCTTGCGCTTTATCCTTTGGAAGATTCTCATTTGGTTTTAGGTAATCAAGTGGAGAATCCTTTGTGCTTAAAAGATTCTCTTTATCTTGTGTGAAATCTTTGTTTATTGTGGTTGGATTGGCATTTGTGTCGTGCATTGCTTCATTAAAATCTTAATTTTTTTTGCAAATTTTCTCACTAAAGGCAAACCGCACGCCCTCATTTGGAGTGCCTTTTTTGCCTTCAAAATACTTTATACCACCATCATTTATGCTAAATCCCTCTTTTGTGATGCGCATCTCTTCGCCCAAAACTTCACAAGAAATGCTCTCTCCACGCTCAAAAGCATCTAAAATTTCATAAAACTTCTTAGAATCTTCATCTTGCAACATAGTGTAAATAGCGGTAATGACGATAAGTGCGACAAAACTTATGCCTAAAGAAATTTTATTTCTTGTGCTAATTTTTTTAGAATCTTTGGTCAAAACCACTACTAAAGCGATAAGCAAAAGAATAAATACAACAAATAAAGGATACATTTCGTGCCTCACAAAAATAGATTATAGAAATAAACCGCGCATTTTAGCAAGTTTTATCCAATAGCACAAATACAATTACTTTTCTCCACGCAACTGATAAGTAATGTCCCCAGCACCAAGACCTACGATAATGGCATTGCTTAGCGTTTGGAGTTGCTTAGAATCGTTATAAAGCACAATGTTATCATTCACGCGCTTAATGTGCGAAGCAAAAGTGGGATTATACCGAGCAAATTCTTTTGACATATCGATTTGTATTTCACTCTCTCCAGCACGCCAAACAGGCAAAATAACAAGTCTATCACAATGCGTAAAACATTCCTTAAAACTCTCTAAATTGCTTAAAAGTCGCGAATATTTGTGTGGTTGCCAAATAGCGATAATTTCTTTGGGAGTGCTTGATAACAATTTGGCATAAATTTGCACACTTTGCAAAGTCGCAAGGATTTCTGTGGGGTGATGGGCATAATCATCAATAATGATATTATCCTCACGCGCAATAATATCAAATCGTTTTTTAATGCCCTTAAAGTTTTTAAGATTCATAGCAATTTCTTGCACACTTTTACCCTCTTGTAGCGCACACAAAATTGCCAATGAAGCATTAAGCGCGATATGATTCCCAAATCCATACACTTCAAAAGTGCCTAAGTCTTTAAGATTAAAGCGTGTGTATGGTTGGTTGTTTTGTAAAAAATATTCAATGTGGCTAATATCCTTGCTTGGATAAAGTTTCACGCAAGGGAGACAACACTTAGAGAGAAACGAATCTTCAGCGTTAATGACACACACCTTTGCCATTTGCAAAAAATCATTATATGCACCATAAAATTCATCTAAATTATAGTGATAAGTTTCCATATGTTCGGGTTCAGCATTTGGAATGATTGCATAATAAGGATTTGAGTTTAAAAAACTTCTATCAGATTCATCAGCTTCAAAGATGAGATTCTCACTTGCCACTGCGCGCACATTTGAGCCAAACTCTTTAGAATCTGCGCCAATAATCGCCCCACTTTGCGCAAAAATACTCGCAAGCATAGCACTTGTAGTGCTTTTACCGTGCGCTCCACACACGCTAAAGACCTTTTTGTCTTTTAAGATAAACTCTAAGGCTTGAGCGCGAGAGAGCACTTTAATGCCAAGCTCCTTAGCACGCAAGATTTCGATATTATCAGACTTGATAATGGCTGAATGAATGACAACGTCTTGATTGGTTATGCACTCCTTGTTATGGGGGATTGTAATGGATACTCCAAGTGCCTTTAATCCCTTTATTGCGCTTCCTTCTGCAATATCTGAGCCACTTACTTCTATGCCTTGCGCAAGACAAAAGCGAGCCAATCCAGAAATCCCAATCCCACCAATACCGATAAAGTGAATCTTCATTTATGATTCTCCATTGTATTAAACTCCTCTAAGGCAATTTTCACGCGCTCTAACGCCTCTTTGATAACTGCACTTTCATACACCAAAGCCAAACGCACAAATCCAGCTCCAGCACCTTGCCTACCTAAAAAACTTCCCGGCAATACTTTGAGGTTTTGTGTTTGATAGACAAATTGCGCAAACGACACATCATCACCCAAAATTTGAGAATCCTCGCTCACACGAAGCCACACATAAAAGGTATAAGGGCTCACATCGATATGGGGAAACATCGCTTTGGCAATCCCTAAATTCTTTGCATAAATTGTCCGACTATGCGCAGGATTGTTAAAATCTCTCCAAGCTAACGCGCTTGCCTTTTGCAATGGCAATGGAATAGCACAACCCACATAAGTGCGATACAGCCCATAACCTTGCAAAATTTCACTATCCCCAGCAATAAATCCACTTCTAAGTCCGGGTGCGCTGGAACGCTTTGAGATTGAGTTAATGGCTAAAATATTTTTAAAATTTTTGTTACCACATTGATAACTTGCCTCTAAAATACTTGCGGGTTTGCAATCTACATAAATCTCACTATAACACTCATCACTGATAATCACAAAGTTATACTCTATGGCTTTTTGCACCCAATCTTGCAATTCTTGTAGGCTTAAAATAGCTCCTGTTGGATTGTTTGGTGAATTTAAAATCACCAAATCCACCTCTTTTAACTGCTCTTTAGTAAGTGTTGGCTTAAACCCATTAACACTATTTAATTCCATTAACACGGTCCTTGCCCTTGAGGCAATGGCTGCGCCCTCATAAATTTGGTAAAATGGATTTGGATAAGCGATTGTTGGATTTGACACACCATAAAGATAAAACTGCGGAAAATTAAAAAGCACTTCTCTTGTGCCAAAAGTAGGGATTATTTGTGTTTTATCGAGTGTGAGGTTATAGCGATTAGCGATAAAAAAAAGTTGAGAATCTTTTAAAAAATCCTCCCCCCCAGATTTGGGATATTTATTGAGTAATGCGACATTGCAAGTAAGCTCATCAAGGATATTTTTAGGCGTATCAAATTGTGGCTCGCCTATGGTAAGGGTGATAGGGCTCTTTTCTTGTGAGGGAGTAATAGAATTTAAAAGAGTGGAGAGCTTTTCAAATGGGTATTGTTCAAAACTATTTAACATCGAATTTCCTTGAATTGATAGGGCTAAATCGGCGCACTCAAAATAAAATAAACACTTTTATAATAGCATAAACATTCAAATTATCCAAAACACAATGCGTTAAATCCCTATAAGATTCTCGTGTGTATCGATATTTTTAGGCGTTTTGCAAAACAAATATTGATTTTTAACTAAAACATTGCTACAATTTTGCCTTTTATATTCACGCGGGAATAGCTCAGTGGTAGAGCACGACCTTGCCAAGGTCGGGGCCGCGGGTTCGATCCCCGTTTCCCGCTCCATAATGCGGTATTTCTTTCGCATTTATAGATTCTATTAAGTTTTGCTAATTTTCTTAAACAAGCCGCCCGGGTGGTGAAATTGGTAGACACAAGGGACTTAAAATCCCTCGGACATTGCGTCTGTACCGGTTCAAGTCCGGTCTCGGGCACCACTGGGATGGGCAATAGAATCTGTTGTGTTAAACATTATGGCGACATAGCCAAGTGGTAAGGCAAGGGCCTGCAAAGCCTTGATTCCCCGGTTCAAATCCGGGTGTCGCCTCCATATTTACGCACACATTCGGGAGATGGCTGAGTGGTCGAAAGCGGCGGTCTTGAAAACCGTTGAGGGTAACACCTCCGGGGGTTCGAATCCCTCTCTCCCGGCCACTCCCTAAATACAACATAAAATCAATAAACTCTATTACTTAAGGAATTATTTTTGAGAGATATAAAAATATTGAGACTTTTTTGGCTTATATGCAGTGTTGGCATTATTGCCATTGGTGTAGCGTGCATTTGTTTCCCACTTAAGACAATGCTTGCTATAAGCTACCTTGCAGCCATAGTCATACTTTCATTTGGTATTGGAAGCATATATTATTTTTTTGTAAGCTACAATCGCTCTAATTTCGTGCTCTTTGATGGTATCGTTTCGATTGCATTAGCCATTGTTTTAATGTTTGGAAATGAATACATTGGAGAGCACTTTATCCCTTATATTGTCGCATTTTGGGTGATTTTTAAAGGTGGAGTATGGGCGGTGTTGGCAGTGAGGATTAAGGCAATAAGCCCAAATACATTTTTATATATGCTTGCTTTTGGTGTATTTTGTGTAATTTTAGGCATTATATTTATCATCAAACCTGAAATATTAGCATTTTTGTTAAGTTTCGTGCTAGGGATTGGGCTTATAATCTTTGGCATAGGCACGCTGGTATTTTGGAAAATATCAAACATAACATAAGAACAATTTTTGCATACACAAAGATTTAGTGTCAAAACGGCTCTTTAATTAAGGAGGAAAAATTGAGAGAAATTGTATTAGTGGGAACAAAACCTCATAGTGAGCTAAAAAGCATTGTTGTGAGTGAAATTACAATAAATGAGATTCCAAAAGATATTTTGCAAGATAGAGATTGCCTTATTTTTACCTCGCGTTATGCTATCAGTGCGCTTGCTAAAAGCGCGCAACATTGCCAAGAATTAAGCAAATGGGTTAGTATGCCAAGCTATGTCATCGGCGGTAGTAGTGCGAAACGACTAGAAGAATGCAATGCAAATGTTGCATTTATCGGCAGTGATGCACACGGAGCAAATTTCGCCCAAGAGTTAGTTGAAAAACTCCAAGACAAACACCCTCTTTATTTACGCGCAGAGCGCATTGTGTCTCATCTTAATGAAAAACTCATTGAAGCAAAAATTGACTTAAAAGAGTGTATAGCATATAGCAACCAACCAAAAAATCTCGATTCTTCTCTAAAGCCAGCGAGCAATTCTGTGCTAATTTTCACTGCGCCAAGCGCATATCAAAGTTTTAAGCAAAATTTTGGTTGGGATGGAAATTATGTGGCAGTGGCGATTGGTATGACGACTTTTAGTGCGTTTGATAGCGATGTGATGGGGTTTGTAAGCCAAATCCAAAGTATCGAGGGTTGCATCACATTGGCAAAAGACTTAGCCCAAAGCCTACCATAAAAACAGAATTTCATTTATTCTACAATCTGCACTTCGCATTCTAAGGCGATACCAAACTCCTCAAATACACGCTTTTTTGCCAAATTGATTAGCTCTATTGCTTGAGAGAATGTGCCTCCGCCAAGATTGACTAAGAAATTTGCGTGATTCTCGCTCAATCCTACCCCACCGATACAAAATCCCCTTAATCCAACAGATTCCAAAAGTCTGCCTGCAAAATCCCCTTGTGGATTCTTAAAGCAACTTCCACAACTTGGCTTTTTGGGGTGTTTAGCGCGAATACTCTCAAATCCACCTACCAAGTCCATATTAAAGCCTTTATTTTTTTTCACCTTTGCCGAGATGATACACCCACAAATCCCGCTATATCGATAGCCAAACGCAATGTCTTCACAATCCACCCATTCTCCATTGATATTCACAGATTCCAACACATTAGCAATTTCATATATTTTTCCATCAGTTCCTTTTAATCCCGCATTCATCTTAATAATCCCACCAAGAGAGCCCGGTAACCCACATAAAAACTCTAATCCACCGAGATTTTGCTGTTTGCAAAAGTTATATATCTTTGATGCGCTTGTGAATGCACCAATCTCTAAATAATCTTCATACAAATCAATAGACGCAAATTCTTTGCTTAAAAATGCTAAGTTTTTTGCGTTTGGCGAAATAAGCAAGTTATTTGCCTTTCCTATGAGATTTGAGGCTTGTGTGTGAGTATTATCACTAATGAAGCCAAGTGAAACAAGGTCTTGCCTTAAAGTGTGCTTCTCTATCACACTCACTTGCAAGGGTGCGCCAATGCGAAGGCTTGAATAGGTAGAAAAATCAATACAAACTTCGCGCATTAAAACTTAATGTCTTTAATCATATTAAGTAACATAGTCGCATAATCTGTAACCATACCAATCATCCACGGCATTGTAAAGATGATAACCGCCACAACTGCGAGAATCTTAGGCACGAAGCTCAATGTCATTTCGTTAATTTGTGTGGTCGCCTGAAATATACTTACCAAAAGCCCCACAATAAGCCCAGCTAAAAGCATAGGGAGTGAAAGAATAAGTGTGAGTTTATAAGTTTGAATTGCCAAAGACATTAGTTGTGATTCCATTCATCGTCCTTTATCCATAAATTTAGCATTCATTTGGCGAGAAGGCGAGAGAATCGAACTCCCCAAAAGCTAGACACCTAGCCTTTCATTAGGTTTGAAGCCTAAGGCGCACACCAGCACACTTGCCTCCCAATCTCTAAGCCATTCAATACACCTCTTAAAGATTCCAAAAAAGGAATCCTAAGTGCTATAATACCATAAATTATTTTAAATCAAGGCATAGGTGATGCACACACAACAAAACCAAATGAGACTTTTACCAAAGGTGGATTGCTTACTTCATTTAGAGATTTTTCACGCGTGCAATAAAGACACTCTAAAGCCCATTATCCATAAACATTTAGATGCATTAAGAGTAGGCATAAAGTCCAATAACATAGATTGCTTAGAGGAAGTCCTCCAATCTTTGCCAAATGCCATTAAGCGCGAATATGATTCTATCCTTGCTCCAAGTCTTGTGCCCGTAGTGAATGCCACAGGCGTAGTTTTACAGACAAATTTAGGACGCAGTGTGTTTGATACTGCCATCATAGAGCGTGTAATACCACTGCTTGCGCGTTATAGCACGCTAGAATACGACCTTGCAAAAGGCGAGCGTGCGAGTCGCTATATGCACGCAAACGCGCTATTAAAGGCTCTTTTTGGCGAGGAATATGAATTTTTACTTGTGAATAACAATGCAGCAGCGGTATTGCTTGTTTTGCAAACTTTTGCTCAAGGCAAAGAAGTTATTATTTCGCGCGGGGAGCTTGTAGAAATTGGCGGGGCGTTTAGAATCCCAGAGGTGATGAAATGTGCAGGGTGCATTTTGCGTGAAGTGGGCGCGACCAACAAAACACATTTGCAAGACTACCAAAACGCCATAAATGAGCAAAGTGCAATTATTATGAAAGCACACCAAAGTAATTTCGCGCAAGTTGGCTTTTGTGCGCAAGTCTCAATGCAAGAAATAACCACGCTGGCACAAGAAAATGGGTTGATTGATTATTATGATGTTGGCAGTGGATTTGCGGGGGTGGAGTTTGATGACACAGATTCTAAATTTGTAAAAAATTTGCACACCAAAGAGCCAAGTTTAAAAGAGATTTTCGCACTCAAGCCTTCGCTTGTGAGCTTTAGCGGAGATAAGCTCTTTGGAAGTGCGCAAGTGGGAATCATCGCTGGCAGAAAAGATTTGATTGAGAATCTTAAGAGCAATCATCTTTTGCGTGCCTTGCGTGTAGATAAACTCTGCATAAGCACCTTGCAAGCGACCTTAGAGCTTTATATCAAACGAGAGTTAGATAAAATTCCTACTCTTGCGATGCTTCATTGCTCGCTAGATTCCTTGCAAAATCGTGCAAATACCTTTATAACAATGCTCAACCAAGCTGATTTAAGCAGTTTTAGCTTTGAGCTACTTGAGCTAGATTCTGTGGCTGGTGGTGGGAGTTTGCCTGATAATACTTTTAAAAGCTATGGCATTGGGATTAAGACTAAAGCTATGAGCGCGGCACATTTAGAATCAATATTACGAAAAGAATTTTTTATTATCACAAGGGTTTTTAAACAGCTTGTAGCTATCGATATGCGCACATTGCTTCAAGGCGATGAGAATCAAATCGTGCAATCGCTAAAAAGCATTCAAAAGCAATTAGATAAATCCGCCACGCCAAAGCACACAAAGATTGTTAAATGAATACCCAAATGCCAAATACCTCTAATAATGACATTATCGTGGGGTTAGCGGGGCATATCGACCACGGCAAGACTTCTCTTATCCGCGCACTTAATGGCTTTGATGGTGATAGTTTGGAAGAGGAAAAAAAACGAGGTATTACCCTTGATTTAAGTTTTTCACATCTTAATCTTTCATCGCGTAATGTCGCCTTTATCGATGTGCCCGGACACGAAAAGCTAGTAAAAAATATGATTGCTGGGGCATTTGGTTTTGATATATTGCTTCTTGTGGTGGCGAGCGATGATGGACTTATGCCACAGAGCTTTGAACATCTACAAATCGCAGATATGCTTGGAATCAAGCATTGCATTTGTGTGCTTAGCAAGGTAGATAAGGCTTCTAGCGAGTTGGTGCAAAGGCGCAAAAAAGAAATTACACAAGCCTTTAAAGATTTACATATCCGCTTGGAGGGCATTTTTGAGTTTAGTATATTTGATAGCAATAACAAACCATATCCACAGCCTACGCCAAATACACACAATCCCAACCCTTACACAAACGATATTATAGAATTTTTGCGTTCTTATCAAAAGCCACAAAGACACGACTTTGGTATGGTTGTATATTACATTGATAGAGTGTTTAGCATTAGCGGAGCTGGGTGTGTATGCACGGGCACGCTTGCAAGTGGAAGTATCAAAAATGGCGATAGCGTCTTTGTATGCGAATTGCAAAAAGAGCTTATCGTGCGCTCATTGCAAATCCACGACACACCTCAAGAAATCGCTTCTCCATCACATCGTGTAGCACTTAATCTTGCTAACATTCAAGCCGATGAGCTAAAACGCGGCTTTTTAATCTCACAAAAAGGCTTTATTCGCGGTTCTTGTTATATTGATGTCAAGTTACGCCCATTTAATGCAAACAATCTCGCTTCAAATACCACTTATCAGCTCTACATTGGCACAAAACGCATTAGCGTGAAACTAAATATTTTAGAATCTAAACAGAGTGAAACCTTTGCCCAACTAAGCTCAAAAACACCAATTTTTAGCCTTTTCCAACAACATATCATCATTCGCGATGGCAATGAAAGCATCGCTGGAGGAATCGTGCTTAATCCCATTAGCGACCCTATCAAAAGAAAACAAAAAATCTCGCTCCTTCACGCGCTCGATTCTCACAACTTTATCCAAGCCTTTGAAATCCTCGCAAAAATCCATAAAAAAGGTTTTGGCGTAGTGAGCTCTACACAGCGATTTGGACTAAGCCATACACAAGCTATTGGCATTATGGAGGAGTTACAAAGCACCAAAGAGAGTATATTTTTTGACAAAAGAGATTTAGTCGCCTACCCCATTAGCCAGCTTGAATATCTAAAAAATGAAATCTTAAATGTTTTTAGCAAAAATAAAAACGCCCTCCTTTCAGCAAAAAGCCTGCAAATCAAGCATAAATGGGCGAGTATAGAATTTTTACAAAAAGCACTTGATGAGCTTGTAGCTGAAAAATTTATCAAAAAACAAGAATCTCTCTACTTAGTAAAAAACAATGAAATACACAACATCAAAGATTTTTTGCAAAAAGAAATTTTACACATTTTACAACACCAAAAATTCACTCCCCCTGCGCCATACAATATATATGACAGCCTAGACATTGATAGAGCCACAGGCGATAGCGCACTCAAAGCATTAAGTAAATCACAAAAGGTCGTAAGAATAGCGCACAATCTTTTTATTGAATCGAACGCACTTAATGAAGTGATAAATACAATGCGCCAAATTCTTAACACCAATGGTTATATTGACATTACGCTATTAAAAGAAAAGCTCCCACTAAGTCGCAAATATTTAATCAATTATTTAGAATACTTGGATAATTTTAATGATATTGTGCGAGAGGGTGATAAACGCATTTCACGCTTTAATGCTAAAAATTAGGAGGCGATAATGACACACTTAGATTACTTTGCTAACTACCCACTGCATAGACAAGCCTATGACATATTGAGTGCTACTAAACTTCCTAACACAAATCCCTTTAGCCTTGCAGATTCTAAGCATACTAAAGCCCAACTTGAGATTTTGCAAGCATTTTTTGGAGTGGAATTCGTGCAGTTTTTTGGTTGCACGACAGAAGATTTTGTTACGCTTTTTTTAAAATTACACAACAATGACATCTTTTTAATGCCAAGTTTCTCTCAACAAGCCTACAAAAGTTTTGACCTCATCGCAGATATTCATAAAATTAACGCTAATGATTTGGCGCATTTCACGCGCAAAAACACACAAAAACCTTGCTATATATTTCTGCCCTATATCAATGAAGATATTTTGAGTTATAACGATTTTGGTGGCATTACACAGAGATTAGATTCTCTTAATGCGGTGTTGTTCGTAGAGATTTCTCGTTTGTTACAAAATGCTAATTTGCATTCACTTCAAGCACTCCAAAAACTCCACCACAAACGCATAGCTTTGGTGCTTAACGCAGAAAACATTGGATTGCCTAGACGATATGGCATTATCGCACATTCGCTCCCAGAGCTTAGCCAATCTTTAGATTCTCTTGTGCCAAATGGCTTTTTTGAAGCACTCAATCTCTGCTTGCAAGACATTGCTAAAAATAATGCCTTGCGTGATTATCTTGCCACTTTCCCAAATGTGCCATTTTATGAAACCCTGCAAAATGAACTCAAGCAAAGCGTGAATCTTTTTGCCCCTCTTGCATCTTGTCCGTCAAATGCGCTAGCTTTGAGACTTTTTGGAGCAAAGGCACGCGTGCTAGCACAAAATTTACTCATTGAAAATGTAAGTGTTATCAACGGACAAGAATGTCTGCTTGGGAACTTTAAACCATCATTTGTGCTTGGCGAAATGGGCTATAGCGAAAATGAATGTCGCGAGCTTTTAAGCATTTCTTTTGTGCATTTGGATAAAGACACATTGCAAGAATGCGCTAGAAAAATTGCTCGTGCCTACAATAGCTTTAAAGCATTGGGAATCTAAGCTAAAAATCCGATGCTTTGGGCGAATTTGACTTCCTCCGCGCTCTTAATGCTTGGTGTAAAATCCTCGATAAAAAGCACTATGGTTGAGCCCATTTGAAACATTCCTAGCTCCTCACCCTTGCGCACTTTTTTTGGGCTTGCATACGCATAGGTTTCATTATATCGTCTTGCGTTTGTTTGGATTTTTGGCTCACAATGAAAGATGATAGAGCCCACATTAAGCGCACCCACCGCGACAAAGTAAAGAATCTTTTGGTTTGGCATTTTTGCTTTTAGCACCACGCGTTCATTGCGGATAAAGAGATGGGCATTTTTATGCAAAGATGACATATTCACGGGCATCAAATCCCCTCCAAAATAACGCAACTCCATAATCTCCAAATCACAAGGAGCGTGATAGCGATGATAATCTTTTGGAGAAAGATAGAGGTTGATATAAAACATTTCTTTTGATAATGTCTCGCCCAAAAGCTCCTCGACACTATATTGCATTCCTTTAATTTGTAACGCCTTTTTCTCCTTGCTTACACCTAATTCCGTAATAAGAGAATCTGATGGGGAAATAAGCACATTGGCACTTCCATCAAAGATTCTATTGTGTTTAAGTTTCCTTGTAAAAAGTGCGTTAAGCGTTGGATAAGATGTGCTTTCAAACTCGCTCAAATCAATACTAAAAATGGCGACATATACGCTATTGATAAAATTTTGGATAGGGGTAGGAAATCGTGTATGTGCAAAGCAACCAAACAAACGCGAAAAAAAATTATTCATCACACACTCTCTTTTGCGCCTTTAGAATCTAAATGCAACACTCTTTTACCACGAATGGCAAACGCATAAAACAACGGCGTGTTGCAAAGATTGGACATAACTTTAATAGCATAATCACTAAAGACCATAGCAACAATCTCTCCCTCTGGTTTAATAAACAAATATGCGATATGGAAAAATATCAGCGTATCAATAAATTGGGAAAATAAACTCGCGCCATTATTACGCAAATACCATATTTTTGGAAATTTGCGCTTAAGATAATAAAACACAAAAACATCAAGCACTTGGGCACAACAAAATCCACACACGCTCGCACACGCAATGCGAAATTCTGCAAGTAAAATACTTGGCACAAAGGCAAGAGCAAGCCCTAACCAAAGTGTTTTAAGCACATTTGAACGCGGATATTTTTCGCTTAAAATATTCATTAGCAAAAAGCTCAATGGATAAGTGAGCGCACCGAAAGTAAGAGGCGTGTTAAAAATATTATACTGCACGCTGAAATTTGCTAACACGATAATGCAAGCAAAGCCAAAAGAAGCAAGTATAAATTGTGCTGTATTCATTGTCTTTTGAGAATACAAAGAATCTGCAAACATTTCCCCACCTTATATTGCCTGCAGGGATTGCCCTGCAATGTTGTGATTATTCTTGAGCGTTAAGTTTTTTATACAAAAGCACACCGATTCTATTTGCCAAACGCGTGGTATCAGCATTCTTAGAAGATTCTCTAAATTCCTCCACAAAAGTAGCATTGTCATTACAATCTACAATCTTAATCTCCGCGCTCATTTCGTTATAAGAAAGAGTGAATGAAACAAAAGCCTTTTGGCTTGCCTTAGAATCTAAGCGGTAAAATTTCACCAACTCCTTTTGCAAGGCATTTTTAAGCTCTCTGCCACCTTGTTTGCTCTCTTCGTTGATGAGAAGGGCAATCTTTGGCTTTGGTGAATTACGCTCAAATATATCGCTGTATTCCAAAAATGACAACCCGCTACTACCAAGCGCACTAAGATAGCCCTGTGTTTGTGCTTGTCTTGCGAGCTCCATTTTTAGTGCGTTGTGCTGAGTGAGCGAAATATCATCGCATTGGATATTAAGTGCTTGGAGTTTTTGAATGGACTTTTTGTTCTCTTCTTTAAGCTGATTGATAAAATCGCTTTTGGCAATATGCGCACGCACAAAATATGTATTGTCGTGGGTTTGCACTTTATAGTTGATATTTCGCAGTGTAGTGCGGGCAGTTTCTTTGCTAATATTTTCTTTAATGCTATTAGATTCTCTACCATCGCTAAAGCTACTTGATACATTTGTTTTTGATTGAATCCCAACCATAAGGGTGGAAAGCATATCGCTTAATGCCATATCTTTGGCTCTTTGCAAATCCTTATTGCTCCCCACACCGTAGAGATTTTTTTCATCACTAGCGGAGTTATAAAACCAGCTTGGCACACCAGAACCCCCAGCACACGCCACAAACAACAAACCCACAAATAATGAACAAACAATGTTATTTCGCATATTGCCTACCAGCTCACTGATTTATTTGACCCAAGTTTAATGATATTGACTTCTTCGTCCCAAATCACCTCTCCTGTGGCTAAATCAAGCAATGTAAGTAAGAAAAAGTAATCCGTGCGTTGCTTGCTTCCCTTTACGCGGACATTTTTTTGATAAATTTTGCCAGAAAGTGAAAGTTGCGCGCCTTTGAGTTGCCCTTTTTCAATGACTGAGTATTGGTCGTATTCGTCATTGTCTCTTGTGGTTTTTCGCACTCTATTTACCATTTTATCTTGTTGTGCGCCTGAGCCAGCGAGGGCTAATGAAAGTTTGAACTTCCCGCTATTTCGCATATCACGCGCTACTTTACGACTTAATTGCTCCACATCAATAGTCTGCATTGTATCATTTATAATGTCTGAAATCACAAGCACTTTTGGGCTTTTAATCTTTTGGACATAATCACTCTCCAAAAGCGAGGCTACGCTTTTTTGCGCTACACTTTCAATATCGTGGTAATCAAGCCCCATACTTGTATAAGACTTAGAATCAGCCGTATCTATATATGTAGGCTCACCACACGCGCTAAAAGCAAGCACCATCATACTTGCACAAAAAATCTTTACACCACTTATTAGCTCTTTAGTTGTTAATGTTTTCATTTGTGTTCCTTTGTTTTGATTGAATTAGCACCACGCAGAATCTGATAACTCAAATCCTTTTGTCGTAACCGAATGTATAGAATATTATCACTTTTTTGACACAAAACCAAATTATTTGGTGTATTACATTCTTCATTGATAGCAAAACGCAACAATGTGTGAAAAGCAAATAACTCATAATTTCCCACTTCATTAGGGATACGAAGCGCATACACTTTGTTTGGGAGCACACTTGAGATTCTCACATCTGCTGAAGTGCTCACCGCTGAATATATCACTCCAGCAAGCAACCCATACGCTCCAGCTTGCTCTTGGAGGACAGACTGCGTAATAGCCTTAAGTATAGCCGAACTCATCGCACGCGTAAGCACAAATGGTAATTGCTCGTGAAATTCATTAGTAATAATGCCCTCTACATTGGCGATAAGCGAGGCTTTTTTGTTTAGAGATTCTCCCCTCACGCCAAGCCCTATATGAAAATCCTCTCCATCTAGCAATGCTGGCACAGAAACTCCTACATGCAAGACATTGCTACTTACCAAATACGCTGGGAAATCGAGCGAAACATCTTCTTTTTGTGGGCTTTTGCCATCTTCGATGATAAGCCAAGTATAAGTAGTCTTATCGCCCTTTTGTCTAGCCCTTAGCGCGCTAATATCCTCATCAATAACTTCTGCTTGTGTCATTCCATAGGCTTGCTTGTATAAATCAAGCGATTTCGCATAATCTGATTCCAAAAAGAAAAATAACCCAGAAACATAACTTACCGCAGGATTGATGAAATTATTATACGCCTTAAAATCTCGTAATTTTGCGTATTGATTGCCAAGCTGTGATTGAAGAGCACCCTGTGTGGCAGATTGATTCACTTTAGCCATAGTATCAGAATCTTCTTCTTGTTGTTTTTGCAGGGCTCGCTGAATGTCCTTTCGATAATAATCTTTTGCACGCCGTTGTCTATCATTGGCGCGGTTAAACTCTACGCGAGCAAGTGCATTGTTGCCACTTTGCATCGCTAGCAGTGCTTTATAATAATTCATTAGCACGCCCTCATAGATGTTTCCGCGATAAGTTTTGACATTTTCATTTACCACCACTGCGCCTACATTACTAAATATCCCAGAGAGCAAGCCCTGCGCTTCATATTGGCTAAAGACTTGTTCGGTAGATTCTAGCACATTAAAGCTCTCTTTATTGCCAAGCTGGATTCCCGTAACGCCCGCTTGAAACCCCCATAACACAGAATCATCGTTTTTTACCGCTCTTTTATGAGCGAAGTCATAAGCACTCTGCAAATGTCCGCCATAATACTTTTTGTTAAATTCCTCCATTGTGCCTTTGTGCGAGCATCCATTAAAAACCCAAATAACAAGGACAATGCTACTAAGCAAAAGTGTGTTTTTCATTATGTAATAATCCTTAGATTCTAGGAATGTTAAAATATTTTGCTGTGATAAAAATACGCGAATTGTAACATTTTGTTTGTAAAATTTCAATCAAAAATTATTTGAATATTTTAGGCTATAATTGCCAAAACTTTCAACAAAGGCTTAACCTAATGTATATACAACGCGTGAATGAAGCTATACAAGCCATAAGGCAAGGCGAGATAATTATCATAATGGACGATGAAGATAGAGAAAATGAGGGCGATTTGGTTATGGCAGGGATTTTTAGCACTGCTGAGAAAATCAACTTTATGGCGACAGAAGCAAGAGGGCTTATTTGCGTCTCACTTACCAATGACATCGCCAAAAAGCTAGATTTAGAGCCAATGGTAGAATCCAATAGCTCTAACCACGAAACCGCCTTTACCATTTCTATTGATGCGGCAAGCGCAAAAACGGGAATCTCCGCCCAAGAGAGAAATTTAACCATTCAACTTATGTGCCAAGAGCACACAACTCCAAAAGACTTCGTGCGACCCGGACATATATTTCCTCTCATCGCCAAAAATGGTGGCGTGCTCGTGCGCACAGGACACACAGAGGCAAGTGTGGATATTTGCACTTTAGCGGGGTTGAAACCTATTAGTGTCATTTGCGAAATTATGAAAGCCGATGGACAAATGGCACGCAACAACGACCTTATAGCATTTGCCAAGAAACACAATCTAAAGATTCTCTATGTCTCTGATGTGATTCAATATCGCTTGCAATATGAAAAACTTATTTGCTTAGAATCAAAACAAGAATCTCATTTGCTTGATAACCCTTGTCAAAAACTTGTCTTTTTAGACCACCAAAAAAACCGCCACATCGTGTATGCCTTTTCCCACAATCTTAATAATCCGCTCATTTATTTTCATAAAATTAAGCAAGATTGTGAGTATTTTGAGAATCCTCTTAACGCACACCAGAGCTTTATGCAAAGCTTACAAATGCTAAAAGATGAGGGTGGATATTTGATTTGTCTTAGCACGCAACCCCACCAAGATTTAAAAACACTTGGCATTGGTGCGCAAATTTTGCGTGAAATGGGGATTGAGCAATTTCGTTTATTGCATAATGAAGATTCCCAAAGTGCGTTACATAACTTTAGCGGGATTAGTGGATTTAATCTTAACTTAACCCAAAGAGTGCTTCCTAAACAGAAGTAAGAAATTATACTCTATCCAAAAAGCCATCTTTTGGCAAAAAAAGTGAGATATTTTTAGGCAAAAAGTTTAATAAACGAGTAAAAAATATCTTATGTGCAAACATATCACCACAAAGCAACACACCAAAATCCTCCCCAAAAGCATAATTTACCTGCATATCACGCACCATAGTGGCTAAAAACTCACAAAAACTATCAATAAACCCATAAGCTAAAATGGCATTCTCCATTCCAGCGCATTTAAAGCTCATAGAAGAGCGAAAGATTCTAGGATAATCAAGGCGCAGTGCATTGCCCTCTCGCAAAAGATGATAATCAATGCGCGGTCCCTTTTGATGGACAAATTCATTGGCATTGGCAATGAGATTCTTGCTTGTGCGCGAGAGAACTTGCAAAAGATTGTTTTCCTTTGGCACTTCATCACTCATCTCAAGCAAAAGTGCTGCAATGCCAAAAATATGGATAAAGTTTTCACTCATCACACTTTGCTTGGAATCTAAGTGTTTTATACACTGCAAAGATACTTTTTGTTTAAAGTTTTGCACGAGCATTTCCCCGCTTTCATAATTGCTCGCAATATCATGCAAAATTTTTGCAATATTGCACTCAAAGCGTGGAATCATAATCTCTTTAAGCGAGCCTTTCTCCCCCAAAGCAATATGTGGCTCTCTTAGTAAAATCGCGCTTTTGTGCTTTGAGCTAAGATAAAAAATAAGCGTCTTGCAATCTGTTGGAACATTGTGCGAAAAAAGCTCCAAAAGACTTCTATCTCTAGCAATCGCCGTATCGATAAAAAGTCCATTTTCACTTGCGGTAATAATTTTTTGGTGTTGTTTTGAGTGATGAAAGTTTGGGATAGCTTGCTTGCTTGCCTTTGTGTGTTTATGCTCGCGGATAAAAAAATGTGTTATTTCCTTTTGCACCATTAACGCACTAAGAAGCTGCAACACACAATCATAAGGCAAAGTGCAAAGCACCAATCCAAACTCATTGAGCACAAATTGCTTGGCAAAAACTGCCTTTGGCGGAAGTCTCATTGATGGCTTCTCAAAGCTCGCCATAAGCTCACATTCGACCTTTTGGATTCTAAAAAGCGTTTGCAAGGAGCTTATATCACACACGATACATTCACTTGGCTCATCAAATGGCTCTAAACTAAGCTCTTTTAGCCCTCTTGCGCTTTGGAGTAAAATTGGTTGGCTTGCTTTATCATCTTGGAGTTGTTTAAAAATTTCTTTGACAAACGCACCTAAGTTTTTTGTGTGTTGAAGTTTCTTAGCGTAGGCAAAGACACTCACATCACCAAAGTGTTGCTCGCTTAAAAATGCTCTAATCTCATTTGGCGTGCAGTAATGCGTTTTTTTGCTCAATGCCTTAATTCGCAGGGGCTTTAGTGATTCTAACTCAAGCAAGACTTTAATCTCGCTAAAGGCAAAGTTTAATGATAATGGGAGATGCGCACTCAAAGCATCGGCAAAGCGCAACACTGCATCTTGCTGGTCGCTTTGTATGACAAAATGAAGTGAGTTTTTATCAGCATTAGAGGCTTCCTCATACACGCCATACCTATACTTTGTCTGCTTAGAATCTTTTGGTGCGAACGCTTTTGCTTGGTCTTTTAGAATCTTCACAAAAAAAGGCAAGAAAGAATGCGCTCCACAAGGAGTATATGAAAAAATAAAATCATAATACTTCATTATGCCTCTTTATGTATTGCATTAAAATCCGCGAAATGAAGTGTTTGCCACTTCTTGCAAATCTAAATCTGCAACTTTTTGTGCCTTTAAGCCGTTTTGCTCTAAAAACTCTATGGCTTTAGATTCCATAATTTTCGCGCCATTTTTGACTTGCTGACTTAAAGTAAATGCTGTGTCCTCCCCGATGACTTCAGGGATAATCCCAATGATAAACACAGGAGGCAAATCACCGCTTAGCTCAATCATTCTAAGCGTTTGGAGCATTTCCACTTCGTGTGCGCTACCAGCCCAAGTAATAATATTTGGAATCGTATCAAAACTAAAAGCATAGACATCGCCGATATTGCCATTATTCACATCTACACAATCAAAAATAAGCACTTTGTCATACGAAGTAATAAGCGGGATTAGCATTTGAGCCATTGTCCCGCCATCAGTGAAATCTAGCGTAATATCACTGGATGTATCTATGGGAGTAAATTCGTAGCTTCGCTTCATAAAATGCGCCAAATGCACGCCAATACCCTCATCGCCAAAGAGGATATTGCCGATGCCAAGAACCAAAATTTTCAATGTTAAACTTTGACCTCATCAGTATAGCGCATTCCACTTACAATCGCATCAACTCCGCCATTTGGATATTTCACAGAGTTCCACACGGCAAGATAAATATGCACAGGTATAAAGATAATAAACGCCCAAGTAACGATATGGTGAATGTTTCTCACATTTGCCAATCCACCACAAAGCACTTCAAACCACTTAAAAAATACCTTTAAAACTGCTCCAAGCCCATCATCATAGACATTGTAATATAAAACAACACCTGTAAGTGAAATGACAAGCACCAAAACCCCAAGTCCAAAGTAAGTCGCAAACTGCAATGGATTGTATGTCCCATAAATGTGTGGGTGCTTGCCAATTAACATATACACCTTAATTTGCTCAATCCATACTTTTGGGTTAAGCACTTGATGAAACGATACGCGTTCTGGCTTAGATTCCTTATCAAAGAAAAACAAATACACGCGGAAAAATGAAACAGCAATCAACGCAAAACCCAACACGATATGAAAACTACGAATATATGCTTGCAAATACCCCGTAAAAGCATTTACATTATAACTAGCACTCTCGCTCACAAGTGTTACGCTTTTGTATTCACCCACAGCGTGCAAAAACGGATACGCAATGTAAAAGCCCGTAGCGATAAGCAAAAAAATGCAAAACGCCCTAATCCAGTGAAAGATTCTCGTTAGAACAGAGAACTCTTTATGGATATGAAATTCTTTTTTTTCCATAGGAATTGTATGTGGCATTTTACCCTCCTTATAACTTAGAATCTAGCGCAATGGCGAGACAGATGGCTCAACTTTGTATTGACTAAGTTCATTTCCCTTCGTATCCATCACATGCACCGCACACGCAATGCAAGGGTCAAAAGAGTGAATATGGCGGATAATCTCTAAAGGTTGAGTGATGTCTTTCATCTTTGTGCCAATGAGACTCATCTCATAAGGCCCTTTTTTACCATTTCTATCTATCGGTCCCGCATTCCAAGTGCTAGGCACAACTGCTTGATAATTCTTAATCACGCCATTTTCGATGCTAGTCCAATGGCTTAGCATTCCTCGAGGCACATTGCCGATATAGTGCCCTTTGTAACTTTTACTTTTATCAATCACATAAGGCGCGCAAGTAGCTGTATCTTTTTTCAAATTAGCCACGAGACTATCAAATGCTTTAATACCATTATCAGCAATCACCTTGCACTCAATCGCCCTGCCAGCAGTGCGCCCAAGCGTGCTAAAAAGATGTGCAGGAGTTAGCCCTGTCTTAGAGAGCAATGTCTCAACCACAGGTGTAATGTAAGGATTCTTACTTGCAAATCCCACTACCACGCTTGCAAGCGGTCCTACTTCCATAGGCTCATCATCATAACGCGGAGACTTAATCCACGAATATTTGCCCTTTTCATCAACGATTGGATTATTAACTTGCTTGCCATCAGGTCCGATAGATGGACCTTCAACAAACCCTGTATAATTTGGATTTGTCTTACCCTCATAAGGGTGGAATGGTCCATTATCAGCATACCAGCTATGTGTGGCATCTTCAGCGATTTTATCTGTATCCACTTCATACACCTTGCTTAAATCCCCGTCTTTAACGATACCACTACTTAGCAACCATTCATCTGCGCCGACTTGCATTTCTTTATAGCTTAAGAAATTTTTAAGTCCGCAACCTTTGAGCACAGAATCTTCTTCTTTGTATGCTTCAGCTGCCATTACAATATCTGCCCAATACGCGCGATTGACAAAGTCGCCTACATCTTTAAACTTACTAAGCCACTCACCCAATCTACTTGGGTCTAAAATATCCATTACCGAAGTTACGCCACCAACGGTTAGGCTTTGTGGGTGTGGTTGCTTCGCACCAAAAATCGCCATCATTTGTGCCACTACGCGTTGAACTTCAAGCAAGTGCAAATAATGTGAAACAACAATAAGGTTTTGCTCTGGGCTAAAGCGATAAGTCTTGTGTCCCCAATACGCATTAGCAAATGGTCCAAGCCCTGAAGTATCTTTGGCAAATTTCGTTACGCGCTCTTTAATGGCTTTAAGCTCATCTTGTCCTGTAAATATAGGATTGTTGGTATATTTAAAAGCAAGTTCGCTTGCCTTTTTCTCATCTGCGCTAAGCGCGCTTACTATATCGCACCAATCAAGCCCATGCAATGTATAAAAATGCACCAAGTGGTCGTGTAAGAAAAGTGAAATATTCATTAGCGTGCGCACCAAAATCGCATTAAGCGGAGGAGTGATTCCAAGTGCTTTTTCTACCGCGACAATGCCTGCCTTGTAATGCGAGTAAGTGCAAACACCACAGATTCTTTGCACTAAGAATCCAGCATCGCGTGGGTCTCTGCCTTTTACGATATTTTCTAAACCTCTCCAAAGCGTAGAGCTAGAAAACGCATCTTGAATGACATTATTCTCATCTACAACAACTTCAATCCGTAAATGCCCCTCAATCCGTGTAATTGGATCCACTATAATTCGTTTTGTCATCTATGCCTCCTTATTCGTCTTCTTTTTTCTTAGTTGCTGAGCTAAGCACCGCGTGCGCGGCGATACCCACCGCAGTTGCACCTAAAATCACGCCACCGATTATATCCGCTGTCTTATCCGCACCCATACCTGAAAAAGTGGTATCAAACAAACGATTGCCTATTGGCTCTTCAAAAGGTTTCATTGTGTCCCAGAAGTTTGGCTCTGAGCAACCGATACAGCCGTGTCCAGCTTGGATAGGCCAGCTTGTGTGTGAGTTAAAGCGCAATTTTGAGCAGTTGTTAAATGTGTATGGTCCCTTACAACCAACTTTGTAGAGGCAATAACCATTTTTTGCACCCTCATCACCAAAAGATTCTACAAATTGTCCAGCATCAAATCGCCCTCTGCGCTCGCATAAATCGTGGATTCTCAATCCATACGCCCAAGTGGGGCGATTATACGCATCAAGTGTTGGTAAATCATCAAACAAAATAAAGTGTAGCACATTGCCCACAATGTTTTTCTCGCTTGGCGGGCAACCGGGCACATTGATGATAGGCTTTTCATTTGTGATGTTTGAGAGTGGTTGTGCGTTAGTAGGATTTGGATATGCCGCTTGCACGCCACCAAAGCTTGAGCAAGTGCCGACAGCAAAAACTGCTAGAGCATTTTTAACCGCTTGTCTCGCTTCTTGTGCGCCTGTCGTGCCTTGTGCGCCAATAGTGAGATAAAATTCGCTCTTGCCAGCTGGGATTCCACCCTCTACCATAAGGATATAGCCACCTTTATGGATTGCATCGTGTAATGACTTGCTTGCTTGATACCCCGCTGCTGCCATTACCGTCTCGTGGTAGTCAAGGCTAATGTAATCAAAGATAAGAGAATCTATGCTAGGAGATTCTGTGCGCAATAAACTCTCCGAGCACCCTGTGCATTCTGCCATATGGAGCCATACCACAGGTGTCCTATTTGCTACCTCTGCGCTTTTAGCCACAAGTGGCGTAAATGTAGCTGGCAAACCTAAACTTGCTGTCATAGCGCCAGCCCATTTCATAAAATCTCTTCGGCTAAACCCTTTTGCTTCTAATTCTGCAACGAGATTCCTCTCTGCGTTATGAGCTGGGAGAGATTCTAATTCTTTAAGCCTTTGTTCTGCCTTCGCAAGCAAACTATCGCTCACAATTTGTGCTTTCATTACTTCCTCCTTTTTCCTTCATTGTTATTACTTGTTGTATTTGACAATGCCACCTTAGCACCTTAGCAATGCAACATTGAGACCTCCACCATCACCCCAAATCTACTCATTTTAAAGATTTTAAGCAAATAGACACCTACATAAAATCCTTAATAGCGATTCTACTACAAAAAACATATTTTTAGAATTTAAAGTTCTCAAAAACACTAACTTTTTACGAAAAGTAACCTGTAATTTTTGTCTAATTCTGCTTCATATATCAAGGTTATTTAACAAAATACAAGTCAAATGTCCCATTTTGTGATATTTATACACAAATTATTAGAAAATTATTGACAAACCACGAGTGTTTTTGGGTATCATAAAGCATAAAACGAAACTTTGGAGGGGGTTATGGATACAAAAATTCTCAAAAACATCGGCAAGGCAAATCGTGAGAATATCAATGATATTATCAAAATCGCGATAGTGCTTATATTCTTCTTTATTGCTTCGCTTATCGCTATATTCTTTGGCGCGAAACACAGCATATTGCTACTCGTGTTTGCTACGCTTGTGGGAGCATATATGGCGATGAATATCGGTGCAAACGATGTCGCAAACAATGTAGGACCAGCAGTGGGCTCAAATGCTATCTCACTTTTTGGAGCGATTTTTATCGCCGCCGTTTTTGAATCACTTGGCGCGATTGTCGCAGGAAGCGAAGTGGCAGACACAATTAAATCAGGGATTATCTCGCCTGATGCTATTGCAGATTCTAAGATATTTATTATGCTAATGCTTGGGGCATTGTTAAGCTCGGCGGTTTGGTTGCACTTAGCCACTTTTATTGGTGCGCCTGTATCTACCACGCATTCACTTGTGGGTGGGATTTTAGGAGCTGGGATTCTCGCTGGTGGCTTTGGCGTGGTGAATTGGGGTGAGCTTGCGCGAATTGTCTCAAGCTGGATTATCTCGCCCGTTATGGGAGGTGCGATTGCGATGATATTTTTATTTGTCATTAAGCGCACCATAACTTACAAGGACGATAAGAATCAGGCTGCTAAAGTCGCTGTGCCTATCCTTGTATTTATTATGTCGTGGTCATTTATCGTATATCTTGTGATTAAGGGGTTAAAGAAATTTTTTCCTATAAGTTTTGGATTAGCGGCTCTTATAGCGTTTGGGCTAGCGTTGATTATATTTTTTGCCACGCGTCCATTTATTGTGAAAAAGGCTCAAAGTCTCTCAAACTCTAAAGAAAGCATTGGTGAGCTTTTCACCATACCGCTTATTTTTGCCGCAGCGATGCTAAGCTTCGCACACGGCGCAAACGATGTCTCAAATGCCGTAGGACCACTCGCTGCTATCAATGAAGCCCTCAATGACATCGCTACGCAAGCGAGTGAAGCCACAGAAGAAGTCATACGAAGTAAGGCGAGTGTGCCATTTTGGATTCTCCTTATAGGAGGGCTTGGAATCTCCATTGGTCTAGCATTATATGGACCTAGACTTATCCGCACAGTGGGAAGCGAAATCACTGAATTAGATAAAATTCGTGCCTTTTGCGTGGCGATGAGTGCAGCCATAACCGTCATTATCGCTTCGCAGTTAGGATTGCCCGTAAGCTCTACCCATGTAACCATTGGGGGAATCTTTGGCGTGGGATTCTTGCGCGAATATCTCAAAAAGCAATATTATCAAATGCAACAAACTATTATCCAAGCTCATAGGGGGAAAGATTCTCAAGAAGTGGAGCGATTTTTGGACGCCTTTAACAAAGCAAACATCAAACGCAAGGGAGAAATTTTAGAATCTATAAAGCAACAAGAGATTAAAGTTACACTTAATTTCTCTAAAAAAGACAAAAAGGGACTGAAAAAAGCGTATAAAAATGAGCTTGTCAAACGCAGTGCGATTAACAAAATCGTAGCTTCTTGGCTCATTACTGTGCCTGTATCAGCACTTCTTGGAGCACTGAGCTTCTTTATGCTTACATTTATTGAGTTTGATATTTAATGCACCAAAAGATTCCCAATGTGGGAATCTAGCTCAAAAATTAGATATGAGAAATCGCTAAAACTTTTATTCGCTTAAGCAGTTTTTAAGGGGGGGGGGCAGTATCATTCCTTATTACATTTTAAAGGAATGCAAATGGAGCAAGAAATCAAAACCGCACTCAAACCACTCATCGAAAAGATAAAACAAAGCGACAAAGACAAGATTCACACCGAAGAGGAAGTCAAGCAGTCTTTTGTTTTGCCATTTTTACACGCTTTGGGTTATAATGTCTTTGATACGAATGTCATAAAGCCCGAATACACCGCAGACATTGGCACAAAGAAAGGCGAAAAAGTCGATTATGCGATTTTAAGTAACGGCGCACCACTCGTGCTTATCGAAGTCAAGCACCACAAAGAAAATTTAGACAATCACAACAACCAGCTTGTGCGATATTTTCAAGTTTGCGCGGGGAAATATGGCTGTCGTTTTGGGATTTTGACAAATGGTATAGAGTATCGCTTTTTCTCTGACATTGAAAAAGACAATGTGATGGACAAAACACCGTTTTTAACAATCAACTTTGAAAAGCCAAAGGATAGGGACATAGCCGAATTGCAACGATTCGCCAAAGATTCGCTCAATGTCGATGAGATTAAAAAAGTGGCAAAGACAAATCTCTATCGTCAGCAGATTCAAGAGATTTTCAAAAAAGAGATAGAAAATCCTAGCGATGATTTTGTAGAGTTTTTTGCAAGGCAAATCATTGGCGAATCGCGCAGAGTTACGCAAAGTGTAAAAGATGAGTTTAAAGAACCCATTAAGAAAACCTTGCGAAACTTAATCAATGATTTAGCAAATGACAAAATCACAGAAATTAAAAACGAAATAGCCCAAGCGCAAAGTCAAGATTCAAGCGAAGTAGTTGAAAACGAGGAAAGTGGCATAGTTACTACAGAAGAAGAGCTACAAGCATTCTACATAGTTAAGGGTATTTTCGCCGAGCGTGGCGACATCGCACTTGAACAGATAAGCTACAAAGATACACGAAGTTATTTTGGTGTGCTTTTTGATAATAAAGTAACGAAATGGATTTGTAGATTTTACCTTGATGGTGGCAAAAAATACCTTGTAGTAAGCCTAGAGAGTGAAAAGCGAATCAATATAAATCACATTGATGAAATCTATAAATATAAAAAAGAGCTTAATGAAGCACTAGATAGGCGAATGAAAAATCTTTAAAGGTTTTTGCATAGATTTTTGCTTGAATCTATGCAAAGATTTATTTTTACTTTTTTACTTTTTAAACCACCCCAAGTCAAGCACTGCGCCGTTACTTGCGTTGCTTACGAGCTTTTGATATTGAGAAAGCCAGCGAGAATACAGAGGCTTTTGCAAGGGCGTAAATTTTGCCCTGCGCGTAGCGATTTGCGCCTCGCTTAATCTCGCATTGATTTCATAGCTATCCACATCAATGTCGATTATATCGCCGTCCTCTAGTAGCCCGATAAGCCCTCCCTCTGCGGCTTCAGGGCTTATATGCCCTATGCTTAGTCCCCGTGTCGCCCCGCTAAACCGCCCGTCTGTGATGAGTGCGACATCAGCACCCAAGCCCATTCCCATAATGAGACTTGTGGGGGATAGCATTTCTTGCATTCCCGGTCCCCCCTTTGGTCCCTCATAACGAATCACACACACATCGCCTTTTTGCACTCTGCCTTTGATGATGCCTTTTATCGCGTCTTCTTGGCTATCAAAACACACGGCTTTTCCGCTAAATTTTCGCGCTCCCGTGATTCCCGCAGTTTTTATCACGCAGCCCTGCTCTGCGAGATTGCCAAATAAAATCGCTAGTCCGCCCACTTGTGAGTAGGCGTTCTCTACCTTGTGAATCACTTTTTCATCTTTGATTTGCGCGTCTTTTACGCGCTCGCCTAAGCTCTCGCCCGTGATTGTGAGCGCGTTTAAATCTAGCAATCCATTATCACGCCGTGAAATCTCTTTGATGACCGCGCTTATGCCTCCTGCGCTCCCAATGTCTTCCATCGCCACTTCGGGCAGGCTCGGGGCGACTTTGGCGATATGGGCGATTTTTTTGCTTATGTCGTTGAGTTCTTTTATATCAAGTGGCGCGTCCGCCTCGCGTGAAATAGCAAGCATATGCAAAATCGTATTTGAGCTTCCACCCATAGCCATATCCACCACCATTGTATTGCGAATGGAGGCGCGGTTGATGATATTGCGGATTTTAAATTTCTCCGCTTTGTCAGAATCTGACGCCGATTCTAACGCAATTTCACAGATTCGCCTTGCCGCTTGTCGCAATAAATTTTCTCTCTCTTCACTAAGCGCTAACGCCGTGCCATTGCCACTTAACGCTATGCCTAATGCTTCGCAGAGTGAGTTCATCGAATTTGCCGTAAAAAGCCCCGAGCAAGAACCACCGCTAGGACAGGCTTTGCACTCTATGTCTTTGAGCTCAGATTCGGTGATTTTTTTGACTTCATACGCGCCGACGGCTTCAAAGACGCTATTTAGCGTGAGTTTTTCGCCTTTTGCGCTAAATCCAGCTCGCATAGGACCGCCACTCACAAAGATAGTTGGCACATTCACGCGAAGCGCACCCATAAGCATACCCGGCGTGATTTTATCGCAGTTTGGGATACAGATAAGCGCGTCAAGGGCGTGGGCGTTCATCACAGATTCCACAGAATTTGCGATGATTTCGCGGCTTGGCAGACTATACAGCATACCGCTATGCCCCATAGCTATGCCATCATCGACACCGATTGTGTTAAATTCAAAGGGCACACAGCCGTTTTTGCGGATTTCATCTTTGATAATCCGCGCATATTCATTCAAATAAAAATGCCCGGGGATAATGTCAATGTAGCTATTTGCCACGCCGATAAAGGGCTTATCAAAGTCCTCTTCGCTTAGCCCACACGCGCGTAACAAAGAGCGATTTGGGGCTTTTAAGTAGCCTTTTTTTATCACATCACTTCGCATTTTCTCTCCTTTTGTTTTTGGTGTTTAGAAAGCAAAAGTATAGTGAAAATTTTATTAAAAAGCCTATATGATTTATCAAAGCGCGATTTGCGAATAAATTTTGACTATTTATCAAATTTAAGTGCTAAAATGCACAAAACTCCACACCCATAGCACACAAATCACTACAAAAATAAGTGTGCATATAAGTTTTTTGCGTTTAAAAAGTGTGTAAAGTCCTGCCAAACTTAATGCCACAAAACACCCCGCCAATGTGCGCCAAAGATAGATTTCATCATCATCGACATAAGTGCCTTTGTCGCGTGGTGCTTCATTAAAAAATGACAAAATATTAAGCACCGCAATGCCGATAAAAAAGCACGAGTATGGATAAAAAAGCCAAAAATTTGGGAATTTTTTATACAAAATAAGACTTGCCAAACCCACGACACAAAGCATTATCGCAAATGTAAGGGCAAAAAAGTCCCTTAAATCTAGCCCTTTAAGCGGAATGACTAAAAATGTCTCAAACAGCGCACAGCCAAAAAGGCAAAGCCAAAAGACCCAAAAAATGCCAAGTAAGATTTTTGCGCTTCGCCCTTGCGTGTAAAGCGTCCAAGCCCCAGCGACAACGAAAAATAGCAAAAAAATTAAAGCTAATAAAAAATCCATAGATTCGCCTTTATCTTAGCACTCGCATTTGTTATTTTTCATTGTTAAAATTTTGAAAGACAAATTTTATCAAAAATTAAACTAAAATCTTGCTTGATGATGTGCAAACATATTTTAGAGAATCTTAAGATTCTCTAATCTTTTTGCTATTGACATCTTCTAGGATTTCATCAGCTATATCATTTACGCGTTTAGCGATTTCGTTTGTGCTATGGACTACCTCGACATTTTCTTGTGTGGCACTCTCTAGTTGTGCGATTGCATCATTGATTTGGCTTAACCCGCTAGTTTGCTCTTGGATAGATTCACTCATTTCATTGACAGATTGCACGAGGACATTGATGTTTGCTTCGATTTCACCGAGTGAATGCCCTGTGCGCTCCGCGAGCTTACGCACTTCATCAGCCACTACGGCAAATCCTCGCCCGTGCTCGCCCGCTCGTGCTGCCTCAATGGCTGCATTAAGTGCAAGCAAATTCGTCTGGTCGGATATTTCTCGTATCACGCTTACGATGTTTCTTATATCTTGGGCTTGTTGTGTGCATTCATCAGTTTTCTCACCCACTACTTGCATAGAGGAGCTTATCTGTCCCACAGCAGCGGCAGATTCCTCAAGTGCGGTGGCTTGTTTTTGTGAATGCTCGGTAAGAGTTTGCATAGAAGATTCTAACTCATTGCTTTGTGTTTCTAACTCTTTAGCAAAGCTCGCAGAGTGCTTGAGCATATCTGTGATAGAATCTCCAAGCTCATTTATATCATTTTGGATTCCTTGAGGATTGTCTATGCGTATGCTAAAGTCATTTTTGCGATAGGAGGCAAATGCTTGTGTGGCGATTGAAAGTCTTTCTCCCACGAGATTACAAAGTGTTTGACTCATTTCATTTAGCCTCTCTTTAAGGGAGTTTGTTTGTGGATTTGGACTGCTTAGCGCGATAGTCTTGCCAAATCGCCCTTGTTTTGCTTCATTTACCACTTGGGTTACTTCACTCACAAGCGCGGAATCTTGCTTAATGATTTCTTGTGTGCGTATGATATTTTTATCAATCTCCCCGCCCATTATGCCAAATTCATCTTTGCTTGTGAGTTTGAGTGGCTTTGGTGCTTGGTTTATCTCATAGTTTAAAAATGCAAAGAATTTATGCAAACTATGCTGTATCGCGCCAAGTGGCTTAAAGAAATATTTAATGGCAAAAAACAACCCCGCCCCGCCAAATCCTAACAAAAGGAGTGATAAAATGCTAGAAGCAATGAAATTTTCATTGATTGCCTTTGTGAGGTCAGATTCGTTTGCTTCTGCAGCGATTACCCAACCAAAAGGCATTTGCCTATAAAATATGATTTTATTCTCTCCCATAAAGTTTGTATAAAACTTGCCATCAGGGCTTTGCTTAACTTTAGATACGATAGCATCGCCAAGTGGCCTTAACTTATCCTTGCCAAGTTTCTCTAAATCCTCGTGGGAAAACACCTCACCATTAGAATCTATAAGCAAAACTTGCAAACTTGGCAACTCCTCACGGCGGAAGTTTTTAAACCTATCTTGGAATCCATCTACCGCAATATCCACCGCAATCACACCCTCAAATTTACCATTACGGAAAAATGGCATAGCCGCAGTGGCAGAAATGGTCGCTTCCATTCCTGCGACTTTTGACTCATAGGGCGCAGTTACGAAAAATTCCTGTGTGTTTTTAGCTGCTTGATACCACCCCCGCGTGCGGAAATCAAATGTGCCATCATCAGGGGAGCTTGATAGGCGATTTATATCGCTTGTGGGCATACCTGAAATCATTCTGCCATCGCCATTTTCATACACGATAAACGCCGCGTCATATTGCACAAATTTAGCAAGACTTGCAAGAATCTTTCGTTGTGCGATAAGGTCGTTTCTATCTATACTCGCAAGCAAGCTGGCAAGCTCGCTTAGATGTTGTTTGGATTCCACGCCCATTGTGATGTTTATAGTTGTATAAGAGGAGTTGAGCGCAAGCTGCTGTAAGCCTCCATACACATCAGTTATCTCTTGGGAAGTTCGCTGATAATTTACCACACTCACAATCCCAATCATAATGACAAATATGCCAATAGCCAGCGTGAGAATCTTTGAAGCAACGGTTTTAAACATTGTTGTGTCTCCTTAGTTTTATTTTTTATTAAGATTGAATTATAGCACAAAAATCGTTTTTTTTTTTTTGTATTGTGCGAAAATCCTAAAAATTACATATTTTTTGCGTAGCAAAAGAGATTTTTTGATAAAAATCTCGCTTTTTCTATCCTTAATGATTTCCCATAATGGCAAGATTAGAGGGGATTTGATATGTGAGTTTGCGTATGCAATAACAATGTGATACTTTTTTACAATTTCACTTGCCAAACTTACTCAATTCTTTAAAGCCTGCTATAATTGCCAAAATAAAATCACGCAAAATTTGCAAAACGGAGTAAGCGTATGTGTGGAATCGTTGGCTACATTGGCAATAATGAAAAAAGGGAGTTTCTCTTAAGTGGGCTAAAAGAATTGGAATATCGAGGCTATGATAGCGCGGGAATCGCTGTGCTAGCAAATGATGAACTCAAAAACTTCAAAGCCGTTGGCAAACTCATAAACTTAGAGCAAAAGTGCAAAGATTTTAGCTCAAGTGGGTTTGGGCTTGCTATTGGGCACACGCGCTGGGCGACACACGGCAAGCCAACTGAAGTCAATGCTCACCCACATTTTGCCGAGTTTAGCTCAATCGTGCATAATGGCATTATCGAAAATTATGCCACCATTAAAAAAGAATTAGAATCTAAAGGACATCAATTCATCAGCCAAACGGACACCGAAGTCGTTGTCCGTCTTTTTGAGGAGAATCTCAAAAATCTCACACCCATAGAAGCCTTTAGTAAAACGATTCAATCACTAAATGGAGCGTATGCGATTTTGCTTATCACAAAAGCTGATAAAAACGCTATTTATTATGCTAAAAAGGGCTCGCCACTTATCATTGCTAAAGGCGATAATGGCGTGTATTTTGCGAGCTCTGATGCACCGCTCATTGGACTTGCAAACAAAGTGCATTACCTTGAGGATGGCGACTTTGGGCGAATGGATTTGCAATCTTTTGAGAATCTACCAAGCACACAACCCTTAAGCACGACAAAATCCTATGCTCAAAAAGACGGATTTAGATTCTTTATGGAAAAAGAAATTTATGAACAACACAAAGTCCTACTTGAGACGATGATGGGTAGAGTAAGTGATGAATTTATCGGCTTTGAGGAAGTAGATAAGGGCTTCTTTAATGGTGTTGATGAGATTATTATTTGTGCGTGTGGGACGAGTTATCACGCAGGACTTAGCGCGAAATATTTACTTGAACGGGTAGCAAAAGTGCGCACAAATGTGGTTTTTGCTAGTGAATTTCGCTACGCTAATCCTGTGCTACGAAAAAATGAGCTTTTTATTTGCATTTCTCAAAGTGGTGAAACGGCTGACACACTCGAAGCTCTCAAACTTGCTAAAAAAAATGGCTTAAAAACACTAGCGATTTGTAATGTCGATAACAGCTCGATTGTGCGTGAAAGTGATAGGGTGATTCTCACGCGAGCAGGGATAGAAAAGGGAGTTGCAAGCACCAAAGCCTTTGCCACACAAGTTATGGTGCTGTGGATTTTAAGCGTGCAAATTGGGAATCTTAATGGTGAAGTTACGCAAACCCAAATCAAACAATACGCCAAAATTATGCTAAATGCAAGCAAACTTACCAAAGTAGATTCCACTCTGCACGATAGAATCAAGCGATTATCCAAGCGATATTTACACGGGCACGGCTTTTTCTTCATCGGGCGAGATATTTTTTACCCCCTTGCATTAGAGGGCGCACTCAAACTTAAAGAGATTAGTTACTTGCACGCAGAGGGCTATCCAAGCGGAGAGATGAAGCACGGACCAATTGCGCTTGCAGATTCTTTGCTTTTTTGTGTGGCATTGATGCCCAAACACTTGCTTTTTGATAAAATTAAAAGCAATGTCGAAGAATTAGGGGCGCGTGATAGCACGATTTGTGCGATTTGCAGTGAGAATGTCGAGGGGGCTGATGATATGATTTATCTCCCAGAGACTTCGCATTATATGGAGGAATTTTACTCTATGATGATAGTGTTACAACTTTTAGCCCTAGAGATTGCTATAAAAATTGGCAATGATGTTGATATGCCAAGAAACCTCGCAAAATCCGTAACGGTAGAATAAATCATAAAGGACACACAATGAATAACACAAATGATATAGAAGTTACACTGCTCCACTACACGCCACTTGAAGTCTGTGTGAATGCCATAAGAACCTGCTGGCAGAGCTTTGATAAAAGTGATAATTGCGGGGAAAAAGACCTCGCTCTCATTGATAGAGTGGGAAACAAAAATAAGCACAGCTCGACTTTAGAGCATTTGTATTACAACTTTTACATCAAAGGCATTTCTCGGGCCTGCCTCCAAGAGCTCGCGCGTCATCGTATCGCTTCATACAGCGTGAAATCATCGCGCTACACGATTAAAGAACTTAAAGATGAGGCGAGTTTTTTACCGCTAGATTCCCACAATATAGAGCGTGCGCGTAAGTTTATAGTGCTATGCAAAAACGAGCGCGTAAATGAGGCAAGCATAAAAGCCTTAGAAAATTTGAGAATCTTGACCGCTGATGGAATAAGCAATGATTTGGTAAAATTTTGTATGCCAGAATCCTATAAGACTGAGCTTTCTTGGAGTATTAACGCGCGAAGTTTGCAAAATTTCCTTTCGTTAAGAAGTCCAAAAACCGCGCTTTGGGAGATTAGAAACTTAGCAAAAGCCATATTTGAAGCCCTACCACAAGAGCATAAATATATTTTTACACCGCATTTATGGCAGGAATCAAACGACTAAACTTCTATGAAAGAAGATTCTCTACATAGAAGTTGTGTGGTTTTGACTCTCTCCAAATTTTGCTTTGATGATTTCGCCAAGCTGGGCGATGAAACTCCAAAATAGCGGGATAAAAAAGATAGCGATAAATGTCGCAGCGAGCATTCCGCCGATGATACCCGTGCCGATAGCGTGGCGCGCTGCTGCTCCTGCACCGCTTGATAGCGCAAGAGGAAGCACACCTATACTAAAGGCAAGCGAAGTCATCACAATGGGGCGAAATCGTAGTTTGGCGGCTTGTATGGCGGCTTGCAGTATGCTAAGTCCGCCCTCCTCGCGCAAATGCTGGGCAAACTCCACAATCAAAATCGCATTTTTCGCACTAAGCGCGATAAGCGTAACTAAGCCCACTTGGAAATAAATGTCGTTTTCTAGCCCCCGCACAAACACCGCCGCACTCGCACCAAACACCGCAAAAGGCACAGCAGTAAGCACGGCTAATGGCATAAGCCACCGCTCATATTGCGCACATAAAATCAAAAACACAAACACGAGCCCTAGCCCAAATGCCACAAACGCACTCCCGCTACTTGCCTTTTCTTGGTAGCTCATTCCAGAATGTGCAATGGTATATTCGCTTGGCAGGATTTCGCGGGCGACTTCCTCGATTGCCCTTAGCGCGTCTCCGCTAGAGTAGCCCTCATTTGGGCTTCCTGTGAGCTTGGCTGCGGGGAACAGATTAAACCGCTCGATAATATCTGTATTTACGATTCGCTCAAAATCCACAAGCGCGCTTATGGGGATAAGGTTGCCATCGTTTGATTTGACAAAGACGCGGTTAAAATCCTCTGGGCTTTCGCGGAATTCGCTTTGGGCTTGGAGTTTGACTTGATAAGTGCGCCCATAGAGGTTAAAATCATTGACATAATAGCTCCCAAAAGTGCTTTGCAAAGTGGTAAAAACATCGTTGATATTGACATTAAACGCCTTTGCCTTCTCTCTATCTAGCGTGATAAAGTATTGGGGAATCGTAGCGTCCAAATAGCTTCTTACCGTCATAGGATTTAGCTCTGGGCGTTTGCGTGCTTCAGCGACAAGCATATCTGCATTTTTTTGGAGCTCTTTTATATCGCCGTTGCCACGATTTTGCAGATAGACTTCAAAGCCCCCTGCTAGCCCCATACCCATTATCGCAGGGGGATTTAGCACAAAGCCACTTGCTTCTAGCTTGGCATTAAACTCCCCTGTAAGCATTCCAGCCACACTAAAAGAATCCTGCCCCGCACCTTTGCGCTCACTCCAAGGCTTTAGCTGTATAAACGAAGTAATCACATTGCTGCGCACTGATGAAGAGAGCATATCATAGCCGATAATCATCATCACAGAATTGACATTTGGATTGTTTTGTAAAATCTCTAGCTCTTTGTCTGCTACGATATTTGTCCGCCATAGCGCACTCGCAGGAGGCAAGCGCACAGAGGCTATCACATCGCCTTTGTCCTCATTTGGCACAAGCCCTGTGGATAGAGACTGAAATAGCCCAAAAGTCGCCACCAAAATCGCCACAAAGATAGCTATCATCATAACCGCCCTGCGCATCGTAAAAGCAATCGTTTCCCCAAATCTATGCGTGAGTCTATCAAAGACTTCGTTAAATTTGCGCACGGCTAGAAATGGCGTTGGCTCTTTTTTCTTTAGAATCGACACGCAAAGCGCGGGCGTGAGTGTGAGCGCGACAAAGCCAGAAATCACCACTGAAACGGCGATAGTAATGGCAAATTGTTTGTAGATTTCGCCACTAAAGCCCCCGATAAACGCCACAGGGATAAACACCGCGCACAGCACTAGCACGATAGCAATCACAGGGCTTTGCATTTCGCCCATCGCTTTAATGGTGGCTTCTTTTACGGTTAGATTTTCGGCTTTATCGTGCAAGATTCTCTCCACATTTTCTATCACGATGATGGCGTCATCTACCACGATTCCAATGGCTAAGATAAGCCCAAATAAAGTTAGCAAGTTGATTGAAAATCCTAGCGCGTATAGCCCGCCAAATGCCCCGATAATCGACACAGGGATAGCAATCACAGGGATAATCGTAGCGCGGAAATTTTGCAAGAAAAAATACATTATCACCACGACTAAGATTATCGCTTCGATGAAAGTTTTTGCCACTTCTTTAATCGAAATTGAAACAAACTTAGTCGTATCATAGCTTGTGGTGTAGTGCAATCCATCAGGGAAATTTTTAGATAGCTCTTGGAGCTTTTCCTCTACGGCTTTTGCGGTGGCAAGCGCGTTTGCCCCGGGCTGTAAAAACACCCCAAAAGATTCCCCTGCTTTGCCATTGATTTTGGCATCGACATCATAATACTTCGCTCCTAGCTCGATAGTAGCGACATCTCGCACGCGCAACGCACTCCCATCAGAATTTGAGCGGATAATGATATTGCCAAATTCATTTGGATTTAGAAATCGCCCCTGCGTGCTTATGGAGTAAGTGAAAGCGACTTTGTTTTTCATAGGCTCTTGCCCAAACTGCCCTACGGCAAATTGCGCGTTTTGCTCTTTGATGACTTGGGCGACTTCAGCGGGAGTGAGGTTGTTTTGGGAGAGTTTGTCTAAATCTAGCCAAATCCGCATCGAATACGCCGACTCCCCAAAGGTGCTCGCATCGCCCACGCCCTGCACGCGCTTAATCTCATCGACAATGTTTATGGCAGAATAATTATAAATAAAAAGTTGGTCGTGCGCGGGATTATCCGAATACATCGTATAAACCGCGAGTATGGTAGAGCTTCGCTTACGCACATTTACGCCTAGTCGTTGCACTTCCTCTGGGAGCTGGCTAAGGACGGCTTGGACGCGGTTATTGACATTGATAGTCGCCATATCGGGGTCAGTGTCGTTAGAAAAAGACACATTGATAGAAAAACTCCCGCTAGAAGTCGAGGTGGAGCGCATATAGAGCATTCCCTCCACGCCGTTAATGGAATTTTCTAGCACGCTCGCCACTGTGTTTGCGATTACCTCCGCACTCGCCCCGCTATAAGTGGCAGAGACTACGACTTCTACGGGCGTGATTTGGGGATACTCCTCCACACCTAGCTTAAAAATACTAATAAGCCCTGTAAGCGTGATAATGATAGAAATCACCATAGCAAGCACAGGGCGATTGATGAAAAATTTGGAGAACATTATTATGCCTTTATTTTTGTATTTTTACTCACTTTTTTCTTTAGAAACACTCACTTGCAATGCGTTCTGTGCCGAAGTAGCGACAGGGGTATCTTGGCTTAGCTTTGTAAGATTTGTAGTGATAAGTGTATCGCCTGTTTGTAGTCCGCTTGGGACAAGCACTAAGCCATTTTTAAGCGACTTACCAAGACTTACGCGCGCGATACTCGCTTTGCCGTCTCTTACTACATACACATAACTCCCTACTGAATCTTGTAAGATTGCACTTTGTGGAATCGCTATGGCATTTTGTGCTTGAAATCCTTTGATATTCACCCGCATAAACTCATTTGGCACAAGCACAAAACTTTCATTATCAAAAATCGCGCGCGCCTTGACCGATGAAGTTTGAGAATCAAGCACAGAATCAATAAAATCAATTTTACCCTTTTTTTCATACACCACGCCATTACCCATAATCGCCTCGACTATCATATTTTCATCACGCAAATTTCGCATATAATAAAAGTCATTGCTAGGGATTGCAAACTCCGCATAAATGGGACTTAACTGTGTGAGTGTGGTAAGGATACTATCATTGCCCTTACCCACGAGATTCCCAACATCATAACGGCGCATTCCAACTCTCCCTGTAAAGCTTGCCACTACATTAGTGTAATCCAAATCGATAAGCGCGTCATCTAGGCTTGCTTTTGCGCTATCGACATTTGCCTGAGCGGATTGGTAGTTATACAGTGCGTTATCATAAGCATCAACGGTGAGCGCACCTTGCTTATATAATCGCTCCGTGCGCTCCCAATCTTTTTTTGACTTTGAAAAATTTGCCCGTGCAGTATCATATTGCGCTCTAGCCATAGTTACGCGTGCTTGATAGCGTTTAGGGTCGATTTGAAATAATGGCTGTCCCTCTTGGATAATATCACCTTCTTTAAAATTTTGACTAAGCAAGATTCCCTCTACGCGTGCATACACATTCGCACTTTGCACACTTTTAAGCCTTGCGGGGTATTCAAACTCTAGTGGCGTATTTTGCTCTTTAATTGTTATGACACTCACAGGGACTTGTGGCTTTTTGTTGCCATCTTCCTCCGAGCCACAAGCAAGAAACAATAATGCTAGCACGCCAAAAAATAGTATTTTACTTTTGTTATAATATGCTTCCATTCATTCTCCTTAAAAGCTAGACTAAGATTCTAAAATCATCATTGATAAGCGATTTTAATGCCATAATGCTTTGTATCAAACCTGACAAATCAAATTATGGGAATGCATTATAGTATAAAAATATTACTATACCATTTACTTTACTATTTTTGCTCTATAACCTCTTTAATTTTTTCGATAAAGTCCATTGGGTCAATGATTGTGTTGTTAATCACTATACCAAAATGCAAATGCGCTCCACTCGAACGACCTGTATTTCCGCTTAATGCAATTATTTGCCCCTGCTTTACGACATCGCCCACTTTCACTTTAAAACTCTCTAAGTGAAAATACACACTATACACACCCTCTCCGTGGTCTATCATCACACTATTGCCAGATAAATATCGTTCTTTTGCGAGCACTACTACACCATCATTACTCGCTGGCACGGGTGTATTCATCGCTGCACGAAAGTCTGTGCCCGTATGGAAACTTTGTAATTTTCCGTTGAAGATTCTCGCATTGCCATACGCACTTGTAATCACAGAATCAAGTGGCGCGACAAATGGTTTGCTCCAATAGCGTGTGGGCGTAAAAGTATTATAAATTTTAGCAGATTCTTTGCGCTCAGATTCTATGCGATTAGCGATTTTTTGGTTATATTGGACCTTATTTGGTGGGACAGAGATTTTCTCTTGATTATAGGGTTTTTGCGTGATAGCGATTTGTCCGATGGGTTGCTTTTTGGCTTTTTTTTCATTTTCTTTTGTGTAAAGGATTATATTGCTCTTTTGACGATAGGGAATGGGAATCATAGCGATAAACTCGCCATCTTTACTCGGGTGAGAAAGCCACGCATAAGTTTTATGCTCGCTAAAAATTGGGATTTGGTGTTTGCTTTGTAAAATAAAGGTCGTGCCATTATGCACGACTTTATCCGTAATAAAAGGCAAATCCTTTTTTTCACTCTCCTTTGACGCGCCAAGACACACGCCAACACACAAAAAAAATGTGTAAAGAATCTTTAAATTGGGGGATTTTTTCATTTTATCGCTCCTTAGGAATGAAATTTTTTTAATCAAATTATACAATATAAAGCGTGATTTAAGATTTTTTAAGGTAGAATCGCGTTTTACTTTAAAACCAAATTTTGATTAGGAAGGATAGGCGCAATGTATGCGATATTTAAAAATGGTGGCAAGCAGTATAAAGTCGCGCAGGGCGATATTTTGCTACTTGACAAACTTGGCAAAGAGCCAAAAGACAAGTTAGAATTTGACGAAGTGCTAGCCTTGCATAATGGTAAGGAGCTAAGCATTGGCACGCCTTTGCTAAAGGGCGCGAAAGTGCAAGCAGAAGTCATAAACGAGGGTAGAGGCAAGAAAATCATCGCCTTTAAGAAGCGCAGACGCAAAGATAGCAAGACAAAGCGCGGATTTCGGCGAGATTTTACGCGAGTGAGAATCGTAGCAATCGCGGGATAAAATCCTTAGATTCTATGAAGTGGTGCATTTGTGGGATTTAAATTTTAAAAGCACGAATGCAAAAAGTGCAACCAAAGCACACAAAAAAGATAAATAAGACAAACGAATTTTGTCAAAGCAAATGCAAGCGCGCGAAGGATTTGCGATGAGAAATCGTAGCTTTCAAGCGTAGAGCGAGGGCGCATACTAAAGCGTATGTAACCGAAGCCCTACGCGCAGAATCTGCGATTTATCGCGCAAAGTCAAGCGCAAGCAACCAAAACTATAACATAAGGAGCAACAAATGGCACACAAAAAAGGACAAGGCAGCACCCAAAACAACCGCGACTCAGCAGGACGCCGACTAGGGATTAAGAAATTTGGCTCACAATTTGTGCGAGCGGGCAATATCATAGTCCGCCAACGAGGGACAAAAATCCACGCAGGCGATAATGTCGGCATTGGCAAAGACCATACGATTTTCGCGCTTATCGATGGCGTGGTGAAATTTAGCCAAAAATCAAAACTTCGCAAAAAAGTCTCTGTGATAGTCCAAAGCCAAGCAAAGCTAGCCCAAAGCACGCAGACTACCAAGACAGCACAAGGCACAAAAGCCACTCCAGCCAAAAAGCCAGCGACAAAGAGTGTGGCAAAATCAAGCGCAAAAGCGACAAAGGCGTAAAACTCGCGCCAACGCATAATGAAAAAGCGTAAAATCTTAAGTGTTATTTGCCTCTTTCGCGCATTTGTATGTGGTGTGTTGTTTGCGGGGCTTAGCGCAAACACGCTTGTAGCCGATGAATACCAAGACGCGCTAATGCGATTTCTCAATGTCTCGCAGGCTAACGCCGCGCTAAACCAAATGCTTAGCGATAAACAAGCCCTAAACGCGCTCTATGCGGAGTATGGCAACAAACTTAGCAAGGCACAAAAAACCCAAATCGCCCAAGCCTATAACGAATATATGAGTGGCGCGTATAATGATATGCTAGCCGTCCTCCCAAACATTTACAAAAAATATCTCTCTCTTAGCGACTTAGAAGAGCTTATCAAATTTTACCAAACACCGCTTGGGCGTAAGCTCGCCAAAATGCAAGTCGCAATGGTAAATGAAGACTTAACCCCGCTAATGATACAAATCCTCCAAAAGCACCTCCCAATCTTCCAACAAAAATTTCAAGCGATTTTGCAACAATAGATTTTAGAATCTAGACGCGCAAGCAAGCGAAAACACGAGCAAAATCAAAAAGCACAATGCAAAATTTTATCACGGCACAGGATTTTAAATGTTTGTTGATAGCGTAGATATTTTTATTACTTCGGGCAATGGTGGGGCTGGGTGCGTGAGCTTTCGGCGCGAAAAATTTGTCATACAAGGCGGACCTGATGGTGGCGATGGTGGCAGGGGTGGTGATGTCATCTTTGAAGTGGATAATAACGCCCATACGCTGGCAAACTTTCGAGGTAAAAAGCACCATAAAGCACACAATGGTGAGGCTGGCAAGCCTAAGAGGTGCGCGGGCAAAAGTGGGGCGCATTGTATCATCAAAGTCCCGCTTGGCACGCAGATTAGCGATTTTGAGAGCGGGGAGGTTTTGTGTGATTTCGACAAGGATTTTAGCAATGCGACTAAAGGCGAAAACGCGCAATTTGTCGCGCTCAAAGGTGGCAAAGGAGGCTTAGGCAATGCACATTTTAAAACCGCAACAAACCAAGCCCCAACCTACGCTCAAAAAGGCATAGCAGGGCAATCACGCCACATAAAACTAGAACTAAAACTTATCGCTGATGTGGGGCTGGTGGGCTACCCAAATGTCGGTAAATCTACGCTCATATCGGTGCTTTCAAACGCTAAACCCGAAGTGGCAAATTATGAATTTACCACGATTACGCCACATTTGGGCGTGGTGGAGGTTGGCAAGCATTTGGGTAGCGTTTGGAGTAATAGCGTGAATAAAAATATAGATTTTGCAGATGCGGATTTCACACCACGCGCAAACAGAGAATATTTCGACACAAGTCGCGGAAGTATTTGTGAGGAAAAATTGGGGTTGCGCGTGAGCGTGAGCGTGGATAAGACACTAAAGTCTATCGAGCGAAACGCCCGAAGCAATCCACAATTTTTGCCACAAAGACAACGCGAGCAAAAAGACAACGCGACAGAGTTAGATTCTTTTGTGATAGCTGACATTCCGGGCATTATCGATGGGGCGAGCGAGGGCAAGGGGCTGGGCTTGCAGTTTTTGCGACACATTGAGCGCACGAAATTTTTGCTTTTTGTGCTTGATTGCACACGGGCGGAATTTGATGGAGGATTAAGCGTGGAGGCGCAGTTTGCAAACTTAAGGCGCGAGCTAGAATCCTACTCAAGCACGCTCGCCACGCGTCCGTATGGAATCGTGCTTAGCAAAATTGACGCTCTGCCAAACCCACAAAATCTAGCGCGAAATGAAACACAAAATCCGCAAAATAAGTCGCAAAAGCAAGCGCAAAACACAAAATCTAGCGCGAACAATTTTGGGCTAGCTTTTAGCAACGCGGATTTTACTAATGCAGATTTTGCCAAACCTGCGTTTATTTTGCCCATTTCTGCGGTTACAAGGCACAATCTCAATGCGCTTGTTAGCGCGCTTTGTAGCGCATTGCAACAAGCCTAAAAAACTGCTAACCCTTAACTGCTAGAAAGCTTATATATCAAAATAGGATTGGGTCTTGTTGCATATTCTAAGTCTGGTAGAATTGGATTTTTTGGGAAATGTTTGCTTACGATGTTGTTTTACAAAAACATTTTTTTAGCGACCCCAATTTTACACGAAGCTATGTTATGATAAGATATGGCACAGCATTAGGGTTACGCATTAGAATCTAAAGTCCTTGTGGAATGTGCAAAATCAACTCTCTATTATACAAATACGCGCTCACTCGCGTGGGTTTAATCTCTAATAATGCTGTGCTCCTTGCCCTGCCCTCGCGCCATAAACCATATTCTTTTATCTTTACTTCGCCTTTATAAAGGCATTCAAGCACTTGCTCTTGCTCTTTTTTTAGTAAATCAAGGATAAAAAAACTCATATCATCTAAAATATCATAATCGCCCACATCAATGCTACACGCGTAAGTCTTGGGTGTATTTTTGGGTGTATTCATCGCTACTGATACTCTGTAACGCTCTGCTTTAGCCACCTCATCTTGGAGTTCAAGTTTGTATGAGATGATTGCCTCTAGGCTCTGTCCATCGCGCCATTCATCATACGCAAGCTCATCTAGCCAACTCGCGCCAAACACGCTTATATACGCGCTAAAAAGCACAAAAACCACGCGCACTAATGCTTCACTCATCGCTACTCTCTTGGCTCGTTTGAATTGTTTAACTGATGAGAATCGCTCTGCGCTTGGTTGAGCATTTTTTGTGTGTCTTTGAGCTCTTTTTCTAGCACCACTACGCGATTGTGTATGCCCTCAGTGGAGCGAATCTGCACGATAAGCACATAAATATTGATAAGCCCTAGCACGACCACCACAAACACACATAAAATAGCGATTTTAACCCCACGCTTTGAGATATTAAGCGCGCTATCATCTTGCAACTGCATAGCCAATCCTTACAATAAATCTTGCCAAAGGTATGCAATAAATGTGCCTTTAGACAATGTTATTGAAAGTCCAAGTAGAAATTCTTTTATAATAAAATTATTTCTCATTATTTAAGCTGGATTTAAGATTTTATGTGTTAGATTCCTCAATTTTATTTTATATTTTGTAGGAATTGATAATGAACGCTAGAATCTTGTGTGTTGCATTTGTGCTCTGTGGCTTTGTGCTTAGCGATGAGTTAGAGCAATCATCAAAGAGTGCAATTACCCCCCCCCCCCCCCCGAAACACAAGATAACAATCAAGTAGAAAATAAAAAGGATTTGCAAAAAGTCCAATTAGGTAAAGTAACTGCTACGGCGGAGAGAGAATTTGAAGCCTATCAAAGTGGAGCACAAATTGGACGAGAAATGTTAGATTCTAATCCTAGTGGGAATGGAGACATTGGCTCGATTCTTAGAATCCTCCCTAATGTGCAGTTTGATAATGCACAAAATCGCTCGACTACACCGGGCGAGATTGACCCTGCGAGAATCAGCATAAGCGGGGGATTGCATTATCAAAATCTCTTTACTCTTGATGGTGTGGGAATGAATAACACGCTAAATCCCGCAGCAACTGCCAATGATAATAGCTGGTTAGGAATGGGTAAGGGACAATCTCAAGGCTTAGCGGTGGATACCTCACTTTTAGAATCTATCACCGTGCTTGATTCTAATATAGGTGCAAGCTATGGAGGATTTACAGGTGGTGTAGTGGAGGCAAACACACGGCGTCCCACCAAAAAATACGGCGCAAATATTTCTTATCAATTCACGCAGGGTAATGCCGACCCAAAAGCCTTTAGCCTTACAAATTATCATCTTTATGAGGGCACAGATATAACATCTTTTCTAGGGAGCGCAGATGCAAACAATCAACCAAACTTCCACAAGCACATTATCCGCGCAAGTGTAGAATCAAAAGTCAATGATAAATTTGGCATAATCGCTAGCTTTAGCTCCACACTTAGCTTTATCCCCTTGCTTCCAAATGCAAAGAGCAACTACACGGGGAACTACGCCACGCCCATTACTCGCTCCGATATAGAGAGCTTTAAACAAACTCAAAAGCGTCAAATTTATAACTACTTTATCAAAGGCTACTATGATGTGAATGAAGCCACTCGCTTAGAGCTCAGCTACACTTACGCGCCACAATATGACTATCGGTTTATGTATGGCACGCAAGGAGATTGGTTTAATTATCAATCAGGCGGGCATAACCTCGCCTTTAAGGCACATTTTTCAAATCCATTAGGAATGCTTACCTACACAGCGGGGTATCAATTTTTAGAAACTTCCTCTAGGACAAACTACAACGCAAGCAAGGCGTGGCAGATTTCAGAGGCTAAAAATTGGGGGAATTATCTCACTTGGGCGCGTGAGGGTGGGCAACCCCCTGTGGAATCCACCCTGCACACTTTTAGCAATAAACTCGTGCAGGATTTTACACCATTTGAGTTAGCAAAAATGGAGCATAAATTCCAAATTGGACTAGAAACAAACTATCAATACGCGCAAAGTGCGTATTACAAAGAGCATTACTACTCACAACAACAAACCGCATATAAATCCTATATGACACAAGCCCAACAAGAGCTCTGTCGCCAAGCCGACCCAAACCAAGAATGGTGTGATGTTTCTAAAGTCTATGACCCTAGAGGGCTTATCAAAGACACAGGCACAAATGGTGCGGTGATAAAGCAGACTTGGAATGGTAGGGATTTATACATTTGGCAATATGGGCAGTTTTTTCAACAAACGAGGCATTTTGGCACAAAGCCAGCATTTGTAAGTAATGGAATCTTCGCGCTATTTGCCCAAGATGATATAGCTATCCCTCTATACAAAGCAGGCAAATTAAATGCACGAGTGGGCGCAAGAGGGGATTATGATACTTATATGGGAAAGGCGACTTTTGCGCCCAGATTCTCGCTTAACTACGAGGCTATGTGGAATGAATGGGATAAGGGGCATAACTTCGCTACACAAATCACATTTGGCGCAAACCGCTACTACGCACAAAATCTCTACGCCTATGCCTTGCAAAATATCCAATACAGCACGATGAATGCGCTATGGCGAGATAGCCCTGATAAAAGCTGGCAGAGTATTTTAGCAAGCGGGGTGAAATGTAGCACCACTATTAAGACAAACTGCATTGAGCCTTATGGAAACTCAACTAAATTTAACAAACTAAAAATCCCCTATACTGATGAGCTAATGGCTGGAATCGCTCAACGCATATTTGATATAAGTTTGGGGCTTAAATACATTTATAGAGAGGGCAAAGATGATATTCGCTATGTCAGTAGCCAAACAGCAAAGCTCCCCACAGACCCAAATTATCGCCCCACTTATTATACTTACACCAATGCAGGCAAATCGTGGAGCAATATTTTTACGCTAAGCATTACGCACGATACACCTCTAGAATCTGGAGGCGTGAAGCATTATGCAAGTTTTAATGTGGATTGGACGCAAGTAAGGCGCAATTATATTGATTATGCTTCTGCAATTAGCGTATCACAGCTTGAAGATTCTGATATTTTATATGAGGGCAGAGTCGTGCCTTACTCTCAACGCCCTGCGAGTAACTTTGTCCGTCCTTTTACGCTACGACTAAATACCACGCACAGCTTTAACATTGGCAAATTTAAGTGGCTCTTAAATAACTTTTTGCGCTATCGCTCCGCATATCAAGCAATCACTAGAATCCACACCGCAGGCACACAATATACAGGAACTAGAGTGCCAAATGCTGCATATAATCCCGCACACAATGACAAAGACCAATATGTGGCTCAAACACTGAGAAATGCTTTCACTTGGGATTTTCGCGCAGGATTTGAAGTAGATGTGCGCAATGGACATACGGTGTATGCAAATATGGATATTTTTAACTTGCTTGATGCCAAAAACCCTACGATTTTAAGCGCGAATTACGCAGGCACTAGCTCTGCGCCTACGATTGGCTATGAAGTAGGGCGACAATTTTGGCTACAAGTGGGGTATAAATTCTAGGGTTCGTCATTGCGAGACTTGCCTAAAAGGTAAGTCGTGGCAATCTATATGTTGTCATATTGAGCATTAGCGAAATATCTCTATTTTTTGATTGTCGTTTGAGATACTTCGGCTAACGCCTCAGTATGACAATATAACAAATATATTTGGATATTTCAGCTTTTGTAAAGCTTCAATAGACAACACGGATTGTTCGCTTGATTATGAAGCTATGCGCAAGGAAGTGCGGATTTTCTCATAGGCTTGCTGAATGCTTCTAAATCGTTCATTATAGCTCTCAATCACCTGAGAATCTTGCCCAAATACCTTATCGGGGTGGTATTCTCGCGCAAGTTTTAAATACCGCTTTTTTACCACCTTGAAGTCATCTTGGTAATGAGATTCTAAAAGCATATAACTTTGGCGCAATTCTATTTCATCTTGAGTGAGGAAGCTCTCAGTATGGCTTGGATTTTTAAAGCTCTCATAATCAAAATCCAAAATTACATTATGCACAACCTTAAAACTCACAATGTTAATAATCATATCCCAAAAATAAGACTTCGTGCTATCTAGGTAAATCTCATCGCCATCGCTCCCCATATAATAATCACAAAAAAGTTGAGCGATATAACGGCGAGCAGTGGCGTTTTTATGACTCATTTTAAGCACAACGCGATTGGCGTTTAAGATTCTAAGAGAAATTTTCACGCGCTGGACAATGGGATTTTTCCCAACGATTTTGATACGAATAGGCAAATAAGTAAATTTTAGCAAATATTCAAGCTCTTGCTTTTTATTTAAGCTTGTTTTAGACATATCATCTTGCACGCAAATATGATACGCCCAATTTACTAAATAATCTTTTTTAAATCGCTCGCCATCATCGAGGATTAACACCGTGCTTGATAATCGATAACTTTTGGAAAAATATTTTTTGGCATAGTCCAATGCCTTATCCAAAAATGCGTTACTTTCTTCTACGGTGATTTGAATATACTTTTGACTAAGAGATATTTTCACTTGCCATCCTATACAAACATAAAAATTCTAAGCCAAAATCGACTATACAATAAAAAGGTTAAGTGTAATGTTATTTTGTTGTGCTAAACTCGCCTAATCTTGCGTAAAATAAAAGGGATACATTTATGGAAGAGTTGATTTTTGCTCTCATAGGCTTCGTAAGTGGCATTGCAGCGGGATTCTTTGGTATGGGTGGTGGGACTATCATCGTGCCTTGTTTGCTTTATATGGGCTATGGGATAGAATACGCCATTGGAATCTCCATTATGCAAATGGTGTTTTCATCTACTTTTGGAAGCATTATAAATTTTTGGCGTAAAAATCTTGATGTAAAAATAGGCGTGTATGTTGGCATTGGTGGGCTTTTTGGTGCGTCATTTAGCGGACTTATCGTGTCTAGTTTGCCCTCGCAAGTCTTGCTTTTGCTATTTATCCTCCTTACGCTTATAGGACTAAAAAAATATATCTTTAACACCAAGACTACCGCTAACCCCAATCCACCTATCACAAATCCCCTCCACCAAAAGTTTGTTTTAATCGGTGTTGGTGCGCTTACAGGAGTTTTTGCTATTTCGCTTGGCATTGGTGGTGGGCTTATGATTGCCCCGATGCTTGCGTATTTTTTGGGATTAGATTCTAAAAAGGTCGTGCCTATCGCGCTATTTTTTGTGATTTTTTCTTCATTTTCTGGGAGTATTTCGCTTTACTCGCATAATTTGGTCGATTTACACAAAGGGCTTATTATTGGGCTTAGCGCAATGCTTGGAGTAGCCATTGGTATCAAAGCCATAGAAAATACCAGCCTTAAAAATCACCGCTATGCACTTATCATCGTATATGTGCTATCACTTTTGGTAAGCGTGTATAAACTTGTAGAGCCATATTTGAAAGGATTGGAGTAGTGTGGCATTTTTGAAACATTGCGCTAATACCCTATTTTAAGCAATTATAAAACTTAAAAAGTAAAGATAAAAAAATTTTAACCAAAATTTTGCCTTAAATGTAATCAAATTCTAAGAAATTGCGATTACAATATAAGGGATTTATATAAATTGCTAAGGATAAAAGATGAACGAAGAATCACAGGTAGTTCTTGTTGGCGGCGGGATTATGAGTCTTACACTAGCGACTTTGTTAAAAGAGATTAAACCAGATTTACACATTAACATTTATGAACAGCTTGATGATGTCGCATTGGAATCTAGCGATGCGTGGAACAATGCTGGCACAGGTCATCAAGCTCTTTGTGAATTGAATTACACCCCTCAGGGCAAAGATGGAAGTGTGGATATTAAAAAAGCACTTACTATTAACCAAGAATTTGAATTAAGCAAGGAATTTTGGGCATATTGCGTGAAACATAAAATTTTACAAAATGCTTCGAGCTTTATCCACCCTGTGCCACATATGAGTTTTGTAACTGATAACAATGTCGCGTTTTTAAAGGCGCGATATGAAGCATTGCATAAGATTCCGTTTTTTCATAATATGCGCTACACACAAGACAAAGACCAAATCTCACAATGGACGCCACTTCTCACAGATGGGCGAGAAAGCAACCAAGAAATAGCCACAACTTTTATGAATGGTGGAAGTGATGTGGATTTTGGTGCGATTGTGCGACAAATGGCACAAAGTTTAGCACAAAAAGAAGGGGTAAATGTATTTTATCATCACAAAGTTGTCGGTATTAAGAAAGAGGGGAGCGAGTGGCACTTAAAAATAAAAGATGATACTCGCGGACAGGCAAAAAATGTCCGCACAAGATTTGTATTTTTAGGAGCTGGCGGAGCGACTATACAGCTCCTGCAAAAATCTGGTGTGCAAGAGAGCAAGGGATATTCTGGGCTTGCTGTAAATGGATTGTGGCTCGTGTGTAAGAATAAAGATATTATCCAAAAACATCACGCAAAAGTCTATGGCAAAGCATCTGTCGGTGCGCCTCCTATGTCTGTGCCACACCTAGATACGAGATTTATGAATGGCAACAAAGAGCTTATGTTTGGTCCTTATGCTGGTTTTAATACGCGTTTTTTAAAAAATGGAAGCCTGCTTGATTTCCCATCTGTTATGCAAAGTGATAACTTTATCCCTATGATGCAAGCGGGGATTGATAATATCCCGCTCACCATTTACCTGCTTAAAGAGGTTATGCTAGGGAAGAGGGGTCGCATTCAAAGACTTCAAGGCTATATGCCAAGTGCTAACTCTGCTGATTGGGAAATTAAAATGGCTGGCGTGCGTGTGCAAATCATCAAAAAAGATGCTAATAATCGTGGATTCTTACAATTTGGCACAGAAGTCATAGTCTCTCAAGATGGCTCACTAGCCGCCTTGCTTGGAGCTTCGCCCGGTGCTTCTACTTCGGTCAATATTTTGCTTGAAGTGTTAGAGAAGTGCTTTAAAGATGAAGTGGCTAGTGCTAGAGAGAAGCTAAAAGAAATGATTCCCTCATATCAAAATACTTTAGAGCAAAACATTGCAAACTTTAATGAAATTCGCTCAAAGACTGCGGAGTTGCTTGGATTGCCATTTGAAGGCATTTAGATTCTAAGTGTTGGTGCAAATGGCATTAAGCAATGTCAAAAATTAAGGCTTTTATGTCTTTTATCGCCTTTTGCCAGCCATTTTGGCTTCGTATTCTCTTTTGAGCTTTTCTTCTTGTTCGCGTGCGCTTTGCTTAGCACGCTTTTTTTCCTCTAGTCGCTCTTTTTCAAGCATTACCTTGCGCTCACGCGTATCACGGATTTTTTGCATATATTGCTCCCTGCGTTTTGGGTCTTGATAGCGAATGGGCTTCATAAACATCACACAAAGCACAATAATAAACAACACCAAAGCCATTGCTGAATCATTATCACCAAAGTGAAACCACAGCGCACCAATAAGCGCAGCGGTAAAAAACTGCAAAAATAATTTCATCTCTTTTACCCTATTAACTCTTCAAACGCAACCTTATGGAATCTTTTTTCTAGCGGTTTATCAAGTGCTAGCAAACACAATTCCGCAAGGTTAAAAACAGGGATTTTGGGACAATCACGCGGTGGCGAAAAGCTCCCCTGCAATCTATCAAAAACAAAAAATTGCGAAATACTTAACGCACTAAAAAAATCAATCCCCAAATCAACGAGCGTAAAAAATTGCTTGTGCAAACTTTGCTTGGCTAAAGTTGCATTGCTCTCAAGCAAGTGGCAAAAATACGAATCAGTGCTTGGCACAATAGCGAGCTCAAGTGCGCGAAAAATAGTGGTTAAATCTAGTGGCACAAAGGCATAAGTGCGCAAAAGCGCGGATTTATATTGCTTAAAACTTTTAGCAAAGACACAATGTCCCTCTGCACTCTTTTTAGCAATAAGCCAATCAAGCGTAACAAAACTAGGTTTATTAGGGTCAAAGCTAAGATTATGGGAGTGCAAAAAATCAATAAGTAGTGCTTGAGTGTCAGGCTGCAAAAATGCCTCCAAAGTAAGTAATGCCTGCGTGCAGACATCTTCCTCAACAAAAAGAAGCACACAATCTTGGCTTTGAGCAATGGCAAAGTTATACGCCATATTTTTGAGCGCGTTCGTGGAATCTTTAATGCTGGCAAAATACCCACTATAAGGTTTAAGTGGGATTTTTGGTGCGACATTTTGCACGCCAAAAGATTCTAAAAGTTCCTTGCTTGGGGCAATAAATCTTGCTATATCGTCTTTTTTAACTCCACTACACACAATCTCATCATACACATCAAAAAGCATTATTCCCTGTGATTGATAGGGGAAATTCAGTGTTTTAGAATCTAACATTTCTCCTCCTTAATTCGCACCAGAACACTCTTTAGCAAAATGTTCTTTAATGATAGTAAAAAATGGCTTGCTGTTGTGCCAACCAAAAGGATACATCGCCCTATCAAGGCTAACAAAATTCAAAATCCCACTAGAAGAATCACAAATAAAATCCAAAAGCTCTTTTTTATGGGTGGGATAAAGCTCGCTCAAATGCGCGACATAGAGGAAAAATCCATCGCCCAAATACTCATCAATAAAATCCTCACATTCACAAAGTGCGGAGAGAAAATTATATTTTAAAAAACCTCTTAATTCACTTTTATGCTCCTTTGTGATAAATGGCATTTGGGCAAAAAATTCTGCATATCTTTCATCATACACGCTAAAATCAAGCACAAAATCCTTGAGTGCGAATTTCTCACAAAGCGGGCTAAGAATCCACGCATTCCCAAACTCGCCCACTAATTCACTAATGGGCAAATCCTCCAATACACTCACGCTATTGATGCGCAAACACACTTCATCTAAACCCAAATCGCGTAAATTATGCGTCAAAAACTCGCACAACTCGCTAAGCGTGCTGGATTGCTTATAGGGAAAATCTATCTTTTCATAATAAGGGAGATAATCCCTGCCCTGATGGAATCTAAACACTTTAAGTGCTATGGTATTTGGTGGAATATGTGGAATAAAACTACTCATTTTTATCTCCTTTTTTTTTGCTAAAAAGATAAGAGTTTTCAGGATTGCTTGAGAGCATTTGCATAGAGAAATCTAAATCTCTAAAATCTTCTTGTATGCTATCAAAATCACTATAAAGTTGCGCATTTGCGACATTGACAAAAAGTGAAATTTCTTTTAAAAGTTGCTCATCTTGGAGGAGAATCTGCACGATTCCCTCATATTCAATAGTTACCAAACTCCCAAAGTTTTGCTCGCCAAAGCCCGCTTCAAAACTTATCCCGCTCACTCCAAAATCAATACTCTCAAATGTATAGCCAGCCAAAATAAACAAAGTCAAATCATTTAGTCCTTTGGCTATATCCTCTGGCAATGGAGGATTAAAATCTGTCTTGCTAATGTCGCATAAGATAGAAAATGAGATTTTTTGCTCCACCAACAGGATTAAAAACTCCTTTGCGTGCTTTGTCAATAAATGTCGTAGTTTTGCGTTTTTTATAATCATAAAAGTTCCTCAAACTCACTAAACATTTTTTTAACTTCATTCATACCAATGTCCCAAAACGCACAATCATCAATATCAAAGCCAAACTCCTTAATAAGTTCTTTTGGACTTAAACTTCCACCACGAGATAAAAAGCCAATGTATGTTTGGATAAATTTTTCCCTTTTGGCTTTATTGCCCTGTGTCATTTTATAGAGCCCAAAGAGTGCGAGCACAAGCAACTGCCCATAGCTATACGCATAGCAATAAAATGGCGAGTGAATAAAATGCGGTATATAGCACCACCAACCTGCATAATTTTTGGTGAGTCGCAAGGAATCACCAAACATTTTAGCGTTTTGCTCCTCCCAAATTGTATCAAAATCCTCTGGGCTTAACTCACCATCTTTGGCGTGGATGGCGCGTTCAAAATTTGTCATCACAATCTGGCGAAACAGCGTAGAAAAAATGTCCTCTAATTTACCCGCATAAAGCTCTAAAAGCTCCGTTTTATTAAGCTTTTGCTTCATTGAATCAAAAAGCAACATTTCAGCAAACACTGATGCTGTCTCTGCGGTAGTGAGTGGCGTGTCTGCGTTAAGATAGCCCACTTGCTTGCTTAACTCTTGGTGTATCATATGCCCAAACTCGTGCGCTATGGTAAAAGTATCCCTGCGATTACCCGTCCAATTTAATAGCACATAGGGATGCGCGCGCGGGATAGCACTATGGCTAAACGCTCCGCCTCGTTTATTTGGCGTTGGGTGAGAATCTACCCAGCCCTCTTTAATCGCCTTGTAAGCGATTGAAGCAAATGTGGGAGAAAAATTACTAAAAGATTCTAACACTTCACCAAGCGCACTTTGATAAGTAAGTGTGGCTTTTTGTTTTGGATACTTAAACTCTAAAGGAGCGTATCTATCGTAATCTTTAAGTGTTTTTATATTCATTAGTTTTGCTTTGATTGCATAATACTTATGCACGACTTTATAATTTGCATTCACACAATCCACAAGCGCATCGACACTTTTTTGCGTAATGCAATTTGCAATATGCCTAAAGCTCTCTGGCTTTTCATACCCGCGTAATTCCTTTGTGATTGCGACATCTTTTCGCACAATGTTTAAAATATAGCTTAACAAATGGCGAGATTTTTTTAACCCCGCGCTAAAAGATTTCTGTGCCTGTTTGCGTGTGATTCTATCGGGGTTATGCAGAAGTGCTAATATTTGCTCCTCGTTGAGTTTTTTACCCCTGCATTTAAAGCGTGCTTGAGCTAAATGCTCATCAAAGAGTCGCGAAAAGGCATTTGTGCTAATGGGAGAAGTTTTTAAAAGCACTTGTTCTTCTTTAAGGCTAAGGGTGTATTTCGCCTGCTCGCTGATTTTTTGCACATAAAAGGCATATCTTGGCGCGCAATTGGCGATTTGTTCTATAATCGTGCTATCGAGCTTGGCAAGCTCCAATTCAAAAAATAGCAATTCATTTTGCGCTTTATTTACGCGTTGCTCAAAATCCGCATAAAGCGCACCATTATTAGTGTCTTTAGCAAAAAGCAAAAACGCATAAGTCATCACTCCACCAAGATTCTCGCAAAGTTGCTCATATTGGGTTAAAACACGCTCAAAATCCTTTGGAGCAATGCTGCCTAGCTTGCCTTGATAGTGTTTGTTGAAATTCTTTGCTGCTTGTAGTGTATCTTCGCAAGCAGATTTTGCATTTTGGCGTGAGGTAAAAAGTGCATTGAGATTCCACTCATTTTGTTTTGGTAAATGTGTGTTTTTTAGCGGTTTTGGTGAGATTGTTGCATTCATTGTTTTTCCTTAGAAGTTTTTTATAATTTTAGTCTTGTTTTAGCAATTCTAACGCTTTTAAGAAGCTAATTTCTTCCATTTGCATTCCACTTGTCATATTTTTAAGTGTGATGGTCTTTGTGGCAAACTCACTCTCTCCAACCACCAACACAAACTCGTGTCCAAGTGCATTAGCATAGCTAAATGGTTTTTTTAATCGCGTAATATCTGGATATACTTCGACAGAGATTCCAGAGCGGCGCAAGGACTCTGCTAATGCGTGCGTGTAAGCAAGATACGCATTATCCATACACACGAGCAACGCGCGTGCTGAAGTGGAATTGTTTTTCATCATTTCAAGCTCTTTTATTGCGCTTAATAATCTATCAATACCGATAGACGCGCCCACTCCACTCATCTTTTGCTTAGAAAAAGTCTTGGTTAAGTCATCATACCGCCCTCCAGAGCACACACTCCCTACACTTGGCAAGCGCGTCAAAACGCTCTCATACACAATTCCTGTGTAATATCCAAGCCCGCGTGCAATGGAAAAATTCACGCGATAGCAGTCCTTATCCATTTGCAACAAACTAAGAATCTCATACAGCTGCTCAATATCCTCAATCCCGCTTTTTAACTCATCATTCCATTCTTTTAAAAATGCGATACTTTTAAAAAACTCTCCACTCTCGCCATTTTGCTTGATAGAAGTGTAGTGTAAAATATTCTTTGCTGTTTTTTGGGTTATCCCAACTTCAGATTCCAACTCGGCGACTACACTCTCTTTACCAATTTTATCAAGTTTATCAATCACGCGCAGTGTAGCATTTATCGCCTTAGATTCTGTAATGCCAAAATGCTTGCAAATGCCATTTAAAATTTTTCTATGATTTATCCAAATACTAAACTCATCAATCCCAATCGCACACAACGAAGCATAAATCACTTGCACAATCTCAGCATCACACGAAAGAGATTCACTCCCAATAAAATCAAAATCACATTGTGTAAATTCCCTATATCTACCCTTTTGTGCCCTCTCGCCGCGAAACACATTGCCAATGGCATACCGCTTAAATGGTAGTTGCAACTCGTTTTGATATTGAGAAATAAAACGCGCTAAGGGAACGGTCAAATCAAAGCGCAATGCCACATCGCGCCCGCCTTTATCGTTGAAACGATAAAGTTCTTTTTGAATCTCCTCGCTACCTTGCTTCACCAAAATGTCTGCATACTCAATATGCGGTGTCTCAATGGGCACAAAACCAAACTTCAAAAACACTTCACTCACCTTCCCTAGAAGCATATTTTTTGTCATTGATTCTTTTGGTAATCTATCTTTAAAGCCACTTAAGACACGCGGAGTAACCAGCATATCAACTCCTAAATTTTTTTCTTAGCATTATAACAAACTTAGCGCGCATTTTGGCGTTAAAATTTCTCATACAAGCCATTTTGTCGCAATGCCTCATAAAGCACTGCTCCCACACAAGTAGCTAAATTGATGCTTCGCGCAATTTTACTCATAGGAAGTTTGTAAATTGCATTGATGTTTTGGGTTAAAATACGCTCATCAATCCCCGCATCCTCACGCCCAAAGTATAAATAACACTCTTTACCAAAACTTGCTTCATAATGGAGTTTTTGTGCCTTTGTGCTAAAGAAAAAGTGCTTTTGGGCTTGCTCTTTGGTATTTGCAATAGGGTGAGATTCCCAAAAATCCTCCAAATTCTCCCATTCTTTCACGCTTAAATGCTGCCAATAATCTAATCCTGCGCGTTTTAACTCTTTTTGCGAAGTTGAGAATCCAAGCGGTTTGATTAAATGAAGCATTGCGTTAGTTGCCACGCACAAACGCCCTATATTGCCCGTATTTTGTGGAATCTGTGGCTCAACGAGCACAATATGAATCATTATAGCACCCCCATCATACTTAACCCATTTACAACGCCATACACACCAAATCCCATCATCGCTCCCGCAGCCAAATAAGCAAACACTGCCTTATTAGCGTGAAAAAATCGCATAAACACACTTGAAAAAAAAGCAAAAGGATACATCACAACTATTGTAGCGAGCCCAAAAGCACCCATTACTAACGCTCCATTAAGTGCTCCACCACTTGCCAAAGCAGTGAGTAAAAAATAATACACAATGCCACAGGGCAAGATTCCATTTAATGCTCCAAGCAAAAAAAACGACACGCTCAAACGCGAATGTAAAAGCGCACTAAAAATGGGTGCAATGGTGCGAAACACAAGAGAATCTTTGTTGATATTGGGCTCAAATACTCGTATAATATGGGGCAAAAACGCCAAACAAAAGCCAAAAACTATAAGCAAAATATTCACGCCCAACAAGATAGGAATCTTCAAATCCAACACTGCATTAAAAATGATACCAATCCCCCCAGCAATAGCACCTAAAAGCATATACACGCTCACTCTGCCAACCACATACAGCAAGTGCGCAAATGCCACTTTTTTAGGAGAAGATTCTTTGATAAGTCTTGTGTTTGCAAGCGAAATCACAATCCCACCGCACATTCCAACGCAATGACTAAAAGAGGCTAAGAGTGCTATGCCAAATACACTGCTTAACTCAATATACCCCATATCTTTCCTTTCAAAATTTGCAATGAATGTGCAAAATTTTAACACTTTTTAATAGATTTTTTGTTACAATGCCACGCTTATCCCAATAAAGACATCTAATCATTTAAGGAATCACAATGAAAAAAGATATTCACCCACAATATGTGCCTTGCAAAGTTACTTGCGTAACAAGTGGCAAGGAAATCGAAGTGCTAAGCACAAAGCCAGAATTAAGGATTGATATTTCAAGTTTTTGCCACCCGTTTTATACAGGGAGTGATAAAATCGCTGATGCGACAGGGCGCGTAGAGAAATTTCGCCAAAAATACAACCTTAAATAGCTCGCATTTATACACTCCAACTCGCTATAAATGCTTATTTTACTCCCCACCCCCATCGGCAATCTCTTTGATATAAGCCTGCGGGGCTTGGAGATACTCTTAAACGCGCAAATTGTGCTTTGCGAAGACACAAGAGTAGCAAAAAAGCTCTACACGCTCTTAGAATCAAAAAATCTATTTGCTAAAATTACTTCCACACCACCCACAAATATCTTAGAAGATAAAAAATTTCTCCCATTTCATTCGCACAATCAACGGGATTTTATCGCCACACTTAAGCCCGCGTTTTTTGATAGCAATGTCATTTATATAAGCGATGCGGGAATGCCTTGTATTTGCGACCCAGGAGCAAAGTTGGTAGAGTTTTGCATACGAAATGCTATTCCTTATGAAGTATTGCCCGGCTCAAGTGCGCTTAATGTATGCTTTGCAAGTAGCGGGATAGAATCAAATGCGTTTTATTTTGGGGGGTTTTTGCCACACAAACAATCACAAAGACAAGAAATTTTCTACCAGTTGGCACATTATAATGTGCCTTGTGTCTTTTATGAAAGCCCACATAGACTTATCCAAAGCCTACAAGATATTCAAAAGTGCCTACCAAAAGCATATTTGTGTGTGTGTAAAGAGATAAGCAAAATGTATGAGGAGCGATTTTTTGGGGTTGCACGAGAGGTTTTAGCACAACTAGATTCTAAAAAAATCTGTGGGGAGTGGGTTTTTTGTATTTATAACGCAAAAAGCGATTCTCAACATTTGATTTTTCCAAACGCTGGGAATCTCAGTGTAAATGATATTTTAGAGCTTGACATTACCCCAAAAATTAAAGCAAAACTTCTCTCAAAGCTCACTAATAAGCCCATTAAACAATGCTATGAAGAACTCATAAATACCACACCCAAAGCAAAAGAAGATTCTCAACTCACACACAAGGCAATGCGATGATAATATTTGGCAAACAACCCGTGCTCTATGCAATCACACACCACAAAGACAAAATCCAAGAAATCTATGTCGCTAAACAACTGCCAAAAGAGATATTTAGCACACTAAAGAGCGCAAACAAGCCAATCATAGTCCTTGATAACAAAAAAGCCCAAGCCCTCGCACACGGACGCAATCATCAAGGAATCTTTGCTAAAATCACCCCGCTTAATCCTACACCACTTAGTATGATGAAAGGTTTTGAGAATCTCTTAATGCTCGTTGGGTTGAGTGATGTGGGTAACATTGGCTCGATTGTAAGAAGCGCGTATTGTTTAGGTGCTTGTGGCGTTATCTTAGCGCAGAGTAACCTCCACCAAAATGCCATTGAGGGCATCGTGCGCTCTAGCAGTGGGGCATTACTAGATATGCCTTTTTGCATTATCCCTAATGCGTTTGATTGTTTAAATGAACTTAAAATGGCAAACTTTACACTTCTTGGAGCGGATATGGCTGGAGAAAATGTGGTAAAAATTCGCCAAAGTTTAACTCAAGTGTGCAAAAAGAACGCACAAAAATTACCAAAAATAGATACAATAGGCATTTTACAAAGCACACCATTACAAACAGCACAAGATGAGCGATTGCAAAAGTGGGTTTTATGCGTGGGTAGCGAGGGAGATGGACTCTCAGAGAAATTTTTGCAAAGAATGGACTTGCGTGTATGTGTTCGCATTAAGCGGGACTTTGATTCGCTTAATGTCGCACACGCAACGATAATCTTGCTAGATAGACTACTTAATTAAAGGACGAACAATGGCGCAAAAAACATTAGATGAGGTTTTAGAGGAGTTAAAACAAATCGGAGCGAAAGACATTAGCAAGACCACAAGACTCACTATAAATCGTATTGAAGATATTTTAAACAAGCGATTTGAAAAGATTGACAGAGTGCGAGCGCAAGGGTTTATTCACATTTTAGAGCGTGAGTATAGTGTCGATTTGACTGAATGGCTAAGACTTTATGGGAAGTTTCATAATCAAGAACCTTTAGATACCCAAGATACCCCACAAACCGAACAACAAGTCCAAAAAGCGAAGCAAGCTGAAGTGATTGATGAGATTGATATAAAAAAGAAAGCTGCTAAGGCACAAAAAGATAAACCCATACAAAAGGTTAAAACAAATATCGAATCGCTTAAGCTCCCCAAATTGGAATCTTATAATACGCCTGATGAAGAAGATTCCCAAAAAGGTGGGAACTTCGCTTTTTTCATCATTCTTATAGTCATCATTATTGGCATTGTGGGCGTATTAGGATATAAAATGTTTTTCCAAGAGGGTGTGGGTTCAAGCACGCCATCATATACTTTCACTAATGCTCCCTCACAAGAATCACAATCTAACGAGCAACCACAAGAGCAAAACCCACAAGATTCCGAACAAACACAAGATATTACAGATGAGACAAACCAACCACAAGAAACACAAGAAATAGACCAACCAAATGAGCAAGAAACACCAAATCTTAGCCTTAATGATAGACTAAGCGACTCAAACAACGAAGAAACACAAACAAACCACAATGAATCCAATACATTAGAGCAAGAATCTCAATCCGAGCAAAATACCCAAAATGCGCAAAATGAGCTCTCTCAAAATCAGCCACTAGATAACACTCCTATTCCAGCAAATGTCGCAAGAGTCGTGCCAAGTGTCGAGCTTTGGGTTGGCGTGGTAAATTTAGAAACAAAAACTTCAAGCCAAATGACACTTCGCAACGCACACGATTTCACACTTGATAAGCCTATGGTGTTTGTCTTTGGACATAATGATTTTACTTTGACATTTAAAGGACAAAGGATTACTTATAAGGCGCGACAATTTGTGCGCTTATACTTTGATGGAAACGAAATCAAAGAAATCAACTATACCACTTATAGACAGCTTAATCCTGTGGATAGATGGTAGAATCGTAATCGCTAGATTCTATGGAATTTTATAACTTTGGAGTGTTTGATTAAAGAAATGAAAAGAGTTGTGTTTGTGTTGTGTTTGTTGTCAAATGTGTGCTTTAGTGATGTCTTAAGCGACAAGGTAAGGGGGCTTATGGGCGAGCGTGAGTATTCGGCTAATAGTAATTTTATCAATAAAATTTTTGCCGATAAAAATTCCTTTTACACCAATGGTAGCCTCAATATTGCCAAAATTGTCCAATCGCTTAAAAATAATGGTTTGCTTCATTTGAAATTTTCTGCTCCAGCTGAGGTTAATCTCACATTTTCTGCGCGCACAAGTCCTATTTTGCTTAGTCGCACTACTAATGATATTTTAACCACAATGGGCTACACCTACTTTAATGTCCAAAAGGCTCAATACAATAACGGCTTGGCTTCTATCACCTTTACCTTTAGCACCGAGCACGCCCCAGACCCATTAGTCATCGTATCCGCAGCACAGAAGCGTGGGCTTAACTGCATTGACATTAAGCGTGTGAGTTTGCAAAAATGGGAGTATCTCCTCGAGCTTGAGTCGCTCCAGATTCCAAACTCCACCACACTCACCCCAGCTCAAAGCACACCATTGCGTGATGTCAGTGGGCAATATTGGATAAATATCCAAACGCAAGGCACGCTTCAAATCTCCAACCCACAAAAGTGGTATCCACGAATAGTGCTCTATGATAGAAATTTAGTCATTGTTGATACGATTTTAGAATCCAAAAGCCCACAAAATAACACAAGTATTAAAATCCCTCAGGGCGTGAGCTTTGTATATATTACTGATGCAAACAACCCAAGCAATCTTAAAAAGGGTATAACCGCGCAATTTAACTAGGGGGAAGCGATGTTTGATGAAATTGAGTTTGAAAAAATTAAGCGACTGCCAAAATATGTCTTTGCCGCCATCAACGAAATTAAGCTAGCAATGCGCCAAAATGGCGAAGATGTCATTGACTTTAGTATGGGCAACCCAGATGGAGCGACCCCGCAACACATAATCGATAAACTCTGTGAAGCTGCAAATAAACCAAAAAATCACGGCTACTCAGTAAGCAAGGGAATCTACAAGCTCCGCCTTGCTGTGTGTGATTGGTATAAGCGCACTTACAATGTGGATTTAGACCCAAATTTAGAAGCCTGTGTAACAATGGGAAGCAAAGAGGGATATGCGCATTTGGTGCAGGCGATTACCAATCCGGGCGATACTGCTATAATCCCAGAGCCAGCCTATCCTATCCACTCTTATGCCTTTATCTTACAAGGTGCGAATGCACTTAGTTTCCCTATCTCGTGGAATGAGAATATGGAGATTAACGAAGAGGATTTTTTTAGCAAACTTAATGTGTTGTTGCGTGAGAGCTTGCCAAAGCCAAAATTTGTCGTGGTAAATTTCCCTCACAACCCAACCACCGTGATTGCATATAAAAGTTTTTATGAGCGGTTAGTCGCACTTGCAAAACAAGAGCGATTTTACATTATTAGCGATATTGCGTATGCGGAGCTTTGCTTTGGAGAGTATAAAACGCCAAGTATTTTTGAAGTTGCAGGGGCAAAAGATGTCGCTGTGGAATGCTACACACTAAGCAAGACTTACAATATGGCTGGTTGGCGCGTGGGCTTTGTCGTGGGGAATAAAAAAATGGTAGAAGCCTTACAAAAGATTAAAAGCTGGCTAGATTATGGAATCTACACGCCTATGCAAATTGCTGCGACTATCGCACTCAATGAAGACCAGTCGTGCGTGCAAGAAATAAAGGCAAAATATGAAAAACGAATGGAAGTGCTTATCAAATCCTTTGGCGAAGCTGGCTGGAAAATGAACAAACCAAAAGCAAGTATGTTTATTTGGGCAAGGTTGCCAGAATGTATGGCGCATTTGGGCAGTATGGAGTTTAGTAAACAACTCTTAGAAAAAGCAAAAATCGCTGTTAGTCCGGGCGTTGGCTTTGGGCATAATGGTGAGGGATTTGTGCGCATTGCCCTCATTGAAAACGAAAACAGAATCCGCCAAGCAGCAAAAAATCTCAAAACATTTTTAAAAGCCAATGCAAACACTTAACATAGGGATTATTGGCGTTGGTGTAGTCGGCAGCGCAGTAATAAGAATCTTAGAGCAAAACAAGGAGCTTATTCGTGCTCGCTGTGGTGTAAATTTCATCATCAAAAAAGCCATAACGCGCAACATAGAAAAGTCAAAAAAAGCCCTCAATGGCATTCACATTCCTTTGGAAAACGACATAGATTGCGTGCTCAATGATGAGAGCATTGATGTGGTTATCGAGCTTATGGGCGGAGTGGAACTCGCATATCAAGTAGCACAAAGGGCACTCACGCAAAAAAAGGCATTTATCACAGCAAATAAAGCAATGCTCGCCTATCATCGCGCTTCTTTAAGGCAAATTGCCAAAAGCACACCCATTGGCTTTGAAGCAAGTGTAGGTGGCGGGATTCCCATTATTCGCACACTCAAAGATGGGCTTTGTGCGAATGAAATCCTTGCAATTCGTGGCATATTAAATGGCACGAGCAATTATATCTTAACGCAAATGTTTGAAGAAAACAAAAATTTCCAAGATGCACTCAGAGAAGCGCAAAATCTTGGCTATGCCGAAGCTGACCCAACGCTTGATATTAACGGAATGGACGCTGGGCACAAGCTCCTTATCCTTGCCTCACTTGCCTTTGGGATTGATGCTCTGCCACAAGATATTGTCATTGAGGGGATTGAGGGGATTACGAGTGATGATATGGACTTTGCAAAGGAGTTTGGCTATGTGATTAAACTTCTAGGCATTGCCAAACGCGACAAACAAGCACTTGAATTGCGCGTGCATCCCACACTTATTCGCAAAGATTCTATGATTAGCAAAGTGGGTGGCGTGATGAATGGCATTAGTGTGGTTGGGGATTGCGTGGGAGAATCTATGTATTATGGAGCGGGAGCGGGAGGTGAAGCTACGGCAAGCTCCGTGATTGCTGATTTAATGGAGATTGCACGAAATTGGCGTGGCAAGCAGGAATCTTGCGCCGACATACTCCCTCAAAACAAAAATACCAAATCCACTATCACACTAAAAAAGCCAAATGCAATTCTCTCGCGCTACTATATTCGTCTCTACACGCAAGATAAGCCCGGTGTGCTTAGCAAAATCACACAAATACTCGGACAAAATAACATTTCTATCAAAGTGTTTTTACAAAAGCAAGGCGATGAAGTGGGCGTGGCAAAGCTCCTTTTCTCTACTCACACAAGCAAAGAATCTGACATTAACAATGCGCTTAAAGCATTAGAGGACTTAGATTCTATCCTGCAAAAACCCTACAAAATCCGTATGGAATAGCCAATGAGCAAACAAAAAGGACAAGAGGCAGAGCAAGAGGCTTGCGTATTTTTGCGCTCTATGGGCTTTGAGATTATTGAGCGCAACTTTTTCGCACGATATGGAGAGATTGACATCGTGGCAAAAAGAGCTGGAATCTTGCACTTTATCGAAGTAAAAAGCGGGCAAAACTTCGAGCCAACCCAAAACCTCACGCATACAAAAATCAAAAGACTTATTAAAGCTATCAATCTCTATGAGCTTAAAAATCCTAGCAAACTGCCCTATTGCCTCGATGCACTCATCATTCGGTATGACAAGCAGCCACGCTATGAGTTATTAGAAAATATCACACAAATATGAGAATCTAACGCGCAAGTGGCTTGGGACTTTGCAAAATTTTCTCTCGTATATGGCGTAGATTGCTCATCGCACCAATGCGAAGCAAAAGTGAATTTTCTTTCCCGCCAATGTGTAAATCTGTGATAACTATCCCACCAAGCACTTTTTTGCTTTTGCCCTCATTGATTGCCCACGAACTATGCGCAACCATCGCCTTGCCCTTATATGTGCCAATATAAATCGCAATGTGCCCTTGCAACCACAAAATCGTATAAAAAGGTTCGCCATTAGTGATGATATACTCCTCTTTTTCCTCTAAGCTAAGTGCGCTTATATCTTGGTGCATTTTGCCAAAAAACCCTTGCGCCTTAGAATTGCGTGGCAAAAAAATGCCATTTAGCGCGTATATATCACGCACCAATGCCGAGCAATCACGCTCCTCATAAAGCCCACCCCAGCCATATTGCTTCCCCATTACTTGACTAAGAAGTGTGGCGATTTTTTCTTTGTTAAAATCCTGTGGGAAAGGCATAAAATTACTCTTTTTACTTTTTGTGGTGATAATTTTTACATAACCATTATCTTGGCGGATATAGGTGTAGAGCTCATATTCCTTTGCGTTGCTCCCTTTTTGGTTGAAGGCAAAGACTTGCCCAAGCCTCGCAGTGGTGATATAGCCATTTGTAGAATCTAATAAATGCGTAGATTCCACATTCGTAGCGACATAATCGCTAAAGTCGCGTATCTTTTTTTCATCTTTTTCGCTGACAAAGGCGACATCACTTGACTCCACCCAACCATACACAAAGCCTGATTGGATATGCAAAAATCGCCTTGAACTATCAAAATGCGTTACAAGCACAGGTGTGCCTGCAAAGATAAGTGAATTTTGCCACCTATCAATGGGATAGCCATATTGCGTGCTAAATCGTGGCAGAATACTAGGCACGACACGCACGCTCGTGGTTTTTGTGATGATTGCTTTTTTATTTACGCTTGGATAGGCGTTTAAACGCATAGAATCAAGCAAATCTTGGGCTTGCTTTTGTGTGTAGGGCTTAAGATTCTCGCCATAGCTACTCATAAGGAGTTTGACAAAATTAGGCGTTATCCAAAATACCTCTTTTTTGTTTTTGTTTGGTTTTTCACTCCAAGGCAAAAAAAGGCTCTCCAAATATTGCTTTTTAAGCCTTGTGATTTCCTCCTTGCTTAATTTTTCATCTGCTAGGAAGTCTTGTTGGCTTTGAAGTTTGTAATAAAAAAGCGGGTCTTGAGAAAATTCACGCAACTCTTTTGGCTCTATAATGACAGCCAATCCATCGGAATCTACCCTCACACAAGCACTAAAAAGCAAAGCTAGTAGTGCAAAAATAATGATTCGCAAAATTTACCCCTCGTTAAATAAGGTGGTTTTTATAGAGTTTGGCGAACTCTTTTGCCACTCTGGCATTACGACTGCCCTTTTGAGTGGCGTAGTTCAGTGCTTTTTGACGCAGAGCTTCATCGCTAATGCCCGCATTAAAGGAAAGCTCGCTATTAACAATACGCATAAAATCCTCACTACCAAGCGAATACAACCCCATAGAAATCCCAAATCTATCGCTTAGTGCGATAATCTCATCTTTTTTATCATCTAAATGGAGCGTATCTTGGGCATATTCCTCCAAAAGCAAATGACGCATATTAGAAGTCGCATAAAAAAGCACATTGCTTGCGCGTGCCTCAAATCCTCCATCTAAAATACTTTTTAACGCCTTATAGCTCTCATCTCCCGCACCAAAAGACAAATCATCACAAAAAATAATAAATTTATACGGCAGGGAACGGACGAGGTCCAGCGTCATTGGCAAAATCTCAATCCCAATTTTAGGAATCTCAATCACGCGTAAAAGGCATTGAGGATTTTGCTCTTGACTTGCACTTTTGGGATTATCAGCAAGCAAACAATGCGTTAAAACAGCGCGGATACTTGAGCTTTTCCCACAGCCTCTAGCTCCCCAAAGTAAGACATTTGAGGCGTCATTACCAGCCAAAAAATTATCTGTGTTGTTTTGGAGTGTTTGGAGGATTTCATCAATGCCTAAAAATGATTTAAGGCAAAGATTCTCAAACTCTACTATCGGGTGGAAATACCCACCATAGCCATCATATTCGCTTCTATATACGCAGGCTTTTACGCGCTCAAAGTCAATCTCAAAGCACTTCATCAAGTAACTTATGAGCGTTTTTTGGAGAATCTTTTGCCACTACTTTAAGACTTAGGGCGTTATTTTTGACGCTAATTTGCACATCGCCACCTCTTTTAAGCGCGCCAAACAAAATCTCATCACTCAGTGGCATTTTAATTTGTGCATCAATAAGCCGTTTAATTTCGCGTGCGCCCAGCGCATTATCCACACTACGCGTTGCTAAAAACTCCAATGCCTTATTATCAGGGATAAGGGTAATGCGCTTTTGAGCGAGTTGCGCACTCAAATCTGCTAAAAACTTCTTCGCGATAAGTTTGTATTGTGCGATTCCAAGTGGAGCGAAATGCACCACGCCATCAAGGCGTGAGCGAAACTCTGGTGAGAAAAGCTCTTTAATCGCGCCCTCACTCTTGCCCTTATTATCCATATTAAAGCCAAGTGTATTGCCCTCTTTGCTCCCTGCATTGCTCGTCATAATGACAATGACATTTTTAAAATCCGCCTTATTGCCCGCATTATCAGTCAAACTTGCAGAATCAAGCACTTGCAAAAGCACATTATAAATATCACTATGCGCTTTTTCAATCTCATCAAGCAACAACACACAATAAGGCTTCTTGCGAATGCTATCTACCAGCAATCCCCCCTGCTCAAAGCCCACATATCCAGCGGGTGCACCGATTAAGCGCGAAATCGAATGCGCCTCCATATACTCACTCATATCAAACTTCACAAACTCAATACCCAACGCCTTAGCAAGCTCTATGCTAAGCTCCGTTTTCCCCACGCCACTTGGTCCTGCAAACACAAAACTTCCAATGGGTTTATTGACTTCGCCAAGCCCCGCTTTGTTTTTCTTAATCACACGCACCACTTCGCTAATGGCTTTATCTTGGGCGAAAATACGCTCTTTTAGTTTCTTATCAAGATTTTTGAGAATCTTGCCCTCATCATTGTTAATGCGAGATTTTGGAATATGCACGGTTTTTGAAATGATAGATTCTATATCTTTGGGCGAAATGAGTTTCTTGCCACTCTCTTTAATCTTAAAAAACGCTCCACTCTCATCAAGCAAATCAATCGCCTTATCAGGCAAAAACTTATCACTAATGTAGCGATGAGATAAATCCACACACGCTCTCACAGCACCTTGTGTGTATTTCACGCCGTGATATTCCTCATAAATAGGCGCAAGCCCGTCTAAAATTTTATAACAATCCTCTAAGCTGGGCTCTTTTACCTCGATTTTAGAAAATCTACGAAGCAATGCCTTATCCTTATCAAAAGTCTGCTTAAACTCATTAAAAGTAGTCGCACCAATGCAACGAAGCGTGCCATTTGCTAATGCTGGCTTCAGCAAGTTTGACGCATCAAGGCTTGAGCTATTTGCTGCGCCCGCGCCCACGATTGTGTGAATCTCATCGATAAACACAATGCTATCTTTAATACCCTCTAACTCCTTTAACACGCCTTTTAGTCGCTTTTCAAAGTCGCCTCGATACTTGCTCCCTGAGACCATTGACGCTAAATCAAGCATAAACACTTGCGCGTTGTGCAGGGTCTTTGGCACGCGCCTTTGGCTAATCTCTAATGCCAAGCCCTCTGCAATAGCACTTTTACCCACGCCAGATTCCCCGATTAAGATTGGATTATTTTTCTTGCGCCGACACAAAATCTCACTAATGCGTAAAATCTCCTCATCGCGCCCGATAATGGGGTCAATCTTGCCGTCTTTTGCCGCTTTTGTGAGGTTTTTGGCAAATTGTGCGAGATAACTCTCTTTCTTTTGAGAATCTGGGCTGTTTTTGACTTCAAACTCCACGCCCTCAGTCTCTTCGCTCTCGCCTTGCATTTGGTTTAAGCAAGCGCGAATGCTATAATGGTCAATCCCTTGTGCGTGCAAGATTCTCGCACTAAAGCAATCCTCCTCTAAAACCGCCACGACAAAATCACTCACTTCATTTTGACGATTATTGGTGCGTTGGGATTTTAAATGATACATTAGTGAAAACACGCGCTTGAGAGCTGGCGTATGGATAGGATTGGCATTTAAGCGCACAGAAGTTGGGATATATTTTTTGAGGTAATTTGAGATATTCTCGCCCATCCACACAGGATTCCCACCGCAACGCGATAAAAAATCGCTCCCGCTTTGCTCGCATAAAATCGCTAAAAAAATATGCTCGGTGGTGAGAATATTATGTTTCATTTCCCTTGCAATGTCTTGGGCTCTTTTGATGATGTGATTAAGGCTATCAGTCATAGGCTTCCTTAGATGATTTCTTCGATTTCTACGCGGAGCGGGTAGCCCTTTTGGCGTGCGATTTCTACCACTTGATTTGCCTTTAGCTCAGCCACATCATAAGTGTAAATCCCGCACACTCCAGAGCCCTCTTTGTGGATTTGGAGCATTACTTTGATAGCCTCATCGCTAGTTTTATCAAAGATTTCTACCAGCACAAATACCACAAATTCCATTGTTGTCTTATCGTCATTGAGTAAAAGCACGCGAAAGAGGCTTGGCTCTTCTAAAAAAATCTCGGTTAAACTCTCTTGGCTTATTTGTGGCATTTGCCTAATCCTTTGCGTAGGTATTTTTGCTAAGCATTTTACCACAAGCAACGCAAAATTATGCTATCAAAAAACGATTTTATACAAACTTAAGGCAATATGCCACCTTAAATCAAAAGCACGCTCTATGTCGTGGATATTTTGAGCAAAAATCCTCACTGCTTTGAGGTCTTAGAGGATTTTCATTGCTTAGTGATGAGAGTATCGTATTTCCTAGTATAAAATACTCCGCCACAAACAACACCCCAATAAAAAGTCCTAAAAAAATGATGAACTTTTTTGTCATTACATTCCCTTGTTTATTGTATATATTCTTTAAATCTTATATTTCATAAGAGAGTGAAATATCGGTAATGATAAAATAACTTTATAAATAAATATTATTTATAAGCTTTATACTCTCCACTTTTGCCACCACTTTTTTCCAAAAGCCTTATATCGCTTATCACCATTGCTTTATCAATGGCTTTAAGCATATCATACATCGTAAGAAGTCCAATGCTCACCGCGTGCAACGCCTCGATTTCCACGCCTGTCTTACCCTCGCATTTCACCACCGCTTCCACGCTAAATCCACACGCGCGTTCCAATGGTGTAATCTCTACATTAACCTTGCTAATAAAAAGCGGGTGTGCCATTGGTATCACGGTTGGTGTGTTTTTTGCCGCGCTGATTGCCGCGATAATGGCAGTTTGAATCACAGGACCTTTTTTAGCCGTGTTTTGCACCACCGCGTTATAGGCGTCCTCGCTCATTGTGATTGTGCCACTTGCGCGTGCAAGCCTGCTTGTTATGTTTTTTTCACTCACATCGACCATTGTGGGATTGTTGTTTTGGTTTAAATGCGTAAGCTCTGCCATTTCACTTCTCCTTAAAACTTCATAATTCTAGCCCTTGCGCGCGATGAGCGTGCCGAAATTCACCCATTTAAAGAGCACTTCCACGCTCTTAAACCCCGCGTCTTTAAGCAACGCGACATTTTCCTCCAAGCTATAAGGCACAAGCACATTTTCTAACGCCTCGCGCTTTTTAGCGATTTGAGTTTGCGAGTAGCCATTGCGCGCTTTATAATTATGATAGAGTGTAATCATTTGGGAATCAAAAAGCCTATCAACGCTTGCCATTTTTTCACTCATTATAAAGATTCCCCCGCTATGAAGCGCGTTATAAATCTTTGTGATAAGCCCTGCACGCAAAGGCGGGCGGATAAATTGCAAAGTGTAATTACTCACTATCGCGCTACATTCTAAAAGTTTGCTTTGCAAGCAATCCACACATTCAAAAGTAATTTTTGCGTTATAGGCTTTGGCTTTGAGTTTGGCAGATTGTATCATCGCCTTTGAGTTATCAATGCCGATACACTCGCTTTTAACTCCTATCTCGCACAATTTTTGGGCTAAGCCAATAAGCAGATTCCCATTTGAGCACCCAATGTCATACACGCGCGGGGTTTTCACGCCATTAAGCCCGCTCAGGTGCAGTGCTAAGAACTCCACGCACAGCTCCAAAGTCTGCTTATAAAAGGGCACAGAACGCGTAATCATATCATCAAACACGGTTGCGACTTGCTCATTAAAGCTAAATTTTTCGCTCACGCTTTGTGTGAAAAGTGTATCTTTGTGAGCGTTGTATTGTTTATTTGGCATCAAAGGAGCTTAGCACTTTATTAAGGGCTTCATCGCTTTGCGCCAATCTATCTCTACGCTTGGTTACATAGGTGATGACTTCAAAAATCTCTTGGAGGAGTTTATTGATTTCATTAAGCTCGTTGATAATGTCTCGCGTTTGCGTGCCTAAGCCTATGGAACTTTCGCTTTGTGCCTTGATAGATTCGATGACTTCTGCCATAAAGCTTTGGATAGATTCAATGTTGCTCTTAGAGACTTCAGCTTCGTGGTTGAGCTCGTTGAAGTTTTTCGTGCTTGCTTTGATAGATTCTCCGATTTCGCTTAGGTTTTGCACCACTGTGTTAATGCGTGCTTCGATTTCTTGGAGTGAAGTTTGAGTCTTCTCTGCGAGCTTTCTCACTTCATCAGCCACCACGGCGAATCCTCTCCCGTGCTCGCCCGCTCGTGCTGCCTCAATGGCGGCATTGAGCGCGAGGAGGTTTGTCTGGTCTGCGACATCATAGACTAAAGAGCTTACATCTTTAATTTGCGTGATAGATTCTGAAAGTCCCTCTAATCGCTCGTTGAGCTCATCTTGGTTTTGCACGGCTTGCTCTAGCTCGCCTAGTAGCGTATGGAGGTGCTCGGCAGCTTGCTCGAGTGAGTCGCGACTTTGCATTACCTTACTTTGAGAATCATTTGCCAAAGAGACATTGTTATCAAGTCCCGTGTTAATCGCACCGCCCACTTCCACATTGGCATTAGTCTTTTGGATTATCTTTGTGATATTTGTTTGGAGAGCTGAGACAGAGCTATTGAGTTTGCCGATTTCTCGTGTGGCACTCCCAGAAATGTCGATAGTTTGTTGCATTTTAGCGATAAAGACATTGATAAAGTCGCTTATCGTTTGCACCTCATCGCCATCTTCACGCTTGATTTCTAATCGCTTGGCGTTTTTGATAGAATCTGCATCTTTGCTCGTGCGTTTTAAATAATCCACGATAACCTTAGAATCCGCGCTAAACTTGCGTAATATCCGCAAGAAGAAAAAGATATTCACCGCGGTTAAGAAAAATATCGCTATAAACAAATACAGATACACGGTAAGCTGTGTAGCCGTGCTAGAGCCGATATTCTCAATCTCTTCCACCGCTACGCTCATCTTTTGGTTAATGGTATCGACATCTGTAGAAGTGTATTCTATAAGTCTATTATAAATCTCAGCAAAGATATTCTCCACATCGATGAAGCCCTGTCGTATGTTGTTTGTCTGTAATGCGCTTTGAATGCGCGGATAAAACTCTTGCAAATTTTCATTATTTTTGATAAAGCTCTCATTCCAGCTTTGTGTCATTTGCATAATGATTGCTTTGTTTTCCTCATCGGGGTTAAGTAGGAATTTGATAACGCGCTCGTTAATCGTGCCGATAAACTCAAACTGCTCCATAAAGTCTGCGTAGGATTGCGTCCCTCCTTTGGCTTCTATGACAGATTCATTGAGTGAATCTATCTTATCTAAGAGTATCTCTGAAGTGATTTTAATACCCAGAAATGCCCCGCCAAGTAGCACGATATGCGCACCGAGCACTACAAGTCCAATGCTTAGTCGTGCGGCTAAGCTACTAATTCTCTTTGCCTTTTTGGGCGTGAGCGAAGTTTGTGGCAGAGCTTGTGGCTCTGCTTGATTTGAGGATTGTTCCATTTCACACCCCTAGTGATGATTATTTATTTACCAGCGACTTGTTCTCTATTTGGATTATCCGCGGCGCGAGCCTGCATACAAGACTCCAGCTCTTTAGCGTCTTTTGCGTCAGTTACCTTTTGCTTTACCCAGCGAGCCACTTGACTCATCGTCTTTTGGGCGGGGTCTGGTGCATTATACTTCTGCATCAAATCCGCACACGCACCAAGAGAGAGACTTGGCAAACTTACCACTACTGACATCGTCAAAATTGTCGTTTTTAGCATTACTTTTTTCATTCTATTCTCCTCATTTAATATATATATATATATATCGCTTTTAGAAGCGTAAAGTATAGCTTAGCGCGATATTTTGTCGGCTTTTTAGGGCTGGCAGAGCCACAGGCACGGTTGGGAATTTAGGGTCAGTATACTCGTGATATTGATAAGTATAGCTTAGTCTAAAGAACTGATACACATCGATTGGGAAAAGCATATACACATCGTGCACATCACCGCGTGTGTTGCGGATATTAAACGGGTCGTTGATAGAGACGCGTGAGAACGCATACCAGTTTTTGTTTCCGTGGAAGTATTCATAGCCTAGCTTAAAGTGGCTAGAGAAGTCATATCGCGCACCAAAGTGCAACGCCCAACCTTGCTCTTTGTTAAATTGCATTGCTGGTGATTGTGTTGCGAGTGCTGCGATTGTTGGGTCGCTTGTGCCCGAGCCACTATTAAGAGAATAGGACAAAAACCAATTTAACCCAGAGCCAAAAGCATTATTATGCTCTAAATGGAGGTTGAGATATTGGAGATTCCCCATTGACTTCGCTGTCCCAAATGTAGATGGTGTTTGCTGTTGAGCTTGTTGGATGGCATAATCAGGGACAGAATAATCATTGAGATAGATATAGCCAAGCATTAAGAGGCTTTTCCCCCAATCACTTGGGAGGAATGCACTCTCTACACCCGCATACCATAAGTCCATATCAGCAGTTTTATTTATCCCAATTCCGCCAAAAATCGAACCACCACTTTGAGTGCTTGCTCCATACACTGCTTGATATGCTTTAGCGAAGCCTACACGCACATACAAATCACTTAGGCTATGAGGCAATGGCTTATAAGTGAGCACCACGCCATCGCCCAGCGCATTTACCATAAGCGCGGGATAAGTCGATAGACGCGCAGAGCCATTACGAAGTAATGAGCCCGGTCCATCAGTGCTCGGCAATCGCCCAAAAGTAAGGGCGAAATAATCACCTAAGAATAAATCCACATACGCTCGCTCTACATACACTGCCGAGCTCCCTGCTACACCGCGCCCCGCAGAAAATTGGTCTGCAAAAATGCTAGGCGTCCAAGCCAAATCACCAAATGCCTTTGTCATAGAAAGGCGTCCTGTGAATTTGGTGTATTTATTTACATTGGCATTCATATTAAGATAAAGCCCCGCACTCCACTTCAATGGCTCTGCTCGACTTTGTCCAGCTGTCCTTGCATCGCTTTGAAAGTTATTCATCGCGGTGGTGAATTCTAAGCTAAACTTTACCTTTGAGAGCTCAGATTCCACTTCTACGGCGTCCATTCGCTCCTCTAAATCTGCTACTCTACTCTCTACATTCCCAAACACAAAGCCAAAGGCTAGAGGGAATATCAGTGCTAATTTTTTCATTGTGACTCCTTGAAATTTAAGATTAAAGCCACCGATTGTAACAAAAAATTTCTTAGATTCTGCTAAAAATTATCAATTTGGCATTATTTTTGATTGTTTAAGTTTTTAAAGATTGCTCTTTGTAAATAAAGTAGTTTGCGTTTGTTATTTGTCGCAAAGCTACTTTGTCATACTGAGGCTTTTAAGCCGAAGTATCTCAAAACTTAAAAAGATATTTCGCTTACGCTCAATATGACAATGTTTGGGTGTTGGTTTAGGTGTCATACTGAGGGTTTGCAGGGCAAAGCCGAAGTAATCTCAAAGCCAAAAGAGATATTTCGCTATCGCTCAATATGACAATAGTATCTCAAATTTTAAGGAGTATTATTTAAGAGGAGTGCAAATGGCATTAAGTAATAAAGAAGTCAAGGTGCTTTCGTTAAGCTCGCTTGGAGGAATGTTAGAATTTTATGATTTTATTATTTTTGTGTTTTTTACATCGGTGATTTCACAGCTCTTTTTCCCCGCGCAAAGTAGCTTTTGGGCGAATATGAATACTTATGGCGCATTTGCAGCGGGCTACTTCGCTCGCCCGCTTGGTGGCGTGATAATGGCGCACTTTGGCGATAAAAGCGGGAGAAAAAATATGTTTATGCTCTCTATTTTGCTAATGGTGATTCCCACCTTTGCGCTGGGGCTTATGCCTACTTATGAGCAGATTGGGATTCTCGCGCCAATCGTGCTAATCCTTGTGCGCGTAATGCAGGGCATTGCTATTGGCGGGGAGTTGCCCGGGGCGTGGGTGTTTGTCAAAGAGCATAACCAAAACCATTTGGGCGCGACAATGGGAATCTTCACAAGTGCTGTGGTCTCTGGAATCTTGCTAGGGAGTATCGTTACGCTTGGGGTAAATCTAAGCTTCTCACAAGAAGAGATTAAAGAATGGGCGTGGCGCATTCCGTTTTTGCTAGGCGGTGTGTTTGGAATCATCTCTATCTTTTTACGCCGATATTTAAGCGAAACGCCCGTGTTTAAGGAGATTAAAGCACTAAGCCAAACAAGCAAACTCCCTATCAAAGAAGCACTCAAATCGCACCGCTATGGCTTAGTGCATAGCTTTTTTTGCACTTGGGTGCTCACAGGGTGCGTGGTAATCACAGTGCTTCTCACACCAAACTTGCTAAGCGCAGTGTATGCAATCGATAATGTCTCTAAGGTGATTTATCAAATCATTGCTATCTTTTTCCTCGCTTCGGGCAATGTCTTTGGCGGGATTTTAAGTGATAGGATTGGAATCTGGGGGGCGAGTATCGTGCAGGGCTTAGGGCTTATGTTTTTTGCCTTTGTGTTTTATTATGGGCTTAGCAACCAAATGCACTTAGACGCGGTGTTGTTGTTTTATTACTTAATGGCGTTTTGCGCGGGAGTAATGGTCTTTACCCCGCTTATAATGGTAGAGAGCTTCCCCGCGCCTATTCGATATAGCGGGATTTCGCTAAGCTATAATGTCTCTTACGCGCTCTTTGGCGGGCTTACGCCTATCTTTTTTAGCTGGGTGGTGCATAGCGAAGATGTCTCAAACTTGCTTATTGGCTTTTATATGATGTTTTTGGGTGCGCTTGCTATCGTGCTGGGGAATCTTAAGATTAGCGGAGTGAAGCGATGAGGAGATTCTCTAGTGTGGCGAGTGTGGCGTTGGTTTGCGCACTTAGTGGGTTTAGTGGCTTTAGCTTTAATGGGTGCGAGGAGTTTATCGACCCTTACGCTGATAGCCTTACAGAAGTGGAGCGCACAGAGACTTATGCGACTTATATCGAGGACACAAAGGCGGATAAAAAGTTCGCCCTTATCCTTAGTCGGCTAAAAGCCCCGCAAAGCTTCAAGCATAAAAATAAAATCACGCAATACACGGACTTTAGCAAAAATAAGGTTATGGACTTTGAGGGCAAGCAAGAGTTTGTCATAACGCCTATTGAGGAGCTTCTCACACTTTATCTCACGGACATTTCACGCGAGGAAACACTCACAATGCCACGATATGAGCTTATCGAGCTAGAGAGCGTAGAGCATAAAAAAGTGCCTAACTCATATAGCCTCATCACTAAAGAGCATATCTTTGAGGGGTGCTTTTTAGTGAGTTTCACGCCTAGCGTGGATAAAGATGGCTTGCTAGAGCGCAAATCCTACTTTAACGCAGATGGCTACATCAAACGCTATGAGTTTGGCGAAGCGCAAGGCGAGCGGTGGCTCTACAAACTCTCATCAAAGCCCTGCGAAAAGACAAAAAAACCTTTTTAGTTTTTTGGCGTTGCAATGTGCGAGAAATTGAAATTTATCGCGCTTAGATTCTATTAGATTCTCTATTTTATGGACTTCATAGAATCAACACAAACCCTCATACAAAGATTTGGTTATTGCAAAATATCAAGGGCTTGGGTGCAGAGATTTTTCCACACGCTAAGTTGTTGGGTTTGGTTTGATTGCAACTCTTTGCATTGATTAAAGCTAAGCCGTGCGTCTTTTTCGTTGTTTTGAGTCTTTTGCACCGAGCCTTTGAGGTAGAGGGCTTGAGCGAGCGTGGGGACTTCTATATCCTTTTTAGCAAGGCTATCAAGCACTTCTAGGCTTTGATTATATCTGCCTAAGCGCATTAAACTTTGCGCCAATGCAAAATCCACATACGGCGTGCCGTGCGTGTTTTTGTGGAGTTGCTGGAGGCGTAAAATATCGCGTGCATACACTTCGATACTTACTTCGTTTTTCTCTGCTTCGGCGCGCTTAAGGAGCTCTAACTCCACATCAATCAATCGTATATCATCGCTTAAATGCTCGTGCAAAAATGTATAAACTTGCGTTGCTTCATCTAAGTTGTTGCTAAGGATTAAATGGCGGAAAAAGATAAAGCCCACATCGTAGTATTCGCGTTGCTTAAGTCCTTTAGCAAGATTGAGCGTATCCCTCGCTGAAAGCAATGTAGGCTTGTTTTTACCGAGCTTATCGAGGTTTTGCGTCTCCATATATAAGACTGATAGCTTGGTTTGTGGGTCTTGTGCTTCTTTGGCGAGATTCTCTATTGCCACTTGAGCTTGGGCATTAAGCGCGAGAGAGTAGAGGCACTCAAACGCGGTGAAATTTTGATGAAAGGTAAATTGCTCCTTTTTATAATGGCTAAAGTCTTTAGCGATTGCTTTACAATCCTTTTCTTGCAGGGCACGCAATAAGATTTGATAATAGCTTTTATCGATGAGCTCCGCTTCAACGCCATTTTGCGCGATGACATTTTCATACTCGCCCCTATCAAAGAGAATCTGGGCTTTGAGATTAAGTGCTTTTTGCGCTACGGGCGTGTTTGGATACTTCTGCATTAAGTAATCATAGCGCGTGATTTTCTCATCTGGCGAATCATCTAATCCAATATCAAAGAGCAACTCATCATCGCGTTCTTTGACTTCGGCTAAATGCCCTTTGTGTGGGTATTCTTCTGCGTAAAGGAGATTTATCCTATGCGCGTTTTCATAATCTCCAAAGTTTTGGTAAAAAACCGCTGTCTTATTAAGCAAATCATCGCGTGAAAGGCGCAAATCATCATCATCTGTATTGTTGTATAAATACTCGCCTATTTTTGCTGCGCTCTCCCACATTTCGTGCTCGGTAAGTGTGGTGATAAAATCAAGGCTTTGAAGTAAATTATTGACAAAATAGGTTGGGTTTGCTGTCATTAGCGTATCAACAAGCCTTTTTGCTTCTTTATTTTCTTTTCTACTCATATAAAATTCGCTCCACTTTATCGCAATCAAACTTGCAGAATCTAAGTCCTTTGCCTCTTCATAGGCTTGGATAAAATGACGCATAGCTTGCTGTGGCTGCTCTAATCCATAATATGACCTTGCAAGTTGCATTTTGGCGAGCGGGGCAAAACGCGAATTTGGATATTCGGTTATAAGCCTATCGTAGTAATACTTCGCCTCTGAGATAAAGTGGATTCCAACATACGCATTTCCTAGAGTGTAGAGCACTTCTGGGATATTCATATCTGTGGGGTATCGCTTCACCCACCGCACGCCTGTATCAACGATAGAATCTGCATTCTCCACTTCGTCAATTTCTCGCAGGGCAACGATTCTATAAAAAAGCAAATCCCGCACAAAAATCGTATCTGGGAACACGCGCAAAGTATCATCGATGACTTTTATCGCATCAAGGTAGGATTGTGATTTCATTAAACTCTGCGCATTTAGGTAGTAAGCAAAGTCCTGCCCCTCATCAAAGTGCAATGGCGCACGATTGATGTCAAGCTCACCGACAAACTGCTCCTCTTTTGGCAATACTGCCACAGGGAAATTAAGTCCTTTGCTTTTGGTTTGAGAGAGAAAGGGAATCACGCCCTTAAAGCCTACGATTTGCCAATTTTTGGATTTTTTGGGTCGCTCTTTGGGAATGGGGTCATTGGTCTTTAAATCTGAGAAAGTATTAAAGAGTTTGGAGCTAAAATTTGGCTCAATATAAAGATAGAAATGCCCATCAATAACGCGATTATAGAATCGAAAAAAAATTGTATTTGTGGGCGAGAAGCTCGCTCTTGGGGTGCGCTCAATAATGCAAACCACACGAATAGGCTCGCTATGTTCGTTAGTAAATTCTTGGCATTCAAATGGCTCGCTGTGCTGGAGATTGAGCACAGAGAAATATTCGTTATTTTGCTTGCCATAGTTTATGGTTACATCAAGTGCCTTTGTAGTAGCAACAATACACAATACGCAAAAAATAATCCTTATGGCTTTCATCGCGCCACTCCTAGCCTTGCTTGATAAAATTCTATGAAAAATAAATGAAAATTATTGATATTGATATAGTAAAACACACCATTGTATGCTATCAAGCAAATTTTGAGCCATTAGGGCACATAGAGAAACATAAAATACACAAATCGCCACAATAGCCACGCCAAAAACGCTTTTTTGTGGGCTCAGTGTATGCGGTGTGGAATCGTGTAAAAAACTTACCACCACCACACGCAAATAATAAAACGCCGCTATCGCGCTGTTGATTACCATAATAATAGCAAGCACACTTAAACCACTATCAATAGAGAGTTTAATGAGAATAAACTTCCCCCAAAAGACACTTAGAGGCGGGATTCCCGCTAATGCAAACATAAAGATTCCAAGACTTATCGCACTTATAAGCGAGCGATGAGCAAGCCCGCTAAAACGCGAAATAGCATAATCTTGCGTATCTTTAGAATCGCGTAATAACCAAAGCATACCAAATGCACCAATGTTAGCAAACATAAACCACACCCAATAGGCAAACAAACTGCTTAACCCCTCTAATCCACCAATTAAAACCCCGCTTAATAAGAATCCAGCGTGTGAAATCGAGCTGTATCCAAGCATTCGCTTTACATCTTTTTGCACTAGGGCAAGCAAGTTTGGCACACTCATCGTAAAAACCACAATGATAAAAAGCAAAACTTGAGGGAATCTGCTCCTGTCGCTTACTTCTATGGTGAGATTAAGCAAATAAAACGCCACGACAAATGCTGCAATTTTTGGCGCGATAGACATAAAGCCCGCCATTATCGCACTTGAACCCTCATACGCATCAGGAGTCCAAGTGTGGAATGGCACGGCAGAGAGTTTCACGCCAAGCCCGCAAAACATCAACACAAAGCCTATAATGATATGAATGCTAAAAGTATTTGACGCGAGTAAGTCTAAACTCCCTGTCCCAAGATACAAAAATGCCGCACCAAAAACTAAAAACGCGCTTGCATACGCTCCCATTGTGAAATACTTAATTGCTGCTTCAATGCTATTTTTCCCTCCGCCAAGAGCGATAAGCCCATACACGCCAAGCGAAGAAATCTCAAGCCCAAGTAAAATAACCACTATATTGGTGCTACTTACCATACATTGCAACCCAGCAATAACAAAAAGCCAAATAGCGTAATATTCGCCTCTTTGAAATTCCTTAGTGCTGTTTTGAGCAAGGCTTAATAAAATAAAAAGCACACTTGAGAGCAAGATAAGAATCTGAGCTAAATAAGCCACTCCACTCACAAGAAGCAAGCCAAAGAAAATTCGCTTAGGCTGGTAAATAACTCCTGTATTACTCAGCACAAAATACAAATCAGCCACCAAAAAAGCAACGCTCAATACTCCACATAGCCACATCTTAGGACGCGTATAAAACGCACTTACAAGGAGCACCACTAAAGCACCAGCAAGGACACAAAACAACGGATAGGCTTGCGAAATCTCAAGCCCTGATACATACAAATCGTTTAATTGTTGCATTTACTCTCCTTGTGTAGCGGGATTTTGTAGGTTAGAATCTTGTATAGGTTGGAGGGAGTGTAGAGATTTCTCCTCGTTAGGTTGAGTGGGGTTAGGCATAGATTCTTGTGTGCTTTGGTCGGCTTGCTCGTCTTGCTCTAATGGAATCTTAGAGAGCTTTTCTACAACAGATGAGTCCTCTGGGTCTATGATAGTATGCGGGATAAGGGGGTCAAAGTAATTGAGTTTAGAATCCACTACATCAAGTATCATAAGTGCGGAATTTTGCGCGGGAAGCAAAATGGGCTTTGGATAGATTCCAAAAGCGATGATAAGCAACGCCAATGGAATAAGCGCGCATTTCTCACGAGCATTGACATCGTTTAATGTGGGTGTTTTAGAATCAAGTTTGCCTAAAAACACGCGCCCAAACACGCTCAACATATACACCGCACCCATAACCACACTAAGCCCAGCAAGCAGTGTGATGATTTTATTTACTTTAAAAAATCCATATAAACTCAAAAACTCGCCCACAAAGCCTATGGTAAGCGGTAATCCCACGCTTCCTAATAAAGCAATGGCAAAAAGTGTGCTAAACTTTGGCATAATGCTTGCAAGTCCGCCAAGAGATTCTATCATCGATGTATTTTTGCGCTCTTGTATCACACCCACAAGCATAAAGAGCATCGCGCTAATAATGCCGTGAGCCACCATAAAAAATACCGCACCGCTTATGCCCTCGACATTGAGCGAAAACACACCTAAAATAATCACGCCAATATGTGAGATTGAGCTGTATGCAACGACTTGCTTTATATCCTTTTGCGCGTAGGCTAAAAACGCTCCATACACCACCATACACACACAAATTATGCTAATTATGAAAGTAAAATCTACGCTTGCCACAGGGAAAAGCGGGAAACAAAAGCGAATGATTCCATAAATCCCCATTTTTGAAAGTAATGCGCTAAGGAGCACTGAACCCACAATGGGGGCTTGTCCATACGCATAAGGCAGCCAAGTATGCAGTGGAAACATTGCGCTTTTTACCCCAAAAGCGAGAAAAAACGCTATAAAAAGCCAGCTTTGCACATTGAGATTAAAATCATACCAATCAAGCAAATTAAAACTCCAAACCCCGCTATCCAAGTGAAACACATAGGCATAATAAACAATCCCAACAAGCATAACAAGCGAAGCACTAAAGGTATAAAGGAAAAACTTCACGCCTGCATAAATCCTGCGCTCTCCTCCCCAAATCCCAATAATAAAAAGCGATGGCACTAAAGTAAGTTCCCAAAAAATATAAAACATCATCACATCAAGGGCGCAAAAAACACCAATAACAATGCCTTGAAGGAGTAAAATATTTGCTATAAAATAGCGCAATTTTGGTGTATCAGGCGAAATAAACACAATCCCCAAAAAGCCAATAAGCGCACTCAACAACACCAAAAAGAGCGAGATTCCATCAACGCCCACAAAATATGCAATACCAAGAGTATCAATAAGAGGGATTTTGTGAATAAACTGAAAGCCAGAAAAATGGCTATCAAAATACCAAAACAACGCACCACAGAGCACAATCTCAATGCCACCTACAAAAATCCCAAAACTTCGCGCACTAATGGGGACATTATGAAAAAAGAATTTTCGCATAAGGCTTTCTTTCCACAAAATCATTAACACACCACAAAGCACAGGAAAAAAGATGATAACGCTCAATAAATAGCCTAAAACACTATGCACTTAACACCTCCCAAAGCCCAATTAGCATTAAAGCGAGGAAGACAAATACGCCACAAACCATTAAACGCAAACTTTGCGATAAATCTCCACTTTGCGTAGCCTTTTCATATTCGCCACCTTTTGCGAGCATTTTTGCAAGAGAATCTACAATGTTATCAATGATTTTACACTCAATGCGTTGCCACAAAAATGTAGCGATTTTTTGGTAGGGGATAATGATACATTTCTCATACAACTTAGGGATATAATATTGATGAAACAAAAGTTTATACAATGCGTTTGGTTGGGAATCAGTAAAGCCATTTTTATATTTGCCTATCGCAAAAGCTATCCCCCCAAACACTACGATTGTCGTAATAGCAATAAGATAGTAATGCGGGAAATCGCTTGGCTCAAGGGAGAGTTCTGGTAAGAGCGGATTGATACTTGTCGCAAAATATTCCTCAAAAAATCCTGCCACAACGGCTAAAATCCCCAATGGCAACAGAGAAAAAAGCATTAAATTTGGTGCTTCGTGCGCGTGCTGTGTGCTTTGTTGTGCTTGTTTGCGCGGAGCAAATACAAGCATTAGCAACCTAAAGCTATAAAATGCAGTAAAAAACGCCCCTACAAGCAAGGCGACCCATAATCCAAAATGCTGGGTGTAAAAGGCAGATTCTAAAATCAAATCCTTAGAAAAATATCCTGCAAACGGAAATACCCCACAAAGGGCAAGTGAAGCGACAAGCATAAACACAAAAGTCGCCCTTAGAGGCTTATATAAGCCACCCATTTTGGTAATATCAAGCTCATCATTGCACGCGTGCATTACATTCCCAGCCCCCAAGAATAAAAGAGCTTTAAAAAAAGCGTGTGTAACAAGATGAAAAAATGCTATCCAATACATTCCAAGTCCAGCTGCTACAAACATATATCCAAGCTGAGAGAGTGTAGAATACGCGATAATGCGCTTTAAATCACGATTGACTAACGCCATACTCGCTGCGAACAACGCCACAAAAGCACCAAGATAAGTGATAAACACTCTCACATCAAACAAATACCAATACAACTCATCTAGGCGAAGCACCAAATACACACCAGCCGTTACCATTGTGGCTGCGTGAATAAGCGCGGATACGGGAGTAGGACCCTCCATCGCATCAGCTAGCCAAGTATGAAATGGGAACTGCGCGCTTTTCCCCATAGCACCGATAAAAAGTAATGCCCCACCCCATAAAAATCCTTTATACTGCTCATAAGATGGTGCATTGGGACTGCTACTATGTGCCAAATCCGCGCTTAATGGGAGAATATCTCTAAAATAAATAGAATCTGCCGTGCTCGCTATAAAGAAAATGCCAAGAAGCATCGCTAAATCCGCAATTCTATTCATTATAAAGGCTTCATTGGAAGCAAAAATCGCGCTTTGCTTGTGATAAAAAAATCCAATAAGCAAGTATGAACACAGCCCTACTCCCTCCCAACCGATAAATAACCCAAGCAAATTATCACTCATCACCAAAAATAGCATTGAAAACACAAACGCACTCAAAAACGCGAAATAGCGGTTAAATCCTTTATCGTGCGCCATATATCCAATAGAATAAATATGCACACAAGCACTTACCAAATTTACCACGCTAGCCATTACCAAGCTCACAAAATCAAGCTCAAAGGTAAATCCACTAAAAAACCCTCCAGCCACTATCCAATCGCCCATATACAAGCGGATAAGTCCAATCCCAATATCAGCTGTATAGAATCTATACAGCAAAAAGACGCATACAATAGTGCTCATAAGCAACAACGCGCTAGGCACAAATCCAGCAATCAAGCGTTTTGGGCTAAATGCAAAGCAAGCACTAAACAGCGCGCCAACAAGTGGAGCAAACAAAATAAAAAAACCACAAAATGTTTCAAAAATTACAGAATCACCCGCCATTACTTATCCTTTAAGATTGCTTAATGAATGCAAATCGATATTGCGTTGCTTTTTAAACCATACCACCAACAATCCAAGTCCTACACACACTTCAGCTGCTGCAATAGCAATGACAAAAAAGGCGAACACTTGTCCTTGTATATCGCCTAAATGTGCCCCAACAGCCACCAATGCAATGTTTGCAGCATTAAGCATAATCTCTGTGCAAAAAAAGAGCATTAAGAGATTTCTGCGTTGCATAAGTCCAAAAAGCCCCACGCAAAATAACAATGAAGCCAAAATAAGATAATGATACAAACCTATCATTGCTCCCCTCCATTTGTAAGGTTTAGCGTATCTGGTGCATTTTTATCGCTAGATTCTGTGTTTTTGTGCATTACAAGTGCGATTGCTATGACCATACTAAGGAGCAATAAAATCGCTGCCATCTCAAAGGCAAAAAGATATTGTGTGAAAACAAAAAACCCAAATGTTTGGACATTATTGAGTGGTTCTTTTGATTGCACACTAAGCGTAAGATTCCCAAAAAGCTCAAGTTCGCCCACAAACATAACACAAATCACAACCAATAATGCCCCCACAAGCACGCTTAGCACTATGGCAAGGGTTTTGTTTTTATACGATTGTTTAAAATCTTTAGTAAGATTAAAAAGCATCATACCAAAAGCATATAACGCTACAATCGCGCCACCATACACTACGATTTGCACTACGCCTAAAAACTCTGCATTAAGCAAAAAGTAAAATACCGATACAAGCACCATTCCAAGCGCAAGCGCACTCATCGCATAAAGAGCATTTTTAGAAAGCACCACCACGAGACAAAGTCCCAATACAAGCACACCAAAGGCATAAAAAATAAAAGATTCTATCATTGGCTTGTCTCCGTATTTGCTTGGGATTGTGCTGTGCTATGAGAATCTGGTGTGTTTTGTTCTTGTGGGGCAGTATTTTCTTGCGAAATGTTATCCTCTTGGCTTTCATCAACTTTTTGTTTAATCCCATACGCTAGGGGAGTGGGAATAAGCAAGCTATCAGCATTTACACTCACGCTTCCATATCCTTGAAATTCCCCACTTGGTGCTTTTTCCAACAAAAAGTCCTTTGCGCCAAAATGCGCTCGTTGTGTGCTTGCATTTTCTATCCGCTCTCCGTGCACAATGGCGAGCTCTGGGCACACTTCCGCGCACAATCCACAATAAATACAACGACCAAAATTTATCGTATAATCATCGATTTTTTTACGCCCATCACTTCCAATGCCTGTAATAATGCGAATGCAATTACTCGTGCAAATCTTCTCGCACAATCCACAGCCAATACATCGTTCGTTGTTGGATTCCAATAATCGCTGGAGTTTATGAATAGAGCGATAACGCGAAGAAAGTGGCATACTCTCAAGAGGATATTGCACCGTTACACTTTTACTACAAAATTCTCTTAAGCTCAACGATAATCCCTTAATAATATCAAGAGAAAAAGTTACTTTAATGGCTGAAATCACACGCCAAAAGAAATTTTTAGGCTTTTTTGATTCTGCAATATAATAATATTTTGCCATTTTTACTCCTTTATGCTTTATACCAAAAGTAGCACTACGCCCGTTATGCAAACATTAAGTAGTGCCAAAGGCAACAACACTTTCCAACACGCCCTTAGTAGCTGGTCTGAACGAATATGTGGTAAAGTCGCCCTCACCCACATAAACAAAAAGATAAAAAAGCATACTTTAAGCAAAATTGCTATGCCTCCGGGGATAAAGCCTATGGGATTAAAACCACCAAAAAAGAGTAATGCAAAAATAAAGCACACCGCAATCATATTGGCGTATTCACCGATAAAAAATATCCCCCACCTAAGCCCGCTATACTCTGTGCAATACCCAGAGACAATCTCTGCTTCGTGCTCTAACAAGTCAAATGGCGTGCGATTAAGCTCTACAAACGCCGCGCAAGCAAAAAGCACAAAAGCAAGAGGCTGTTTAAAAATGAGCCAATCACTCACATTTGCTTGATAGTTGTTAATATCAATAAGCGAAAGCGAGCCCACAATCATCAGTGGAGCAAGCAAGCTAAGCCCTGTAATCATCTCATAGCTTACAAACTGCACCACTGCTCGCGCTCCACCAATGAGCGAATACTTACTATGCGAGCTAAAGCCAGCAAGCAAAGGCGCATAAATCCCACACGAACTTATCGCCAAAAAGAGCAAGATTCCCATATTGACATCTGCGACAATAGGCGCGATAGTGTGTCCAAACATTTCAAACTCAGGAAAAAATGGAATCGCGCTCATCGCAACAAACGCCGATACAACCGAAACAATAGGCGCGATAATAAACATTAAGCGATTGGCATTAAGCGGGATAATATCCTCTTTAAAAAAGAGTTTAATGCCATCGGCAAGGGCTTGAAGCAAACCAAAAGGCCCAACATAATTTGGTCCAATGCGCCGTTGAAAAATACCCAAAACCTTGCGCTCCAAATAAGTGGAAAATCCCCCTAATGAAGCAAAAACTGCAATAATGACTAAAATCTTTAAAATAGTTTCTGTGATATAAAAACTCATTGTTGCGCTCCCACACTTGATGTCTGCACGCGTAACTTGGTATAAAGCGCATTGCCAAATAATGCCCTCGCACCCTTAAGCAATGGAGAGAGGACGAAAAATTCGCCATCCATATTGTAATCAACAAACACTTGGGCTTTAAGGCTTGCTCCTTTATCGTTTTGCAAGAGCACAAAATCATTGGGTGTGATATTAAGGCTTTGCGCATACGCTGGCGAAACATACACACCTACTTTATTTTGCAATGAATCTGAACGCGCGTTAATGTGATTAAAATACGATGGACTATGAGCTAAAAGTGCGTTTAAAGACTTGGATTGTGTGTCATTGCTAAAAGGCTTTAACCCAGCTATACGCGGATAAAGAGAATCTAAAAAGCCCTTAGATTCTAAAAGTTTGCCTCGTTTGTTTTCCCCATTTGGGGCGTAAAAATTCCTAAGACTATGTAAATGTTGTAGTGTAAAATTGTGGTTAAACGCGCCCATTTCCTTGCTCCAGTCGCTCATATACCCGCTTCCTAATCCAAAGCCACACGCAATATCAGCCAAATCCAAACACGCGCAATCAAAGCTAGGCGCAAGAGGCAACAAACGCAACTCTGCATTAAGCACGCTTCCCTCCATTTGGGCAAGGGCTTTTATAGCAACATTGGGTGGTGTTTGCTTGCTATTTGGGTTGTGGCTATCAAGGACAAACGCCATCTTGCCAAACTCCTCATATATTTCATCATTGCATACACGCACGCCTATGCAATGCTCGATGTCTTGCAACTGTGCATAATCGCTTAAATGCGCCAATGAAAGCATACCAAGCGCATTGCCAAAAGGCGGGATACAAAAGATTGCCATTTTGCAAGATTGTGCTAATTGTGCGAGAAGTTGCACGATACGCGCACTTTGAGCGTGAGAGTAAATTTCCTCGCCTATGATAATCACTCCATTTTGCGCGACAAAACCCTGTGTGAAAAATCCATCAAACGCTGGCGATGGCAAATCTTGCGTAGATTCTTGTGTGGTATGAGAATCTTTATCTTGATTTTGCGTAGAAGTATCTTTAGAATCTCCTTGCAGGCTCTCTTGCTTTGGTATAAGCTCTTTTGTGAGATTCTCTAAAAAGGCGCAAATTTCGCCCACCTCATAGACAAACGACTTTGAATTGCGACCAAGCCTTGAGATAAGCGTATTAGCAAACGAGTGAAAATGTGCGAATTTGCATTCCTTATCTGCTTTAAGTTTTTGGTTAATAAGATAACGCAGAGATGGCATTGCGTGTGGCAAGTTTGTGCCAATGCTAATAATGCCCTTTGCCTGCTTCACACAGGAGAGAAACCCTATTTGTGCGCCTGCGTTTTTTAATGCTGTGATAAACGCGCCAAAATTCTGTGCTCTCTTATTGTATAAGTTAAAACCAATTTTTTGGCGCAATGATTCTAAAATGATAATTTCCTCATTGGTGCATAAATCCCCGACAATCACGCTTTTAGCAGTGCTAAAAGCGTCTATACATTCTTGTAAGTCTATTTTGGTTGCATTCAGTGGCTCGCTTATATTATCTCCGCCAAATCGTGCTGTCCCGCAAATGGGCTCAAACTCGCCATCATTAGTAATGCGATAAATTTGCTTTTTGCCTTCTAAATTGCTATGGCGAGATTCCATATATATGAGACAGCCACCAGCACAATGCGTGCAAGTAGTGGGAATCTTGCTAAGTTCCCACGCATTTGCTCTATACTTAAAATCCTTGACAATAAGCGCACCCACAGGGCATACACTCACACACTCCGCACAATCTAAGCAGGGTTGCTCGCCTACAAAACTAATAAGTGATTTTTGTCTCCTTACCCACACGCTTAGCGGGTCTTTTGGGATTGTGTCCTTCCACAATGTGGTATCAACTTCTTGTAAATCTGCTTTTTGTGCTTTGAGGTTTGCCTCGCCTAGATTCTCATCACAAGTAGTTACACATCGCTCGCATAATATACATAAATTTGGGTCATAATTTACTTTTGCCCAGCTTGCGTGTGGTTTGTTGGATTCTTGAATAAAAAAATGTTGGCTCTGCACGCCCATTTTGTTTGTCCAATTTTGCAAATCGCACTCTCCGCTTTTATCACATACACCGCATTGCAATGGGTGATTAACATCATAAGTTTGCATAATAGCTCTACGCTCATCTTGGAGCTCTGCGTTTTGTGTGATTATTTGCATTCCGTCTTTTGCTTTACTCGCGCACGCATAGGCTCTTTTGCCATCAATTTCTACCATACACATTTTACACGCACGCGTGGGCGAACAATTATTAAGATAACAAATCGCGGGAATCTCAATGCCATTGCGCCGTGCGACTTGCAAAATGTAATCGCCCTCATTGCAAAATATCTCTACACCATCGATATTTATACACACTTTGGTAGATTCTATAATGTTAGACATTCACACCTCCTTGCAGTGAGGTAATTTTATAAAACGGATAGCGTGAAATCTCGTGCGAACAAAGGATAGCTATCGTGCCTTTTAACTCACTTAGCAATCTCGCTTGAATCTCTAATGTATCTGCGCTTTCTAAGCGCAATGTATATGGGGTTGGCGCGCTTGAAATATCTTGTAGTTTAAAAATCATACCAAAGTTGTTTGGCATAAGTAATTTGGCGTCCTTTGGCAAACTAACTTTTTGCAAATCACTTGGAAGCACTTGATAGACAAACGCACCATCGCTTTGTGGCAAATCCTCAAATTCGCTTGCAATAGCACTTGTAAGCGCAATCAATCCCTGCGTGGAATCTAAGCCTACATCTAAATCCTGCAAGTAAAGTTGCGTGTGAGTTAATAACGCGATTGTGCGTATAAGTTGTGCGATGAGCGAGGACTTTTGGTGTAATGCTAAATCCCTACCAAGCAATAATGCGCACTTTTTGTCGCACAAAAAACGACCAATATTAAGAGCTTCTTCCTCGCTCATATTACTCTCGCTAGCCAAGTAACCAATATCAAGGCTCTCTAAAAATTCTTGCACCTCATCATTTTTCTTAGCAAGATTCTCACAAACTCCCCAAAGTAAAAGCGCGCAAACTGCGTGTTCTGTGCCAATTTCATAATTATAGCCATTGGGTGTAAAAAACGGGTGCAAGATAATATTATCGCTAGAATGTGTCATAGAGTGCGCTAACGCAGGAAATACTCCAACACTGACAAATGAAATGTCTGGTTTTATATCTGCAAATGGCTTTATGTTAGCATTGAGTATCGTTGCAAACTTTTTCATTGTTTTGCCTCGCTTGATTGTGCTGGGGTAGATTGTGTGCTGGATTGGAGGGTGTGAAAAGAGCCTTTGCGCACTACAAAAGTCCAATCTTTCTCGTTAAAGCGAATGGAATTGATTAGCTCCGCGCCACATTCTAACGCTAAATCCGCGCTTTTTTGGATTAAATCAAACTCGACAAGCTCAAAGATAAAAATACTCACTTCACCATCCTCACTTTGTGTGATAATCTCGCGCATTCTCTCCAAGCACTGCGCTCCTAAATGTCGCAAATCATATCGCCTCATCTATCCACCTCGCCAAAAATTGCATTAAGATTCCCGATGATTGTGACCACATCAGCGAGATAATGCCCCAACAACAAATCTTGCAAAAGCCCTGTGTGATAGAAGCAAGGGGCACGCACTTTCAAGCGATAAGGATATGGCGCACCAAGTGAGTGGATAATAAAGCCCAATTCCCCGCGTGGAGATTCTGTTGGGGCATACGATTCTCCCACAGGAGGGCGCATACCTTGCGTAACAAGGACAAAATGCTCCATTAGCGAATAGTTTTGTGTCATTATCTGCTCTTTTGTGGGAGAAATGTATCGTGCATCTTTTGCCATAATTTGTGATGATGTGCCTTTATAAAACTCCAACGCTTGACGAATAATTTTAGCAGATTGTCTAATCTCTTCCATATATAAGCGATAACGCGCATAGCAATCGCCCTCTTTAGCAAGCGGAATGTCAAAGTCAAATTTCTCATAAATGCTATATGGCTCACTCCTGCGAATATCAACCTCCAAACCACAGCTTCGAGCGATAATGCCACTTAATGCCCACGATTTGGCAATCTCTTTAGAAATCACGCCCACACCATCTAATCGCGTTCTCCAGATTCTATTTTTGTCAAGCAAACCTTCAATAAGTCCTAACATTTGTGGCAAAGAATCTAAAAAATTACACACCTTGCTATCAAAATTTGGAGGCAAATCTAGTGGCACACCACCGATACGCATTGCATTGTGTGTAAGCCGTGCCCCGCAGTATTCCTCCATTAAATCAAGTCCATATTCGCGTTGTTTAAACGCGTATAAGAAAATAGAGAGTGCGCCCACATCCATTCCGTGCACGCCTACATAGAAAATATGTGAGATAATACGACTAAGCTCTAATAAAATCACCCTGATAGCCTCCGCACGCAATGGCACTTCCACGCCGATAAGTTTCTCAACACTAAGAGCATAGGCAAAGTTATTGCTCACCGATGAAATATAATCAAGTCTGTCTGTGGTTGGCATAAACTCATTATAAATCATATTTTCTGCGAGCTTTTCTACCCCTCTATGCAAGTAACCAATATCAGGTGTGGCTTTGGTAACAATTTCATTTTCTAACTCTAAAATAAGTCGCAGTTGCCCGTGCGCGCTCGGGTGCTGTGGTCCAAAATTAAGAGTGATTTTGCTTGGAGTATGCTCATCGCCTTGAGATTGACGCTCAAAAAAGATATTCTCAAAACTAGGGTTTAATCGTGTATAAACTTGTGCCATTATCGTTTCTCTTTGAGTTTTGTTGGAGTTTTTGGGTATCGCTTGATAGCATAAGGTTTATTTTCTTCTTGGAATCTATGTGTATCTATCACGCCTTGCGTGTCTGCATTTTTAGAATCTCCACTATATTTTCGCATTGGTGCAAAGTTAATGCTATCGCCTCTATCAATCCTTGCGCTATCGCGTTGCTCAGGACCGATTACATCGCGATATTGCTCGCCAAAAATCGTATCAACCTCATACCAAGCAGCATTTTCATCGCCTTGTAGCGGATATGATTTGCGCAATGGATGTCCCACCCAATCAGGTGGCATAAGGATTCTACGCAAGTCTTTGTGTCCTTTAAACTCAATGCCAAACATATCAAAACACTCACGCTCTGCCCAATTCGCACTTTTATAAAAAGGTGTAAGAGAATCTATACTATCACCTGCGCCTAACACACACTTCACCTTTAATCGCACAATCTTTCGCCCATTGTCCTCATATTTCACGCACAAATAAGAAAGCTCAAACTCATCTCTTTGTTCTAAAAAATCCACCGCTACAAGCTCGGTTAATGTCTCAAAACCAAGCCCAAAAAGTCGCTCAAACACCGCAAGTATATTTTTGGAATCCACCCAAATTGTCGGCATTCCTAGCTCCATATAGTGTGATTGTATAAGCTTAGGCAAAGCGACGATAAGCTCACTAGCAAAATGCCACTGCATAAAATCCACTCTTGGCACAGCTTTTGGAATCTCAAATTTTTGCGTATAAGCGACTTTTTTTTGTCTATTTGGGACTTGATTTTTTACCATAACTACACCATTCGCTTAGATTCTAAATGTTTGTTCTGTGCCACAGGGATAGCCTTGTTTGAGCGGATATGCTGTTGCAACATCAAAATTGCATATTGCAAGGTTTCAGGGCGTGGGGCACAGCCGGGCAAATAAATATCCACAGGAATGATTCTATCCACGCCTTGCACGGTAGCATAAGTATTAAACATTCCGCCTGTGTTCGCACAACTCCCCATAGAAATCACCCATCGTGGTTCGGGCATTTGGTCGTATAATCGGCGCACAAACTGTGCGTGTTTCTTGGTTACCGTGCCAGAGATTATCATCAAATCACTTTGTCGTGGAGAAGCGCGAAAAATGCTCCCAAATCTATCCAAATCATAGCGCGAACCGCCTGTCGCCATCATCTCAATAGCACAACACGCCAATCCATAAGTCATTCCCCACAGCGAATTGCTTCGTCCCCAATTTAGAATCTTATCCACCGTGCTAAGCACTATGGGTAACCCGCCATTTTGCAAATAGTTTATTTTATGCTCTGCCATTGCAATGCTCCCTTTTTCCACGCATACACAAACCCAACAATCAAAAGTGCAAGAAAGCTAAGCATTTCAAAAAACACAAAGCCACCCAACCCAAAATCCCTAAAGAGCTTGAAATCAATCGCCCAAGGAATCATAAAAATCACCTCAATATCAAACAAAATAAACAATAGCGCAAGTAAAAAAAACTGCGAAGAAATCGTGTTTGATTGTTTGTTTGGTGTAACGCCACACTCATAAGGAGCGAGTTTTAGCTTCTCTCTATCTTTTTTGGCAATCGCATTTGAAATCTTATGCTGTAAATGCAAAAGCCCGCCAAAAATCGCAATGCTCATAATAAGTGCGAGCAACACACCAATATATGGATAGGCAAATGTTGTATGACTCATCGTTTTCCTGCTTTATTTGTTGTATTTCACTCATAATTTTACGCAAAAATACATAATTTATTCCTTAAAAATGCAAAAAAGTTTCTTATTTCTTTAACTTTGTAATATTTTAGTAAAAAAGTCAAAAACTATTGTGATAAATTTTTGTATGGAGTCTTGGAGATTCTGTCCTTATGACGAACTTTCTGCTTATTTTAGGTTTTATCTCAAGCATTTTTAAGGGCGTTTTTTATGCTACTCTTTGCTTCACGGTCTAATTCCCTGCGTTTAATGCTTTCTCGTTTATCATAAAGTTTCTTGCCACGCACAAGTGCAATTTGAACCTTAAGAGTATTTTTATGATTGAAATATATGCTTAATGGCACAATACTAAAACCTTGCGTGCTAACCTTGCCAAAGAGTTTGTCAATTTGCTTTTTATGTAAAAGAAGTTTTCGCACTCTGCGCTCATCTGGCTTAAAAAATGCGTTGGTATGCTGCAATGCGCTAAAATGCGCACCAAACAAAAATGCTTCTCCCTTAATAATACGAACAAAGCTATCTTTGAGATTCACGCGCATAGCACGCGCACTTTTTACCTCTGCTCCCACAAGCGCAATCCCTGCTTCTAAAGATTCTATAATCTCATAATCAAAAAATGCTTTTTTATTCTTATGCACGAGCTTTTGTCGCGTTTGTGTATCATTTTTTGTGTTATTTTTACTCAAGTTCTTTTGCATTGCGCTCCCTAAAAATGACTTAATGCTTTTATTGTAATTCTAACAAAAACTACACAATGTCCCCACTTAAAGCAAGAATTATGACAAATCCAACATTTAGGCATAAATGGGCGTAAAATTGTAATTTAATTAAAAAATATTTTGTAAAATCGCCACGCATTTACCAAAACTTACTAAAAGATTAGACTTTATACACATAAAATCTTAAAAATAAGGCAGGAAAAGAGAATGGAAAAGGTGTATTTTGATAATAACGCCACGACAATGATTGACCCCAAAGTCAAGGCGTTAATGGACCCATTTTTGAGCGAGCATTTTGGGAATCCAAACAGCTTGCATAAATTTGGCACGATTTTGCATAAGCCAATCGCTGAAGCGATTGATAAACTCTACGCAGGCATAAACGCCAATGATGAAGATGATGTCATCATTACTTCTTGCGCAACAGAATCAAATAATTGGGCTCTAAAGGGTGTGTATTTTGATTTGATTCATAGTGGCAAAAAGCGACACATTGTTACCACAGAGGTTGAGCACCCAGCTGTGGGTTCAACTTGTAGCTTTTTAGAATCTCTAGGTGTGGAAGTTACGCGCTTACCAATCAATGCCAATGGGAATATTTCTGTGGAGCAAGTGCGTGATGCTTTGCGCGATGATACAGCCCTTGTAAGCATTATGTGGGCAAATAACGAAACAGGGCTTATATTCCCTATTGAGCAAATTGGCGAGTTGTGCAAAGAACGAGATATTTTATTTCACACCGATGCAGTGCAAGCTATCGGCAAAATCCCTGTGGATGTGCAAAAAGCTAATGTGGATTTACTAAGTTTCTCTGCACATAAATTTCACGGACCAAAGGGTATAGGTGCGCTCTACATTCGCAAGGGTGTGAATCTCACGCCTCTACTTCACGGAGGCGAGCATATGCGCGGGCGCAGAAGTGGCACGCTCAATGTCCCCTATATCGTGGGTATGGGCGAAGCAATGCGTTTAGCAAATGACGCACTTGAGTATGAAAACAAACAAGTGCGCCAAATGCGTGATTACTTAGAAGATGAATTATTAAAAATCGATGATGTGTTTGTAGTGGGCAGTAGAGAAAATCGCGTGCCAAATACGACACTTATCAGTGTGCGTGGGATTGAGGGTGAGGCAATGCTATGGGATTTAAACAAAGCTGGAATCGCGTGTAGCACGGGTAGTGCGTGTGCGAGCGAGGATTTAGAAGCAAATCCTGTAATGGTCGCCATCGGTGCAGATAAAGAGCTCGCTCACACAGCGATTAGAATCTCACTTAGTCGCTTTAACACACAAGAAGAAGTGGAGTATATGATTGATGTATTTAAAAAAGCCGTAGCAAGACTACGAGAAATCTCTAGCACTTATAGTGCATAAACACAAAATAAGTAAAGGATAAAAAATGGCAAAAAATGACTTAATCGGTGGTGCGTTATGGGACGCATATAGCAAAAAAGTAGCACAACGAATGGACAACCCCACACATTTGGGCGTCATCACGCAAGAAATGGCAGATGAAAAAGGCGCGAAGCTAATCGTTGCCGACTATGGCGCAGAATCTTGTGGCGATGCGGTGCGACTCTATTGGCTCGTGGATAACGATGATACAATCATTGATGCGAAGTTTAAGAGCTTTGGCTGTGGGACGGCGATTGCAAGTAGCGATATGATGGTAGAGCTATGCCTAAACAAAAAAGTCCAAGACGCCGTGAAAATCACCAATATCGATGTGGAAAAGGCACTGCGTGATGACCCCGATACGCCCGCTGTGCCCGGGCAAAAAATGCACTGCTCGGTAATGGCGTATGATGTCATCAAAAAGGCTGCAGGAATGTATCTAGGCAAAGATGCGGAGGATTTTGAGGACGAAATCATCGTGTGTGAATGCGCGCGCGTTAGCCTCTCAACCATAAAAGAAGTCATCAAACTCAACGACTTAAAAACGGTAGAAGAAATCACGCAATACACCAAAGCAGGCGCGTTTTGCAAATCCTGCATAAAAGAGGGCGGACACGAGAAGAGAGAATATTATCTCGTGGATATTTTAAACGCCGTGCGCACTGAAATGGAGAGCGAAAAGCTCAAAAATCAATATGAAAAAAGCCAAAGTGATGGCGCGAAATTCTCCGATATGACAATGGTGCAAAAGGTAAAAATGGTGGATAAAGTCATCGATGAAAATATCCGCCCTATGCTAATGATGGACGGCGGAAATATGGAAATCCTCGATATTAAAGACACAAGCGATGGGCATATTGATATATACATTCGCTATATGGGGGCGTGCGATGGGTGCGCGAGTGCTGCCACAGGCACGCTCTATGCGATAGAATCTGTCTTGCAAGAGAATCTAGATTCTAGTATCCGTGTAATGCCGATATAAATGCCTATTTGATGTATCAAAGCAAGAATCTTAAAAATTTGTAAGGATAAGAATGCCATTTGTCAATATTCGTATCACAAAAGAAAATGGCGAACCCACAAAGGAGCAAAAAGCTCGTCTCATCGAGGGTGTAACGGATTTGCTAGCCCAAGTGCTAGGCAAAAACAAATCTAGCACCGTGGTAATAATCGATGAAATCCACACCGATGACTACGGGCTAGGAGGCAAGCCAATCACACAAGTTCGCAAAGAGCAAGCAAAAGCACAAAGCAAATCCCAAGCAAAAAAGCTCAAATAATGCGAATCTATCTAGCGGGCGGGTGCTTTTGGGGTGTGCAGGCGTATTTTGATTTAATCAAAGGTGTGCTTGATTCTCAAGTGGGTTATGCAAACGCCCTCCCGCAATACACTAAGAATCCAAGCCAAACATTAAGCTATGAAGTGGTGTGTAGCGGGCTAAGTGGCGCGGTAGAAGCAGTGGAGATTGACTTTGATGAGGGGATTTTGCCTTTACATTCTCTGCTTGCGCGGTTTTTTAGTATCATAAATCCCACAAGCATAAATAGACAGGGCAATGACATAGGCACGCAATATCGTAGCGGAATCTACGCGCTAGATGAGCGCATTTTAGCGCGCGCAAAAGAATTTATCGCTAGCAAAATCGCTCCACAAATCGCCATAAAAACCTCTTTGAGAATTTCCCCTTTGACAACGCCATCTTTGACAACGCCTTTGCAAATCGCCACCGAAGTCCTGCCTCTAGCCAACTTCACCCCCGCAGAATCCTACCACCAAAAATACCTCGCAAAAAACCCCAATGGCTACTGCCACATTGATATAACAAAGGCATTAGAGCCACTAAATTTGCAATCTTAAATAAAACTTTACTTCTCTTACTTTACCCTTGCCTTATGTGTCTTTTTCTCACTCTGTGTGCCACAGCCACAACCACAGCCTTTTTTAGGTTGTATAAACTTCTTTGCCACTAAAATAACACAAACCAACACTAAAGCTATGCCAATCCACTCAACTACTCCCATAATTTCTCCTTTTAAGTCTAAATTTATGCAAAGGAAACTATAATAACCCAAAATTTGTTAATGTAAGGAGTAAAAATGCCAAAATCCATAAAAAAGGTAGTCCTTGCCTACTCTGGCGGGCTTGATACAAGCGTGATTCTCAAATGGTTGGGTGATAATTATGGCTGTGAAGTATTCACTTTCACCGCAGACATTGGGCAGGGCGAGGAAGTCGAGCCCGCACGGGCAAAGGCTCTCAAACTCGGTATAAAAAAGCAAAATATTTTTATCGAGGATTTAAGAGAGGAGTTTATAGCAGACTTTGTGTTTCCAATGTTTCGGGCAAATGCAATCTATGAGGGCGAATACCTGCTAGGCACGAGTATCGCTCGCCCGCTTATCGCCAAGCGACTTGTCGAAATCGCCAAAAAAGTCGGTGCAGATGCCATAGCGCACGGCGCGACAGGCAAGGGAAATGACCAAGTGCGCTTTGAAATCGGGGCTTACGCGCTAAACCCAGACATAAAAGTCATCGCTCCGTGGCGTGAGTGGGACTTAAATAGTCGCGAGAAACTTCTCTCTTACGCGCAAAAAGCGGGTATTGAAATCGAAAAAAAGGCAAATAAATCGCCTTATTCAATGGACGCAAACCTGCTCCACATAAGCTATGAAGGGCAGATTCTCGAAGACCCAAATGTCGCGCCTGAAGAGAGTATGTGGCGGTGGAGTGTGAGTCCTAAAAATGCGCCTGATAAACCCCAAATCATTACCATTGAGTTTGAAAAAGGCGATGGCGTAGCAATCGATGGCAAAAAGCTAAGCCCTGCGAAATTTTGGGAAAAACTCAACGAGCTAGGGAGCAAAAATGGAATCGGACGACTTGACTTAGTCGAAAATCGTTATGTGGGAATGAAATCGCGCGGCTGCTATGAGACGCCCGGCGGGAGCATCTACCTCAAAGCACACCGCGCCATAGAATCTCTCACCCTCGATAGAGAAGAGGCACATCTCAAAGATTCTGTAATGCCAAAATACGCCGAGCTTATCTACAATGGCTATTGGTTTAGCCCCGAGCGGGAGGCACTCCAAGCCCTCATCGACAAGACACAGCAACGCGTAAATGGGCAAGTGCGCCTAGAACTCTACAAGGGCAATGTTACGATTTTAGGGCGCAATTCGCGCAATTCGCTCTTTAACGCCGCGTATAGCACCTTTGAGGAAGATTGCGTCTATGACCAAAAGGACGCCGCGGGCTTTATCAAGCTAAACGCATTGCGCTTCATCATCGCAGGCAAGGCAAAGTGTAAAAAATAAGTAAAATTCTATGTGCGTAGATTTCAGTTGGGATTTGGTGTGCTATAATCGCACGCTAAACCAACTGAAACCAACATTAACTAGGATACGCTAATGCCACGCGCTAACAAAAATACAACCGCCCAACAACCCCACCTCACAGAATCTCCCCACAAGAAACAACCCCAAAACAATCAACAATCCACGCCCAAAATCCCGCATAAGCCAAAGCCCAAAATCGAAGCTGTGTGTGATTTTTTGTGCCGTTATTCTAGCGCATTGCTTAGCAATGGCGCATACACTTCGCGCATCATCAAATGCACGGAGCGAATCGGCAAGGCGTGGGGCTATGAAGTGCATTTAAGCGTGTTTTTGAAATACATTACTATCAATATCACCGATGCGCACAACTACGATAACCGCCGAACTCAAGTCATAAACAACGCGCCGCTACGGGCAAATCTCGCGCTCATATCCAATCTAAGTGCGCTAAGCTGGCAAATCCACGATGAGCACCTAAGCCTAAAAGAAGCCCAAAAATCCTTTGATTACACCCTTTCTCAAAAGCGACTCTCCGCTGTGCTAGGCGTGTTTATCATTAGTCTTGGCAATGCGGCGTTTTGTCGGCTTTTTGGCGGGGATTTGGGAGCGTTGCTTTGCATTTTTGCGGGGACTTTTGTGGGGATTTTGGTGCGCCATTTTTGCCACAAAATCCATCTAGATTCTCGAGCGCAGTATTTGCTATGCTCATTTATCGTGTCTTTTACGGCGTATATCGGCGTGTGGCTGGGGCTCTCTGCCACGCCTGATATAGCTATCGCGGGGAGTATCCTCTATCTTATCCCGGGCGCACTTATCATCAACGCCTTTGTGGATATTATCCACGAAAACACGCTAATGGGAATCTCACGCACCATAAATATGGCAGTGGCGATGATTTGCCTTGCAGCAGGGGTGTTTATCACGCTTAGCATTTCCAAAATCAATATTTTGTGATGGGGTTTGTGTCATTGCCACGCATAAGGTGCAAAAACCTAACATACCTACGAGTAGATAAAGTAAAATCTAAAATCCACATAAGGAATCTAAATGCCAAAGCTAAATCCACTGCTAGAATCTGACGCCATAGAATGCGCTCATAAAGGCAAAATCCTGCTTCAATCAAGCACAAAAGATTTAATGTGCGTGCAAGATTCTAGTGGCAATGACGCTGGAATGATAAGTTTGCAAGACTTAGCAAATGCCACCATTGTGGGCTGCACGAATAATATCGCAGGTGTGCCTAGCCCTTGCACGAAATTAGTCAATATCCCAAATTCTATCGCTTCAACGCTACTAGAAATAAACAATCAAAAAATAGTCCTAGCCCAAGCAATCTCTCAAGTCCTAACCGATAAAGGCTCACCGCTAATCTTACAAGATGAGCCAAAAGCAAAGGATATTTTCGAGCTAGATGAGGAGGTGGCAAATTTTGATAATACACAAAATGGCAATGAAAACGCAGAAACTATAAGCGAATCTAACCAAAAATCTAGCGCAAAATCTAACGAATCTAATTCAAAATCTAATGCAAAATCAAACACAGATTCTAGCAACTCACAATCCCAAAAAGAAATCATTGAAATGTATTTTAGCTATGGGGAGGAAATGATAAAATTAGAGGACGATGATTCAAGGCATAGCAATGATATGAATTTACATATTGTTACGAGTGGGTATGAGGATAATGAGCAAATAGAAATAGAGGTTAAAACACAAAGCGAAATTTTTATCATAAACGCTACAATACGCGACAATCAAGCATTGCTAAAAAATGTCTTTAATGGAAAAAATATACCAGCAGGGGAGATTGAAATCTATGCCTGAAAAAATTAAAAGAATAGCAAAAAACATACAGCGACCGCAATGGGAAAGCGTGAAAAGGGCGTATGAGGATATAAATGGGGTTTATGGAGGAAATAATAATCAAGCAGTGTTTCAAAAAATTTTTCACACAAATGAGCCTTATAATACTTGTGCTATAAGGCTAAGCTATGCGCTAAATTATGGTGGTATGTCGATTGAAAAATCACTACAAAATCCACAAGCAAGAAATGTTATTGGTGGTAATCCAAGAATTGGCAAAGATAAAATGAAGTATATTATGGGTGCTTGGGATATGGGTAAATTTTTAGATAAACTTTGGGGCAAAAAAGACAAAGATAAATATTTTGATTTTACTAAAACTACGCTTGATGAGTGCATAAAATGGCTAAAAGAAAATGACAATAATGGCATAATAGTAATGAAATCATCTAGCGTAAAAATACAAGCAGAGGGTCTAACAGGGCATACTACATTATGGTATGGGGATAAACAATGTCTTGGAGACTACAAAGAAATTGGCGTAGGCGATGAAGTGGCGGAATTACATTTTAGGGCTTTTCTTAATGATATTGACGCTGTGAAAATTATGTTTTGGAAGTTATAATAAATTTGGGAGGCAAAGAATGAAAAAATTAAGTTTGTTGTTTTTGGCAGTGTCGGTTTTGTCGGTGGTATTTGTAGGCTGTGGACATTCAAAGGTTTCAAAAGATTTACGCAAATCGCAAAATATAGATTCTAAAGATTCGCAGGTTAAATCTAGCGATTCATCACAAGATTCAGACGCGCAATCTAGCGAATCTACCCAAAGTTTAGTATGGGAGTTGGTAGATTGTGATTTTTTGATGAAATTATGGGGCATTACAGAAAAGGATTGTAGCGTGATGGATATTCCCCCTTATTTTGCCACCATAGATGCGGAAAATATCAAGCAAGCCTATCAGCAACTTTTATTGATTGATGACTATTGGACTTTGAGAAAAACAAAATTTCTTTTAAAAAAATTGCCGATGAAAAATCACACGCATACCGATACATTAAGTAGCGAAGGGGTGGAAAAATATACCACCACATATAAATGGAAAGATGAAAAAACGCTAGAAATTCACATTCAAAAAATTCGCATTCAACACCCAGATAATTGCACAGATGACTACTATACATTTTTTGATTTAGGCAATGGCAAGGTTAAAATTATGCGCTACCACTCATATTGCTAAATTTGGTGCGAATTTTTAATGTTACAATGGAGTAAAAAATGAAAGTATTTATCATAGTCTTATTATCACTTTGTCTTTGCGCTTATGGCGAGGAATGTTTGGAATATGACAAAAGCCCAATGCGTTACCTTAAAAGCAAGGCTCACTCTTTTGATACGATTTATGCACGCAAAACTATGACAAAAGATATGAAAATCTATGGTTTTGGAATCTGTCTTAAATATTTTGATAGAAGTCCAAAAATACGCGCAAATGAAATGGAATATTTTGACGAGAACTTACGGCTAATTGAGGGTAGAAGCAATGCTTATTGTATCACTACTGATAAAGGCAAGCAAATCAAAAACGATATTGAACAATACATAAAAGACACAAAAGCAAAGACATTAGAAAATATAAAATCAGTGATAGAGGATAAATCAAGGCTACAAGATATAGAATCTAATCCGCTTTTGGCATATTGTTTTTATCTCTACGAATCCCCCGAATACCAAGCCAAAATCGAACGAATCGTAAAAAAATACTGCAAAGAATGTGAGTAAAGAATCTAAATGTCAAAGCTAAATCCACTGCTAGAATCTGACACCCTAGAATGCGCTCATAAAGGCAAAATCCTACTTCAATCAAGCACAAAAGATATAATGTGTGTGCAAGATTCTAGCAACAATGACGCAGGAATGATAAGTTTGGGCGATTTAGCAAATGCCACCATTATAGGCTGCACGAATAATATCGCAGGTGTGCCTAGCCCTTGCACAAAATTAGTCAATATCCCAAACTCTATCGCCTCGACATTGCTAGAAATAAACAATCAAAAAATAGTCCTAGCCCAAGCCATCTCACAAGTCATCACTGACAAAGGCTCACCGCTAATCCTGCAAGACGAGCCAAAAGCAAAGGATATTTTCGAGCTAGATGAAGACATAGCAGATTTTGATAATACACAAAATCACAACGGGAATGCAGAATCTACAAGCAAATCTAATGCAGAATCTAACTCACAATCAAACACAGATTCTAGCAATTCACAATCCACGCAAGATTCACAAAAAGAAATATTAGAAATGTATTTTAGCTATGGGGAGGAAATGATAAAATTAGAGGACGAAGATTCAAGACATAGCAATGATATGAATTTACATATTGTTACGAGTGGGTATGAGGATAATGAGCAAATAGAAATAGAGGTTAAAACACAAAGCGAAATTTTTATCATAAACGCTGCAATACACAACAATCAAGCATTGCTAAAAAATGTCTTTAATGGAAAAAATATACCAGCAGGGGAGATTGAAATCTATGCCTGAAAAAATTAAAAGAATAGCAAAAAACATACAGCGACCGCAATGGGAAAGCGTGAAAAGGGCGTATGACGAAATAAATACAGCTAGCCCTAGTGATAAAAACTTGCAAACAATATTTAAACAAGCCATAATCGAAAATGGTATATGGAGGGGCAAGACTAAAGAAATAGCAAACATCGTTGCAGAAAATACCATAGAATCTATAAACAACAATAAATATGATGATTTTGTATGGCAACGATATGCTTTAGTGGGAGGACAGCCACTAAAAGAGTATATAAACCACAGAAAATTGTTTGACAAAAACTATGAGTATAAAGATTACAGCAACACTTGCGCATTGCAAGTGAGCTATGCACTCAATTTTGGCGGAATGCCATTACATAAAAACATTAAAGAAAAAGAATATAATGCTATGTATGGACGCAATAGAGATTCTCTTTACATATTGGGTGCATATTATATGGGAAAGTTTTTAAACACTAAATGGAAAGAAGCAGAAATAAAAATGAAGGCAACTGATGATGGTAAAAACGAAGTGTTACAACAACTATCAAATAAAAAGGGTATTGTAGTAATGCAGGGCAATTATTCACACACGACTTTATGGAGCGGAAAAAATTTTGTCGATGTTGAAAATTTAGGAGAGCGTTACAACTTTTATTTTTATATGGGAACTGCAACGCTAGAATTTTGGGAGTTAAAATAAGATGAAAAAAATAATATGGCTGTTTTTGGCATTGATAATATATCTCAATGCGAATGATTTAGAATTTAACGGGGAACACGCAGGAAAGATAGATATGGCAAGTTATTCCTATGAAAAGAAAATATTGATTGTAAAAAGGATAGGCATAGAGTATTGTATAAAAGGAAATGATTTTAGCGAAGTGCAACCTAATGTTCAAATACTAGGTCGGTATAATTACAAAATAGGGCTAGGATGGAAAGGATTGGAAAATCAAATATTGCCAGAACTTAAAGCATATATAGACGATAAATCGCGTATAGATTATGAAACAGTATTTGCGCATTATAGCAATGGCAATTTTTCAAGGTTTTATGTTTGTCTAGGAATCTACGATTCCCCACAATACAACGCCGAAGTCGAACGCATTATGAAAAAATACTGCAAAGAGTGTGAGTGAGTCCAAAATACCAAAGTTTGATGATAAGGAGAAATGTGCGATAAAAACAATAATAACGCTAATGTGTTTATGTGTAATGGTAGCGTGTGGTGCAGATAGCGTTGATATAGCAGATTCTAAAGGCAGAACTTTTTGGGATAAAAAATTTATTCGTTACCCAGCAGAAGGCACATATTCATCAGCTCAAATCACAAAAACTTGTAATACAAAAGAATATTTTGATGAAGTAGGATTGCAAACAAATTCAAAAGATAAAACCATTAAAGAGAATTTTCCTATGGAGCAAGGCGAGGCAATAGAAATAAAAAGTGTAGTCTTACAAAACAATAAATTTATGCTAAAAATTGGGGATTTGCAAACAGCAACTTGGAGTGTAGAGTTTTTAGATGATACACATATTGAATCGTGTAGTCAATATGATAGTTCTACATTTTGCCATAAATATGTTTTATGTCCTTAATTCGCAAAAATTTATCTTTATAAGGAGTAAAAATGAAAAATCTAATAGTTTTATGCCTACTATGCTTTACTCCAAGCAATGCCTTTATAATAACCTCGCAAGAGGAAATAGAATCTAAACCATTGCTTTATCGCCCAAATACCACGAAAATAAACGGCGAAAGATTATTTTTTAACGATTTGCGACAAAGTCCTACATTACCCAAAGGGCTAAAACCGCTTGTATTGACAAAAAACACAAAGGATTTTACAGATAGCCAAAAACAAGGCGCAAATACATATCATCGCTTTGAGGGGGATTTGGAGGTTAGAGGCGTGTTGCAATATGCTATGAGTGCGGATTATAGCGGATTTTATCAAGGGTGGATTTTGTTTTTTGATGAGCCTTATTATACGCAAAATCTCATTCCCAAAAACAAGCCATATCCAAGCAAAACAGATATTTTCCCTGATAGTGCGTATATAGAGATTCAAGATGGGCAACTACCAAAAGAACTTTATGATTTGGCAGTCAAAAATCCTTTGTCCATCATCGGTGTGCGTGTGAGTGCGAGGCTAAAAACATTAGATATTACCACAGGTGATGGCGATGAGTGGAGGTTTTTTGGAGAGATACAAAATTTACAACCCGCAAGTAAAACATTTATCAAATATCCTAATAGATTAGAATTGTATAGTTTAGGTGCGAATGGGGAGGCGATTTTGGCTTATGCCTCCAAAGATTCTTATGTCAATCTACGCGAATCGCCAAATGGGAAGATTCTCTATGCGATACAAAAAAATGATATGCCTAGCAATGTTTGTGAATATGCAAAATACAAAGCAAATAAAGGTGTAATCATATTTTTAGGCAACGATTCTCCCAAATGGTATAAAATCGCCTATATCCCACCAAATGCAAAAGACACAAGAGAGGCAATCTATGGCGTGATTCATAGCTCACAAGTGGGCTTTGAATGCAGTGAGTAATGCAAACAAAATGTAAAAATCATAAAAAATACTGCAAAGAATGCGAGTGAATCTGTGGTAGAAAATTTATTGTCGGTAGAAAATATGATAAAAAAGGCGATTTATATTATTTATTCTACGAAGTTGGGACAAACCACAAGGATAAAGGGACGAGCAATGAAAATAAACTTTATGTAAAAACTAACCAATCTTTAGAGGGGACGAGTTTTTTAAAACATACAAATAAAGCAAATAAACATTATTTTGTTACCCAGATTCGCAAAAATCTATCTTATAAACAATGAGAAAAATGAAAAAAAGGTATATCTTGGAATCACAAATCCAAAAGATTCAATCTCTTAAAGAAATAAAAAACAAGGAGTAAAAAGCAAAAATTGTCATAGAGAATTATTTGGGTGGGCAGTATTTTTTCACTATTGATGATGTGTTTTGCAAAAATGGCGTGTTGCATTTGTGTGAGAGTAAGCATAGCAAAAACGCGCTTTTGCCAAGCGGTGATGACATAAAAGACGGATTACTAAAACTAATGCTGTATAATAATCTTGCAAAAATTAAGGGCTATGATAGATTTAAGGTTGTGTTGCGATTGACTTCGGGCGTGTTAGATTCTAGATTTTCCCTGCCAAGTGAGAATCTAGGCGATTTTATCGCTCAACATAAATTTTCAAACACACAAATTACTATGCTAAAACTCTTAAATTTAGAATGCAAAAGCAATAACTTTGAAATATGGATAAACAATGACTCATTCTTTGTTTGATGATTGTATCGATTCTAGCGTGAAATCTTGTGATAAACCACACGCAAAATCTCGCAATAAATCAACATTGATAAAATCCCCTCTGCGCTATCCCGGAGGCAAATCTCGCGCAGTTGCATTCCTCGCGCAATTTTTGCCAAAAAACATAGATGAGTTTAGAGAGCCATTTTTTGGCGGAGGTTCTTTTAGCCTTTATCTCGCGCAAAATCCGCGCTATGCAAAAACCAAAATCTATGCTAACGATTTAAGTTCTGAACTTTTTTGCTTTTGGCAGAGTTTGCAAACGCGTCCAAATGAGCTAATAAGCGGGATTTTGGAGCTAAAAAATAGATTTCAAAACGGCAGGGATTTGTATCGCTTTATCCTCTCTAGGCGAGAATCCCCCCTAGACACGCTCACACGCGCAATCGACTTTTTTATCCTCAATCGCATTACATTTTCAGGCGTGGTGGATAGTGGCGGGTATTCGCAAAAGGCGTATGAGGGCAGATTTACGCTTAGTAGCGTGGAGCGATTAGCACAAACGCAAAAGATTTTAGGGAATATCGCGTTTTCAAATGCTGATTATGCAGAGTTTTTGCAGGGCAAATCGAGCGATAATAAACGCATATTTTTATTCCTAGACCCGCCCTATTTTAGCGCGAGTAAATCCAAACTCTACGGCAAAAAGGGCATTTTACACACGAGCTTTGACCACCAAAAACTCTGCGAAAATCTCAAATCCACCAAGCATAAATTTTTGCTCACTTATGATAATAGCGCGTTTATCCGCGAGCTGTATAGGGATTTTTGTCTGCTTGAGTGGGATTTGCAATATGGTATGAATAATGTCGCTAGTGAAAATGCACCTAAAGGCAAGGAGCTTTTGATAAGCAATTTTGAGTTATCAAAAACAAATGATTTGCCAAGTAAAATTCAGGCGGGACAAAATAACATTAGCAACGACAATCTTGCGCCTTGTTTAGATTTTGGCAAACACATTGTGGTTTAAATTTTAAAAGTTAGGACAACGCATAATGCAACAATGAAAATCACGCAAAATAAGGCAAAATAAAAGCGGAGATTCTAGAATTTACACGCAATGTTGCAAAAAAACAAACAAGCGCGAGTAAAATAGCGACAAAAAATAACACTTAAAAAGAGGTTTAAAATGATGGATTTCAATTTACACGGCGCGATTGCGAGTTTTTGGGAAAATCACAGCGAGATTTTGGGCATTTTGCATACCGAGATTTTGCAAGGCTCTTTTACCCAAGAGATTATCGGGCATTTTATTTGCGCGTTTTTGGCGGGTTTTGGCTTTTGCTATGGGCTAAATCCACAGCTTAAAACGCTCGTGTGGAGCGCGGTTTTTGCGGGCATAGGGCATACTTCACGCGCTTATCTTATGGAGGGTGGGGCTCTTAGCTTTGCGGGGGCGAGCTTTGTGGCGAGCCTGCTTATCGGGCTTTTAGGCACTTTTGTAGCGAAACGACTAAAAGCTCCCATTGAAGTGGTGATTTTCCCCGCCCTGCTCCCGATGTTTCCGGGCAAATACGGGTATCAAAGCATTATTTCGCTACTAAATTTTATCGAGCATAGGGACGATGCCACGCGCTTAGAGTATTTGCTTAGCTTTTTTGATAATTTTATGATTATGTTTTCTGTCTCGCTATCGCTTGTCGCGGGCACTCTAGTCGTGCTTTCAATCTTTTATGAGCAAAGTTTTATGATGACACGCGGAATAAAGAGGCTAAAAATACGAGAGCATTAAAATTATGCTTGAAAGCGCACTATTGCATAGCTTTAGGCTAGTTGCCAACCATAAAAGACGGGCAAAAATGGTATAATACACACAAAACCAAAAGGAGTTTTTTATCAATGCCTAAGTTTAATCCCGTTGCGCTAGAGAATCTAAATCCTATCTATGCCCAAGAGCCATTAGAAAAAACGCATTTAAGCGCGTTTGCAAATATTATCGCTACATATCTTTTAGCCGTGCAACATAAGCTAGAGCAAAATCTCATATCCACCAAATACAGCGAGCGCAATCTCGCTAGCAACGAGTTAGCGCAGTTTTTTAGCGCGCTAGGATTTGAAGCTATAAGCGAGCAAGAAAGTGGCGCATTAAATGCAAATAGCGCGATTGATTTAGCCCTCATAAAGCGCGACACAAAAGACACTTCAAACGCCACAAACGCGCATACAAAAGTCATCATAGAAGCAAAACTCCCCCAAAATCTCACTAAAAATAAACAATCGTTTAGCCCCCAAAATGTAAATTGCAAGGCATTGCACGAGGCGATTTTGTATTATTTGCGCGAAGTGTGTGAGAAGCAAAACTACGCGCTAGAATCTATCATCATCACGGATTTTACGCGCTTTTTTATTTTTAGCTACAAGGAGTTTGATAGGCTGTTTTTTAAAAATACCAAAATCAAAGAAGCATTTGCTCGCTACAAAAATGACACGAGCAGTTTTTATGCAAAGGCAAGCGATATTATAGATACGCTAAATGATGAATTGCAAGGAATCGCCCTTGATATTTCCACGCTAAAAAATCTAAATCCACAAAATCTAACCCCCAAACATAAAAAATACCTAGAATTTCTATGCAAGATTTTCCATAAAGATTTTCTCTTTGGCGAATTTAACTTAAATAATCCGCTAAGCCCTAGATTTTATAATGAATTGCTCTATATTTTAGGGCTTGCTGAATACACCAAAAATGGCAAAATCCTAATCCTACCGAGCAAAGAAAGTAAAGAAGGGAAAAATACGCTTTATCACTTAATCACTTCTCACTTGCAAGCCCACGACACGCACAAAGCAAATGATTTAGATTTTGTGATGCAATATATTATTTTGTGGCTAAATAGAATCTTGTTTTTGAAGCTCATAGAGGCAAATCTCGTGCGCTTTAATGATGATAAAACTCTCTCATTTCTTAATAAATCCAAACTCAAAGATTATCAAGCCCTATCCCATTTATTTTTTGAGATTTTGGCAAAAGAGCATCATAAGCGCGATACAAGCTCGCCTTTATCTTACTTGCCACATTTAAATTCTAGCCTCTTTGAGAAGCAAGAATGCGAGGAAATCCTAGAAATCTCTATGCTTGATAATAACGCTACATTTTTCTACTACCCCACCACTCAAGTCAAAAAAGAAGGCAAGACAAAGGCTGGCAGTGTGAATCTGCTAGATTATATATTTGAGTTTTTGGATAGCTTTGATTATGGCAGTGGGGAGGCAGGCAAAAATAATGCGCGACATAGTGCGCGATTTGATAGTGTGGATTCTAGCAATGTCATCGAGCAAAAAGAGCTTATCAAAACAAATGTGCTAGGGCTAGTCTTTGAGAAACTAAATGGCTACAAAGAGGGGAGCTACTATACGCCAAATTTTATCACTAGCTATATGTGTCGCGTGAGTTTGGAGCAAGTCATCGTAGAGAAATTTAACGAAGCAAATCCTAAATGGAATGCCAAAAATCTCAATGACTTGCGTGAGCTAATCCGCGATGAGCGCGAGAGGAGGGAAGATTTTAAAAAGATTTTGCGTGAAATCAAAATCTGCGACCCTGCAGTAGGGAGCGGGCATTTCCTCGTCTCTGTGCTATGTGAAATGGTGCGTATTTATCATTACTTGCGACTAAGTGATGAGCTAAATGAATATGACTTGCGTATAGAAGATGATGAAATAATCATCTATGTGTCGCGTGATAAAGTCTTTGACTATCGTAAGCCAAGTAAGCCAAATGACAATAACCAAGCTATCCAAAAATCGCTCTTTCATCTCAAAAAGTGCATAATTGAGAGCAATCTCTTTGGCGTGGATATAAATCCAAATTCTGTGGAAATCTGCAAACTGCGATTATGGATAGAACTCCTAAAAAATAGCTATTATCTCACGCAGGGTGATGAGGGCTATGAGCCACATTTAAGCGTGCATTGCCACCAAATGCAAACCCTGCCAAATATCGATATAAACATAAAATGCGGAAACTCGCTCATAAGTCGCTTTGCCCTGCAAGATAGCCTGCGACATATCCCAAATATCGACAAGCAAATCAAAGACTACCAAAAGCTCGTCTTTGAGTATAAAAACTCTAGCCAAAGCGAGCTAAAGCCAAAGAAAAAAGACATAGAATCTAAAATCCAAAATCTAAAAGCGACATTTCGCCTCACGCTAAAAGACCCCAAAACCAAAAAAGAGCTAGAAAAAGCCTTAAAAAATCATATCCGTGATTTTGGGAATTTTTTGCTTGATGATGAGAGTTTGCTAGATGGACTAAGCGGGCAAATAGGCAATCTCTTTGCAGAGGCAAATCTAAGCGAAGAGGAGCAGGCAAAAGCCGCACAAAGCTATGCAAATATCAAGCTATTGCGACATAGGCTAGATTCTGTGCTAAGTGGTGCGGAGTATAAAGGCGCGTTTGAATGGCGTCTTGAGTTCCCCGAAGTTTTGGATAGCAACGGGGATTTTATGGGCTTTGATTTAGTCATTGGCAACCCACCGTATGGGAATCTCAACAAAGATTATCAAAAGCAACTTATAGAATCAAATTTTCCGCATTCGTATTTTGGCGAGATTAGCTCAAATTTTGCCGAGCTAGCACACACGCTTATTAAGCAAAAAGCACATTTTAGTTTCGTAACAAGTTACGCGCTTACTTTTTCATTGGCACAAAGCGGGCTTAGAAATCTTTTGCACTCAAACTACAAAAATATACAAATCTCATCGTATGATAGAGATGGCTCTCCGCAGTTTGACAAAATGTCTCAAAGCGTAAGTATTTTGTTTGCACATTCTAAGGGCGAAAATCAAAAAGCGGTTTTTCAAACAAGCAATTTTGTGCGACAAAAAATTCCGCACGAGGAGGTAGAATTTAGCCGCGTGAATGATTTGCTACTCATTGATAGCGAGCTAGGCAATGATTTTGCCACAAAGCATAGAATCCCAAAAATTGGCGGGCGTAAAAATTTAGAGATTTTGTGTTATTTGAAAAAATTGCCACACAAACTTGGCGATTTGTTTGGTGGCGATGAGTCGCTATACATACGCACAAGCGGGAATTATTGGTATAACGCGTTTTTAGAGATACCCTATAAAAGCACGGAAATCAAATCTTTTAGCGTGAAAAATAAATTTTTTGTGTTTTGTCTTATCAATTCAAATGTGTATTATTGGTGGTTACGAATCTATGGGGACGGCAGGCATAATAACAAAGATATTATGGATAGTTTTAGATTGCCAAAAATAGATTTGATACAAAAACATAATGATTTGTGGGAAAAGCTAGCACTAGCACATTGGCAAAAAATGCAAAGTGTATTTAACGCGCAACATAATTTTTTTGCTACTTCGCAAATCAAAGATTGCGTGGATATTTTGGATTATCATATTTGTTTGAAAGTTTTGGGGTTTGATATGGACATTTTAAAATATATTTGCGATTATGATAGCAATATACGCGGTGGAATAAAAGCGGATTTTAGGAAAATCAAGGATAAATAGAATCTAAAAAATCGCTGATAAAGTTGTGAATCTCGTGGAGGAGATTCTAGAATTTAAAGCACAAGGTAAAGAAATGATTAGCTTGGAGCAAGAAATCATAAACTCTTAAATTAAGAATTGTATAATACTACCGTTTGGATTTGGATTACATTCGTATAACATATCTAAGGATACAATTTGAAAAAAGTTTATCACTCAAGTAAATTTCGCCATTATTGCAATAAAATTCGCGCAAAATATCAAGAAAAAAGACATAGACAAATCATAAAAAAGTCAAAACTTAATAAAAACAACGAAGATAGAAACAAAGCATCTGACAAGGAATACGATTCATTAGAGCTTACTTTTTTAAATGTAAATAAACTTATTAAGGATGTAGAATTTTTAAAAAAGAAAAACAACTTTCGTATTAACTTTAAAAAATTAGACAGATTTGACTTAGGAATGTGCCTAATATTTACAAGCCTACTCAAAGAATTAAGAAAAATCAAAAAAACTTCTTTTGGATTTAGAAAAGAGCTAATGCCAAAGGACAAGAAAATAAAAAGTTTATTTATACAGACAGGAATTTTTGAAATACTATGCGACAAACCAATACACGACAAGTCTAATTTAGGTAAAATTCGTGTTTTAGAAGTTTATATAAATTCTCAACAAGAATTTAAAAAGGTTTTATTAAGAATATCAAATGAATTGATTGAGTATTCGTTACAACAGATAGGACACATCACCGACAAAGAAACTGCAAAAATGATATTAAACAAAATATTTTTAGAATTGTTGCTTAATGTGCAATCTCACTCAAAATCCTTAGAAAAAATGGTGTATCTAGCAGGTGAGGTTGAAAATAGTATTTTAAAGTTTGCTATTTTGGATAGTGGGATAGGTTTTGTGGGTTCAATAAAAGCTCGTAGCACAATTCTTGACAAGGGAAAAGAGATATTAACCAATTATGTTCAGATGATATTTGAAACAAATAAAGATAGAGACAGAGAGTATTCTGGGCAAGGATTTAGAAGAGGCAATGGAACAAGGCGATTGAAAGAGACGGTACAAAAGTGTGGTGGAAAATTACAAATTGTGTCAAAAAGAGATTTTTATGAACTAAAATACAATAATAATACGCTAAAATGTGAAACTCTCGTAAGGAAAGTAAATGAAAATCTTGCAATAGGCACTTTGATTAGCTTTGAATTGCCTGTTGTAGAATTTTTAAAAGGAGTGCAAAATGCAAGTGTTTGAATTTGATAAAAAATATACACGGACACCTTATGCAAGGAATAAAGAACACGACAAGGAAAAAAATGGGGAAGATTTTGAAAAAAATTATCTATCGAAATGGTTGCAAAATAAAGAAGAGGTATTGATTAAGGTTGAACATTTGGAATTGCCTTTTTCAGATTCTTTTGTGGATGCCAGCTTTTGCAAACTTATCCGTCAAAATAAAGTGGATTTTGACAAATATATACATATCAACAATCAAAGTCTGGACGAAAAAGATTTACTCAATACTATAAAAGAAGTTTTGGCTAGAGATTGATTTTAATATGGATAGCATTATTAACTTTGCTTCTGCGTTTGGTGGGGTAATAGGTGGTTGGCTTATTACACATATTTATCACAAAATCACACAACAAGATACACGTAAGCAAAGAATAAAAGACAAAATGGAGAAATTGCTTGAGGCTATACAATTTGCATACAAATCAAACGGTATAACGAGGAAAAACAAACTCCAGTACATAGTGTATATAAACATTAGAGACAGGAGAGATTTACTTGGAAGTAAATTGGTTGCAGAGCTTGAAGATTTGTTATTTAAAAATTCTGATGATAAAGATAGTGTGATTGTGGATATTAGACAATTATTCAAAAAATATTATCCAAAATATTTTGAATAACATTATTAAAATTTAAATTTGTAAAATCCCTACAAAAACCATCGCCAATACAGCATTGCAAAGGCAATGAGAAGCACGATTCCCACGCCACTTAGGCAAATCCCAAAGCGAAACATATCCCAAATCTTTATCCCACCCTTGCTAAAGACAATCGCATTTGGTGGCGTAGAAATAGGAAACATAAAGCTAAAGCCCACGCAAATGGTGGCTATAAGCATCACAAGGCTTTGCATTTGGGGGTCTAAAAAGCCCTTTGTAGAGGCAAAAATGATAGAGAGCAAAATCGCAATAAGCGCGGTGGAGCTAATAAACATACTTAAAGTCAGCACAAGCAGACACAAAAGCAAGATAAACACGAGGATTGGCAAACTTGAGAGGTAGCTAAAAATCGGCGCAAACGCGCTCCCCAAGCTCATCTCCGAAATCGCCATAGCCACGCAAAACCCCGCCCCAAACAAAAAGTTAATCTCATAGGGAATCTGCTTAGAATCTTCCCATTGCAAAAAGCCTAGCTTTGGCACAAACATAAGCAATCCAAAAAGAAGCAACACCGCATTTTCATTAAGCCCTAAGCCATTATAAATAGGCTTAATTGGGGAATTTAGTAGCAACAAAAGCAACAAACACCCAAGCATAACAAGCAATCGCTTATGCGCAAAACTCACGCTAATTTCTTTAAACACCTCGATTTGAAGCGTATCATTTGGCAAGCCAAAAGAGAGGATTTTCACCATTGCATAAAGCATTGTGATTGTGAGGGGGAGCATCATCATAATCCAAGTCATAAAGCCGATACCCTCAAACCCCACCGTCTCTAAAAAGCCGATAAAAATGAGATTTGGAGGTGTGCCAATAGGCGTGGTAATCCCGCTAATGCTCGCTCCAAACGCCACGCTAAGCAAAAAGCGCGTTTTTAGCACCTCATCATTTGACACGGACAACGCCACAGGGATAAGCAATAGCGCAACGGTGGAGTTTGAGAGCGCGCTACCTAACGCCACACTAGCCACGCCAAGCGCGGTAATCACGCCCTTTGGCGTGGGAGGGAAATGGCTTAGGAATGATTTGGCGATGATTCTATGCAAGCCAATTTTTTCCACCGCAGTGGCGAGCATAAAGCCACCCAAAAATAAAAAAATAATCGGGTTTGCGTAATTGCTCGCGGCGGATTTGACATCTAAAATCCCAAACGCGGGGAAAAGCACGATAGGCAGGAGCGAGACTATGCCAAGAGGCAGGGCTTGATTTGTCCATAGGATTATAAGCAGTGCGAGAATCCCCACAAACGCGCCCACCTGCACACTCGCATCAAAAGAAAAAATACTCACAAGCGCAGTGATAATCGCACATAAAAGCGCAAGCCCAAGCCCAAGCGAAATAGCAAACGCACCTTTGAGGGCAAATTTTGCGCTGTGCTCATTATGCGTGCTATGTCGTCTCGCTCGCCACTTGAAGTGCATATTACTCCTTAGGAATTATGTTGTGCTTGAATGCAAAAATAAAGTAATGTTGCTTAAGCAAATTGTGTGCTTAGTAAAAAAGAGAATCTCCAATCACTAAACTTTCCAAAGATTGGCGGGGATTACAATTTCTTTTCAATAAAGGTATTTACATCGCCTGAATAAGTGATTTCATCAATAGCTTTTGTATCAATAAGCTCCATAGTCTCAGCAGAATCTCTCATTGAGAGCTGGCAATCTTTAAGCTCCTCTTCATTGTAGGTGAGGTGCATATCCGCACTCGCCACGCCTTTTAGTTTAGTGATTTGTTCTAAAGATTGTATATCTTCTTTAGTATTTGGGGCTTCTATGGTGGCGATGATAAGTCCCTTATCTCTCTCATCTAGCGCGACTTGCGCGTGCGTAATGGCGTTAATTTCATCTAGTAGATTCTCCCAATCATCTCGTTTTGCCCGAATGATAATACTTGAAACATTCATATTCCTTCCTTGCATTTAGGATTTTGGCGTTGCTATTGTAACGCATTTTTTATATCAAAAAAATAAATTTTCTTGCTATCAGCACCCACAATAATATAGTTCTTATAAAAGATAATGGTGTTAGGTAGCGCATCAATGCCATTTAACTTTGCCACTTCGTCTTTCCCCCTTAGCACAGAGATTTCGCCACTCTCATCACTCATATATGCGATATATTGAGAATCTTCGCTTATAGCCACGCTGTATATAAGAAAATTTGAGCGCGAAACTTCCTTTAGCTCCGCTACTTTGCCTTGAGATTTTATTTCATAAGTAGCCAGCCTTTTGTCCATCCCCCCACTCACTAAGACATTATTAGCAAAGCCAAGCGCGAAAATATTATCCTTATGCACGCCATCAAATTTCGCCACCAAATTTACATTACTACAATCAAGCGCGTAAATTGCTCCAGATTCTCCTGTGGTATAAAGCAAATTATCCTCGCGATTAAGCACCATATCACTAAAGCGATAAATAGCTATTTTGCGTTTATTAAGCACTTTGCCACTTTTGGAATCTACTATCCACACTTCATTACCCACAAACCCAACGGCAAAGGTGCTCTCATCAATCCACAATGCCTTAGCGACATCTAAGTCTTTAATGACAATTTCACTCCTACCATTTTTGTGTAAAAACAAATCGCGCTTTGTCGCATTTGAAGCGACAATGAGTGCCTCGCCATTTTTATTCACATCTGTGTGAAATATTCTCCTCTCAATTACATTATCAAACAAATCTGTATAGCTTGGGAGTTTGATACTTTGCAGTGGTTTGAGTGATTTTTTGGCAAGGACTCCATTAAGGTCATAAATATCCACTACGCCATTACTTGTAGAGACATAGAGCTTTGGGTTGGATTGTGTTTTAAACTCTAAAAGTCTAAGCGCGCTCACTTCCTCTTTAGAATCTAGCACTATACTCGGGCTAAGAGCAAACAACCCTCCACAAAACACTACCATAACACAAATAAGCTTTTTCACTTTGCACGCCTTTTGTAGAATTCTTAACCTCTGCATAAATAAGCCAAGTGCTTATTTATGCCTAAAGGTTAGATTGTGAAGCTTACCTTACACCTTGATTGATAACTTCAAGCAAATTTGACCTTTTTTTGTCTTTTTCGCTTTTAAAATCTGCGACAAAACTATTATTGATTAAAGGTTTCGCATTTGCTTGTGGTGCGTGGCAAGCCGTGCAGTTAAAGCGAGATTCTGCGATTTTGTTAAGCTGTCTTTTTGCACGCAAATCATACATATGTGAAGCTGGCACAGGCGTAGCACCCATATCCTTTGCCACCTTTCTATCGTGGCACATCACACACGCATTATCCTCTTTCGTAACGCTTAAATCCGTAATATCGTGAGGTATCATCGGTGGAGCATTCGTAAAGGCTCGCTCAATGAGCTCACTCTCGCCCGGTGCGCTATCTCTAAACTTATACTCTTGGAGCTTGACACTCTCGCCATCAAGTGGCGCACTTCTTAGACCAATTTCCCTATCGCTCTTAAGTGTTTGCCCAAATGCCAAACTCACACCAAAAGCGACTATCCATACATTACAAAGCAACAACTTTTTCATTTTACACTCTCCTTTTTGAATTTCAAAATATTAAAGCCAAGCGCATTGTCATTGCACACTTCGATACAACGACCGCATTTAATACACGCAATATTGGTAACTTGCGCACTTTTCTTGCCTATCATATCTAAAACTTGGGCTTCTGGGCAGATTTTCACACACGCACTACAATGTGTGCAGTTCTCTACCTTATGCTCAATGCGTAAAAGCGACTTCGCTCCAATAAGACTATAAGTCGCTCCCAAAGGACATAAATACCCGCAAAAGCCATTTTTTAACATAAATAAGTCAAACAAAAATACCGCCAAGATTCCAAAAAATCCAACGCCCAAACCAAACACCAAGCCTCGATGAAGCATAGAAATGGGGCTTATCATTTCCCAAGCAAGCACGCTAAAGGCAAATGAAAGCACCAACGCCAATCCTAAAATCACAAAACGCGTCTTGCGTGAGAATCCAAGAAAACGCGCGTTTTCAATATGGAGCACTCTACGCAAATAATTCGCCAAATCCACAACCATATTGATAGGGCATACAAAAGCACAAAACCCGCGCCCCATAAATAATGCGTAGATTCCAAGCACTATGCCTAAGCCAAGCAACAAATCAAAGCTAATCGCTCCACCAGCCAAAAAAATCTGCATAAACGCTAGCGGGTCGCTAAGCGGAATCACTTCTGCTATTTTAGAAAAACTCAAATCACCCTCTAAAATATTAAGTGGCAACATTTTTTCTTTTGGGTTCGTGATGGCGAGATTACGCTCACCCACGACAAAGCCAGAAATATCGCTTTGAAACACTAAATGTGGTGTTTGAGAAATGCTTACAAATGAGCAATTTGCAAGCACAAAAAGCAACAAAATCCCCACTTGAGAGAATCTTCTCAAAAGTAAATATTTATATTTGCTTACTTTCATCATAGCAAATCCCCATCATTAAGATAGTTTAATCCACCACCTGTGCCATTTTTGAGAGAATCCGCTTCATTTGTTTTATTTTTATCCACAGATTCTAAGCGATTCTCATCGCCCTCAACCCAGCCTTTGACATAGTTTGTCCCCATCTTACCAAGTATCATCTCTCTTGGCAAGACACGAATAGTAGGCAACTCCGTTACACAAGCCTTCTCACATTTTCCACAACCTGTGCAAAATTCGTTTGCCACCATTGGCAACATTAAAGCGTGCTTGCCCGTGCGCTCATTAGACTTATACTCTAAGTAAATCGCCTTATCAAGTATAGGACAAGCGCGATAGCACGCATCACACTGAATCCCAGCATACGCAATACAATTAAGCGTATCAATAACTGCCACACCCATTTTTGCCTTCCCAATGTCAAGTTTCTCATCAGTTTTGAGGAGATTCACATCAAGTGCATCTGTGGGGCAAGCTACCGCACAAGGAATGTCCTCACACATAAAGCACGGCACATCGCGTGGAGTGAATACAGGCAAGCCTTTGTTTCCACTTGTGGCAAGCCTTAGTGTGTAGTAAGGACAAGCCTCCACACAAAGCCCACACTTTATACAAGTAGCTTCAAAGTTTTCTCTCGCACCGGGTGGATAGAGCCATAATGGATTAGCTTTGGCTTCCTTAAGATAAGCACTCCATACCAATCCACCAACAGCCACCAAACCCATTGTTTGAAAGATTGAGCCTATTGCCTTTCTACGCGCTTCGTTCATTTAAGATTCTCCGCTCTTATGCTTTATATACTTTCACCGCACACTTTTTAAAGTCAGATTCTTTAGAAAGCGGACAAGTCGCATCTAAGCACACTTTGTTGATAAAGACATTTTCATCAAACCAAGGCACATACACAAGCCCTCGTGGAGGACGATTGCGTCCATCAATATCTACACGCATTTTTACTCTACCGCGTCTAGATTCCACATAGACTTGGTCGCCTTTTTTGATACGCATTTCTTCTGCATCTTTTTTGTGCATATAGCATAATGCCTCAGGCACAGCGCGGAATAGCTCAGGCACACGCATAGTCATCGTGCCACTATGCCAATGCTCTAACACACGCCCTGTGCTCAACCAGAATGGATATTCCTTATCAGGGACTTCTGCGGGCTCCATATATGGACGGAAAAAGATTTTTGCTCTATTTGCGATAGATTTTTTCTCTCCACCACCTTTTGCAAGCGTGCCTGTTGGCAAGGCAGCCTCTTTGTTGCCATAGAAGGCAAATGGTTTGCCATTACCATATTGACGCGCATAGGGGTCATACTTAGCATTAAATCGCCAAAGTGTTTCTCTACCGCCAACCACAGGCCACCTTAACCCACGCACTTTGTGGTAAGTATCAAAGTCGGCAAGGTCGTGCCCGTGTCCATTACCAAATTGGCGATACTCTTCCCAAAGATATTTTTGGATAAAGAACTTATATCCGCTAAATTCTTTATCATCGCTCCCTTTGATTTTTCGCTCATCTCCAAAGACTTCGCTATTAAGCTGTCCTTTTACCGCGCTAAATTGCTTTGCTGTTTTATTAGCAAAAAGCACATCAAAGAGTGTATCATCTTCTTTGTAGCCCATTTTCTTTGCAGCATCTAGCACAGGTTTCATATCGAGTTTATCATACGCCTTGCCCCATACTTCTTTGAGTTTAAATCGCTTAGAAAATTCAAGCATTTGCCAAGTATCGCTCATCGCGCTTCCTTGTGGGACAACTTGTTGTTTCCAATGTTGTGTGCGTCTCTCAGCATTTCCATACGCACCCCATTTTTCATAAATCATCGCCACAGGCAAAATCAAATCCGCCACCTTAGCACTAATGCCCGGATAACAATCACTTACCACGATAAAGTTATCAAGCTCTCTTGCAGCCTTAATCCAGTGATTTGCATTTGGGCTGTTGTGCCAAGGATTATTGACGTGCACCCACGCCCACTTAACCGTGCCATCTTCTATGGCGCGTAAAAGCCCCATATATGGTAAGCCGGGCTTAGGGTTAATTGTGCCAGCTGGCACTTTCCAAATTTTCTCACTAATGGCGCGGTGTTTTGGATTTGCTACGACCATATCCGCTGGCAAGCGGTGTGAGAATGTCCCAACTTCACGCGCTGTCCCGCACGCACTTGGTTGCCCTGTGAGAGAGAATGCACCATCACCGGGCTTACTTTGCTTGCCTAAAAGTAAATGCACCATATAAGCCTGCTCATTTACCCAAGTCCCTCTTTGATGTTGATTAAAGCCCATTGTCCAAAAGCTCACAACCTTGCGGTTTTTCTCAATGTAGTAATTCGCAAGTTGTTGAAGCTTTTTCTTAAAAGAATCTAAGCTCTCATCTTTATCGCCTTTTGCCAAATTAGCAACAAAATCAAGCGTATAAGGAGCAAGACCCTTTTTAAACTCTTCAAAAGTAATAAGCCAATGCGCATCAGGCTTGCCATTATTTTTATTTTCTAACACATCGCCTGCTTTATATCCAAGATAACTAAGCGTTACACCCTCATCGGCACTGAGTGTCTTGCTTACTTCTTTTGCCACTGTTGGCTTTTCTTTACTTGAGAAGCTTTTGTGGTTTGGATTAGGGCGCATTCCATACCCTATATCCACAGGACCTGTGGCATACGCACAATAGTTATTGACAAACTCTTTATCAATCGCTTGAGGCTTGTTATACACGATTTCTCTGGCGATGTAATTCCAAATTGCCAAATCTGTTTGGGGCTTAAAGATAATTTCAATATCCGCAATATCACTCGTTCTGTTTGTGAAAGTTGAGAGATTGATAAGTTTTACTCTCTTTGGGTTTGAAAATTTCCTATCTGTAACCCGAGACCATAGCACAGGGTGCATTTCCGCCATATTTGCACCCCAAGTTACAATCGTATCGGTAAGCTCAATATCATCATAGCATCCTGCTGGCTCATCGATTCCAAAGGTTTGCATAAATGCCACCACCGCACTTGCCATACAATGTCTTGCATTTGGGTCAATATTATGACTCCTAAAGCCTGCTTTCATTAGCTTAGAGGCGACATATCCCTCTTGGATTGTGTATTGCCCGCTCCCAAAGACAGCGATTCCTGTTGGACCTAGTGTGTCATACACGGCTTTAAATTGCTTTTCCATTTCATCAAAGGCTCTTTTCCAGCTTACAGGAGCGAATTTACCTTTTTTGTCAAACTCACCCTTGCTATTCACGCGCAAAAGTGGCTGAGTAAGCCTATCCTCACCATACATAATCTTAGCGCAAAAATACCCCTTAATGCAGTTAATACCACGATTCACAGGAGCTTCTGGGTCGCCTTTAACCGCGACTATTTTTCCATCTTTTGTCGCTACCATAATCCCACAGCCTGTCCCGCAGAATCTACAAGCACTTTTATCCCATTTCCAAGACTTTTGGGCACTATTTGCCTGCGCTGCAAGTGTGCTTGGCACACTCATACCAACAGCTGAAGCCGCTGAAACCACTGCCGCGCTTTTGATAAACTCACGGCGTTTTAAGTTTGCTGACATTGCGTCCTCCTCAAAAATGTTTTTGCTTAATGTAGTCGTTTTGGGCTATGTTCATTTTACTATGATAAATGATACATTTCCACCAAAGAATCTACACGCACTTGGATTATATACAATATGCTCTATAAAGGCAATATATACTAAATTTTATACATTTTTATAGTGGAGTTAAAATACTTAAAAATATCGTTATATATGGACTTATAATACATTTGTTGTTTTTGTAAAAAAAAAAAAACACCCTATTTTTCTTATTTGTTTCATTATTACACATTTTTTGATAATTTTAAGGAAATTTTCAGCAAACTATAATTTATAACTTTACGCTACTGACAAATATACGCATATTTTATAGAATCTATACTTCACACATATATTCTCATTTTATTTAATAAAACAGGATTCTATACAAAACGGAAAAACAAAAATTGTGTAATTTTGTAAAAAGCTCCCATAAAATTACATAATCACTCAAATATGTTTTTTTTTTTTTTGCATTATAATTGTATAATCATATATAGTATGATAATGTTTTGTTTTGCAAAGACAATCTTTGAATTTTGAGGAGCGCAAATGCCAAAAACACAACCACTTTTACAATTCTTTAATGCGATAGCAATGTCATTAAGCCTTGCTCTAAGCTCCCTTAGTGCCACCAGCACGGAGAACTACTCAAAGTGGCTCGCTCGCATTGGTGGAGAGGTAGATTATATCCGCCATAGCACAGAGGGTATGTGGATGCACGGGGTGGGCACGAGCTGGATTATCCAAACTGCCTATATCAAAAAGCAAGTAAAATTAGAGCTTGATTTGCAGTTTGGACGCTCACCTATGGATATACACGGTTCGTATGCCACCTTTGCAGTGGATACAAGTCCTATAAAAAACGAGCCACGATTTAATCGTTTTAGTGGTGCAAGCACACTCTATCTCAATGCTGCATTCAAAGTTGGGTGGAATATCTTAGATAGTATAGAAGACCCACTCTATATCAATCTAGGTTACAATACGGGTGATGTTTTCCTCCATTACTCTCGTGGCTATCCTATTATCTTTGCGCAACAGAGCGTAGCCTTGTTTATAGAAGCTGAAGGCAAAAAGAGTATCAACGATACATTTGCCATAAGTTATCTTGGAAGAATAGGATACTTAGGTGCTATCACACAAGTGCAGGGATCTGATGATATTCAACAAAAAGATGTAGTAAATCTCGAACCTTTGAATAATGAAGCTGGCTTTGAGGCGTGGGCAAGTGTAGGCTTCACTTATGCACTTAGCAAAAAGGTGAGCTTTTTTACGCGCCTTAATGCGAAGTATTTGCATTTACCAGCTACGCGTTCTGCTCAGCTCACCACCATTACAAATAGCTATCCAAATGGCGACCCGCTTGATACAGGCATAGTGAGCAATCAAACCTTTAATGTCGCCTATCCTAAAACCTATCGACTTTTTGCTGGGATAAGTCTTGGCTTTGAGTTTTAAGGAGGTGGCAGATGAAAGCATTGATAACATTCAATCAAAAATTTACAAAGTTTTTCCTTATTGGTGCGTTGTCTTTGAGTTTTTTGGCTTCATTGGCACAAGGTGCGCAAGATTTGATTAAAGATGGATTCTATCGCCACATTGGCGCGGGAATCTCATATTATCGCTATGGCGAAGTGGATACATACAACAATGACGCTTTTGTAATGCGTATAGAATCTCCTATGCTTAATGCTTCAGGCAATATGGGCTATGTCTTTCCAAACGGGATAAAACTTGATGGATATGCTGATGTCAATATCTCTTTATGGGCGTTTTACACAGGGCATACCCGTGATGAGAGGAATCCAGCTAATGATGGAAAAAAAGGAACAAGCCCTGAGTTTAACTCATATTATAGATTCCAAGGACTTGTGGGGTATAACTTCTTAAATGGAGTAAGTGAGAGGACAACGCTTTACCTGCAAGCAGGGACAGCCTACTTCCTTAGTCGCACAGATTCTCAAATGATAGAGCGTTTGCAGGGCTATTTCCATATTCCATTGCAACTAGAAGCAGAAATTATGCTTTCCAACTCACTCGCGCTTAACATTATGGGTGGAGTAAATTGGGTGCTCTTTGGCAATCACTTAAGTAAAGGCACGCGCGAGAATTCCACAGGGAATCTCAATGTAACGCAAAGAGATGGGCTCTTTGGTGCGAGTGGTTTTGTGGGATTGCGTTATAGGACGAAAGAGGGCAATATCAATGCAATAAGGCTAATGTATGAATACCTTAGGGCTGGAGATTCTCCACCTAGTGGCATAATATACACTTGGGGAGCTACGCAACCTACTCGCTATATCGAGCCCAAAAACAGCACGCATATTATTAGCTTGCAATATTTTTGGAGCTTTTAAGAACGCCATTTGCTTTAAGACTTTTTAAGTTAAAGTCTTAAAGGGATAACAATGCCAACACGCATAAGCAAATGTTTTGTATTTTTATGGATTGTTTGGACTTTTGGAGTGGCAATCCTCCAAGCGCAAACTAGCCACATTAATGATAAGATTGAGTTAAAAAGTGATTTAGAGCAAGCACTTGAGTTTGCTCTAAATTATGAAGAAGACTATAAAGACCAAGCACTAGGATTCTTAAATACCCATTATAATATCTTACTTGAGAATCAAGGGGGTATTTGCGCCCTGTGTAATGCACGCGAACCAAAGTATTGTGAGCTTATTGAGCGTGTGTGCTATGTCTCACTTGATGCCCCACCCGCAACAAACCCCAATAAAATTGGCAAGGGCACATTTTTGATGAATAAAAAAGAACAACAAATCTATGATACACTCGGTAAAAAACTTACCGAACAAGGCGAAGAAAATCCCCTTACATTTATCACTAATCGTGGCGGATTTTTAGTATTAGGATTCCCAAAGACTTCTCCACAAGAAGGCTTAGACTTTGAGCGTGATGTGCGCGTGGGCTATGAATTTTTACGCAAAAACTTGCAATACTTAGATAGCGAGCACAAAAATGTGCTTGATGAAAATATGATGAAGACACTCTTTTGGGGAGCGTGGATAGATGAGCACACAACCTGCATAGCTAAAAGACTGCCAAGCTTTGATATGCTTCTAAGCAATGGCGTTACAAAAGATTCTATCCTTGATATGCCACAATTTGGCGAAAAATGCAGTGGCGGAAGCATAATGGGCTATGTCAATGCAGACACCTTTGTCATCGCACAGATTTATAGCCAGCAATACTACTATGGCGGGGAATATTATCTCAACTCAATCATATTTGTAAATGACGGCGATATGATGTATGTATTTTTGCGCTCAAACCCACCGCCCGCATAAATCAAACAACCTAGATTCTCTGCATTTTATAAATTAGGAGGGCAATATGACGGCATTTATCACAGGAGCGAGCTCTGGCTTTGGCAAGGAGTGCGCGAGAGAGCTCGCTAAACTTGGTTACAAAGTCATCGCGCTTGCACGCAGAGAATCTCGCCTCCAAGAACTACAAAGCGAATTTAGCGGACAAATCCACACTATTTGTGCTGATGTGCGTGATAAAAAATCAGTGTTTGAAGCACTTGAGACAATCCCACAAAACTTTCGCGATATTTCCGTGCTGATTAACAATGCTGGACTTGCCCTAGAAACACTAGAGTTTGATAAACTAAGTATCGAGGATATAGACACAATGGTTGATACTAATGTTAAGGGATTTTTGTATGTTGCACGCGCCGTGATTCCGCTTTTACGCAAGCAAAAAAGCGCGCATATCTTTAATCTAGGCTCGGTAGCTGGGCGCACGCCATATTTTGGTGGAAATGTGTATTGTGGCACAAAGGCTTTTGTCGGGCAGTTTTCGCTTGCATTGCGTAATGACTTGCGTGGGAGTAACATTAAGGTAACCAATATCGCGCCGGGACTTTGCAAGACAGAGTTTAGCGAAGTGCGCTTCAAAGGCGATAAGAAAAAAGCAGACGCGGTATATGAGGGCACAAAATACCTAAGCGCAAAGGATATAGCACAAGTAATATGTGCGATTCTCTCCTTGCCAGAGCATATCAACATTAACGAAATTGAGCTAATGCCCGTTACGCAAAGCTGGGCTGGATTTCATTTAGAAAGATAACCACTTTGATGTTTTTTGATTTTGCAAATTTTTACTTGTATTTGTGTTTGGGCACATTATCATTTGGGTCATAGATTTTATGATTTTTACTCGGGCGGATTTTGTTGTCTAGAATCTGAATAGTTCGCGCTATCAATCGTGGCATTATCACTCGCGTTTATCGCGCCTTTTGGCAATGCCCATCATAGACACTATACATCTATATCAAACTTCTATTTCGTCACTATATTTTTACAAATCAATCACACCTAACAAAACTCTATCATTTCGCCACCCTGTTTATGAAATTTGGGAGATATGCGTGGATTTATAGCGACACACAAATTTAAATTTTGCAAAATCTAAATTTTATCCTATAATTGCGACTTCAAAAGGCACGAATCCTAAATACAAAGGCGACAAATGAAAGGCATAATCCTAGCAGGGGGCTCTGGCACGAGGCTTTACCCTATCACAAAGGGCATTAGCAAGCAACTTTTGCCTGTTTTTGATAAGCCGATGATTTATTATCCGCTATCTGTGCTTATGCTAGCGCGAATCCGCGAGATTCTTATCATCACCACGCCCCAAGATAGCGCAAATTTTAAGGCACTTTTGGGGGACGGAGCGGATTTTGGCGTAAATCTTAGCTATGTAACACAACCTAGCCCTGATGGACTTGCCCAAGCCTTTATTTTGGGCGAAAGCTTTTTGGGCGATTCGCCCTCTTGCCTTGTGCTAGGGGATAATATCTTTTATGGTAGCGGACTTACGCCCCTGCTAGAAAATGGCGTAGCGGACGCGCAAAATGGCTTTGCCACGATTTTTGGCTACAAGGTGCGCGACCCGCAACGCTATGGCATAGCTGAATTTAACGCGCAAGGCGAAGTCATCGGCTTAGAGGAAAAACCTGCCGTGCCAAAAAGTGATTATGCGGTAACGGGGCTGTATTTTTATCCACGCGGAGTGAGTGCGCTAGCAAAGCAAATCCGTCCAAGTGCGCGTGGCGAGCTAGAAATCACTACTTTAAATCAAATGTATTTAGAGCAAAATCGCCTAAAATGCGCAACTATGGGGAGGGGCTTTGCGTGGCTTGACACAGGGACGCACGATTCGCTATTAGAGGCGAGTAGCTTTATCCAAACCTTGCAAAAACGGCAAAATCTAAAAATCGCGTGTTTAGAGGAAATTGCCTACCTAAATGGCTGGATAAACGCGGATAAATTGCGTGAGTTAGCAAGCAAACTTGATAAAAACGACTATGGTGTGTATCTTAGCTCACTTGCAAATGCAGGGCACAGATTCTAAATTTTTGTTTAGTTGGGTAGATAAATTTCAAATAATTGATAAATTTTGATAGAATCAAACTCAAAGCAACAAAACGGAGTATGGATAATGAAAATAAATAACTTCAACTCAGATGAAAAGATTTTGCGCTACACGGGCAAAATCGACTACTTTTACAACTCTCACAAAACCTTAATCGTAACAGAACTTGACTTAACCAACAAATGCAATCATCGCTGTCCGGGCTGCTGTGGGCATAATGAAAATAATGCCGAGCTAAGCAAAGAGCAAGTAGAATCTGTGGTGCGTAATCTAAGGGCTATGGACAATAAAGGCGTGATTTTAAGCGGTGGAGGTGAGCCTACTTGTTCGCCACATTTTGAATACGCCATAAAATTGCTAAAAAACGCAGGGCAAAATATCGGGCTAAATTCACACGGAATGAATCTCAATGAACGATTAAATGAAATCATAGCGGAGAATTTGGAGTATTTTAGGATTAGTCTTGATGCGGGGAGTGCGGAAATGTATGAGAAGATTCACGGAATGAAGCCAAAACACTTTGAAAAAACTTTGGCAAATATTGAGAGTTTTGCAAATACTAAGGCGCGACTTGGGAGCAAGACTAGCTTTGGCGTGGGGTTTCTCACAAGCAATATCACGCAAGGCGATATGGAATCTTTCGTGCGGTTAGTCAAAGAGAGAGGTGCAGATTTTGCGCAATTTCGCCCATTTACAGGCGATAGACTTGATATTACAAATAAACTTTTAGAATTGCGCGAAAAATATGAGGATTCAGAATTTAAAATCGTGGCGAGCTATCAAAAATACAAAGAAATGGAAGGCTTAAATGAAGGTGCAGAGCGTGGATATGACAAATGCCACGGAATGTTTTTTAGCACGGTGATAAGTGCGGATTTTAAGGTGTGGGCGTGTTTGCATTTTCGGCAGAGTGCGAAGCATTTTTTGGGCGATTTGCGGGAACATAGCTTGGAGGAAATTTGGCGTGGTGCGCGAATTAGAGAAGTGTATAATGCGATTGATTGTGCGAAATGCCCAATTTTGTGTCGCAATGATAGCTTTAATCGCACGCTTGATAAGCTAAGCTTAGATATTACAAATAGTGAATTTTTGTGAGGGTGTTAATTGAATCAAAAAATAAAAAAGCGCACTTCATTGCAATCCGTGTTTTTTAAAATTTAACACAAAGCTAAGTTTGTTTGCGTTGCTTGAAGTTGGCTAGTCTATATCTCGCATATTCATTTCTGCTTGCAGTTGCGAATAAAAACCAAGCAAAAAACACAATCTTTTTTGTCAGCTCCACACCCTCTTTTGCCTCGCAATCACCTAGCACTAAAATAACTCTCACCAACCTTAATTTCACCTTGCATTTTTGAAGTTCTTTTCGCATTCTTTGGCGATTAATATTCTAATTTGTTTGATGATGTTATTGACACTTTTGTTTTTTGTAGCTACAATAATAGCTTAATGTTGCAAGGACGATAATCTAATGAAAGAAAAACTACTCATCATCGGTGCTGGGGGACACGCGAGAAGCTGTGCTGATGTCATTGAGCAAGAGGGTAGATTTGAGATATATGGCTTTGTAGATAGCTACACAAATCAAACAAGACTTTTTAATTATCCCATTTTTGCTTGCGATGATGATTTGCCACGCCTTTTTAAACAATGTAAATTTGCATTTTTAGGCATAGGGCAAATCAAAAGTGCGGATTTGCGCGTGAATCTTTATGACAAATTAAAAAGCATAGGTTTTACCTTGCCGACTATCATTTCGCCACTTGCATATATCGCAAAATCCGCTCAAATAGACAATGAAGCCACTATCATAATGCACCACGCCCTTGTCAATGCAAATGCCAAAGTGGGCAAAGCCTGTATCATAAATAGCAAAGCCTTAATCGAGCACGATGCTATCATAGAGGACTTTTGCCACATATCAACCGCCGCTTGTATAAATGGCGGTTGCAAGGTGGAACAAAGAAGTTTTGTCGCTAGTAACACAGCGTTAAAGCACGCACAAATTGTCCCGTCAGATTCGCTTGTATATCACAATACCACTTTAATCAAAAGTGCCGTTGTAACGGGGGGGGGGGGGAAATCCTCTTAATAGCGCATATAGCGCATTTTTATATTTTTTACTACTTTTTTATACTTGCATTTTTACCACGCTTTTATTTCTTTCAAAAGATTCACGCATTTCATTTCACACCTTACTTCTACGCATTTTTATTGCAAATCTACAAATTTGTATTTTGGCAAATGCACTATTTTTGTGCGAAAAATATAAATTTGTGGGTTTGTCCCGCAAAAATTTCACTTCAAAGGACATAGAATGGAAAATAAGATTCAAAGCACAATCATCGCTATTTTGAAAAATTTAGCTGATGAATTTGAGTGCGAAGCGTTGGCAAATCCAAACGCGGAGACGGCTATTTATGGGAATAATGGCGGATTAGATTCGCTAGGGCTTGTTAGCTTTATCACGGATTTAGAGCAGAGTTTAAGCGATGAGCTAGGGATAGAAGTCATTTTGGCTGATGAAAAAACGATGAGTATGCGCAACTCGCCATTTAAAGATGTCGCCACGCTTACGCAATATATCTTAACGCTTACAGATTCAAGCACACCAAAGGCGTAAAATGGCAAAAGTATTTATCATCACAGGCACTCGCAAAGGTATAGGCAAGGATTTAAGCGAATATTTCTTAAATCGTGGGGACATTGTGTGCGGTTGCTCTCGTGGAGAGAGTAACATTTCGCATTCAAATTATAGGCATTTTTGTTTAGATGTGAGCGATGAGAGTGCGGTTGTAGCGATGATTCGCGCTGTTAGACAAGAATTTGGACGCATTGATATTTTGCTCAATAATGCTGGGATTGCGTCTATGAATCACACGCTAACCACGCCATATAAAAGCGTGGCAAGTATCTTTCATACAAATGTCTTTGGTAGCTTTTTGTTTATGCGTGAAGTGGCAAAGGTGATGAGCGCGACTTACAAAAAAGAGCATAAAGATTCTATGCCTTTTAGGATTGTGAATTTTGCCACAGTGGCTACGCCCCTGCGTTTGGAGGGCGAGGCGATTTATGCTGCTTCAAAAGCCGCACTTGTCAATCTAACGCAGGTTTGCGCCAAAGAATTAAGCGCGTTTGGGATTACGATAAATGCCGTTGGTCCCACACCTGTGCCGACAGATTTAATCAAAAATGTCCCCAAAGCCAAAATGGACGCGCTTTTAAATCAACAAGCTATCAAGCGATTTGGTAATTTCGCTGATGTGCTAAATGTGATTGAATTTTTTATCGATAAAAAGAGCGATTTTATCACGGGACAAGTGATTTATTTGGGTGGCGTAAATGGCTAAATTTACTCACGCTTTTTTACAAAAGATTCAAAGCCACGATTTAGTGTTACTCGCGCTTATCTATGAAAATACTCGCTATTTTTACGGAGATTTAGTTGAATCTATCTGCGAAAAAATCGCGCTATTAGATTCAGTCCCTAGTGGCTCGTGTGTGGGCGTTGTGGGCGATTATGATTTGGATAGTATTGCATTTTTACTTGCAAATTTAGAAAAAGGCAATATTATAGTCCCACTTGCAAATCTAGATAACGCAGAGATTGAAACTAAACTGCGTGAGGGACAAGTGGATTTTCTCTATACGCAAGGGGGATTAGAGAAGATTCAAAACGCACAACAAGAAAAACACGCAATTATTAAATCCTTGCAAAGCCAAAACGCAAATGGGCTGATTTTATTTTCAAGCGGTAGCACGGGCAAACCAAAGGCAATCGTGCATAATTTAGATAGCATTTTACGCGCATATTTGGGCAAAAAGCCAAAGAAAATGAGCGTTTTATTGTTTCTAATGTTTGACCATATCGGTGGGCTAAATACGCTTTTTAATGTATTAAGTATCGGGGCGTGTGGCGTGGCGATAAAAAATCGCAAGGATATAAACGCCCTTGCCCTTGCCATTCAAACACACAAAATCTTTATGCTCCCTGCAAGCCCTAGTTTGCTAAATCTACTACTTTTAAGCGAAGCACATAAGCGATTTGATTTAAGCGCATTGCGCCTTATCACTTATGGCACGGAGCAAATGCCAGATAATCTCTTGCAAAGGCTAAAAGTTGCATTTCCAAAGGTGCGCTTTCATCAAACCTTTGGCACAAGCGAAGTGGGCATCACGCAAACTACGAGCTTTGAAAATGCCATAAAGCTAGAAAATATCGCCTATAAAATCCAAAATGGCGAACTTTATCTAAAATCAAACCACCAAGCATTAGGCTACCTAAACGCCGATAATAGTGCGTTTGATAGTGATGGATATTTCGCTACGGGAGATTTAGTCGAATCGATTCAAATAAATGGTGAAGAATATTTGAAAATCTTAGGACGAAGCAAAGAAGTGATAAATGTCGGTGGCGAAAAGGTATTGCCACAAGAAGTAGAAAATGTGATTTTGGAGATTCCTTTTATCAAAGATTGCCTTGTGTATGGCGAATCAAATGCGATTACAGGGCAAAGTGTGAGTGCGAAAATGGTGCTAGAAGATTCGCAAATCGCTGAATTTTTTGGCAAAGATTCGCCCACAAATATAGAAATCAAAAAAGAATTGCGAAAATTTTGCAAAGATAAACTCGCCCCATTTAAGATTCCTAGCAAAGTAGAGCGCGTGGAATCGCTAGAAATTAGTGAGCGATTTAAAAAGATTCGCAAAGGGGGCAAAAATGGCTAAATCCATCATCAAACACGCAAAGATCAAAGGAATCGCTGTGATTTTAGGCGAAAACAAACGGCGATTTATCGATGAGCCTTTGTGGTGGGGTGGGAGCGAAACGCAGTGTAAAAAACTCCAAAGCGTGATAGGCTTTGGCGATACTTATGTGGTAAATCAAAGCACAACCACAGCGGATTTATGCGAATGTGCTAGTCGCAAAATCATAAATGCGCTAGACATTGAATCTAAAAGCATTGAAGCAATTATAAGCATTACGCAAACGCCTGATTACTCCGCCCCGCTCAATGCACATATTTTGCATAAGCATTTGGGATTAAGCAAGGATTGCGCGGCGCTTGATTTGCAGTTTGGCTGCTCTGGGTTTATCTATGGGCTATATATGGCTGGGACGCTCATAGATTCGGGCTTAAAGCGTGTGTTGCTGGTGGTTGGCGATACGATAAGCAAATGTATAAATTACAAGGACAAAGCCACTGCGCCTATTTTTTCGGATTCAAGTAGTGCGGTTATCATCGACTTTGATAACAACGCCACACCTTCGCATTTTATTTTAAAATCCGATGGCAAAGGGTGGGAGCATTTATGCAAAAAGGTTGGTGCGTATAAAATGCCAAGTGATGAATCTACCAAAATCGAAGTGTGCGATAAAAATGGCAATGTGCGAAGTGCGGAAAATCTCTATATGAATGGCGCAGAAGTGTTTAATTTCACACTTTTAGAGCAACCACCGCTAATTGATGAGATATTAGATTTTGCAAATCTTACAAAAGGGCAAATTGATTATTTTGTGCTTCATCAAGCAAATGATTATATTTTGCAGACTTTATGCAAAAAGGCACGACTCCCGCCAGAAAAAACACCAAGTATTTTTACCAAATATGGCAATCAAAACGCCGCTTCGATACCTAGTGCGATTTGCGAAGTTTTAAGCGAATCTTTTGTGTCGCGCAAAAAATTGCTAATGCAAGGCTTTGGCATAGGATTATCGTGGGGAGCGTGTGTGATGGACTTTGAAAATGTGCTTTGTTTGAAGCCACAAATTTATACCAAATTAAAAGGAGAAAAAGATGAGTAGAACGGAATTTTTAGAGCAATTAAGCGAGATTTTTCAAACGGATAAAGAGCTATCCTTTGATACGAATTTGGATTCGCTAGAAGAGTGGGATTCGCTATCAAAAATCACCACTTTGGCGTTTTTGGATAGAGAGTTTGGAGTCTCACTACTTGTAAGCGATATAGAAGAATTTAAAACGATAGAAGACATAGCCAAACGCTGCGGGGGGGTTATGTGATGATTGATTTTGATAAAAAGCAGATTTTTATTGTAACAGGGGCTAGTTCTGGCATAGGCGAATCTAGTGCGATTTTGCTAAATGAGCTAGGTGCTAGTATCATCGCCATAGGGCGAAATCAGGCGCGACTAGATTTAATGAAAGCAAAATGCAAATATCCGCAAAGCGTATTTTTAGAGCAAAAGGATTTGGCAGAAAATATCGCAGATTTGCCAAACTTCGTGCGAAATCTAAAAGAAAAATACGGCAGATTCGCAGGACTAGCGCATTGTGCTGGGGTAAGTGCGCTATGTGCGCTTCGCGGGATTACTTACGAATATGCAAAAGAGATTTTTGATATAAACTACTTCGCCCCGCTAATGCTAATCAAAGGCGTGTGTGATAAACGCAACAATATTGGGCAAGGCACGGCTATCGTGTGTATCTCATCTGCTGATGCGAGGTTTGGCACAAAGGGGCAAAATATCTATGCGGCAAGTAAGGCTGCCCTGTGTGCTTCGGTGAAATCTATCGCCAAAGAAATCGCCCCGCTTGGGATTCGCATAAATGCGCTTTTGCCATCGATGATTGCCACGCCTATGACGGAAAATCAAAATATCAAAGAGTTAGAATACAACCAAATCATACACGAATTAAGCTATCCATTTGGCTGGGGTGAGCCAAATGATGTGGCAAGTATGGTGTGCTATCTACTCTCAAACCGCGCCAAATGGCTATCTGGACAAAACTATGTCATAGACTCTGGCGGGGGGTCTAGGTTAGCGTGAGAAAAGACTTATCAAAAAAAAGGATTAAAATGGCAAGTCAAAAAGTGTTTATCGTAGGTGGTAATGGTTTTGCAAGAGAATGCTATAATCATCTCATCAATTTAGCAGAGTATGGGAAAGAAGTCGTTTTTGGTGGATTTTTAGGGCATAATGGATTTGGCAAAAGCGTGGATTACAAATCTTATCAGCATTTATATGTGGGCGAAGTTGAGGAGCATAAATTCAAAGATAACGAATACTGCATAATCGGAGCAGGATACCCTGAAGTAAGAAAACTTATCTATGATGATTTGAAAAATATGGGCGTGAGATTCTATACGCTTATTTGTAATGGCGTCCATTTATCACCGACATTTAAATATGGTGAAGCAAATGTGTTTGTTTATCCATTTTATTCAACGGTCAATATAGAAGTGGGCAACTGCAATGTATTTAATTTGCAGATAGTAGTAGGACACGATGTAAAAATCGGTGATTTTAATTTTTTTGGACCAAGTAGCCAAATTTTGGGCAATGTAACTATTGGTAATGGCAATAGCTTTGGTGCTAATTCTATATGTCTGCCACATTCAAAAATAGGCAATAATAACAAAATCACACCTTTAAGTGCAATCTATAAAGGCTGCAAGGATAATTGCTATATGATGGGAAATCCTGCAAGAAAAATTGGGGAAATTGAGAGAACAACCTGTGTGTTTATTTAAAACTTGTAGGCTTGTTTTACACCAGCTGGGAATTTATATAACTAAAAATGTTTGAGGTGATATTAAGATTTGTTTGCTACAATGTGCCACTTGATTAGCCAAAACTTTATAAGGATAAACTTGTGAATGCCAATATCAATGCAGAAGAAATAGAGGGCGAAGAGACGCTTGATAGTGCCTCAAGCGAAAGCGATGAAGTCTATCCACTTAGCTCCATTCGTATAGAAAAAGGCAGAATGAGTCTTTTTGAGATAAAGAGGCAATGCGAGGAAAGAAAACAGCTTATTTTAGACCCTGAATTTCAAAGAGAGTATGTTTGGACTCAAAAACAAAAATCTGAGTTAATCGAATCTATACTTATGGGAATCCCTATCCCCATAGTATATCTTTTTCAAACAAGAGACACACGCATTCAAGTTGTCGATGGCAGACAAAGGATAGGCGCAGTTATTGACTTTATGAATAATAAATTTGGACTCACAGAATTAAAAATAATGAAAAATATAAAAAAAGGCACAAAATTTAAAAATTTAGAGCCTATACAACAAAGAAAAATAGAGGATTATCAAATAGATACTTATCTTATACAGCCACCTACACCTGAGAGAGTAAAATTTGATATATTTGATAGAGTAAATCGTGGTGGGACAAAACTAAATAACCAAGAAATGCGAAATGCACTTTACCAAGGGCAATCAACAATGTTATTAAAAGAACTAAGCGAATTAGACAGCTTTAAAAAAGCAACTAATAACTCAATTAAGTCAAAACAAATGAAAGATAGATATATTATTTTACGATTTATTGGTTTTTATTTATATTTTTCAAAACAGCTTGACGACATTGAATATAAGGGCAATATAGATGATTTTTTGGCAGAAGTTATGCAGTTTTTAAACAATGCAGATTCTAGATTAATCGTAGAATTAAAAGAAATTTTTGATAACGCTATGCAGTTTGCATATACAAATTTTGGTGGCGATGTATTTCGTTTTGACAATGAAGGATATACATTCAAAAGACCTATAAATATGGCATTATTTGAGTGTTTAAGTTTTGCATTTGCTTTATGTGTTAGAAATGGCACTAAAATAAGTAAAAACGAACTAGAAGCACTAAAAAGTGAGTTTGACGAATCGGGTAAATTTATAAGAGGGCTCGATAGCACCCCAAATGTAGAATATCGATTTAATAAAGTCAAGGAATTTATAGGAGTGATGTAATGTTGCAAAGTATTCATATTGAAAATTTTAAAAGCATAGAGAAGCAAACATTTGATTTTAAACCACTTACCATACTTACAGGCACAAATTCATCTGGTAAATCTAGCGTGATACAAGCTATATTGTTGTATTCACATTATACTGCTAGGCGTGAAGAAAACTATAAAGCAGATTCGCTTAAAAAATACATTGAGAATCTCGGGGATACAAAATCTCTTGTATCTAAAAATGCTAATAATGAACAAAAAGTCTTAATTCGCCCAACAATCAACAAAAACAAGGATTCATTTTTATCTTTTAGCTCTAACGATGTTATTGGTTTAATAGAAGCAAAAAAAGAGCAAATGCTAATTTTTGAGCAAGACTTATATTTCGTTTCTGCTAATCGCATAGGGCAAGAAAACCGACCTCAGGCATCAAAATACGAGAAGTGTGGTGTAAATGGAGAATATATTTTTGGCTTTTACCAAAAAAATCAAAATAGTAGAATACAAAATGAAAAACTTATATATAGAAAAAAACTTAACGAATTTGACCTAGAGCCACCAGCAGAATCGCTCAGTGCCCAGATTAATGTTTGGTTAAGGAAAATTTTAGATTTAGATTTGATACCTAACGCAGAGGAGGTAGATGATTCGCAGATTAAGTTAAAATACAAGAATATTGATTTGAGCAAAAAATACGATAATGTAAATCTAAATGATGATTTTAATATGTACCCATTTAATCTCGGTGCAGGTGTGAGCTATCTCACAAAAATCCTTATTTTAGGACTATCGCTAAAAGAGGGTGATATACTCATCGTAGAAAATCCAGAGGTGCATTTGCACCCCAAAGCCATTTCTAACTTTGCAGAGTTTTTTATGTTTTTGGCAAAAGGTGGAATCCAAGTGATTTTAGAAACGCACTCCGAGCATATCATCAACAAAATGCGATATTTTGTGTTTGATAAACAAATTTCAAAAGACGACATACAAATTTACTACCGCGAGAAATTTGATAAGCCTTTTGATTCCATAAGAATCAATGATAGAGGTAAATATATCAATGAAAGCAATGAAATCATAGAGTTTCCAGCAGGATTTTTTGATAGTGATTTAGATGAATTGTTGGAGATGATGTGATGAATTTTTCTTTGGCAATAGGCGATGATTTAGCTGAAGAGCTATGTAAATTTAAGGCAAACCAACAATGTGATGTAGATATAGTCGAAAGGACGCTGCATTATTATAAGGGCTATCCAATTTTCACAAAGAGCTATTTTTTGCAATACTACTCAAATTCCATTCAAGCAAATTTACTACAATCCAATTCAACGATAAATTGGACATCTATGCAAACAATCAGCAAAGGCACTATATATAAAGTCATATTGTCTAGTCAAAGAAATGTAAATTTTCCTTATGTGTCTATTTATGATGATAAAATAGAAAATAATTTTACGGCAACATTTTTGAGTGGAGAGTCTAGACAAAAGGCGATTGACCATTTAAAAGAATTATTGACTAATGCAACAAAAATATCTATATATGATACACATCTTATGAAAGAGAAAAATAATAGAAAATCTTTTGTCAAATTTTGTAAGTTGTTGCCACCGAACAATAAATTAGCCATAGAGTATTTAGGTGGCAATCATACCTCCAAGTCATATAAAATAATCAAACGCTATTTAAGTGCAATATACAAAAATTGGATTTTAACAACCAAACATTATACAAGAGGGCAAAATGGTAACTACGCGCACGATAGGTATTTGATAATCGACAATAAAATCGAAGTTATATTTACAAGTGGGATACATCACCTAATGAATAATTCCAAAGATTTCACATATATCATTAGGCAACATAAATAAAAGATTTGCTTGGGTATCGCTTTTCCATTAAAAAATAACCATATTTTTATCAACCTATAATCTATACCCGATTTTGTGTCGCAACGATAGCTTTAACCGCACATTAAATAAACTAAGTCTAGATATTACAAAAGTGAGTTTTTGCGATAATGTTTTTTTGTATCATCATATAAAAATAGAAGAAAATTTTTGATATTGCTAAAAACCACTTTTTGACAATATCCCTAAACTTGATTTATGCCAAAATAAATCCACACAAAATCACAAATAAAACAACTGCAATGCCCAAAGTTACCCTAAAAAGCTTCTTATATTTCTTATATTTTTTCTCAAACTTACCTATTTGTAGTTTTTTATCAGATAGTGCCATATTGATATATTCTGGGTATTTTTCATTTATTTCTTCTAATTTTTTAAAATTTCCATTGCGATAATATATGTCTGCTACTGCTTTTACATTTGGCAAAAGCATAGTGTGTAGATATTCTTGTGATAAATCTGTGAAGTTTTTATAGATATGGTCGTATAAATTTATCATTTGAATCCCATATTTTAAGAAAAGTTTATTTTCATTTGCGATAGAATCTGACCACACACCACCCGGATTGCGCCTATATACAGACATTATATCTGGTAAAATCTTTATTTTGCCTTGCTTGGCGTGAAAAATATCAAGAAACCAATCACCTGATACAATATCATTAGGATAACCCTCTTGCAAACTTTTGTCATTAAATTGCCAACGATACATAACAGAACTCGTTGCTATAAATTCATCTCTTAAAAGATGACTTAGCGTAGCTTGTTTTTTTAATATTCGTATTGTGTGTCGTGGCGGGAAAATACCACTAGGCTTTTTAAATTCAAAATCCTCATAAACCACTTTTGCTGGGTGAAAACATATCGTATAATCAGGGTGAGATTCCAAAAAATCGACTTGTTTTTGTAGTTTATTTTCATCTATCCAATAATCATCGCCTTCACACAAGGCGACATACTTGCTTTTACAAGCATTAGCTACATCAAAGTAGTTTTTTGTGGCTTTTGTATTTTGGGCTTGATAGATTCCTTTGATTATATTAGGATATTTTTTCTCATATTCTTTGACAATTTCTGTCGTCCCATCAGTAGAGCAGTCATCGCCAACATAAGCTACAAATTTAAAATTTGTCTTTTGCATTACAAACCCGTCAAGACATTGCCTTATGTAATCCTTTTGGTTGTAGGTTATGCAATGAATGCTTACTAAAATTTCATTTGATTTTGTTGTGCCCATCGTCTAAACTCCCTTAATTTGCACTATTTAAATTGTATTTTTGTGATTGGGATAAATCCAAAAAGTCTTATTTTACCATTCTTAACTTTTAAAATTTCAATTTTGCCAAATAAATAAAGTCTGCAATTAGGTAATTTTGGCGTAGCTAATTTTTTCATCAGTTCGTAAAAACACGGGGTTTTAAATAAATATCCAAACCACACATCGTCTTTAGTGCAATTAGGCGCATTCCACGGCTTTTGCCCTCCTGCATAGTGGAGCTGGATAGGATTTTTGGTTGCTTCTTTAATCCAAGATTTATCCACCTCGCTTAACTTTTGCTCATTACCAAAAAATTTATCATTATCTAACATATCATAAAGATAAGTGCATACCATAGCTCTTGTAGGCAATAGCTTGATTTTAGGGTGCAAGACAAGGTTTAGCACATCTTGTTCTGCTTGTTTAAGTCTATGCAGATTTTGCTCAAAATACGCCACACACTTCGTCTCCATATTATCCTCTCTCATCTTTTTAAGATTCATACACAAAAGTCCTCCGCCTATAAGTAGCTTACCCTGCTCTTCGCTAGAAAATTCCGCTCCATAAGTGTCGCGCATAAAATTATCCAAAATGTTAGGATAGGAAATGCCAGCAATGTATTCATCAAACTGCTCCCCCCCCCCATAACAACAATGATAAATTTCAGCTATATCGCCACAAAAGACCACATCCACATCTGTGATAATGATATATTCATACTTTTTGAAAATCGTAGGCGCAAGAAACTTATAAAGCATTTCTTTGGCGTAATGTGCTTTCATCTTCATCTTATCAAACTCTCTTTTGAATCTATCGCTCATATCGATAAATTCTAAACTTGCATTCTCAAAGCGAGAGACTATGCTATGAAGTGTGTTTTGATGAGTCTCACTTATATCAGTATGTAGCACAAAAAGCTTGTAAGAATAGCTAGGATTGGCGTTTTCTAGCATAGAGACAAAGGAAACACTCGCTGGAATGACATAGTCATCATTAAAGCAGTGCATAATGGGGATAATTTGCTTGGTGTTATTTGAAGGCATTCTTAATCCTTTCGCATATAATACCACACACTTCTTCACTCAAATCCCCATAAAATGGCAAACATAACACTTTCATTTTTATCTCATCAGTTACGCTTAAATTTGCCTTTTTAACGCTCTCATCATTTTTATAGCACTCAAAATCGTGGCAAGCAGGGTAGAAGTATTTGCGCGTCATTATATTTATGGCTTTAAATTTATCATACAGCTCGTCTCTTGAAAGCGGATAGTCGCTTTCTATGATGATAGGATAGTATTGATATGAATGTGTCGTGTTTTTAGGCATTTGTGGGATTTTTATGCCCTGCACTTTGCTTAAATTTTCATCATAAAAGGCTTTAACCTTTTGGCGTTTAGCTTGTTCGGCACGATATAATTTTAAATTTAACAAGCCCCAAGCCGCTTGAATCTCATTCATTTTGCCATTTATCCCCACTTCTTCGACATATTCTTCATTTCGTATGCCAAAATTGCGGAGATTGTAAATCTTTTGGTTTAAATTCTCATCGTTATAGCAAAGTCCCCCTCCCTCGATAGTATTAAAAAGCTTTGTTGCGTGGAAAGAAAATGCAGAAATATCGCCAAAATTGCCTATACCCACGCCATCAATCTCAGTGCTAAACGCGTGCGCGGCGTCATAAATGACTTTTAAATTATGTTTTTTAGCGATTTGGGCGATTTTTTCGACATCACAAGAGAAACCATACACATGCACACCTAAAATTGCAGAAGTTTTGGGTGTGATTAGACTTTCGATTTTATCAGCATCGATAGTCATCGTCTTTGGCTCTATATCGCAAAAAACGGGTTTGCAACCATTCCAGCTTATGCAGTGTGGCGTAGCAGCGAAAGTAAAGGGTGTAGTGATAATCTCGCTACCATAAGGTAGATTCAAAGCCTTAATCGCTGTGAGTAGCGCAATAGTGCCGTTGTTAAACACCTGCATATATGGCACTTTTAGTTCTGTTTTTAAAGCCTGCTCCAACGCCTTGTGCTTTTCACCCATATTGGTAATCCATTTTGAATCATAAATCTCTTTTAAACTTATATAAAGCGAATCTATGTTAGGCAACATAGGCGAAGTAACGAAAATTTTATCTTGCAATTTATTGCTCCTAATTTTTCGATGTATTATAGTAAAATAACTTTAAATTACAAATCAAAAAATTCTACAACGACCAGTATTTTCTACAAAACCCAACAAAAACATTCTGTTTCTTTAGAAACAAAGTAGAAATACTTGACTCTTAGTAGTGACAATTATCCATTTTGCTAAAGATAAACTTATTCATATCTTTTAAATCCAACATTAAATACATTTAACCATATTTTGTTTTGTTGCTTTTTCTATTGTGTGCTTTATATTTCATTTTCTCCCGTCTTCTAGGATTTTTGGCTTACCATTTGAGTCAAACTCCACCACGACATAAGGCAAACCTTGCGTATTTAGTTCTGCCATAAACAAGTCGGGGTCGTTTTGCTCCATATTCCATACCCCCGCGCCTTGAAATTCAGCTTTTAGCGAAAAATCGTGGAGTGCTTCGCCTCGCTGTCTTGATGGACTATTTGTCCTATCTTCGTTGCTCGACTCGCACAACCCCGATTTTTCATCTAAAATCTTAGAATTTCTCTTTTTTGATTGCAATTCCACTGCATTATCAATGCCTTGCCATTCCCCGCCTTTTGGCATATCATCATTTAATGCTGACACACTATCTAGGACATTTGAAAAATTTGCATTTTGCGTAAGATTTGTGGGTTGCGTAGAAAAATCCGTGCGAGATAAGGCTGGCTGCCTATCGAGTGCGGATTTTTCAAGCTCCCGCAAAGATTGCGTGAAAGGCGAATTTTTCTCACACCCCACACCCCATTTGCCCTCACAGATTAGCTTCGCCCCTATCATCGCAGGCACGCCTGTGGTATAGCTCACGCCCTGTGCGCCCACTTCCTCGTAGCATTTTTCGTGCTCGCAAATGTTGTAAATGTAGATTGTCCGCTCTTTGCCCTCTTTTATGCCCTTTATGTAGCAGCCGATATGCGTTTGCCCTTTGGTGCGTGGGGCGAGACTCGCTGGGTCTGGCAGGAGCGTTTTTAGCACTTCGATAGGCACTATTTTACCCCCCTTGTGCGCGACTTCATCGATTCGTAGTAAGCCCACATTCTCTAGGCATTTCATATGGGTAAGATAGGATTCGCCAAATGTCATAAAAAAGCGGATTTTGCGTAGTCCCTTGATATTGCGGATAAGTGATTCTAGCTCCTCGTGGTAGAGCAAGTAGCTGTTTTTCACTCCCACGCCTAGATAATCCCACTCTTTCATAAGTGATAATGGGGCAATGTCTCTCCACTGCCCACCAAAGTAGCTTTGATTTTGCAAATCTTGCGTGTTTGATTCTAATGCGAAATGCTTTTCACTTCGCTCAAATTTGCGATAAATTTTATCCTCTTGCAAGTCTGGGTTTAGCGCGAGATTCGCCTCCAAACTTGCCGAATCCACGCCATTTTTTACCCAAAATCTAGCTTTAGAACTCACCTCACGCAAGTTAATTTCAGGGTTAAAATTTGTCGCAAACGCATATCCGTGGTCGCCTGCATTGCAGTCCAAAATATCAATGCTGTGAATCTCATCAAAATAATGCTTTTGCGCGTATGCACAGAAAACATTCGTAACCCCCGGGTCAAAGCCACTGCCAAGCAACGCGAAAATCCCCGCTTCCTTGTAGCGCGTATCATAAGCCCACTGCTCTTTATACTCAAAGTGCGCGCTATCGGGGTGCTCATAATTTGCCGTGTCTAAATAATGCGTGCGAGTGCGCAAGCACGCCTCCATAATCGCCAAATCTTGATAAGGCAACGCGACATTTACCACGAGTTTTGGGCGGTATTTTTCAATTAAGCCCACTACCGATTCCATGCTATCGGCATTTACCTCATCGATTTGTATCTCGCCAAAGCCCTTTGCGCGGATAGATTCTGCAATCGCTTGACATTTGCTCAAAGTGCGCGAAGCTAATATGATTTTTGAAAATACACGCCTATTCATCGCCATTTTATGCGCGACTACGCCACCTACGCCACCCGCTCCGATTTGCAACACACACGCCATTATTCACTCCTTGCGCTATAAAATTTATGAAATTGTAACAAAATCTTTTATAAATGCCCTTGATACGCTCTCCCAAAATGCTCCAAACTCGCCAAAACTGCATTCAAAGATTCGCCTAGCTCGGTGAGCGAATACTCCACTTTTGGCGGGACTTCGGCATAGACTTTGCGCTTGATGATTCGCGCATTTTCTAACTCGCGCAGATTTTGGGTTAGCACATTTTGGCTTATGATTTGATTTTTACTCGCGCTTATGGATTTTTTTAGCTCTCCAAATCGCTTTGTCCCGCCTAGCAAATCACGCACGATTAGCATTTTCCATTTGTTGCCGATGAGGTTTAGCGTGGTTTCTATCGGGCAGGGCGAAAAGAAATTTTTGCTGTATAATTTTTTCATCACAAATCCTTTGAATCTAAAATTAAAAATTGCGTGATTTTAGCAAAAATTTGCTTTTTTAGATTCGGCTTTGGATTCGCGCATTTATGGGTAGGATTCGCGTGAATCTATGCGCCTAGCCATAGTCCCGCACACGCGCAACATAGCACAAAAGGCGTGAAAATCAGCGCGTATTTGCAATAGCCCCAAAAGCCAAAATCTACGCCCTTTTGGGATAAAAGCGAGTTTTTGGCGAGTAAAGATAACCAAAGCAAAGTGCAGAGAGAGCCGATAGGCGTTAGCTTTGAGCCGATGTTGCACCCTAGCAAATGCGCATATACAAGGGTTTGTTTGAGATTTGTATTTATACCAAAGTCAATACTTGCTAAACTCAAAGTGAACAAATGCGGTTTTTCTCCAAAAAAATGCGCAAAAGGAAAAGGTGGAAACATCTCGTGTATCGTTAAATTGCCAAAAAGCACCATAGGCAAATTATTAAATATACTTGAGCCAATCGCACTAGCAACACTAACGCCAAAAGTGCTACTAATTGCATCGTGGGATAGCCCGCTTAAAAACACATCAAATGCGAGCTGAAGCTCCGTTTTTGTAAGCGCGGATACCACCACAAACAGCCCAAAGACAAAGATGATAATGCCAAATGGCGCGTTTTTTAGCGTGGATTTTGCCTTGCTATGCGATTTACGCCACAGAATAAAAAGCAAAATCCCCGCATAGATTCCACAATTCACACTCAAAGGCAGGGCAAAATGCGTGGAAATAAAAAAACTTGCTACAAACACGCAAATACACGCAAAATGCAGGGCAAAAAGTTTGTTTGAGAGTTTGGGTTTGAGCGGGGTGCGAAAGAGCAGTGGCACGGAAAGCGAAGTGCGAAACACCGCTAAAAATAGCAGGGTTGCGCCTAACACAGCAAAGGTATTTGGGACAAACATTGTCCGCGCAAAGTCGCCAAAGCCTATGTGGTAGAATCTTGCGGTGATAATGTTGGTGAGATTTGAGATGATAAGCGCGTTTGAGCTAATGTCGCACATAAAGGCGGTGGCAAACAAAAAGGCGATGATTTGGGGGTTTGTCGCGTTGCGAGCGCGCAAAAATAACCCTAGCACAAGTGGCGTAAAAATCAAAATCGCCCCGTCATTTGCTAACACCGCGCTTGTGAATGCGCAAAATACGCAAAGAAAAACAAATGCTTTGCGCGTGTTTATGGCAAATTCGCCCTTTTGCACTCCAGCATTGTCGTTTTGAGCAAGCAAAATATCTTTTTCTTTGTCATTCTGAGCGAACGCAGTGAGCGAAGAATCTCTATTGTTTGAGCTTTTAGAGATACTTCGGGCTACGCCCTCAGTATGACAAGTCAAATCCTCGCAATGCCAAGAATGAGATTTTGCGTTTTTTACGGAATATTTTACGGCACAGATTTTTAGCACCCAAAAAATTAGCCATTCAAAAAATCCAAACGCCTGTAAGCAATAGCTAATCACAATAAGCGCGATAAGGGTGAGCGCAGAATCCCAAATAAGCAAAAATATAAAGCCCAAATCGCGTAGCTCCACAAGTCCAAGTGCGAGTGTCGCCACCGCGCCAATGCTAGAATACACCCAAATGCCAAATCCAAACGGACGCACCAAAATCCCAAAAAGTGTAATGGCAAAAATGATAAAAGCTAACATTTACATTCTCGTTTGCACTGCGACCAAAAAATTATAAAATCTTTTTTAAATCGCTAATAAATTCTGAAAATAACTTTATCTTTTTGCTAGGCTCAAAATCTGCGCTACTTAAAATATAGCACCCATCGGTATCGACCTCACAAATTGCCCTGCCTTTTTTAGCAGGACTTTTTACGCGCAGGGTTTCGTCCTCATCAAGCGTGATAAAAAAGACTTTAATATGCCTTGTAATGCTAGATTCTAGCAATTTAAGTTTCCAATATCCTGTTTGGGCTATGCGTTCGCGCAAAGTAACCTTGCTTGATAGAACAGCAATAATTTTGCAAGATTTTGGCTCAAAAACTACCATATCCACATCGGGCAAGTGCATACCAAACTCACCATAATCCACGCAAAGATTGCGTTTTATCATTTCCAAATTTTTAGGTAAGTTTTTGGTTGTTTCTAGTTTGTTGCCATTGATGATTTCTAGCCCTAGATTTCGCACACTATCAGCGATTATGTATTCGATAAGTTTTTCTAAATTTTTACCCTTAAATGCCCTCCAAGATTGCTCGGTATCGTTTATACCTTTTTGCAAGGCAAAATCTCTATGGATTTCCTTTGCTTCCTTAAAAATTTGCGAGAGATATTTATATGTCTCATTGCCAAATTTTGCTTTTTTGTTTTTATAAAGATTTATTAAGTCCATAATAGTCATTACTTCTCCATTATCAAAATGTATTCGGTGGGATATACGAGTTTATCGGTATTTTTTGTTTTTGCAAATCGTCCTGTTTTAGAGTCGCGTGTGGAGGGGAGCATTTTTGATGGGATTTCTCGGTGGATAATATTGCGCATTTTAAAGCCTAGATTTTGCATTTGTTCAGCAAATACTTCCGCGTTTAAAATCTCAACTCCCCTAAATTCTGTATTGCCAATTACTATGCAGGCTTTTGATTTTGGTTTTAGCACACGATACATTTCTGCAAATGATTGCAACATATCAGCATAATAGCATTGCACTTCAATAGCTTTTTTGCCCTTAAGTTGCGTGATGATATTTTGTGCAATTTTGCTTTGTAAATCCGTGTTTGGTAAAGAGTTTTCTCTAAAACTACTGCCGATAAATTTTTTTCTAAATTCGCTTAGATTATCCAAAAATCCAAGCCATAGACTTGGTAGCTGGTGCAAATCGGCATATTCATAACTCGTTACATACGGAGGACTTGTAATGATAAGTTGGACTTCGTTGTCTTTAAGTGGCAAACACCTAGAATCCCCACACGAAAGATTTAAATGTTTGTCAATATTTGTGAGCATATTTGCATCAAGCATTTGGTTAAATTGTTCGTGTTTTTTTATCATTTTTTTTGCTTGAGTTAAAAATAGTGTGTAGCAATCTGCATCTTTTTTGTGTAAATCTCTTGTGGGTTTTATGCTTTTTTGTAGCCAAATCGAGCAGGTTTTTAAAATCTGAGCAAAAGCGACTAGATAAAAATCTTGTATATCTTTATTTTCAATCCCTAAAATGTGCGTCAAAATTTCTTTAAGTTCGCACTTTTGCTTTGACTTAAACCAATAATCAATGCGCTCATTTGAATCGATATTTTTTAGATTTTGGATATTGTTACATTTTGCTTTCTTCTTAGAGTTGTTTTGTGATGATTTTTGAAAAAATAGCGAGTTTTTATCATCATTTGAAAACTTCACTGACAACGCACTAAACTCTTGCTTCAAAAGATTTATATCTAAGGGCGTAGTTTTTGCCTTTGCGACAAGATATGCGATTTGATTTATATCTACTCCAGCGCAACGGCGATTATGCACAAGGGTTTCTACCATAGTCGTCCCACTCCCCATAAAAGGGTCAAGCACCAAGTCCAAAGGCTTACTATATAGTTTAATTAGTCGTGAGGTAAGTTGAGGGATAAATTTTGCAGGATAGGTATAGTAGCTGTGCGTGATATAGGCAGTGTCTTTTTGTGTTTTATCACTAAACGACCACGAATAATCAATGGGAATCGTGCGAAAATCTTGTAAATTGATTGTATTATTTTGTGAATTTTTTTGCGTTGATAGCGAAAAATCTAATCTAGATTCTAGATTTTGCTTATATTTTTCATCATATTGTTGTGCTACTGAAGTCATTAAAAAATGTCCTTTTAGTGAATTTGTTGCCATTATATTATGTTTAGATTAAAAAGCGTAACCAAATCACAATTATACAAAACTTTGCCTATTTATTTTCGCTAAGGTTTTTTCAAAAGGATTTTATCCCAAAGAGTTTCTTTGCACCTGCGCACCATAGGGCTAGTCCAAAATTACGCAAAAACAAGGTAGCAAAATCGCGCTAGATTCACACCAGCCATCTACATTCACACCGCGAATGTTTCGTGCGTGGCTTTTGTGTGCGGTATCGTCCTGCGTAGCATAGCGCATTTACACGCGCTTTTAGCTATCCACTCTTTGTTGATTCGCACCGCTTCCGCGCTAGAATCCATACCGATAAATCTCCGCCCCAAACCAAACGCCTCGCGCAAAAATCCCCCGCTCCCACAAAAGCAATCCATCACAAGCGAATCTGCGTTTGAAGACATTAAAATGATTTGACGCAATAGCGCGGTGTTTTTTTTGCGTAGGGTAGCGCACTTTTTGAGCGTCTTTAAATTCCCAAATATCTTGGATTTTCTTGCTTCTATAATTGTTTGCATAGATTTTTTTGCGCGGATTGCCGTTTTTGCTCCACTCGATTAGCCCCTCGCTTTGTAGCCTATCAAGCTCGCTCAAAGTGCAACGCCAATGCCTACCTTTTGGCGGTTTTAACCCCCTCCATTCTTGCCCACTCTCACCATTTAGCACCTCGCCCGGTTCGTGAAGCGGGATAGTCGTGTATGCACCCCTTTCATCGCGTTTGTTAAATCACTTTGCTAAATCACCATCGCTCACACGCTCGTTTATATCGTTCCAAATAAACTTCGCGCTTTTAGCATAAAACAACACACTATCTTTGATATTGCCATAGCCCTTTTTAGCGAAGTTTTTAGGGTTGCATTTCACGCACGTAATGTCGTTTATAAAGCAATCCCTGCCAAAAACTTCATCAAGCACAATTTTGACATAATGCCCGATTTTGCAGTCTGTATGCACATAAATGCTTCCTTTTTCACTTAGCATTTCGCGCATTAGCACGAGGCGATAATACAAGAACTCCAAGTAAGAATCTAAGCTAAATTTATCGCTATACGCGACATTTGCACTTAAAGACGCGCTTATGGTGCTACCCATTCTAAAGGTATTATTTGTGGCAAAAGGCGGGTCAATGTAGATTAAATCCACGCTGTTTTTGTAGTCTTTTTGGATTTTGCCGCTTTGGAGCAAAAACCGCATAGCATTGAGATTATCATCAAAAATCAGCAAGTTTTCTTTGCTAAAATCCCCTTGCAAAGCGTGGTTAAAAGGTTCTTGCAAAAAATCCTTTGCGTTTTTAAAACTATTAAAAATTTCAAGCATTTTCACACATAATGTATTATTTATTCTCAACATTTTTTGATTCAATGAATTTTTGATACGAATCTAGTGGCATTATGTCAATGCGATAGACTTTTTCGCCTTGCAAACTCTCTTGCTTCTCAACCACCACGCTATCAAAGCCTAAATTTTCTAGCGTTTCTAGCGTGGCTAACTCACCTTGTTTTAGTTTCAATCTCATACTGCCAAACTCCCA